>CAWDCF010000001.1:0-14429 GCA_963800765.1 uncultured Acidimicrobiaceae bacterium
GTCTCCGTTGACGACGTTGACTCGCACCAGCGCTGGAAGAGCGACATTGGTGAGACGCAGGGTTCGGAGCTCAACTTTCCAATCATCGGCGACGAGACGCACCGTGTCGCGGACCTCTACGACATGATCCACCCCAACGCCAGCGACACGATGACCGTGCGCAGTGTCTTCATCGTCGACCCGAACAAAAAGGTGAAGCTCACGTTGACCTACCCGGCATCAACCGGTCGTAACGTGGACGAGATCATTCGCGTCCTCGACTCCCTGCAGCTCTCCGCCAAGTTCCCGGTGGCGACGCCGGTCAACTGGAAGGACGGCGATGACGTGATCATTGCCAACTCGGTGAATGACGATGACGCCAAGGAGAAGTTCCCCAAGGGATTTCGCAAAGTGAAGGACTACCTGCGCTTCACACCGCAGCCGAACAAATAGCCTCGCGTCTTTCACGGATGCGGCCACCTCCTCGGTGGTCGCATCCGTGCGACTCGACCTCTAGGGTGACGCGTATGGACAATTCGACGTCGTACTCCAAGACCTTCCGCTACGCGAACCAGACGGTCCGGCGTCTCGGCTACGGCGCAATGCGCATTACCGGTGACGGAATTTGGGGGTACCCCAAAGACCGCGAGCAGTGCGTTGCGGTACTTCGCCGGGCCGTCGAGTTGGGCGTCGACTTCATCGACACCGCCGACTCCTACGGACCCTACGTCTCCGAGGAACTCATCTTCGAGGCGCTGCACCCCTACGGCTCGGTGAAGATCGCCACGAAGGCCGGTTTCGTGCGGACCGGCCCTAACGCCTGGTCTGAGTGCGGACGGCCCGAGTACCTCCATCAGGAGTGCGAGATGTCGCTTCGCCGACTCGGTCAGGAGTCGCTCGACCTCTTCCAACTGCACCGGATCGATCCGAAGGTCCCCGCCGAGGAACAGTTCGGTATGTTGAAGGACCTCCTCGACGCGGGCAAGGTGCAAGCCGTCGGGCTGTCGGAAGTGAGCGTCGAGGAGATTGTCGCCGCACGGGCGATCGTGCCGATTGCGACCGTGCAGAACCTCTACAACCTGACGAATCGAAAGAGCGAAGACGTCCTGGAGTACTGCCAACACGAAGGTATCGGCTTCATCCCCTGGTACCCCGTCGCGGCCGGCACTCTCACCCGAGAGGGCGGGCCACTCGACACGTTGGCGCGCGAGCGCGACGTGACGGTCGGTCAGCTGACACTGGCGTGGCTCTTGCATCGTTCGCCGGTGATGATGCCGATTCCCGGCACGTCCAAGTTGGCTCACGTCGAAGAGAACTGCGCCGCGGCCGCGGTGATGCTCGACGACGACACCTACCGCGCCGTCGACCAACTACACGTCTAGTTCGAACGTTCCATCTGTTCGACTAAGGAGTCGCGCAGGTCACGCTTGAGGACCTTGCCTTGCGGATTGCGCGGGAGCGGGTCGGAACGGAAGAAGATCTTGGTCGGGACTTCGAAACGGGCGAGGTGCTTCGCCACGTGACGGATGATCTCTTCTGCTTCGATCACCCGTCCCGGACGCAAGACGATGACGGCCGCGACCTCTTCTCCCATCGTCGCGTGGGGAACGCCCACGACGGCGCAGTCGGCGACATCGGCGTGCTCGAAGATCGCGGCCTCGACGATCACTGAATAGACATTCTCGCCGCCGCGGATGATCATGTCCTTGGCCCGATCGACGATGTAGACGAAGCCCTCGTCGTCGATGCGCGCGATGTCGCCGGTGTGCAGCCATCCCTTGGTGAACGACTTGGCCGTGGCGTCGGGTTTGTTCCAGTAGCCGCGAACGACGTTGGGACCCTTGATCCAGAGTTCGCCAACGACGTCGGGGCCCGAAGGCAAGTCGAACGTGGGCTCATCGCCCTCGAACTCTTCGGGCACGATCGCAATCTCCGATACCGGGACCGGAGGACCGCAGCTCTCTGGTTTGTCGACGTAGTCCGGGCCACCGTTCAGACAGACCGCGGCGGACGTCTCGGTGAGTCCGTAACCGTTGCCCGCCTGACCACCGGGGAAGGCGGCGCGGATTCGTTTGACGAGGTCGGGCGGGGCCGGCGCGCCACCGTACGAGACCGCCTTGACGCTCGACGTGTCAAAGTTCTTGAACTCGGGGTGGTCTAGAATCTGCATGGCAATGGTCGGCACGCCACCAAACGTCGTGAGCCGCTCCGATTCGATCAGGGCCAGCGCCTGTCCGGCGTCGAAGTGGTGCATCATGACGAGTTTCCCGCCCGCGGCGGTGGCGGTGATCATCGTGGCGAGACACCCCGTGGCGTGAAAGAGCGGCACGCTCAACAGCCCGGCGTTGGGGATGCTCTCGCCCTCGTCATCGAGGTTCCCGACGCCGAAGCGCAGCGTGGCGCGCTGGCCGACGAAGAAGAGGTTCATCAGATTGGTGACGGCGTTGCGGTGCGTGCCCACCGCGCCCTTGGGGTGGCCGGTCGTACCCGACGTGTAAAACATCGTCGCGTCATCCTCGGGCTCGATCACGATGTCGGGCGGGGTGGCTCCTGGATCGACGGAGCCGACGAAATCATTGAAGTCAATGATGCGTATTCGATCGTGGCTCGCGCCCAGCTTTGCGCGACGCGACGGATCTTCACTGATGACGATGACCGTCATCAGGTCCGCGAGATCAGTGAATTGCGAGCGAACGCGCTCGAGACGTTCTTCGTCGACGAACAGGACTGACGATCCGGAGTCGTTGAGCCCGTACTGCAACTCTTCGGGCGTCCACCACGCATTGATGGGCACCGCAACGGCACCGGTGACGATGGTGCCCCAGAACGCGATGATCCATTGGGGGAGGTTGCGTGACGCGATGGCGACTCGGTCACCCTTGTGCACGCCCACGTCCAGCAATCGTTCGGCGAGCGTGGACGCGGTGCGGTAGTGCCCGTCGAAGGTGAATCGCTGACCTTCATAGACGAGGAAGTCACGGTCCGCGTGCGAGAGGGACAGGTCCAGTATCTGACGGAGGTTCGCCGGCGCGTGCTTCCAAATGGTCATCTCAATACCGTTGATCGACGTGCGCTCGGTCTCGAACATTTGGCCCGGCGCCATCATTTGGGTGTTCGCCTCCGCGATCGAAAGAGGCGCGTCGCTCATGGTGGCGAGATTACTTGGTGTTCGCTGAAGGCCGAAACAGCGTGTCGCGATAGTGGGCGAGTTCCGCGATCGACTCACGGATGTCGTCGAGCGCGCGGTGCGCCGTCGCCTTCTCGGGCAACGAGTCCACGACGTCGGGGTACCAGCGACGGGTCAGTTCCTTTAACGTGGAGACGTCGACGTTGCGGTAGTGGAAGAACTCTTCGAGCGTGGGCATGTACTCCTGGAGGAATCGTCGGTCCGTGCCAATGGAGTTCCCGCAGAGTGGAATCGTACGAGCTTCAGCGATGTGTTCCTTCAAGAAGGCGAGGGTCTGCGCCTCCGCCTCATGGGTCGTCACGGTCGACGCGATGACCGCGTCGATCAAACCCGACTTCGTGTGCATCTCGGTCACGAAGTCGCCCATCTCTTTCATCTGGTCGGGCGACGCGTGGATCACCAGGTCGGGACCTTCCGCGATGACGACGAGGTTGTCGTCGGTGATCAACGTCGCGATTTCAATGATGACGTGTCGCAGCGGCTCAAGTCCCGTCATCTCAAGATCCATCCATACCAGCACGTGACGACCTTAGTTAATCAACCATGCGACTTCGTCATCGCTGGCGATAGCCTCGGCCTATGGAAATCCAGGTCAAGCTGTTGCGTCCCGATGCAACGCTGCCTTCGTACGCGAATGAAGGCGATGCGGGATGTGATTTAGTGGCCGTCGAGTCGCGGGTACTACGAGCCGGGGGAGGTCGGGCGATGGTCCCGACCGGCTTCGCCGTGGCGATCCCCGAAGGACACGGTGGCTTCGTCTTACCTCGAAGCGGACTGGCCGCCAAGCACGGGGTGACCTGCATCAACGCACCGGGACTCATCGATGCCGGGTACCGCGGCGAAGTCATGATCGCGCTCGTCAATCTCGATCCCACGTTGGACTACGAAGTTCATCCGGGCGACCGCATCGCGCAGTTGGTGGTCCTGCCAGTCCCCGGCGCTCACTTTCGAACGGTGGAGGAACTACCGCCAGCGCAGCGTGGCGAGGGAGGGTTCGGGAGCAGCGGTCGATGACGCGACGACTCGGTCCACTGGACAGCGCCTTCGTGTTGTTGGAGGTGCCCGGCTCGGCCATGAACATTGGTGCGGTGATCGAACTCGACTTTGGCGACGTGGCCGACCCGAAGGAGCGCTTCGAACTGATCCGACACAACCTCGCTGAGCGTCTGCACGAGATTCCGGTACTGACGCAGCGAATCGTTCGAGCGCCCTTCGACATCATGTGGCCCGTGCTGGTGACCGACCGGCGATTTGATCTCGATCGACACGTGTCGCGAGTGGCGTTGCCGAGCCCTGGCTCGCCCGACCAGTTCGATGACTTGATCTCCGAGTTCCTCTCGAGACCGCTGGTACCAACGCGTCCTCGCTGGCAACTGCTGATCATCGAGGGCTTGCAAGACGGGCGCGCGGCCGCACTGTTGAAGGTGCATCATTCGTTGGCCGATGGCGTCTCGGGGGCCGAGACCTTCGCGAGCCTCTTCGACATCTCGCCCGAAGTGCGATCGCCGGCTCCCAAGGTCGAATCCAGCGACGACGAAGAGTCGATCGAGACGCCGTGGGCATTGGTACGAGATGGACTTCGTCGTCTGCGTGAACGGCCCACCCTCGTGGCTGACGCCGTCTCGTCGTGGGCGCTGCGCCTCGCATCGATCCTTCGCGCCGTGCTCCAGGTGGCGCTCGTTCGAGGCAGGAAGCGTGCGACACCTGGCCAGCCGTCGATCTTCGAAGCGAGGCGAACGTCGCTCAACGGCACCGCGGATGTCGAGAAGGTGTTCCACCGTACCCGCATACCGCTGGCTGACGCGAAGCGTGCGGCGAAGAGTCACGGAGCGTCGGTGACGGACTTCGTGATGGCGACCACGAGCGGCGCACTTCGTCGTTTGCTCATCGACCGCGGCGACGAATTGAAGCGCGACCTCATTGCCTTCGTGCCCATCAATGTCCGAGGTGAGGGGGACACCGCCGAAATGGGCAATCAGATATCAGGAATGCTGGTGGCGCTCCACGCCGACATCGTCGACCCCGTGGAACGGTTGTTGGCGATCGCGAAAGACTCCGCGCAGACCGTGGGCGTCCAGCGCCAGCGTCGCGCGCAGATGTTCCAGGACATGCCGCGCGTGCTCGGGCCAATGACCTTGTCACTGGGCGCCAAGCTGGCGTCAGCGTTCGGTCTCGTCGACCTCCTTCCGCCGATGGCCAACTTGATGGTCTCGTCAGTGCCGGGGCCGCCTATTCCGCTCTGGCTGAGTGGGCATCGGGTCGTATCGGCGGCCCCCGTCGGGCCACTGCTCGGACCTTTCTCACTCAACGTCACGGTGCTCGGATTCGAACAGAACTTGGAATTCGGTCTGCTCGGGAGTGCGGAAACGATGCCCGACCTCGCAGTACTGCGCGACTACATACTTGACGAGGCATCGCTACTGATGAGGACCACTGACTGACATGGGTTGGCCGACGACGAACCGTGGGCTAATATGGATGTTCACGCGGACGTAGCTCAGTTGGTAGAGCGCGACCTTGCCAAGGTCGAGGTCGCCGGTTCGAGCCCGGTCGTCCGCTCCAGTCAGGCTCATCGGAATGTAACGGGGTGCGCCAATCGCGGAGGCGAGGTTCCGTGCTGGAAATTGCGGTGACATAGGTGCGCCTCTGAGCGGTCACTGTCAGGTCGCAGCTCGCCGCGGCCGCTCCTATTGTTCGAGCGGCGAGCCGACTTTATGGACGATGCCGTCGGGGTCGGTGTAGACAAACTCGCGAAGACCGTAAGGAGTGTTGTGTGGCCCAATGAACCGGCCTTCAACACCTGCTGACGTCCAAAGAGCGTGTAAGAGATCAGCGTCGGAGACGTAGACATAAATAACGCCTCCGGTTTCACCAGATTCGTCCGAGTTGTCTGATTGGAGGTGGAGTTGCACCGACCCTCGCTCGACGAAGCCGTATTGCGCTGACTCGTCCAGTTCCGTCGCAAACCCCAAGCGCCGATATCGGTCGAGAGCAGCGTCGAGGTCTTTCACGGTGAAAATGGGAGCGACGCGCTCGAAGTTCACCTCGGCCATTGAGAAAGAATATAGACGGCCCGGGCTATCTGTCTTTTCACGTATTGCGTCACCTGTGCGGTGCTACTCCAGACGAGGTCACTGACGGGAGAACTGACACAGTTGAACGAGACCCCGTTGAAGTCCGATGAGCCTCCAAGCAGACGTGACCGCTTCGAGCGCCCCACGACATTCGCCCTCGTCGCCTTGACGACGGCGACCGTAGACTCGAACCGTTAGGGCTGCGAACTACACGTAGCGCAAGTGGAAGCTGCGAATCGAAAGTCGATTTGTCGACGGAGACGGAGAACTCTCGACCGTCGGAGGGAGGCGACATGCTCGAAGACCTCGAGCTGCCACCTGGCCGTCGTGCGACGTGGGTTGCGCCAAGTGTCGATGGCGTCCTCGAGATCCCTTCGAGTTCACTCGAACGCTCGTACGCGACCGTAGAGGTCGTGCTGAGCGACGTGCTCGACCAGTTCGCGAGGAACTTCCTACTCAATGACCTCGCCGTGGAGGAGTCGCTCAAGTTGCTCGAGGGAGCAAAGGCCAACGTCACCTTCGCCATCCCCCAACGAGAGCCTCGGCGCCGTGAATCGACCATCGAGCAGGTTCACCAAGCCCGGGTCAGCGTCCGACGACTTCGCTCGACGCTACGGACGTTCGGCGAGCTCTTCGAATCGCAGTGGTCCACCGCAATGGCGACCGAGCTGTCGTGGTACGCGAGCACACTTGGTGAAGTCCGAGATCTTGATGTCCTTCGTGACTCCATAGCGAAGACGCTCGTGCTCATCGAGGACGACCGAATTCAAAGGCTCGTATCGGGCCGACTCGAACGTCAAAGCGAAACCGCCCAGGAACGACGTGCAACCGAGAGGTCTACGAAGCGTTACGCCTGCCTCGTCGACGACATCGCCACGATTGGAACCAAAGCGCAGTTCGCCGAGGCGCTGTCAGGCCCAGCGGTGGAAGCCATGCGTCATGAAGTGCGCGGGACGTGGGAACAGGTGAAGAGCCTTCGTCGTAAAGCGCGACACGAAGCGTCGAATGAGCGTCTTCATCGGGTGCGCATCGAACTCAAACGGTTGCAGTGCGCCTGCGAGGTGGTCGGCCTCGTCGACACGAAGCAGGCGCAGAAGGTGGCTCGAGCGGCCGCATCGGCGCAGACGCACCTCGGGGTCGTGCACGATGAAGCCGTGGCGACCGCGTGGCTTCGAGCGCTCGTCGTTGCGGAACCGCGACTGACCCAACCCTTACGCGCAGTCATTACGGCGCACGAGCACGCGCGCAAAGACGCCAAGGTGGGCTGGCTCGACGAACTCGCCAAGGTCGAACGACGATGGGACCGTTGGGGCATCTGACGGGCTGAGCGTCGCTCGCAGCGGTGCGTGAGTATCTCCGCCGTGATGTGTCTAATCTCTAGCGATGGAGGCTGCCAAGGTTCACCCCGCGATCGAGCCCTACGTTCGCGCCGTCCGGGCCCAGCCCGTTGAGCACCCGTCGTCGCGAAGTGCCGAGGAACGGCGTCAGGCGTATCGAGACCTGTCACTCGCCAATCGCGGCGACGTGGAACCGATGGAGTCCGTACGTGACGTGGTATTGCCCCTCGATGGTCGAACGCTGAGCGCGCGCCTGTACGTTCCCGTCGACGACGAGAGCAAGGCCCTGGTCCTGTACTTCCACGGCGGTGGATTCGTCGTGGGCGACCTCGACACCCACGATGCGCTGTGTCGACGGCTCGCGGCCGACACCCGGATGCGATTTCTCTCGGTCGACTACCGACTGGCTCCTGAGAATCCCTTTCCCGCGGGAATCGACGACGCCATTGATTCGATGCGTTACGTCCATGCTCACATTGACCAATTCGACGATCCCGGCGCCAAACTCATTGTGATGGGCGACTCCGCGGGCGCCACGTTGCAGACCGTGGCCTGCGCCCTCACTCGCCACGAAGATCTCGGCATCGCGGCGCAGGTCGTGATCTATCCCACGCTCGGTCCCGAGTTGTTCACCAATTCGGTGCACACGTACGGTGTGGGCCACGTGCTCGATGTTGACCACTTGCGCTACGACTACGGGCTCTACCTGGGTGAGTGGAGCGATCACTCCGATCCGCGAGTGAGTCCCTTGATGTTTGAAGACCTCTCCGGCGCTCCACCGGCCATAGTCGTCGTCGCGCAGTGTGATCCGCTTCGTGACGAGGCGGTGGCGTACGCCGGACTGCTCGAGCATTTTGGGGTCAACGTCGAGCTGCTCGAAGCGGAAGGCATGATCCACGGTTTCCTGCGACTCCCGATGATGGTGCCCGAAGCGCTCGAGATCATCGATGACCTCGGCGAGCACATGCATCGCTACGTCGAACACGCTTCCTCGTGAACGTCCTGTTCATCTCGCTCGATCAGTTTCGCGGTGACTCCTACGCGGCGGCCGGGCACCCGTTGGTGCGCACCCCGACGATTGACCGCATCGCCAGCGAGGGCGTCCGTCTCACTAAGCACTACAGCCAGGCGGCCCCGTGCTCGCCCGGTCGCGCGGCGATTTATACCGGGACCTATCAAATGAACAATCGGGTGGTGGCGAACGGGACGCCGCTCTCCGCGCACTTCGACAACATCTCCTTGGTCGCGCGACGCGCAGGCTACGACCCGACACTGTTCGGTTATACGGACCAAGGCGTCGACCCGAACCGGGCGGAGGGCTACGACGATCCGCGGCTCGACAACTACGACGGTGTGCTGCCCGGCTTCTCCGTGGGGCTCTACCTGCCCGAGAGTCAGGCCGGATGGATCCAGTACCTTCGCTCGAAGGGTTACGACGTTCCGAGTGGTTGGTTGACGGCGTGTCGCACCGAACCCGAACGGCCCGCCGAGCACTCGCTGAGCGGCTTTCTCACGACGCGCTTCGTGGAGTGGCTCGACAAACAAGACAGCGGATGGTTCGCACACCTCAGTTACCTGCGACCGCACCCGCCGTACGCGGCGGCGGGGGAGTATTCGCGCATGTACGACCCCGCCGACATGGCGATGCCGATTTCGCCCGTCGGACACGAAGATCGACACTGGGTGCACGACGCCGCTCTCAACGTGGAGGGGAGCGCCGCGCCGACCGACCCCGATGCGATGCGTGCCCTTCGCGCCCAGTACTACGGGATGATCAGTGAAGTAGACGCCCAGTTGGGACGTGTCGTGCGCTGCATCGAAGATCGAGGCGAGTGGGAGGACACGCTCGTGGTCATCACCGCCGACCACGGCGATCAACTCGGCGATCATGGCCTGAAGGACAAACTCGGTTTCTTCCCCCAGAGTTACCACGTGATCGGGCTCTGGCGAGACCCGCATTCACAAAACGCCGGCCGCGTAGTGAGCTCTTTCACCGAGAACATCGATCTGCTGCCCACGCTCGCCGACGTGATGGGTGTGGACGAACCGGCACAGTGCGACGGCCGTTCGCTGTCGGCGCTGCTGAGCGGCGAGGAGGTCCCTTGGCGAAGCGCCGCGCACTACGAATGGGACTTTCGCACGTACTTCATCCGAGGCGCCACCACACCGTGGCCGAAAGATCGTTCGCTCTCGCTCGCGAACCTCGCCGCGTCGGTGAGCGACGATCTCGGGTACGTGCAGTTCGCGGACGGGTCGTTCAAGTGTTTCGACCTCGACGCCGATCCCACGTGGCGCACCGAGTGTCGCGACAGCGATCGCATCATGCGTGCGGCGCAGGAGCAGTTGGTCTGGCGTCAAGAACACCTTCGCCGCGATATGACCGACATGTTGCTTCGACCGAGTCGACCGGGCCGTTGGCCGACCGGTTTCAAAGAGTTCGCGGTCGCGAACGCGCAGTCGTAGTCGTCCGGTGCCCCTTCCACGCGTGGACGATCACCGGGGTAATACCCCGTCGCGGACACGACGTTAGGTAAGGTCGAATCCGTTCGGTACCACCGACTAAACATTTGATAAGTAGTATAAAACGAAGCCACTCTGGGGGGGTATGTGCCGACGTTTCCTCGCGAACGCCGATGGGTAGTGCTGTTCGTTCTCTGTATTGCAGTCTTTCTGGTGGTCGTCGACAACACCATCGTGAACGTCGCCCTTCCGACCCTTTCGCGCGACCTCCACGCGTCGAACTCTTCGCTGCAATGGATCGTCGACGGCTACTCGCTGCCCTTCGCGGGACTGCTCCTCGCGGGCGGAGGGCTGTCGGACCGTTGGGGTCGCAAGTTCGTCATGCAAAGTGGACTCGGGGCCTTCGCACTCTTCTCGCTCTTTGCCGCGTTCTCGCACAACGTGGGAACGTTGCTCACCGCACGCGCGCTGATGGGCGCGTCGGCTGCCTTCATCTTTCCCGCCACGCTCTCGACGTTGACGGTGGTCTTCGAAGACACTCGCGAGCGGGCGAAGGCCTTTGGCGTCTGGGGCGCGACGACCGGCGTCGCGATTGCCCTGGGACCAATTGCCGGTGGAGCACTCATCACGCACTACTGGTACGGCTCGATCTTCTTGGTCAACGTTCCCCTGGCGCTCGTGGGCATGATCGCGATCGCTTCGGTCGTGCCCGAGTCAAGGTCACCGCGACGACGTCGAATGGACTACCTCGGTCTCGCCCTGGGCACCTCGGGGATCACCGCGCTGGTGCTTGCCATCATCGAGGGACCTTCGTGGGGCTGGCGCTCGTCGCCCACACTGGTGCTCTTCGGGGCCGCGACGATGCTCTTGGCTGGGTTCGCCCAGCACGAACTCGGTCACGACGGTCCGCTCCTCGACGTGCGGATGTACAACAATCGGACGTTCGCCGCCGGCGCCGGGGCGATCGCCACCAACTTCTTCTGCCTCTTCGGATTCATCTTCCTCGTGACGCAGTACTTCCAACTGGTCCGGGGCTACTCGGCTCTCTCGGCCGGTGTGCACACGCTGCCCTTCGCCTTTGCCGTGATGGTGACGACGCCACTGGGCGCTCTCGCCGCGCTACGACTCGGTACTCGCTACGTCGTGCCGCTGGGCCTGCTGGTCACCGCGGGTGCCCTCTATTGGATGTCCATGCTCTCCTCAACGGCGGCGTACGTCGGGCCCATGGTCGGATCGATGCTCACCCTCGCCGTTGGCTTCTCGTTGGTGAACGCGCCCTCAGTGGCGGCCACGATGGACACGCTCGTACCCGAGCAGATTGGTGGGGGAGCGGCCGGTAATGAGACCACCCGTGAACTCGGGGGAACGATGGGGGTCGCCATCATTGGATCCGTGTTCGCGTCACTCTTTGGCCCCGATATTCGCCGAGCCTTCGCGCCGTTCCTCGGCCACGGTCTCAGCGCCGCCCAGATTCGGGTCGCGCAAAGCTCGATGCAGGCGGCGAAGCAAGTGGTGCGACACTTCCCACCCGCGTTGCAGGTCCAACTCGGCGACAAGGTCACCGCCGCCTTCATGGACGGGCTGCACCGCGGCTGTCTCGTCGGTAGCGGCATCGCCGTGGTCGTGGCGATCGTCGTCTTTCGCTACCTGCCCGCTGGGCGAATATCGAGCGACGAGGAACTCGTTTTGCAGCACTGAGTCGCGCCAGAGGGCACTGCAACTATTCGTGCCCATATTTCTGGTAACAATGGAGGCCAGACGCCGACCACGGCGTGGGGAAAACAGGGAGATTTCATGCAGCGCACTTTACGGTTCCGCCAGGTTCTCGTCGTGGCCGGAGCGGCCGCATTGATGCTGGCCACCAGCTTGACGGCGGGAGCCAGCACCATTGGTGGCAAGTACAACGCCGCGGACGCGAAGCTCGTGCCGTCGGCCTTCAAGGGTAAGACGCTGCAGGTCGCCACCGACGCGACGTATCCGCCCGACGAATCGATGAAGGGCACCACGATGATCGGCTTCGACGTCGATCTGTTCAAGGCTGTCGCCACCACGTTGGGACTCAAGGAGACCGAGAACAACGTGACCTTTGACAACATCATCGCCGGCATCAGTAGTGGTCGCTACCAGATTGGCAATTCGTCATTCACCGACACCAAAGCTCGCGAGAAGCAAGTCAACTTCGTGGACTACTTCCAGGCCGGTGAGGGCGTGTACGCCAAGAACTCCTCTACGGCGAAGTTCACGGGCCTCAAGAGTTTCTGCGGCACGACCGTTGCGGTCGAGACGGGAACGACGGAGCAGTCCGACGCCAATGCGACCGCCAAGACCTGTTCGGCCAGCAAAAAATTGACCGTCCTGCCCTTCCCAACGCAAACGGAAGCCAATCTCGCGGTCTCGTCGGGTCGTGCGACGTTCGGCTTCGTGGATAGTCAGATCGCGGGCCACATCGCGTCGACGTCCGCTGGTCTGTTCAAAGTCGTCGGCAATGCCATCGAGGTCGCGCCGTACGGCATCGCGACGCCGAAGACCAGTGCTGGCTCGGGACTAGCGAAAGCAGTGCAAGCCGCTGTCAAGACGTTGATTGCCAATGGTACGTACCACGCGATTCTCGCCAAATGGGGCGTCACCGGTGGTGCGTTGACTTCGTCGAAGATTGTTCTCAATGGAGCAATCTCCTAAAACGTGTAGTAGGAAACCAACATGACTTCTAACGGGGACGACGCGGTCAAGGTCGTCCCCGTACGTCATTACAGTCGCTGGGCCGGCACCTTCGTTGTCTTGATCCTTCTCGCGATGCTGATCCACACGATCTTTTCGAAGATCGGAACTGGAATCAACATCTGCGTTAGAACTCACGGGCTTCGTCACTGTCACCAACCGCAGCGATGGCGTTTTTATTGGAACGTTGTCTTTCATTTCTTCACGTCGTCTGACGTCATACATGGCCTGTACGTCACGTTGGAATTGACAGTTGCGGCGATGACCATCGGCATAGTGCTTGGCGTCATCCTCGCGGTGATGCGACGTTCGCAAAGCCGGCTGCTCTCTTCAACTGCATGGACGTACACGTGGTTCTTTCGCGGGACGCCAGTCCTCGTGCAACTGCTCTTCTGGTTCAACATCGCCGCCCTCTACAAGACGATCACAATTGGACTGCCGTTCCTTCCCGTTACGTTCGTCCATCTCAACGTCCTTTCAATTCTGAATCCCTTTCGTTCAGCGGTTCTTGCACTTGGCCTCAATGAGGCGGCGTACATGTCCGAGATTGCCCGAGCTGGTCTCCTCGCCGTCGACGAAGGTCAAATTGAAGCCGCGACGTCAATTGGTATGACCCGAATCCAGTCACTGCGTCTGGTGGTACTTCCGCAAGCCATGCGCGTCATCATTCCACCGACGGGCAACGAGGTCATTTCGATGTTGAAGACCACATCGCTTGTAAGCGTGGTTGGCGTAACCGATCTGTTAGCCGCCGTCACGAATATCTCGGCGGTCAACTTCTTAACCATGGCACTGCTCATTGTCGCGAGCATTTGGTATTTGATCGTCACAACGATTCTTTCAATCGGGCAGTTCTATTTGGAACGCCATTACGCCAAGGGTGCACTTCGCAACCCTCCTCCGACACCGATTCAACGACTGCGCGGAGATCTGAAGGGTGTTGCGTCAAAGTACCGGACGAAACGCGGAGTGCCAGCGGAGGTTCCTACATGACCTCGCCAATGGTTGAAGCGATCGGCGTACGCAAGTCGTACGTCGGCGTTGAAGTGCTGAAGGGTGTCGACCTCACCGTGACGCGCGGCGAGGTGACGTGTCTCATTGGGCCCAGTGGTTCGGGCAAGAGCACGCTACTTCGTTGCATCAACCACCTCGAGAAGCACGACGCCGGAGAACTGCGCGTTGACGGCGAACTCGTTGGCTACGAAGCTCGCAATGGGAAACTCTACGAACTCAGCGACAAACGAATCTGCGGCGAGCGGGCGCAGATCGGAATGGTCTTTCAACGTTTCAATCTCTTCCAACACTTGACCGTCATGGAAAACATCACCGTTGGCCAAATTCGGGTGAAGGGCGTCAAGGAAGACGTGGCCAACGCCAAGGCACGCGAACTTTTGGCTCGGGTCGGTCTTGATGGCAAGGAGAAGCACTATCCGGCGCAACTCTCTGGGGGACAGCAGCAACGAGTGGCCATCGCGCGAGCGCTCGCGATGGACCCCAAGCTCATGCTGTTCGACGAGCCCACGTCGGCACTCGACCCCGAACTCGTGGGAGAGGTGCTCGACGTCATGAAGGACCTGGCTCGCACGGGCATGACCATGATTGTCGTGACCCACGAGATGAACTTCGCCCGCGAGGTCGCCAACACGGTCTACTTCCTCGACGGCGGTGTGATTG
>CAWDCF010000002.1:0-12202 GCA_963800765.1 uncultured Acidimicrobiaceae bacterium
CGAGATCATCGCCGTGGCCGACGCACCACTGACAGATTGAGAGCGAGAAGGATCATGGTGACGACGACCACGTTAGTTAGACGGCGCAATTTCATAGTTCCATTGTCGCCCCTGGAGCGTTCAACAACTTGAATCAGGGATCCGTTGGTAATTGATGGCCCTTTTGTGCTGGCCGGACGCGCCGGACCGGGGCCCACGATGACATCGGTGCTTAGGATTTCCCCGATGAGCAGCTATTGGTCCCCGCCCCACAGCCTCCGGTCACCTTGAAGTCGAAAGGTTGAAACGGTACCACTGGGCTGCCAACATCGATCTGGATCACGCCGTGGGGATTGAGTGGAGTGTTTCGGGGGTTGCCGACCAACCGCCTTCCATTTTCGAAGACGACGACGCTTCCCTTGTCCGGACCAACCTGATGTCGGTTAAGCGGTTGGTTCCATATGTCGAAGAACTGGCCGAGGGTGAATAGCCCTTTCGCCGGGGCTTCCACGTGGATGATGTCGTCGGCGACGTGCGTGTGCAGCCAGTAGAGGCAGTCGTAGATTCCGACGTCATCGAAGGGTCCTTGGGAATAGTGCTCCACGGCCAGGGGCTTCGTTATGCCAATACCTGCTGGTAGGCGCTGCATATCACCGTTGAAGTAAACCACGACGTGGACATGAACGTGGTACTTCACCACTTCCTTCGCCTCAGTTCGACATGAGATGCCATCAACGCTTCGGCCGCCAAGGGTGGAAGAGGCGCTGGCCACATCTGGCACATTGAAGACCAGTACACCTTCGGGACCGGTGTGAGCGTTTGACGAACCAACTGACAGCCAGATGGTGAGGCCGGAACCCAGTAGGAGAACTACCAGGGGGATGAAGACGAGAAGCGATCGCGTACGTCGGCGTGGTTCATGTCGTTCAGTGCTCATTGCACTCCAAGAAGGTGTTTGCAACGAAATCTCGTCGCTTATGAAACCTTATTCCCGAACGTGATGACCACTTGACAATAGATCGATTGGGTTGGCAAGTTCGTACGCGACTATCAAATCAATCGAGCGATCAAGTTCACTCAAGTGAAGATAATCTCTCCGCCCGCAGCCTTGGCGTAGAAGTCGCCGACGGTGATGATGTCTTGTACCTGTTCGATGAAGTCGTCTCTCTTCAGGCCGAAGAGATCGACCGACGCTTGGCAGGCGTACATGCCGCACCCTGTATCAGAGATCATCTCGACGAACTCAGGAATCGACGGAATGTCGAGCTTGTCCATCTTCTGTTCCATCATGTGCGTGGCCAGTGCCGACATACCCGGGAGCGCGCCCACCACGCTGGCCATGTGCAGTCCGGGATTACCTACCGTCGCAACCTTGATGTGACTCTGGCGCTTCTTGAGAATGGCCTCCATCCCGAAGAACGTGAAGAAAAGGTTGGCCTCAATTCCTTCAGCCCTGGCTCCGTTGGCCATGATCAGACCGGGATAGACACCCTCCAATGAACCTTTGGAAATGATGATCGATACTTTTACGATTGGGTCGTTCATGTTCGCTCCCTTCCAGGAAGATTTAGATGCAGCCCTTGGGCTTCGGAATGCCGGCGATCTTCGCGGCCGTCTTCGCGGGACCCTTGGGAAACAGCTGATAGAGCTCTTTGATCGTGACGCCGGAGGTCTTGCCCAGCATGCGAACCGACGGCCCCGATCCCTTGGCGAGGTATTCGGTACGCATGAAGTGCACTACATTCCACTGTCCCTCGGTGAGTGCGTCAATCCCTTCCTTGCGGGCGAGATCGTCGGCCATTGCCTCGGTCCACTGGCTGGGGTCAACAAGGAAGCCCTCGTCATTCAGTTCCACATCGATTCCTGCGAGCGTCATGGTCGTCATCTTGCATGCTCCTTCTGGATTGGTGCCACAAAGTTCTTCCCGGCCTTCGGCATGTGACTGGTGACGAAGGGGAGGTTTCGACCCGGTAGCAGGCTGTGCCAATAAATCCACTGGAAGGCGAGCTTGCCGAGATGGTTCAAACGAGACTCCTTCATGAGGGGAAGCCCGACTGGTCCTGGGTAGTGACCAGTCAGTGGCTCGGTCTCGTAGTTGAAGTCGATGAGCAGGGCCTTGGATGAACCGGACTCGATGAAGCAGTTGACGTGACCGTCGAAGGATGCGTCGAGTTGGTGTCCGTCAAGGAATCGACGGATGTTCTCCACCAGAATCTCGCCTTCGAAGTGGGCCACGGATCCGGCCTTGGAGGCTGCGAGTGCCGCCGCATCGCCAAGCGCGAAGACATTCGGCGACGCCGTCGACTGCAGCGTGTGTTCATCGACCGATATGAAGCCGAGTTCGTCGCCGAGCCCTTCGGAGTTGGCGACGTAGGCCGCGCCGCTGTGGACGGGGATGACCACCGCGAGGTCAAAGGCAACTTCGCGATCGTCGTACGCGATCAGTCGCCCTCCCTCGCCGTCGACGACCCCGGTATTGAACTCGGTGACCAACTCGATATTGCGATCGATGAGCATCGAACCCAACTGCCGTGAGCACACCGGCTTGGTGAACGCGCCGTCGAGCGGCGTCACGTACGTCAACTCGACCTGATCGCGAATGCCGCGCTTGCGGAAGTAGGCATCGGCCAAGAAGCAGAACTCGAGCGGGGCCACGGGACATTTGATCGGCATGTCGACGATATTGACGACGATCCGTCCACCCTGAAAATCGCGTAAGGCCCCGGCGAGAGCGGTCGCGCCTTCGGGTGTGTAGAAGGTGAACACTTTCTCCATCCAACCGGGACCGGTCAGACCTTCCGTCTCGTCGGTCGACAGCGTCGCGCCGGTCGCTATCACCAGCACGTCATACTCCAGGCAGGATTCATCGGTCAGTCGAACCGTGTTCGAAGTGAGATCCACGTTTGCCACGCCATACGTCGAATAGCCGATGTTCTGATGCAGTTGTGCTCGACGGGGTCGGGTGAGGTCCTCTACGTCGCCGACCCCAAAGGGAACGAACAAAAGACCCGGCTGATAGAGGTGATTGTCGTTCTGGTCAACGACCGTAATGGTCGCCTCATCGGCGCTGTAGATCCTGCGTAGGCGATTCGCGACCAGCGTGCCACCGGTTCCGCCACCCAAAATCACAATTCGGTGCATGGGCACTCCCATCTCAGAGGCGGGCGATTGAGGTGAACACCAACAAGTGCCCCTAAGGCGAACATACCCCCGAGGGTTATGAGCGATCTCCTCGGCGGTAGGGCCATAAGTCGCTTTTTGGCGCACGGTCCGCTTACGACACTGCACCATCGAGCACGAACGAATTGCGCGAGAACAATCCGACACTGACGAGAGTGAAGGGCGCAGGTCGTCAGTGTCGCTAGGCGAGGCTCAGGAACAGCTTCTGCAATCGCGGTACGAGGTCGTCTGCATCGATGTC
Source organism: uncultured Acidimicrobiaceae bacterium (assembly GCA_963800765.1). Lineage (GTDB taxonomy): Bacteria > Actinomycetota > Acidimicrobiia > Acidimicrobiales > RAAP-2 > RAAP-2. Next base: position 3,401 of record CAWDCF010000002.1, read on the forward strand.
GGGGTCGACGAGGCACTCCTTCAGGCTGGCGGAAATGAGCGTGAACGCCGCGGTGTTCACGGCCTTGGCGACCGCGGCCATCTGGGTGACGATGTCCTCACAACTGCGTCCCTCTTCAAGCATGCGTACGATGGCCCCCATCTGCCCATTCGCGCGCTTGACGCGTTTGGTGATCGACTCGAGTTGAACCTGGTCCTGGAGCACGTGCGGCGTCTTCTTCTTGGCGGTCATGGTCTCTCCTTGGACGGATTCACTTCATCTCAGTATCCCCCAGAACCCGTCACCGAAGGAGTGCCGAATTGTTTGGATACCCCTATGGGTATATACTATCGCTAGTTAGGAACGGCGGTACGGCGAAGTGGTCGGCGCCATCAAGATGGGAGAGTCAATGAAAATGCTCGAACCAGGGTGGCCGCGAAGCGAACCCAATTCTCTCGATGACCACCGTGGGGTCTCGTCTTGCAACGCACCATCGAACACTCGGGGGTGCTCGTGGATCGCGTCGTAATCCTCGGTGCGGGCATCTCTGGCCACACCGCGGCGTTGCACTTGCAGCGTCAACTGAAGAGCAAGGTCGACGTCGTCGTGGTCTCGCCCAACTCCAACTGGAACTGGATACCCTCGAACATTTGGGTCGGGGTCGGCAAGATGACCAAGGACCAGGTGACCTTTCCGCTGGCTCCGATCTACAAGCGCAAGCACATCGGCTTTCGCCAGGCCAAAGCCGTGGCGATCCATCCCGAGGGTGGCCCCGGAACCACGCAGGGCTACGTCGACATCGTCTACACAGACCCGACCCGAGCCGGTGAGGAGGAACAACTCACCTACGACTACCTCATCGTGGCGACTGGACCGAAGTTGAACTTCGCCGCCACGCCCGGGCTCGGCCCCGACGCCAACTCCTGGTCGGTGTGCACGGCGGGACACGCCGAACAGTCGGCCGCCGCCCTCGAAACCATTATCGAGGCGCTGAAGACCGGCGAGAAGAAGACCTTGGTCATCGGCGTCGGCCACGGCACCTGTACTTGTGAAGGAGCCGCCTTCGAATACACCTTCAACGTCGAACACGAGCTGAGGGAGCGCGGGGTTCGTGAACTGGCTGACGTGGTGTACCTATCGAATGAGTACGACCTCGGGGACCTCGGCGTGGGCGGGATGACCTTCGCCCAGAACGGCTTCGAGACGAGCAGCAAGATGTGGACCGAGTCACTGTTCCGCGAGCGCGGCGTCAGGGCGATTCTTCGCGCTCACGTCGAAAGGGTGGACGCGGGCGTTATCCACTACGAGCAACTCGACGGTGTGAAGCACTCTTTGGACTTTGACTTCGCAATGCTGTTGCCTCCGTTTCGCGGTGTGGACATGAAGGCGTACGCGAACAACGGCGACGACATCACCGAGGAACTCTTCGCACCGAACGGCTTCCTGCGAGTCGACGCGGACTACGCGGCCAAGCCCTACGAGGAGTGGGCGCCCGAGGACTGGCCCAAGACCTACCAATGTCCGCGTTACGAGAATGTGTTCGGCGTCGGGATTGCCTTTGCGCCACCTCACGCCATCTCCGAACCGAGGAAGAGTCCGAACGGCACGATTATTTCGCCCGCACCCCCACGCACGGGGATGCCCTCTGGCGTCATGGGACGCACGGTGGCGCTCTCAATCGCCGAACGAATTCGTCGCGGGGGAGAGACGCCGCTGCGCACCGCCTCGATGGCGGCGATGGGGGCGGCGTGCATTGCCTCGGCGGGCACCGGACTTCGAAAGGGCAGCGCCGCCGCGATCACGATGTACCCGATCATCCCCGACCCAAAGCGGTTCCCGGGTTCGGGACGTGACCTCACCCAGACCTCGGGCGAGATCGGACTGAGCGGGCACTGGACGAAGTTGCTGCTGCATTACCTCTTCATCTATAAGGCGAAGGCCCGCTTTGGCTGGTTCATGATTCCCGAGTGAGAACATTCAGGTGAGTACGTACGAGACCGATACAAAGAAAGTGGACAGATGAGCGACGTAGACCGCAGCATCGCTGAAGCGCCCCTGCCGACGGCGGGAACGCTTCGACGCCGGAAGAACCTGATCTATCAGGCGACCCGATTCGTGGCCTTCAACTTTCGAATGATGAAGATGGTGACGCGAGCGCACCACTGATGCCCGGATCCATGAGTGGTGACGCCGGGACGGCCACGTTGTCAGTGCCCGCACGGTCATCCGGCGGCGCGGGAGTCCGGACCTCGCGCGAGGCGCTATGGGTCGAGCCGAGCGCGTTCACCTTGAGCCTGATCGGAGTGGGGCTGTCGACGTATATGACCGTCGCTCACTTCACCGAAGCCACCATCCTGGCGTGTTCGGGGAGCGGTGAACTCAGTTGCACGGCGGTCACGACGTCCGCGCAGTCGCGCATGTTGGGGGTCCCCGTCGCCCTTTTGGGGCTCGGCTATTTCGTCGTCATGAGTGTCTTGTTGTCGCCACCGTTGTGGCGACGGGGAGCACGTTGGCTGGTGATCTCTCGTACGGTGCTCGCGGCCGCGGGTATGGTGTTCGTCTTCTGGCTGATTGCCGCGGAGCTCCTGATTATCGGTCACGTCTGTCTCTGGTGTTCTGGAATTCATGTCGTCATGATCGCTCTCGTACTGGTGCTCACTCGAGCGTCGCTCGCCCATTTAGGACTTCGCGGCCAGACGCCCATGATTGAGGTCGAAAAGTGACCCCGACGCAATGTGCCGCGTCGACCGGTTCGCTTTCGCTCGCCAACTCGAACGCTACGTCGTGAGTTGGCCCGCCCAGCAGTGGCGCAACGCACTCGAAGCGTGGGCTTTGCCCAATGAGATTGTCAACGCCGCTCCGCAGAGTCCGTGGATCCACCCGCCCGTCCTTTTCGAGGTCCCCGACACGATTTCGCCGTCGCCTTCGCACGAACGGGCGCGTGAAGTGCTCGTCGGGGGTGCGACGGTGCTCGACGTGGGCTGCGGAGGAGGTATCGCGGCGTTCGCGCTGACCCCTCCGGCGACCCACGTGATCGGCGTCGACCATCAGCCAGAGATGCTGGCGATGTTCAAGGCGAACGCCACCGCGCGCGGCCTTGACGTCGAGACGGTCGACGGTTTCTGGCCCGAGGTCGCCCACTGCACGCCGGTTGCCGACGTCGCGACCGCGCACCACGTCGTCTACAACGTCGCCGACATCGAACCGTTCCTTCGGGCGTTGGACGACCACGCGCGCTCTCGCGTGGTGCTCGAGTTGCCCGATCGCCATCCTCTGGCGTCAATGTCCGAAGCGTGGCGTCACTTCTGGAATCTCGAGCGTCCCGACGGACCAACGCCCGAGGACCTGCTCGACGTGCTGCACGAACTCGGTCTGGACGCTCATCGCGAACAGTGGCGCACCTCGAGTCGAGCGGAGCAGATTCCCGAGCAGGCGGCGCACTTCATGCGAATTCGACTCTGCCTACCCGAGTCGCGCGAGGGTGAGGTCCGCGATTTCCTCCAGTCGCACCCCGCGCCGCTGACGCGCGAACTGTCGACAATCTGGTGGGATGGCGCGTCGCGCGACGCGTGATGGTAAAAGAAGAACTTGACGACACGGCAGCCTCCGCGGTGAAACTTCTCATCTACTGGCGTCCGGGATGTCTCTACTGCGCGCGCTTGCGCTGGGGACTGCGACGGAGGAGGGTGGCGGTCGAGGAGTTGAACATCTGGAGCAATCCGGTCGCCGCCGCGTTCGTGCGCTCGGTCAATGGCGGCAACGAGACGGTCCCCACCGTGGTCGTTGCGGGCGTGACCCTGTTGAACCCATCGCCGCGCCAGGTGAAGCGAGAGCTCGAGCGTCGCTTTCCCGAAGCGAAATCACTCTGAGACGCTTCGCGATTGCGTTCATTCACCACGCTCAGTGCGAGAAGCGGACCTTCGGCAACATCCGCCCCAGCCACGTGGGTCGATGCCAGCTGTTGTGGCGACCGTAGCGCAGGATGATCGGCAGCAGCACGAGTCGTACCACGAGTGCGTCGAGGGCGACCGCGACGGCGAGGATCACGCCCATCTCCTTTGGGGCGAGCGGACCCGAGAGTGCGAAGGTCAAGAAGACGGCGATCATCACCGCGGCGGCCGACAGCACCACGCGGCCCGAGCTGCGAACGGAGCCAATCGTGGCGTGTTCGGGATGTGCGTGGGTCTCGTAGTGCTCTTTCGCCGCGGACAACATGAACAGCGTGTAGTCCATCGCGACACCGAAGACCATGGCGCCGAAGAAGAGTGGCCCCCATGCGTCGACGAATCCCTGGGACTGAAAGTGCAGAAGGCCTGACAGGTCGCCATTCTGGAAGATGAGTCGAGCGATACCGAATGCGCCCGCAACCGACAGCGCGGTGATTAGTACTCCCGCCGCCGCGATCAATGGAGCCCCGAGGGCGATCAGGAGGAGGATGAAGCCGAGCGCAATGAGCACGCCAAAGACAATGGGTGTGTAATGCGACAACGACTGCTGGAGGTCATAGTTCTCCGCAGTGGCCCCGCCGACGAGCGATCCCGCCGGGAGCACGGCGCGTACTCGTGCGATGGTCGCCCCAGTCGCGGTCGTCGAGGGGCCCGACGTCGGGATCACGTGATCGAGGCTCCAACCGTCCTTGGTGGGTCCCGAGGTCACGCCCGCGACTCCCTTCGTGGCTGAGAGCGATGCGAGTGCCTGCTGTTGATGTGCGGCGGGCACGAGCACCTGTAGCGCACCGGGGGCACCCGTCCCGAAGGCCGCGGTCACCTCGTCGTAGCCAACACGCGCATTGGCTGTTGCGGGAATGATCGTGATCGAGGGCATATTGGTGCGCAGTCCAATCGCCGGCGCCGCGGCCAGTAGCAGCACCGCGAGCGCGCCGAGTCCTAGCCGGGCTGGGTGGCGCCACATCATCCGCCCCCACGAGTGGAGCATGATGTCGAGTCGCCCGGGATGCTCGGGATCGGGATGGCGTCGGCCGAGTCGCACTTGTCCTTTGTTGACGCGCGTGCCGAGGCGACCGAGCACCGCGGGCAGCAGTGTCAAGGTCGCGGCGAGTACTGCGACGACTGACAGCATGATGCCCAGCGCCATGCTGCGAAAGGCCGGACTCGGCACGAGCAGTATCGACGCCAGGGACGCCAGTACGGTGATCGCGCTGAACGCGACGGCCTTGCCCGCGGTGTCCATGGTCTCGGCGACCGCGGCGATTACTACGTCGCGATCGCCTGGCGATGCCCCTCGACGTTTCAGGGCGGCTCGGAATCGCACGACGATGAAGAGCGCGTAGTCAATGCCAAGAGCGAGCGCAAACATCAGCGCGAAATTCAGCGCCCAGATCGAGACGGGGAAGGCGTGCGTGAGCATCACAAGTGCACCGGCCGCCACGAGCAGACCAACCATCGTCAGCAGCAGGGGCAGACCTGCAGCGACCAGGCTGCCAAAAGCGACCACGAGGATGATCATCGTGACGGGCCACGAGAGCATCTCCGAGCGAAGCATCGCGGAACGGTTGGCGTTGTTGAAGTCCGCCCACAATGCGCTGTCGCCCGTGAGCGTGAAGGTCACACCAGACCCGGAAAGCCTTTGAATCGGTCCAGAGAGGTCGTTGGCGGCCTTCACCATGACATTGGTGCCCGCCGCCGAGCCGGCAGTGATGATGGCGGTACGCCCGTTCCGAGAGATGGACGTGCCGACGCTCGGCATGATGACCTTCGAGACCCGCGAATCGCTCCGCAGTAGTGCGGCCGCCTTACGCATGAGCGAAAGCGCGGCGCGATCGCTCGCGATCGACCTGCGATGGTCGACCACTATGACCTCGAGCGCCGCCGAGCCGAGTCCCGAGAAATCGCGCTGAATGATGTTACGTGCCTGCACCGACGCGCTTGACGAGTCCTGCCATCCCGCTCCCGATAGCGCGGTTTCGACCCGGGGCGCGAAGATTCCAAACACCACAAGGATGGCCAACCACGACAACAGGACCAGTCGCAGATGGGTCACCGTCCATCGGCCGAGTCGCGCGAAGGCACTCGCCCGCTGCGCTATCGCTGGTCGAAGCGGCTTAGATGCCGTGGGAGAGGGCGAGATTCCGTGGTCGAGTTCTGTCATGGGAATCTCCGGGTGATCGAGGGGCCATCAAGGAATTGCGGTGGTGTCGTTGCGTCGTACTCGACTGTACCAGATACCCCATAGGGTATAAGTTACAATCGAGTACGACGAGGGTTTGTCCGGCCCCGTTGGCAAGGTCCGACTTCGCAGTTGCTCAACGACTCACTAGACGCCGAGTTGTAAACATACCCTAGGGGGTATATACTGAGATTCATAATCCGTTCGTAGGTCGAGCGAGGTGGGGCCAATTCCCAGTTCGCAGAGGAGGAACCGTGAGTCTGGTCAAGTTCATGTCGTCAAGAGCAGGGCGCATTGCGCGAGTGCTCGCCGGTCTCGTGATCGTCATTGTCGGTCTCGCCCTCGGCGGAGGTTGGTTGACGTTGTCTGTCATCGGTTTAATCCCAATGCTCGCCGGGGCTTTGAACGTGTGCATACTTGCTCCGCTCATGGGCCAACCGCTTAAGGGCCAATAGCGTCATGCCAAGGAACCGGAACCCGCAATGCCAGCGACGCACTGTGTCCCACGAGCGAGTCTGATCATGTCCATCGCCAATCTGCACACACTCGACGATGAAGACCAGCTTTCAGCAATCAGCAAACGACTGCGTCGCGCACACGGCCAACTGGGTGCGATAGTGCGCATGCTCGACGAAGGCGCTTCGTGCGAAGAGATCGTCACGCAAATGGCCGCCGTGAGCAAGGCGGTGAACACCGCCGCTTTCAGCCTCATTTCGGCGAGTCTCAAAGAATGTCTGGTCAATCGCGACGTTAACAGCGAAGAGATGACCGCAAAGTTCCAGAAGCTCTTCTTGAGCATGGCGTAAAGGAGAATCGTGAAGGTTGTCATCATTGGAGGAGTCGCCGGTGGGATGTCGGCCGCCACGAGGTTGCGTCGACTGTCGAACGACATCGAGATCGTCGTGCTCGAGCGAAGTGGTCACGTTTCCTATGCGAACTGTGGATTGCCGTACTTCGTGGGCGGTGTCATCGAGGACGAGGAATCACTGCTACTTCAGACACCCGCGTCGCTCTTCAACCGGTTCCGTCTTGATGTGCGCGTGGACACTGAGGCCGTCGCCATTGACACGTCGTCCAACACCGTGACGGCTCGCGACCTCGTCAAAGGCCAGGACTATCAGATTTGCTACGACTTTTTGATCCTCAGTCCCGGCGCGACGCCGATCATTCCGCCGATTCCAGGCATCGAACGCGCAATGCCGTTGCGGACCGTCGAGGACGTCGAGCGGCTCGTGCGTGAGGTGCAAAGTTCGCCGAAGGGGGCCGTCGTCATTGGCGGCGGTTTCATCGGGTTGGAGATCGCGGAGAACTTCGTGCATCGCGGTATCGCAACGACACTGGTCGAGGCGATGGACCAGGTCCTCGCGCCACTCGACCCCGAGATGGCGTCGCCGGTCGCCGAGGAACTGCGACGCCACGGTGTCACCCTGCACCTTGGTGACTCGGTCGAATCGATGACACCCGAGAACGTGCAACTCTCATCGGGTCAGATCATCGCGGCGGACCTGGTGGTCATCGCGATCGGGGTGCGGCCCGAGATCGGACTGGCGCGGATGGCGGGTCTCGCAATCGGCGAACGCGGCGGTATCACCGTCGACGAATTCAACCGCACCAGTGTCGAGAATGTCTACGCGGTCGGTGACGCGGCCGAGAAGACCGACGCCCTCGATGGCATGCCCACACTGGTGCCATTGGCGAACATCGCGAATCGACACGGTCGAGTCGTTGCCGACCACATCGTGGGACGACGGGTGCGCCCGCGAGCCACCATCGGCACCGCGATTGTCAAAGTCTTCGACCTCACCATCGCGACGACCGGTTGGAACGAAAAGCGCTTACGCGCTGGCGGCCGTGCGTTCGTTGCAATCCACACTCATCCCTCCTCACACGCGAGTTACTATCCCGGAGCCAAACCAATGTGCTTGAAACTGCTCGTTGATCCTTCCTCGGGGGAGATACTCGGTGCTCAGGGCGTCGGCACCGAGGGCCTTGACAAGAGGATCGACGTGCTCGCGACCGCGATTCGTGGAGGGCTCACGGCACCCGAACTGGCGGACCTCGAGCTCGCCTATGCGCCGCCGTTCGGATCGGCGAAGGATCCCGTCAACATGCTCGGTTACGTTGCCGAGAATATAATCTCGGGCCTCGTCGAGACCGTGCAGTGGCACGAAGTAGACGAATACCGTGCGCGCGGCGCACAGTTCGTCGATGTACGTACTCGTGAAGAGTTTGTGCGTGGCGCCCTACCTGGGGCACTCAACATTCCGGTGGACGAACTGCGTGAACGAACGAGCGAACTCGCTCCCGGTGACATCGTCGTCAACTGTCAAGTTGGTCAGCGTGGCCACACCGCGGTAATGCTGCTCAACGAGCTGGCTTTCCGTGAAGAACCTCGACGGCGGCTACCGGACCTGGCACTGTTCGCCCGCGGCGCGCGAACTTGAGCCCGTGAGTTGAAGTCTGCATTCACATCATCAAAATGATCAAGCGAGAAAGGTAGCAACCATGTGCCACAAGGCAACGTGTAAGAAGTGCAGCAAGGCGACCTGGAAGGGATGTGGAAATCACATCGAACAGGCCCTGGCCGATGTGCCCAAGGCCCAGCGCTGCACTTGCTCCCAGAACAGTGACGCAGCGCGCAGCGGCGGAAAGTTATTGGACCGACTCCGCGGTCGCTAAACATACAGTCTTTGATAC
>CAWDCF010000003.1:0-70963 GCA_963800765.1 uncultured Acidimicrobiaceae bacterium
GACGCGACGTCGAGGGACAGCGGCCGCTCGAGCGTCGTGACCAGCGTGACGTCAGCTCCCAGGCGTCTCGCCACCTCGGCGAGGGCGTAGCCCTGTCGACCCGACGACCGGTTCGCGATGACCCGCACGGGGTCGATGGCTTCACGAGTCCCACCGGCGCTGATGAGCACCCGTCGACCCGAGAGCGGTCCCCGGTAACCACGCAGGATCCGTTCGACCAGCTCAAAGATCGCGGCCGGTTCGGCCATACGCCCGACGCCGACGTCGCCGCCCGCGTGGTGTCCGGACTCTGGTTCGAGCACGAGGACACCACGGCGGCGAAGCGTCGCAAGATTTTCTTGGACCGACGGCTGTTGCCTTTCTAGCCGTCATACGCCGCGCACAGCAGGACCGGCGCGTCGGTCGCCAGCAAGGTGGCCGTGAGTAAGTCGTCAGCGAGCCCGATGGCGTAGCGCGCGGTCAAGTGCGCGGTCGCCGGCGCCGCCACGATCAGGTCGGCCGAACGTCCGAGGTACGTGTGAGGAATCGGCGTCGTGGGATCGCCGTAGAGCGACGTGCGCGTGGGCTCACTGGCCAGCGCCGAAAACGTCACCTCCCCCACAAAACGGGTGGCGTCGGGGGTGAGGACCGGTGAGACGAAGTAGTCGGCGTCGCGAAGGAGCCGAAGTAGTTCAACGGACTTGTAGGCGGCGATTCCGCCGGCGACGCCTAGGACAATGCGGGGGGCGAGCGGATTAGGCGTCGCGGAGCGCATCGGTGAAGGCGTCCAGGTCGTTGTTGGCGTCCTGGCGTGCCTCTTCCAGCGCCACGGCCTGGAGACGCTCGTCCTCAAGTTCCTCGGCGGTCGGGCGGTGAAACTCCAGTTTGCCCTGGTAGAGCTCTTCCATGGCGAGCGAGAGCGACTTGTTCGAGAGGCTCGTCACCTGCGGCGGAATCAGCGCGCCGTGACCGGAACCCAGGCCGTTGTAGTACTCGTTGATCTCACGGGCGCGAATGGCCGAGACGGCAACGAGGGTGAACTTTGAGTCGCCGACCTTGTGCAGAAGGGTTTCGATCGGCGGATCGACGAGGGTGGGGCGTTCGGCCATGGTTTTCAGTCCTTTATGGAGGGGGTTCGCCGTTGCTGGCGGAGTTCTTCCAGTATAGAGAGGATTTCCCCGCTTGCCTGCCGCACATCATCGTTGACAATCACGTATCGGGCGATCTTCTGGCCCCTCGCCATCTCGCCGGGGGCACTGGCGAGGCGCTTCGTGACGTGTTCGTCGCTATCGCCTCGACCACGAAGACGCCCTTCGAGCTGTTCGATCGAGGGAGCGACGATGAGGAACACGACGGACGAAGGAACCCGCTCTAGGACCTGTTCGGCGCCCTGCACCTCAATTTCGAGCAGCACCTCCGCGCCCTCGGGCGCCCGTGGCCTTGGCGTCCCATAGAGATTGCCGTGGAACTCCGCCCATTCAAGGAACGTGTCGTCATCGATGGCGCGCTCGAAGGTCTCGCGATCGACGAAGTGATACTCACTTCCGTCTTCGTTGGCCCGTACTGGTCGCGTCGTCCAACTCTTGCTCAGCCACAGTGCGGGGTCGTCGGCGACTAACTGACGTGCGAGCGTGCCCTTGCCCACGCCACCGGGACCAATGAGTACAGCGATGAAGGGCTCAGCGGACAAGAGCCCGAAAAAGTTCCGCGCGCTGCTTGGGGCCAAGTCCGCGGATGCGCCGGGTCTTGGCAATGGACGCGTTGTTCATGATCCGTTCGGCCTTCACCTCACCGATTGCTGGAAGTGCGCTGATGAGGTCGTACGCGCGCATCTGGGCGACGCACTCCTCACGAGCGGCGAGTTCAAAGAGTTCATCGAGTGAGAGTTCGCCGGACTTGACCATTCGCTTCACCTCGGCACGTCGGCGCCGGTTCGCGACCGCTAGGCGCGACGCCTCGACCCGCTGTTCTTGCGAGAGAGTCGGTGGCGTTGGTGGCACACACTCAGATTACTCACCTCTCGTCGCGACTGTTCAGGCGAGCGCGGAAGCGAGATCATCGCGCCATCTCTGCGCACTGTCACGTAACGCTGAACGCTCCGGCCCGGCGTTAAGTACGGATCGTGCAACATTCACAAGCACCGTGCCCGCGGGGCAGCGTTCAAAGAGCCGTGCGACGTGCTGGGACGTCGCACCCTGCGCGCCCACACCCGGAACCAGGTACGGACCGTCGAGCGTCGCGAGGTCGAAAGAGGGCGCGTCGCGCGTCGCGCCGAGGACCGCCCCGACAGAACCGAGTCCTTCACCGCGCCGATTCATCTCCGCGACGGTCCGTAGCACCATCGTCTCGACCGGCTCATCGTTGCTCGTGCGCGCACTCTGAATGGCGCGTCCCTCGTCATTGGACGTCGCCGCGAGGACGAACACGCCACGCCCGGTCTCGTGCGCCAGGGAGAAGAACGGCGAGAGCGCGTCGAAGCCCACGTAGGGACTGACGGTCACGGCGTCCACTCGCAAGGGAGATCGCTCAGCGAGCCATGCTTCGGCGTACCCCTCGTTCGTCGGTCGAAAGTCACCGCGCTTGGCGTCAGCGACCACGAGCACGTCGGCGTCGCGGCACTCGGCGATCAGTCGCTCCAACACCCGGTAACCCTCGGACCCGAATCGCTCGAAAAATGCCACCTGCGGTTTCAGTGCGACCGCGACGCCGCGCGTCGCCTCGAGCACGCTGAGGGCACAAAATTCGAGCCCGTCCACGTTGTCGCTTCGACCCACGACTCGAGCAACGCCCGACTGGGATCGACACCCACGCACAGTGGTCCGAGCGATCGAATGCGCTCCTGTAGTCGAACGCCGAAGGTATCAGTCATGGGCCACTCCTTGTAGTTCGCGGACGGTGCGTACCCCATGACGCGACATCCACGATTCGAGACCGCTCTGCACGAGCCAGGGCGCGTGGGGGTTGGCGAACGAGGCGGTGCCAACTTGCACGGCGTTCGCTCCGGCCATCAGCATCGCGACCGCGTCCTCGCCACTGCTCACGCCCCCCACACCAATGATCGCGGTATCGGGAAAGGCCGCGCGACAGTCAAAAACGCAACGCAGTGCCACGGGCAGGATGCCCGGACCACTGACCCCGCCACCCACGTTGCCCAGGGTCGGTCGTCGCAGTTCGACGTCGATCGCCAGACCGAGCAGGGTGTTCACCAGCACGAGCGCGTCGGCTCCCGCATCGAGTGCCGCGCCAGCGATCTCGATGAGGTCCGGTGTGTTGGGACTCAACTTCACCCAGAGGGGAAGGCCCGCCACCTTCGCCGCTCGAACGATGCTCGCGGTGGCGAGCGCCGAATGCGCGAACATCGACGAGCGGCTTTCCACGTTGGGACAGCTGGCGTTCACTTCGAGCGCGACGACGTGGGCGCCGCTCATGGCACTGGCCGCGTCCGCGAACTCCCCAACGGTGCGGCCCCAGATCGAGCCAACCACGCGCGCCCCGCGTTGCTCGAGAGCCGGTAGGTACTCGTCGCGCCACGCACCGACACCGGGACCGGCCAGTCCGACGGCGTTCACCATGTGCGCGCCCATCGCGGCGACCCGCGGTGGCGCGTTACCCTCCCAGGCGAAGGCGGCCAGCGACTTCGTCACCACCGCGCCCAACGTCGCGAGATCTCCGTAGCCGGCCAGTTCGTCACCGTAGCCCGACGTGCCGGCTGCCGTCATGATCGGTGATGGTAACGACACGGACCCGACCGTCGTCGCGAGGTCGGTCATTGGTGCAACTCCTGGAGCGACACCACACGCCAACCGTGCGCGCGGGTATCGGCGATGCCCTTGGCCGCGGCGAAGCCGGCCGCGAGCGTCGTGAGACACGAGACCCCGTGCACGACGCTGGCGCCACGGATGAGTGCCCCGTCCTCGTGGGCGCCACTGCCCGACGGAGTGTTGACCACGAGTTGAACATCACCCGAGGCGATCATCGAGACGGCGTCCACACCCATGTCCGCCAGTCCGACCTTGCCCACGAGTGTGGCGACGGGGACGTCGTGCGCCCGCAAGTAACCAGCGGTGCCGACCGTGGCGGCCAGGGTGAAACCGAGTCCACTCAAGAGCCGTGCGAGGTCGAGGCCCGCGACCTTGTCGCGATCGGCGAGCGACATGAACACCTGGCCGGTATCGGGCAAGCGCGTCCCGGCCGCGAGTTGCGCCTTGGCGAACGCGATGCCAAAACTCTCCCCCATGCCCATGACCTCTCCGGTCGAACGCATCTCCGGACCGAGAATCGTGTCCACTCCCGGGAAACGACTGAAGGGTAGGACGGCCTCCTTCACCGAGACGAACGACGGCACCGGCGTCGCGCGCGGCACGACGCCGTCGTCGCGCAACGTTGCCAGGGACTGGCCCATCATCACGCGCACGGCGACCTGGGCCAGCGCCACGCCCGTGGCCTTGGCCACGAAGGGCACCGTGCGACTGGCGCGGGGGTTCGCCTCTAAGACGAAGACCTCCTCGTCCTTCACGGCGTACTGCACGTTGATCAGGCCAATGACGCCGAGCGCCTCGGCGATCTTGTGGGTATAGGCGTGCAACGTCGTAATGACCGCGTCGCTCAGTGTCTGGGGAGGCAGCGCGCACGCCGAGTCGCCCGAGTGCACGCCGGCCTCCTCGACGTGTTCCATCACGCCGGCCACGAAGACGTCACCGTCCGTGTCGCGCACCGCGTCCACGTCGACCTCGATCGCGTCCTCGAGGAAACGGTCGAGCAGGATGGGCCGACTCGCCGAGACGCCACCTTCTCGGGCCATCGATCCGTGCGCGCTCGTGAGGTCGTTCATGACTCGCGTCAGTGACGCGTCGTCGTAGACAATCTCCATGGCACGACCACCGAGGACGTAGCTCGGGCGAACAAGCACCGGGTAGCCAATGGTGCGGACGATGGCCTTGGCCTCGGCGAGGGAGAGGGCCACGTCGCCCGGGGGCTGACGTAGTCCGAGGGATCGACAGATTGACGACCACTGTTCTCGGTCCTCGGCCGAGTCGATCGCGGCGACGGGCGTACCGAGCACGAGTTCCGGACTGAGCGAGTGCGAGAGTTTGAGTGGCGTCTGACCGCCCAACGAGACAATGACGCCCAGTACCCGTGCGCCATCCGTACAGGCGGCCTGCTCGGCGGCGATCACTTCGGCCACGTCGTCGGGGGTGAGTGGCTCGAAGTAGAGGCGGTCCGAGGTCGAGTAGTCAGTCGAGACCGTCTCGGGATTGCAGTTCACCATCACCGTCTCGTACCCCATCTCGCGAAGGACGATCGCGGCGTGCACGCAGCAGTAGTCGAACTCGATGCCCTGACCAATTCGATTGGGACCGGAGCCGAGGATGATGACCCGGTCGCGCGGCGAAGGAAGCACTTCGCTGTTGTCCTCGTAGGTGCTGTAGTGATACGGCGTGGTGGCCGCAAATTCGGCCGCGCAGGTGTCGACGGTCTTGAACGTCGTCACGACGCCCGCCCTTCGACGACGCGCCGTGACGTCGACGGCGGTTCGACCAGTCAGGTCACCGATCTGAGAGTCCGAGAATCCCCACTGCTTGTATCGGCGCCAGCCCCGGGCGTCGAGCGAGTCCACGTCAACACCATTGGCGAGCTCGCGTTCACGTTCGACGATCTCGGAGAGTTGGTGGATGAACCACGCGTCGATCCTCGTACGCGCGACGACGTCGTCGATCGACGCACCGCGCCAGAGCAGTTCGTGCAGGGCGAAGAGGCGTTCGGGCGTCGCCACGACGCAACTGTGCCAGAGCCTGTCAAGGTCGAAGTCGATGAACTCTGATTCACGCCCTAGCGCGAATCCCGAGCGTCCCTGCTCGAGCGAGCGTACGGCTTTTTGCAGTGACTCCGCGAAGTTGCGACCGATCGCCATGACCTCGCCCACCGACTGCATCCGCGTGCCGAGCTCGGGGGCTGCGCCGGGCAATTTCTCGAAGGCCCACCGCGGGATCTTGGTCACGACGTAGTCGATGACCGGTTCAAAGCTCGACGGCGTGACCTTGGTGATGTCATTGCGGATCTCGTCGAGCGTGTACCCCACCGCGAGGCGCGCGGCGATCTTCGCAATGGGGAAGCCGGTCGCCTTGGACGCGAGCGCGCTCGAGCGGCTGACGCGGGGATTCATTTCGATCACGAGACGCTCGCCGGAGTCGGGGTTGACCGCGAATTGGACGTTCGAGCCGCCCGTCTCGACCCCGACGCGGCGCAGCACCGCGAAGGCGTCATCGCGCATGGCCTGATACTCGACGTCCGACAGGGTTTGAATCGGTGCGACGGTGATCGAGTCGCCGGTGTGCACGCCCATCGGATCGAAGTTTTCGATACTGCAGATGACGACGCAGTTGTCCGCAACGTCACGCATGACCTCGAGTTCGAACTCCTTCCAGCCCGCGATCGACTTCTCGACGAGTATCTCGCCCACCGGCGACGCGGCGATGCCCTCCGTCGCGAGGCCGCGGAGGTGCTCCTCGTCGTGGGCAATACCGGTGCCGGCGCCCCCGAGGATGAAACTCGGACGGATGATGATCGGCCAACCGATCTGCGTCGCGATGACGACGGCTTCCTCCACCGAACGCGCAAAACCCGATTCGGGGACGGCGAGTCCGATGTCGGCCATCGCCGCCTTGAAGAGTTCGCGGTCTTCGGCGGTGGCGATCGCCTCGGGTCGCGCGCCGATCACTTCCACGCCGAGTCGCGTGGTCACGCCTCGTCGCACGAGCTCCATGGTCAGGTTCAGCGCCGTCTGACCCCCGAGCGTGGGCAAGAGCGCGTCGGGACGTTCACGCTCGATGATGTCGGTCAGCACGTCGGCGTCGAGCGGTTCGATGTAGGTCACGTCGGCGGTCGCCGGGTCGGTCATGATCGTCGCCGGATTGGAGTTGACGAGGATGACTTTGAACCCTTCGGCTCGAAGAACCTGGCAGGCCTGC
The DNA here is from genome assembly GCA_963800765.1 of uncultured Acidimicrobiaceae bacterium. Lineage (GTDB taxonomy): Bacteria > Actinomycetota > Acidimicrobiia > Acidimicrobiales > RAAP-2 > RAAP-2. Next base: position 6,948 of record CAWDCF010000003.1, read on the forward strand.
GTTCCCGAGTAGTCGAACTCACAGGCCTGACCAATGACGATCGGCCCCGAGCCGATGACCATGATCGAATGGATATCGTCGCGCCGTGGCATTAGCGCACACCGCCCGAGGTGAGCAACGCGTCGAAACGATCGAAGAGGTACCACGCGTCGTGGGGCCCCGGTCCCGCTTCGGGGTGGTACTGCACGGAGAAGCAACGATCCTCGACCGAGGCAATGCCCTCGATCACTCCGTCATTGAGATTCACGTGGCTGATGACACCACGAGCGAGCGAGTCGGGCACCACCGCGTAGTTGTGGTTCTGCGCCGTGATCTCCACGCGTCCCGTCGCGAGGTCACTCACCGGATGATTACTGCCGTGGTGACCGAAGGGCAGCTTGAAGGTCCGTCCCCCGAGGGCGGCCGCGAGGAGTTGATGCCCGAGGCAGATGCCAAAGATTGGCACCGTCCCCAGGAGCTCCCCGATCACGCCGATCTGCGCGCCCAACGCGGCGGGGTCGCCCGGACCATTCGAGAGGAAGACGCCGTCCGGATTGAGGGCACGCACGCCCTCGGCGCTGGTCGACGAGGGCACGACCGTGACGCGGAATCGTTGGGCGAGATGGTGGACCATGGTGGTCTTGATGCCGTAATCGAACGCGACGACGTGCAGCGCACCGTCGCCGCGCGTATAAGCGCGCGGCGTCGAGACCATGGAGACGAGGTCGGTGTTGTCGGTGCCCACGGCCCGAGCGGCGGCGGCCTGCACCACTGCGCGCTCAGCGTGACCGAAGGCGCCCGGCAGGGCGCCGTGCGCTCGCAGGTGTTTCGTGAGTCGCCTCGTATCGATGCCGACGATGGCCGGCACGTGGTGCTGGCGCAGGAACCCTTCGAGCGGCCCGACCGAACGCCAGTTTGATGGGAGGTGAGAGAGTTCGCGCACGACAATGCCCGCGCACCAGGGATGAAGTGACTCGTCGTCGAGTGGAGTCACACCGTAGTTGCCAATGTGCGGGTAGGTGAAGTTGATGATCTGACCGGCGTAACTGGGGTCCGTGATGACCTCCTGATACCCGCTCTGGGCGGTGTTGAAGACGAACTCGCCGCTGGTGACCCCCTCGTCGCTCAGGTACCCCGCGGCGTAGCCCTCGAACGTGGTGCCGTCGGCGAGGACGAGGACGGAAGGGACGCTCTTCACGTCAGGACGCCTTGGTCAACGACGAGTCGGCCCTTGGCGATGGTCGCGCGCACCCGTCCCAGGAGTTCGCGTCCGTCGTAGGGCGTGTTCATGGATCTGCTCGTCAGCGTGGACCGGTCCACGCTCCAGCGTGTGCTCGGAGAGAAGACGGTGAGGTTGGCGTCCTCGCCCGCCACCACCGCACCACCGTGGGCGCTGTGACGTGGCGGAGCATCTTCTCTTCGAAGTTGCGCGATCGCGGACGGTCCACGACTCAGCACGTGGAAAAACACGGCGGGGTCGCACTGCGCCCCACCCAGGGCCTCGTACGTGAGCGACGCTGCGTGCTCCAGTCCCAGCATCCCCGCGGGTGCCTCGTCGAAGGGCAGGTCCTTCAACTCCGGCGCGTGCGGAGCGTGATCGGTCGCCACGGCGTCGACGTCGCCACGTCGTAGCGCGCCAACCAGCGCGGCCACGTCGTCCTTCGTTCGAAGCGGCGGATGCACCTTGAACGCCGGGTCAAAGCCCTCACAACACTGCTCGTCGAGTGTGAAGTGATGTGGCGCGATCTCGAAGGTGACGCGCAGGCCCTGAGCGCGCGCCGCGACCACGAGGTCCACCGAACGCGCCGTTGAGAGATGAAGGAAGTGCATCGCCGCGCCGGTCGCGCGCACCAACTCGATGTCACGCATGACCATCAGCTCCTCGGCGAGCGCCGGTCGACCCGTGAGACCGAGTCGGCCGCTCAGCGCCCCTTCGTTCATCGTCCCGCCACCCGCGAGACGCTCGTCCTCGCAGTGTTGCGCCAACCGCACACCGAGCGGGTTGGCGTAGAGGAGGGCCCGTCGCATCACCGAAGGGTCCTGCACCCCGATGCCGTCGTCCGTGAAGAGTCGCACCCCGAGCGCCGCCATCTCCGCCATCGGCGCCAGCGCCTCGCCGCGTCGACCCTGGGTGATGGCACCAGCCACGCATATGTCGAGCGGTGTCGTCGCACCTCGCGCGAGCACATACGAGACGGTCGCGACGTTATCGAGACAGGGCTCGGTGTTGGGCATCGCCACGAGCGCGCAGTAACCCCCGAGGGCTCCCGCGCGTGCCCCACTCTCGATGGTCTCAGCCGCTTCGCGGCCGGGCTCTCGAAGGTGGGTGTGCAGGTCGACGAAACCCGGTCCGACCCAACAGTCACGGGCGTCAACCTCGAAGGCGTCACTCGGCGCGTCAACTGTCGCTCCGACTTCGGCGATGACGCCATCGAGGATGAGGACGTCACCGATGACGCTCGACGTCGGTCCAATGATGAGACCTTGGCGCAGGACAATACTCATAACGACTCCCCCGATCCGGCCACGCTCAGATACAGCACCGCCATGCGAATCGGCACGCCGTTGGCGACCTGTTGCTCCACGATCGCCGCGGGAGCATCGACGACGCGCGAGTCGACCTCTACTCCACGGTTCATGGGCCCGGGATGCATGATGAGCGTTTCAGGTCGCATTCGAGCGAATCGCTCCACCGTCAAGCCGTGCGTGAAGGTGAACTCGTCAAGGCTCGGCACGAACGCGCCCGATCCCCGCTCCGCCTGCAGTCGGAGCAGTCCCACGACGTCAGCCCACTCGAGTGACTCGTCGAAGTTGGTGGCGACGGAGACGGGCCAGCGCTCGATGTCGTCGGGCAACAGCGTGCCCGGGGCACAGACGCGCACCTCGGCGCCGAGGGTGCTGTACGCCGCGATATCACTGCGCGCGACGCGACTGTGGCGAATGTCCCCGACGATCAGTATGCGGAGGCCTTCGAACAGTTCTCCACCCGACTCGAGACCAGTGGTGCCTCGGCGCTCACTGAGGACCTGGCGGATCGTGAACGCGTCCAGCAGTCCCTGGGTCGGGTGTTGGTGTTGTCCGTCACCGGCGTTGATGACGCGCACGTGGGGTACGTAGCGACTCACCTGGAGCGCGGCGCCACTGGAACGATGGCGCAGCACGACGGCGTCGATGCCGAGCGCGTCGATCGTGGCGATGGTGTCGCGTAGTGACTCGCCCTTCTTCACGCTGCTCGAGGCCACGGCCAGCGAGAGGACATCGGCACTCAGGCGCTTGGCCGCGGTCTCGAAACTGAGTCGCGTACGCGTCGACTCTTCGAAGAACAGTGACGCGACGACGCGACCCTTGAGGGCCGGCACTTTCTTGATCGTGCGGCGATTCACTTCCACGAAGGACTCGGCCGTGTTGAGGACCTCGAGGATCGCTTCGCGACTGATCTCGTTGAGCGACAGCAGGCTCTGACCGCGGATGGAGGTGATCACGTCGCCTCCCTCGTGCCAATCCAAACACCGTCCAGCGAGGCCACGATGGCTTCATCGATGGCGGTCGGGAGATTCTTGCCCACGAAGTCGGGACGGATTGGCAGCTCGCGGTGACCCCGATCGACGAGGACGCACAGTTGGACGGCCCGCGGCCGCCCCCAGTCTGAGAGGGCGTTGAGCGCCGCGCGGATCGTCCGGCCGGTGAACAGTACGTCGTCGACGAGGACGACCGTTCGATCGGTGAGGTCGTGATCGATGCTCGTCTGTGATGACACGGGCACGGGATTGTGCGAGAGGTCGTCGCGGTAGAAGGAGACGTCGAGCAGGCTCGCGGTGATCGGAGCGTTCGAGATCTCCGTGAGGTACCCCGCAAGCGCGAGCGCAATCGGCGCGCCACCGCTCTGGAGTCCGATGATTGACAGCGACTCCGTCGAGTGATTTCGCTCGACGACCTCGTGCGCCATTCGTCGTAGCGCGCGCGCAACGTCATCGGCGCTCATGAGTTGGCTCTTCGCAAAAAATGCCAGGCCGCGTGCGCGGGCCTGGCCTTCGTTCGTACTACTCATCGTTCTCCCGTCGTACGAGCCTCACGGGACTCGCTTCACGACCGACTTACTTCGCCCGAGGGCGCAGAAAAGTCGTGCGGTATTAGTGGATCGAATCAATTGTAGCCGTTCGCGAACCAACGATTACTGAAGAGTGCCCGACGCTCGAGAATATGCAGATGATGGCGCGAGCCGGCGCCACTCGACGGTGACATGCCTGACGGTGCGAGGCGTCGCCAGTGGAGGCAAGGTCAATCACGGGTAAATTCCCTGTCATGGGAAGCGATACCAGGAGCGCGTTCAAAATCCACGTCGGGTTATTTCTGGCCGAACTCATTTGCATCCCTGCGTTCGTGTTCGAGATACGACGCGCGCTCGGCGGCAATACGCTCTCGTGGGCGTACGTCTTTGAATGGCCCTTGCTCGGCGGATACGCCGTGTACATGTGGAGGAAGCTGCTCCAAGATGAGCGAGGAGAGCGAACGCGCCCGCCCGTCATTTTCGACGAGGAGGACCCGGAACTCGACGCGTGGAACGCCTATCTCGCCAGCGTTCATCAACACGATCAGCCCACGGAGCCCGACGACCGCGATGACTGATCGCGCACGGCGAGTGGCTGAGCGAAAACGATCAGTGCACACCTGACTCGTGCAGCAAGGTGAGCAACTCGCTTTCCGCTGAATGTTGTCCGGCCCAGTTGGCGAGCGGATCGTCGGGGACGATCCACTTGAGCCGTCCACGCGAATTGATGATGAACATGTAGTCCGAGTGGATACTCATTTTGGCGCTCGGCGCCATGGTCACGCCAATGCCGTACGAGTGCCAGACATTTCGGACCGACGCGAGTGTGCCGGTGACGAAGTAGAAGCCCTTCACCTCCGAAAGACGATGGAGCGAGATGAAATGATTCACGTTCGCCAGGGTCTCGTGGTACGGGTCAGCCGCCACCGCGACGATGTCGATCTTGGCACCCGGTGAGAGTTCGGAACGGACCTGTTTCAGTTGTGCCGCCAACAGTGGACAGTCGGTCCAGCATTCGGGGTCGAGGAACGTCAACAGGGTGGTCGTGCCCGCGTGTTCGCCCAGTGCGTAAGTCACGCCGTGTTGGTCGGTGAGCGTGAAACTTGGCGCCGCGGTGTCCACCGACGACGCGGGCCCGTTCTGGGCCAAGTAGAGCGTGCTCTCCGCGGAGGCGACGGTCGCCCACCCCATCGACACGGCCGCGAAGAGGACCATCGCCGATGCGAAGGAGGCCAGCACCGCGCTGGAGCTTGATCGCATCTCAACTGGCAAGTGGCGCCGCAGCGGTGCCGTCGACGCGCGCGCTGGACTGGCGCACCACGCCAGGACGGCCAAGGGGAGCATTGAGTTGACGTCGGTGGCGAGCCCGCCCCACAGCGGCACGTCTTGGACCACCACCCACAAGAACAGGCAACCAGTGACGAAGGTTCGCGTGGGCCAGCGAAGTCCGCGCTCACTGGCCACCCATAGACCACCAGCGCAGACGAGGAGCCAGAGGATCACGATGATGTTGGTGCCTCCACCCAGGGTCCCGGCAACATCACCAAATCTCGTCACGATCCAGGCCAGAGCATGAGGCTGCGGTGTCTCGGTCATGGTTTTCGCCATGGCGGTCAGTGCGTTCGCGTTCCCGCCCTTCCAGAAGTTGCGCGACGGCAGAACCTGTAACACCGCACCAAGTACGAGTAGGACGCTCAGTCCACGAAGCGTGTAACGCGAGAATCGGTCGCTGAACGTGCGAACGGGTACCACGAGCCAGAGGCCCGCGACGATATACAACAGGGCGGCGCCGGGCCACCCAAAGAGTATTGAGTTGGAACCTTGGAATATGCCGCCCGCGCCGTTGCCGACCAGCCAGATCGTCGCGGCCCAGCCCACCGAGACAGCGCCCGCGATTCGCCCGACCGTGGCATTGGAGATGATGAGCAGTACGCCAATGCCCACCTGGATCCATGCCGTCCCCACGGCCAGTGAAATCGGATGATTGTTCCAAATGCCGATGCTGTCGAACATGATCGCGTGGAGCCACGTGGGCGTGCCCCCCGCCGCCGGCGCCACGACACCGTTCGCCAGTCCGAGCGGCATGGAGACCTGAAACTGCAAGATGCCGTCAATCAGCCACAGGGCACCGAAGGTGATCCGCAGGTACGTTCGACTCCGCGGCTCGGCGAGCCCAGAGGTCGACAAGTTGAAGGTGTTCACGCGTCGCAGCAGACTGGCGACGACGAGAAAGAGAAGGGCGAGAGCGATGATCCACGACACGCTGGTCTCAAAGGCGTTGTGGCGAAAAATTGAATCGACGAGCGGGTTCGTGAGTGAGATTCGTGAGCCACCCATGCCCGGCATCTTCGAGACCCCCTTCTGCTAACTAAGTACAATCTCGGCGATCGACGACAGCACGCCGTTCACGAACTTAGGCGACGCATCGGTGGAATAGACCTTCGCCAACTCAACGGCCTCGTCAAGGATGACCGCCTTCGGCGGTGCGTCCCCCATCAACATCTCGCCGATGGCGAGGGTCATGACCAGCCGGTCGACGAGCGCGATGCGCTCCAGGGGCCAATCAATGGAGTACTCAGAGATCAGTTCGTTCGCCCGGTCCACGTTCTTCTCCGCCGACGTGAGGAGCGAGATGACGTAGTCATCGGGTGCCAGTGGGAGCGCGTTGACGACGACGAGCACCTCGCGATCCTTTATCGAGGCCTCGTACATGATCTCGAGCGCGCGTTCTCGCGCGTGATGACGCCGAGTCCCTAGTTCGCTCACGCTACGCCCGGGTCATGTATTCGCCGGTGCGCGTGTCGACTTTGATGAGCTCGCCAGGACCGACGAACAGTGGGACTTGCACCACGAGACCGGTTTCGAGGGTCGCGGATTTGCGAGCGCCCGACACCCGGTCGCCCTGGATACCCGGTTCGGTTTCGGTGATGGTCAGTTCCACCGAGGCCGGCAACTCGACACCGATGATCTCGTCATTGTGGAGGATCAACATGGCCTTGCCGGTCTCTTTCAAGAAGTCGGCCGCGTCACCCAAACTCTTGGACGAGACCGGGACCTGGTCGTACGTCGACTGGTCCATGAAGATGTAGTCGTCGCCGTCGCGGTACAGGTACTGCGTGTCGCGCTTGTCCATGATGGCCTGTTCGAGGCGTTCGTCGGAACGGTACGTGCGCTCAATGACCGCGCCGGAGCGGGCGTTGCGCAGCTTGGTGCGCACGAAGGCGCCGCCCTTGCCCGGCTTCACGTGCTGGAACTCGATGACCGTGAAGAGACCCTCGTCAATCTTTATGGTGATGCCGTTTTTGATTTCCGAGGTTGAGATTGCAGCCATGGGCGTAGGGACCTTTCGCGAATCGTGCGGTGCCCATTCTACGCCGCACCCCGCAGACGTTGAAACCTAGGACTTCGCGGTGAGACGGCGCACGGCGTCCAGGGCCAACTCGTAACTGGTGGCGCCGAAGCCGGCGATCGACCCATTCACCGAACCGGCCAGTGTGCTCAGGTGGCGAAACGGTTCGCGCGCGGCCGGATTTGACAGATGGACTTCGATCTTGACCCCGTCGAACGTATCGAGCGCGTCGGCCAGGGCCCACGACGAATGGGTCAGCGCTCCGGCGTTGATCACCACGGCGACGGCACCGTCGCGGGCCGCGTGGACGGCCTCGATGAGGTCACCCTCGAAGTTCGACTGGACGTGGCGAACACTGAAGCCAGCCTCATCGGCGAGCTGGCGAAAACGATCCACGTGCTCGTCCAGTGTCTTCGTGCCATAGACCTCTGGGTTGCGAGAACCCAAGAGATCGAGGTTCGGTCCCGACAACAGCAGTATTTCGTTGCTCATGGTTCTCCTTGAAAACGTTCTAGTACGTCGTGCACCAACGCGGGGTCGACGCCGCGCACAGTCTCGAAACCGGCGGCGCCCCCGAGAACAAATGTGAGGTCGTGGTGGGCCTTCTTGTCGTGACCCATGGCCTCGAGCAGCGACGACGTCGCGAAGTCCGCGGGGATGCGCGACTGGAGACCGAGGGCGAGCAACACTTCGTCGTGTCGGACGATCTCGCTGGGGTCAACTCGTCCGAGTGCCGCCGCGAGGCGAGGGGCAAAGGCGAGGCCGATGGCCACCGCCTCACCGTGACGAAGTTCTTCGGTGTCGCGCGCCAGGGCCACCTTTTCCAGCGCGTGCGCCAAGGTGTGGCCGTAATTGAGCAGGGCCCGCCGTCCGCCCTCTCGTTCGTCCTCTCGCACGATCGCGGCCTTGAGCGATACCGACAGGACGATGAGATCGTGGAAGGAGACCGCGGCCAGTTCCGCCGCAAAGCCGCCTTCGAGGAGCCAGCACTTGGCGACCTCACCCAGACCGGCGAGCCGCTCACGTTCGGGCATAGTGAGCAGCGTCGAGAAATCACACAGCACGCCGATGGGTTGGTAGAACGAACCCACCAAGTTCTTCCCGGCTCGTAGGTTGACACCCGTCTTGCCGCCAATTGCCGCGTCGACCTGACCGACCAGCGACGTCGGGACCTGCACGAGAGCGACGCCACGAAGGTAGGTAGCCGCGGCGAAGCCCGCGAGGTCGGTCACTGCTCCCCCGCCGACACCCACGATCACGTCATCGCGAGAGAGATGGAGCTCGGCGAGCTGTTCGGAGAGCGACGCGAAACTCGCCGAGTGTCTTGGCCGCCTCTCCATCGGGCACGGTAAGTACGTGCTGCTCAATGCCACTGTCGAGATCGAACCACGGCTGGGCACTGAGCGAGGTCGATGTCACGAGCGCGCAGACCTTGGCCTTGGGTGCTCTCGCCGCGATCAGTGACGCGAGGTTGCTGCGCGCGTCTTCAGCGAGGACCACGTCATAGGAGCGCTCCGCGAGTTCGACGGGCACGATCATGAAGTCAACGCCTTGGTTTCGTCTATGACCGCGCGCGCGACCTCTTCCAATGTGGAACTGGCGTCCACGCGCACCTTCGAGACTTCTTCGTACCACGCAGCACGTTCACGGCGCAGTCGCGCCAGTGCCACCTCGGGCTCTTGACCGAGCAGAGGTCGATCAACCTCGCCGATTCGCTCGAGCAGTACATCGTCGTCACAGTCGAGCCACACCGTGAGCGCGCGCGCGAGCAACTCGCGCCCGTGGGGCGTGCACACGACGCCGCCGCCCGTCGCGACCACGCCGGTCGAGTCGAGCGCCGTCGCCAGTGCGTCGACTTCGCGAAGGCGAAACGACGCCTCGTCGTGCGTGCGTAGGAAGGCAGCCGGCGTGACGTCGTTGTGCGCCAAGAAGACTTCGTCGGTGTCGAGGGCCTCACAGTGCCAGTGTTCAGCGATCACCGTCGCGACCGATGACTTGCCCACCCCGGGCAGACCCACGAGCACGAGTCGAGCCACCGCTATTCGCTTCGAGCGGCCGACGACGTCGATCCCAGGTTCGCCATGTACGACGCGTGATTTCGGGTGAACTCCTCCACCGAGTCGCCGCCGAACTTGCGCACGGCCTCATTGGCCAACACGAGCGCCAACATCGACTCGGTGACGACGCCGAGCGCCGGCACGGCCGTCACGTCGGTGCGCTCCTTGAACGACACCGCGGTCTCACCGGTCGCGACGTCTACCGTCTCGAGGACGGGTCGATTCAACGTGGAGAGCGGCTTCATGGCCACTTTGGCGATGACGGGGGCACCCGAGGTCATCCCGCCTTCGAGTCCCCCGGCGTGGTCGGTCCGGCGGATGTAGCCGCCGCCCTGTTCAAAGTTCTCGTCCACCGCAATGGCGTCGTGCGCGACGCTGCCGCGCTGCGATGCCTGGGCGAAGCCGTCACCGATTTCGACTGCCTTCACGGCTTGGATACTCATCAATGCCCCGGCGATCAGACCGTCGAGTTTGCGGTCCCAGTGCACGTAACTCCCCAGTCCCACCGGGACGCCGTAGGCGATCACTTCAACAATCCCCCCGAGCGAGTCACCTTCCTTCGCGGCAGCCTTGATCTCGACGATCATGGCCTCGGCCGTCATCGCGTCGAAACAGCGCACCTCACTCGCGTCGACGGTCCCCAGGTCATCGGGGAGCGGACGGACCGATCCGTCCGTCGCGGCCTGGCCAATGCGCACGACGTGGCTGACGATCTGGACCCCGATGGTCGCGAGCAGAGACTTCGCGAACGTGCCCGCGGCGACCCGGGCGGTCGTTTCACGCGCACTGGCGCGTTCGAGCACGTCGCGGGCGTCGTCGAAGTTGTACTTCTGCATGCCGGCGAGGTCCGCGTGACCGGGACGCGGTTTGGTCTGCTTCTCGCTGGGGGTCCCGGGTGCGGCCGACATCTCCTGCTCCCACTTGGGCCACTCGGAGTTGAGGATCTCAATGGCGACGGGCGAGCCAAGCGTGCGCCCATGGCGGATGCCGCCAATGAGTCGCAGTTCGTCGCGCTCGAAGCGCATGCGCGGACCGCGGCCGTACCCGAGGCGTCGCCGCGCGAGTTCGTCACCGATCTCTGCCTCGGTAATCGCGAGACCGGCCGGTAGTCCCTCGATGATGACACTGAGCGATGGTCCGTGGCTTTCGCCGGCAGTGAGAAAGCGCAACATCGGGCAATTCTAGAAGAAGCGACGAGCGGCCCTAGTCCTTCGCGTAAAAGGGATTCTCTCCCGAGGCGTGGTCGGTGACGTCGATGACGCCCGTGAGTTCAGGGATCGCTTCGATGAGTGAGGTCTCAATGCCTTGGGAAAGTGTCATGCGGCTCATGGCGCAGCCCTGGCATCCACCCGAGAGCTTGACGTACGCGACCTTCTTCTCCTCGTCGAGCGCGATCAGATCGGCCCTCCCGCCGTGTGAGGCAATCGCGGGATTGATGCTCGACTCCAGCACGTCGATGGCGAGCACCGCCATGGGACCAGTGACGCCGAGCGCGAGAATGTCGGCCGGTACGCCGGGGTTGATCTCTTCGGGCGTCGGGATGTTGGGGTTGACGAGCACGAGTCCCCCGCCGCCGTCGCTCGCGAACTCGAGACGGCTGCCGCGCAGACGGTCCACGCTCTTTTCGGGGATGACGATCGTGACACCCCCGTCGACGCCGACGGCCGCACCCTCGGGGGCGTCGCTTCGATCGGAGAAGTAGAGGTCGTAGGAGTAGCCGGCGCCGCGCGTGCCGGTGACCTCCACGAACAGTGCGAGCGAATCGCTCTGCTCTTCGTTGTTGAGTGCGTCGATGACGACGTTGCGCGCCTCATCGGTGAGCGAAAGGACTTCAAAAGTTTCGACGGTGGTCATCACGCCATTGTAGATGTGTCCTTCGCGGACGGACACACCATGTAGCCTTCTCGTCGTGACTTCAATACCCCCTGACGCCCACGAGTGGGTCAGTTTTGAGGACAACAAACGGCTTCGCACGTGGATGTTCGACGTCACCTTCCTCGAAAGCAACTGGACGTGTATCTTCGGTGCCGGGTGCCAAGGGGTCCTCACCGAGGCGACGCCCGAACTCGTGCAGGGATGTTGCAGCTACGGCGCGCACTTCACCGACGAGAAGGACCAGAAGCGGGTGGAAAAGGCCGCCAAACGACTGACCGCCGACCAATGGCAGTTCAAGTCAAAAGGCCGCGCCGGCACCACGCGAGTGAAGAAGAACGGCGAGATCGTCACGAAACTGGTCCAGGACGCCTGCATCTTCCTCAACCGACCCGACTTCCACCGCGGTCCCGGCTGCGCACTGCACGTGATGGCCATCGACAACGAGGAGAGTTACATCCCCCTCAAACCCGAGGTCTGTTGGCAGCTCCCGCTACGTCGCGACGACGAGGTCGAGGATGACGGACACGTCATCACGCGCATCGCGCAATGGAACCGCAGTCACTGGGGTCCCGGCGGCGCCGACTTCCATTGGTGGTGCACCGAAGACCCCGCGGCGTTCGTGGGCAAGAACCGCGTGGCTGACTCGATGGCCGAGGAGCTCGTCGCAATGGTCGGCCAGAGTGTCTACGACCAACTCATGGCCTTCATGAATCAACGAACGGCACAACCCAAAGGGACGAGACTTCCCCACCCGGTATTCCGTAAGAAGGTTTAACCCTCAGCCGCGAGTGGATCCTCTTCGTTGAACGACGTGCGCGGCAGGGATCCGAGAATCTCGTCGTAGCGGTCCTCCTCAGCGAGACACCACTCCGCGTGGACGTCCTCAGGAGCGGCCCCGCATTCGACGCAGGTGGTCGCACGGGGTCCGGTAGATCGTTTGAGTTCGCGAGCTTCAACAAACCGACGATGGCGGCCTTTTTTCACGTCAACTCCTCACTGGCCGCGGGCCATAGCTGGCGGCGGCCGCAACTCAGGAGTACTGAGTTGAGTTTCCATGTTACCAAGTGAACCCTCTTATTCAGCCCTTATCATCGGATTGTGAGCCCAGCCTTTGATCCCAATGACATGATCCTTCGATTTCGCGAACGAGCGGACGCCGTAAAGCGCCGGGGTTTCCCTCCGGTTGAAGGACCCGAGCGCCAACGCTTCATCGAAGCGGCGAATCTCGACTTCCAGGACTTCGCCATGCTGGGCGACGCAGTCGCGACGCTCGAGGACGGTGTCCTTCGACTCGAGATCGATTTGCGACCGCCGACGAGCTAGGACTGGGACGCCGTGGCGACGCGGGCCTTCGCCTCAGAGAACACCGCAGCGCCACTCGCGAGCGTCGCGAGGGCACGCGATCGCGCCACCGCACTGGACTGCGCGTTGTAGCACTGGTGCGCGGCCTTGGCGAACTCCTGGTACGCCTTGTTGAGCAACGAGGTCGCCTGCGCGTCGGGCGTCGGAAGGGCCGCTTGCATTGCCCCATCATCGGAGAACAGCACTTGGCAGACCGTATGGAAGTCGTTGCTCGTCAAGTGCGCGTTTCGTAGATCCTTCGCCGAACCCTTCACGTCATTGAAGAGCGATGTGGCGTTGGCCTTGAAACTGCTGTGCGCCACCCAGCCCGACATGGCCTTCGCTTCGCTGACCGTTCCGCACGCGCACAGCAGCAGTCCGGCGATGAGTAGGACGCCGACGCGACGTATCACTGCACGACGATGAGGTGCAACTGGCGTCGACCTCGGCGAAGCACGAAGTAACGGTCGTGCAGTGCGCGCGTGGCATCGAGGGGTTCTTCGCCGTCGACCCGCAGGTTATTTACGTAGACCCCACCTTGGGACAGAAACCGTCGGGCCTCGGAGAGCGACGCGGCGAGGTCACAACGCACCAGTAACTCCGCGACGTCGATCCCCTCGTTGAGTTGCGAACGCGAACAGGTCGAAGAGGGCGCATCGGCCACGACCTGCAGCAACGTGGCCTCGTCCAGGTCGGCAATCGACTCGTTGAAGAGCGCGTCGCCGGCCCGTTCGGCCTTGCGGGCGGCCTCGTCGCCATGCACCATCGACACGATGGCGTTCGCGGCGGCGCGTTGCGCACGGCGTTCCTGAGGCACGGTCTTCGTGGCCTCGTCGAGATCGCGAATGGTGTCGTGATCGAGGAACGTGAAGAAGCGCAGCAGCGACGGGACCATCACATCGTCGGAGTTCAACAAGAACTGATGCAGCGCGAACGGTGACGTCATCGTGGCGTCGAGCCACACGTGTTCGTTGCCACCCTCGGACTTGCCGAACTTCGTGCCGTCGCCGCGAAGTAGCAAGGGCGTCGTCACGCCGTACGCGGCGTGACCGGCCGACTTTCGCACCAGTTCGGCGCCGACGGTGATGTTGCCCCACTGGTCCGACCCACCGAGTTGCAGCGTGCAATCGTGATCGAGATTCAGTCGAAGGAAGTCGTAGGCCTGCAACAACATGTACGAGAACTCCGTGAAGGACAGTCCGACGTCGTCGCGGTCGAGACGGCTCTTCACCGTCTCCTTGGCGATCATCTGATTGACCGTGAAGTGCTTGCCGACGTCGCGTAGGAAATCCGTCAACGAGATAGTGGTGAGCCAGTCCGCGTTGTTCAACAACAACGCCTGGGTCGGGCCCGCACTGGGCGAGAAGTCCAGGAACCGCTCAAGCTGGGCACGGATCCCCACGAGATTCGTCTCGATCTGCTCGAGGGTCAGCAGCGGACGCTCCACGGCCTTGAAACTCGGGTCGCCGATGAGTCCGGTACCCCCTCCGGCGAGGGCAATCGGGCGATTGCCCGCCAGTTGCAGGCGCCGTAGCGTGCAGATCTGCATCAGGTTCCCGAGGTGCATCGATGGAGCCGTGGGGTCGAAACCGATATAGGCCGTGACGCCGCCCGCGGAGAGGCCATCGAGGATGGCGTCATCGGTGGTCTGATGAACCAGACCGCGAAACTTCCAGTCGTCACGCAATTTCATTGGGTCAGTCTACGAGACCGCGTTTACTACAGGATTGCGTTCGAGGCGGGCACGTGGGTCTGGAGCCACAGGACGAATGTCTGCCACGCGCCGGTGATCTCGAGCACGCCGATGACGATCAGCAAGATGCCACCGATCTGTCCAATGACGCGCTGGTGGCGACGTAGCCAACCTGACGCCGTCGCCATCCACTCGGTCGCCAACGCCGCCACGACGAACGGGATGCCGAGCCCGAGACAGTAGAAGAGCGCGAGGATCGATCCGCGCAGCGCGGTCGCGCCCGGTGACGTCGCCTCGAGTCCCTGGATCGCACCCAACGTGGGACCGAGGCACGGAACCCACCCGAAGCCGAAGAGGAAGCCCAGAATCCCCGCACCGAGTATCGAGGCGCGCGGGAGGTGATGGATGCGACGTTCTCGGTTGAGCCAGCGGGCCGGCCACCAACCGCCAAAGAACAGTCCTAAGAGTATGGTCACGGCCCCAAAGACGATCGAAAGGATGCGTTCGTGCGATTTCAGATCGTGTCCCAGTCCCCCGAAGATCGCACCAACGCTGATAAAGACGATGGCGAAACCGATGATGAACGCGATTGAACCGAGCACGGCACGACCTCGACCGGTCCGCCCATGGACCGAACCGGTCGCACCCCCAAGGAACGCGAGATAGCCGGGCAGCAACGGCAACACGCACGGGGAGATGAAGGATATGAACCCAGCCGCGATCGCGATGGGAATCGCCGCGATCAGTGAGCTCGGCAGGGTGGCAATCATCGGGTGCTTTCGAGGATGTCCCCGACCTTTTGATTCCACTCCTCGTGCAGGGCGACATTTCGCTCGCGCGATGGGACCTTCGCGACGATGACGGTGAGTCCGGATTTGGACAACGCGACATCGAGCGCCGCTCGAAGCGCGTCGGCATCGCTCACGTTGACGCCCTCGTGGCCGAACGCCCGCGCCACGACGGCGAGGTCGTGGTGTCGCGGCGTCCCAAAGAGGAGTTCGAAGCGTTCGCTGTCGACCAGCGAAGCTTGGGCCAAGAAGGAGAAGATGCCTCCCCCTTGATTGTCCGCCACGACGAGCGCGCACGAGCCGCCCGCGGCACCGAGACCGTCGACTAGTCCCGAGACGTCGTGGAGCATTGTGATATCGCCAATCAGTCCCACCGCCTTTGAACCGGCCGCCACGCCGAGCGTCGTCGACACCACGCCGTCAATCCCGTTGACACCTCGATTGGCGTAGGTGGGCGCGACCCTCGACGGCGACCACCACTCCACGTCACGCACGGGCATGGATGAACCAATGACGAGCGCGACGTCCCTCTCCGTCGTCGCCGACACCACGGCACGCGCGAGCGTGATCTCGTTGAGCTCGACGGCGTTGTCGTCCTCAACGCGAAGCCACGCCGCGACTCGCGCCGAAGCCTCGCTCCAGAGGCGGACGTACTCTCCGTCGGCCTTCGGTTCGACTTCGGGATCGGGCAGGCCCACGAGGTGTTCGCCGACGATCCGATCGGGATCGGCGACGAATCCCGCGCCATCGAACCCGATGGTCCTCGACGACCACGTTCGAAGACGCTCTTGGAAGACTCTCGAAGCGAGAAGTCCGCCCAGACGAATGACGACGTCCGGTCGCGCCTGTGCGGCAAAGGTCTCGTCGCGCAGTAACGCGTCAAAGTAGGGCAGCGTCCCGAGCGCCGTCGCGTCACCAACTACAACCCAGTTCATGGACTCACAGGAACGAACCATCTCCGACGTGACACCGTGACCAGCGACACACAGGACCTTCAACCCGTCGAGTCCGGCGAGGCCGCTCGCCCGACCGATCGGTGCCACGCCCCAAATTGTTCGCTGCGGCAAATCGAGCGGTGTCCCGATCAACGGCTCAGTGAACGCCGTGTTCAGATGAACGGGACCGCGAGCGTAATCGTTGGTCGCACGTAGCCAGAGGCGAATCGCGAGTTCGCGCCACTGTGGCGCGTCGTCAAAGTTCGCGACGCCCGGGTCCTCGAAGTGGCGCACCATGGGCCCATAGAGTTCGTGTTGATCAATGGTTTGCGGGGCCCCTACGCCGTGCAGTTCCGGCGGACGATCGGCGGTCAGCACCAAGAGTGGCACGAAAGCCAGACGATGCTTCGGCCACGCAGGCGTGGAGTTCCGTCGCGGCCGTACCACTCGTCACCACGATGGCCACGGGTCGCTTGGTCACGAGCGCTCGACCGAGCGCGAAGAATCCGGCACTTCGCTCGTCAATGCGAACGTGCAGCGTCAACTCGGGGCGATGAGCACAGGCGAGGGCGAGCGGCGTCGAGCGAGATCCGGGGCACAGAACGACGTCACGAAGACCGAGTGCGATCCACTCGTCGAACAGCGTCGCGGCGAACGTCGCCTGGACCTCGCTCGGGCTCGGTACGCTCGGTTGCAATGTCACTCCTTGGTATCCAACGCCTCGGTTCGGGTCCGACGCTCGTCTGGCTGCACGGCTTCACCCAGACCAAGGATTCGGCACATCAGTTTCCGTTCCATTCTGGCAGGAACGAGTGAACTACTCACGCTCGACCTGCCGGGCCATGGGCAGAACACGTCAATTCGTGCGTCGCTCCCAGCGACGGCTGAATTGCTTGCGGACGTACTCCCTGAAGAGCCCTTCGTGCTGGGGGGCTATCCCCGGCGCGCGCGTCGCACTGCATTTCGCGTTGGCTCACCCGGCACGCTTGCAGGGCCTCATACTGCTCGGCGCGACGCGCGGCATCGAGGACGCCGGTGAGCGAAGCGAGCGCCGGCGTCGAGACGACGACCTGGCGGACCGGATTGAGACCATTGGCACCGAAGCGTTCCTCGAAGAATGGTTGGCCCAACCAATGTTTGCGACGCTGCCCGACGACCCGCGCGAGCGCAGCTCGCGCAGTCGTGATGCGAAGGGGCTCGCGAACTCGCTACGCAGCTCGGGCACCGGTACCCAGACGTGGCTCGCACCGAAATCCCCACGTTGTCCACTCCGACCCTCACCCTGGCCGGAAGTAACGATCAGAAGTTCTCACTCGAAGCGCTCGCAATCGCCGCTGGCGTGATCAGCGGTGAGTGCGCCACAGTCGCCGACGCGTCCCACGCCGCGCACCTGGAACAACCGGAGGCGGTTGCGGCGCGGGTGACCTCGTTCATACACCAACTCTAATGATGAGCAACAGTGCCACGAGCGCACCGAGCTGGAGTTGTGCCCGCGCTGAGTACTTCAACATCGGAAGCAAGTCGCGTCCGTTCTTCTCCGAGAACGCGAGGCGCAGCGCCGGTACGTAGACAAGGATGGCCACGATGCCGACGACGACGTGTCCCGCGCCGGCCATGCCCACGACGACGCCCGCGATGCACAGCGCGTACAGCCACGGCGCGTGCTGGCGATCGATCCGTGCCGCCAGCGTCTTCTTACCGGCGGTGCGGTCGCCCTGGACGTCGCGGAGATTGTTCGCCTCGAGCAACGCGCAGGCCATGAAGCCCGTCGCGGTACCGAGCCACCAGGCCCGACCGGGGACGGTGAGGTGCTGCACGTACGCGGTGCCGACCGTCGCCACCAGGCCGAAGTACACGAAGACGAAGAGCTCCCCGAAGCCGTAGTAGCCGTACGGCCGAGGTCCGCCGGTATAGAACCATCCGGCGGCCACCGCGCTGACGCCAATAGGGATCAACCACCACGTGGTGCGCGTCGTCAGCCAGAGGCCGGCGACGCAGGCCAGGAAGAACCACAGGAAGGCCGCGTTGCGCACGGTCTTCGCGGCGACGAGTTTGGACGCGGTCAATCGAAACGGACCGACGCGCACCTCATCGGTGCCGCGCACTCCGTCGGAGTAGTCGTTCGCGTAATTGGTCCCGATCTGCAACGCGAGGGCGACCACCAGACAGAGCACTGAGTTGCCCCAGTTGATGGTCTCGGGTCGAATCAGCGCGACACCGACGACGACGGGCACGGTCGCGGCGGGCAACGTCCGCGGACGCGCCGCGAGCACCCAGCGCTGGAGCGGCCCGGGAGCCGCGGTCATGGACGCTTGGGGAACTTTGAGAAGTCGGGTTTGCGGTGTTCGACGAAGGCGTTGCGCCCTTCCTGACCCTCTTCGGTCATGTAGAAGAGCATCGTCGCGTCGCCGGCCAACTGTTGGATGCCCGCCATGCCGTCTTCGGCCGCGTTGAATCCGGCCTTCAGCATTCGCAGCGCGATCGGCGACAGGGTGAGGATCTGACGGCACCACGCAATGGTCTCGGACTCCAATTGCGCCAAGGGCACGACCGTGTTGACGAGTCCCCAGTCGAGCGCCTGCTGCGCGTCGTACTGACGGCAGAGGAACCAGACCTCTTTCGCACGCTTGACCCCAATCGTCCGCGCCAGCAGTGACGAGCCGTAGCCACCATCGAACGAGCCGACCTTGGGACCGGTCTGGCCGAATCGGGCGTTGTCCCCCGCCAATGAGAGGTCACAGACCAGGTGAAGGATGTGACCTCCACCAATGGCGTACCCCGCGACTTCCGCGATCACCGGTTTGGGCAGACGACGAATCTGGATCTGGAGGTCCAACACGTTGAGACGTCCGACCCCTTGACGGGCCACGTCGTCGTCGCCTATGTAGCCGTCGTCACCGCGGATCTTCTGGTCCCCACCAGAGCAGAACGCGTCGGGTCCTGCACCGCGGAGAATGATGACGCCGACCGCGATGTCGTCGCGGGCGCGCTCGAAAGCGTCCGAGAGTTCGAAGAGTGTCTGAGGTCGAAACGCATTGCGCCGTTCGGGGCGATTGATGGTGATACGCGCGATCCCCTCGCCCACCTCATAGATGATGTCGTCGAACTCCCCGAGCGTTTCGAACTGCGGCGGCGGCCACGAGCGAAACTCCTCAACGGGGTCGATCGGTGAACCTTGGATGACGGTCTCGGACATAGCGACCACGCTACCGTCCTCTAGACGGGGGCCATCAAAATGCCGGGCGTCGCGCGCTCGCCGGGACGATGTTCGTGACCGGCCAACTGTTCGGCCAAAGTCGCGCGGACACTCGCGAGTGCGGGGTCGTCGAATCGGTTGACCCGTTGGAGTGGATCGTCGCCCAAGACGTAGAGTTCACCTTCACTCCCGTCGTGCATCGTGCCCGGTAGGTACTCGGTGTACAGGTAGTCCTCGGTCACGACCGTGCGCACGTGCACGTCGATCCCGAAGAACGAGGAGTCCCACTCGGTGAACGTCGCGTCAAAGGACCGGGCCTTCGCTTCGTCGTCGCTCGAGGGCAGGACCGCACCCTCCACCCAACTCGGTGCCGGCTTACCGGCGACGTCGAGAAACGTCGCCGCGAGCGAGACGAGACTGACCGGGGCGCGCACGACACTGGGCTCGGGCTTCGTCGAGAGGGCCGGGCGCCAGATGAGGGGCAGTCGCATCAGCCCATCGACGTGATACGGGCCCTTGAAGAGGAGCCCGAAGTCGCCTTGGAGTTCACCGTGATCGCTGGTGAAGATCACGTCGACGTCATCACCCCAACCCTTGGCATCGATGCTCTTCAGCACCCGGCCAATGGCTTCGTCGATCAGCTCGACTTCCACGGCGTTGAGCGCGTTCACCTCGCGCACCTGATCCGACGTCAACGTCGACGGCACCCACTTCGCCGGAGCTTCGTAGTTGCTCACGACACGCCCGTCGTACCACTCGCGCCAATGTCGGGCCTTCGCGTCGAGGAGTGCTTCACGTTCGCTCGCACTCTCGGGATAGTTGACCGGTAGGGGGACCTCGCGCCACGGGACTCGGGCGATCTCGGACTTGGGTGGATCCCACGGGTGGTGGGGATCGGGGAAACTCATCCAACAGAACCAGTCGCGATCGTCGCGCTGTTCCTCCAGCCAACGAATCGTGCGATCGGCTACCCAGTCGGTGTGGTACCACTCTCGCGGCACGGGGTTGAACTTGACCTGGGGTGCACCGGTGTCCCCACCGCCCGCGGCGTTGACGTTGAGCGAGTGATCGACCACTTGATAGAAGCCAGTGATGGCGTCGGCGTGGTGTTCGTTCATGTACTTGGCGTAGTGCAGCGGGCCCATGACACCGTGCGTGGCGAATTCGAGGTAGTCGAAACCGCGGTGGACGCCGCGACGTCCGTCGAACCAGTCCTGTTCGATCGTCGGGATGCCCAAGTTCGCGAGCGCGTTCTCGGCGTAGAGCCCAAAGGGATCCATGAACGGCTCGAAGTGGGCCTTACCGATCAACGCCGTCGCGTAGCCGGCGTCGTGCAGGTTCTCCGCCACCGACGGCGCGTCGATCGCCAACGGCACGCCGTTCATCCACGCGCCGTGGGTACTGGGGAACTGACCGGTCAGCATGGAAGAGCGCGACGGCATGCAGACGACCGACGTGGGTTGACATCGCTCGTAGCGAATGCCCTGCGCCGCCAATTTGTCGAGTACCGGAGTGCGCGAGAGCTGTCCGCCATTGACCCCGAGCGTGTCGTAGCGCTGCTGATCGGTCGTGATGAAGAGGATCCGCCTTCCCATCGCTAACCCTTCACCGCTTCGGCGAGTCGCTGTATTTCCTCGAGCGCTCCAACGGTTCCCCCGGCGATGAGTAGCGCCAGCGTGTCGGGCTCGGCGGTCGTTGAGTACACGCAGAGCGAATCAAATTGGCCGATCTCGATGACGTCGATGACGCCCAGGTGGAACGTGTAGAGCGGCGCGGTCACCCGATAGGCGAAGCGGCGAATCGTCGAGTCAATGGTCATGATCTTCTCGGGTATCTCCATGCCCGTGGCGGTGGTGATGACGCGAACGTCGCCCTCCACGGTGCACGACACGATCCCAGGAAACCAGGTGGGGATACTTTCTGGTCGGCGCACGACGTCCCACACGACGTCGGCCGTCGCAGCGATTCGCCGCTCGTGACGCAATGAGGCCACGTTGACCACCTCCCTAGGAACCACGATAGTTCCTAGACATCTAGTCTGGTTTTGTGAACTCCCTGCTCGCGCTCGATTTCGAGCTCGGTCCGGCCCTCGAACGAGCGATTCGCGATGCGATCGACGAGCGAAGTGCCTTCAGTGTCTTGGATCGACGACTCTCGCCCAGGCGACGTGACGAGCAACTCGAAACTCTCGGTGCGACACACGTCGTCCACGAGAACGGACGAATGACACGCCAACTCGGCCGCCAGGTCGACAGCGACGTTGGGCTGGTGATGCTGACATCGGGTTCGAGTGGCGATCCCAAGGCCGTTGAGTTGACGTGGGATGCGCTGCGCGCCAGTGCCGAATTGACCCAGTCGACGCTTCGTGTCGACGGCGCGGCGCCAGTCTGGTTCCCCTGTCTCCCGGCGTGTCACATTGGCGGGTTGGCGGTTCTCCTGCGCGCCATATTGAGTGACGCGCGCTTGCAGTGGGGTGACGAGGACCAAATTGACAGCGCGCCCTCCAAGGGCGCGACGCACATCGCGCTGGTTCGACCCCAACTCCTTCGCCACGACACGAGCGGCTACGCAAGGGTCCTACTCGGAGGGGCCAAACCGCCCAGCGCATTGGCGCAGAACGTGATCGCCACCTGGGGAATGACCGAGACCGGTTCAGGTGTTGTCTATGACGGCACGCCCCTCCCGGGCGTCGACGTCGCCAGTGTGAACGGCGAGCTGTGCGTGCGAACGCCGACGCTCTTTCGCTCGTATCGAACGTCGCCCCGTCCCCACATTGTGGGACCAGACGGTCGCGACGACTGGTTCCCCACCGGCGACGGTGGTGACGTGAACAACGGCAGGGTGTCGGTGCGGGGCCGCATCGGCTCCGTCATCAATACCGGCGGCGAGAAACTCTGGCCCGAAGAACTCGAGGCGGTCGTTGGACGCGTGCCCGGCGTGCGCGACGTCGCGGTGACCGGCGTTGCGGACTCCCAGTGGGGCCAACGCGTCGTGGTGCTCGTTGTCTCGAACGGGACCAACGTCGACGGGCTCATCGCCGGCGCCGCTGAGGAAGCCATTGGCCCTTGGGCCAAGCCGAAGGAGATTCGCTACGTCGCGGCAATTCCACGCACCGCCAACGGAAAGATTCGCCGTCGCGAGCTCGAACATCTGCACTGATCGCTCCGTCGTCGGTGCGTACCACGAGCACGCCACGTCGTCGTCGCGTTCTTGGTTTGGGCGTCTCGATTGGACGCTCGTGGCGCCTCCACGACGGTCCGGTTTACTTGCAGACCCGGACCCAGACTGTTAGCGTTCGCGTTGCATACGTTGGTTGGGGAACTCGAACTCTTTAGCTGTGTCCCATTGGGGCACGTCCAGCCACGATGCTGAGGAAAGAGACGAGAACATGACATCTGGCCCTTATGAACCCCAGCCCGAGGACCGCTTTACTTTCGGCCTCTGGACCGTAGGCAACCCTGGTCGCGACCCGTTTGGTGTCGAAGTCCGTGAACCACTCGACCCCGTCGACAGTGTCCATCACCTCGCCGACATCGGTGCCTATGGCGTCACACTCCACGACAACGACCTCGTGCCGGCCGACGCGTCAGCGTCGGACCGTGAGGTCATCTTGAAGAAGTTCCGCACCGCCCTTGACGCCACGGGCTTGAAGGTGCCGATGACGACGGTCAACCTCTTCAGCCGTCCGATCTTCAAGGAGGGTGCACTGACGGCGAACGACCCCGACGTGCGTCGCTTCGCTCTGGCCAAGGCTCTCGACGCGATCGACCTGGGCGCCGAGCTCGGTGCGAACATCTTCGTGCTCTGGGGAGGGCGTGAGGGTACGGAGTCCCACGCCGCCAAACCCGTCGCCGAGGCACTCGACCGCTTGGCCGAAGCCATCAACGCGATGACCTCGTACATCAGCGATCGCGGTTACGACGTTCGCGTCGCGATCGAACCGAAGCCCAACGAACCGCGCGGCGACATCCTGCTCCCCACGGTCGGCCACGCGCTGGCCTTCATCGAGAGTCTCGACTCACCCGACATGGTCGGCGTCAACCCCGAGTTCGCCCACGAGACGATGAGCGGTCTCTCCTTCCACCACGGCGTCGCCCAGGCGCTCTGGGCCGGCAAACTCTTCCACATCGACCTCAACGCGCAGCGAATTGGCCGCTTCGACCAAGACTTCCGCTTCGGCAGCGAGGAGGTCAAGGAGGCCTTTTACCTCGTCCAATTGCTGGAGAGCTCGGGCTACGCGGGCATGCGCCACTTCGACGCCCACCCGTACCGCACGGAGGGACCAGAGGGCGTCTGGGACTTTGCGCGAGGATGCATCCGGACCTATCTGATCTTGAAGGAG
The DNA here is from genome assembly GCA_963800765.1 of uncultured Acidimicrobiaceae bacterium. Classification (GTDB taxonomy): domain Bacteria; phylum Actinomycetota; class Acidimicrobiia; order Acidimicrobiales; family RAAP-2; genus RAAP-2. The sequence goes on from CAWDCF010000003.1 coordinate 30,551, forward strand.
AAGGCGAAGCGCTTCGACGCCGACAAGGAGATCCAAGCGGCGCTCGCCGTCGCGCGCGTACCCGACCTTGCGACCCCGACCGCTGTCGGTGACGGCTCGGCCGAGGCGTTGCGTACGTACGTCAAGACACTTGACGAAGGTGCACTGGGCCGTGCCCACTACGGTCACGAGCAACTCGACCAATTGGTGACCGAGTTGCTACTCGGAATCCGATAACCACTCGCTGACGTGACGCTGGTCGCGGGTGTCGATTCGTCGACCAAGAGCACCAAAGTCGTCATCGTTGACATTGACGACGGCACGATCGTCGCGTCGGCCACGGCGCGCCACCCATCCACGTCCCCTCCGCGAAGCGAACAAGATCCCCAGACCTGGTGGCGCGCACTCTCCAAGGCGTGGTCCGCGTGCGGTCCCATCACTCGATCGGTTGAAGCGATATCCGTTGCGGCCCAGCAACACGGCATGGTCGCGCTCGACGCTGAGGGTACCCCGGTGCATCCAGCGAAACTCTGGAACGACGCCGAGTCCGCTCCCCAGTCGGCCGCACTCACCGAGTTGCTTGGGCCGGCCGAGTGGGCGCGACGTTGCGGCAGTGTGCTCGGACCGTCCTTCACCATCACCAAACTCGCGTGGCTGCGAGACACCCACCCCGACGCCTTCAGCCGGGTCCGTCGCGTGCTCTTGCCCCATGAGTGGCTCACGTGGCAGCTCATGGGCACACCCAAGGACGCGTTCGGCGACCGCGGGGACGCCTCCGGTACGGGATGGTGGTCACCAACTTCGGGAACGGTTGACGAAGGTCTCCTGGCGCTCGTGGGCGCCAGGGCCGAGTGGACGCCGACGATCCTCGGGCCGAGCCAACTGGCCGGTCACGCGACGACACTGGTTCGAGGTGCACTGGTCGGCCCGGGCACCGGCGACAACATGGGCGCCGCGCTGGCGCTCGGCCTTTCCCCCGGGGACGTCGCTATTTCTTTTGGTACCAGTGGCACGGTCTTCACTTCCTCACGCGAGCCCACGTGTGACGTGCAAGGTGAGGTCGCCGGATTCGCCGACGCGGCGGGGCGAAGTCTTCCACTCGTGTGCACGCTCAACGCGACCAAGGTCACCGAGTGGGCCGTGGGACTCGCGGGCGGACGGGCCAATGATCTGGACCGGATCGGCTCTCTGGCGCCCGCCGGTGCCAACGGCGTCGTCCTCGTGCCGTACCTCGACGGGGAGCGAACGCCGCTGCTTCCCAGTGCGACCGGGACGCTGTCGGGCCTTCGAACGACGACGACCATCGCCGACCTCGTGCGCGCGTCGGTGGAAGGTGTGATCTGTGGACTACTCGCCGGCGTCGATGCACTCGAACGTTGCGACGTGGACACTGGTGGTCGACTGCTCGCCGTTGGCGGCGGTGCCCGTTCGGCCCTCTACCGCCAAGCATTGGCGGACCTCTCGATGAGAGAGATCGTGACACCGGACCCCGCGGTCGACCGCGTCGCGGTCGGCGCCGCCGCACAAGCGGCGGGTGTCCTCTTGAATGAGCAACCCGATATCGTCGGCGCCCGATGGGCGAGCGCCGACCAAGTGATCGTCATCACTGAACCGAAGATCGACGCCGAACTTTCTGCGGAACTTCGCTCTCGTTACCTCACGGCGGCGGTGACCGCAGGAGGGTGAGCGTTCGCGAGTGGGAGAGGTCCCGACGGTCGCGAACGGCGATGAATCCGAACACCCGTGGACATCCCCGACAACTAGCGCCACTCGAGACGGGCCGGCCCGATCGCCGTTCCAAAGGGGCGGGGACCGGCCGACTGCGTTGGGTTAGGGCCTGATCATTTCATCGCTGCCGCGCCGCGACGAGCGATTGAATCGATCGCAATAGCGGCCAGCAGAACGAAACCGGTCGCAATGTACTCAATCGATGCCGTGAGTTGAATGAGCGCCATACCGTTGTAAATGACGCCAATCACAAATCCACCAACGATGGCGTCGATCATCTTGCCGCGGCCACCGTAGAGGCTCGTACCTCCGATGACCGCTGCCGCGACGGAGTACAACACGAGTGTGCCTCCGGGAATGCCGCTGGAGATGCCACCCAATGTCGAGGCGTAGACGAGTCCCGCGATGCCGGCCGTCATGCCGGTCATTGCGAAGGCGAGGAGACGGTAGCGGTTGACCGCGATGCCGGCTCGGCGCGCACCCTCGACATTGCCGCCGATGGCGTAGAGATACCGGCCGATCTTGGTCTTGGAGAGGATGAAACTGAAGGCGGCCAAGATGACCACGACGACAGGCACCGCGTAGGGCATACCTTCGATCACGATGAACGTGCCCCGATTCGCATTGAAGACGAAGACGAGCACGACGGCGCCACCAATGAGTGCACCGATCTTGATGAAGGTCTCGACCACGTGAACACTGTCAAGTCCGCTCGTGCGTCGATTGCGGTCCTTGGTCATGACGAAAAACGACATGACGCCCGCGACGGCGAGACTGAAGATCCAGGTGAAGAGGGGCGACATGTTGACGTTCGCGATGTCGTGCAGCACTCCACCGTTGATGGGAATACTTCCACCGGCATTATTCGCCGTAATGAGGTAAAGGGCGACGCCCTCGAAGATCAAGGATCCAGCGAGCGTGACGATGAACGAAGGGACTTTGAAGAATATCGTCACCATGCCTTGCAGTGCGCCGATCGACGTCGTCGCAAGAACCGCGAGGGGCAGTGCGAAGTACCACGGCCAGTGGTACTGCACGTCGACGAGGATGACGGCAATCGCCGCGCCTACGGCGGTGACCCAGCCCACGGCCAGGTCAATGTCACCGAGCAACAGGAGCCAAATCTCGGCCATGCCCAGAAGCATGTAGGGCGTCGACTGGATGAACAGATTGGTGAGGTTTCCCGAGGAAAGGAATGCGCTGCTGCGGAACTGGAAGTACGCACCGAGAACGATGATGCCGATGATGATCGGCACCATGCCGCTGTCACCCTGACGAAGTACCTTCAGTCGCTTCCGTAGCGCACCCACTTCGGGTTCAATGGTCTCGCTGTCTGGTTGTGGGGGGGTCACCGATATGGTCGACACGAGCCGAGCCTTTCAGTTTGGCGTTAGGAGGTGGTGGACAACGAAGGCATGGCCTTCGTCGATCGACCTGTGGTAATCAGCTCGACGGCGCTCGGCGTGTCGTAGTCCGACGCCGGTCCGCTGCTGACGAGCGTGCCAAGGTGCAGAACCGCGATGCGGTCCGCAACTTCGAACACGTCATTGAGGTTGTGCGAAATTACGAGTACAGCAATGCCCCGTTTCGCCAACGTCTTGATTAAGTCGAGCACGAGCGCTGTCTGGGACACACCGAGTGCGGCCGTTGGTTCGTCCATGATCACCAATTGGGTGTCGCGCATCACAGCGCGCGCTACGGCGATCGCCTGACGTTGTCCACCCGACAGCGATCCAACCAATTGGCGAACCGATTGCACCGTGAACACCGAAAGATCTTTCAACAGTCTCTTGGTCTCGAGCTCCATTTGAATCTCATTCAAGATTCCCGCTCTCGTCGTTTCGTGCCCCAAGTACATGTTCTGCACGATGTCGAGGTTGTCGCACAATGCGAGGTCCTGGTAGACCGTTGAGATTCCAAGTTCATCGGCAGCACGTGGCGAGTCGATATGGACTTCTTTGCCCTGCCAGAAGATCTGACCGCTCGTGGGCGAATAGATCCCGGAGATCGCTTTAATCAACGTTGATTTTCCCGCACCGTTGTCACCAATAAGTGCGGTGACTTTGCCCGCGGGCACGTCGAGGTCGCAGTAGCGCAGTGCTTCGACGGGACCAAAGTGCTTGGTCAACCCACGAAGGCTCAGAAGAATCTCTCCAACCGACGACGAAACCCCTGAGTCGCCGTGTCCGGAGTGCCCGATTTCGGGCACCACAGTACTCGGCGACTCAGGGGTGTTCGTCATGGCTGGATGTTACTTAATGCCGTACGTCGTGCAGTCTGCTGCGTAAGTCGGAATGCTCGAGTCGCCAGCAACCGTAGGTGCCGTGTTGAGGCACACATCTTTGGCCGTCAGGACCTTGTCCTTGATGACCGTCGACTCAACAGTTGAAGCGGTGACCCACTCAGGTGACAACAGAACCGATGGAACGTTCTTGAACGAATTGATCTTCGCGCCAGAGTCCACGGTCGAGCTGTTCACGAGACCGGCGGGAGCCTTGATCTTGGCACGCAGGTAGATCGCCAAGGAAGCAGTTGCCTGCGCCTCGTCCCACGATGGCTTGTACACCGTTCCGCACTGGTAGCCGGAGATGATGTTGTCAATGCCAACTGGCGTCGCGTCTTGACCCGTGAATGGGAAAATGCCTGGCTTCAGACCAGCGGCCTGAAGGTGCGAGATGATTGGCGCGGCATTCTCGTCATTTGGTGTCACAACGGCGTTGATCTTCGGGTTGGCCGCATAGGCACCCTCGAAGTCAGTCAACGCAGTTGGAGGATTCCAAGTGCCGACGCTCTCGAGGATCGTGTTCGCGTTACCTGAAGTGGTGTTGTAGCCAGCACCGTCAAGAACCTTGTCGTAACCCTGAGCGAACAACGTGGCGTTGTTGTCAGTGGGGTCACCCTTCATCACGAACACCGTGGCGTCAGAGACCTTCCAGGCCGTAATGCACGCAAGCAGGCCCTTTCCGATCAACGTACCGACCGTCACATTGTTGAAGGAGACGTAGTACGTACGAGCTCCACCCAACGTAAGGCGGTCGTAGTCAATGACCTTGACGCCGCGAGCAACCGCGTACGCCTCAATGACCGCACCCGTCGTCGAGTCCAACGGCGTCAAAATGAGCACCTTGGCACCCTTGGCGATGTCGGCCTGAGCGTCGGTGTACTGCGTCTGGTCGCTGCCGAGAGCGTTCTGAACGATGTACTGGCTCTTCTTAAGCCCAGCGTCCGCGAACGCCTTCTTGAATGCCGGTGCGTCGAAGTCAGCCCAACGAGCCGAAGAGACGGTGTCAGGCAAAATGACAGCGATGCTGCCCTTACCCTTCGCGGCAATCGGCTTCAGCAACTTCATGGTGGTGAAGTTCGAATTGAACGTACTGTCCGAAACGGTCTTCCCAGCTGCGGAACTCACGCTTGGCAACATTGCGACGACGATTCCGCCGACCAACGCTACGCAGGCAAGAGCCCTTCCTGTCTTGAATTTCATAGTCCCCCAACCCTTTAGTGGCATCAAACTGATGCCCGATTTCAATTTCGTTTCCTTCTTGTGAACACCCTGTGAAAAGCAATGTCGACAAGTGAAGATAGCATGACAAAACACCTCGGCGAGTTCAGCACAACAAAATTCCCGAACGGTCCCAGTCTCTCGATTGTTCGTGCGATAGTGAACGCGAACGTTCACGACTTTCCGTAGAGAACGCCGTCCAGTCACCTCGATGTCGTGTGTGGTCGCGCCGACGCCCGCGCTCGATCCCGCGCCGGGTCCCGAAAAGGAACACGGAGGGTCGGCCCCAACGCCGCATGGTGATTTACCTGACCGTTGCGGTGATTACGCCGCGATGCCGCCCGCTAGCGCAGCGCGAGCACGTTCTCCATCGTCCGCATGATCTCAACCGTCTCGTGCAGTGGCATGAGAGGGCTCTCCAGTAGTCCGCTTCGGACGCAACGAGCGACCTCGGCCGCTTCGTAGTGAAGACCGCGGCCCTGCGTGGCGAACTCAAATCGTTGCGCCGCACCATCGGGGGTAATCAGTGAAAAGGCACCCGGTGAGTAGAAGTCGCCTTCAATCTCGATACGGGCTTTCGTACCCGAAATCGAGGCCCTCGTCGAGGTTCGCGCGGCCATCGTCGCGTGGAGTAGGGCCTGGGCACCATTCGCGTACCCAAAGACCATCGATTCGCCCATATCGACTCCGGTCGGCGCTGACTCAACGATCGCCGCCACTTTCGTCGGCGGACCGAGGAGCATGGAGGCAAAGGAAATCGGATAGACCCCGAGGTCGAGCATCGCTCCCCCACCCAGAGCGGGATCGAAGAAGCGCGAGGATGGATCGTAGGGGAAACGCTTGCCGTTATCGGCCTCGAAGGAGACAATGTCGCCGATCGATCCGTCGGCGATGAGTTCGCGAATGGCGATGACGTGCGGCAGGAATCGCGTCCACATCGCCTCCATCATGAACACCTTCTTGTTCGTCGCTACCTCGACGAGTCTTGACGCCTGATCCGTACTCACGGTGAACGCCTTTTCAACGAGAACGGGCTTCCCCATTTCGAGCGCCAACATGGTGTTGTCGAAATGCATCGGGTGCGGCGTGGCGACGTAGATGGCCTCCACCTCGGGATCTGCGACCACTTCTTCGTAGGAGTCGTATCGACCAGCGATGTCGAACTCGTCGGCGAAGGCGTGCGCGGATTCGATGGAACGTGAACCCACGGCGACCGCAACACCACTCTCAATGAACGCCAAATCACGCGCAAACGTGTGGGCGATGCCGCCCGTGCTGATTATTCCCCAACGCAAAGGTGTCGTCATCGTTCCGTCCCGTCTCAGCGTGTCGACGCCACGTCGTCACGCTGGAAGGCTACCGACTCGCGTCACGTCCAATGTCAGAGCGCGGCACGGCCGTGTCCACGCGAGCAGGCAGGCAGTTGCGGAGCGCTCCTGCGAGTGGAATACGCTCTTCACGTGCCCCGCGTCGCCCGCCACTGGTCGTTCGCGTCACTCGCCATTGCGCGAGACCTGCACCGCAGCGAACGTGCCGGAAGTGCTGCGCGTGCACGCTGAGCGAAACGACCAAATTGGACTCTCGAGTCGATCGTTGGGCGGCGAGTTCGTTGGTTGCGTCATGCTGATGATCGTCGTCGTCGGTTCAGGCCTGGCCGCCCAGTCGCTGTCCCCCGGCGACATTGGTCTCGAGTTGCTCGAGAACGCCCTGGCGATTGGTGCGGGACTCTTCGCGATCATCAACATCGTCGGACCCGTGTCTGGCTCGCACCTCAACCCGATCGTCTCGCTCGTGGACGCGTGGTTCGGCGCCTGTTCGTGGAGCCGGGCGATCGCCTACATCCCCACCCAGATTGCGGGCTGCGTCGTCGGGACGATCGTGGCGAACACGATGTTCAGTCGATCGTGGATCTCGTGGTCAACACATCATCGTGCGAGCGCCCCCCACTTTCTCTCCGAGGTCGTCGCGACAGCGGGACTCATTCTTCTCGTCTTCGCCCTCCAGCGAAACGGCCGTCATGAGCAGATCGCCGCCGCGGTGGGTCTGTATATCTTCGCGGCCTGTTTCGCGACTTCCTCGGCGACCTTCGCCAATCCGGCCGTCACGATCGCTCGATCCTTCACCAACAGTTTCACCGGCATCGCCCCGAGTTCGGTGCCGCTCTACATTGGCGGACAGGTGATCGGCGGCGTCGTGGGCGCGGCGCTGACGGTGCTCCTTTATCCTCGACGAAGTGGACCGACGAACTAACCAGGCGAGGATCGCGCGTGCCCCGTCTGCGTGACGTACGCGACCAACTCGGATCGCTCTATCTCGCGAGCCACGCCGACAATCCGGTGGAGTGGTGGACGTGGGGCAACGATGCGCTCGACGAAGCGCGACGACTCGACCGCCCCGTCTTTCTCTCGGTGGGCTACGCGGCCTGCCACTGGTGCCACGTCATGGCGCACGAATCCTTCGAGGACCCGACCGTCGCCCAGGTGCTGAACGACAACTTCATCGCCATCAAGGTCGACCGGGAAGAACGTCCGGACGTTGACGCCCTCTACATGGCGGCGACCCAACTCCTGAGTGGCCACGGCGGCTGGCCCATGTCGGTCTTCCTTCTCCCCGATGGTCGACCCTTCATGGCGGGCACCTACTACCCACCCACTGACCGTCACGGTCAGGTCGGATTCGCCCGGCTCCTGCACGCGATGAGTGATGCGTGGGCGAATCAGCGTGCGGCGGTAGAGGCGCAAGCTGCAGAACTGCACGCGTCACTCGGTCGTGAAGTTCGCTTCGTCGACCATCTCGCGCCCTTCAGCGACGACCTCGACCTCGTCGGCGTGCGGCGACGACTTCGCGACGAACTGGTGGCGCGCGTAGACGGGGACGGTGGATTCGGCGACGCGCCGAAATTCCCGCGTCCGAGCTACTTCGAGGCGTTACTCGAGTTCGACGACGACGAGTCGCGATCCGCCGTCACGCGCACGCTGGACGCGATGTCACGACGGGGCCTCTACGACCATCTTCGCGGCGGCTTCGCTCGCTACAGCGTCGACGCCACGTGGCACGTGCCGCACTTCGAGAAGATGCTGAGCGACCAAGCGTTGCTCGTTCGCGCATTCCTGCTCGCCGCGACGGCGTACGACGGTCACGGCGAGTGGCGCGAGGTCGCCTTTGACACGCTGGACTTCGTGCTGGCCGACCTGGCTGTGGAGGGCGGCTTCGCCGCCGCGCTCGACGCCGACGCCGGCGGGGTCGAGGGCTCGCACGTCACGTGGACTCCCGAAGAGGTCGCTGCCGCTCTGGCTGAGGACCATCGAAGTGACGTCCTCGCGCCCACGTTGGCGCGATGGCGCATCGTCACGCCCGGAGAGTTCGAGGGACGGTCCATTCCTCGCTTGGCCGAGGACGAGCCCTTCACGACGCCCGATGACCTCCTCGCGGCGCGCCAATCACTGCGCCGCGCCCGCGCCACTCGCGTGCAACCCAGTCGCGACGACAAAGTCATCCTCGAGTGGAACGCCATGTTCGCATCGGCACTCCTACACAGCGGCGTCTCGCGTTACGTTCGCCATGGGACCGAGCTGTTGAGGTCGCTTGGTCGCACGCACTTCGCCGACGGCGTGTGGTGGCGAACACAGAGTTTGTCGACCTACGCCGGCGCGAGCGACGTCGCGTGGATGATCGATGCGTCGATCGACGCCTACGAGGTCACGGGCGAGGACACTTGGTTGCTCGACGCCGCGCTCAGTGCGACATACCTGCTGGAGCACTTCTGGGACGGCGCGGTGCCCACGTCGCGTGACCCTCACGCGGGCGCGGGTCTCTTCTCAGTGAGTGACTTCGTCACCGACCTCTCCGAGCGCCCGAAGGAGATCTTCGACGGCGCGACACCGTCGAGTCACGCCGTGGCCTGTCGGGCCCTCGCGCGCCTCGCGCTCTGTCGTGGCGATGTCGAGACCCTGGTCGTGGCGCAACGTCTCGTCGAGTTGGCGGGCTCACTACTGGTCCATCACCCGAGCGCCGTGCCGGACCTGGTGGAGGCGGCCGGTTTCGCCCTCGAAGGTGTTGAGATCGTCGTGCCCGGTCCCGAGAACAACCTGACACGCCTCGTTCGCTCGCGACTCCCTCGACGAGCGGTCCTGATCACCGGCTCGGGCACCTCGGTGCTACTCGCCCAGCGCCACGTGGGGCTCGCCTACGTCTGTCGCGGAGGCGTCTGTCAACTACCGGTGTCGAGTTGCGAGGAGCTCGACGCCGCGTTGCGTAACCTTGAGGGCTGATGCCAATCTTCAACCGGGACCCCGCGGCGCGCGCGAACAAGCGTTTGGTCGAGCGAATGCCCCAGCGCTCGACGGTCGACCTCGCTGGCGGCTCCACCGTCTATGGACTGGTACTCGGCTCGACGAACGAGTCCACCACGGTCGTTGATCTCAAATCCCAGGCGATCGTGCGTTGGCGCGTACCGTGGCCCGCCGATTACGTCACCGACTTAGCGGTCTTCGACGTGGTGGAAGGTCAGTTGGCGCTCGATATCGAGCGCAACGACCTCGCCCAACCCGAGGCCGTGACCTTAGAGGACCTCCCTCGTCGACTGGGCACGTACCGCGGGCGGCGGGTCCGTGGATGGCTCGAGCAGCTCGCGAGTCCGGCCGACGGGCCGCTCTTCGGGTTTCGCGGTCCGAGTGCGCCGTACTGGGAGTTCCGGGGCGAGCGTCCGAGCGTGGCGCTCATCGCCGCTGACCGTGGCCCCCAACTCCTTCGCCGCCACGACGACGGTTCGACGTGGGTTCGATTTGGCTGGTTCGGCGACGACGTGTGGCTGCTCTGTGAAGACGCGCACGCGATTCGAACGATGGAGGCGACAAGACGGACATCGCTTGCGGGCAAGGACCTCGCCTCCGCGCTCGGCTTTCGCCCGATGTACGTGCTCACGACCTTGTCCAAGCCGATTGACGGCCACTGCTACAAGAGCTGCACTGGCCTGCTGCCGCGAGGCTGACGGCGCTATTTGGGCAGTTTGCCCGACGCCAGCGATTCGGCCATCGCCCAGCCAAAGACGACCAAACGGTCGCCCTTCTGCGGCTTCATCGCGGTGAAGAACGTGGACACGCCCTCGGGGACTGCGCCCTTGGAGGCGGTATAGTCCAGTCCCCCGACGGGGCCGGGCGTCACGGACATGATGAACGTCTTGTCGTCGATCGACTTCTCGGATCCGAATCGCTTCGCGAGGCGACGGCCCCACGCGCGGTCCTCGCCGGTCGGCTTGTAGCCGAGGCGCGGCACGATGTCTTCGAGGCCAGCGAAGGCGCGGTAGCCGTCGGGCGACGTGAGACGTGATCCCAGGAGTACGTCCTCATCGGGGAAGGCCAGCAGCGCTCGGCGGAACTGGTCGTGCAAAATCGCCTTCAACGTCTGGTCGGACTTCGCGTTACGGTCGACCAGCAAGAGCCCCACGAGCAGTGACGGCGTCCCGCCGATTCGTTCGAGTGTGCAGAACGAGTAGCCGCGCAGCTTGTTCCCCTCGCGTACTTGGGTGACCAATACCCAGTCCTCGCGCTGCTTGGACAGGAAGCCAATGTCGAAATTGGGCTCGCGATCGACGCAGAGGTCGGCCATCTCGGCGAGTTCTGCGTCGCTGAGGGCGGTGGTGTCCTTCGTAGTGACGTTCATTGCCATAGGTATCCATTCTACGACGCTTTGGACACCCGCTCAGTCGGCTACGCCTTAATGACGTTTCTTCCGAATTCCGAGCGCAGATCGGCGACGACACCCGCAATATTGACGTTGAACTCCGGACCCAACTTGAAGGCCTTGCCGGCGTCGCCCGTCTCGACTATGACCGGGGAACGCCCGGGGTAGCGCGAGAGGATCTCACGCAAACTGGCAATTGACGTCTGAGTGAGGTCCTCGGGTCGAAGGGCCAGGCGCAACTCCTCATTGCCGCGCTCAACGGTCAGGAGTTCGACGTCGATCGCGCTGAAGCGCAACTCCTCCTCGTACCCCGGACGGACCTTCACGAGGACTATGTTGTCCTTCGCCAGGAATCCACTGAACTTCTCGAAGTTGTTCGCCGAGAAGTTGATCTCCATGGTGGCCCCGAGGTCCTCGAGGACGACGCGGGCGTACTGCTTGCCCATCTTCGTGGTGCGAATCTGGACCTCCGCCAAGATGCCCCCGACGGTGACGGCCTTGCCCGTACGTGCGAGGTCCTCGCCACGTTCGCGCACCGAGATGATGGTGCCGTCGGTCTTCGTCGCGAGGGTCGACTCCACCTCGTAGAGCGGGTGGTCCGAGATATAGGTGCCGAGCATCTCGCGCTCGAAGTCAAGTTTCACTGACTTGTCGAACTCAATGTCGGAGAGGACGATCTCGGTCCCCTCCCAGTCCTGGTTGTTGCCGTCGTCACTCAACGCGGCGAACAGCGTCGTGATGCCCAGCGAGTGGTCACGGCGCCGCGACAGTGTGACGTCACAGATCTCATCGACCTTCAACAAGAATCCGAGTCGAGGCACTCCGAGCCCGTCGAAGGCCCCGGCCTTGATGAGTGACTCCATCGAGCGACGATTCAACACGACGGGGTCGACTCGTCGCACGAAGTCGTAGATCGAGGTGAAGCGACCGTTCGACTCTCGTTCACTCACGATCTTGTCCACCAACGCCTCGCCGACATTGCGCACGGCGGCGAGGCCAAAGAGGATGGTCCGGTCCTGGGAGAGACTCGGGGCGTACTCCGCGAAGGACTCGTTGACGTCGGGGACGCCGACGGTGATGCCCATCTGACGGGCCTCGTTCAAGTACACCGAAGCCTTGTCCTTGTCGTCGCGAAAAGAGGTGAGCAGGGCCGCCATGTACTCGACCGGGTAGTTGGCCTTCAGCCACGCGTTCTGGTAGCCAATCAATCCGTACCCGTAGGCGTGACCCTTCGGGAAGGCGTAGTCGGCGAAGGGCTCGATCTTGTTGAAGATCATCTCGCCGAGTTCGCGTCCGTAACCTTGACGCTCGGCGCCGTCGACGAACTTCGATCGCTGGGCGCGGATCATCTCACGGATCTTCTTCGAACAGGCTTTGCGCAAGTCGTCGGCCTCGGTCATCGAGAAGCCGGCGATCAACGTCGCGACACGCATGATGTCCTCTTGGTAGATCATGAGCCCGTACGTCTCGGCGAGCACCGCCGCCAAGTCGGGGTGGTCGTAGCGCACTTCTTGGCGGCCGTTCTTGCGATCGGCGTAGTCGTTGTGCACGTTCTCACTCAAGGGACCGGGGCGATAGAGGGCGTTGAGGGCGGCGATGTCGTCGAAACTCGTCGGCGCGAGACGTCGCATCAGCTGACGCATCTTGTCGCCTTCAAGTTGGAAGATCCCAATCGAGTTGCCGAGGCGCAGCATCTCGAAGACCTTGGGATCGTCGAGCGCAACCTTGTCGATGTCGACGATGTTCCCGTGGCGACGCGTGATGTGCTCCAGCGTTCGCTCGATGATGGCCAAGTTGCGCAGTCCGAGAAAGTCCATTTTCAAGAGACCGAGCTTCTCGATCCAGGTGGCCTCGTACTGCGTGACGATCGGCGCGTCGTCGCTCGATCCAGTCGGGCCGGACTTTCGCTGCACCGGCACGTAGTCGAGCATCGGATCTTTGGTGATGACGACGGCGGCGGCGTGGATACCGTCTTGGCGGCGCTTATCGACAAAGCCCATGGCGACGTCGACGGAGTGCTTCACCTCGGGGTCACTGTCGTAGAGACCGCGCAGTTCGGCCGCTTCGACGAATCGACTTTCGTGGCCCGGGACGGGAGTGAAGCACGCGGCCAGCGGCAGGTCTTGGCCCATCACGAGCGGCGGCATGGCCTTGGCGATCTTGTCGCCGAGTTGGGGTGGGTAGCCCAGCACGCGCGCCGCGTCGCGCACCGCGGCCCGGGCCTTGATCGTGGAGAAGGTCACGATCTGGGCGACGTGGTCCGATCCGTAACGTTCGGCGGCGTAACGGATCATGTCACCGCGGTAGCGCTCGTCGAAGTCCATGTCGATGTCGGGCATCTGTCGCCGGCCGGGGTTGAGGAAGCGCTCGAAGATGAGTCCGTAGCGCAAGGGATCGAGGTCGACGATACGTAGGCAGTACGCGATGCAACAACCGGCCGAGGACCCGCGACCCGGTCCGACGCGGATGCCCTGCTCGCGGGCGTGGCGGATGAGGTCCCACACCACGAGGAAGTAATCCGAGAATCCCATGTCGGCGATGACACCCAGTTCGTTCTCGAGTCGTGCGCGCACTTCGTCGCTCAGGTGGTCGCCGTAACGCTCCGCCGCGCCGCGATAGGTAAGTTCACGCAGCAGCCGATTGGCCCCGTCCTTGTGCGTCGCTCCCTGGAACTCATCGGGTATCGGGAACTCGGGCAGCGCGTCGTTGTCGAACTCGATCGTGACCGAGGCACGCTCGGCCACCGCCAGGGTGTTATCGCAGGCGTCGGGCAGGTCACGAAAGAGGTAGCGCATCTCGGCCGCTGATTTGAGGTAGTGCTGGTCGGAATGGAATCGGAAGCGGTTCGGGTCAGCCACCAGTGAGCCGGTACCGATGCAGAGCAGTGCGTCGTGCATCTCCGCGTCGTCGTGATGCACGTAGTGCAGGTCGTTGGTCGCGAGGAGTGGCGCGTTGAGTTGTTGGGCGATGCGCAAGAGTCCGGGGTTCGTGCGGACCTGTTCGGGTATGCCGTGGTCCTGCATCTCGATGAAGAAGTTCTCGCGACCGAAGATCGTCTGGAGTCGTCCCGCGAGTTCGAGCGCCTTGGCGTCGTCGTCGTGCAGGAGCGCCTGAAGGACGACACCGCCCAGACAACCCGACGTCGCGATCAGTCCGTCGTTGTAGCGCTCGAGGAGTTCCCAGTCGAGACGTGGCTTGTAGTAATAACCCTCCAAGAACGCGGCCGATGAGAGTTCTCGCAGGTTGCGGTAGCCCGCGTTGGAGGTGGCGAGCAGAGTGAGGTGGTGGTAGAGCTTCTGGCCGCCCTCCGTCTCGCCACCGGTGTCGTCGATTTTCCCGCGACGCGGCGGACGGTCGAAGCGCGAATTCGCAGCCATGTAGGCCTCGAGGCCGATGATCGGCGTGACGTCGTGCTTGCGGCACGTCTCGTAGAAATCGATGACGCCGTACAAGTTGCCGTGATCGGTGATCCCAATGGCCGTCTGGCCGTCGGCCTTGGCGGCGAGGACCATCTCTTCGACGCGTGCCGCGCCGTCGAGCATCGAGTACTCGGTGTGATTATGGAGGTGGACGAAGCCCTCAGCCATTTGCTGGCGAACCCTTTCGAAGCAAGACGTATGCGCACAACGCGAACGCCTCGCAGGCTAGTGAGTGCGTGTCACGGATCACGACATGGCTAGAGATAGGTGCCCGCTCGGGGCTCGACCGCGCCGGGCGGCAACGAGCGGTCGCGCATCTTTTCGAGTTGCGCGGCCGCGGCGGCCTGCTGGGCGAAGAGTGAGGCCTGGATCCCGTGGAAGAGGCCCTCGAGCCAGCCCACCAGTTGGGCCTGGGCAATTCGCAACTCCGACTCGGTGGGCACCTCGGCGCTGAAGGGCAGCGCCATCTTCGAGAGTTCCGTGCCGAGGTCCGGCGAGAGGGCGCCCGACAACTCTGCGATCGACGTCTCGTAGATCTCGCGCAGGCGGGCCCGGCCGGCCTCGTCCAAGGGTGCACTTCGCGCTTCGTCGAGGAGGGACTTCACCATGGAACCGATCCGCATGACCTTGGCCGGCTGGCTGATGTAATCCGAATTTTCCTCTTCGTTCGTCGTCTCCGCCTCACCGGGTGCGAGCACCACGTCGGGGTTGACGGTCACGTTTTCACTCTTTGGTTCTTGCACCCTTCCACTGTGCCAGACAAAAGGCCCGCTTCGTGCAGTCCCGGGCGCCTAGGGACCTTCACCAGTAGAATGGTCCAGTGAGAGTATCGACGAGAGGTGACTACGCCAGCCGGGCCCTGCTCAGCCTCGCTCTGGGCACCGACCTCTCGGTTCCGACGTCGGTTCGCGACCTCGCGAATCGCACGGGACTGCCCCAGCCCTACCTCGAGCAGATCCTGCTGAGTCTGAAGGGCGTCGGCCTGGTGCGCTCAAAACGCGGTGTTGGGGGTGGCTACGTGCTCGCCCGTTCGGCCGAGCAGATCACCCTGGCCGAGATCGTCGCCGCCGTGGACGGACCAATCGTCGCCGGTGACTTCGGCGAACCCCACAAGGACGGCGCCTGCGACCACGAGGGACAGTGCGTGCTGCTCGGTGTGTGGGCCGACGTGGGCAACCACATGCGAGAGCACCTCTCGAGCTTCACCCTGGCCGACATGGTCCTGCAAGCCCGTGGCGGGCGCCCGGTCAAGCGAACCCACAGTGCCTAGTTCGCAATTCTTACGCTATTCAGAGGAAACCAGGCTTGAAGTACCAGGTAAGGCGTGGTAAATTAAGCAGACGTTCGTAGGAGAAATTGCCGCCTACGGGCGAGTTGACTTCGAATCAGGTAAGGAGATTCAAGTGATTACCACCCCCCGCCGGTCTGCCGTGAATACCAACGACATGTTGGGACTTCTGATGCGCGATCTCGATCGCTACCCCATGCCCAACTACGACGAACAGGTGGAACTCGCTAAGCGAGTGACCGCCGGCGACGAAGAGGCCAAGAAGCAGATGGTCGCGGCCAACCTGCGCCTCGTCCTGCACTGGGCCCGCCGCTACCAGGACCGCGGCGTCGAGATGATCGACCTCGTCCAAGAGGGAACCTTTGGTCTGCTGCGCGCCGTCGAGAAGTTCGACTGGGAGCGCGGATTCAAGTTCTCGACGTACGCCACATGGTGGATTCGCCAAGCCCTGCAGCGCGCTGTCCAACAGCACGGTCGCACCATTCGCATCCCCCTCGAAGTCGGCGAGCAGTTGCAGCGCCTCGAGGCGACGACGGCGGAGTTGACGTCGATCTTTGGACGCAAGCCCACCGATGACGAACTGAGCGAAGCGACCGGCATGACCAAGGCCGAGCGGGACAACCTGCACGGCCTCGCGGGCGTGACGGCCAGTTTGGACCAGCCCGCCTCGTCCGACTCGGCCACCACACTGGGTGACCTGGTCGCGCCGAGTCAGCACGACTGGGTGGGCGACATCGAGCAGACCATGATGGACGACCAGCTCCACGGCGCGCTCGACAAGTTGAACGACCTTCAGCGCGAGGTCCTGACCCTGCGCTTCGGGTTGAACGGTGCCACTCCCCTGTCACTGCAGGCGACGGCCACCAAGATGGATATTGGTGTGCGTCGCGTGCGTCGTGCCGAGGAAGAGGCGCTGACACTGCTTCGTGAGGACACGGCCGTCCTGGCCGCTCGCGAAGTCGCCTAAAACGTAAGCGACGACGGAACCAACGCCTTTAGGTCTTCGGGTAGGGGCACGCTCGTCGTCAGCCACTCGTCCGTTCGAGGATGCGCGAAGGACAACGTCGTGGAGTGCAGGAAGAAACGATCCTCCGCGAGACGCTTCTCACGTCGGTGGCCGTAACGAGGATCGTTGACCACGGGATGGCCAATGGTCGCCAAATGGACCCGTATCTGATGCGTTCGACCGGTATCGAGCTGCAGGCGCAACAGCGTCATCGGTTGGGGCTTGTCGATTCGTCCAAGGACCTCGTATCCAGTACGGGCGGGACGTCCGTCGGCGCGTACCGCCATCAACGTCGGCGTGCGCGTGGAGCGGCCGATGGGGGCGTCGACGACGCCTCGCTCTTCGGCCACGTGGCCCTCAACCATCCCGTAGTACGTGCGTTCCATGAGCCGTTCCGCGAGCTGGGTGCTCAAGTTCGAGAATCCTTCGGGTGTCTTGGCGACGACGAGCACGCCCGACGTCCCCTTGTCCAATCGGTGCACGATGCCCGGACGGAGCGGGTCACAGAGCCCTTCCGCGCTCAGATCGCGCATCTGGGGATAGAGGGCGAGCAGTCCCGCCACCAGGGTCCCGTAGCGCTGACCGGCGCCGGGATGGACCACCTGGCCCGGCGCCTTGTTCACGACCGCGAAGTCCGGGTCGTCGAGCACGACGTCGACGAGCACCGCGGCGTCGACCTGCACCTCGGTGCTCTCGGGTGCCGGCAGCACCGCGATGAGGCGCTGGCCCTCCACGAGCGGCGTCGACGCCTTGGTGATGACCTTGTCGTTGACGCGCACGCCGCCGCTCGCAATGACCTCGCTCGCCTCGGACCTCGAGAGGCCCGTCAACAACGCGAGCACCCGGTCGACGCGAATCTCGTCGAGCGTGCCCGGCACGAGGAGGTCGAGCACCTCTCCGTCGAACGCGTCGTTGCCCTGGTCGTCACTCACGCGAGTAACTTCTCGCCCAGTAACGCGGCGATGAGCAGCGTGATGAAACCGGCGGTGATCGAGACGTCCGCGAGATTGAACACGGGGAACGAACTCACCGCGATGAAGTCGGTGACTTGGTGCGGCTGGGCCGAGAGACGGTCAACGACGTTCGCGACTCCCCCGCCCAAGAGGAGGCCGAATCCGACCGCCGGCACGCCGCGGTGCGCGTTCAGTCCGACGACCAGCACGACCAGCGCGATGGCCACCGTGACGATGCTCGTCAGCAGCGGACCGGACTGGTTGAACGAGAACGAGACACCCGAGTTGTACGTCAGTCGTAGCCAAATGGCCCCGCCGACCTGGACGGCGTGTTTCGCCAGTGCGTGACGGGCCCACGCTTTGGTGACGGCGTCGATGGCCGTCACCGCGAGGGCGATCGCGATGACCGTGTAATTGAGTCGAAACGCTAAACGCTTGCGCGGCACGAGACACACATGAAGACCGGCAACTGAGCCAGCAGTCGTGCCTTCGAGATCGGCTCGTAGCATTCGTCACATCGCCCGTAGCTTCCGTCGGCGATACGCGCCAACGCAACATCGATCTCGTCGACCTTCAGACGAAGCACCGACGCCAGGTCCTTCTTCTGGTCGCGCTGGATATCCGAAGCGACACTCGAGCCGTCTTCGTCGTCGTACTCGAGGCGCTCACGATCGACCAACATCTCATCGGCCTCAGAGTCCATGATGGCGATGTCGACGTTGGTGGCGTCTCGCGTCTCGAGCAGCAGGACGCGGAGCTCTTCGAGGAACTCGGGGTCGTCGCCGTAGGGCTTGGAGTGCATCTTGCGCTCGAGCGCCTCTTGGCGCTTGCGCTCCTCGGCATCGCGTCGCTCCTGGCGCTTCAGCTCGTCCAGATTGCGCTTCTCAATCTCTCGGATCTTGCGCAGTTTCTCGTTCTCGATGGCCTTGCGCTTGGCGTCGATCTCGCGCTGCTTCTTCGCCTCGGTGGCGGCCTTCTCACGGGCCTTGCGCTGTACCTCACGCTCCTTCAGGGCCACCTTGGTGCGCGCGTCGCGCTCCTTCTTGGCCTTGGCGGCCGACACGGCCTTGGCCTTGGCCGCGACCGCTTTCGCCTTGGCGGCGGCCTTGGCCTTGGCCTCGCGCTCGCGTTGCAGTTTCAGCGCGGCGGCGGCCTTCGCGCGCTCGGCGAGCACCTTCTTCGCCGCGGCCGACTTTTGGGCGGCGCTCAGCGACGTGACTTTCTTCAGCGCCTTCTTCGCGGGAGCCTTCTTCGCGGGGGCCTTCTTCGGAGCAACCTTCTTCGCGACCGGCTTCTTCGCGGGCGCCTTCTTCGCGGGCACCTTCTTCGCGGGCGACTTCTTCGCAACAACCTTCTTGGTGGGAGCGTGCTTCACGACCGTCTTCTTGGCCGCCACCACCTTCGTGGGGGCCTTCTTAGTGGGTTTTACGCTGGACGGCATGGTCAACTCCTCGACATTGCACACAACAAGTGCGGGCCGACCCTACCAGTTTGCGATGGCGTTACAGTCGATCGTCTCGTGAGGGCTGTTCGAAGTTGAGGACTTGAGCGGTGCTCTGATCGTCGAGGACCGGTGCCGGTGCCGGAGGAGGAGTCGCGAGCGGACGTGCCGGTAGCACCGGCGCGGGCGGCGCGACGGGACTCGGTGCACGAACGCCACCTACCTGGAGTGAACTGTCGATCCAGCGCGAGAACTCCGCCAAGGCGCTGCTCAGACGCTTGCGCTCCGAGTCAAGCTGTCGCGTCAGGGTCTCCACGTCCTCGCTCAGACGCTGCTTGAGCCCGTTGAGTCGGTTGACTTCGTCTTCGGCGCGACTGCGCGCTTCGGCGACGATCTCTCGGGCACGCTCTTGTGCGCCGGTCGTCATCTCGCGGGCCTTGCTCTCCGCTTCGGCCTGCGCCTGTTCGATGAACTGCTGGGCCATCACGATCATCGCGGTCACTTGTTCGGCGCCGCTCACCGAGACGTTTCGAACGGGGGCCGGCGCGGGGGCCGCCATCGGCGCCGCCGGGGCGGGGGCCGGCGCCGGTGCACTGGCCGGACGGGCGTCGAGCTGGTTGATGCGCTCCCCCGCTTGGCGCAGTTGCTGGCGTTGTTGCTGGACGAGTTCCTTCAGTTGGTGCACCTCGCCCGAGAGCCGTTCGAGGAAGTCGTCGACTTCGTCGACGTTGTACCCCCGGACGCCAATCTTGAAGGCGACCGTGTCAATGGCGTCGATCGCGGAGAACGACGATTCCGTACTATCCATGCAGCAACACTACTGCCGTACCTGCGCGCCACGATGTATTGAACGCACTAGATATAGCGGTTGATGACCTCGAGAAGAATGAGCGCGACGAGCGCCGACAGGTCGATGCCGACGCCACCGAAGGTCGGTCGCGGCAAGATGGCGCGAAGTGGTTGCAGCACGGGCTCGGTCAGGCGTCGCAGTACTCGATTCGTTGTCGCGAGCGCCCCGTCGGATCTCGTGACGGGAATCCAGCTCAGGAAGATGACCGCGAGCAGGATGTAGATATAGAGGGAGATCAGGTCATGGACAATCGTCATACGTCGCCGAGGTCGCGATAATTCGTCGCGCGCAATCGATCCTTCGCTTCGGGTCCGAGGTGCATTCCTTGAGGGCTGATGAGATAGATGCTGTTGCCGAGAATCTCGATCTTGGCGTTCAGCGCGTACGCGGTACCCGAGGCGAAGTCCACGAGTCGGCGCCCGAGGTTCGAGTCGACCGAGAGGACGTTGAGCACGACCGCACGATTCGAACGCAGCAGGTCAGTGATGCGACGCGACTCGTCGTAGGAACGTGGCACGAAGATCGCGACGTCGCGCTCTTGAGAGAACGAGGAGACCCCACGCGACGCGGCACCGTTTTGGATCGGACGGATCCGCGGCGCCTGGCCTGAGGCGTCGAGCACCGAGATGGACGTCGTGCGCGCTGGGTTGCTCGTCGGTCGCATCGGCGTCGACGTCGTCGAGGACGTGGGGAACTGTCGCTCCGCGGTCGGCGGCGCCCACTCCGCGTCGCTCGGGCCGGTCGCCTGTTCGCTGAAGGGCCGTGCTGGGGCGGCCCCGGTCGAGCCATATTCGCCGTACTCGTCTTCAATCAGGCCTAGGAAACCTAGGAACCCGCGCAACTTATCGTTCATCTACTTCTCCTCGCGGTCCGACGCCTTCACCCATGTTAGGTCAGGAGGCTCAGCGGGCATCTCGCTCGCCGAAGAGCGCGCGCCCGATTCGCACCTCGCTGGTTCCGAATTCACAAGCCAATTCCAGGTCGTCGCTCATGCCCATCGAACGTTCCACCAGACCGAGGTCGTCGGCCAACGCGCCAAGTGATCGAAAGGCCTTGCGAGCGCCGTCACGGTCATTGGGCGCCACCGTCATGAGGCCGCGCACGTTCAGTCCGAGCACCCGTCCACGCGCCACGAGGAGGGCCACGTCGCCCTCGGGCGCGCCGTTGCGCTCGGGCGCACCGGTGTAGTCGACCTGGACGTAGAGGCCTCTCGATGGTGCGAACCTGGCGATTCGCTCCATCTCCTTGAGACGCGACACGCCACACACGACGTCCGCGCACTCGACCACTCGACGTACCTTGTTCGACTGCAGCGCGCCGAGGTAGTACCACGTGATCGTCGCGTCGTCACTCTGCGCGCGCTTCTCACACAGTTCGTCGACGTAGTTCTCGCCCAGGTCCGTCAGACCATTCGACCGTGCCGCGCGTACCGCGTCGACACCGAAGGTCTTGGTGACCGCCACGATGCGCACCGATGCGAGGTCGCGGCCGGTGGCGGCAATGCGTGCGCGCACGTCCGCCAAGTTGTGTGCGACGCGTTGGACGAGTTCGTTAGCGGAGGAAGCTGGGAAGGTCGTCATCGCCACCGACGTCGAAGAAGTCGTCATTGGTGGTGCTCGTGAAGATGTCGCTGCGTGGACCTTCGGTCATCGCCGGTTCCACGGTGGTGACCGCCGCGACCTTCGTCGGCGCGTTGTGGTCGAAGCCGGCCGCGATCACCGTGACGCGCACCGAGTCACCGATGGACTCGTCAATGACACTGCCGAAGATGATGTTGGCGTCGGGGTGCGCGACCGAATGGATGATCTCGGCCGCCTGGGTCACTTCGTTGAGCGTGACGTCAGGCCCACCCACGATGTTCATCAAGATGCCCCGGGCGCCGTCGATCGACGCCTCGAGCAACGGCGACGTGATGGCCGCTCGCGCGGCATTGACCGCACGGCCTTCGCCCGTCGAGGTCCCCACACCCATGATGGCGGTGCCGGCGTTACGCATGATGGCGTTCACGTCGGCGAAGTCCGTGTTGATCAGTCCCGGCACCGTGATCAGGTCGGTCACGCCGCGCACCGCCGAGAGCAGGACGTCGTCGGCGATCTTGAAGGCGTCGAGCATCGAGGTGTCGGGCGCGGTCACCGAGAGCAGGCGGTCATTGGGTATCACGATGAGCGTGTCGACCTTGTCGCGCAGCGCTTGGATACCCTTCTCGGCCTGGGTCGCGCGTCGCTTGCCCTCAAAGGAGAAGGGGCGGGTCACGACGCCAATCGTCAAAATGCCCAGTCCGCGAGCGATCTCGGCCACCACGGGCGCCGCACCGGTTCCGGTACCACCGCCTTCACCGGCGGTGATGAAGACCATGTCGGTCTCCATCAACGCCTCTTCGATCTCGCCTCGATGATCCTCGGCCGCTTGGCGGCCGATCTCAGGGTCACTACCGGCGCCGAGCCCCTTGGTGAGCTCGCGACCAATGTCGAGCTTCAGGTCGGCTTCGCTCATCAACAGAGCCTGGGCGTCAGTGTTGGCCGCGATGAATTCGATGTTTCGCAGCCCCGAGGAGATCATGCGATTCACCGCGTTCACTCCGCCGCCACCGACGCCGATCACTTTGATCACGGCGTGGTAGTTGTTCTGATTGAGACTCATGAATTCCCCTTGGTTAACCACTCCATTGTGTCGCACCGTCGACGAGGGCGTGGACATTGGAGAAGAAACGTCATCGAAGGCTAGTCAGACCACGGTTTTCGGTCAAATGGCACGCTTTAGGACGGTGCCGGTCCCGTGACCGCCAATTCGTCGGGAACCGTCGCGTCAACCACGTCGCCGGGTGAGAGCGTGGTGTGCGCGATCACCGACGCAATCGCGACGAACTTCGCGTGCAACTGCGTCGGCGGTCCGAGGATGAACTGCACCGGCGTCGTCATCTGCAGTACGACGCGACCGTGATCGTCCTCGGTGATGACCGAGACCTGAGCGGCGAACGCCGGCGGCAGTTGGCTCGCCACGTACGCGGCGGAGCGCCCGGCGTGTTCGAAGGGCCAGGAGCCGTTGCGCGGATCGACGAAGCGCAGCGTCGGGTAGTTCGCGTGCAGCGGTGCCGGTCCGAGGTCGCGTCCGTTCACGTCGACGTACTGCAGCACGTGCTTCGCACCGAACGCCACGGCCACGGCCGTCGTCTCCTGCACCGTCACCACGACCGTGCTCGGCCAGTGTTTGACGAGCGTCACGTGTTTGATCCACGGGAACTGCGCGAGGTTCTGTTTGAGCGTCGTGCTGGACACGTCCATCATCGTCGGATGGTCCTCGAGGCCCGAGGCCGCCATCACCAGGGCCAGCGGCTCGTGGTGGACGCCGACGAAGGTGACGTGCTGCACGCGAAAGTACGACTGACGAAGCACCCACTCGCCCGCGACCGCCAGCGTCGCCAGTGTCACGATAACGGCCACCGAGAACTTGATCAGTCGGGACCGGCGCCGGCGAGGACGCTCGTCGATGGCGGTCACCGCCGGGCGTCGCGGCGCCTCGATCTTCTGGCGATGGCGCGTGCGCACCTTGGTGTCGTTGACGAAACTGCCGACGTCGCGTTCGCGCCGGGTCATGGGACCGCCTCGAAGCCGAGGAATCGGTGCTCGCTCGTCAAGGACACACCGGTGCGGTCGAGAACCCTCTGGCGCACGGTGAGGAGCAGTTCGTAGACGTCGTTCGCGCGCCCGGCGGCGTCGGCGATGATGAAGTTCGCGTGCTTCTCGCTGACCACCGCGGTGCCGATGCGCAGTCCCTTGCAGCCCGCCGCTTCGATCAGGCGACCGGCGTAGTCGCCTTCGGGGTTGCGAAAGGCGCTGCCGGCATTCGCGCCACCGGGTTGGTTGGCCCGTCGCCAGCGCACGACCTCACGAATCTCCTCCTGGGCCGCCTCCGCGTCGCCCGCGGCGAGGTGCAGGGTCACGTTGGTCACGAGGTCGCCGCGACCCAGGGCGCTCCCGCGATAGCGAAACGCCAGTTCGTCGTGGGTCCAGGTCCGGGTGCCACGGCGCGACCACGCAACGAGCGAGTGGACCGACGCGTTCATGTCCGAGCCGTGTCCACCGGCGTTCATCACGACGGCGCCGCCAAAGGTCCCCGGGACGCCCACGGCCCACTCGAAACCGACGACCCCTGATTTCGCGAGTCGCCGGGCCGCGATGGGCAGGTCCAGACCGGCGCCCGCCTCGACCACGACGGTGTCACCCTCATCGCGCGTCGTCAACTCGAGGAATTCCCCGTTGAGATGGACGCCGAGCACTTCGTGCTCACCGTCGGCTACGAGCAGGTTCGAGCCGTTGCCGAGCACGAAGATGTCGAGCCCGCAGTCACGCATCAATGGACCGAGTTCTTCGAGGTCACGGGGCGAGGACAACGTGACCAAGGCGCGCACCGTGCCGCCGACACGGTAGGTGGTGCGCGCGCCGAACACCGCGTGCTCGCTCACGCGCCCGGCGCCGACCTCGATCAGGTCGTCGAGAACGCTCACGTCACGCCTCGCAGTCGAGGGGCGATCGAGGCCACGTCCCCGGCCCCGAGTAACACGACCACGTCGTGGTCACCGCGCAGGTCCTCGAGGACGCCGGGTACGTCATCGAGCCTGGCGCAGTAGACGTGGCGAACGCCCGCCCCGCGCTCGCCGATCGCGCGCTCGATGACCTCGCCGGTCACCCCCGTCGGGTTCTCCTCGCCGGCCCGGTAGATATCGGTCACGATGACCGTCGAGACCCCGTCGAACGCCGCGGCGAACTCGTGGACGAGGTTGAGCGTCCGCGTCACGCGGTGTGGTTGGAAGACGGCCAGGATGCGTTCGTAGCCGGCGGCGTGGGTGGCGTTCACGATCGCCGTGATCTCGCCCGGGAGATGGGCGTAGCTCTCGTAGACGTCGACGTCCCTCCACGTGCCGAGCAGTTGGAACCGTCGCGGCGCCCCTTCGAAGCGGGCGAGACCCGTCGCGACGTCATCGAGCGAGATCCCGAGCGAGATCGCGAGGACCGCCACGACCGCCGCGTCAGCGACGTTGTGCGCCCCCGAGACCTGCAGCGTCAAGAGAACGTCGACGCCCGGGCCACGCAGGGTGAAGGAACTGGAGTCGCGCCGCACCGCCACATCCCCGACGTGCCACGTCGCGTCGTCGGCGGTGCCCACGTCGATGACCTCACGCTGGGCGCGCTCGGCGACCCGGCGCGCGCCCCCGTCATCGCTCCAGACCACGACTGGTCCGCTGGTGCGCTCGACGAGCGCCGCGAAGGCCTCCTCGAGCGCGTCGAGTGAGCCGTAGTGATCGAGGTGGTCGGGCTCGACGTTGAGAAGTCCGAGGGCGTAGGGCGCGACCTCGGCGAACGTTCCGTAACTCTCGTCGAGTTCGACGACCAGGTCGTCGCTCCCGAAGTGTCCGTTCGCGCCCACCCCGAGGACTTCGACGCCGAGGAGCCGTCCGTCGTCACGACCACTCGCGAAGAGGACCTGGACCAACATCGACGTCGCGGTGGTCTTGCCGTGCGTGCCGGTGAGGCCGAGGACTCGTTGCTCCGTGGCGAGTTCGCCAAAGAGCGCCGCACGGTTCATCATGAGCGCGCCACGGGCCCGGGCCGCGGCCAACTCGGGGTTATCGGTGGCGATGGCGGGTGACCACAACACCACGTCGGCGTCGGCACCGTGGTGCGCGTCGTGCCCGACGTAGACGTCGACGCCGAGCGCGCGAAGGCCCTCCAAGGCCGATGAGTCTTGCGCGTCACTGCCGCTCACGCGCGCGCCGCGCTCGACGAGGAGCCGAGCGACGCCACTCATGCCCGCGCCGCCGACACCCACGATGTGCACTCGAGCGTCACGGCGCACGCTCACGTCCATCCTCCGACCTCGCCCACGACCAACGCGATGGACGTGGCGGCGTCCTTTCGTCCGAGCGTGCCCGCGCGCTGTGCCATGGACGCAAGGGTCTCGGGCTCCATCATCGTCTCGAGGCTGCCCTCGAGTTTGGCGCCGGTGCACTCGCGGTCGAGGACGAGCGTCGCTCCCCCCGCTTCAACCACGACGAGGGCGTTCTTGGTCTGGTGATCGCTCATGCCCGGGAGTGGGACGATGATCGAAGGAATGCTGAGCGTCGTGAGTTCGGCGAGCGTTGATGCCCCGGCGCGACAGATGGCCACGTCGCACACCGCCCAGAGTTTCGTCATGTCGGCGAACTCGACGATCCGGTAATCGAGACCGTTGGTCGTCGGGGCCTCTCGTTGGACCATCTCGAAGTCTCGTCGGCCACTCACGTGGATCAACGTTCGATCGGTGCGACGGGACCAACGTCGCGCGAGATCCAGCACCGCACGATTGACTGACGTCGATCCGAGTGAACCGGTCATGACCACGACGACGCGGCGCCCCTCTTCGATCGGCGGCACGGCGCCCGCTCGGGCCGACTGCTGGGCCGCGGGAGTTCGTGCGACGCCGACCACTTCGGCGCGAAGCGGCGCGCCCGTGACGACGGCTCTCGGGTCCGACGAAGGGAACGCGGTACATCGGGCACGGGCGAAGCGTGCGAGCAGTCGCTGTGCGGCGCCGGGCTCGGCGTCAAGTTCGATGAGGACCAACGGACGGCGCCAGAGCACCGCGGCGAGCGAGGTCGCGAACGAGGCGTACCCGCCGAGGGAGACGACGACCGACGGACGCCACCGTCGCACGTGCACGCTCGCCATGGTCACGGCGCCGAGGAGTGCCACCATCGCCCCCACGTTGTCGAGGAGCGCCCCGGGAGCGAAGGATCGACGCAGACCTCGACCGGGCAGCAGTGTCAAGGCGATATCGCTCGAGGCGAGGAGCGTCGACTCCTGACCTCGACGACTTCCAACGAAACGCAGGTCCTCCGCCTCGACGCCGCGCCCGCGCAAGGCGTCCGCGACGGCCTTCATCGGGAACACGTGGCCTCCGGTCCCACCCCCGGTGATGACGATGGGCCCGGGCATCAGCGATCCGGGCGTTTGGTGGTCCCGCGCGAGCGCATCGGATGCGACGTCCGTTCGATCGTCTCGCGGAAGTTCGTCGTGCGATGTTCGCGGATCGTGACGTCACCGCTGTGGCTCTTATCGTGCGCGATGTTGTAGAGGAGTCCGACGGCGAAGAGCTCGGTGATGAGCGCGGTCCCTCCGTAGGAGAAGAAGGGCAGTGGGATTCCCGTGACGGCCCACCACCCCACGACCGACGCAATGTTGATCAATGCCTCCACCGCAATCCAGGTCGAGATGCCGATGGCGATCAATCGATAGACCGAGTTGGTACAACGCTGGGCGATGCGAATCGACGCGAACATGAACGCGATGAACAGGGCCAGTACGGCGAGCGTGCCGATGAAACCCAACTCCTCACCGATGATCGTGAAGATGAAGTCGGTGTGGGGATTGGGCAGGAGGCCCCACTTCTCACGACTGTGACCGAGGCCGAGTCCCGCGACGCCACCGGCGCCCAAGCCAATTCGACTCTGCGCCAGCTGGTAGCCACTGGCGAGCAGGTTGGAGTTGGGGTGCAGGAACGAGAAGAAGCGGCGCGCCGAATAGGGCTTCGACGCCATGTAGGCAATGAAGACGGTTGCGCCAAGCAGCCCAACGCGCGTCAGCATTCGACGTGACAGTCCCCCGACCGCGAGCATTGAGAAGGCGATGATGAGCACCACCGACGACGTGCCGATGTCGGGTTCAATGACGATGAGTGCACACCCGAAGGTGACGGGCACCGTCCATATCGCGAGCTGTCGCCAATGACCGAGTTCATCGTGATGGTGCTGGACGAGCCACGCAATGAACAAGACGGTGAAGAGTTTGAACAGTTCCGAAGGCTGGAGGTAGATGGCGTGGAGGTTCAGCCACCGCTTCCCACCGTTGCTGGTCACGCCCACGGCGCGAACTGCGAGCAGCAGACCAATGCCGAAGACCGCCAGCCAGGGCGCACTCTTGACGAGGCGATCGAGTCGCACGCGGGTCGCGAGGTAGAGCGCGAAGAGTCCGAAACCGAGGTAGACCAGGTCGTGGATCATGATCGACCAGGCCGATCCACCGTTGGCCGACGACTGGCCCTCGCTCGCCGACGCGACGGCAATGGTGCCGAAGGTGACCATCAAGGCGGTGATCACCAACAGCATCCGCCCGTTGGCGACACCTCGAGGCATGGGTTGCCAGAGCGAACGGTCGCGCGACGCCGCTTCGACAGTCGTGGCCCGTTTCGGCGGCTTCTTCGACGCACTTCGTCGCAGGTCCTTTTGTCGCAGGGCCATCGTCACACCACCTTGGCGATCTTCAGGAAGTCGCCGTAGAAGATACCCAGGCCGAACATGGCGAGCAGGCCAGCGAGAATCCAAAAACGAACGATGATGGTGAATTCGGGCCAACCACGGAACTCAAAGTGATGGTGGATCGGCGTGATTCGAAAGACTCGCCGTCCGAAGAGCCGAAAACTAATGACCTGGACGATGACCGATGCCGTCTCCATGACGAAGAGGCCGCCGATGATTGGCAACAGGAGATCCAAGTTCATCAAGAGGCAGAGAGCCCCGAGCCCTGAGCCGATGGCGAGCGCGCCGGTATCACCCATGATGATCTTCGCGGGCGCCGCGTTCCACCAAAGGAAACCGAGACAGCCGCCCACGAGGCCCACCGCGACGAGGCCGAGGTCGAGAGCGGCGTGCAGGTGGTAGATCGAGAAATGACGGAACTGCCAATAGCCGATGATGGAGAGCACGCCAAAACAGAACGTGCTCGAGCCGGCGGCCAGACCATCGAGGCCGTCGGTCAAGTTGACGGCATTCGTCGCGGCGATGATGACGAAGATGGCGAGTAGGACCCAGCCGACCGCCGTCAGGTTCCATCCCGGCAGCGAGAACCGCGTGAAGGAGAGGTTCGTCGACGTGTGGACCCAGTCAATGGCGAGCACCGCGAAGATGGCGGCGATGACCAGTTGACCGGCGAACTTGCCCCGCTTGTTGAGACCGAGATTGCGAGCATTGCGGATACTGAGATAGTCGTCGAGAAAACCCAAGAAGCCCGACGCCACGATCACTGAGATCACGAGGATACCGCTACGCGTGAATACGATCGAGGTGCCGACGTGCCCCATGAGGTACCCAGCGACACCGGCGACGACGATGATCACTCCGCCCATGGTGGGCGTGCCGGCCTTGTGGTCGTGCGTCGAGAGCAGGTCCGCGTGAATCTGTTGGCCAAAGGATCGTCGCGTGAGGGAGCGAATCCAAAGAGGGGTGACGAGCAGGGCGAAGAGAAAGCCGACGCCACCGGACTCCATCAGACTCAACACGAGGTCCTCCGTAACAACTCGAGCGCGACGACCCGATCGTCGAAGGAGAGCACGGTGTCACCAAAGGTCTGTGTCGTCTCGTGGCCCTTGCCGGCCACCACGACGACGTCGCCTCGCGACGCGAGTGAGAGCGCTTCTTCGATGGCGTGACGGCGATCGCTCTCCCGGCGGACCGACGCGCCGTCGAGCACTCCCGACATGACCTCATCGATGATGGCGTCGGGGTCCTCGGATCGTGGATTGTCCGACGTGACGATCGTCTCGTCGGAGTAGGTCGAGGCGACCAAGCCCATCTCGGGTCGTTTGGCGCGGTCGCGGTCACCCCCGCAACCAAAGACGGTGATGATCCGACCGTCCGGCGACAGCGCGCGAACGTCCAGCAGGAGTCGATGTAGCCCCTCTGGCGTGTGGGCGTAGTCGACGATGACCGTCGTGTCGCCATCGCGCACCACGTCGAACCGGCCGGGGACGGCGTTGACCAGGCTCATCGCCGAGGCGATCGATTCGTCGTCGACGCCGAGCACGCTCATGATCGCCATCGCGATCAGCGCGTTGTCGACGTTGTAATCACCTACGAGCTTGGAGTTGACCAGATGTCCGCGCCAGAAGAACGTGGTACCCGTGAGCGAGGTCAACACGTCGGCGGCGTCGCCGCGTGTCACGGCGGTGACCGGAAGCGACGTCATCGCGGCTAAGCGGACACCGAAGGGGTCGTCGGTCCAAATCACGGCGCGATGGGAGTGTTCGGCCGTGAAGAGTTTGGACTTCACGATGAAGTACTCCTCCATCGTCCCGTGATAGTCGAGGTGCTCGTGGCTGAGGTTGGTGAACGCGGCCACGGTGAACTCGAGGCCCTCAACACGAAGTTGATCGATTGCGTGGCTCGAGACCTCCATCGCCACGAGCGAACGATGGACCGCGGGATCGAAATTGTCCACCAGAGCGGCAAGTGTTCGAAAGAGTTCAGGCGACGCGGGCGTCGTACGCGCGTTCGTGAGCGTGCCGATGTTCGCGCCGTTCCACGACAGCGCCCGCGCCAAGGTAGCGACGATGGTGGTGACGCTGGTCTTGCCGTTCGTTCCCGTCACCGCGACGAGTTGCGTCTTGGTCTCGGGGTGCCCGACGACCGCGGCACTCGCGTGTGCGCACAGGGCTCGAAGTTGGCTCGCCGGGACGACGATCACCGGAACCTCGACGGAGAGCTCCTCACTCGACACGACACAGACTGCGCCGCGGTCCACCGCGTCGTGGGCGAACAGCGAGCCGTTCGTGGCGCCGCCAGGAAGGGCGAAGAAGAGTGAGCCCGGCACGCACTCACGCGAGTCGATGTCGACGTGGCTGATCTCGAGGCAGCCCGTGGCCACGTCGAGCGCGAGGTCGTCCAGGATGTCACCCAATTGCATCAGGTCACGTCCGAGGAGATCGAGGCACCCGCGCCGTGAAGGGGACGCTGATTGGTGCCATTAGAGGGGATGTTGTAGTGGTGCAAGGCGTAGGACATGACCTGTTGGAAGATCGGTGCGGCGACCGCGCCACCGAAAATTGTCGTCTCGGGACGCTCTACGACCACAATCATCGACAGTACCGGGTTGTTGGCGGGGGCGAAGCCGACGAAGCTTGCGTTATAGTCCCCGACCAGGAGTTTGTCCTTACCGGGGTAGGGCATCGTCGCGGTGCCCGTCTTGCCAGCGACGCTGTAGCCCGGGATGATGGCGTTCGTCCCGGTCCCGGCGAGTACAACCTGTTCGAGCATCTTGACCATCGTGGCGTCCACGCTCGGGGAGAGAGCTTCGCGCTTGGCACTGGGCGGGGTCGCCTTCACGGCGCCGTTGGCGTAGACGTAACCACGGACGAGCTTGGGTTCAATGAAGTTGCCGCCGTTGGCGATGGCGTTGTAGGCGTCCAGGACCTGAATCGCGGGCACCGCGTCAACTTGACCAATCGGGAGTGCCACCTGGTCGGCGTTGTGCCACTTCGCCGCGTTGACGAGCAGTCCGGACGACTCGCCCGGAAAATTGACTGAGGTCGTCTGACCGAAACCGAGACGCTCGACCTGAGCCAGGAGTCCCGATGCTCCTACGCGCGTGCCGATCTCATACGTCCCGATGTTCGAGGACTCGGCGAGGACCTGAGTGGCCGTCAGGTGCTCGAGCGGGTGCTGTTCGGCATCGTGGAAGTAGCGCCCGCCGACGGTCACCGAATTGGGGACGGTAATAACGGTGGATGGTGTGATGAGGCCGGCCTGGAGCGCCGCGGAGAACGTGACCACCTTGAAGACCGAACCCGGTTCGTATGTCTGGCTAAAGGCCAGATTATTGATCGTCTGTTCGACGCCCGCCGCCCCAACGCTCTTTCCCCAGACGGGGATCGGACCGAGCACGCCGGGGTGGGACTTGGTGTTGGCGAGCGACGCGTCGGCGAGGATCTCGCCGGTCTTCACGTCCATCACGACCGCGACGCCTGACACGGCGTCAGTGGCTGCGAGCTGACGCGCGAGGTCGCGTTCCGCGACGTACTGCAGCGAGGTGTCCAACGTCAGTTCGAGTCCGACGCCCGGTTTCGCTTTGCGGATGACCGTGGTGGAAGAATTGGGCAGACTCACGCCCGACGAGGACGCGAACTCGCGCGACAGACCGGTCTGACCCGCCAGTAACTTCTGGTACTGATATTCGAGTCCGGCTGAACCGGCACCGGCGGCATTGGTGCCGCCGATGACCGACGTCGCGATAGGGCCGTTCGGGTACGTGCGCACCGAGGAGTTCTGCACGACGATGCCGGGAAAGTCCATTGACGAGACTTCGTGCCCGGCGTTCAAGTTCAACTGGCCATTCAAGATCACGAATCCGTTCTTCTCGGTGAGGAGGTGAAGGAGGCGACTCACCGGCACTTGGACGAGCCGCGACAGGGCCTGAGCTTCGCGAAAGGGGTGTGTGATCTGGAAGTCGTCGGCCACGACCCTCGAGGTCGGGCGTGAGACCGCGAGGATCTGACCTTCGCGGTCATAAATGCCCGCTCGCAGTGCCGTCGTGGTGACCTTGACTTGCACCTGGTCGGCCGAGATCGCGGCGTAGTGAGCGTGGTCGACCACCTGGACGAAAAACAGACGTACGCCGAGCGCCACGAATGCGAGGGCGAGGAGGGCACGCAGCAGCAGCAGACGTCGTGGACCGCTCACCCGCTGGCGTGAGGGGTGATGAAGGACTTGACTGCGTGCGTGAGTGGACGAGTAGTGGGTGCTCACCGAAGCGTCCTTGATGTCACCGGTGCATAACCCAAGAACTTCGGAGGCGGCAGCAGCGCATCAAGCGGCGTAGCGGGGACTTGCGTCACCGTGAGAGGGTCAACCAAATGCAACGCGCCCGCCTTGGTCGCAATTTGGCTTGGTGCGGACATGTCAGTGAGTGAGCCCACCTGCTCGGCGAAGGTTGATTGGGCCTGCAGGAGTTGGCTTTGCAAGGAGTGAAGCTGGACCTGTCGATTCGCCACCACCATGCTTCCGGCCATGGAGAGAGCCAGGGCCAGGATCACGATGATCGACGACTTTCGTAGTGACGACGCCGCACGCCATGACGTCGTGACCGCACGTCGACGCGGTGCCACCGCGACGTGCGAAGGTCGACGACGAGTGTCGGGCCGAGTGGCCGGTTTGGTCGTCGTTCGCGGTCGACGCGTGTCGAGGCGACGCGGAATGCTGACAACGCTCATGAGAGTTTGCGCGCGACGCGAAGTCGAGCAGATCGAGCCCTCGGGTTCAGGGCAATCTCACCGGGCGTCGCGAGGCGAGCACTCGCCTTGAAGACTGAGACCCTCGGTACGGCGCCACAGACACATCCCAGTTCCGGCGGGCAATGACAACCCCCGGTTTCGGCTTCGCGCAACGTCGACTTGACGACGCGATCTTCGCCGGAGTGATAGGAGATAACGACGAGCACTCCCCCGGCGCTCAGGACGTCGAGGGCCGCGTCGAGACCTTGGACCAGTTGGTCCTCCTCCGCGTTGACGACGATGCGCAGCGCCTGGAACACTCGTGTCGCGACGTGACCACGGCGCCGCGCGGCCATTGGAACGGCCCGCTCCACCGCCTCCACCAGTTCGAAAGTGGTCTGGGGTTGGCGTTCGAGGACAGATTTGGCGATCGAGCCCGCAAAGCGGTTCTCGCCATTATCTCGCAGTACCCGTACGAACTCATGGAGATCGACGCGGCTGAGATACTGCGCCGCAGTCTCGCCCTGGGACGGGTCCATGCGCATATCGAGAGGAGCGTCGGCACGAAATGAGAATCCACGCGCCGCGTCATCGAGTTGGTGCGACGAGACTCCGAGGTCCATCAGCACGCCCACCACGGGTTCGAGTCCGATGAAATCGGAGTTTTCGGCCACCACGTCACGTAGTTGGCCGAAGGTCGCGTCCACGATCCGGACACGACCTTCGAAGGGAGCGAGACGCGTTCGTGAGGCGTCTCGAGCATCAGGATCACGATCGATACCAAGGACTCGAAGGTGGGGTGCCGCGTCCAGCAGCGCCGCGGCGTGCCCGGCGCCACCCAAGGTGGCGTCAACGACTACGCCAGCGCCTTGGCTGACGAACAGCTCGACGATTTCGCTCTCGAGCACTGGTACGTGATAACTGTCCTGGGCCATCTGCAGCCTTTCAATCGTCAAAACGGGAGAGCAGGCGGAGGAGGATCCTCTACCCGTCTTGACGATTGCCAGGCTGCGCATGGTCCGCGGCCGATACTTCTGTTGCACTCCTTCCATTAGTCACTGCCCTGCTTAAAAAGCTCCTCGGCCGAGTTCACCTGCTCGGAGTAGATAGTGGGGTTCCACAGTTCAATGTGGTCGAGCGATCCGACGATCAGCACCTCGCCGTTGAGTTGGCCGTATTCACGGATCGACGGAGGTAACGCGAAGCGACCCTGCTTGTCGAATTCGACGTCCGAGGAGTTGGCCGCCCAATAGCGAACCTGACGACGGTCCACCGACCCGCCACCGCGGCTTTGCTCGAGGCGCTCGTCGCTCTGTCGAGCGAACTCCCCCGGCGTCCAAAGTGCGATGCATCCCTCGGTGCCGGGACTGAGGTGGCCCCCACGCTCGAACTCGGTGCGGAACTTCGCGGGCAGGATGAGTCGACCTTTGGCGTCCAGCGAGTGCTGATACTGACCAACGAAACTAAGCATCGACT
The DNA here is from genome assembly GCA_963800765.1 of uncultured Acidimicrobiaceae bacterium. Lineage (GTDB taxonomy): Bacteria > Actinomycetota > Acidimicrobiia > Acidimicrobiales > RAAP-2 > RAAP-2. The sequence continues at coordinate 64,889 of CAWDCF010000003.1, forward strand.
TCCCTCCCCGGGTTCTCCACTATCCCCCATTCCGTGACACATTACACCACTTACCCCCACTCGAAAGCAAATCAGAACAATTCGGAGCCAATTCTGGGCGCCGCACGTCGCTGGGACGTGACGGGTCGGGTTGGCGGTCTTCGGAGAGAGAGATCTAGAGCGCGAGTTCGATGGGGCGGTACGTCGCGGGCGAGCTGGCGACGCGTAGCGAATCGACGATCCCCTGCGAACTGAGGATGCCTAGCGTGGCCATCGTGTGGTGATTGAGTTCGCCCTCGAGACCGTCGGGGATGACCCTCAAGTACGAAGGAATCGCGGCGGAATTGTGCGTGAGCAGTGCGCTCGAGAGGAACATGCCTTCACGTACGCGCCATTGGGTCACACCGACGGCCTTGCGTCCGTCAACGAAGACCTCCCCCGGGCCAGCGCCAGCGAAACAGACGAGTCGATACGCCGGGTCGCCCTCGAGCGCTCCGCCGTGGAGCGAGATCACTCCTTGCACGAGCGGAGCCAACGCCGCTTTCCACCAAGCGCCCGCCAGCTGCGAGCCGACGTGGACGTCATCGGACCATCGGTCATCGGAGGCGGGAACCCACCAGTCGACCCAGATATCGCCGGGCTGCAAGAGGACGAGACCACCACCGCCGCGACGTCGTCGTATCGGCGTGTCGCCGACGCGACCGGTGTCGAGGATGTCGGTGGACTGACTGCTCCCGAGGACCAGGACTGGTCGTTCTACCTGAACCACCAGCATCAACGGCGACCCCTCGGAGCGCAGTTCGTTGTAGTCGTGGAGTTCAGCGACCGATTCGTTCACGAGGCCCGTGGCAGGTACGGAGCCCACAACGGGTCGGGGTCGGGCAGGTGGCGCCACCGCCACCACGGACCGTCGGGCACGCGCGGCTCGAAGTGCATCCGCCAACCAATCTCTTCGAGCAACCGGTCACCCTTTTGCATGTTGTGATGACGACAGGCCGCGACGACGTTGGTCCATTCGTGTCGACCACCGCGACTGCGCGGTACGACGTGATCAATGGTGTCGGCGTGCTCGAGACAGTAGGCGCACCGATAACTATCTCGGAGCAGCAGCGACCTTCGCGTCAATGGCGGCGTGCGCACCTTCGACGGGAGTTTGACCATGTCGTGCAGGCGCACTATCGCAGGTATCTCGACCACGACACTCGCCGAGCGACAGACACTGGGATGCTCGGGCGTGACGATCGGTTCGGCGCGACCGGCGAGCATCAACACGACCGCACGACGCTCGCTCACGAGTTGTAACGGCTCGAACGTTGCGTTCAGCAACAGAACGCGCGTCACGACCTCTGCCCCTGGGGCTGACGAAGCGCCCACTTCGCGGCCTCGACCATCGACGTCGGCGAGAGCGCGCCAGTCGTGCCGTTCACGGTCACCAAACGAAAGTGCCAGTACGCGGGGTCGGGAAGCGGCAGAAACGGCGCGTGTCGCCCCCATTGATTACGGCGCAGTCGCCACCCCGCTCGTGCCAATGGGACCGACGCAGCGGGATGTCGCAGGAGATAGCGACCGAGCCCTGGCGCCCACAGCGATCTCATGACGCACCGGCCCACGCCACGAGGGCGGCACCGAGCAACGGACCGTCACCGCCCAGTCCACTTCGTCGAATCTCGAGATGCTGCGAATAGTGCAACTGGGCCATGGCACGCGCCGACTTGTTGGCAACCTCGAAGAACTCATCTCCGAAGCCCAACGCGACCGATCCCGCCACGTAGCACCGGTTGAAATCGAGAACCGACGCGAGCGTGCCCACGGCCCGGCCCACCAGCGTCGCCGTACGCTGACGTGTCGCCTGATCGGCCTGTTGCGCGGGGTGGCCCGTCATCTCTTCGATCGCCCATCCCGACGCTTCGGCTTCGAGACAGCCGAACGCGCCGCACGAGCAGATCCGTCCGTTGGGCACCACATTGAGATGACCTATGTGGCCCGCATTGCCCGAATCACCATTGAGCAGTCGTCCGTCGATCACGAAGCCGCCGCCGACGCCGGTCGACACCACCATGGAGAGATACGAGGAATCGTCGCGCGCCGCTCCAAACGAACCTTCGGCCAAGGCGAGCGAACGTGCATCACCGTCGATGAAGACATCGAGCTCAAGCGCGTCACGAAGCGATTGACGAAGCGGGAAGTTACGCCACGAGGGGATGTTCAGTGGAGAGACCTCGGCGCCGCCGCGGGTCATCGGTCCCGCACAACCCACACCGACGACGGTGACGGGCTCTGCGACGAGCACGTCGCGCGCCATCTCAACGATTCCCGCAAAGAGGTCATCGTGGTCATCATCGACGAGTCGCGCACGACGTGAGAGTGTTCCGTCGGCGTGAACAATTGCGGCCTCCACCTTGGTCGCACCAATGTCGAGAGCCAAGCACGGGGGCGCGTTACGCGCTACCCCGGCGAACGTCATTCTCGAGTGCGGCGCTGACGCGACAACCAGTCGCGAAGCGAACTGGTCCGAGGACCATAGTTCGCGCGGGAGTCGTCACCCTGGCCAGAACGTGTGATGTCCTGCCACGATGCACGCCCCATAAGGCGAGCATTGCGCTCGATTACTACTGCGGAGATGAACATGAGGGCCACGCCGACGAGCCCGAGGAGAACCGACGTCGAGAAACAGAGAATGAGAATTAGAAGACCGACCACGAACCCCGCGATTCCCCATCGAACGCGACGTCCGCCGTGGGAGTAGACGTTGGTCTCTCGAACGTTCTTGGCGAAACGCGGATCCTGTTTTGAGAGTGACTCCTCAAGTTCGGCCAGGATTCGCTGTTCATGCTCTGAGAGGGGCATCGCGTCTCCTTCCGATCCATCCTTGACCCATAGTAGTTACTCCCACATTGCGCTCGCACGTCACTTTTGGCCAGATTGCCACCCTAAATTGGATTCGTTCTGAGGAGTCAATTGCCACAAGCGCCGCTTCGAGTCGCCATGATCTGCACCGGCAACATCTGCCGCTCCCCGATGGCTGAGGTCGTGCTCGCTCACCTGGTCGACGCCGATCCGTCGCTTCGTGGTCGCGTCGAGGTCACGAGCGCGGGCACCGCGAATTGGCACGTGGGCGCCGCGATGGACCCTCGAGCTCGTGACGCCCTCGACCGAGCCGGCTTTTCAAGAGAGGGTTCGCCCGCGGCATTCGCCGACCGGGCGTACCTCGATCGCCACGACATCGTCGTGACGATGACCCGTGAACACGCCAGTGACGTCCGACGTCGTCTCTCGAACGAGACGACCCAAGTCGTGCTCCTACGCAATCTTCTTGACCCGGGCAAGAACCTCGACCTCGCCGATCCCTACTACGGCGACGACGCAGAGTTCGACGAATGTCTCGAACTGATCAGAGCAGGGGGTCAGCGTTTGACATCGGCACTTCGTTCGCGACTGGATGCAGGCTCGTCCGAAGAGTGACCTCGGGAAGAGTCAGTGAGAGTATGACGGCGAGAACGTGAAGGCCTCGATGACCTGGCGGTACGAGATCACCGCAGGGCGAGCAGGACGACGATCGCGATCGTGATGGGCAGCGCCAACCTCAGCGCGGCCGCACCCGCCGTGACCAGGACGATAAGGATGGCCTCGGGCCCATAGGCCACCGACGACAGTGCGTCCAGCGACGAGCGGCGAGCCCCTCCAGGGCGGTCAGCCGGTGCCGTTCATCGTCATCGCGGGGGCGGGGCGAGCCGCCGTCGCGTCCCTCGTCATCACTGCATATCCAAGCACGTGTCCCCGGCCGCCCGGCGCCCGGGCCGACGCCCCTTGGGCCCGGGGGGGCCGCTTGCTCGGCCGGGGGCGGCGGCTTCCTGGGCCCGGGGCGGCGGCTTCCTGCACCCGGGGCGGCGGCTTCCTGCACCCGGGGCCACGGGCTCCTGCGTTCGGGGGACTCCCGGGTGGGCCCGTTCGGGACGAATCATGACCGTCAGCATGCAGAAAAACAGCGCGCAATGCCTCTTACCGCGCAAAGGGTGATTTTTCCCGAAACACGGCACGCACAACTGCGGTCAACACGCCGGGAGACCATATTCCCGTTAAAAAGACAATGTCGTATTAGCGGTGAAGCGCCTTTTGTAGCACACTTGGCGGTGGGGGGGAGCCGCGGCCCCGGGCATGCCCGCCAAAGGGCGTACAACGCACGCCCCGGCCGCGCGGAGACGGCCGCAGCCCGGCGGCACGAATCGCGCGGCAGGCAGAATGCATGACGCCGGAGCAGGCAGGCGGCCAGCCCACCGTTCCCACATCGCGACGAGAGGAACATGGGAAGCAGCCATGGTCAGCGATCTTGACAGCCGTCCCCGCGACCGCGCGCCTGGCATACGGCGGCTCAGCCGGGCGAGCCTGCCGGACTGCGGTGGTCCCGGAGCCCACGGCGCCACTGGCGCGCCGCGGGGACGGCCGGAGCCTGCGGGGTGTCCGGGTTCGGTGAGCGGCCGGGGTCAGCAGAGCGGTCATGGGCCAGGGAGTTCGTCGTGCGGAACGGCCACGGCCGGCCCACGATGAAAGACGTGGCGACCCGCGCCGGGGTGGCGCTCAAACTGTGTGCGGGTGGTCAACGACGAACCGGGCGTGACACGGAAACGGCCACGCGGGTCCGCAACGCCATCAACGAGCTCGGCTTCCGGCGCAACGACAGCGCCCGGCTGCTGCGAAAAGGGCAGACCGCCTCCATCGGGCTCATCATGGAGGACATTGGCGACCCGTTCTACTCCGCGCTCTCGCGCGCCGTGGAAGATGTGGCGCACTGGAACGGCTCACTGCTTTTCACCGGATCGAGTGATGAGGATCCGCAGCGGGAGCAGGAACTGGTCCTCGCCCTGTGCGCGCGGCGCGTCGACGGTCTGATCGTCATTCCCGCCTCCGGCGATCACCGGTATCTGCTGCCGGAAATCGCCGCGGGGGTCGCGTCGGTATTCGTGGACCGCCCGGCCGGGATGATCGACGCCAACGCGGTCCTCGCGGACAACGTGGCGGGACACGAACCGGCGTCACCCACCTCATCCGGCAGGGGCACCGCAGGATCGGGTTCATCGGTGATGCCCCCCACATCTACACGGCTTCGCGCGGCGCCACCAGGGCTATCAGGAGCGATGGCCGGAGCCGACCTGGAGACGAATCCCTCCTGGTAAGGCCAAGCCCGCGCCGGACGGGATCAGGAATGCGCTAAGCCGGATGCTGGCGGGCCCGTCGGCGATCACGGCGCTCTTCTGCGGAAACAACCGGATCACCGTCTGGCGCTGGAGAGATCGCCGCCTCGGCAGGCGGATCGCACTCGTCGGATCGACGATTTCGAGTCGCCGACCTGGTGAACCCCGGTGTGACGGTCGTGGCACAGAACCCGGCCGAGATGGGCCGCCGGGCCGCGGAGCTGCTCTTCGGGCGGCTGGCGGGCACGCGCGGGCCCACTCAGCACGTCGAGCTCGGGACGCAGCTGATCGTGCGCGGTTCGGGTGAGATCCCCCCGGGCTGAAGGCGCCCAAGCCCCGGACGGGGGGCTAGACCCCCGGCCTCAGTTAGCGGCTGCGACCAGGACGCCGATCACGATCAGCGCGCACACGACGGCGGCCACCATGATGATTGCCCTGTTGGACGACGCGCGCCGACGCCTCGCTGCATCATCGTCGGAACGCTGCACGAAAGCCCGAAAACTGGCCGTGCTCGCGCTCGGGTCATTGTCTGTCTCCGGCATGCGCGTCACTCTAGTTGCTCAGGGACTTACCGCAGGCGCGGAAGACGTCAATTCACGGCAATTTTCGCAATCACGTCCCGGGCAGAACGCCAGGCGGTGATCGGCGGACAGGCGGGACGTCACTGGACTGAGCATGCTTATGGCGTATCCGTCTGTGCGTACGGATTACGGCTGCGGGCCGGGCTGGTAAGCGGGCGATCTCGCCCTCGGCGGCGGATGGCACGGGACCGCCGGTCCGGTCGACCAGCCGGGACATGACGATCACGCTCCTGGTGCGCGTGGTGAACGGCTCGGCCCTGATCCGCTCGACGACCTGCTCGAAGTGACCCACGTCGGCGGCCTGGATATGGAGCAGGGCGTCCGCT
>CAWDCF010000004.1:0-465901 GCA_963800765.1 uncultured Acidimicrobiaceae bacterium
GTGAAGAGGAACGTGACGAACTTGGAGAAGCCATAGCCCAGTCCGAAGATGAGTGAGGTCATGAAGACCAGGACGAAGAACACGATCGTGGTGTAGTTGATGACCTCGGGACGAGTGGGCCAGGAGACCTGGCGCATCTCTTCACGGATCTCGCGGAAGAACTGACGGGGCTTGGTGCGCTGGCTGCGGCGACGTTGCACGTCCTGAGGCGAGGTGCGACGAGGTGCGGCCGTGCCGTCGGCACCGACCTGACCCTGCTTTTGCATCATTCGCTTCTGTTCGCGATTCATCTCACGTCTCTCGTTCGCACTTCATCCAACAAAACTCTCATTGCGCAGGGCAGGAGGGACTCGAACCCCCAACCACCGGTTTTGGAGACCGGTGCTCTACCAATTGAGCCACTGCCCTTCGATGCCTCGCGTCACAACGTGACGAGTGGCGTTAGGGAACATGAATCTTACCACCGTGGCCCGCAGGCTCCAACTAGCGGGTCTCCTTGTGCAGCGTGTGCTTGCGCTCCCACTGGCAGTACTTGGACATCTCGATGCGCTCGCGGTCGTTGACCTTGTTCTTCATCGTGATGTAATTGCGTCGTTTGCAGTCCTCACAGGCCAACGTGACCTGGACTCTCTTTTCGTTCTTCGCCATCGTTCTCTCTCTTTCACTGCGTTCTTCGCAAATCCTGCCTGGTAGCGGCGGCGGGAGTCGAACCCGCGACACCACGATTATGAGCCGTGTGCTCTAACCACCTGAGCTACGCCGCCTGGCGAGCCCTCTGTCGGGATTGAACCGACGACCCCTTCCTTACCATGGAAGTGCTCTACCACTGAGCTAAGAGGGCGTTCGCATCCACTTTGGAGCGAAGCGAATCATACTCGCTGGAAGCCTATTATCTCCAGCCGGTCACCGGTACCCTTGACTGACATGAGAACCCGCTTGGTGGAACTGAACGACGCGACGGCGATCATGAACATCTACAACCCCGAGGTTACCGAGGCCGCGATCAGCTTCGATCTCGTCCCGCGCACGCTGGAACAGCAGGAGGCCTGGATCCGGGCCCACCAGGTCACCCACCCCTGCATCGTCGCCGTCAATGACGACGACGAGGTCGGCGAAGTCGGCGCGCGCGGTGAGCGGATACTGGGCTTCGCCCTCGTGCACCCGTTCCGCGACCGCCCGGCGTACGCGACGACCGTCGAGAACTCGGTCTACGTCTTTCGAGGTGCGCGGGGCCGTGGCGTCGGCGAGGTCCTGCTGCGCCAACTCATGACCCTGGCCGAACAGTCGGGCTTTCACTCGCTGATCGCTCGAATCGTCGGGGAGAACGCCAGTTCCATCCGCCTGCACGAGAAGTGCGGTTTCACGCTGGTCGGGACCGAGATCGAAGTCGGACGCAAGCAGGGCGTCTGGCTCGACGTGGTCGAGTACCAGTACGTGATGCCCGAACGGCGCCGCTAGGTCGCCGGTTCGAGTTCCTTCGCCGGCCACGACCACTGCGTCCAGCGCCCCATGGGCAAGATGAGCACGCCCCCCAAGATCGCGACGGCCAACGCGATGAGCAGCGGATTCGAGTGAATGAGGTCGCCCAGGAGCTGACGTCCGCCAGGCAGCCCGATGAACGGTCCCGTGATCGACAGCAACAAGAGCCAGAAGTGTTCGCGGCCCTCGTAGCTGGCGGCGAGCAACACCAGTCCCCACGCGAGGTACCAGGGCTGCACGACCGGACCGAGTTCGACGAAGAGGACCAGGGAAAGCGCGAGTGAGCGGACCCAACCGCGGTTTTCCGCGTGCCAGAGCAACCAGAGCGTGAAGGCGACTGCCGTGAGGAGTCCGATGAGTCGCGTGACCGACAGCACGGATCCAGTCGATATTGCGTGAAAACCAATGGCGTGCAACGTGTTGGTCAGGGCGAGGCCCACGGCGGTCGCCGGCGCGGCCCAGGAACGTACGGTCCCGTTGGAGAGCAGGTTGCCGACCCAGCCAAATCCGAAGCCCGCCAGCCACGTCCACACCCCGAGCGTGGCCGCGGCCACGGCGCTGGTCAGGGCGATTGGTCTCCAACGATCGCGCAGCGACGCTCGCGGTCCGAGCCACGTCCACGCCACGAACGCGAGGCCAATGGCGGCGGGGGCCTTGATCGCCGCCGCGCACGAGCAGAAGAAGACGGCCCAGATCGGATGTCGCTTCACCGCCAGCGCGATGCCCACGACGAGGAAGCCGGACATGATCGCGTCATTGTGCGCCCCCCCGATCAGGGTGAGCAGCACGAGGGGATTCATCGCGGACAGCACGAACGCCTCACCGGGGTCGCGGTGGAGCCCGCGCGCGAGGATGACGACGCCGTAGCCGATCATGGCGACCGCCACGGTCTCGAGGAGACGCAACCCGAGCACGGTCCAGAGTTCGTGGGGGCGGGTGATTCGGTCAATCGAACCGTCAAGGAAGAGGAAGAACGGACCGTAGGGGGCGGGAGCGTTGATCCACAACTGGTCCACTGGCGTGACGTAGGCACTCGAGCCCAGCGTGGCGGGGCCGAATAAGTAGGGGCTGATATGCAGCGCCGTCATTTCGCCCTGCGCGGCGTAGCTGTAGACGTCGCGACTGAAGAGCGGCGGCGCGACGATCATTGGCGTCGCCCAGAGCGCCAACATCCACCAGAGTGACTTGATAGACGCTCCGGGATGCAATTTCATCACTTCGGCCAATCGCAGCCAGACCCGCATCAAGAGCACGAGCCCGCCGTACATCAAGATGATCGACACGATGTACGACGTGGCACTGGGCGTGACCGTGAACTGGGCCGACGGCGAGCCAAAGAACCAGGTGTTCGGCATCGCCAGTTTGAACGGCGAATCGGTGAGTGAGCCGCCGATGAGGATCGACGTCATGGCCACGAAGCCCAGTACCGCCGGCTGCCAGAGGAACGACCAGCCCTCGAAGGGGCCGGGCGTGAAACGACCGAGCGGCGTGTAGCGGTGCTCGAGCATCGTGACGCCCGTCTCGAAGCGACGGGCGACGCGCTCGTAGTCGCGTCGGACCAACTTCGCCGTCGACTTCAGCCGGTTCACACAACTCCTCCAGTGCCCAGGGACACTTTATTTCTTCAACGCCACCGCGGGCAGGGCCAATCCAGTCGCGCTGGATTGACCTTGGTGGGCCAGGAGGGATTTGAACCCCCGTAGGCAAAGCCGTCTGGTTTACAGCCAGATCCCATTGGCCGCTCGGGCACTGACCCGTGGTGAATGCTACTCGTGCCGAGAAGTCCACTTCCAACCGCCTGCGTCTACGATTTGTGCATGCCAAGTTTCGACATCGTCTCTGAACTCGATATGCAAGAAGTGCGCAACGCCGTGGACCAAGCCAATCGCGAAGCCACGACCCGATTCGACTTCAAGAACACGAACGCGACGATCGAGATCGGCGACAAGGAGCTTCGCCTCTCGGCGTCGACCGAGGACCGACTCCGCGCGCTCTATCAACTACTCGAAGAGAAGCTCGTGAAGCGCTCGGTCTCCTTGAAGTCACTCGACGCCGGCAAGATCGAAGAGGCCAGTCAAGGGGCCGCGCGTCAGAAGGTCACGTTGAAGGCCGGCATCACCCAAGACGTGGGCAAGAAGATCAACAAGATGGTCAAGGACATGGGCGTCAAAAGCCTCAGCTCGTCAATTCAAGGTGACCAGGTCCGGGTCACGGGCAAGCAGCGCGACGATCTGCAGCAGGCCATCGCGTTTTTCAAGCAGTCCGACCTTGACGTGCCACTGCAGTTCACCAACTTCCGCGACTAACTCGGCGTCGACTCTTCCGCCGCCAGGTGCTCCTCGATCTCCTCGATCTCGTGCACGCGGAAGATTCGATTGAACACGATCAGCTTGAGCACCCAGAAGATCGCGAAACTCACGAGATTCGCCCCCGCCACGAGCCCCGTGTTGAAGAGGTGACTGAAGTGGTGGGTCTTCACCAGGTGACGCGCGTACAGTGCGCCCAGTTGCGACACGCCGATGCCGAGCGCGGTCATCGTCCAAAACGGGAGTATCTCCTTGCGCCAATGACTTCGCCCGCGTTTGCCCCAGGTCCAGCGTCGATTCAGGTTGTACGCCGGAAGTGACGCGATGAGATTGCCGACCAACGTCGCCCAGAGGATCCCGGGGATGATCTTGAGTCCGTACAGCAGCGAGATCGCGGCAAATGACGTAACCGTCGATACGGCCGACACCAAGGTGAAGCGGATCAGTTTCTTGCCTTCATGGCTCTTGGACCAGGAATGAAGCGAGCGAAGGCGAGTGAGCACTGCAGCCACTGTAGTTTTCCTCGATCCTTCGAGCGCCGGGCCGGTCACTCGCGTCTCTCGGGCGGTCAGTAGTTCTCGATGTGGTCAATCTCGGGAGTCGACAACTCCTCGGCGACCAACTCCTCGTCGATCACTTTCAGCTTGTCGAAGTGGAAGATGCGATTGAAGACCAGGAGTTTGAGCACCCAGAAGATTGCGAAGCACACGAGATTGGTGAAGGCTACGAGCGCAGTGTCCGTCAGATGATTCCAACTGTGCGAATGGACGACCGAGCGGACCCAGAAGGCACCGATCTGCGAGAACGCAATGCCGGCGAACGCCAGCGACCAGTACGGGACGATCTCCTTACGAAAGGCGCTTCGTCCACGCTTGCCCCACGCCCACATCCGATTGAGGTGGTACGAAGGGAGTGTCGCGATGACGTTGCCCGCGAGCGTGGCCCAGATGACGCCGGGGATGATCTTGAATCCGTAGAGAATCACGATGGAGCCGAACGACACGCCGGTCGTGATCACCGAGCTCGCCGTGTAGCGGATGAGCTTCTTGCCTTGGCGAGTCTTCGACCACGCGATCGAACGCTCCAGAACGGTGCTCATTAAACCAAGTCTATTTCTTCAGGTGAGGTAGGCGTGACGAGATGCAACAATGGAGTATGTCTGAAGCCCTCGAATTACTGGTGAATCTCCTCGACCTCGAACGAATTGAGGTCAACACCTTCCGTGGGCGCCACCCCGAGGAAGAGCGCCAGCGCACCTTCGGGGGTCAGGTCGCCGCCCAGGCCCTGATGGCGGCGGGTCGCACCGTCGAGTTCGGCAGTGTCCATTCGCTGCACTCCTACTTCCTTCGCCCGGGCGACCCCAAGATCCCGATCCTCTACGAAGTGGACCGCATCCGCGACGGACGCAGTTTCACCACCCGTCGCGTGGTCGCCATTCAACACGGCAAGGCGATCTACAACATGCAAGCGAGTTTCCATAGCGAAGAGGAGAGCATCGAGCACCAGTTCGCCATGCCCGACGTGCCGGCTCCCGAAACGATCGGACGACTCGCCGATCGAATCCAGGACGGAGGGGGCGACATCGACGAGTGGTTCAAGCGTCAACACCCGATCGACCAACGCTTCGTTGGCGAGCTCCCGTGGAGTCCGACCCGCAGTAAGGACCCGCACCAGCAGATCTGGATCAAGGCCGACGGCGAACTTCCCGACGACCCGCTCCTGCACGCCTGTGTGATCACGTACGCGAGTGACATGAGCCTCTTCGACGCGATCCTCGCACCACACTCGATTCGCTGGGACAACGGCTCGTTCATGGGCGCGAGTCTCGACCACTGCATGTGGTTCCACCGGAGCGTCAAGGCCGACGAATGGCTGCTCTACGACACCGACTCCCCGATTGCGCACGGCGGGCGCGGACTCGCGCGGGGATTCCTCTTCAATGAGGCCGGACAACTCATGATCTCCATGGTCCAAGAGGGCCTGACGCGTATCGTCGATCCGAGCAGGGTGAAGTCATGACGATCGAAGAGCTCGTCCACGCCTACGAGCACTCCACCGAGTACTTCTTGAACGAGGTACTGATCGTGAACGCGCAGAACATCGACCTTCACGTCGAAGGTGGTTGGAGCGCCCGTCAGGTCATCCATCACATCGCCGACTCCGAGGCCCAGTCCTATGCCCGACTACGTCGCCTGCTCGCCGAACCGGCCGGTTCGTTCATCCAGGGTTACGACGAGGCGGCGTGGGCCCAGTGCGACGAGTTGGGCTACCAGGAACTACCAACCGAGCACTCGCTCGCCGTCTTTGGCGCCGTGCGCACCGCGTCACTCGATGTCCTTCGACGCCTCGGCGACCAGGACCTCGAACGTTATGGAGAGCACTCCGAATCCGGTCGCTACACGCTTCGCATGTGGCTCGACATCTACACCGAGCACCCTCGTGCCCACGCCGCGCAACTCGTCGAAGCGGTCAACGCCTAAGTACTACGAGCGCGCCGCCATTGGCACGTACTTGCGCTCTTCGGCGCCGATGTAGAGCTGGCGCGGACGAGCGATCTTCACGTCCTGCTGGAGAAGTTCTTGGTAGTGCGACAACCAACCTGACGTCCGCGGAATTGCGAACAGCACGGTGAGCATCTCGAGCGGGAAGCCCATCGCCTGGTAGATCAGCCCCGAGTAGAAGTCCACGTTCGGGTAGAGACGTCGCGAGATGAAGTAGTCGTCGGCGAGCGCAATCTCTTCGAGCTTGAGCGCGATGTCCAGCAATGGGTTCTTGCCCGTGACCGCGAACACTTCGTCGGCCGTCTTCTTGATGATCGTTGCGCGCGGGTCGAAGTTCTTGTAGACGCGGTGACCGAAACCTTCGAGCAGCGCCTTGCCTTGCTTCACGGTGTCGATGTACGCCGGGATGTTCTCGATACTGCCGATCTTGGTGAGCATCTTGAGGACCGCTTCGTTGGCCCCGCCGTGTCGCGGACCATAGAGCGCCGCGGTGGCGGCGGCGGTCGCTGAGTACGGGTCACCGTGCGACGAGCCGACAACGCGCATTGCGGTCGTGCCGCAGTTCTGTTCGTGGTCGGCGTGCAGGATGAACAAGACGTCGAGGGCGTGCGCGAGGACCGGGTCCGGTTCGTAACGCGGCTCGGCGACCTTCCACATCATCGACAGGAAATTCTCGGTGTAGCCGAGCGTGTTGTCGGGGTAGACGAAGGGCATGCCCACCGAGAATCGGTGCGCGGCGGCCGCGAGTGTTGGCATCTTCGCGATGAGTCGCACTATCTGGCGGTGCAGGATCTCGGGGTCGTCGAGTATCTTCGCGTCCTTGTAGTACGTCGAGAGCGCCGCGATGGCCGACACCAGCATGCCCATCGGATGCGCGTCGTAGTTGAAACCTTCGAGGAATCGCTTGCGCACGTTCTCGTGGATGTACGTGTGATGGGTGATCTCTTCTTCCCACGCCGCGGCCTCTGCCTCGGTGGGCAGTTCGCCGTTGTTGAGGAGATAGGCGACCTCTAGGTACGTCGAATGTTCGGCGAGCTGTTCGATCGGATAGCCGCGGTAGCGCAGGATACCGAGGTCGCCATCGACGAAGGTGATCGAGGATTCGGCGGCCGCGGTGTAGAGGAACCCGGGGTCGTAGAACCAGACGCCGGGCACGGCCCGGGAGAACTGCGACGCGGCGACGCCTCCATGTTCAATGGCAATCTCTCGCGTTTCGCCGGTGCGGTTGTCGGTCACGGTAATTGACTCGGACACGGTTCCTCGATTCATTTCATGGGGGGCGAGACCATCGTATGCCAACTCGCCAGTAACCCTGCTCTCAATGGTGCGCGGCCGGAGCCAACACCACGCGGTAGGTCCGAGCCTTCGCGAGTCCCGTCCCGATAGGCGAACCGGAGACGGCGACGAGCAGGTCGGCCCGTTCGCCCGGTTGCGTGGCGAAGTTCTTGGTGGCAATGATCAAGGTTTGCTGGGGTGCCAGACTCTCCTTGAAGACCTGACGGACGGGCGCGAGTGAACCGTTTTGCGGACGAAGTGTCACGGCCAGCGTCAGTGACTGCTGCACTGAGTTCGCGTTCTCGACCGACACGGTCGCGTGGAATTCGTGGATCGCGGGCAGCGCCAACTCGTTGTGCTGAGGGGAGGACGGCGTCGGGAACAGGCTGAGCGATACGATGCCGGCCCCGGGTACGTCGGTCGGCGACATCACTACGTTGTACGACCGCGTCGTCGTCAGGTTCGCGCCGGCAGGAGCACCAGCGACGCTGATAACGAGGGTCGCTCGTTCGCTCGGCACGGTCGCGAAATCATTGGGCACGACGGCGTAAGACTGCAACGGCGCGAGTTCCATGTGAAAGTGCTGGCGCACCGTCGGATGAGGTCCGTTGGTCGGCGTCAACGTGACATTGAGTGTCACGGGTTGCTCGACGAAACCGGTGTTGGAGACCGAGATGCCGACGTGGAATTGACTCACCGGAGGCAGCAGCAGTTCACCATGCGTTGCGGGAAAGGGGGCCGGTGAGATCGACACCGCCGCGACGCCGATTCCACGCACGACCGCGAGCGACGACGACGACGTCAAGTTCTGTGCGCCCGAGGTTATGAAGTACTTCGCACTGGCGAACGTCAGGGGCCGAAGATGCTGGCGCCCCGGTTCCTTGGTCAAGTCGTAGCGGTCGCTGTTCCACGCGATGCCCGTCGTGATCAAGAGTTGTCCGGGCGTCGGCACCGCTCTGTCGCTCGAGACCGGTGTGAGCGGGGGCAGCGTGAGTTGGCTCGCGATCGAACTGAGGATGGTGTTGTACGCCCCGATGCGCTGCAGCGTCAGCTGTTCCAACTTGTCGTTCACGTCGTGCGCCAGTCGGGGACGACGCAGGAACTGCGCCTCCGTGTTCCAGTTGGCGAGTTCTAGATGGAACTGCTCCAGTTGCGTGTCGAGAACCGGTCGCGTGAGTGATCCGCCACTTCGCAACAACGTCACGAGACTCTGATCGAAGTTATTTTGCTGGACGATGAGCGCGTTGGCGAGACCACCAAAACTGCGATTCTCACTGCGACGGGTGTCGGTGGAACTGTGCGCCGATCGGGTCACGTCGCGGGCAAAGACCAACAAGACCAGGGTGACCGCCACCGCGAGGGTCAAGAGCAACGTTTGACGCCGACGTTGTGCGCGTGTTCGAGCCACGAACGTAAAACTTACTCGTACGAGTTTTTGGCCTACTCGCCCTCAAACTCGTCGAGTTCGAGGATGTCGCCCGAACCTTCGAAGAGCACGTTGTCTTCGCCGATGCCCCACTTGCCTTCGTTGAGTTGATTCGTGAGTTGATCGACAGGACTGAGTTCGGGCAGGTCCTTCGCGCGTTGGGCCCCGCCGAGTGATCGCATCCGGTTTGCTGCGGGAATGAGTCGACTCTCGATTGAACCGAGCATTGCGTTGTAGTCGCGCACCAGTGAATCGACCGACTTACCCATGCGACCGACGGGCTCCGCGATGAGACGGATTCGGTCGAATAGCTGATTCGCGGTGTCGTAGATCTGTTCGGCGTTGACGGCGATTTGGTGTTGACGCACGATGAAGCCGACCGACCAGAGCAGCGACAGCAGATTCGTCGGTCCGACGATGACGACCCGCTCACCCGCCGCGAAGCCCAGGAGATCGGGGTCGGCTTCGAGCGCGACCGAGAGCGCAACGTCGCTCGGTATGAAACAGACGACGTACTCCGGCGCCGGCGCCACGACCTCCCAGTAGCTCTTGTCCTTCAGTGCCTTCACGTGACCTCGAAGGTCTCGCGCGTGCTTCGCCTGAAGTTCGCGACGAGTGTCCGCGTCCTCTTCGTCAAGTGACGCCTCGAACGCGGCGAAGGGAAACTTCGCGTCAACGGCCAGACGAACTCCGTTGGGAAGATTGACAACACAGTCGGGTCGTAGTCGTCCTTCCTCGCTCGACGCGGACACCTGCAATTCGTAGTCGATCGACTGACGTAGTCCCGACGCATTCATCACGTTGGCGAGCTGGATCTCGCCCCACGCTCCTCGCTGACTCGATCGACCGAGTAACTGATTCAACCGGCGGGTCTCGTGCTGCGTCTTTTGCTGCGCCTCGAGGAGCTCGGCCGCCTTGCTCTTCACGTCGGAGAGCGCTCCGGCGTTTTGGAGATTGAACTCAGCCAGATTCTTCTTGTACTCACCGAGCAAGTCCTCTAGCGGCTTCAGTGTTGAGTCGAGTTTCTCGTCTCGCAACTTGACGACGTCCGCCTGGGAGGCGTTGAATCGTACGACCGTTTCGTGCAAGACATCGGTCGAGAGGTTCTTGAAGGTTTGTCCCAATTGGTCCAGTGCCGTCGAATGGTCAACGCTCTGTCGATCGAGTTGCGCGTGGGCGTCAGCCAGCTGCGAGTCACGCACCCTCAGTTCGGACTGGGCCGCGGACGCGTCGTCGCGAAACGCCTGCACACGTTTCTGTGAGTAGGCCCACGTCACCGCAATACCAACTACGAGACCAACGATGACGCTGAGCGCTGCAACCATGTGATCCCTTTCGAACGAACAACCACACCATAGATATGTCCTGTGACGCGGCAGTAACCTCGGACCATGAATCGCCTATTCGGCAATCGATCCGAACCCGAAGACGACATCCCCTTGGTCGCCACCGCCGACGAGCAGATTCGGCCTCAGATTGTCCAGATCTTCGCCCTGGTCGGTGAAGCGATGGCCGGCGCGACCCACGCTCTCCTTTCGGGGGACCGCGAACTGGCCAAGAGCGTGGTCGAAAAGGACATGGCCATCGACAACCTGGTGAATTCCATCGTGGTCACGGCCGAAGCGCAACTCCTGGAGAACGATGCACTCAACATCGCCGACCGTCGCCGACTCCTCACGCTGTTGCGCATCCTGCCCGAAGTCGAACGAAGCGGCGACTTGGCCGAGCACATTGCGCGTCGCGCGGCCCGCGGTCTCGGCAGTGAGATGTCGCCGCGGAGTCGCGGCCTCGTGGAACGAATGGGCGAGGTGGCGTCGACCATCTGGCGCGAGGCGACCGATGTCATCATCGATGGCAAATTGGAACAGGCCGGCGCCATCGAGGAGATCGACGACGAACTCGATGACCTCCACGTCTCGCTGACGGCCGAGTTGACGTCAGGTTCCATGACCCTCCCCGTCGCGGTTGAACTGGCACTGCTCGCGCGCTTCTACGAACGTTTCGGCGACCACTGCGTCAACCTCGCGCGTCGCCAGGTTGGACGAGACGGCGCCGACTAGCGCAACGCGAGCAGCGCTTCAGCGATTTGCACTGCGTTGAGGGCGGCGCCCTTACGCAGGTTGTCGTTGCTGATGAAGAACGAGAGGCCGTTCGCCACCGTCTCGGCTCGACGAATTCTCCCGACGTAGCAGGGGTCCTTGCCGGCAGCCAAACGTGGCATGGGCATCTCGCACACCTCAACACCGAGTGCGTTCTCGAGCAACCTCGTCGCGTCCTCGGGTGAGAGTGCGCGCTCGAAGCCCGCCGTGATGGAGAGGGAGTGGCCGGTGAAGACCGGGACGCGAACGCAGGTCGCATCGACCAGCAGATCTGGAATCTCGAGAATCTTTCGACTCTCGTCACGCAACTTCTTCTCCTCGCCCGTTTCGAGCGAACCGTCATCGACGATTGAGCCGGCCATCGGGATCACGTTGTGTGCAATCGTCGCCGGAAACTTTTCGCCCGAGTCCAGGGGGTAGGCCGCTCCGTCGAACGTAAGCACTCGAACATCGTGACTCGGGATCTTCTCGAGTTGACCGGCCAGTTCGTCGACGCCTTCACGGCCCGCACCACTCACCGCTTGGTACGTCGAGACCGTCATCGACGTCAGACCTGCGGCCAGGTGCAACGGCTTCAACACCGGCATCGCTGCCATCGTCGTGCAGTTGGGGTTCGCGACGATCCCCTTGGGGATCGAACGTAACGCGTGCGGGTTCACTTCCGAGACCACCAGCGGTACGTCGGGGTCCATTCGCCACGCCGAGGAGTTGTCGATGACGATCGCACCGGCTTGGGCCAGTCGAGGCGACAGGACCTTCGACGAAGTGGCGCCCGATGAAGCCAGCGCGATCTCAATGCCCGAGAAGTCAGCCGTTTGCGCGTCCTCGACCACGACGTCGTTGCCGTCCCAGTCGAGTGTCGTGCCGGCGGACCGCGATGATCCGAAGTAGCGGATCTCGTCGATCGGGAAACCACGCTCGCGCAGGATCGCGCGCATGACCGTTCCCACCTGACCAGTTGCTCCTACGACCGCAATTCGCATGCGTGAAGTCTAAATCACCACGCGTTCGCGCTAAGCGCCAGCAGTGCGGCTCAGGCCGCGTCGAGCCCGAACGCGGTGTGCAAGTGGCGAACGGCCTCGGCCACCTTCTCGGCGCGCATGACACAGGAGATACGGATGGAACTGGTTGAGATCATCTCGATGTTGATGCCATTCTGGGACAAGGTCTCGAACATCAGGGCGGTCACCCCGGGATTGGACTTCATGCCAGCACCGATGATCGACACCCGTCCGATGTTGTCATCGCTCGTGACCTCGGTCGCTCCGATCTCGTCCTTCACCAACTCGCACGCCGTCGTCGCCGCTTCGAGGTCGGTCTTGCCAACGGTGAACGAGATGTCAGTCATTCCCTTGGCGCTCGTGTTCTGAACGATCATGTCGACGTTGATCCCTCGGTCGGCGAGCTCGCGAAAGAGTCGCGCCGCGATGCCCGGACGGTCGGGCACTCCCCCAACGGTGATCTTCGCCTCCGAGGTGTCGTCGGTGACGGCCGAAACGACGGCTTCTTCCATAGTGGGGTCCTCCTCCACAATCCAGGTACCTGGTTCCCAGGTAAAACTTGAGCGCACGTGCAGCGGTACCAAGTGACGTCGAGCAAACTCGACCGAGCGGAGCATCAGCACCCGTCCGCCGGTCGCCGCAATCTCCATCATTTCGTCGAACGAGACCTTGGGCAGTCGTCGGGCCTTCAGTACGACCCTCGGGTCGGCGGAAAAGACGCCGGTGACGTCGGTATAGATCTCGCACACGTCGGCCTTGAGTGCGGCGGCCAGCGCGACCGCGGTGACGTCAGAGCCGCCTCGACCGAGCGTCGTGATGTCGCGTTCCGTTGAAACCCCTTGGAATCCAGCCACGACGGGCACGAGCCCGTTGTCGAGCGCTTCGCGGAGTCGGTCGGGGCGAATCTCGATGATCTTCGCCCTCGTGTGATCGGTATCGGTGATGATCCCGGCCTGACTGCCAGTGAAGGAAGCCGAGTCAACGCCGCACGCCCCGAGGGCCATCGACACGAGCGCCATCGAGATCCGCTCCCCCGCGGTGAGGAGCATGTCCATTTCGCGAGGCGGACGAGTTGGCGATATGTCGTCGGCCAGGCGGATCAAGTCGTCAGTGAATTTGCCCATTGCCGAGACGACGACCACGACGTCATTCCCGGCCGCTTTCGTTCGCGACACGTGTTCGGCAACGGCTCGTATCCGGTCGGCGTCGCCCACGGACGTGCCGCCAAACTTCTGAACGATGAGCGCCATGTAAACAAACGTTAGTTGAGGCAATCGGAGCGACTCAGATGGGCTAGTAACCTCACCCCATGGCAACTTCGAAACGTGAACGTCAGAAAGCGGCTCGCCGCATCAAAATGGAGCAAATGCAGCGTCAGGCGAAGCGTCGCCAGAACATCCGTCGCGGCATCATCTTCGGCATCGTCGCCGTGCTCGTTCTCGGAGCGGGCACGCTCCTCTTCTCTTCGAAGTCGACACCCACGACGACGACCACGACGACCCCGTCAGTGACAACCACCACCGTCGCCACCACACCGACGACGATTCCCAAGGCGCGCGCCGCGGTCCTGCAGGCCGCCGCCAACGCCAAGGCCGTAGCGGCCGGCTGCCCGGCGTCGACGTCGACACGAGTCAACAACCTCAGTTGGGCCAAGGCGCCAGCCGTGACCATCGACAAGTCCAAGATCTACGAGGCTCACTTCGTGACGACGGCGGGCGACTTCGTGGTCAAACTCGACGCGGCGACGGCACCGATCACGACCAACAACTTCGTCTTCCTGGCCCAACACGACTTCTACAAGTGCGTGATATTCCACCGCGTCATCCCGGGCTTCGTCGTCCAGGGCGGTGACCCTTCGGGTACGGGTACCAGCGGTCCGGGCTACACCATTCCTGATGAACTGCCCAAGGTCGGTAACCCGACGTACCCGCTGTACTCCTTGGCCATGGCCAACGAATCCAAACCACACACCGGCGGAAGTCAGTTCTTCATCGTGACCGGACCTTCCGGTGAGACCCTGGGCAATTCGTACTCGCTGTTCGGTCAGGTCATCAGCGGACAGAGCGTCGTCGCCACCATCAACAACGAAGGTCTCCCCGGCACGGGCGTGCCACCCGTGGTCACCAACCGAATGCTGTCCGTCACCATCACCGAGTCCTAAGGAGCATCATGAGCGACAACATTCCCAACCCCGACGGATCGAGCGAGAAGCGACAGAAGTTCGACGCCGCGCCCCCGATGATCATCGACACCGACAAGACCTACACGGCCACGATGGTGACGAGCAAGGGCACGCTGGAGATCGTGCTCGATGCACTCGGTGCCCCCAACACGGTCAACAGTTTCGTGTTCCTCGCCCGGTGGCACTACTACGACGGCATCGTCTTTCACCGAATCATCCCCGGTTTCGTCCTCCAAGGAGGCGACCCGACGGGAACCGGCGCGGGCGGACCGGGTTACAAGTTCAAGGATGAACTACCCAAGCCCGGTCGCTACGAACTCGGGTCGCTCGCGATGGCCAACGCCGGCCCCCACACGAACGGCTCGCAGTTCTTCGTCATCTCCGGTCCTGACGGCATCCGCCTTCCACCGCTCTACGCACTCTTCGGCAAGGTCGTGAAGGGACTTGACATCGTCGAGACCATCAACGCCATCGGCACGCCGTCGGGCAAACCTCGCGAGGACGTCGTGATCGAGTCGGTGACCATCACCGAGTCTTAGAGAGTCGCCTGGTCCTGACCTCTGGTCACGACCACGTCGCCACGCACGACGCGCCACCCATTGTTGTCGTGGTGCACGATGCCCGTCGGGCCGAGTGCCACCAACGCGACGTCACTGGTGAGCAGTGAGCGGGTTCGCGCCATCTGGTCGTCACCCGTCGCGACGCACAACGCCGCACCGGAGCGATAGCCAAGTCCGGTCGTCGGCGCACCGCCGCGCGGATCGATCATGACCTCGCCGAGCACAGTGGCGACCGAACCAATCGCGACGAGCGTGGTCGACGCAGCGATGGCGGCGCCGACGTCGGTCGCTCGCCACACCGAACGCGCGTGCAGCGGCGAACCGTCACCGAGGATGACGAGGTCCGCTTCGCCGATCCGCCGGGCAAAATATGGATCGCTCAGCGCGAGTCGGTCTCCGGCCATGAGTGCCTCGACGCGAAGGTCATAACCGTCAAACACTGCCGCGATGGCGAGGGCCGATTCAGTGATCCCGGTGAATGCCGCCGCCGTGGGCACGATGACGACGTCCCCGTCGTCCGGTCGAACCAACGTCTCGCGGTCGTCCAAGAGAGCCGCGAGTCCCGCGAGTGATCCGAGCGCGAACGTCGAGTGACTCATCACGAGAGTCTCGCACCAGGGGCAATTCATCGCGGCAACTAAAGTCTCTCCATGGTCTTCCAAAAAGTCGGCGTGCTGGGATCGGGCATCATGGGCAGCGGTATCGCCGAGGTGGCCGCCGCGACGGGCGCCACGGTCATCGTGCGGAGCCGAAGTCGAGCCACCGCTGACGCCATGCTCACCACGCTCGAGAAGTCCCTGGCGAAGCAGGTGGAAAAGGGCAAGAAGGAGCAAAGTGAGGCGGACGCCATACGTTCGCGGGTCACGGCGACCACGCACCTGGCGGACTTGGCGGACTGCGACTTCGTCATCGAATCAGTGATCGAGGACCTCGCGGTGAAGCGCGCACTCTTCAACGAGCTCGGAGGCGTCATCAACCCTGACGCGGTGCTCGCCACCAACACCTCGACGTTGTCCGTCATCGAACTCGCGATGGAGACGTCGCGACCGGACCGCGTCTGTGGCCTTCATTTCTTCAATCCCGCGTCGGTCATGTCGCTCGTGGAAGTCGTTCGGCCCCTCTGTGCGAGCGACGAGACAATGGAGGCGGTGACCGCGTTCGTGCTCGCGTGTGGCAAGGAACCGGTCAACGTGAAGGACCAGGCCGGCTTCGTCGTCAACGCCCTGCTCTTCCCGTACCTCAACAACGCGGTGCGCCTGCTCGAGCAGGGTGTCGCCACCAAGGAGGGCATCGACATCGCGATGAAGGGTGGGTGCGGCTTCCCCATGGGACCCTTCGCGCTCTTGGACCTCGTGGGGCTCGACACGTCGGTCGCGATCCTGGACGCCCTCTTCGCGGAGTTCGCCGAGCCGAACTTCTCGCCACGGCCACTACTGCGCCGAATGGTCAGCGCCGGTCAGCTGGGTCGCAAATCAGGCACCGGCTTCTACGACTACCGTCGCTAAAGAGAGACGGAGGGACGATGGCCGAACGCTCGAAGCCATGGGTGATGCGGACCTATTCGGGACACTCCACTGCCGTGGCGTCGAACGAGCTCTACCGTCAAAACCTCGCGAAGGGTCAGACCGGCCTCTCCATTGCCTTCGACCTACCGACCCAGACCGGTTACGACCCCGACAGCCCCGAGGCCGAAGGCGAGGTCGGCAAGGTCGGCGTACCAGTCGCGCACCTCGGTCACATGCGCCAACTCTTCGACGGACTCCCCCTCGCCGAGATGAATACGTCCATGACGATCAACGCCACGGCGGCGTGGCTCTGGGGCCTCTACCTCGCCCTCGCTGAAGAGGAAGGTGTCGATCTCAACCAACTCCAGGGCACCACGCAAAACGACATCGTGAAGGAGTACCTCAGTCGAGGTACGTACATCTTCGCGCCCGAGCCGTCGAAGCGTCTGATCGTCGACATGATCGCCTTCGGCCACGATCACGCCGCCAAGTGGAATCCGATCAACGTCTGCAGTTACCACCTCCAAGAGGCGGGGGCCACGCCGGTCCAAGAGATCGCGTACGCCCTGGCGACCGCCATTGACGTCCTCGACGCCGTACGCGATTCGGGCAAGATCGCCACTGACCAGATGCCCAACGTCGTCGGTCGAATCTCGTTCTTCGTGAACGCCGGTGTGCGCTTCATCGAAGAGATCGCCAAGATGCGAACCTTCACGGCCATGTGGGACGAGATCTGCCGCCAGCGCTACGGCGTGCAGGATGCCTCACTTCGCCGCTTTCGCTACGGCGTCCAGGTGAACTCGCTCGGTCTGACCGAGCAGCAGCCCGAGAACAACGTCCAGCGCATCGTGCTCGAAATGCTCGGCGTCACACTGTCGGCCGACGCGCGAGCGCGAGCCATCCAACTTCCGGCCTGGAATGAGGCCCTCGGCCTCCCGCGTCCCTCGGACCAGCAGTGGAGTCTGCGGATGCAGCAGGTCCTCGCCTTCGAGAGCGACCTGCTCGAGTACCCCGACATCTTCGCCGGCTCCCAGGTCATGGAGGCCAAGGTCAAGGAGTTGACGAACGCGGCGCGCGTCGAACTCGACGACGTGCTGGCGCTCGGCGGCGCCTTTCGAGCGATCGAGGAGTTGAAGGGTCGTCTCGTCGCGAGCCAATCGGCCCGCGTGGCGCGAATCGAGTCCGGCGAGCAGATCGTCGTTGGGGTGAACCGCTTCAGCGAGACGGCCGAGTCGCCCCTTACGAGCGACACCGCACTCGAGGCGATCCTCACCGTCGACCCCGCGGTCGAACGCGAGTTGATCGAGGACGTCGTGACGTGGCGAGCCAACCGCGACGAATCCCAGGTCCAGTCCTGCCTCGTCGAACTGCGTCGAGTGGCCGCCAGCGATGACGTGCGCGACAACATCATGGTCCCGACGATCGCCTTGGCCAAGGTCGGAGGCACGACCGGTGAGTGGGCCGGTGCCCTGCGCGATGTCTACGGCGAGTACCGTGCGCCGACCGGCGTGCGTACGGGTGTCGCGGCGCGCGGTCCACTTTTCGCCACCCTCGTCGAACGTTCCAAGGCACTGAGCGTGAAGCGTGGGTCGCCACCGAAACTGCTCGTCGCCAAGCCCGGTCTCGATGGTCACTCCAACGGCGCGGAGCAGATCGCGGTCGCCGCCCGTGACGCCGGCTTCGAGGTCGTCTATCAGGGGATCCGCCTCTCCCCCGAGGAGATCGTGGCCACCGCACGCGACGAGGACGTCGACGTCATCGGACTGTCGATCCTCTCGGGGTCGCACCTGGCCCTCGTCACGAGAATCGTCGACGGACTGCGCGCTGGTGGCCTCGAAACGAAGGTCGTCGTGGGCGGCATCGTGCCCGACGAGGACGCCAAGGAACTTCGCGGTCTTGGTGTTGCGGCGGTCTACACGCCAAAGGACTTCTCGCTCGCGACGATCATGGACGACCTCTTGGGCCTCGTCGAGTCGCTCAGTTGAAGAGTTGTGGTCGACGGTTCGAGAAGTGACCGGCGTTGAACCATCGGCCCGAGAAGCGCCAGTTCGGCACTGGATCGGCGATCAATGGTGCGGACTTCGCCTGGAGGAGGATCTCCTGGGCCACCGCGATCAGCGCGGCCAACTCGTCAGATCCCAACGTGGGACGCGGCGTAAGGCCGTAGTTCACAGAGGAACGTTCCCGTGCTTGCGCTTCGGCAGCTCTTCTCGCTTGCTGCGAAGTAGTTCGAGCGAGCGACAGATGAGTCGACGCGTCTCGGCGGGGTCCACGACGTCGTCGATGAAACCACGCTCCGCCGCGATGTAGGGCGAGACGTACTCCTCTTCGTACTGCCCGACCAACTGCTTGCGCAGTGTCTGGGGGTCGTCCGATGCGAGGAGGTCGCGACGGTGCACGATCTCCACCGCCCCGCCGGCGCCCATGACCGCGAGCTCCGCGGTCGGCCAGGCGTAGGCGAGATCGGCGCCGATCGACTTGGAGTTCATCACGACGTAGGCGCCCCCGTAGGCCTTGCGTATGACCACCGAGATGCGCGGCACGGTCGCCTCACAGAACGCGTAGAGCAACTTCGCCCCGTGGCGAATGATGCCTCCATACTCCTGTTCGGTACCGGGCATGTAACCGGGTACGTCGACGAAGGTGACGAGGGGAATGTTGAACGCGTCACAGGTGCGTACGAAACGCGCGGCCTTCTCACTCGAGTCGATGTCGAGGACACCGGCGAGCACGTTGGGCTGGTTGGCCACGATGCCCACGGAGTGACCATCGATGCGCGCGAAGCCAACGGTGATCTGCTGGGCGAAGGCCGCGTGGACTTCCATGAAGTCCCCGCCATCGACGATCGACGTGATGATCCTCTTCATGTCGTAGGGGAGATTGGGCGAACCGGGAAGGACGTCACGTAACTCTTCGCAGAGGCGGTTGGGGTCGTCGCCGGTGAGGATTCGAGGCGCCTCCTCCATGTTGTTCGACGGCAGGAACGACAGGAGGTAACGAACCTCGTCGAGCACACTCTTCTCATCGGGCATGACGAAGTTCGCGACGCCGGACTTCGTGGCGTGGGTCATCGCCCCGCCGAGTTCCTCCAGCGTGACATCCTCGCCGGTGACGGTCTTCACGACGTCGGGCCCGGTGATGAACATGTGACTGGTGTCCTTCACCATGAAGATGAAGTCCGTGAGGGCCGGTGAGTACACGCCACCTCCGGCGCTCGGCCCGAGGATGACCGAGATCTGTGGCACCACGCCCGAGGCCCGGGCGTTGCGTTTGAAGATGCCGCCGTAGGCGTTGAGGGCCGCCACGCCCTCTTGGATTCTCGCACCACCGCCGTCGTTGAGGCCGACGATGGGCAGCCCCATCGCCGTCGCCATGTCCATGATCTTGTGGATCTTCTCGCCGTGGGCTTCGCCCACGGCCCCTCCAAAGACGGTGGAGTCCTGGGAGAAGACGCAGACCTGACGGCCATCGATCTTTCCGTAGCCCGTGATCACACCGTCGGTATAGGGACGATTGTCCTCCATGCCCATCCCATCGGCGTTGTGGCGACTCAGCATGTCGAGTTCCTGGAACGTGTCCTCGTCGAGCAAGTATTCGATTCGCTCGCGGGCCGTCATCTTGCCTCGCGCGAGGTGGCGTTCGATCGCTTTCTCACCGCCAGCCACACGAGCTTGGGACTTACGAGCGTCTAGATCCGTCAAGCGCTCTTGCATTGAATGCTCCATGAGTTGCAAGGCTATCCAATCAACAGATAGGTCGCCCCAACGAGCAAACGGACTGGGCCTGTCGCTACTGACCCTCTTGGACGAGCTCGATCAATGTCCCAAACGACGCCTTGGGATGGACGAAGGCCACGACGGTCCCGCGTGAACCGGGGCGCGGCACCTCATCAATGACGCGCGCACCCGACGCCTTCACCGCTTCGAGCGCGATGGCGCAGTCGTCCACGCGGTAGGCCACGTGATGGAGCCCTTCACCGTTCTTGGCCAGATACTTCGCCACCGGTGAGTCGTCGCGCGTTGGTGTGAGGAGTTGGATGTAGGAGTCGGCCACCTTGATCAACGCCTCGTCGACCCCGTCGGACACGACCTCCTCGCGGTGCACGACCACGGCGCCCAGCACATCCTCGTACCAGTGGATCGCCGCGTCGATGTCGTTGACCGCAATGGCGACGTGGTCGATCTCGGTCAGCAACGATGTCACGCTTGATCCAGGTCGTGTCGGCGAAAGATGGTGAGTCGATCCTCACCGACCTGGGCTCGAAGTTCGGGGTTCGTGATGCCGAGTCCCTCTCGCTCCGCCACGCAGAGAACACCGATCTTGCCCTCGTGGCGATTGTGGTGGACTTCAAACGCGGCCTCCCCCGTCTCGACGAGCGGGAACACAGCCGAGAGTGGCGGTACGACTTTGCCGTCCATGATGGTCTGATTGGCCGCCCACGCCTCGCGGTAGTTCGAGAAATGCGACCCCTTGATCGTCTTTAGTTTCATCCACAGGTGGCGGTTGTCGTATTCGATCATGTACCCACTCGTGGCCGCGCACGTCACGATCGTGCCGCCTCGCTTCGCGACGAAGACACTCGCCCCCATCGTGGAGCGACCGGGATGCTCGAAGACAATGTCGGGGTCTGCGCCGACGAGGGCGCGGATGTCCTTGCCCAGTCGGCGCCACTCACTTTCGTCCTGGGTGTGTTCGTCTTTCCAGAACCGATAGTCATTGGCGCGACGGTCGATGACGTGCTCGCAGCCGAGTTCGCGCAGCGTGTCGACCTTGCTCGCACTCGATACGACGCCGATCGGCGTGGCGCCGGAGTTGAGGACGTGCTGCACGGCGAAGGAACCGATGCCACCCGACGCGCCCCAGATGAGCACTTTGTCGCCCTGGGTGACCGGCGCGCCGTTGTGCGACACCAACATTCGATAGGCCGTGGAGTTGCACAGCGCGTTGACCGCCGCCTCTTCCCACGTCAGGTGGGTCGGCTTGGGCATCAGCTGGTTCGCCTTCACCACACATATGTCCGCGAGTCCTCCGAAGTTGGTCTCGAATCCCCAGATCCGCTGACTGCTCGACAGCATCGAGTCGTCGTGACTGGACGGGTCCTGGTCGTCGACGTAGTTGCAGTGCACGGTGACCTCGTCACCGACGCTCCAGTTCCGCACGGCCGATCCGGCGCGAATGATGACGCCAGCGGCATCTGAGCCAATGACGTGGTAGTCGAGCGCGTGTCGCTGGCCCCAGAACGACTCCTTGGCGAGTCGATCGAGGAATCCAAACGTGGAGAGCGGCTCGAAGATGCTCGTCCACACCGAGTTGAAGTTGATCGACGACGCCATCACCGCGATGAACACCTCGTCCGGCGCTAATTCAGGCACCGGCACCTCGTCGACGTGCAGACTTCGCCGCGGATCCTTGTCGACGCTCGCCATCCCCTCGAACATCGCCTGTTCGTCACGTCGAACGAACACGGCCCGGGTCGTCAACGGCATGTCAATGGACGCCAAGACCGCCCCCGAAGCACCGGCGCGGACCGCGTCGAGAATCTCACTCATGGCGGTGAGGTTAGTTGGCGCACGCGGATTCTCAGATACACCGTCCCGCCATTACCTCGAGCCCGATAGGAATGTGGAAGAACCGTCTATCGTGAATTGCACTGGATCAAAGGAGTTTTCATGTCACGCAGCGTTATCGTCGCGGGAAGTCGAACTGCCATAGGCAAGCTCGCGGGCGCGTTCGCGTCACTCAGCGCCATGGACTTGGGCGGCGCCGCCATCAAAGGAGTACTCGACCGCACCGGGGTCGACCCCGCGAGCGTGGACCTCGTATTGATGGGTCAAGTGCTCCAAGCCGGTCAAGGTCAGATCACCGCTCGCCAAGCGGCGGTGAAGGGCGGCATCCCCATGACCGTCAACGCCACCACGATCAACAAGGTCTGTCTCTCGGGACTGCAGACGATCTATCTCGCGGACCTCATGATCCGAGCCGGCGAAGCCGACATCATCATCGCCGGTGGCATGGAGTCCATGACGAACGCACCGTACTTACTGCCCGGCGCGCGAGCTGGCTACCGCATTGGCGACCAGAAGGTCGTCGACTCGATGATGTTCGACGGTCTCACGTGCGCCTTCGACCAGTGCGCCATGGGTCTCTCCACCGAGCGCTACAACCAGGGTCGCATCACTCGCGCCCGCCAGGACGAGTTCTCGGCCCGGAGCCACCAGTTGGCCGCCGACGCCATCAAGTCGGGCAAGTTCGCCGAGGAGATCGTGCCCGTCGCGGTCCCCCAGCGAAAGGGCGACCCGGTGTTGATCGAGACTGACGAGGGCGTGCGCGCCGAGACGACGGTGGAATCACTCGGCCAACTCCGTGGCGCGTTCGAGAAGGACGGGACCATCACCGCGGGCAACGCCTCGCAGATCTCTGACGGTGGCGCGGCGGTGCTCGTCATGTCGGCCGAGCGAGCCGAGCAACTCGGGCTCGCGCCACTGGGAGAACTCGTCAGCTACGGCCAGGTCGCGGGACCCGACGCCTCGCTCCTCACACAACCGTCGCGCGCCATCGCCCAGGCGGCGAAGAAGGCCAAGTTGGACCTTTCAAGCATCGACCTCTTCGAGATCAACGAGGCGTTCGCCGCCGTGGGGCTCGCCTCCGCCGATGACCTCGGTATCGATGAAGACAAGATCAACGTCAATGGCGGCGCCATCGCCCTCGGTCATCCGGTTGGGATGTCGGGAACGCGCATTGCGCTCACCGCACTCACTGAGTTACGTCGACGCGGCGGTGGTGTGGCCGCGGTGGCCCTCTGCGGTGGTGGCGGTCAAGGTGACGCCGCCATTCTTCGCTCCCTCTAATCGGGGACGAAGCTCGCCACGAAGTCGTAATGCTCCAGAGCGACCGGCCGATCCTCAGGCAGTTCGAGGACGAAGGCACCGCCCAGTGGATAGTGATTGTTGCGCAACTCGTCGGGCAACTCCTTGGCCAGCGTGAACATCAACTCGAGCACCGTGGGATTGTGGGCGACGACCAGCAGCGACGTCGTTAAGGGATCGATCGCCGCGAGTTCACGGACGACGTCCTGCGCCGAGACATCGCGGACGCCGTTGTAGATCAACTCACTGAATTCACACCGTTCGACGAAGGGTGTCCCGTGGAACGCTCGACGAAACGTCTCCCTCGTGCGAGCTGCGGAGCTGACGAGCGCCGTCGTCGGTCCAAATTGGCCGAGTTCCTCCGGATCCTTCGCCGAGAGTCGGAGTTTTTCACACTCGTCGCGGCCACGTTTGTTCAGCGTGCGAACGAAATCGGACTCGCCGTGCCCGGCGGGCGACGTCTTCGCGTGTCGAACGATCGTGAGATAGCGCACCCCTCAATACTGGCGCATCAGCGTGGCGCCCACCACTGGTGCGGTGGTTTAGCGTTGGAGGGTGCACGCATCCTTGACGTACTTCCAGGCAATCATCATGGGACTGACACAAGGGATCACCGAACTCTTCCCGATTTCGAGCCTTGGCCATTCCGTGCTGCTGCCGGGAGTCCTCGGCTGGCACAACCTCGTCGCTGCTCAGTCCAAGCCCGAGTCATTCTTCCTCGCCTTCATCGTCGGTCTGCACGTCGGCACGGCCCTCGGTCTCCTCGTCTATTACCGCGCCACCTGGATCACCCTCTTTCGAGGCCTCGGCCGGCAACTCGCGGGGACACGAACGAACGGCGTCTCGTCACTGTGGCATCTCTCAGATCCCGACATTGACAAGAACTACCGACTGCTGTTCGTACTGGCCGTCGCCACGGTACCCGTCGGCATCGCCGGTCTCTTGTTCGAGCACGAGTTACGCGTGCTGTTCGCCAAACCGCTCGCCGCGGCGATTTTCCTCACCCTGAACGGTGTGATCCTGCTCGTCGGCGAGCGGCTCCGTCGAAACGGCGGCCGTCACGTGCAGTTCAAGTCGCTCGACACGATGAGCGTGCGCGGTGCCTTCGCCATTGGCTGTTCACAGATCTTCGCCCTCTTCGCCGGGATATCTCGTAGTGGTATCTCAATGGTGGCTGGCTTGATGGACGGGCTTGACCACGAGGAGTCGGCGAACTTCGCGTTCCTACTCGCAACGCCGGTCATCCTCCTGGCCGGCGTGTTGAAACTGCCCGACCTCATGGGTCCCCTCGGCGACGGTGTGCGCTACCAGACGCTGGTTGGCGCACTCTGCGCCATGGTGACCGCACTTATCTCCGTGCGGTTCCTCACCAAGTGGTTTACGACCAAGACCCTGACGCCCTTTGGTTTCTACAGTCTCGTCGCCGGACTTCTCTGTGTGGTGCGCTTCGCCTAATCGGTGAGGATTCGCCGACCGTCGATCGCGCGGCCGAGCGTGAGGTCGTCGGCGAACTCCAAATCGCCTCCGACGGGCAGTCCGCTCGCCGGTTGCGACACGATGAGGCCCGGCACCTGCAGCAGTCGACTGAGGTACATGGCGGTCGCGTCGCCTTCCACATTGGAGTTGAAACAGAGGATGACCTCCTTTACCGGACCGTGCAGACGAAGTATCAACTCCTGGATTCGTAGTCGGTCGGGCGTGATGCCTTCGAGGGGATTGAGCACACCGTGCAACACGTGATACGTCCCGTGGAACGCACCGGAGCGCTCAACGGCGACGACATCAGGAGGGTTCTCGACCACGCAGATGGTCGTCTGGTCGCGCCGTTCGTCGGCGCAGATCGGACACAGTCCCCCGGTCTCGGCAATGTTGCAACAACGTTCGCAGAACGAGAGTTTCGTCTTCATCTCGTCGAGCGACTGCGCGAGTCGCGCCACGTCTTCGTTGGGTTGTCGCATCAACCAGAACGCAATGCGCTGTGCCGATTTGGGTCCGACGCCGGGAAAGCGTCCCAGTTCGTCGACTACGGCCTGGAGTGGTGGTGGGTAACTCATCAGATCTCCGTCGTGCCGGGGAACATCTCGGTGATGAGGTGCTCGCCGGCTGAGTCCACGATGATGACCGACTCGTCGGGTGAGTACGTCTCCTCGACGTCCACTGGTCGCGGCTGCGCGCGGCGAGGTGTCGATGCCGGTGCGGGCGTTGACGTCGCGAGCGAAGGATCGACAGCCCACGTGATCTGGAGCGGAGTCTTGAACTCGTGTTCCATCGCACTCTTGAGACCCTGAGCGAACAGTTCGGTGTTTTGGCGCATCTCCTCACTGGGCAGTGCAATGGTGAGGTGCGACCCTTCGAGGGATCGAACGAACGCCGCCTTTAAGAGGAGTTGTGCCCCGCGCGACGTATGTGGGATGACTCGTTCCACGAATCGCTCGCGAACGTCGTCTAGGTCCAGGTCAACGCTGGACGACGACTCTCCGGTGGTTGTGACGACGAGCGCCGGCTCGGTCGTCGGCTCAGTCGCCGCGGACGCCTTGGGGACAATGGGCGCGTTCGGGCTCTGGGTGGGCGCACCAATCGGTCGCAACACCGCAGGAGCGATTGGCACAACCGGCTCCACACGAACGCCGTCGCGTTCGAGACGTGTCACTCGCTCGTCGAGCGCTTCGATCGAACTGTCGAGTTCGGGCTTGATGAGTCGCACCAACGCCACCTCGAGGATCACGATCTTCTCGGGGGCACTCTTCATCTCGCGCATGGCCCGCCCAACGGTCTCGAGAATTCGCACGGTCCGGGGAAGTCCCAGTTGTTCGCCCCACGCGGTCAATCGATCTCGGTCACTATCCACGGCGTCGGCGACCTCGGGGGCCACTTGCAGCAGGAAGACCTGGCGCACCTCTCCAGCGAAACTCTCCGCGAGCTGTTCGGGGTCCCATCCTTCTCGCGTCAACACCGCGAGTGACTTCAACGCTTCGACGGCGTCACCATCGACGAGGGCGTGGAAGAGTCCGTCAAACTCCGGTTGACTCTCAATGAGTGAACCGGTCGCGATGAGTTGATCGAGCGCGCTGAGCGCGTCACGGGCCGAGCCACGACCGAGTCGCACCGCCGCTTCGATGGTCGCATCATCGGCCTTCAACCCGGCTGCCTTCTCAACTTCGTGCAGCAATGAGTTGAGCGTCTCTCCGTTGAAGAGTCGGAACTCGAGGTGTTGGGTTCGAGAGCGAATGGTCGGCATGACCTTGTGAGGATCGGTCGTCGCCAGGACGAACACGACGTGCGGGGGAGGTTCTTCCAATGTCTTCAACAGCGCCGCAGACGCCGCCTTACTCAGTTGGTGCACCTCGTCGAAGATGTAGACCTTCCAACTGCCCGGCGTGCCGTGCCACGCGCCCGCGGTGATGTCACGGATGTCGTCGACACCGTTGTTGGAGGCGGCGTCGAGTTCAGTCACGTCGAGTGATGTTCCCTTGGTGATGGCAATGCAACTCGCACACTTGTTACAGGCGTCACCGTCGAGGGGATTCTCACAGTTGAGCGCCTTGGCGAGGATTCGCGCCGTCGTCGTCTTCCCCGTCCCTCGGGGACCAGAAAAGAGATAGGCGTGCGAGACGCGCTGGTTCTTCACGGCTCCTTGAAGTGCCCGAACCACGTGGTCCTGACCTCGAAGTTCGACGAATCGACCCGGGCGGAATCGTCGGTACAGAGACGTCACACCGTCAATCGACGTGGGGGTTGTGGACGCTTCAGCCATGCACGCATGCTAACGGTGGGGTGTGAGTTGCCGAGGTCCAAAGCAGTGGTCAGGCGATCCGTGGCACCCAACGCGATTTGCTGAGAGCTGCTGGCTTCCACCCCTGACTCGGTTCACAAACGGTCGTCGCACGGGACCCGACCACTGCTTTGGACCTCGGCCGTTAAAAGGCTACCGGAGAAGGCGAACAGGCGGCTCGGGGTAACCTTGCTCGCCGGTATTCATTTCGTAGGTGAGCGTCGGCAAGTCGGGAGGAGTGCGAGAGCGGCCGAATCGGCACGATTGGAAATCGTGTGAAGGGAAACCTTCCGTGGGTTCAAATCCCACCTCCTCCGCCAACCATGGGGTCTGCACCAAAGTAGGCCCCATCCGTTGATAAGGCCCCACGAGTCCCCTTCAAATGTCGATTAGTGGGTTCACGGCAACTCGTGCACTCGACGTCACGTCGAAATCACCAAGTTCGACCGACCGGTGCGGCGCCACGATTGCTTGTGCTGTTGATCAATCTCAAAGTCAGACTTGCTACGAGCGATCAGGCTCAGGAGAACCACAGGAATTCCTTAGCGTGCAATTAGTCGTTCGCTATCAACGACTTAAGGGACCCGGCACAGAATCGGGGTATGAAAAGAAAGAACCTCACCTCGTGGATATTCACCATGTTGATCTCGCTCGGCACGTTCGCCGGTGTCCTCACCGCCATGGGCACGCTCGGCGTGCCGACGGCGAGCACGGTGGCCGCCAGCGCCCAATCGACGGTCGCACCTGTCACATCAATCCCGTCTTCCTCGTCGCCTGCGTCGCACACTTCGCTCGCGTCGAAGACTCCGGTTTCGCTCGCGTCCCTACCGGCCGGCGGCCGTGACGACTCGTCGTTCACGAGGGGCTCATCCTCCTCTCGCTCGACCTTCACCTCCGGTTCGGACAACTGACGATGCCGACTTCGATGAAGCTCGCGAAGCGACCGTCGCTCCCGGGTCCCACGACGGAGCTGCCCGCGGGTTCGCAGCGCGGTTCGGGACCGGCGCCAATGCCTCGCGTCGCCGACTGGTTCGCCTGGTTGGGCGGCCTCGGCCTCGGGGCTAGCGCCGCGTTCGCGCTCTCGCAAGATTCATTGCACTCGGTGACCTCGATGGCCGGCTTCCTCGACGCCATCGGACGACTGAGCGGCATGGTGGGCACCTACTTGCTGCTCGCGATGTTGTTGTTGATGGCGCGCATCCCTTGGCTCGAACGCACAGTCGGTCAGGACCGGCTCACTCGTTGGCACCGACGCATCGGTGCGTGGCCGGTCGCGCTCATCACGTTGCACGTGGTCACACTGCTCTTCGGCTACGCCGCCGTGGCCAAGACGAACATCGTGAATCAGGCTGTCACGTTCATTCAGCACTACCCCGACATGCTGATGGCCTTCGTCGGCTTCGGGTTGTTGCTCCTCGCAACGACGTTCTCCATCCCTCAGATCCGACGCCGGCTCCGCTACGAAACGTGGTGGACCATCCACCTCGCGTTCTACTTCGCGGTCGCGCTCAGTTTCGCTCACCAGGTCCGTACAGGCGTCATCTTTCTGGGCCACCCAATGAGCGTCGCGGTGTGGACGAGGATCTTCGCCGCTGTGGCGAGCGTGTTGGTTCTCTCGCGCATCGTGCGTCCGATTGTGGCGAATCTGCGCTTCCGTTTGCGCGTGACCTCGGTCGAAGAGGTCTCACCGGGTGTGTTCGCCATCGTGATGCACGGCCGCCACCTCGAGCGTCTGAACGTCTCTGGGGGACAATACTTCCAGTGGCGCTTTCTGGCCCCGGGGCTGCTGATCCACAGTCACCCCTACTCGCTCTCGTCACTGCCCAACCCGCCGTATCTTCGAATGACGGTGAAGTCCTTGGGCGACCAGTCCTCCGCGCTCGCGCACCTTCGCCCCGGCACGCGCGTCTTCATCGAAGGTCCCTACGGCGTTTTCACCCGTCACCAGATCACCGCGCCGACCGTCACGCTCATCGGCGCCGGCGTGGGTGTGACACCACTGCGGGCCCTGCTTGAGGATCTCCCCAACGACATCGCGGTGACGGTGTTGCTGCGAGCGTCGACCGTTGAGGACTTGGTGCACGCCGACGAAGTCCGCGCGCTCGTCGAGCGACGACAGGGCACCTTCCACACCATCCTCGGGCCCCGGCAACGAACGCGGCTCGATCGCACCACTTTGAACAAACTGGCCCCGCACGTCCGTGACAGTGACGTCTACGTCTGTGGGCCCGCGGGTTTCACCGATGACGTCGCGCACGCCGCGGCCAGTTTGGGAGTACCCACCACACGAATCCACCTAGAGGAGTTTTCATTCTGATGACTACACGACGCGCCCCCATGGTCGTACTCGGCACCATCGTTGGCCT
The DNA here is from genome assembly GCA_963800765.1 of uncultured Acidimicrobiaceae bacterium. Lineage (GTDB taxonomy): Bacteria > Actinomycetota > Acidimicrobiia > Acidimicrobiales > RAAP-2 > RAAP-2. The sequence goes on from CAWDCF010000004.1 coordinate 29,339, forward strand.
CGTCGCGATCGGTAGCTTCCGCGCGAGCCCGGCGGCACTCTCCCTGACGACGACTCCCGCCCCGGCGGCGGTCACCGCGACATCGCGCACCGCATCTACTCCCACCAATCATTCGACGACGTCCCCGTCGGCGGCGGCCAAGTCCAGCACGACTGCCGCCCCGTCCGCGGCGCGTAGCCAGACCGGCTCGACGGTCAACTACAACTACGGCACGCTCGCGGTCTCGGTCACCGTCCAGGGCAAGACCATCACCAACATCTCGGTGCCAACACTCAACGACGGTGGAAATCCGTACTCACAGAGCCTCGACTCGATGTCGATCCCCATATTGACGAAGGAGGCCATGGCCGCCCAGAGTGCGAATATCCAGAGCGTCTCGGGTGCGAGCTACACCAGTGCTGGTTTCATCCAGTCATTACAAAGTGCGTTGACGTCACTGGGGATGTGAGACGACCACCCCGAACCTCAACTCATTCATCGGCACGCTCCCAAAGTCGACCGTCTGGTCAAGCCTGATTCCATGTCGAGCGCACGTATCGCTCAAGTCCGTCGAGAATGAGGTCAAGCCCGAACTCGAACTCGCCTTCCTCTGCGACCTCTGATGACTTCATGTGCACTCCAGCGTGCTCCATGAGGTAGGGGAACACGTCGGGGTCGAGTTGGCGCATCAGGGTGTCGACGAAGTCCGGGGGGGCGTCCTCGGGGAGGGCGTGACCGAGTTGCCAGATGGTGAAACCCAGTATGTGACTATCGAGTGCGTGGTAGCCCCTCGAAGCGGCCTCGGGCGTGAACCCTGCCTTGCGCAGCCTCGCGAGAATTGACTCGATGTAGCCCATACGCACCGAGACCGCCGGCGCTGAAGGTGGGGAGAGGATGAGCTGGGTCGCCCAGGGGTGACGAAGCAGGGCCTCATGGGCTGACACCGCCGTCGCTCGCATTTCCGATCGCCAGTCCTGAGCGGTGGGCGCCAGATCGATCTCGGAGAGCACGAGCTCCACGATCCCGGTGAGGAGATCGTCCTTGTCCTCCACGTAGTTGTAGAGCGACATCGCCTCCACTCCCAAGGCTTGGCCGAGCGCGCGCATGGTCAGAGAGTCAAGCCCGGTGCTGTCCGCCATGTCGAGAGCGGCGCGCAAGACCCGTTCCCGGCTGAGCGGGGTCCTCGTTCGATGAGTTCGTGGCGTACGGGGCACGCTTGACATACTTACAGAGTATGGGTAAGTTTACGGTGTAAGTATACAGCGTAAGTGAACTCCGAGGATGGTGAAGGGAATACTGATGAAGGCAATCACCAGAACTACATATGGGTCAGCCGAGAGCCTCACTTTCGACGAGGTTCCGATGCCCGAGGTAATGGACAGCGACGTGCTCGTGAAGGTAGAGGCGAGTTCCGTCAATCCCCTCGACTGGCATTTCGTCCGTGGCGAGCCCTACTTGTTGCGAATGAACGCTGGCTTTCGGCGACCAAAGAACCCGGAGTTGGGCGTCGACGTCGCGGGCACCGTCACCGCAGTCGGCGCGAACGTCACGCGGTTCGAGATCGGCGACGACGTCTTCGGTCTCGCGAGGGGCGCGTTCGCCGAGTACGCCGCCGCGGACGAGAAGCGCCTCGCCTCCAAGCCCGACGCCTTGACGTTCGAGTCAGCGGCGTCCCTCCCGTGCGCCGGGATTACCGCCCTTATCGCGGTTCGAGACAAGGGAGGGGTCCGATCAGGAATGTCGGTGCTCGTCAACGGCGCGTCCGGGGGCGTCGGGTCCTACGCAGTTCAGATCGCGAAGTCACTCGGAGCCGAGGTGACCGGGGTGTGTAGCACGAGGAATGTTGAACTGGTGAAGTCAATCGGCGCCGACGAGGTCATCGACTACTCGCGTGATGACTTCGCTCGCCAGCGCCGGCGATATGACGTGGTCGTCGATACGATCGGGAACCGCTCGCTGCGCGACCTTCGTCGCGCACTGAAGCCGCGAGGGACGCTCGTCGTCGCGGGTGGAGGAAGCGGGAAGTGGTTCCGACCGATGGCGTTGTTGCTGAAAGCCGTCGTCGTTGGACCTTTCGTCCGCCAGCAACTTCGCTACTTCATGGCGGTGGTCACGGCGGAGGACCTCGAGACGCTGTCCACGCTCGTGACGTCGGGCGACGTCGTTCCGCTCATCGATCGGACGTACTCGTTGAGTGAAACGCCAGCGGCACTGGGCTATCTCGAACAAGGTCACGCTCGAGGCAAGGTCATCATCACCGTGTGAAGTACTGGGCTGGCGGGCCACTCCGGTTAGCGACGACTTGGGATGGCGAGGAAGTGAGGGCCAGCTTCATATCGTCGTGTGGGAAAATGACTCCGTGCTCGGCGATCGACGGCAATACCACGGCGTACGGAACCGGCGCGAGAGGCTCCACGCGCTGCGCCTCCATCTCTCACTGTCACGTCGCGCGCAACTCGTCTCACTGTGCTTCCTCGTTGGCGTTTTGGCACTCATTCCCTGGACCGTCTTTCTCGCCCTCACGCTCCCTCCCAGATTCCACGCGCAACACTGGCGCCTTCTCTGGACCGGATTCGACGCGGCATTGATCGCAGTGCTCCTCCTCGCGGCGTGGGCGGCGTGGTACCGGCGCCAGATACTTGCAGCGATTTCCATGGTCGCCGGGACCCTGCTCTTCTGCGACGCGTGGTTCGACATGGTCACGTCCTTCGGCCACCGCGACGAATGGCTGACCATGCTCACGGGGTTCGGTGTTGAACTGCCGCTCGGGCTCTTCTTCTTCTGGCTGTATCGACGCATCGCGATGACCACCATGTCAGTGCTGCATCGCGACGCGGGCATCGATCCTCAAACGAGGAGGCTTCGTGATTACATGATCGTCCAGGTGGAGAGTGAGGTGCTCGACCTCGAGCCTGACGATCAAACCAATCCGTCGACGTAACACGGAGACGTCGCCAAGGCCTCCAGCTCCCAAGCGAATTCGACGACCTACAGGGTCTAACTCGAGATGCCTGACGCGAGTACTCCTACGAGCACTCCGTTCAGGTGCACTTCACCTTTCCAGACGGTGTCGTCGTGCAAATGGTCGTTGTAGTGATCGGCACGGTCGTCGGAGGAACATAGACGGTTGTCGGCGTCGCGAGTGTCGTTGGCGTCGTTGGCGTAACCGGGACGGTTGTCGGTGTGCTGACCGGCCTGATGGTCGTCGTGACCGCTCCGCCGGACCGTGGAACAGTCGAGGTTGGTGACGTCGAGTGCGGTGCCAATGTCGTGCTCGAATGATCGACGGGACGTTCGCTCGAAGGTGGTCGCGTGGTCGAGTGACCTGGCAACGTCGTCGTTGAATGGCCGGTTGCGTGTGACGACGTCCCTTTCGATCGTGCGGGCACCGAACGCAAAGGCACGTGAGGAGTCGTCGTCACCACGGTGGAGGCGGTCGAATTCGCGAGATTCGCGGCGCTGGCAAAATAGTGGACCCCGAAGGCCGATACGAGTCCCGAACCAATGAATATCGCCTGTGTCAGTTGGCGAACGCGAGTGAAGCTCCTTCGGCGAAGTTGGAGTGAAGCATCCGCCGGGTGTCCGATCGGGCCCTTCTTCGCGAAGAGGCGAGCCATCTAATCGCTCCCCGGCGGGTCATCGGATCCGCCGCCACTCCCACCGCCCCCGTCGCCGCGGTGCGGTCGCGTCGTTGTGGTGGTGGGCGGGATCGTTGACGTCGTCGTCGTTGACGTGGTGGTCGTTGAAGTAGTCGTTGACGTCGTACTGGTCGTGGTCGAGGGGACAGTCGTCGTTGCGACGTGGGTCGGACGTACGGGCGTTTTATGTATGGCCGTCTGAGGCTTCACTGGCGGCGTTGCCACCAACCTCGAGCGAGCAGGGCGCACGACATCGTGCGCAACTGAAGTCGTGGCACGATGACTGACGGCAATGGTCGTCACCGGGGGGCTCGCGACGGGCGTTGGGACACGTGCCAACTGGCCCGACGCAACCACGGCGAGCGCAAGGGCCAGCGTGACGACACCCGTGGTCATCCACGAAGCGAGGGCCCTAAGTCGTTGCATCGCCCCTCCTCATAGTGCGTCGACGGGAAGTGAAATTGGTCCTAGACCTTTTCATTCGAAAAGCAATTCATCGTCAAGATACTGACTCGGGCGCATAAATCACTCCCTAGGAATCAGAATTTAAAGAGTTCGTAACAAAACCAAATACAGAGGAACGAGCAGCCATCCGAAGAACATCGCCCCCGGTCGATGGGCTTGTCCCTTCGAGATGGTCATCCCAGTATTCGACCACTCCGCACTTCGCGGTGCGACAGTCGGCTCCGGTTGTCGAACACCTCGTGTCCGAGCGGTTGCACGTTCAACCAGACCGCGTGAGCGTTCGGGAGCGAAAGCCTCCCCGGGACGTGCAACGCGGGTTGAGATTCAGAGACCAAACGAGGGCGAAGCGAGCTGGGATTCAAGGTAGGCCCGCTCGGACTGGTTCGCGGTCAGTTCGATGGCTCGTCGTTGCTCGCGCCGGGCCTCCTCGAGACGGCCCACACGTCGAAGCAGGTCCGCTTTGATCGCCGGCAGATAGTGGTAACTGGCAAGTTCGCCCTGCGCGTCCAGCGCTTCGACCTCCTCGAGCGCGAACTCGGGACCCCTCACCATCGACACCGCGACGGCTCGATTGAGAGCAACGATTGGAGTTGGCCACGCCACCGTCAGTTCGTCGTAGAGACGGACGATGCTCGCCCAGTCAGTCTCTTCATACGAAGGCGCCTGCGCGTGCACCAACGCAATGGCCGCTTGGAGAACGTATTTCTCCGGTCGTCCAAAGCGCAGTCCTTCGTCAATCAGATCTCGCGCATCGCTGATCGCCTGCCCATCCCACTGCGTTCGATCCTGCTCATCCAAACGAATCGGTTGGCCGTCGGACCCGACCCGCGTCCCCTGTCGGGCAGTCGTCACGACGAGCAACGCCAGGAGTCCACGAATCTCTTGCTCGTCGGGCATGAGTTCGCGAAGCACATGGGTCATTCGAAGTGCCTCGTCCACCAACTCGGGTCGCGTCAAGGTCTCACCAGATTGGGCGGTGTGCCCCATCGTGAAGAGGAGATAAATGACACCCAGTACCGTAGAGAGCCGTTCGGGTAGTTGAGATTCGCGCGGCACCCGGAAGGGTATGCGCGCGATCGCTATCTTCTTCTTCGCTCGCGTCAGACGTGCCGCCATCGTCGTCTCCGTGACGACGAACACACGCGCGATGTCAGCCGTGGACATGCCCACCACGAGGCGCAAGGTCAGTGCCATCTGTGCCTCACGCGATAGTGCAGGGTGACAGCACATGAAGATGAGTCGTAGTCGCTCGTCCCCTATTTCATCGGCATCACTCCGTCTGTGCTCCACCTCGACCTCATCGTTCAACGTCGATTCCTCCGTGACCAACAACGGAACCTTGGACCGCAACGTCATGTCTCTGCGCAGGACGTCCACGGCGCGACGCTTGGCAACAGTTGTGAGCCACGCTGACGGGTTCGCGGGAATCCCATCGCGAGTCCAGACCACGAGTGCCGTCGCGTACGACTCCTGCACGCACTCCTCGGCCACATCCAGGTCGCGCACTATCAATGCCGTCGCGGCGAGGACGACGGCCCACTCGCTGTCGTGGACCTTTGCCAGCTCCCTCTCGACATCGCTCTGCACGACGTTGCGAGGGGCACCACGACGCAAATTCTCCATCCTCGATCAGTCGGCTCGCGCCGGGATCACCCAACTCTCGACCGGGCGCACCTCGATACCGCCGCCCTGGCGAAGTATCGGGTTGGTCCGCGCAATCTCGAGTGCCGCGTCGAGGTCGGCCGCTTCGATGATGCCGAATCCGAGGATGACTTCCTTCGCCTCAAGGAAGGGGCCGTCAGTCATCACGTCGCCTCGAAGCGACGTTGCGGTCGACGGGTGCTCCAGCGCGAAGGCGGCAATCATCGTCCCGTTTCTCTGGAGATCCTCCGAGTGCCGGTCGTGCGCCGCGCGGTCCTCTGCGTGAGCCCTCTTCGTCGACGTCCTGGAGTGGTGCGTACAGCAAGAATGCATACTCAGCCATGATGATTCTCCTTCCGGGTGGCAGTTCCGCCCTTCACCACTACGTCGAACGACTTTGGCACATTCGACAGTGATCTTGACGGGGTCAGCCATTATTTCTCTCGCGCCCCCGAAGCGAGGAATCAGCGCTGATGCGCCACGATTGGTTGCCAACTCAGCGCTTGGACGATCTGGGAGGACGCCGACCGGTGAGGACTCGGACATTGTGGCGCAACGCCCATCGGCGTAGGGACGAGGACGCCCACAAGTTGGCGAAACCGGTTGAAAAGGGGTTGAGCCAGCGGCGAAGTCGCCGCTCGACGCGGTGCATTTCTACGGGCCCTCGACGACACCACGGGCGACGCCAGTGATACTCGTCGTCGTAATTTTTCTGCAGACGGAGACGGGGCCCGCGCCGATGCGAAAGAAGAAGTCCGCCGGGTAACTGAAGCGCAAGGTGACGCCGATCATTTTCCTCAAGGCACATGACGATCTGGGATAGTACTTCGCCGCGTTCCCAACGCCGAGCGACGAGCTGGCGGCGCCGCCACCGGCGTCGAGCACCACGTCGCCGCCACGACTGGGGTCGAAGTACGCGGCGGCGGGCGGACCGACCGGCTTGTACGAAGCGCCAACCGGCTGGGTGAAGGGCGTGCCGTTGAGGTAGCAGTTCGACGTTCCCTCATTCACGAAGATGATCGTCGTGTACGCGATACCCGACACCATCACCGTGCGTCCCTGCGAGACCCTGAGGCCCGATGCGACCGTGCAAATCGACAGTCCTTGGAACCTTTGGGCTGGCGGTGCGTGTGCCGCTGCGCTCGCCTCCACAGAAGCGACCGGACTCGCCACCGCGATGAGGCAGAGCATCACGAGACCCACCGTGAACGTTCGGAGGCTTGCTCGCACTACCGAGCCGGCGCGGATACGGACGTCGGCTCTCATTGCGACGATCCTCGACTCCCCTTCGCGAAGTACGTGATGAGTGGTCGCACACAGCCATTGACCGAGTGGTTCAGTCGTAACGTGTGCACCCTGGTGTCCCCATTCAACCTCACAGAGAGATTCTGGTACCGGATCGAACACGATGTCGCGGTGGCCGTGAATTCAAGGAGGAATGATGCCTCGGCGCGACCAGATGCCACGGACACCACCGGTAGCGACCCGTTGGCGTTACCCGGTGACCCACCTCCGATGGAGCGAATCGGAGCGTGCGCCAGGGCGATGGGCGCCGTCGAATCGGACCCGGAGAGCGTCACGTTCGCGTAACCCGAGAGCGTGCAGTAAACGCCACTTTCATTCACGACGCGAACGACGTAGGCCGAACGATGGTGTCGCTCAACTACCTGGGGACTGACCACGACCCTGATGTCACTCCCCGCGCACGCGTAGAACGAAGGTGCGATACCCACCACATCCACGATCTTGTGCACATCATCAACGGCGAAGGTCGAGCACGATGGCACGTTGGGCGTGCGATCTATCACCGTGACATTCCACGAACCGGCCAACGCGTTCTTCGCCAACAACTGATTGGCGTCGGCAGTTCCGACTTGAATGGAAACACACTGGCGACTCGCATTGAATGCCATGGCCGCAAGCGACAACCGGGCCACGCTGTCGACGATGACGTTGCCGGAGTACGGCGCGTACCCGAGTGAGTCGCAGAAGTCCTTCTTGTGGATCTTGGGAAATACTCTCAGCACGTCATCGTTCGAAACGCAAAGTTCCGGTGAGGTGAAGTTCGGCGGCGTACCACTGGTGATCGATGCGCGCAGAGCGCGTTGGCACGTTCTACCGGGCGTCGTCGTCAGGTTGACCACTTCAATCAGTTGCGCGCGCTTCACTGGTTGGGAGTAACAGGCCATCGTTGCCGAAAGTCGAATGGGTTCGGGCGATCGAAGTAACGACACTGCCGCCGCGGTTCCGCTGGCAATGAGAAGCAGGGCGAGCGGTACCGTGAAACCGCGGCGGAATCTGCGCCAACGACGGCCCGTCTTGACGGGGACGTTCGCGTGTATGCCTTCGTTGATCCTGCCCATGAGCGCGTCGAAGGCGAAGACGCTGTCGAGGCCGGCGTCATCCAGTCGAGCGGCGGGATCGATCGCCATGAAGGCGCGTTCAATATCTTCTTCGTTCACGATCCGCGCTCCTTCCTCTCTTGATCGAGGTGTGTCACGGAGGCCGACGAGGAGTCGAGTCGAGCACGGAGCGACTTGCGCGCCCGCGTAAGGCGCACACCCACGGCGTTCTCACTGCAACCAAGGGCCAGGGAGATCTCGCGGTATGACAGTTTCTCCCAGTACAACAGTTCGAGAATCTCTCGCTCGTGTGGCGACAGTTGGCCCAGCGCGATCAAGAGCCGCGCGACGTCCTCGGGCGACAGGGGCGACTCATGTTGCACCTCACGTTCCAGTGACAGTCGGCCTTGAAGTCGTAGTTGGCGAACCTCGCGACGACGAAGATTTGAGAGGACCCGTCCCGCTATGCCGTAGAGCCAGAAGAGTTCCTCTTCGCGCTTCGGTAGTTGCTCCCACTTTCGCCACGCAACAATGAACGTCTCGGCAACGAGATCTTCAGTTGCGGAGTTATCGGCGAGGCGGCGTAGTCCGTAGCGAAAGATGGCGTGACGATGCGCGGTGACCAATCGGGCGAATTCGGAGTCCTTAGTTGCCATCGCGCCACACGCAAGTCAATGTCCAACCATTCGTGAACCTTTCAAAGTTTGGATCGCATTCGATTTCGTTGGACGCAGGTGCCACGCCGCATTCGACGGCGACGCCAGTCTTACCCTTGTCGCCAAGGAATCACTCCGTGCCACGTCGACGTCACGAATTGTTGAAGATTTGGTTTGAGAGACCCGCTCGCTCTTTCTAAGGCATATGGAGCGAATTGGACGGCGCAACGCTCTTCAGGAGAGGATCTCTTGAGGAAAGCGCAATTTCGTGCGGTTAGGTTGGTGCTAAGGCCCGTTGAGGGTGACGGTCGCGAGACTCGCGAGTGCCTTGGCTGCGTTGCTCCGATTCTGAGCAATCGTAGAAGGAAGGCTCCGAATGGCCCGTATCGCATCTCTCGAGTCAGACTTCCGTGGTTTCTTTCAAATATCGAGCGACCTGATGCTGATTGCCGACTCGAACGCCATCGTCGCCGATCTGAACACCGCGTGGTTGACCTCGCTTGGATGGTCGCACGACGAACTGGTCGGCACGTCAATCTTCGATCTGATTCATCCCGACGACCTCGTGTCGACGATGCTTGGATACCACGTACTGGTGGACGGCGACAGAGAGACCGTGGAGGTCCAACAGACCCGCATCCGGTGCAAAGACGGCTCTTATCGTTGGACCGACTGGACCGTCGGCATGATGGGCGACTCTCTGTACGCCATTGGTCGAGACGTGACCGCTCGAAATGCATCACTCGCCAATCTCGCCGAGAGTCTCGAGACGACGCGTGCCATCTCCGACGCGGCGCTCGACTCGATCGTGGTCATTGACCGTGCTCTCAACATCGTTGAAACCAATGCGTCGAGTGAAGAGATTCATGGCCACCCTTCGAGCGACCGTCTGAATCATCCTGTCCTTGATCTCGTCCATCCCGACGACCGTGAGAATGTCAAGCGCACGTTCCTGCGCACGTTCGAAGAGGGCGGCGTGGCAATCCTCAATTTTCGTCTACGCCACGCCGACGGTCACTACGTGGCCATGGAGGGGAGGGGCCGATCCCTTCGCAGTGACGATGGTGTGGCGACCAGATTGGTCTTCATCGCTCGCGACACCACGGAATCGGACGCCGCGAGGGCGGCTCTCACCGAGAGTCTCGAAGTGACCAGAGCTATCTTCGACGCAGCGGTCGACGGCATCGTGATGATCGACCGAAAGTTTCGGGTCGTGGAGTCGAACGCAGCGATCGCCAACATGCTCGGCATGGTTCCCGACAGGGAGGCGCGACAGGATGCGATGGCCGCCATCCACCCCGACGACGTGGCGGCCGTGGCTGACGCGGCGGAGCGGCTCTTCACCAGCGATGAGATCATCACAATTCGCTACCGGGCGCAACACACCGATGGTCATTGGGTGAAAATTGAGTCACGGGGTCGCGGGCTCTCTAACCCACTGGGGCCAACGACGATGGCGGTCTTCACCGCGCGCGATATTTCACAAACCGCTGAGAATGAAGAGGCGCTTGCGGCCAGCCTCGAGACAACGAGGGCCCTGTTCGACGCGGCGGCCGACGGTATCGTGATGATCAATCGAGAGTTCCAGGTCGTCGAATCAAACCTGGCGAGCGGGAGCCTGTTCGGGGCCACCGCCGGCGACCGATCCGGACAGGCATCGATGGACGTTATCCATCCCGACGACTTGGCGCTCGTCTTCGAGGCGGGCGAACGAATGTTCAATAGCGGCGAGGTCGTGACCGCTCGCTACCGTGTCTCGCGGCCGGACGGCGAAACGGCCGTGATCGAATCGAGGGGTCGCAGTCTGCACAACCCGCTCGGTCCTCCGCAGTTGGCGGTCTTCATCGCTCGCGACATGACCGAGTCAGTAAAGGCTGAGGAGGCCCTCGCGGCGAGCGTTGAGACCACTCGGGCGGTGTTGGCGGCGGCGCCGGACGCCATCATCATGATCGACGAAGACCTGAACATCCTCGACGCGAGTGCGTCGACACTACAGACGTTCGGCGTCACTCCCGCCGATCGACTGGGCGCGAGCTCGCTCGGCGTCGTCGTCGCCGAGGATAGGGAGCGGGTCGGCGCTGATCTTCGACGGTTCCTACAGGAGAAGCGAACGGAACCGTTCCGAATCCGATTCTGCGCGCAGCACAAGGACGGTCACACCCTCACCATCGAGGCTCGTGGAGTGGTGTTGTCCGACGAGAGCGGACGCACTCCTCGTGCGGTGATCGTCTCTCGCGACATCTCAGATGCCGTCACGGCCGAAGCGGCGTTGGCCGACAGCGTCGCCCTGACGTCCGCGATTCTCGAAGCGGCACCAGATTCGATCACGACCATCGACAATCGGCTTCGCGTGATCAACTCCAGTCCGGGGAGCGAGCGACTCTTTGGAATCTCGAGGGCCGATCGCAAGGGCGATGATGTACGTTTGATCGTCCACCCCGACGACCGGGACGAATACGTCGCCGCGTTGGAACGTCTCTTCCTTCTCGACGACGACGACACGATCACCATGCGCTTTCGAGCGCACCACGCCGATGGAACCTGGATGCGAATACAGACGCGTGCTCGACTGTTACCCAATGTCGATGGTCAGGTGCCCAAGGCCGTCATGGTCTCACGCGATGTCTCCGAAGAGTTCGCGGCACAAGAAGCGATGAAGGAGGCTAAGGAGGCGGCCGAGCTGTCCAACCTCGCCAAGAGTGAGTTCATGTCGCGGATGAGCCATGAACTCCGTACGCCCCTCAACTCCGTATTGGGCTTCTCACAGATCCTGCAGATGGAACTCGAGTCACCGGATCAGCAAGAACTCGTCGATCACATCTATAAGTCCGGACGTCACCTGCTCGGCCTCATCGATGAGGTCCTCGACATTTCGCGCGTCGAATCGGGAAACATCAGCGTCTCGCTTGAATCCGTGTCGGTCGAAGATGTCGTCGACGAGTGCGTTCGCCTCATGACGCCCCAAGCCAATGACGCCGGCATTTCGTTCATCGTACGTAACTGCCACGACACGCAAGTCCTCTCCGACGAACAGCGGCTCACCCAGGTACTCCTCAATCTCATGAGCAACGCGGTCAAGTTCAACTCCGTGCACGGCACCGTCACCATCGACTGCCAGCAGCATGACGGACGAGTCCGACTCGGCGTGACGGACACCGGCTCGGGTATCACCCCGGAGATGATGGACCGACTCTTCATCGCCTTCGAACGCCTCGATGCAGATTCGAAGGGAATTCAAGGAACCGGTCTCGGCCTCGCTCACTCCAAGTCGCTCATCGAAGCCATGGGTGGCTACGTTGGCGTTGAGAGTGTGCCCGGGGAGGGTTCGACCTTTTGGATTGACGTGCCAGCCACGAATGTGCCGCGTTCACTGGCGCCGCCACCGAGGGTGAGAGTCCCAACCAACAGTCCCGCGCTACGCGACACGACCATCCTCTATATCGAGGACAACGTTGCCAACATTCACTTGATTCAGCGGCTCTTGGCGAATCGAACGACCGTGCATTTGGTTACTTCCCTCCTGGGAGTGCAGGGCATCGAACTGGCGCAGCAACTCAAGCCGGCACTGATCTTGCTCGATGTCCACCTTCCGGACCTCCACGGCTTCGACGTACTGCGGCAGCTGCGAGACGACCCAAGGACGAAGGACATACCGGTCGTCGTGCTGTCGGCCGACGCGACCGACTGGCAGACCGGACGTTTCCTCGACGCCGGGGCGAACGACTACCTCACCAAACCTTTCGACCTGCGACGTCTGCTCGAAATGCTTGACGAATACCTCGGCGCCGTGCCTTCAGCTCTGACGCGTCACGAGACGCCGTCACCGACGTGACGGGTACGTGACGGACTCTGTTCTGAGAGGTATCGCCCGGTCACATTCCGTTTATTACGTCTACCTAGCATGAACGAATGCGCGAGCCCTCGACTGTTGACGATCTCTTCGCGCTCTATGAGGCCAAGGGTTCTCTGCACTACGGCGAAGGCGTCACCCAAAACGATCATGCACTGCAGTGCGCGGCCCTTGCGCGCGAGGACGGCGTAAAGAGCGCACTCATCGTCGCCGCGCTCTTCCACGACGTGGGCCACCTCGTACTTGACGTGCAAGGCAACGAGGGCTTCGATATGGGTCACGATGACGATCGCCACGAGGCACTCGGGGCTCGACTACTCGCACCACTCTTTGGTCCAACCGTCGCACAACCGGTCGCCCTCCACGTGATCGCAAAGCGTTGGCTGTGCAGCAAAGAGCTCCGGTACCACGAGAGGCTCTCCGGCGCGTCAAAGGAAACACTGATGGCGCAGGGCGGACTGCTGAGCGACGAGGAGTGTGAACGCTTCGAGGCGCACCCGGGATTCAATGACGCGATTGCGTTACGAACGTGGGACGACGCCGGGAAGGTTGAAGGACTTCACGTCGGAGAACTTCGCGACTGGGAATCAATCGTCAGGTCGCTGTCTGCGCCTCGGTAACGAGAACATCGCGCGCGTTGGCACTCAACTCAACGCGAGTCCCCAAATCAAAGTCGGCGGCGACACTGCTCATCACGTCGGCTTTCACATTGGCCCCCGCGATGCCAATCTCGAGTCTGGTCGTGGCCCCTAGGAAACTCTTGTGCGTGATCACCCCAAGTCCCGTCGGGGCGACACGGACGTCAACGTCCTCTGGACGCAGCAAGGCATCCAGGGGGCCGTCTTTCGTCGGTGCCTCTCCGCGGATCTTCACGTCGCGACCGAACAACGTCACCGAGTCTCCCGTCCGGGTCACACCCACGCGGCTGGAGATGCCGACGAACCTCGCCACGAACTCAGTCGACGGCTTCGAGTAGAGCTCGGCCGGCGTCGCGATCTGCTCGGCGCGTCCGCGCGACATCACGCACACGCGGTCGGCCATCGAGAGCGCTTCCTCTTGGTCGTGGGTCACGAACACGGTCGTGATGGCGAGTCGTTGCTGCAACGCACGAATCTGATCGCGGAGTTCGGCACGAACCTTCGCGTCGAGTGCCGACAGAGGTTCGTCGAGGAGCAGCACTCGCGGCTCAATGGCGAGCGCGCGGGCCAGGGCCACGCGTTGTTGCTGCCCGCCAGAAAGCTGGTGCGGGTACTTCGAAACGTGCTCGTCCAAGCCGACCAATCCCAAAAGTTCTACGGCGCGGGCCCGTCGGGGGCCACTCCTTTGGTGGCGCAGCCGCAGTCCGAACGCCACGTTGTCACGGGCGGTCATATTGGGGAAGAGTGAGTAGCTCTGAAAGACCATGCCCATGTCACGCTTCTGTGCGGGCACGTGCACCACGTCCTTGCCATCAACGAGCACTCTGCCGGCATCGGGCCGTTCGAAGCCGGCGAGCACACGCAACGCCGTAGTTTTCCCACAACCCGACGGACCGAGCAGTGCGACGAATTCGCCCGGCGCGATGTTGAGTGAGAAGCCGTCGAGCGCTCTGGTGGCGCCGAATGTACGCGTGAGGTTGTCCAGCACGACGGGCGCACCACTATTCATCTGTGTCGCGGCAACCGCCGTGGGGGCTTGGGACTCTATGTCCATGAGCATCAGCTCCTCCTGGAGTTTGGATTCTTCGAACGATCGAGGGAGACGATGGCGGTGAGGACGATGCACGTCACCAAGAGCGCCATCATCGCAACCAGCGTGTTGATGCGTGGGTTGACAGTCGGCGCGAGAAAGATCCACACGGGGACGGTCTGCCAACCGTCGAGACTCGCAATAGTGAACTCCCCAAAAACGAGAGCGAGCGTCAGCACCGACGCCGACATGAGTGCACTACGCAAATTTGGTATGAGCACACGCACGATGGTCGTGGTCCACCCCGACCCCAGTGAACGAGATGCCTCGACCAACGTCTTTAGATCGAGTGCACCGAGCCCGGCGTCAAGCGCTCGGTACACGTAGGGCATCGCGAGCACGACGTAGACCAGCGCAAGGAGCCACTGCGACGCCTTCAACCAACTCGGCGTGACTCCGTCGACGCCCACGATGAGGACGATCGGCGGAATGACGATCGGCAGTATGGTGATGACTTCCATGACACGACGGAATCGTGGCATCCGCAGGTGCACGTAGATCACTGTCGGCACCATGAGGACCATGACGATCACCATGGTCGCCACGGCCAACTGGGTCGAGAGCCAGAGTGCGGACAGGAATCCCGGCGCGTCGGCAATCTGGGTGAGTGGCTGGAGGGAGAAGTGACCGTTGTTGTCGGCGAGCGAGAATTGCATGGCGGCGTAGAAGGGGATGATGAAATACGCGGCGGCGCCAAACAACGCAACGCCGCGTCCCCAGTGCACGCGACGCCACCAGGAAAGGTCTTCGTTTCCTCGGCTGAACTCTTCCATGAAATCGTCGCGCTCGAGGACCTGGCCAAGCTCTAGCGAAGCCATCGCGACGTCCTTCGACGCAAGAGGGCGTACAACACGACCGAGATGAGCAGGATCACGATCATGGCGAAGCCGAGGGCGTAGCCAATATGCGTCTGGCCGGATAGAACGTTGCCGCTCAAAATGGAGCCGATCTGTATCGGAGTGATCGCAATCGTGCCCCCGGTCAGTGCTTCAGCCGTCGCGTAGGCCGAGAAGCCGCTGCCAAAGAGCAGGAACATGCTCCCGAGCACGGCCGGTGCGAGCACGGGTATCCCTACGTGACGCCAGTAGCGCCACGACGATGCGCCGAGATTGCCCGCGGCCTCACGCCACGACTCCTTGAGACCGGCGAAGGCTGGTGTGATGATGAGAATCATCAACGGAATCTGGAAGTACATGTAGACGAACGCCACGCCCCAGAATTTGTAGAGATCGAAACCGTGATTCCAGGGGTCGAACCCGATCTTGGAGAGCCACTTCGTGACGACGCCGGTGGTCGCGTTGAGCGCAGCGATGAACATGAAGGCGAGGTTCACGCCGCCGAACTGTGCCAGGACACCCGAGCACGCCGAGGTGATGCGCTTGAACGGTTCGTATTTCGAGGTGGCGATGGCGTACGCGATGAGGGCGCCGAGGATGCCTGGAACGATGGCGGTGACGAGGGCCAGTTTGATGCTGTTTTCGAAACCGGCGCGAAACTGGCCACCGATCATGATGCCGTCGGTCATCTTGCCGGGAGCGAGGATCGTCGTGATGTTGGCCCACGTGAGTTTCCCCGAGTTCGACCGGAACGCCAGATTGATAATTGCGACCGTGGGGATCAAGAGCCCGAGTGTCACGTACAGCAGGAAGGGCACGACGGGTGCACCGGTTCGGACCGACCGAAACAGTGCACCCGGCGTGAACTTCTTTGCGCTCAACTCACCACTGACACCCGAAGGGGAAGGACTGGTGTCAGTGGTGAGTTCAGACATGGTGATGAACGAGTTGTCGGATCAACCTGCGGCGAGTGCCGCAGCCCAGTTGGCGTCAACCGTCGACGTCGCCGTCGTGACCTGGGCAATGGTGGGAAGCGTCAACGCACCCTTCGGCGCCGGTGGCAACTTCGACAAGAAGCCCTGGTTGACCGTCTTGTTCGCCGTCATGGCGGCCAATTCGATCGGTCGGGCGTAGCCCTGAAGGAACAGGTTCTGGCCAATGCTCGAGTACAGGTACTCCTCCCAGAGACGGGCCGCCGCGGGGTCTGGCGCGTCCTTCGTGATTGCTTGCGTGTAGTACGCCGCAATCGTGCCATCCGAAGGAATCACTGACTTCCAACCGGGAACTGCCGAGGCGACACCGTTCTGCAAGTAGTCCCACCAGATGAGGATCGGCGTCGAACCGGCCGCCGCGGTCGCGGCGGTGCCACCGGGAACGAAGTTTCCGATCTTGTTCAGGTTGGCGAAGAACGCGATTCCCGGCGTGACGTTGCTGAACGAGCCACCGTTGGCGATCGACGCCGCCCAGACGGCGTAGAAGGCCGCCGATGCTGACGTTGGATCGTTATTGATGGCGACCTCGTTCTTGTAGATCGGGTTCGTCAGCTGTGCGAACGATGTGGGGCAGGTGGTCACGATCTTGGTGTCACAACCAATCGCCACGTAGCCGCCGTAGTCATCGAACCAGCGACCCTTCGCGTCCTTGGCGCTCGAGGGAATCTGACTCCAGTTCGCCACCTTGTACGGTGCCCACAGCGCGAGGTTGTTCGTCGCGTACGTGGTGCCGACGTCCACCACGTCCGGCGCGCCCGCACGGCCCTTGTCCTGCTGGATCGCGGTGATCTCCTCGGCGCTCGAACCCTCCGGGTTCGCGTCATTGATGTGGATCCCGTACTTCTTGGTGAAGTCCTTCATGATGGCCCCGTAGTTGGCCCAGCCGGCCAGAGGAATGGTGATCACGTTGACGTGACCTTCCTTCTGCGCGGCCTTGACGAGGGCAGCCATGCCGCCTCCGGCCTTCGCCGACGTCACGGTTGCCCAGTTGACTTTCTTCGTGGCGGCGTTGGCTCCGACGGTCATCGAAACACCGGCAACCACGGTGCTTAACAGTCCGGCGGCCACCGCCACCTTCATTTTGTTTAACGACACGCGTTGTCCTCCTAAAGGTGAGCACACCCCGTTGGTGACTCGCGATGACAGTAAGTGTCGAGAGTTAGCCGAGTGTGACGCGACGGAGCAACAAGCGTGACGGCTACACGGATTCTTTGCGAACGACTCGTCACGCTCGAGGTTCGGTAAGGAGGTCGAATCCCAGTAGGTCAACGACCGAGTCGATAACGTCGTCGGCGCCCGCCTCCAAGAGTCGAGGGGCGTCGTCGTTGCCCGACAACACCCCAACGCAGTAGCCGGCACCGGCGCGAAGTCCGGCTTGCATGTCCGAAGACGTGTCCCCCACCACCATGAGGGCGTTCATCGCGGTGATCTGTGACTTCAGCGCGCACCACAACAACATGTCAGGAGCCGGTCGACCCCGCCCTGCGTCGGCCGGCGACGCGCGCAGTGCAAAGAGATCGTCCCAACCGAGTTCTCGTATCAACGAATCTCGGGTGCTTGGCGAGAAACCGGTCGTCAAGGCCACCTTGATGCCAATGCTGCGCAGCGTCTCAACCGTCGAGCGTGCACCAGGGATCTCACTCACACCGAATTCCTGTGCGGCATCGACGAAATTCCTCTCGAAGGACGCGTTGGCGATCGATGCCCGTTCGCCGAACAAAGCAGCGAACACCTCGATCTTGGATTGGCCCATCGTCTCGATCACGTACGCCTCGGCCAACGTCGCCTCTTCGCCGGTGACCCCGAGATCATCAATGGTTCGACGGAAGGCCTCGAGCACCAGGCCGTTGTCGATCACCGTCGTACCGGCCATGTCAAAACAGATCAGTTCAACGTCGTTCATTGGAAACTCTCCTCTGCAATGGCCGGAGCGAGTGTCATGCCTCGTCCCCCGGCTCCGGTTATAGCGCTGACGCCCGGAGCTACTTCTTTGCGGAAGTACACCTCGCCCTCCGCGGGATCGCTCAGCTGGTGGTACACGCCACTCCAGCGACGCGCGATAGGCGGCATCGCTGGGCCAATGACGAGCCGAGCGGCCGCCTCGACGATGTCCATTGGACGGTCCAATGTCTCAAAGAGTCCAGGCGTCTCGGGCTCGTGGGTGTCGCCAATCGTCAGTCCTCCGTGGAGACGCTGTTGGCAAAGTAGCTGGATGGCGTACGCCGCAGCGAGCGGCGATTGGGGATCAAGGAACTCATTCGCGAACGCGCTGAACCCCGGGTAGTAACGAAAGGAGTCACCGTTGGCGATGGACGTCGTCAAGTCCCGACCGAGTGGTTCGGTCTCGGCCATGTAGAGACGGACTTTTCGCAGTGGTTCGTCCTCAAAGAGTTCCGCGGCGAAACCGCTGAGGGTGGCGCCCAAACACAAGATGACGTGGTCGCCATTGTGATGGATGCCCCCGTGATCGACAACGCCGTTGTTGGTAATGCCGACGAGTTCACGTCCCGGCATGTAGTCGTAGCGCCCGCTTTGCTCCATGAACGCGCGAAGCGCTCCCAGCGCCGCTCGCGACTCAACGGCTGCGTCGCGCCCGCAGAACAGCCCGGAAACGAAGTCGCCCTGGAGCACGGGATTCTTCTCGATCACCGCGTCGCGGTCGAGCAGTTCGAACCCACGCGCGTGAGCGTCCTCGCGAAGCAGCGCCTTCTCCACAACTTCAAGTTCGTGGAGGCTGTTCACCAGCGTCATCGACCCATTGGCTCGAAAGCCGATGCCCGGCACGTCGAGGGCGATGTGCTCCCAAAGGTCGCGAGCGCGTTGGGCCAAGTCGAGCTCACGACCGACCGCGCGACCGCTCACCCAGATGAGACCGAAGTTGCGCACCGTGGCGCCGCTCGGCACCAAGTCGCGATCGAGGTGCACGACACTCGCCCCGCGGGCGAGTGCGAACAGCGCGTGCATCGTGCCCAACACGCCCGCTCCGACGACGATGACTCGTTGTCCGTCCAAAGTCTGGTCGATATCGCGCAACACGACGTGAAGTTATGTCGCGCACGTTTCGCCCCGGTGACGGCTTCGTGTCGTCCGGTGAACACTTTTCACATGGAACTAGTTGGGGCGTCGCTCTTGGAAGAACGACCGCAGGAGCTCGCTCGACTCGTCCCTCAAGACGCCGTAGGTGATCGACGCCTCGTGCAATAGACGTGGATCGCTCAAGAGGTTGTAACGCGAACCGACGGCCCCAGCCTTTTCATCGAGCGTGGCGATGACGACCCGCTCGACGCGGGCGTTCAGTAGTGCTCCGGCGCACATCACGCACGGTTCCAACGTCACGTACGCCGTGACCTTCTCCATCCGCCACGTGGAGCGCGAGAGTGACGCGTCGCGCAGCGCAACTATTTCCGCGTGCGCCGTGGGGTCGTGGTCGCGCTCTCGGCGATTCTCCCCGACGCCAATCACAATGCCGTCCTCCACGAGCACGCAGCCAACGGGCACGTCGTCGTGCGTGCGGGCAACCGTCGCGAGATCGAGTGCCGCGCGCATGAAAAGGTCGTCGTCGTGGGTGTTCTCCATGAAATCGAATCGTAGATGGTCGCGCAACATCATTTTGCCGCCAAAAGCCACCGCAGGACGGCGTTGTAGACTGTTCGACGGAGGGGTGCGAGAGCGGCCGAATCGGGCAGTCTCGAAAACTGCTGTGTCTCCGGGCACCGTGGGTTCAAATCCCACCTCCTCCGCCAGCGTCCTGTGTCAAGACATCGGAGACGCTGTGTCAAGACATCGTAGACACAGCGTCTCTGACTGGCCCCTGGCAGTTGCGCCACGCGTCGATTGTCGAACGACGCTGCTCCCATAGGTTCATTGGTGATGTGACCAATGCTTTAGGGAGGTTGTCGCCATGAAGGATACGTCAACCGACGTAGAGAGCCCACTGGAACTACCCGACGTCGTCGATCGAGCCACCTTCCAGATAGAGCTTGACCGACTTCGGAATCGTGAGAAGGTGCACACGCGAGAGGGCGACGCCATCTCAGCTCAACGTCGACGACTGCCAATGGTGGAGGTGGACCCCTCCATTCCCCTCATTGGCGCACAGGGGCAAGTCACTCTGCTGGACGCCTTCGAAGGTCGTCGCCAGCTAATCGCCTACTACTTTATGTGGCACCATGACCATCCGGCGGCCGAACAGTGCGAGGGCTGCACATGGTGTAACGGCAACGTCGCTGAACTTTCCTACCTTCACTCTCGCGACATCACCTACGCGGTTCTCTGTCAAGGACCGTATGGAGAAAGCAGACGCTACCGCGACTTCATGGACTGGAGCATGCCGTGGTACTCCGCGATGGCCTCTCTCGACCAGCTACTCGTTGGGCGTGAAATCGGCCTTTTTCACCTCGTGTGTTATGTGCGCGATGGTGACCGGGTCTTCGAAACGTACTGGACGTCGCGCCGCGGTGCAGAGGCGATGGACAACAGTTACTCACTGATGGACCTCACCGTATTCGGACGCCAAGAGAGTTGGGAGGAATCACCATCTGGCTGGCCACGTTTGGGGGACGTCACACTCCGGACGAATGGACGCCCTATTGCCCAGTGGTCGAGACTCGAGGCTGGACGTTCTGACGACCTCGTGGTCAAGCCTTGATTGCGCCACTGGCGAGAAATGCCGAAAATCAGTGCACGCGGTCCTCACCTCTGTCTGGCATCATTCAAGTAGGCGATGCCGCCTAAGTCCTGGGACCCGACCCCAAATTCTTGGCACCTCGCGTGACGTCGCTCAGGCGTTGGCACACTCCGGGAAGACTGTAAAGAACTGGCGGTACGATTGGAACGTCCGGCGCGAGCCGACGCAACCCAGGAGCAAGTCATGGTCTCTTCAATCGATTCTTCCGTCGGCACCGAACGAAACGTCGTCACCGAACTGCCCGGACCAAAGTCGCGGGCACTCCACGAGCGCCGCAAGGCCGTCGTGAGCGCCGGATTGACCCAGGGCTTTCCCATATATATCGAGCGTGCCGAAGGTGCCATCCTGGTCGACGTCGATGGCAACCGGATACTGGACCTCGGTTCAGGCATAGCCGTGACCTCGATCGGCCACGCCGTGCCCGAGCTCATCGAGGCCGTGAGCGACCAAGTGGCCGCCTTCACGCACACCTGTTTCATGGTCACTCCCTACGAGAGCTACGTGGAGGTCTGTGAGGAACTGGCCGCACTCACGCCGGGCTCGCACGCCAAGACGACCGCCCTGTTCAACTCGGGCGCCGAGGCCATCGAGAACGCCGTCAAGGTCGCGCGGCTCGCGACCGGACGTGAGGCAATCATCGTCTTTGACCACGCCTACCATGGCCGCACCAACTTGACGATGGCGCTGACCGCGAAGAACATGCCCTACAAGGACCGCTTCGGTCCTTTCGCGCCAGAGATCTACCGAGTCCCGATGAGCTACCCGTTCCTCGACGGGCGCAGCGGGGCCGATGCCGCCGCAGTGGCCATCAAGTTGATCGAGACGCAGGTCGGCGCTCACAACGTCGCGGCGCTCTTGATCGAACCGATCCAGGGTGAGGGAGGATTCATCGTCCCCGCTGACGGCTTCTTGCCTGCGTTGTCGGAGTGGACGACCAAGAACGGCGTGGTGTTCATCGCCGACGAAATTCAGAGCGGGTTCTGTCGCACCGGTGACTGGTTCGCCGTTGACCACGAAGGGGTCATCCCCGATATCGTCACGACCGCCAAGGGCCTCGCTGGTGGTATGCCGCTCGCGGGTGTGACGGGTCGCGCCGAGCTGATGAACGCCGTACACGAGGGTGGCCTCGGTGGCACCTACGGTGGCAATCCCGTCGCGTGCGCCGCCGCGCTGGCGACCATCAAGACACTGCGTGACCGGAACCTGGCTGGGCGAGCGCGCGAGATTGGAGAGATCCTCTTCGCCAATCTCCGCTCACTGCAGCAGGACGTCGCGATCATTGGCGAAGTCCGAGGTCGAGGCGCGATGGTGGCCATGGAGTTCGTCAACCCCGGCACCAAAGAGCCGAACGCCGCGGCGGCCAAGGCGATCGTCACCTACTGCAACCAGCAGGGCGTCCTCGCCATTTCGTGTGGCACTTTCGGCAACGTCGTGCGTCTCTTGCCGCCGCTGGTCATCAGCGACGAGCAGTTGGCTGACGGGCTGAGCGTCCTCGCGGCGGCCGTACGCTCGGCGAGTTAGCTCACACAGCTCTTCGTTGACGCAGCGCCGCGCGCCGGCGTCAGAGCCAGGTCGTGCTCCACGGTGGCCGCCGGGATGGCGTACGCCGTCGACGACTGACTGAGCGACTTGGAGAAGAGAACACCCGCCACATGCTCGTTCACGATCACCGGGCTCCCCGAGTTGCCCGGCTGGACATTGGCGTAGAGAACAAGCACGGTTCGATTGAAGAGATTCTGGTCGTAGATGTCGCGCGATTGGGCGGTGATCTGACCACTGATGACGCTCGGACTGAGTGTTCTCGACCCGTCCAGTGGAAATCCAAAGATCGAGGCGCTCGAACCCGACGTCGGTACTGAGCTGACAAATCGCATCGGCACAAGATTGAGTGAGGGAACGCGCAGGATCGCAATGTCATTGACCGGGTCAAATAAGGCGACGGTGGCCCTCGCTCCTTCGACGCTCACGCTCGTCGCGCCGGCCACTACGTGGGCATTCGTCACCGCAATGTGACTCTGAACGAAGAACGCGGTGCCTTGATGGACGTCCGTACATCCAGTGGCCAGCACCTTCACGACGTCGCTTGGTCCGCCGGGAGCGAGGGTGTTTCGCCGCAGCGTGGGTGCAGAACCGGACGAAGGCACGCTCGGTGCGACCACACTCGCGAACACACTTGGAAAGTTCGCGTTGTGCAAGAGCGTCTGCAGTTTCGCCTCAAACGAAGGCACCGGAGGTAGCGCGCTGTCGAGTGCCTTCACGATCTTGGAACCCTGGACACCGGCCGCGGCGGTGCTCCACGGCGTCGCCACCAGCAGCGCCGCGAGAAGCCAGCACGTGAGCAACGCACCGGCAACGCCCACGGCAACACCGATACCCGAGTCGACGAAGCCAAGTTTGACCATCTTGATCGACCTGCGAATCGTCGCGCCGACGATATGTCCAACAAAGTGACCGATGTGGGCGGCCACGATGACGATGGCAATGGCGAGCAGTGGCCGCCACGGCGCATGTGTGATGTGCGTCGACAGCGACGGAGCGAAGGCCGATCCGACGAGGAAACCCGCGACGAAGCCCAGCCAACCGAGAGCCTGGCGGATCGCCCCTTGGTACCAACCTCGAATCGCCGCAACGATGACGATCGCCACGATGAGTATGTCCACCCAGTTCACGCCCCAAGGGTAGACGTCGCGCTCTTCTCACCTCAGTCGAAGGACGACATTGGCTCAGTAACATCAACGCAGGGACAACAGTCGTTCGGATGACAAGGGAGCCATGAGCCGAGTACCAACGAACGTGCGTTCATGGGCGAAGGTCTGCGTCGCCGGCGCCATCGCCGCACTGGTCTTGGCGTCATGCGGCACCGCAGTCGTCGTGCCATCTCCGCCGGTTTCGGGAGTGCCGTCGATAAGCATTTCGGTGGCCCTCACCTCGGTGGGATGCACGACCAACTCGTGCGTGGCCATCGGCGCATCGACGATTGACGACTCGCCGATGTCAGTTGGTGAACTGCGCGGCGTCAGCGGTGGCTGGAAAGGTATTGCAACGCCCACCGTCACCAGCGCGGTCAGCTTTCAAGGTTCATCGTGTTGGGCCGACACGTGCATGTTCGTCGGTCAGGATGCCACTGGGGACGTGATATGGCGATTTGAAGCGTCGACAGGTTTGGTGTCGCACGTGAATCCTCCGAGTGGTGGGACCGGGGTGCAAGCGGTGAGTTGCTACGCGTCACTCTCGTGCGCCACGATTGACGACGCCACGGGATCGGCACCTCGATTCGAGACAACGAGTGACGGTGGCGACACGTGGTCAACGCCCGTCTTACTGCCGCAATCTGGTGACACCGTGCGATTCTTAGCCTGCGGATCGTCGCTCGATTGCATTGTCGCGATGTCGTCGTCGAACGACTTCGTCGACATCTACGCGACACTCGATGGCGGCAACACGTGGACCCAGCGAACGACGTCGGTCACTGCCGGATGGGAGACGCTGACCTCAATGACCTGTCGCAAGCTCGTGTGCGTCGGCCTCGCCCAAGAACAGTCGGGATGGCACATCGTTCGCACCGCCACGCTCGGTCGAACGTGGTCGGTGAAGTCGCCCTTCAGCGTCGCCGCGAATACCGCGCCAACGTTCGCCTGTTCAACGCTGACGCATTGTGTTCTCGGTGGCACCAAAGACGGGTTGACACCGTGGCTCGCCACCTACAACGATGGAGCCCTGAAGGCGCAGAAACTCAAGTACATCCCGTCGCCGATTCTTCAACTGGCCTGCGGCCACAAGATCTGCGCCGGCATCGGTGTCACGACCCTGTTGGCGTTGCGTTCCTAGCCCTTGAGTGACGACAGGATAAGCCCCGGCAACTTCGCCCAGGAGGGATCGCCCTCGAAGGCCAGCAACTTGCGCATGACAACGCCGGCATTCCTATTGGTCGCGAACCACGCCGGTTCGGGCATCGCCACGAAGGGGCCGCGGACGACGGACTTTTGCGGCCGAGCGAACAGATAGGCGTTGCCCACGGCACCACTCCCCGACTGAATGTCGGTGAGTGGATGTCCCGGAAATGCACCCCACGTCGTTGCCGCCAATGCGTAACTCATCGCGTGCCACAGATTGACGCCGATCGAGCCATAGCGAAGGTCGGCGACGGCCTGTTCGACGGCCGGTCCCGTCACCGGATCCTTCATCGTCCTCGGGTCGCAGAGCAACGTCATCGACAACGTGCCCCACACCACGTCGTTGCAGAAGTCAACGGCGGCTCGTACGAACTCGGCGGGCGTCGCTGCTTCGAGGGCCGTCTCACTGGTGAGTGCGCAGAACGCCTCGACGTTGAAACACATGGCGTCAACCTTGGTCGCGTCAACGTCTCGCACAATTGTCCACGGCAGACGATCGCCAGTGCCGTCACCGACTAGGTGCGCGTCCGGATGCTCGGCGAGGAACGACGCGTGTCGTTCGTTCGCTCCTGGGTAGTACGCACGGCGCGTGGGCAGTGACGCGAAGACGGACTCCAGGGCCGTGAGGAACTCCTCACGCTGGGGCCATCCCGCGTGCGTGACGATGACGCGGGGCGTCAGACAGTTGAAACCGGCGTTGTTCGTGAACATCGTCGCCACGTGTTTGGCCTGGTACTCAATCTCCTTTCGCGTCCACTCGCCGGGCACGATCACGACCGGTGATACGTTGCCAAGTTCGCCACTCACCGGCTTCGTGACCAGCGGGTCATTTGCGGCCTTGCGCTGCGCTCCTTCGGGACCGGCACCGAAGACAATGGCGTCGTGGGTCTTATCGGAGCCCGTCACATGAATGTCGGTGATGAGTTCGTGCTGCGTGAGATAGGCACCAACCTGGGCCCCTCCATGAACGATTCGAAGGTATCCGGGATCGATCAGCGCGGACAGCGCTCGACGCCAGTACGGGACGAGGTAGTCATTGACGGGATTCGCCTTTAGGACAACGACCTTGCCTTCGACGAAGAGTTTCGTCAGCACGTCACGTGGTCCGAGTGACGCAACGTTGCCGGCGCCGAGCACGAGTGCGACCCCGACATGATCCTCGGGTGAACGGTACGCCTGGGCCTGCGTTGAACGAACGTCGTCTTCGGTGACGCCCGGCTCCATCCACACCTCGCCGGTGATACCGCTGTAGAGGAACCGGTCGAACGTCGTGGCCGGTACGACCTGGATGGCAATCCGCCCGCCCGGCTTGTGTCGGACCGGCCCGGGATACTGAGGTCGACCCTTTTGGACGATGTCGAGCATCGAACGCCGAAAGAGTTGCGTCATGTGGACGAAGACACCTACGCCGCTGAACAGCTCTTCGCCACCATCGGGACCCTTCGGGTCGAGGTCCTTGGCCGCACACGCGGCGCCATTCCATTCTTCAGCGACGCTCAGAGTGTCCTGGACGATCCGCTCCAACAGATCGGCCCGTTGGCGCGGTGTCGTCGCGGCCCATTCGCGAGCCTTCGCGGCCACGTCGGCAACGGCCTCGTCGAGGGCCGATTCGTCGAGTTCGACATGATCTTGATTCCCTGAAGTCGGGGCCGCGGCCCCTCGAGTCTGGCTCACGTTGTAAACCCCCCACTTGTTATATGCGAGGCTAGTTCCGTGATGCTGAGCACGTCCGAGGTCCCCATGGGCTGGTATCCCGATCCCTCGGGTGAACGTCAATGGCGTTGGTGGACCAGTAGTGCGTGGACTGCGGCAACCATTCCCTACGGCGAACGTGAGACAGCCGTGCGCATCGTCTCGGACATCGCTCTCATTCAGGCGCTGCACCGGCTCGTCCGCTACGGAATCGCGATGTTCTTCATCGGACTGGCGACACTGGTCAGTGTCCAGGCCCATTGGCCGGGCAGCGCGAAGCCGGTCTCTGAAACGTTCGCCGTGACATTGAGCAACGTTGCGGTCGCGATGGTGTTGTTCGGCTCGGTCTGCTTTGCCTTCGCCGCACGCGAACTCGAAGGGCGCTGGACCTGGTGGGCGTACGTCCCCGTCCTCAATCTCTTCGTGGTACTCAGTGTCGTCACTCGACGTCTCGGCGGTCGGCCCCTGCAACGCGTCGGCGCCGACGTGTTCTTGCTGGTGCTCTTCGTTGTCCAGTTTCACGACGAGACGTGGCTCTGCATCGCGCCGGTCATCCTGGCCGTTGGCGAGTCGACGTGGGTCGCCGCCCTGATCGAAAAACTGTTGAGTGCGCCGTCGGCGACGCCATCGCGCGCCCTTTAGGATGACGTGCAGATTGACAATGTCAAAGTAAGAGGAGATAGCACCGTGGCAAATGAACTGTGGGGACCGTTGGCGGGTCTTATTGGAACGTGGGAGTCGGGCTGGGACGGCCTCGATGTGGCGTTCCACAACGACAAGGGAAAGATCCACGAGACGCCGTTTCGAGAGAAGACGACCTTCAAGCCCTTTGGCCCGGTCGACAACGGTGAGCAGTGCCTCTACGGCCTCGACTACCGCACCGCCGCGTGGCGCGAAGGCGAGGAGAACCCCTTCCACACTGAGGTCGGCTACTGGATGTGGGACGCGAAGAACAAGCAGGTCACCCGATGCTTCGTGATTCCCCGGGCCCAGGCGTTGATCGCGGGCGCCACCGTCGAACCCGACGCGACGTCCTTCCGTCTCGAGGCTCGAATTGGTTCCAACACCTATGGCATCTTGTCGAACCAGCACATCGATGAGGTCGCCCACTCGACCCGCTACGACGTCACTGTCTCGTACACCGACGACACGTTCACCTACGACGAGACGACCGAGATCGAGCACAAGAAGTACCCCTCGATCGTGATGCACACCGACCGCAACACCTTGAAGCTCATCAGTCGCGACGAGTAATACGTGTACGACTGGTCAGAGGAACATCAGGCGATCATCGCGGTCGTGCGCCGATTCG
This sequence comes from uncultured Acidimicrobiaceae bacterium, assembly GCA_963800765.1. Taxonomy (GTDB): domain Bacteria; phylum Actinomycetota; class Acidimicrobiia; order Acidimicrobiales; family RAAP-2; genus RAAP-2. Next base: position 57,050 of record CAWDCF010000004.1, read on the forward strand.
TCGACGAGGAGATCCGTCCTCACCTCGACGATATCGAACACAACGGCGTTCCGCCCTATGAGATCCTGCGCAAGATGTACGTCACCTTCGGTCTCAAAGAGATGGCGCAAGAGAGCTTCGCTCGACAACTCAAGCGCAAGATGTCCGGCGACGAGACCACGCGCGAGGACCGAAGCTCTGATCCGGCGGCCCAACTCATCTCGACGATCGAACTCTGTCGCGTGAGCCCAGGGCTACTCACGTCGCTCGGCGTCTCGACCGGGCTCGCCGCGGGCACCATCAACAAGCTCGGCACGCCTGCCCAGATGGAACGATGGTCGCTCGACCTCATGACCCTCGACAAGATCGGTGCCTGGGCCATCACCGAGCCCGATTCGGGATCGGACGCGTTGGGCGGTATGCGTACCAGCGCCAAACGTGACGGCGACGAGTACGTGATCAACGGCCAGAAGACGTGGATCACCAACGGGCCCTACGCCGACACCATCGTCCTCTACGCCAAGCTCGATGACGGGAGTGGTGAAGAGATGCGAAACCGTAAGGTGCTGACCTTCGTGCTCGACAAGGGGATGCCCGGTCTCGAGCAGGCCAAACCGATGCGGAAGATGGGCCAGCACGGATCCCCGACCGGTGAGGTCTTCCTCAGTGACGTGCGCGTGGGTCGCGACCGACTGCTGGGCGAAAGCGAGGAGACCAAGGGCGGCGGCCGTCAGAGTGCCAAGGACAATTTCGTCGCCGAGCGGGCCGGCGTCGCCGCGATGTCGCTCGGCATCATCGAAGAGTGCGTCAAGCTCTCCATTGATTACGCCAAGCACCGTCGTCTTTGGGGCACCGCGATCGCGGACTTCCAACTCATCCAACTAAAACTCGCTCAGATGGAAGTCGCTCGAATCAACGTCCGAAATATGGTGTTCGCCCATATCGAACGCTCCGCCGCCGGCGCGGTACCGACCCTCGCCGAGGCCTCGGCCATGAAGCTCTACGCCGCGCAGGCCGCCTGCCAAGTGGCCGACGACGCGATCCAGATCTTCGGTGGCAATGGCTACATCGCCGAGTACCGAGTCGAGCAACTCAGCCGCGACGCTCGGGTACTGCGCATCTACGCCGGGACCGATGAGATGCAGGTCGTCGCGATCGCGAGGGACCTGGTACGCGACTGATCACGTGGCGTTGAGCGACTCGCGCAGGCGGTCCGCGACACCCCGCCAGCCTTTGTACTCGCGCATCGCGTCGGGCGCCGTGTCGAGATTGAGCAGGAGCGTCGCCCCGAACGCCCCATTCGCGTCACATAACGACCGGGCCGACGCGACGTAGTTTCGGATCGTGAAGACGATTGCGTCACTCTGGGGAAGTCGTCGCAGGGTCTGTCGCTCAACACGAAAGAACCAGTTGTCGAGGTCGCCATCGGGACTGTGACGAGCGCTCGTCGGCTGATGCAGCGCGGGGTTGTCGATAAGGGTCCAGTTGAGCCGCCAGAAGGAGCGCTCCGGCTTGAGTCGCTCGAAGAACGCGTTGGTCGGACGACTGAGTTGCACGTCATAGCTCGGCACCGGGCGATGGATATCGTCGAGCGTCGTGCCCAACTTTGACGCGAGATTCCAACGCGATGGGAAGCAGACGCAGGCAGCCTGGAGTCGCCAGGCATCGCTTCGTACCAGGACGCACAGGTCTTCTTGGACCAACCGTGACGCCGCGACGATCGGATGATCGTCACGCGACGTCTGCGTCGTGAACGTCGAGAAGTGTGTCGACAGGAAGGCAGTGATATTGTCGAGCAGCTCGGCGCTGCCTTCATCTCCCGCCGGATTCGTGGCCACGACGACGTCGTACTTCGTCGCCAGGAGTCGTCGCTTCTCCTCGATCTCGACGTCGCGGTTTTCGTCGACCTCGAGCCAACGATCCACGTCGAGTGGGCGCAGACCCATCGCCATGCGCCAGCCCTTCTCCTCCAGCGGGACGTAGGGGAAGTCCGTCATTTCGAACCGTCCCTGCGCCGCACGATGATGAACCAGTAGAGGAAGGCGAACGTGACCGGCACGCCGAGCACGATGATCCGCGCCGCGGGAAGAATCGATCCACGATGGACGCTTGAGGTCGTCAGAGCAATTATCGAAACCATCTACCACCTCCTCATGAAGCAGCCGTGTGCCACGGACACCGCGCGACGGTTGACTAGGGCAACTTCTTCTCTTGCTGGGCCAGCAATGTCTCGAGACGCTCCAAGATGCTCGAGATCGCGGTGTCCTGCGCCAACAAGTGCTTTTGGATCTCCTCGGACTCTTTCAACACGGCCTCCGCGTCTTTATACGTGTCCTCAGATCGCTTGTCCGCCGCTCGCGCCTGAATGTTCTGCCCGACGATGATGATGGGCAGCAGTACGAGTTGGAGGAACGAACTCGAGAGCCACACGATGATGAAGTACGTGCCCTGCTTGATGGCGTCGGGCAGCGCGAAGAGCGCGATGACCGTGAATATATAGGCGGCCCACATCGTGCCGACGACGAGCGTGATCCGAAGACCAAAACGCGCGTTAAAGCGGACGAAGACATTCGGATGGTCGAGTCGTCGTAGATCTCGTGTCTTGACCGGACCGGCTAACTTCAGTTCGTCCGATCGGGGATGACGCACGTATTCATAGATGTTCGGCATCTTCGAATTCTCACACGTTTTGACGTCGATGCCACCTCGTGCGCACGGCCAAACTCAGGTACCGTCGAAGTCGAGCCAACCGGGCTGCACATACCAGTGACCACCGCGCTCGAGGTGGTCGTGGACGGCACGTTCGAGCGTCGTGTGCCTCGGCAATTGCGCCAGTGCCACGCCGGGCGAGCGAAAGACGAACTCGACAATCGACGAGTCACCGTTCGCCCACGTCGGCGCCCACGTCGAAGTGACGTTGAACCTTCGCTGGAATCTGAGCACGTTCCTGTCGTGGGATAAGTACATCGCGAGCTGCGGATCGAACATCCACGTCTGGCACGTGGCGAGTCGTCGTCGCGATACCGGCCACATTGTCGCGATTACCCGGCGGGCTTCATCGAACGTTGCGTCGAGACTCGAGGGGTCGAACGCGGCGTCCCGGAAGGCCGGCATCATCGAGGTCGTCCCAGATCGGTATGGTCGCATCGATGTGACCGCGTTGCATCTCGACCATGGTCACGAGCGACGCGAGCAGCGATGACCACTCATCGTTGTCGCGAAAGTCGTTCCACGCGTCGCCCACCGTCGCGCACTGGTCCACCGGGAGACCGAACTCCCGTACGAGGGAGGCAATCTGGGCGGCGGTCGTCGCTCGAACGCGTTCGAGCACGAGCGTTGACGCGGGCGGTGCCCCGTCGCGCATGAGCAATGGTCTCGTCAGCGCCCATCGCATCCCGTCACGACAGTGATTCAGCCAACCAGGTCCGGGGACGTCTCCATACCTTTACGCCAGACTGAACGGGCAATGATCTTGCTCGTGTCGGCGCGGTCCTTGTACTTGTGCGCCACGTCGCGGATCTCCTCGAGCATCCCCTCCGAGAGATAGGTCGGGTCGAGCCCGAGTGCGAGGAACTGATCGCGGCTCACGTTCAGGTCGTTCTCGACGGCTTCACGACGGGGGTTCGGCAGGTTGGCGATTTCGACACCGGTCTCCTTGGAGATCAACTCGGCGAGGTCGCGAACGCGGTACACCTCGGTGACCTGATTGAAGACCTTGACCTTCTCGCCACGCTGTGGAGGATTCTCCAAGGCGATCTGAATGCATCGAACCGTGTCTCGAATATGAATGAACGCGCGGGTCTGTCCCCCGGTGCCGTGCACCGTGAGAGGGTGGCCGATCGCCGCCTGCATCAAGAACCGATTCAGCACGGTGCCGTAGTCCCCGTCGTAGTCGAAGCGGTTGATGAGTCGCTCGTCGAGCGCGGTCTGGGGCGTTTGGGTCCCCCACACAATTCCCTGGTGCAAGTCGGTGATACGTAGTTGGTCGTTCGCGCAGTAGAACGCGAAGAGCAACTGGTCAAGCGTTTTGGTCATGTGGTACACCGAGCCAGGGTTCGCGGGGTGCAGGATCTCGCGCTCAATCTCGCCGTCGGGGGTGGGCACCATGACGGTGAGGTACCCCTCGGGAATCGGGGCGGAGCCGGACCATCCGTAGCCGTAGACGCCCATGGTGCCGAGGTGCACGAGAGCGATATCAAGACCACTGGCGACGATTGCCGTCAGGACGTTGTGCGTGCCGCGGACGTTATTGTCCACGGTGTAGCGCTTCGCCGCGGTGCTGCGCATGGAATAGGGAGCGGCACGCTGCTCGCCGAAGTGCACGATAGCGTCGGGGCGCAACTCCTTCAGCAGCGATTCAAAGCGGTCGTACTCTTCGGCCAAGTCGAGGTGGACAAAGTCGATGACGTTGCCCGTGAGCTCCTTCCACACTCGAATACGCTCCCCCATCGGGCGAATCGGCGTGAGTGAGTCGGTCTCTAGCTCGAGGTCGATCTCGCGGCGGCTGAGGTTGTCGACGATGGTGACTTCGTGCCCCAGGTCCGAGAGGTGCAGCGACGTCGGCCATCCGCAGAACCCGTCACCGCCGAGTACCAATACCTTCATACAATCTCCTCAGTCGAGGCCGACTCGCCGGCCATTACTGCGCAACAAACACCGTTTTCGGGTCAATCGCAACCTAACGACCTTACCAGCGCGCCTCGTGCATCCCCTTTGTGAGGCAAGGACCAAGGGCCTAGGATTCGCTCTCGTTTCCGTCAGAAGAGACTTGCGCCGACGGCGATTCGAGGAATCCTTGCAGGCGGCGGTCAGGGACGAGCCACGTCAGGGCGACGGCGATGAAGATGCCGATGGAGACCCATCGAAACGCGAACGCCATGGGAATCGACACGACGTAGCCGAGCAGCGAGAGTTTCGACTTCAGGTCGCGACCGAGTGCGCGCTGGAGACTGAGGTCGGTTCCGTAGGACCGAACGATCACTGTCTTGAGGATCGTGAAGGCGAGAGCGGCCAGGGCCAGGACCACGCCGTAGGACGCGACGGTGTTCGTGGCGAATCCGTTCTCGGACATCCACGCCGTGGCGAAGGGAAACAGGGAGAGCCAGAAGAGCAGGTTGAGGTTGGCCCACAACATGGCGCCGGAAACGCGTCGCACGGTCTTCACGAGATGGTGGTGATTGGTCCAATAGATGCCGAGGTTCACAAAGCTCAGCACGTAGGCGAGCAGCGACGGAAACGTATGGCGAAGGTCCGCGAAGGTTGCTCCATGCGGCTGGCGAAGTTCGAGCACCATGATCGTGATGAGGATGGCGATGACACCGTCACTGAACGCTTCCATCCGACCGGGCGTCACGGGCCGGTCATCCTTCGACCGTCATAGCGACACGGGCACACAAGGAACCGCGGTCCCTAGGACTTCGCCGCGGTCGCGTCGATCATCGCGGGGATGATCGTCTCTCCGTACGCCTCGAGCGTGGTCGACTTCGCGTCGTGCTGTAAGTAGAGCGCGAACTGGTCGACACCGATGCTGCGCAGCTCCTCGAGTCGCTCGACGTGATGCGCGGCGGGACCTAAGAGACAGAACCGGTCGATCACTTCATCGGGCACGAAGTCCGCGTGGGAGTTGCCGGCGCGCCCGTGCTGGTTGTAGTCGTAGCCCTTGCGCTCCTTGATGTAGTCGGTCAAGGTTGCTGGAATCGCCGAACCCGGATCGTCGCCGTAACGCTCAACGATGTCCGCGACGTGATTACCCACCATGCCACCGAACCAACGACACTGGTCTCGTTGATGCTCGAGATCGTTCCCGACGTACGCCGGCGCCGCCACGCAAAACGTCAACGCCGCGGGGTCGCGCCCCACGTTGGCCGCCGCTTCACGAACCGTCGTGATCATCCAACGCGCGATGTCGGGGTCGGCGAGTTGCAAGATGAAGCCATCGCCGACTTCGCCCGCCAGCTGTAACGCCTTCGGCCCGTAGGCCGCGACCCACACCTCAAGCGAGCTCTTCTCGCCCCACGGAAAACGAAGTGTCGAGCCGTGGTAGTCGACCGATCGGCCATTCGCGAGCTCACGTATCACCTCAATCGATTCGCGCAGGGTGTCGAGCGTCGTTGGTTTGCCGTTGGTCACACGAACGGCTGAGTCACCGCGGCCGATGCCACAGACCGTGCGGTTCCCGTACATCTCATTGAGGGTGGCGAAGAGACTGGCCGTCACCGTCCAGTCACGGGTCGCGGGATTCGTCACCATCGGTCCGACTTTGATCTTTCTCGTCGATGCGAGGATCGCGCTGTAGATCACGAAGGGCTCTTCCCACAAGATGTGCGAGTCGAACGTCCACACGTAGTGAAATCCGAGTTGCTCGGCCCGTGTCGCGAGGTCTACGACGCGCGACGCCGGTGGATTGGTCTGCAAGACGATGCCAAACTCCACTCTCACTCCCCTCGCTTGGAAACCTGATGCTCGTTCACGACGACCTACAACAGATACTGGCTGAGTCCGCGTGGAAGGAACTTCCCATGACCGACGGCACCAGTGAATGTCTTGTTCTCGATGACGACTCGACCGCGTGAGAGTACCGTCTCCACTCGACCATCGACATGGATGCCTTCGTAGGCCGAGTGGTCCATATTCATGTGGTGGGTCTTCACACTGATGTCCGTGGTGCCCTTGGGGTCATAGATCACGATGTCGGCATCGCTACCGGCCGCGATCACACCCTTCTTTGGATAGAGGCCGAACATCCGCGCGGGCGTCGTCGACGCCAACTCGACCCAGCGCGCCAGTCCGATCTCGCCAGTCACGACACCCTGGTAGAGCAGGTCCATCCGGTGCTCCACCGATCCAATGCCGTTGGGAATCTTGGAGAAGTTCCCGAGGCCGAGTTCCTTCTGATCCTTCATGCAGAACGGGCAGTGGTCGGTACTCACGACCGAAAGGTCGTTCGTGCGCAGCGCCTGCCACAACGAGTCCTGATGGCCCTCGGCCCGAGAGCGCAGCGGCGTTGAACAGACGTACGCCGCACCCTCGAATCCAGGCCTGGACAGGTGCTCTTCGAGGCTGAGGTACAGGTACTGCGGGCAGGTTTCGGCGAAGACGTTGGCGCCCATTCCGCGCGCCCGGGCAATCGTCTCCACCGCTTCTCGCGCGCTGACGTGGACGATGTAGAGAGGGCAGTTGGCGACCTTGGCGAGCATGATCGCGCGATGCGTCGCCTCCTCTTCCATCTCAACGGGACGTGTGAGCGAGTGGTACCGGGGATCGGTCTCGCCGCGCTCGAGTGCTTGGGCGACCAACACGTCGATCGCCGGGCCATTTTCGGCGTGCATCATGATCGTCGCCCCGAGGTCCGCAGCCGTCTGCATCGCGCGAAGGATCTGGCCGTCGTCGGAGTAGAAGACCCCGGGGTAGGCCATGAACAACTTGAAGCTCGTCACGCCCTCGTTGTTCGTGAGGTCGGCCATGGCCTTTAGCGCCGCGTCGTCGACACCGCCGATGATCTGGTGAAATCCGTAGTCGATCGCACAGTTCCCGTCGGCCTTCAAGTGCCAGGCGGCGAGTCCGTCGTGCACGTCCTCGCCGGTTCGCTGCACCGCGAAGTCGACGATCGACGTCGTGCCGCCAAACGCCGCCGCGATGGTGCCGGTTTCGAAGGTGTCCGATGCCGCCGTGCCACCAAAGGGCAGCTCCATGTGCGTGTGAACATCAACGCCGCCGGGCAGCACGTACTTTCCACGGGCGTCCAGCACACGGTCGCAGGTCGACTTTACGTCGTCGAAAAATCCGGGCGCTCCGAGTGCGGCGATCTCTTCGCCATCAATCAACAGGTCATTACGTTGCGAGCCGGTCGCGGAGATGACGTCACCGCCGGTGATGAGGATTCGTGTCATGTCGTTACCAATCGGTGAGGGGCTCGTACATGTCGGGCCGACGATCACGGTAGAAGGCCCACTGTTCGCGGACCTCCTTCAGTTCATCCATGTCGAGGTCGCGCACGACGAGCTCAGAGTCGGTGGTGCTCGCGACTTCACCGACGAACTGACCACGAGGACTGACGAAGTAACTCTGCCCGTAGAAGTCGTTGGTGCCGAGCTCCTCGACACCGACTCGGTTGATGGCGCCTACGAAGTATTCGTTCGCGACCGCCGACGCCGGTTGCTCGAGCTGCCACAGGTAGGCCGACAGACCTCGACTGGTCGCCGACGGATTGAAGACGATCTTCGCCCCGGCGAGGCCGAGTGCCCGCCACCCTTCAGGGAAGTGTCGGTCGTAACAGATATAGACGCCAATGCGCCCAACCGCGGTATCGAAGATCGGGTAGCCGAGGTTGCCCGGACGGAAGTAGAACTTCTCCCAGAAGCCGCTCACCTGGGGAATGTGGGTCTTTCGGTAATTCCCCAAGTACGTGCCATCGGCGTCGATCACGGCCGCGGTGTTGTAGAGCACACCCTCTTGCTCCATCTCGTACACCGGTAGCACCATCACCATGTTCAGCTCGGCGGCGAGAGCCATGAATCGCTGGACCGTAGGTCCTTCGGGGACGGCCTCGGCGTAGTCGTAGTACAGGGTGTCTTGTACCTGACAGAAGTATGGACCGTAGAAGAGTTCTTGAAAGCAGATGACCTGGGCGCCCTGGGATGCCGCTTCGCGCGCGTACTGCTCGTGAAGGTCGGACATGGACGTCTTGTCACCCGTCCACGCAGCCTGCACGAGCGCTGCTCTGACTACATCAGCCACGATGTCTCCTTTCGTCCGGTCAAGAAGACCGCTCACCAATATCGAATGATTGAACCCTAGACAATCGCGACGCGGTGCGTTCTCAGACTTTGCTTGGTCACTGCGTCGCTCGCAATGCCAATCCTCCTCGCCACTGCGAACGCGCGAGGACCATCTGGACGACCGAAACATGGCGCTCGGCGAAGCCCGCCGTGCAGTAGGCGAAGTAGAACCGCCACTTGCGCAGGAAGGCCTCGTCGAATCCCAGCGCGAGGGCCTCCGCCCAGCGCGCGTCAAGACGTTCGCGCCACTCACTGAGCGTTCGCACGTAGTGAGGACCGAGGTCCTCCAGGTCGGTGAGGCGCAGATCGGTTGCGCGCGTGAACGCGTCCGACATGGCCGTGATCGATGGCAGCCCGCCGCCTGGGAATATGAAACGCCGGATGAAGTCCTGACTGGACTTGTAACGCTCGAACTCACGGTCGTCGATCACGATGCACTGCAGTGCGGCCTGTCCGTCAGGCACCAAGAGATTGGCGCACGCGGCGAAGAACGTCTCGTAGTGACGCCAGTCAACCGCTTCGATCATTTCGATTGAAACGAGATGCGTGAACTGCCCCTCGAGATCGCGGTAGTCGCGGTTGAGGACGGTCACTCGATCGGCGAGTCCGGCCTCGGCCACTCTGTGCTTCGCGTAGGCGTACTGCTTCTGCGAGATGGTGGTGGTCGTGACACGACATCCGTAGTGCTCGGCGGCGTGCAGCGCGAAGCCGCCCCAGCCCGTGCCGATCTCGACGACGTGGTCGCGTGGACCGAGTTGGAGTTTGCGACAGATGCGATCAAACTTCTCACTCGATGCCTCGGCCAGCGTGCTCGAGGACGAGGGGAACACGGCGCACGAGTACGCCATCGATGGATCGAGGAAGAGGCGAAAGAATTCGTCGCCCAGGTCGTAGTGGGCCGCGATGTTCGCGCGGTCCTGAGACTTCGACGGACGTCCCAGAGCTCGAAGGGGGCGACGCAGTGCTTGGGTGAACGGTGCGAATCGTCGAGGTAGGCGGTTGATCCGGTCGAGGTTCAGCGTGAGTAGGCGTAACAGCGCGACGAGGTCGGGACTGTCCCACTCGCCGAGCAGGTATGACCGGCCGAGACCGACGCCACCACCCGTGACGACACGTCGCCACACGTTGTCGTCGAGGACGTCCACACTGGCGCAGAGTCCCAGATCCTCCACGCTCCCGTACGTGCGTTGGTGGCCGTCGTCGCTGATCGTCAACGTCCCGTGTCGCACTCGACGCGCGAGCGCCGTCAAGAACAGTCGCGAACATGCCGTGCGACACGCCGCCAACCGACTGAGAGAGCGAACGCTACGACTCACGGTGCCACAGCGGGATGTGCAAAGAGCGGTACGCGCGAAACCCACAGTCGCAGTGCGCGCACGTAGATGGCGAGTGACACGCGATGCGTTAGGAAGGGATGGCGCACGAGCATCCGGGCCAGTTCACGTCGCGTCATGTCACGGCGGACGAGTGATAGCGCCGCGCGAAAGACGACGTCGTCACCGCGAACCACCGCGATGGACACGTTGCAGCGTGCGCCAGGTTGTGCGACGTGGAAGCGGTAGGAGAGATCCATCGGGAGGAACGGCGACACGTGCATCTGCTTGGGCTGTTCAAGGTATCCCAATCCCCCACGAGTGTCCAGTACGTACGCATGCGATTCACCCCACGGTGTGTTGTTGACATCGGCCACGACGGCCTCGAGCGTCACACCGTCGGACGCGTAGCAATAGTAGAGAGCCAGGGGGTTGAAGCACCAGCCCCAGGTGCGATGGTGGGCGAGAAGGAGGATCGGTCCGTGCGGACGGAAACCGACGCGTTCTTCGACCACGTCGCGTACGACCGCGGCCAGTGGTCGAGCGACGTCGCCCATGTAGTCGCGCCGACGAAATGCCACGATGGCGGGGCCCCTGGGGCGCCAGAGCGGGGCGAGGGCGTCGATGGCCTCGAGTTCGTCGAGGTCGACCATTGGCATTGCGACGCGGTAGGTGAATCGCCGCTTTTGCGTACCCCTGCGTTCGTGCAGCACCGACCCTTCGTAGATCGCCGGCCTCATTGTCGCGCCATCACGACCTCGTCGGCGCTACTCATCCTCTCCACGACCCGTAGAGCGCTTTGGACCCCGTCCTCGTGAAAGCCGTAACCCCAGTAGGCGCCCGCGAAATGCGTGCGGAGCCGCCCATCGATCTCGCCATGACGGCGCTGAGCGCGAAGCGCGGCTTCGTCAAAGGTCGGGTGTGTGTAGTCGAAGGATGCGATGACCTTCGAAGGATCGATAGCGTCATCCGAATTGAGCGTGATGCAGTAGTTCGTCGTCGACTCGAAGTCCTGGAGTCGATTGGCGTAGTAGGTGAGTACCGGTACACGCTGATCGGCGCCGGTACGCCGGTAGTTCCAGCTGGCCCACGCCCGTCGTCGTTTCGGTAGGAGGCGTTCGTCCGTGTGGAGCGTGGCCCGGTTGCGTTGGAACCGAAATGCCCTTAGGACCGCGACTTCCTCCGCCGTGGGCGACGCGAGCAGCGCCAAGGTCGTGTCGGCGTGTGTCGCGAAGACAACCCGGTCGAATCGCTCGCCCTCGGGTTGCGCCTCACTGCGTACGAGTACGCCGACGTCATCTCGTTCGACCACGCGCACTGCGCACCGCGTACGGATCTGGTCTCTGATCGGCGTCGTCAGGGCATCCACGTAGCGCTGCGCTCCGCCCACGACGGTCCTCCACGGAGGTCGATGCCCGAGTGAGAGCAGACCGTGCTGGTCGAGGAATCGGGCCAACGACGTCGCCGGGAACGCGCTGAACTCTTGAGGGTTGGCCGACCAAATCGCCGCACCGAGGGGAATGAGGTAGTCATCGACGAAGGGTTGCGAGAAACGCTCACGCCGAAGAAAGTCATCCAGGGAGAGCGTGATGTCGTCGTGCTCGAGCAATGCGCGAGCGGCGCGATTGAATCGGGGAACGTCGGACACCATTCGGACGAAGGAAGGGCGCAAGACATTGCTTCGACGGGCCAGCAACGTGTTCAAGTTGGTCCCTCGGTACTCGAGTCCGGTGACGGGCGATGACACGCTGAAACTCATGTCGCTCGGCTTCGTGGCGACGCCCAGATCATCGAGGAGGGTGGCGAAGCCGGGGTAGTTGTGTTCGTTGTACACGATGAACCCGGTATCGATTCCGAGCGTCTGCTCGGCCTCGTGCACCTCGACCGTATTCACGTGGCCGCCGACGCGGTCGTCGGCCTCGAAGAGCACGAACTCAGCACTGGGGCGGAGGTTATGCGCTGCGACCAGGCCGGACACCCCACTGCCGATGATGGCGATTCTCTGCATTTTCACTCCACTATCTCCGAGACCATTAATTTAGTACTAAACTATAACAAGAAAGTTCGAACTCGGAAAATAGGTCCGCAAATGCCGCGATATGTAACCGCAATCCCCTCCACCTGGAGCGTCGACGACGCGTTCTCGTACATGAGTGACTTCGCGAACGCGCAGTACTGGGATCCGAGCGTCGTATCGGCGCTCCGCATCGATGGCGGCGAACTGGCCGTGAACTCTGAGTTCGAGTTGACGGTGCGCTTCGCCGGACGCGACAAGACGTTGCGCTACCAAATCACATCGCTCAACCCGGCGCGTCTCGTCACCTTCACGTCCTCCGACGGAGCGCTCTTGTCGTCGGACACCTTGACCTTCGAATCGCGGGCCGGTGGGTGCGAAGTGACGTACAGCGCCGAGCTTCGCTTCACGGGCGTCGCGGCGATCGCCAACCCAATCCTCAGCCTTTTGTTTCGCCGTCTCGGCGACCGAGCGCGTGACTCGCTGCGCGAGATCCTCAGGAGCCCCCGTGAAGCCACTTGACCTATCGCGAAGGGTGGTGGACGCCGCCCTCGAGTTCACGGTCGCGGGTAGTTTCTCGCGCCTTGGTCCCGTCATTCGCCGACACTTGTTCAACTGGCGTCCACTTGACGGAAAGGACGTGCGTGGCCAGGTCGCCGTCGTTACCGGCGCGACGTCCGGACTCGGACTCGAGTGCGCGATGGCGCTCGCCCGACTGGGTGCACGAGTGATCCTGCTCGTGCGCAATGCCGAACTCGGTTCAGCGGTGTGCGCGAATATCTCGGCGTTGACGCGAAACCCTGACGTCTCGATGATCGTCACCGACATCGGCGACCTGGAGAGCGTGCGGCGCGCGGCACAGGAGTTAGCTCGACTACCCGCCGTCCATGTCCTCATCCACAACGCCGGCACGATGTCCAAAACCTTTGACGTCACCGCGCAAGGGATGGAGAGCACTATTGCCGCCCAACTGGTCGGACCGTTCTTGCTCACGAGTCTTATTCGCGACCAACTGCAGTCCGGATGCGCGCGGGTCGTGTGGGTGACCTCGGGCGGCATGTACAGCGAGCCACTCGACGTCGATTGGCTCGAGTCGCCCGGACGAGACTTCGACGGCGTGCGCGCCTACGCGAGAGTGAAGCGCGCCCAGGTGTCGCTGAATGAAGTGTGGGCCCCTCGTCTCGAGCCCTTGGGGATCACCATGACCGCGATGCATCCGGGATGGGTGAACACGCCCGGTCTGCAACGGTCGTTGCCGAGGTTCGCTCGACTGATGGGTCCCTTCCTTCGCACTCCCGCACAGGGCGTCGACACCATCCTCTGGCTGGTTACGACGTCGAGCGATCGGACGCCGTCCGGCACGCTGTGGCTGGATCGCCAAGTCCGCAACGCCCATCGTCTCAAACGCACGCGGCGGAGTGACACGAAGACTCAACGAGAACGTCTGATGCAGTTCTGTCGCCGACAATGTGGTCTCGACGCCGAGACGGGACGCGCGTTATGAGGATGTGGATGGTGGACCCTGAGCTGCTCTGTCGCAAGCACTTGCTGGGCGAACACGTGGAGTGTCACATGTTCCGCGGTTCGTTGCGCAAGGGAACGTCCCTACGAGGTTTTCTCGACGCTGGCCTGCTCGACTCGAGACTCCTCGCGCGTCGACACGACCAGTTGGCCAAGGAAATGCAACGGCGCGGATATCGCCACCAGTCACCTCTACCTCGTGATTTCGACGCGAGGGCGGCGACCAGCGACGTCGACTCGACAGCAGCGATTCGTGAACTGGCATCGCGGTGCGAAGAGTGCCGCCAACGCCAATCGAACGTGGGGACGTCCGAAGGCCAAGGAGCGAAGCGTCGATCTCGCAAGACCGACGGAACAGTTCGATGAGTGCGTACCGAGTAATCGTCGCAGCGGCGACCGGCTTCGTGGCTCCCCTCTCTTGGTACGCGATTTCGCCACTCTTTCGATGCGCTCTTCCACTGTTGCGCGATGGCACCGTCGCGAACGCCGGGAGCATCGCGACACCGTTTACCAGTGAGAGGATTCCATGGTGACGGACGAAACCCATATCGGACTTCGTGAGGCCGCGGAACGGCTCGGTGTGCATTACATGACGGTGTACCGATACGTGCGCATCGGCCAGCTCCCAGCAGAGCGCCAGGGCGCCACGTGGCGTGTGGCGATCAAGGACCTCGATCACCTGCACCTGCCAGATCCGAGACCTTCGAGGTCGCGCACCTCGCGACAGAAACGTCCGACGTGGCTCTTGGACCGATTAGTCGCCGGCGACGAGGCTGGCGCTTGGTTGATCGTCGAAGAAGCGCTCGCGTCAGGCACTTCAGCCGGCGAGATCTACATCGATGTTCTCGTTCCGGCGCTACGCGCGATCGGCGAACAATGGGCCGATGGTCGGCTTTCGATTGCCGCCGAACACCGTGCGAGTGCCGTCGCCACGCGCCTCGTCGGACGTCTCGGGCCGATGTTCGCGAGGCGGGGATTGTCTCGAGGAACCATCGTGCTTGGTGCGCCGCCGGACGACCTTCACGCACTGCCGAGTGCGATCGTCGCGGACTTGTTGCGCGGCCGCGGTTTCGACGTCCTCGACCTTGGTGCTAATACTCCCGTCAGTTCGTTCGTAGAGAGTGCGCGCGAAGCGAATCGACTGGTCGCGGTTTTGGTCGGTGCTACTTCGAAGGATTCGGTTGCTCAACTTCCCGAAATTGCGATCGCCCTACGCAATTCGGGAATCGGCGCACCGATCTATTTCGGTGGGCGCGCGGTCCCGAGCGAGAGCATCGCACGCGACCTTGGCGCCGATGGTTGGTCCGGCAATGACGCCGATGCCGTCATTGCTTCGGTTGAGGAAGTCGCGCCATCGCCGCAGCAAAAATGAACTGATGGCGCGTCTCAAGTCGGATGAGACTGGAGTGCAGAAATCTTAAGTCGCGTCGGCTCTAACAAGGCGCTTGGCAGTTGAGTGGACTCGTTGTGGTCCGGACGCCATCTCACGTAGGGCTTTGTCCGACCGGCGAAGTGACCCTTGCCGAATCTAGTTTCGGACGCACATACGGGGAGCCGAGATCGACGTTTCAATCTCGCGACCGTTAGCGCCTACTGACGTACGGCTCTAGTCGGCAAGGTCGTGGGGCCGAATCGCTACACACACGGCTTTTGTTGGGCCTCCCTACTTTGATCTGGTTTCGTCTGCCAGAGCCCATACGTGGAACGGACCTTGCCGAGATCGATGTTTCAATCTCGCGACCGTTAGTGCATACTGACCTGCCGCCCCTCTTCCTGTGGAGTTGTGATGGATGAGGACGGATTTTGACCTGAACCACCTACGGTCGACCTTGTGGGCAGACCGCCTACCACGAACTTACCGACGTGTGCCCCGTGCAGCCTTGCCGGCACGGTAAGCCCCACAAGAAGCACAGGAAGCCAACAAGGAGGGACCATGAATACTCGTCGCATCGTTCGCCGCGCTCGTTCTGGTGGGGACAACCATGTCCCTGACCGGTGCCATCGCTATTAGTCCCGCATCAGCGCTCAGCGCGACCAGTCCATTTTGCAAGGCCCTCAGCCAGTTGCCGATCAAACTGGCGTCTTTCGGCCCCACGGCATCACTGGCCACACTCAAAGCCGTTGCCAAGACCGATGCTCGCATCAACGCCACGGCCCTTCGACTCCTCGCCAACGATGTCTCGGGTGACGGCGCCCTATCAAAGGCGATGAACATTCAGAGCTACACCAAAGCCGGCGCGGTGCATGCTGCTTGGGCCGAGCGCTACGCCATCGCGATCGCCGCCGACCCGTCGTCGGCTATCGACATCAGATTCTTGAAGAACGAGTCGGAGTACTCCGCGGCTTACGCTGTTCAGTACCTCAGTCTCCTAGTGGCGCTCCACCAGACCCAGAGCAAGGTCTGTCCGAACATCCGTCCGATCGTGGCCACACCCACTACCGCTGCCGCAACCACGGTCATCCAGACCGGCACGAGTGATGGCAACACTGTGACGACGTCGGACATACCAACGATTGGCATCAACACCGGGGATATCAATCCGTTGAACCCCCCCACCCACCCTGGAAAGTAGGGCGACAGTGGGGTCGCAAAGCGTGTGGCTTGCCGAAGACCTCGTCTCGCGCGAGTTCGGCGTTGTGCCCGTGAACGACGAGCCGGGGATTGACTACGTGGCCGCCAACAGAGAAGACCTAGACCGCTGGGCTCGCGCTTACTGCGAGGCCGAACTGCAGCGCTACCGGGCAGTGTGGGCCAAGGCGTTTCCCGAGGACGCGCCCGCCCCATAACTGCCCCAGATTCGACCCTCAATGGCTGGGCATGGCTGGTAATCTCTGGGCGTGCTGTAGATCCGAAACCTCAGCAGCCACTTGGGGTTTCGTGGATTTCCTTGGGATTGCTTGGTGCGGCTGGAGGGATTTGAACCCCCGACACTCGGTTCCGAAGACTGTTCCGATGCATTCGTACATGTGTCCCCATGTCCAAATATGCAGGTCACGGGCAGTGTCCTGTCCGCCAATGTTCGTCACTGTTCGCCGATGTTCGAAAGTTTCATTCCCATTTCATTCCCATTGAGCGTCACTTGCGAATCGGAGTGACTTCTCTGTCGCAGAAGTAAGCGGTTCAGTAGTGCTCCAATCGATAGACACAATGGTCAGTCTCCTTCGTATCTCGCGCCACCGTTTGCCACGAAATTCTCAACGTCGACTACCCGAACTCGTCGTGATCGTCCGATGTGCACTGAGGCAAGATGTCCTGAGTTCAACAGGTCATACATTTTCGATCGACTGATGGCGAGGGCGCGTCCGGCTTCGGGCACCGTGAGAAGAAGCTTTTGAACGGGAGCGTCTTGCCGGCGCGCCACGTCCTCGTTGATGATCATTGAGTAGGCAGCGTGGGAGTGGTCTGTGGTCGAGGCCATCAACCGGCACCTTGCGCCGATGAGGCCGATTTAGCCGCGGTGCGCGCTTCGACAGAGAGTTGATGCAGGAACTCAGCGATCGCGGTGGCGCGTGGATCGTCGTAGCCGCGACCGTCGTAGCTGAAGGAACCTTCGACCGGATCGTCGGAGTGAGGCGACTTCATATGCTCGGCGCGGGCATCGCGAAGGTCCTGAAATCTCGTGGAGTAGTGGCGTGACTTGGTGATCAGTTGTCCTCGAAATCCGAAGGCGTGCGCGTGACCACGAGTGTTCAACGACACGAGGGCGGGATCGTGCGCGAGGTCCCAGGCGGTCAGAGCCAGCTGGCGGAGGTGCGGCGAAGCGTTGATGTTGAGGATCTCGCTTCGCGCCTTGAATCGCCGGGCGAAGTCCAGCGAACCGTCCGCTGACTTCGTGGCGTATTTGGCCACGTAGGCCGCGATTCGCAGATCGTCGCGATCGAGCGTTGATGCGTCAGTCACCTGGAGTTGCTGGCCCCACGAGATGCTCCCGCGAGGACCCGAAACGGAGAACTCCTTCGCCACGCTGTGAATGATGCCGGCGAGCAGTTCTGTGGTGAGTTCCGGCGGCGGAAGGCTGAAGGGTTCACCGGGTCCGTCCAAACGAAGGACGACGTGGAAATGGGCTAGTCCACGACGCTGGAACTCGGCGACCTTGAGGTAGTTCAGTCGGGCGTGCTGCGCGAGTTCTCCAAAGGGGACTTCGAGATGAATGGCCAGGCGACGTCGAAACTGCTCAAAGGTCCTGTTCCAGAGACGCGAGGACTCCGCGTTCCAGAGCACCGCGTCCGCGAAGCGGTAACAGAAGTCACAGAGCGGACTGCCAAGCTCCGGATCTCCGTCGTCGTGACGACGCGAACAGGTCTGGACGCGGCCGTGTGTGCAGAACCGGAGTCGACCGGGTTGACACGAACCGTCGGACTTCCGCGAATGGACGATGCCGAACGAAGGGGCCGTGAGGGTGAGGAACAGCCGTGGGTGCTCGCTGATCGAGGCCGGCACACCCTTGCCACCGATGAGACCGGTCGAGACCACGATCCAGGCGTCGGCTTTGTAGAGGTAGGAGCACGAGGGACAGAGCACCGCACGGCGGTCCTTGCAGGCGACGAGGAGGGGACGCTCGTTGACCTCCCCGGTGGCGACGTTGACGAACTCCCCGCGCAGGCGGATCGGGTGTGAACACCCTCCAGCTTCGTTGATGTCCTTCACCAGTTCATGGGTCGACTTTCGATGCGTCACGGCGGCTCCTCTCGGAGAGGAAAAATTGCTCCTCTACTTAACAAGCCACACGCAAAACGGCACTTTCGAACAAGAGTTCCGTGACAATTTCACTTTCGGTGCCCTGCGGTCACCCGCGGACGGCCGCGGCTACCTATGCGAGGCGCCGATGAGCGCCTGCCTCCATTGCGCGCGTAACTTTTTCACCGTGTGAGCATCCCCACAACGTTCGTTAATTTGCTCGATTGAACGCCCGCGATGTCGTCGATTTCGAGAGTCTTGGTCACCGATTTCAGTCAATTCGACGATTCTCCGAATGTGCTGTTCGGTGTGATGTTCTCCATTGAATTTCGCACCACTGACAACGAGTCGAAATGGGTGATTATTGACGATCTTCAGGTTGGGCCTCTTGGCGCTGCGCGCCAACGGCCCAAAGGAGGCGAGGTCCTTGGTTGATCAGAACTTGAACGACGTGCTTATGCGTAACTTGCCTTTACGTCTTTCAAGGAGACCAGGGGGTCAGCCTTCAGCGTTGGAGGTCTGTGATCAGCGTTTGTGAAGTGAATGCCTTATCGTTCATATCCGTGCAACCGCGACGTACTGAGCGTCGGATGAAGGATCGTTCCAATCCGACGCACTCAACTTTGAAATGTCAAAATCGCCTTCTGAATCCTGATTTGCCCAAGTAAGTAGAATCAATTTCACAGATTTCTCCATAAGTAGCTGATTAAGGGCGTCGCTAGCGATCCTAGACATGTCGGTTTCTTCAATTGTTGGCTGGCGGCCACGCAGCAACCAAAGAAATTCGTACAATCCCACGTTCGAGACGTTAAGCAGATCGTTGACTTCGTTCACCAACCAAGTGACTCGATTATCGATCATTTCAATATCGGATTTCTGGGAATAGGAACACTTAGTATCGGATTTCCCGCCAAAGGAACATAGGTGACAACACCATTTTGAGACACTGCAGCATACGGGCCTTCCTTCAGCGGATCTCCCCGTGTTCCCTCATCGTACCCCGGCATCACGCGAATCTGACGTCCCGGATTAGCCGGATCTTGATAAATCGTACCTCCGCCAGACTTTGATCCTTTGACTTTCCAATCCGATGGTATACGCTCCCCAACCTCTTTGGCCGTATCACCTCTTAGACTCTCTGGATTGAATGACTTGGGATCTCCGATTGTTTTCGGGTCATCACCCGCCCCTTTTGGCGATTCTCCCTTTGCATCTCCACCGCCGCCGGCGCTCTCGCCGGATCCTCCCTCTCCGCCTGCTCCGAAATTCGCTGGGGCACTGCCACCTTCATCAATGTTGCCTATATCGAAATAAACCAATCCCAATGGATCTACGGAATTCAGCGGATTGTCATTGGTAAACACGTACGGCTGGTTAGTTGTAGCAATTTCCGGATCGATGCTCACGAATTGGTCTGTAGAGGGGTCGTAGTAGCGGTTGACTACGGAAGTAATCGCACGCAAACGCAAACGCTTCGTAGTCGCAGTCCTTGACCAGGAAGATCAGTGTACGAAGTCCTGAAAATCGTCAAGATCAGAAAAGACATTGGACTCGTGTTGGTTCGAATTCGCCACGTTGAGCTTGCAGAAGAGATCGGGTCCGTCGAGCGAGCTCATCGCCTGATCTCTCGTCACGACTCCTATGGCTCTGTCCAACGTCGTCGAATTGCGCGACGGGTTCAGAGAGGAGTGGCCTCGGCGAGGACTTCGTCTCGCACGACGTCGCGGAGCCCTTGGGGCGTGCAGACGTCGACCTTGACGCCGAGTTCGTCTTCCAAGGCGGCACCCAGTGCTAGAACGTCGAGTGGTTTGGCGTCATCGTCAAAGTCGACAAGAAAGTCCACGTCACTTTGAGGAGAGTCCTCGCCTCGCACCACGCTGCCGAACACTCGAACGTTCCTCGCGTGGTGCTTGGCCGACAACTCCAAGATGGCAACACGGTGCGCTTCGACCAATTGGCCCAACGATGACGTAGGTTGAAACATCCGTTTTAGGGCTGCCCAATTCGCAGGGGAATGCGCTCGCCAGCCTTCTCGGCCGTGATTTCGAGCGTGTAGCCGAGCGTTTCCACGTACGAACGTAACGTGGAGAGATAGACGTCCTGCGCGTTTTCGATTGCACTCACGCGACGCTGTGACACGCCAAGGATTTGCGCGACGTCCGCTTGAGTGATGACACCGGCGCGCAAGTCCGCCAACGCCACGGCCTGATGCGCCTTCGCCACCTCGGCACGTAGTCGCGCCGCCGTTACCGGGTTGGCCATCAGTCGCTTCTTCGTCTCCTTCAGACTCATTTCTGTCTCCTCTTCTTCGAACTCGGCCTTTTGCCCTTTGAAACCTCTTTCGGCAATGTGCCGCCCGCTGGAACTTCCTCACCTCGAGCACGGGCCACTTCTCGTTGAAAGATCCCGTCAGCGACCTCGACGTTGCGGTCGTACCACGAATCCCAATCATCTCGTCGCTCCGCCTTGTCACCGCCGAGGAGGAGCAGAGCCTTTCGACGAAAGTCAAACGCGTAAAGAATGCGCACCTCACTTCGTCCCGACGATCCGGGCCGCAACTCCTTCATGGCGCACGAGTTGTCCTGCTTTATCGGATACGACAGCGGCATTCGAGCGGCCGGACCGGTCTGTTCGAGGTACTCCACCGCGGCAATCACTTGAATTTGGTCGTCCTCTCCGAGCTTGTCGAACCACTCATCGAACTCTGCCGACTCTTCCGTTTCCCACGGCACTTCAGAGGTCCCCTTCACAAGATCCGGACGAGTCCTTAGTACATGAGTATTCTACCATCGTCAACCCTTACTCGTCAATCGCCGAATCTCGGCGCGTACCGGTTCGGTCAAATCCAACTGCGCGACTGTTCGGCAGGGTGACATCGTGCGTGCACCTCTTGGAGCTTCACCATGGAGACTCGGGTGTAGGTCATCGTCGTCTCGAGTTTCTGGTGACCGAGCACTGCTCCATAAATGTCACCCAAGACGTCGGCAGTACTCTTACAAAACAATAAGTTGAATTTTCTTGGTCTCCAAATGAAGTACGGGTTGGGAATCTTCTCGATAAATCTCGAGTTCGTTTAGATGGCCGCCGATGACATGGATCAGAATGTGAATCGTTACGCCATCGCTATCTTTGATTTCAGCCTCGACAGGAATTCTGCGAACGACCTCGGCAAAAGGACCGCCCCTCGTTTGCAGTTCAAGGCTCCCATTGTCGTCAATCTGACGCCCCATGACAGTTGAGAATTGCTTTCGTAACGACACATTGCCCGGAAATTCACAGTTCAGCAGTGTCGACAAAAGATGTCTTTCACTGTCCGTAAGTGGTCTGAATGCACCTGAGCGTTCAACTGTCTTGTTACTTGACATAATAAGTCCCTACGTTTATCACTCCGTTTGGCAAAGTGTATGCCCGAAATTCAACGATCTGATTATCCACGACAACTTGTCCCCAGAACGAGCCAGTTGAGTCGGCGGCTGTGGCGGCAGTTTTGATTTGAGTCGTTATTGCCGATTCCACGGTTGACTGCGACAGTCCAGATCCTGCGAGATGTCGAGCTCCGTGACCGAATGTAACCTCCAGATCAACTTCATCCGGCTCCGAGCCAACATCGAATAAATCAGTAGGACTAGCGAGTCCAAATATTGTTGCAAACGTAGTTGCACCGTTTGACCATTGCGTGGTGCCGGAATCGGTTGGCGCATACGGGGTTCCGGTGATTACATAGTCGAGGCAACCGCCGAGTTGAGCTTGCGTTGGTGCCCCTGAACCGGTGCATTTGGTAGAACCGTCAGCAGTTGTAACTCCTGAACTTGATGTCTTTGTTGCATTGTTCCCACAAGACCTTTGATTGCAGAGTCCCAACGGATCTTCAGTATTGAGAGAATTGTCATTCGTGAACACGTACGGCTGGTCAGTCGTGGCGACGGCTGGATCGATCGAGAGGAACTGATCGGTCGATGGGTCGTAGTAGCGGTTGACTACGGAAGTCACCGTGCGGGGTCGTGGACACTTCACAGTCGGAGCCGGTGACCAGGGCTATCGGTGTACGATTCGCTGGAACTCTTCAAAGCGAGATTTTCTTCGGAGCCACGCTCGCGAAGCCCCCGAGTGACGACGATCTCGCGCCCGAGTGGCTGGTCGACGACCTAATCAATGTCGCGCGCTATGCACGAAGCGACGTTGAAGCACTCACCAAGCGCCCAGCCATGGCCGAGTGGGTGGCCTATCGTTCGCGCTAACGGAGTTTCGCTGACACTCCAATTGAGAGCGACGCGACGACTGCCTCACGAACGACCGGTGCCTCTCAACCGCTCCGCGGGGTGACAGCGCGCATGCACAGGTGAGTTGGGGAACGCGAGGTCGTCGTCATAATTTGTCGTGACATCGCTGTTCGAGTCCGTCGTTTGGTAGATGTTGTTGGTGCCGGGCTCGTACGACCATTTCGTTGAACCACGAGCAATTGACGCGAACAGTTCACTATCCGAAGGAATTTTCCCTAGCTCTTATTTTCTCCATCTGGGCTCGTACAATCTCAAGAACGTCCTCCAAGGGCCAGGGCTGACCAAAATCTGTACATGTCACCTTCAGGAAAACAGTTGCAACACTCGCGGAGACAGCAATTGAAATTCGAAGTCCTTCCGGATATGGAGACGAATATTGAAAAATTCTTGCAATCCCGGGCTCTTTCAACTCAATGTCGTTGATTAAAGCGAATTCTTGAAGATTCATTAGGCCTGACATTGAGCGCCTTGTGCGATCATCGGCGGACGCCGCCCAGGCCATCGCATCATCAGAGTTTGCAAACGGTCCTACTTCAATGAAGATTGATCTTCGATTGGCATTGGTTTTGAGCAATCGCCTCGATGCGGTGCTTTGAATTGACTTGGCTCGAAGAATCTCGGGGTCTCCCTTATTAAATGCGTGGGCAACCATGTCCTGTTGCAGATCCGTGTACCACTCACCTCCTGGCACTTCGTCCGGATCGAGGAGAAGACCGACCGAACGTTCCTTGTTTGGCTGAGATCCGTGCATTGCAACGGCGACTTTTGCGGCACCCAATAACTTCTTCATCCTCTTTTCCAATGGTTGACCTCCAAATCATCCGGCTCCGAATGCAGCGCAGGCTTCCGGATCCTTAAAGCATGCCTCCACAGCGTCCTTCGCTACACCTTCAATCACTCCTCCCACAGTCCCTATCCACGCAGTTGGAGCGACCACACCGAAACCTGCGACCGCTACGGCGCCACCAAGAGCGTACTCATACCCCGGCGCCGGAGGAGTCCCTTCCAGATGGAACGTTGCGGTGGATTGGGCGTCAATTCTGACTCCCCCCGGCAACTTACTCTTTTGCGTCGTAGTCAGAGACAAGCCGTCGCCAGAGAATGACAAACCCGAGGCTCCGGGGAGGTCAAAAGCTCCATTGATCGAACCATCGGTGCCGAACGTCTCGGTCGCGCCGCCAGCAGAAACGGTGACTCCGTCACTCCCGAAACTAACTCCATAGGCGCCGGTAATCGAAATTGAACTTGTAACAACAACATAACCAGCAAGCACCGAAAATGCGACGGCGGGGGTCGTGACTGTAATTCCTACAGCTGAACTTCCATTCGAAGTCTCGCCGTTGCACTCGAAGGTCCTAATATCACCGGAGCCGTTGTCTTGGTTGTTACAAGCCGCCGAGCCAGTCCCTTGAATCTTTAACCCGAGTGGATCCTCGTAATTGAGTGCATTGTCATTTGAAAACATGTACGGCTGGTCCGTCGTCGCGACAGTCCGGGTCGATACGACAAGAACTGATCGGTCGACGGGTCGTAGTAGCGGTTGACTACGGATGTCACCGCATGGTGACGTGCACACCCCGTAGTCGGAGGCGCTGACCAGGGAGATCAGTGTATGAATGACCGCAGTTGGTTGAAGTCACAAAATCATGAGGGTCGTTACCCGTGCAGTTTCGCGCTCGAGGTCGACGTGGTGCCAACAAGCGTGTCGGTCATTACTTCGTCGCGGGACGTTCGTCAACTCCGACAAGTTCAGGACTTATCGGATTCCTTCTACACACATTGCGCGGGAGACGTTGGTCACACACTTGGTCCTACGCGTGGTGCAGTTAACTGCGTCAAGGTGACGACGTCTAACTTGCCTTTACGTCAATCAAGGATCAATCAGGATTCCAATCCCAATCTCTCCGCATCCTTCCTCAGTTCGCCAATCAATACCTTGGGCAAACGTCGATACCACCATTCGTCGTCGCCCGCCGTCAATGAGTCAATGACACCTCGAGTCGACGCCATAAAACGTTTATCAATTGGCTCTACTGAAATCTGAAGGCTCAGAAGACTGTCGTCTCCCATTAAGGCTTCCGCATGACTCAGCCACTCACGTACCGCTAAGTCGTTCGTGTAATCGTCAATCGTGCCGGAGTATCCGAGCTCAACGCGTTTCGAAACCGAATCCGCGACTGCAATCGACCAATGTGATGGCCAACCCAATTTCCGTAGATTGTTCTCAATTTTTGCGAGTTCTATCCCACCCATCTCATCGACCTTGTAGCGAATTGTAGGTCGAACTGAAAAATTTTGTCCTGTCAGTGGCGTCATTGTCTCGACCAGAACGTTGGCGATGTCGGCTTGAAGAAAGTCTTCGTGAATCCATTCTCAGTATATGAACCAAAGGAATTCGTCTTTGGATCATAAAGTTTGTTGGTTCCATTTTCAACTTTCTGAATCTTTCACGTCCTCTTCAGTCCAACCCTGGTCTTCCAATTGTCCATTAATGAGCCATCGCCAGGCTTCAGCAACGGCTCAACTCTTCCTCATTTGAGGCGGAACCAATCTCTCAGGTTGACCGGAAAAGTAAATCGCCGAGCAAGCCGCTCCAAGGGCGACTGTCGAGACAATAAAGAGGATCGCAAGAACGCCGAAGGTATCTCCAATCCAACTGTGTCCAATCGATGTAGCAATAGAAATGCAGAAAGCGCTTAGTGCTCCTGAACTGACTCCGATGGCCGAAGCAAAATATGTCCGAGCTATTCGACTGGAAATCTCCGAACCCGTTGCGCTTCCACTTTTTGAATTAATTTCTCCGCTTGGGTAGCCCCCGAGCCACAACTTTCGGGCTTGGAATGAAGTTCCAACCGCCACCGCGGCGGCAATGATCGGAGTCCAAACTGTGGCGAGCATTAGAAGTGCTTAAAGAAGTTCACAGTGGAAGTGTAGATAGCGTGCATTGTCTTGCCCCCAACAAATGCGCCAACAACAGCGCCTGTTCCGCCGCACACTACATCGCCAACCAGGTCCTCTGGTCCGCCACATGCAGCGATCCCGGTACCGCCCCCATAGAACGATCCGACCGCGGCGCCGCCGCCAGTGGCAGCGGCGTCACCAGTGGCGTACAGGAGATCGTGACCATGCGCGAGATCGTTTAAGCCAACAGCCAGTGCATCAATGCCAACCGTCAGAGCGTTTCCAACGCCCAGGGCCGTTCCAGCGATTTTGCCAAATGCTGACTCTTCCGCTGCAGAAACACCCAAGCCGCCATGCGTGAGATCATGATCCAGCGCGCCCGAAATTGCCGTGAACGCGTTGTCAGTGATCTGGTAACCCAAACTCGCAACCCCCCGCAAGAATAACGTCACCATAACAGCCACTGTTGATTTGACCGAGGCCCTGGTGCTAGGCGGAGCGCGCATAACCAGGAGGCCTAACGGATCTTCCGCATTCAACGGATTGTCGTTCGCAAACACGTATTGCTGATCCGTCGTGGCGACGTCAGGATCGATACTTAAGAACTGATCGGTCGCCGGGTCGTAGTAGCGGTTGACTACGGAAGTCATCAGATGGGATCGTTGTTCTTCGAAAGCGGAGGCTTTGACCAGGGACATTGATGTAGCAATTGCTGTAAATTCGAGAGTTCAAAATAGTTGTCGCCACGACATTTTCGCAGTTAGACCGTGGACCGCCCAACGGGATCAGCGTCAATTGTTTGCGCTCAAGTATCGACGACAATTGAAGTGCACCAACTTTGACCGCTCGTGTCAAGGTCGATGATGCCTCGCAGCGAATCAACTCAACGATTATGAATCCGTCGGTGTCCATTCCGAGAGCTTTCCGCCAGCAAGCGAGACGACCATAAAGCCATTTGGGCCGATTAGTTGCCACGACTCGTACTCGCGACTTGGGAGTACGGAGAGACTCGTGTTATTGGCAAACTCCACTTCAAGTCGACCGTCTTCTGTGACCCACGAGTCGAGTACAGATAGCCCAATTAGACCCTTCGAATTCTCTCGATCAGCGTTAGGAAACACGCCATTCCAGGAATACGATTCCAACCCGAAGGTCAATATGACTTCGCTCTCACACTTCAGAATGTATTGATTGGATGTTCCAAAAACGATTTTGGTTTGTCCGATAATGCTGACATCAGCCACAATCAAGTCAACAAGTACGATGACGCCTTGTACAGAGTTCCGTGGCACTTTCAAGCACCCATTCTCTTAGGGGTCAATGAAGTCATCGCCTCCGCCGTCACCTGCTCCGCCGATTTCTATCGACGGCTTGAGTGGGAAGTGTACTTCGGGTTGACCGACGCCAGCACTTCCCAACTTTGCCCCATCCATTGTCGTGTAATCGCCATCAGCGTCCGTAATCTTGGCGTATCCGTCGGGATACCGAGCGTCGGCGGTGTCATCCATTGCACGAAATTCATTTGCGTCACCCTTGGCACCGGGCTCCTGAAAGACCCATCCGTCGCCTTTGTTGGCCGGACGGGCATCGTAATTCTTCGGCACTCTGATCCCAATTGCCTCAAGTTCGGCACGAGCTTCGGCGGCACTACTCCCCGGCGCAAGCCCACCTTGTATGGAAAACCCGCCTCCTAAACATGAGCTTTGGCCGCAAAATGCTTTGTCGAGATCACTTCTTCCGGCCGAAAGAGCATGACCAACGGTTTTCGCAGCCGATTCGATGCACCCCAAGAAACCGTGACAAAGCCCAAGGGGGTCTTCCGCATTCAACGGATCGTCATTCGTGAACAAATACGGCTGATCCGTCGTCGCGATGTCTGGGTCAACACTCATGAATTGATCGGTTGTCGGATCGTAGTAGCGGTTGACTACGGAAGTCGCCGTCCGGTGCCTCGAACACTTCGTAGTCGGAGACGTTGACGAGGAATATCGGTGTACGAGCGACCGCAATTGGCTGAACGCACAAAATCTTTGAAGTCCGCTACTTGCGAAGTTTCGTTGTCAGATCGAGAGCGAAGACGGCAAAGCTCGACGGGGTGGCGACAAGTGAACCACTCATCGCATCGTCGCGGGAAGTTTGTTGATCGCGTTGCCTCTAGCCACGTTGCGCGGGAACGTTCGTCATAATCTTGGTCCCCCGCTTGGTGAAGTCAGGTGATTCAAACTGATGAAGTCCCTTAGTTACCCCCCGTAGACTGAAGCAACTATTGACGAGGGGATTCTGACGGTTTCCACGAAAACAATTGGAGTCCCCTTCGCAAAGACCGAGAAGATGTAGTGCCCATCACGTTGTTCGAAGGCATCCGCTCTGACAATGATTACCTCTCCGGTCTTTAGCGTCGCTTCCCAGAGGACCAAATCATTGACAAAACACATGTCTTCAGTATTGGCATCCATTATTTCACCCCTAAAATAATCAGACCCTTCGCAATCGCCCGAGCGACGGCAGGACTCTTTGCAAGTATTTTGGCGAGTTTGTTCGAAACTCCTTCAAATTCCCCAGTGTCGAAATTGTATTGGAATTTCTCTCCCGATGGAAGTTGAAGATGAATCTGTCCGTTCCTGAAACCGGGCTTTGGATTCTCCACATCAATTCGGAAGTCTTCGTTTGACGTAAGAGTCGTACTAATAGTTTTGGTTCCAAATGCGCCAATTCTTTGGGAGGAGAATGACGATCCGTTTGGCTCCGGTTGACCTCCCCCAATTGAACCGATGCCAGGCCCCTCGTCCTCGCTTATTCCACCCAATTCGAATGGCACCGTGAACGTACCTAAAGGATCTTCTCCATTCA
This sequence comes from uncultured Acidimicrobiaceae bacterium, assembly GCA_963800765.1. Classification (GTDB taxonomy): domain Bacteria; phylum Actinomycetota; class Acidimicrobiia; order Acidimicrobiales; family RAAP-2; genus RAAP-2. The sequence continues at coordinate 85,363 of CAWDCF010000004.1, forward strand.
ATGGATTGTCGTTCGTAAACACATATGGCTGATTCGTCGTAGCCAGGTCAGGGTCGATACTCATGAACTGATCGGTCGTCGGATCGTAGTAGCGGTTGACTATGGATGTTGCTTCGCGTGCACTCGTGCACGTCGTGGTCGGGGACGATGACCAGGGATTTCGAACTACGAATCTTTGCGGGAACCGCCGCGAACAAAATGGACCGGGCGCGAAGTCTTCAAGGTTTTGAGTGAGTGCATATTGGGCGACGGCTCGTGCGAGTCGAGGAGGTGGCCCCGTCGAACATCGACACACTTCACGGCGTCATCCACAGATCCTTTCATGCCACCAGCATCAATCGTCGTTATCCTGATGAGAAGCGACAGTCATAGTGGTGACCGATGGTCCGTCACATTGTTAACGCGCAGCGCGAACCCCAACGAGTTTGTTCGGCCGGGTGACAACGTGCGTGCACTTCTCGGAGTTTCGCCATCGAGACCGGGGTATAGGTCATGGAGGTCTCCAATTTCTGATGTCCGAGCATCTCGGCGATGAAGCGCACGTCGGCGCCCGCGTCAGGCATCAATGTCGCTGCGATTTGTTGGTCCACATCCAAAGCAACGTCGACGATGCCAGTCGACTCTCTGCATCACCGGTTTTACGAAACTCTTCTATACGCTCTCAAGTCAATGAAAGTAGACGGTAATTGTCGTCTCCTCTTCAAGTTCCCCGTATTCGCGAGTCCAATTTCGTGAAAATGCGACATCAACAATTTCCACGTCGCCTAACTCCTCGATGCATATCGTGAGATATTTGAACGTATCGAGGACTGATTCACCTCTCCTCGAGATTGTAAAATGGTGGCAATTCGAACTCATTGCCGTTGAAACCCAAACCGATTCTCCTTCATTCATTAATGTACCTTTCAACCCTTCAGCCATCGTCTTCGTCAACATGTCACCGATTTCTCAAGCACCAACTGGCGCTCCAGCTATCACGATAACGATGAACCATCCCAGCGCAAGACCGCCACCAACTTTAACGGCGGCCTGAGTAACTGGAGAGGCCGCAATGCTTTCGATGCCATGAACGAACTGGTCGGGAATTCCCGAGAAATTGAATCTTTGCCCTGGTGTTGGCTGAACTTGGTCCACCCCGCTGTGACCTCTCACTGGTCCCCTAGCTGTGCCCTCTGCGTTCCAGCCATTCTTTTGATTCGTCTTAGCCTTATCTTGTGCGCTCTTGTAATCGTCCTTGTCATACGGTTTGCCCTCGGATCTGTTTTTCTCTGCTTCAGCTTCTGCCTTATTCCATCGCTTCGGTTGATAAGCGCCAAGACCTAGCGGATCTTCCGCATTCAATGGATCGTCACCTGTGAACACATACGGCTGATCCGTCGTCGCGACATCCGGGTCGATGCTCATGAATTGTTCCGTCGACGGGTCGTAGTAGCGGTTGACTTTGGATGCTTCTGCGCGTGCACTCGTGCACGTCGTAGTCGGGGGTGATGACCAGGGATTTCGACCTACGAATCTTTGCGGGAACGGCCGCGAAGAAAATAGACCACGCGCGAAGTATTCAAGGTTTTGAGTGAGTGCATATTGGGCGACGGCTCGTGCCAGTCGAGGAGGTGGCCCCGTCGAACATCGACATTGCACTTCACGGCGTCATCCACAGGATCCTGTCATGTCACCAGCATCAATCGTCGTTTTCCTGATGAGAAGCGACAGTCATAGTGGTGACCGATGGTCCGTCACATTGTTAACGCGCAGCGCGAACCCCACGAGCTTGTACGGCGGGGTGACAATGTGCGTGCACTTCTCGGAGCTTCGCCATCGAGACCGGGGTATAGGTCATGGAGGTCTCCAATTTCTGATGTCCGAGCATCTCGGCGATGAAGCGCACGTCGGCGCCCGCGTCAAGCATCAACGTCGCTGCGATTTGTTGGTCCACATCCAAAGCATCGTCGACGATGCCAATCGACTCTCTGCATCACCGGTTTTACGCAACTCTTCTATACCTTCTCAAGAGCAGAGCACTCGCGCCTACTTCAAAGCGGTCCCCAAGTTTCAGCCAATACCGATAAGGAGAGAGGACGGAACGCTTTGCCCAGCCACGATGCCAGCTGACGCTGGGTTCAACCTTGAACAACCTCTCCAGAGAGCAGCTTCTCTATCTGCATTCGAATTACGGTTTCGAAGTCACTTTGTGACCATTGGCTGGTGGCGGTGCACTGAAACTCCACAACAAGTAATGACTTACTTACAACGTACGCCAAGCTATGTATTCGGAATGTGTCTCCCATGTAGTCGCCTTGCGTCTCGACCATTCGCACATGCGCGGCGCTTTCTAGTTCGATTTCGCCCTCCTCAACACTTGGGTTCGTCACGAATGCATAGCGCTTTTTCGTTAGATCAGCAAAGTGATCGTAAGCGCGCATAGCCTCTTCCACCGAGGTGTAGGGCCGTACCGCGATGTTGATGAAGCGATTGATGCCAGCAATTGCAAAACTTTTTTCCGCGACGATTTGATTCGAATACTGAGAGGTCTCGTGTTGAAGTGGAATGACTTCCTTTCGATTTTTGTACGCACGTTCAAAACGCATACCGACAACGTCAAAAGGCAGCTCGTCTGCGTTGAGAATTCTCGCAAGCGCGAGGCTTCCTCGCGCACCCAATCGAATCCTGGATAAAGACATTCGAAGCCGTCTAAATTTGAAGCGGTAGTCCCATATGAGGAGAGACATTACCGTTGGCTGACTTGATGGCATTTACCGTCCTCCCCTTACTCGTGAACTGGATCGAATCCGAATTTTCTCAACTATCTCGCTCTGGAATGCCTCACAAAATTTTATTGGGAATCGATCGCCGGAATATCATACGAACCTTTCCTAGCCAACTGCATATTGAGGCTCAAAAGTACTGAGCATGCTTACGCAACTGCAGGTGTTGGCGCCCTAGTTGGGCCGCCTTTGAATCCGCCAGGAAGGCCGCCAGAACTCCGAATGATTGCCAATGTTATTCGACCTAACGCAAGTAGTGCGAGCAGGTTTCTCGCACCGGCCGTTGCATTGGTCGTCACGACTTGACCCTCGGAGAATCCATCGGATGGCTGACTATTTGAGAACCCTGAAACGGTCGCAGTTAGCGTTCCACTCACACCACCTACTTGAATCGGCATTGATAACGTAAGGACACCACCGCCAGCCGAAACAGTGACACCATGCGTAGTGTATGAAGTGGACCCATTTGGGTCCAACGGACTAAATCCAAAACTCTGAGTGACTCCATCTACTGACGCCGAGGCCGTAATTTCTCCCGTACTCGCGTTGAAATCTACGCTGCAGGCAGCGGTTGCGTTCGGTCCGGAAACCGTTACTGACGATGATATTGACCACGTGGATGCAGGCCCACTGAATAGGATTGTCGGACCAGGAGCGGTAATCGATATGGATCCCGGCGCACTCCCCAGGCTGATCGTTGGCATTACACCACCGCCATCCAACGCTCGGGAGTAAAGACCAGATGGGTCACTGGCGTTCAAAGAATTGTCATTCGTAAACACGTACGGCTGGTCGTTTTCGCTAACCAAGGGATCGATGCTCAAGAACTGGTCAGTCGTCGGGTCGTAGTAGCGGTTAATCAGATAGATCAGACCGGTTGAATCTGTATACGAGCCTTGATAACCGAAGGGTGTTACCTTCGAGCCGGAGCTGATCGTCTGGTTTCCATAAAGTGAATAAACAGCCATCTCCTGTACTGCGCCAAGGGAACTACCGCTTCCGTTGTAGACACCCTGCACGCCGGACTGGTTGCTCACGAGGTAGGAGACCGAAGTCCCGCTTGATGTCGTGGTGATCTGTTCGATTGGCGCGGTACCACCGAATAGCAGGTCACCGTAGATGTAGCTGGTGTTGGTGGTGGAGGAACCCGTGGTCGTCGCGTCGTTGATGTTGAGCGGAATCGAACCGCCACCGACGCTGTCCCACGTTGAGTCGGTTGTGGACGACGTCGTGGCCGCCGTCATTCGCAGACCGTCGCCGTTGTAGGTGTAGGCCGTGCCACTCGTGGGGGTCGTGCCACAGGCCGTCGTCGAGGCGCTCACGTTGCACAGCTCGCCGTAGGGGTTCCAGGCGTAGTGCGTGGTCGTCGTCGTTGGCGTGTTGGCCTTCAGTAGGACGGCAATCGAGTTATAGGTGCCCGACGGCGACTGGGTTGCCGTTGGACTGACCGAACTCGAGACGTTCGGATTGTAGGCAAAGACGTTGTTCCCCGGCATGAGATCGTACGTGAAGCCGCTCGTGGAGCCAGCGGCGCCATCATTGGAGACGAACGCCATACCGACGTACAGTTCACCCGAGCCACTTGGACTGAGCGACGGCAGGGCGATCGTGGTCGACGACGACGTGGTGTTGGTCACGCCTGACGTATCGGTCGTCCACGACGCGCTCGCCCCAAAACCGTTGGAGTACTCCTGTGCGGAGAGTTCAATCCAATCCGAACTGACGCTGCCGGAGTAGGTGACCGTGATAGTGGAGTTACCGGTGGTTGCGACGGTGCCCAGCCAGAACTCATTGTCGACGCCGCCAGTGCTATTACTCGTCAGTTTTCTCCACGTTGACCCGCCGCCACTAATCGAGCTCACGGTGACGCTTGATGACAGGAGTTCAACTCCCAACACAATGGCGTCACCGACGTTCTGAGGGTTGACAGCAATCGTGGCATCACCGTTGGAGTCGCCCGTTTGCTGGGTACCGACGGGAGCAATCGCGCCGGTTGTGGTCGCGGCGCTCGCGCGCTGACCGTTGGTTGTGTAGGAGTAGCTCGTCGCTTGCGGAGCGGGCGCGGGAGGTGAGCCGCACGCCGACGACGACGACGCAACATTGGCCTGCCAACAGAGTTCACTACTGGCGTTGTAGCCAAACGACGTCGTTGAACCCGGAGATGGTGGAGCATCTTGAGTGATATCGCCATTGGGGGCGATGGTGTAATTGTCATTGCTCGTTGAGGTGCCGAGATTGGGCGCCGCGGTGATCTGTTTGTTGGCGTTGTACCCGCCCCAACTGCCTGTGGAGCCGTTGATCGAACTGACGACCAGACGCTCGTCAGAGTCGTACTGCCACGTGTCATTTATCGCAGTGCCCGACGTGACGGTTGAGGACGCTGCGAGTGAGCCGAGATTGCCGTAATTGCCGTAGCCGTAGTTGGCCGTGACACCCGTTGACGACGGATACGTAATGACGGTGGGTGAGCTGGGCGTGGAACTGTTGCCATACGTGTAGCCGGTCGTGTTGCCTAACCAGTCGGTCACGCTCGAGATGCGACCAAGCGCGTCATAACTCCTCTTGACGATGGTGTTGGTACCCGATGCCGTCGAAGAGCAGTTGGTCGAGGTGCTGACCGGATACGCAATGCAGGAGACTTCGCCGGCGTGGTTGTAGGCATAGTTCACCGTCTTGCCGTTGCCGTCAGTCGTGCTAGTGAGTTGACCGCCGGTGTAGGTGTAGGTCGTCATCTGACTCCAGAGCGTCGGCGTCGCGGGGTTGCCGGTGTTGTCGCTCATTGACGTCAACTCGTTCGCATTGTTGTACCCGTACTGTGTGACCCCGGCGACGCTCGGTCCTTGACCACAGGGATATTGGACGAGCGTGGGCATCTTGTTGCAGATCTGCCCGTTCGCGTTGTAGTTCTGCGTCACGCCCGTCGTGTCAGGATTCGTCGTCGTCACCAGGTTGCCGTCGGCGTCATAGCCGTACTTAGTGTTCGCGCCCATCGAGTTCGTGGACTGCGTTTTCAGCGTCGGGTAGGACGCGTCCTCATAGACGTTCGTCGTCGTGTTCCCACTCGGGTCAGTGATCGTCAACTCATTGCCCAATGCGTCGTACGTCGCGGCGGTGTCGCCGCTGGGCGTCGTCGAACATTGCGTGCTGCCCAGTGTGGGGGCGGCGTCGCCGTAAACGCAGGCTTCGCCGTAGTCGTTGTACGCGCTGTACTGAACTTGAGCGTTGCCCGAGTCCAGCACTTCGGTCGTCGAGTTCGGAAAGGCGAGATCTGCGTAGTAGTTCGTGGTGACGTCACTATTCGAGTCCGCAGTCTGGTAGACGTTGGTCGTCCCCGGTTCGTAGGTCCAGCTCGTCGATCCCCGAGCATTGCCCGAACCGCAAGCTCCTGAGTTTCCGTACGCCTCGATTTGGTAGCAGGGCCGATTGTCCCCGTCGTACGTGGTGGTGGTGAAGACCCACTGTGGCGCTCCGTTATTGCCCGAACTCGCGAGATTGCCGGCAGCGTCATAGCCGTACTGGGTCGTGATGCCCGAGGGCTGGTAGCGATCAGCCGGCAGTGAGGTGCCGGTGACGTACGCGTAGGACGTCGCGTAGGAGTTCGACGAGGACTGCGAACCAGACTGGCCAGCCTGCGGGATCTCCCAGAGAAGATTGCCCATGACGTCGTACGACGCCGTCGTCGTCTGGGGATCGGCACTCGTTCCTGTGTCACCGGCGTCGATGGTGGAGCCGGTGATGTCGCCTTGCACGTCGTAGTTGTACGTCGTCGAACCAACGGGGGCGCTGACCGCGCCACTGTCGTACGTCGTGTAACTGCTCGAACAGCTCGGTGGTGTCGTCGATAGCGTCCAATTGAGCGCAGGAGTCGCTGCCAGGACGGGCGAAACCACGTAGCAGAGCGATGAGAAGTGGCTGTAGTAGCCGTAGAACGTGGTGTTGCCCATCGGATCGGTGGCGGTCACCACCTGGCCGTAACTGTTGTAGGTGTACTGTGACGAACCGGTCGGCGGACTGCTCGACGAGTTCGACGACGGACCTGGATAACTCCAGGCGAGTTCGGGCAGGTTGAGCGACGTCGATTCGTTGTAGGACGACGTGGCGACGTCCCCGAGTGCGTTGGTGGTGCTGATGATGTTTCCGGCTGGGTCGGTCGTGATGGACGCCGTGCGAAGTCCCGATGATCCCAGGAGCGCGTGGGGGTAGGTGATCACTTCTGAAGTGTTGGCGATGCCATTCCCCAAGTTCCAGCTGTAGAGCCACGTCTCGACCTGAGTGGGCGAGTACTCGGCACTCATCTGCGTGGAAGTCTCCAGACCGTTGCTGTACTGGTCAATCTCTTGGGGAATGTCGGCCGTCGAGGTCGGCCAAGGTGAGCAGGTCCCACTCGGACACTCCGCGGGATAGGCAATCGTGGTGGTCTGAGAGGCGCCGGCCGCCGCGCACTGCCCCGTCGCGCAGGGCGAGGCATATGAATAGGAGGTCGTCGCCGGATTCGGGTTCATTCCGTCCTCCAGAGACGTGACCATGCCAACGGCGGTACCTGTGCCGTACGTGATTGACGTTGAATGCGCGGCGCCGGCGACGAATCCCGATGGCGAAATCGCGTCGGGGTCGTAGATCTCGACCATGTCGCTGCTATAGGGACTCGACGCGGTCGAGTACACGTAGGTCCACACCGACGTGCCACTGCCGGATGGGCTCGGCTCAGAGACGCTCGTCAGGTTGTTCGGTAACGAGGTCGATGGGGTGTAGGTGAGTGCGTAGGAGCTACCCGAAGGGTCCAGCACTTGGCCCACTTCGCCCAGACTGGTCATCACTTCGACGATGTCGCGTTGATCGGGCGTGTAGATGACCGTGCAGCCAGACGTCGCGGTCGTCGGGCATGCGGTATCGAGCGTGACGCCCGAGATTGACGTCGTACCCGCACTCACCAAGTTGGCGACGTAGTCCTCAGTCGGGGTGCCAGCTAACGCCGTGTTGGTAGTGGTACCCGTGAGACGACCAGTCCAGTCATAGTTCTGGACCGCTAGGCCGCCTTCTTCTTGGTAGGTAAAACCCGTGCCGCTTATTTCACTCAATTGGCTCTGGACGGTGTCTGGTGCGCAGAAATTGTACGTCGAGCTGCTCGCCGTGTACTTATTGGTGAAGTAGTAATCCCCCGCATACTGGCTGATTTGCCGAGGAAGACTTTGGCCCGCCAGGTTCCACTCCCACGGGATTCGAGGTGGCCGCGCAACGCGTCAGCCCAAAGCCAGAGTTTGATTCATTCCCATTACATTCCCGCTGGAGCGGTGAGTATGCAAGTTACAACTGGAACCCCAGTAATTACTGGGGTTTCCTAGTGCGGCTGGAGGGATTTGAACCCCCGACACTCGGTTCCGAAGACCGATGCTCTATCCGCTGAGCTACAGCCGCTTATGTACAGCACACTTCCATGCAGCACAATACGACGTGCGTGCAACGCAACCATCGTGCCGTCCAACGGGATCTTCAATCGATACGCGTATTGCTTGTACATACTATAATAGTTATTGACTATACAACGAATAGCGAGTGGAGCGCGAAATGGTGAGCAGTCAGGGTCGGCCGAATCTGACGCTGGCGATTTGTTGCATGAGCCTCTTCATCGTGGGCATCGACGTCACCATCGTCAACGTCGCCCTTCCTTCAATTCAGCACGATCTGCACGCCACCATCAGCAGTCTTCAATGGACGGTCGACGCCTACACCCTCGTCCTTGCGTGCCTCTTGATGTTGTCGGGATCCGTGGCGGACCGCTTTGGTCGTCGACGAGTCTTTCAGATCGGATTGGCGATCTTCTCGCTCGGTTCTTTGCTGTGCAGCGTTGCGCCGTCCGTTGGCTGGCTCATTGCGTTTCGCGCTCTCCAAGCGATAGGCGGATCGATGTTGAACCCCGTCGCCCTGTCCATCATCGCCAACACCTTCACTGACCCTAAGGAGCGGGCGAAAGCGATGGGGATCTGGGGCGGTGTCGTTGGACTCAGTCTGGCGCTCGGTCCGGTCCTCGGTGGTGTGCTGGTGACGGCCATTGGATGGCAATCGGTCTTTTGGATCAACATCCCTATTGGCATGACTGCCATCGTGCTCACGCAACGATTCGTTCCAGAATCAAAGGCGCCTCACCCACGCCGCCTGGACCCGCCCGCGCAAATTCTCATAGTGCTTTCGCTCGGCACGCTGATCTACGCGATCATTGAAGGGCCGCACCGGGGATGGAGTTCGGCCACCACGCTGACCCTTTTCGCCATCGCCGCACTCGCCGCACTGGCCTTCGTGCTCGTTGAACGCAGGCGACTCGAACCGCTGCTGGATATCCGCTTCTTTCACTCCGCGCCATTCTCCGGGGCGACGGCCATTGCCCTCTTCGCGTTCGCGGCACTCGGCGGCTTCCTCTTCCTCAACACCCTTTATCTCCAAGACGCCCGTGGCTATTCCCCGTTGCACGCTGGCCTGATCACCGCGCCCATGGCCCTGATGACGTTGATCTTCGCGCCGCTCTCCGGGCGCATGGTCGCCAGTCGCGGGCCTCGTCTGCCGTTGACGCTCGCCGGCCTGATCATGGCGGCGGGAGCACTGTTACTCGCGCGACTCGGTCTCAGGGCGTCTGACGCCGCGTTGTTGCTTTCGTACAGCGTGTTCGGGATTGGATTCGGTTTGGTGAATGCACCAATCTCCAACACGGCGGTGTCAGGCATGCCCCGCGAACGCGCCGGTGTCGCCGGAGCCGTCGCGTCGACCGGGCGACAGATCGGCGCTTCACTGGGCGTTGCGATATCCGGATCGCTCGTTGCCGGCGCTACCACGAATTTCATCTCGGCGAGTCACGCGGCGTGGGACGTCATCGCCGGATGTGGCGTCGCCGTCTTCCTCATCGGGTTGATCTCTACCGGGAAGTGGGCTCTCGGTACCGCCGAGCGAACAGCCAACAAACTAGAGATGCAAAGCGGCGAGGTGACCCATGTCCAATGACAACCACACTCACGCGCCGCAGGAACGGACGCGCGAGGTCTGGTCGCTCCTGCAAACATTCGTCGACGGCCACAGTCGCAAGCGCGAACTGGCGCAGGCGCTGGGTTTTCGACCGGGCGCCGGTCGGGCCAAGGTGCTGTTCCGTCTTCGATCGGGACCGATGACGCTCGGCGACATCGCGCGGGCCGAGCGTTTCGACGCGCCCTACGCGACGGTCATCGTCGACCAGCTTGAAGAGAAGATGCTGGTCAAACGTCAAGCCGACCCCGATGATCACCGGCGCAAACTCGTCGCGTTGACCTCAGCGGGTGAGAGGGCCATCGCCATCGCCGACAGCGTTCTGTCGACGCCACCCGAAGCGATGTACGGCTTGACAGAAGCTGAACTGAAGACGCTTACGTCACTCTTGACGCGCCTCCTCGAGAGCAGCCACGGCGTGGCGGGCCCTAGCAGTAGCGAGTGAGACCGCTGAGTTTCAGCATCGTCATCAACAAAACATCTTCGTTCTTGTTCGCCGCGAGAGTGAACGCCGTCGCCGCGTGAGTGGTCGTTGATGCAATGCCGGGAAGAGGTCCCCCGCCGCTGAGCAACTTTTCGAGCGCTTGGGTGTACGCCGATGACACGACACCGTGGTAGCAACCTATGGAAGAGCGGGCTCCTTTCACATTCTCGAGCACGTAGTGGTACACGCCATGGGGATAGCCCGGCACCGGGGAGAAGATCCCGTTGCAGGCATCGAGCGATGCAACGCGAACCGTTCTTCCGTTCATCGCGACGTTGTCGTAGATGCCAAATCCATCGAAGGCGAAGCCAAGAATTACGGGGCGCCTCGACGCAGCGTTCCCCTCGTCCACGGCACTCGTGGTCGTGCCCGAGATCGTGGTGACCGACGTCACGGTCACAGCGCCTCCCGTCGCGTACGAAACCAAACAGGCCGGTAGTCCGTGATAGTGGTACTGCCCACCGGGACCTGGGTGTCCGTCGCACGAATCAAGGAATGATGCGGACAGGCCGTTGGCGCTGGCGATGAAGTTGTCGCTGGTCGCCACGGTCGAGTGATTGGCTTCGTAGGGGTTATACAACGCAGCGCCGTCAAGCAGAACACCAATCGGCCCCTGATTCGCCGACGTCACCTTCTTGGTGTACACCGGCGTCAGCGGAAGGGTGTAGTCGTAGTGCTGATCGCTCAGTACATTGGCCGACGCGATCACGCTCGCCCCGGTAGCGCTCACGTCCAATGGATTGGACGGAACGGCGTAATCCGTCGCCACAAATCTTGACGCCGGAAGGCCATCTGAGGTGAAGGTCCACGACCCCTTCCCCACCGTCGTGACGACATTCGACGTCCATTTGACGTCTCGTTCGGCGACCGCCTCACTCTGACGCGTGGTCACTGCGTAGTGCCTGACACTCGCCGCCACAACCGCAGGGGCGATGCCGCCCACGAGAAGGGTGACGAGACAAGTGGTCAGGAAACGTACGATGAGCGTTTTCATCGTTCCTTCTTACCGTACGAACCGCGCTCGTCACGTGCGGACGGTGCACCGTATCGGCGAACGGCCGCCGTTACCGAGCGACCGTTCCCGCGACCAGCGAAGTGAAGACACCATCGACACAGGTGTGGGTGAGGAACTTCTCGAGCTGGGTCGCGGAGAGCGGCTGCGCGATGGCCCAACCCTGTCCCACGTCGGCACCAATCTCCTCAAGGATTGCGAGGTTGTTGGACGTCTCGATGCCCTCGGCAACGAGTGTGAGGTCAAGGGCCCGAGCGAGTTCAATGGCGGAACGCACGATCGCGAGGGCGCGTCGGTCGTTCCCCAGTGCCTGCACGAACGATTTGTCGACTTTGAGTTCATCAATGGGCAGGTTGAGAAGTTGCGACATTGACGAGTAGCCCACACCAAAGTCATCGATGGAAATTCCGATTCCTCGGTCACGAAGTTTCTCGATGCACCGCCTGGCGTTCTCTGGGTCCTCGCCGACACTGGACTCGGTGATTTCAAGGGTGAGGCGGTTCGCCGGAAATTCGTTCGCTTCGAGCAGATGATAGATGAAGCCGGGGAGTTGATCGTCGACGAGGTCGTAGCGCGTGATGTTGACGCTCATCTGGAGTCGATGACCCGCCCGGTCGAGTCGGCTCGCTTCGACAATGGCCTGCTCGAGTACCGCGCGAGTGAGGGGAAGAATGAGCCCTACGCGCTCGGCCAGAGAGACGATCTCATCGGGGTACAGCAGTCCTCGCGTGGGATGCTTCCAGCGCACCAGGGCTTCGACGCCGCGTACAACCGAGGTGCGTAGATCGAGCTGGGGCTGGAAGTGCAGGGTGAGATCGCGCGATTCGATGGCCGCTCGCAGTTCGTCGATCATCGCGAGACGTTCACGACTGCTGGGGTCTCTCTCGGCGTTATAGGTGCACACCGCCATTTGGCTGACTTTCGCTTGGTACATCGCGACGTCGGCGCTCCGCAACAGGTCCGCGGGTGAGAGTCCGTGGTCGGGAGAGATGGCAACCCCGATGCTGGCCCCGATGCGCACGGTCACGCCGTCAAGATAGATCGGCTCGGCGAACGTCTCGCTGAGTTCATCGGCGATGATCACTCCCTCTTCGATCGAAGTGACCAGGCACGAGGTCGCGAACTCGTCACCACCGATTCGCGCGATCGACCCGCGGGTCGACAGTCCGTGCTGCAGTCGCTCGCCGACGATGTTGAGCAGTTCATCGCCGCAGCGATGCCCCAGGGAATCGTTGATCTCCTTGAATCCGTCCACGTCGATCAGGAGGACGCAAAGCTTCTTGGAACCCCTCAGTGACGTCAACTTCTCCAGCCCGTCCTCAGAGAAACTGCGTCGATTACCGAGACCCGTGAGATCATCGGTGCGTGCGTCACGGAAGTTCAAGGCGCCCTGGCGAACCTCACGAAGGGTAGAGACCATCCGAACGATCACGAGGAACAAGGCGAAGATCGCCAACATTGACGACACGTGGGACGTGTGATGAGCCAAGGATCGCACGAGGACCGCCAGCGACAGTACGCCGCAGATCGTCGGGATAACGAGTATGCCGTGCGGGGCGACCACCTCATCAGTCCTCGGCTCCGGGTGCCGATCGGGATTCGACCAGGCCGATACCGCCAAGAGCCATATCCCGAGCAACCACGTCCCGTCGAGCAAGGTGTCGGGAACGTAGGTGTTCGACGCGACTTGATTCAGGTCGATGACGTCGCCCACCAGGAACCAGACGATTCCTAACGTGAGCGCCATTGTCATCACGTTGGGACGAAAACGCAATGGTGAAAGTCCCGCCACGAGGAGCATGAGGAGCGCGAGGTCCATCAAGGGGTACGACATTCCCACCACGACCTGCAACGAATTTCCACTCACATTGAGGACGGAGTCGAACCACAGCGTCGCGGCGACCGCGCCGGCGGTGATCCCCGCGATTGCCCCGTCGAGGCGGGCGCTGAGAATGCGCGCGCCATACGAACGCTGCGTAATCAACGTGACACCGATGGCGAAGCCGACGTAGGACAAGAGATACGGCACGTCACTCGGGGCCGGTGAGGGTACTGGTCGCATGTTTTGATCGTGGAGCAAATACACGATGTTCCCGATGTCGTTCAGCGCGACGCCAGCCGCCAACGAAAGCCACGCCGCGCGCAGTTTTGAAGAGTGGCGAGCTCGCAGCAACAAGGGGATGATCGGCATCGTGCAGGCGATGTTCCCGACCCAACCGTCCCAGAAACTCGAGTAACCGTCGAGCGGTCGGTGCATGAGAGCCAAGGAAGCCAAGTACGTGAAAACAGCGATGGCAGTCGCTATCTGCCACCAGAACTGCGAACGCTCCTTAGACATGGATTGCCCGACGACGGCGAGTGGCACTCTCGCGGTCGACGTCCCAGTTCCGACACTGGCCATAGTGAGCTCTTCCCGTGTAGACGTCGTATTCGATCGCCACTCTTGCCAGGGCGACAATCATCGACAATTAGTTAACTTAAGGTACGACTGCCTCTGGTATCACTACGCACTCACCACGCGCAGTCATATTCGTCATCGCGACGCGCTTCAACCCGGTACTTCAACGTTCAGCGAACGTTTGGGGCCTTACGAACTTCGTCCGACACGAGAATGGCGGGTATCCAGCCATCATGCCGGGGTCCATTTTCGGCTCCTTTTGGACCGTCCGCGACGATTCCCGCGAACCCAAAACGAGGCTCGCCTCGTCGGACGTCACTGTGGCGAGGTAGGCCCAGCCTCACGTTCGGGAACGACCTCGATCACGACGTTGCCTAGTTTGCAGCCAGATTCCACGTAGCGATACGCATCAACGATGTGCTCGAGCGAGTACGTGCGGTCAACAGGTGCCCTTAACTCGCCCGACGCCAGGAGCTCGGCGAATCGGTCGAGCGTTGCGCGTTCAAATTTTGGCGGCCGGAACACGACTCGTCGTTGGGAGAACCTCGTGGAAAAAGGAAGAACGGCGTTCTGCAGGTGTGGTCCCGGTCCCGTTGAAGTGAAGATGCATTGAGGCTTCATGATCCGCTTGCAACGGCGGAACGAGAGCATCCCCCAGGCATCAAATATCACGTCGTAGCGTTCGGCGCCAGCGGTGAAGTCACTCACCGTGTAGTCGATGACCCGATCGGGTTCGAGCGACGAGACCAGTTCGACGCCATCGGTTGCGCAGACCGCGGTCACGTTTGCGCCGGCTAACCGCGCAAGCTGGACGGCGGCAGTGCCGATTCCCCCAGAGGCGCCATAGACGAGGACGTCCGTACCGCTCGTCACGTTCGTAAGGTCGAGAGCCGATTTCGCGTAGTGCGTCGCCTCAGTCATGGGGGCGGCCTCCGTATAGCTGCATCCATCGGGCATCGTTGTGACAAGACGGTCAGCCCTGACCGCGAGAAACTTCGCGTGCGCGCCGAAACGACCCTCGACATAGCCGAAAACTCGGTCGTCGACCATGAAATTGGAGACTTGGTCGCCGACCGCAGCGACCCTGCCCGCGAATTCACAGCCCCAGATCTTCGGCTTCGGGCGCACGAGTCCGCTCAGAAATCGCATCGGGAATGGCGACGCCGCACGATAGTGACAGTCAGTCCGATTGACCGTCGAGGCGTGGACCTCGACGAGCAACTCTTCGGAGCGAGTCACCGGTACGGCAACGTCACGGATTGCAACGACGTCAGCCGGGCCGTAGCGATCATGAACGGCGGCTCTCACGAAGCGAGTTTCTCACGGCAGGCGGAGTATTCACGAGCCAATTGCTCGTTCATCGGGAATGGCGCGTTCACCAGTCACTACTCGTTAGACGTTGTTTCCGAATGCTCCGACATTGCCTCATCGCACTTCATGACCAACATCGGATAATAAACAACATCTCGGAAGTAAATATTCAATCGACAATTGGTCAGGTGTTGTGAGTTCCTAGTCGGTGCCTTGATTGTCGTCATTAAATATATATCGCGCAAGGGCAATGTTCTTTCTGGTTCATCCTGATGGGGTGGGTTGGAAATGAGTTGCGCTTTCACTACAGGCAGTTCAGACCAAACAGAAAGAGGACACAATGTTTAGAAGTCGTAAGAAACAAAACGCTGCGAAGTCCGACATCGGGACAATCCCCTCGGTAGCAATCCGACGAGTAGGTCGTCGAGGCGCGCACCGCGCACCGGCGACACTCGCGCGTCGGATTGTCGCCGCAATGGCCGGAATGGCCCTTGTGGGCGGTGGTGCGTACGCCGCCACCAATTGGGTAGTCGGACTCAACTCCGGATCAGCGGCCGAGGGCCAGTCCGCGACGATCACGAACCTGACGATCAGCGCGGTCGCGTCACCTTCAGCCACGAATTTGCTGTTCCCTGGCGGCAACGGCGACGTCGTAGCGACGATCACGAACCCCAACTCGTTCCCGGTCACCATCACGGGCGTGAACCTGCCAACGAACACGACCTACGCCGGTGGTTTCACCACGTCGGCACTGGGCACGGCTCAGACGGGCTGTTCGTCGACGACGAGTGACGTCCTTTGGAACTACTCGTCAACGACCTCGGGCAGCGTCCACACGTTGACCACTCCGCTCACCGTGGCGGCCAGTGGTTCACTCACCGTGACCTTCACGAACGATGCGTCAATGACGACGGCGGCACCGGCCGCGTGCGCCGCGACGTACTTCTCGATGCCGTCGTTGACGGGAGTGGTCGCTACTGGTGGCACCGCGACCGCCACGACCAGCCCCGCGACGGACGCTTGGACGAGTTGATACTGAACGCTCAGCTGCACTCATCCCCCGAGTCAAGCTGAGGTCGTTCCATGGTGGCCGTCGTTTCCGGAAAATTGGGAACGACGGCCACCATGAAGTCCGTATACGCCCGACACGTAGAGCCACTCTGCAGCCCCGTTGAAATGAGCGACTAATGACAAGCGAGAAAGCTGGCGAGCATCCCAATGCTGCGGCAAGTCGACCGCGCGTCGTCTCGCACCCTCGTCCAACATTTGGCGTTCCAACGTCGGGTACCGACGAGCGATTCGTCGTCACAACCGCTCGTCGAAGGTGGCGCGAGAAGACCACGCGACTGAAGCACTCCATCGCACTGGCGACAGTCGTGTGCGTCATCGGATCCGCTGGCATCGCCGGTGCATCGACGTGGACGGCATCGGTCACGAACGGAACACACCCATCGGAGGCCCAGTCCAACGCCATCAACGCGCCGACCGGCGGGACCGCCACCAGTCCGAAGTCCTCCAGTCTCACGATCAGTTGGGTCAAGCCCAGTGCGGGCGTCACACCAACTGGTTATGCGGTGACACGCAATGGAGTCGCCGTGCCGAGCGGAAGCGGCTGCTACGGGACCATCACGGCCACTTCGTGCATGGATAGCGCTCTGGCCGCGAGCACCACCTATACGTACAGCGTCAAAGCCAAAATTGGAACGAACTGGACGAGCGTGGCGAGTTCTACCTTTACCGGAACGACAGTCGCGACGTTCGTGGTGTCAAGCATTACGAGCACCAACGCCAGCGGTAACACGGTAGGCAAGATGGGAGTGGGCGACACTTTTGCCGTGACGTTCAACAACGCCGTGAATCCCAGCACCGTCAACACCGGAGTCGGCGCATCGACCATGTCGTTGGTGGGCGGAAGTTCGACGACGACCATAAAGATCAGTACCTTGACATCGTCGAGCGGATTCGCGGTGACCTCGAATTACGTAAGTTCAGGCATTACGAGCACCGCAACCGGAACTCTCAGTTTGAGCAACGCCAACAAGACGGTGACGTTCACGGTGACGGGGACGCCGACGAATGCGAGCAGTCTCACGGCGGGTTCTTCGAGTACTTTCACCTTCACACCCCTGGCCACGATCCAAGACACGAGTGGCGACACGGCTTCGACTAGTTACACCCAGGCGTCGGCGTTGCAGATCTTCTAGCCACTCAGTATTGGTCATTGTGACCACTCGAATCACTTCGCGCGCGAATCATTTGTCATCATTCGTGTAGTCGGATGCCACGTTAATGATCGACGATCTAGTAGCTCTGAAGGAAGTTGGATCTTCAAAGAGCGATACATTTCATCTGTGGTCAAGCGAAAATCTTTGAGAGACGAGGATTCTGTAACCCTGACGACCACCATCTTCGGGGCGTCGGACGGACTCGTCGCCAGTATCGCGCTCATACTCGCGACAATGTCCCATGGAAGGAGGGTCGTCCTCGCCGCCGTGATCGGTCTGCTCATCGCCGAAGGCCTCGGGATGGCGGCGAGCCAGTTCCTCTCCGATCCGAAGCGCAATCTGCGACAGGCCACGATCATGGGCGTAGCGACGTCAATCACGATCATCGTGCCGGCAGTGCCGTGGATCTTCACAGCTGGCAATGCCGCCGCGGTGATCTCTTGTGCCATCGCGGTGGTCTTCGCTGGACTGATCTCTCGCGCGCGACCCGGTGGTTGGTCGACGTGGATACAAACGTACGGTGTCCTGATAGGAGTAGGGGCAATCGCAACCATTGCGGGCGTCTTACTTAGATAGGACCGACGCCACGAGTCACGTGCTCGAGGCACGTTGCGGCGCTGGAGGACTGGAAGTCGACCTTCGACCAAAGGATTGAGCACGGCACAACCGGAGCGGCGTCGTAAGGAGCACCATCAATGCAGTTGACAGGTGCGGGACTACTGCATTGTCGCTGAAAGCCCGCTCTACCTAGTTGCCAGTGACGCCCGCGGTGATCAATCTCGTGGTGACACTTGAGCGCTTGGTGCACACGGTGATTGGAAGATGCACGAATCGCGAAGAGACGAAAATACCGAGCGTGACCTCCACGCCGTTCACCGACCTCATAACGCAGGTTGATGGCGTGTAGTTACCGGCCTCAATGACGCCGACCGCAACACTCACGGCTTGACCTTTCGCGATGACGTGGCGCGCGGGCATCTCGCCCATCGAGAGACTTCTCGCCAACGGTCCGACCGCGTGATGAGCGCGGCCAGCGACGGGTTGAATGGCCGGCACACCGAAGATTGCGCACGCCTCGCCGGTGTTGGTGAAGACGATGGGATAGAAGGTCGTGCCGGCGGTTCCGTCAGCCGCACCGTGGGTCACGGTGATCTGGGCCGGGGCACAGTTCTTAACTGGCGCGGCCGAGGCCGACGTCGCAGCGCTGAGCGCCATCGTTCCACTGGCCACGAGTGAACTGAGCCCAACACTCGCGGCCACAAGTACTCGCTTCATCGACATCACGATCTTCTTCCTTTCATGCCTTTTCTTCTTCGTGTCCGATCGACGGATGAACTTACGCGAACGTTCGACGCTCAACCGGGCGAACAGTGACAGGAGACCGAATCCCCGGTCGAGAACTGAGGTCGATGAGGTTCGCGATGGCACTTGTTCGACATCTGGTGGCCGGCATGGCACTGGCGGAAGTTGACAGTGAAGTAGGCGAACCATTTGAACGTGGGGTGCCCAGTGGGCGACGCGTAGTTGATTGGCTCAGCAGACTCTTTGGCCTGGTGCGCCCCGGGCAACGTTGCGGTTGTACCGCCGACGAGGACCAAGGAAGGGGGGCTCTTCAGTCCCCGTCGGCGAGAATTTGTCGGCAATAGCCGAACGGATTTCAGCTTTCTTCTACGGCACCCTTGATCTTCGCACTCGCCAGTTTCATGACGATGTCGTCGAGCTCGCCGTCATCTTCGAGTCCGTCGTTGCTTGAAATCGTCTGCGCACCTTCAGTCACATCTACGTCAGATGCCCAAAACTCGCGATTCATCGCCTCACGAGAAAGACAATGAGAACGATGATGAGAACTAATACGACCGTTCCGCCGCCGATATACATGGTGTTAACACCAGTCTGGGAAAACCCATTTCACACTTCTTCTCATTGCCTGACTGTAAGACGAGAAAGAAGCTGGGACTTAACGTCCTAAGTAGCACCGTAATGGGTTGAGTGGGTATGCCGTACCCGAATTGAGTGGGCCCTAAGTCCTGAAGTCTCGGTGGACGCTGTGGAGACCACTGGCATCGTTGCCCGCACCCATCGGATGTGGCGAAGTGATTCACGCAAGAGGTTGGCCCCGCGGAGAGATCACTTTCTGGATCGCCGCGTAGAGATGCGATAGTGACCAGCCACCAAGAGTTGGTCGCTGGGCAACACCGTGTTGGTAGACCGTGGCCTCGGGACAACCCCCTAACTGGAACACCACCTTCGTGAACGATGCCGACGCCGTCGAGGTAGAGAACCGCACGATATAGGGAATCATGACGTCATCGGGACAGACCTGGTGCTTGGAGTAATCGGTGACGGGAATCGCGTTGATCATCGCTCGGACCCGGGCGATGACGGTGGGGTTGCTGATCTTCATGGTCCCGTAGTGGACCCCCGAGGGGAGCGGCATGGAGTAGCTCCAGAAGAGGGCCGTGGCCCCAGCGGGGACCAGCAGACGGTTCGGTTTTGCGGACGAAGCCATCGCGGGTGACGAATATGCGAGGGCGGCCAACAGGAGCATCACGAGTGTCGCGGTGCGAAAGCGGTTCATGGAGTACCTCCAGGTATCTCTACTAAGTACTGTCCCGTCGTGACCGGTTCTTTCTGGGAGAGGGCCATCGATGATCTCCATGGGCAGAGTCTCTCAACTTTCGTCGAGAAAAGGAATCGCTATTGCACACGTCAGGTTCATGTCGCTTTTCGACGAATTGCTCGATGACGGTACCATCAGGCAATGGGCCACACTTTCTCCACCATTATCGAACCATTCAGAATTCACTCGGTCGAACCGTTACGCATGACCACGACAGAGGAGCGTTCCGCGGCGATTGAACAAGCTGGTTTCAACCTGTTCAACCTCCATGCCGAAGATGTGCTGATCGATCTGCTCACTGACTCTGGAACTGGAGCAATGTCTCGTGACCAGTGGGCCGCCATTCAACACGGTGACGAGAGCTACGCCGGCTCACCTTCCTGGTTTCGTTTCGAAGCCGCCGTGAAGGAGCTATTTCCATTTCGCCACGTGATTCCAACTCATCAGGGGCGCGCCGCCGAGCGAATTCTCTTCTCGGTCATTGGTGGTTCCGGAAAGTTGGTTCCCAACAACACGCATTTCGACACGACGCGGGCCAACGTCGAATTCTCCGGCGCCGAGGCACGAGACCTGTTGATTCCTGAGGGTCACGACGCCGCCAAGATTCACCCCTTCAAGGGGAACATGGATCTCGTCGCGCTCGAATCACTTCTCCAGGAGCGTGCGGCCACCATCCCGGTCGTCTTTGTGACCATTACCAATAACTCCGGTGGCGGACAACCCGTCTCACTGGCGAACATTCGAGGCGTGAGTGAGATCTGTCGACGCTATGACGTCCCGTTCTTCTTGGACGCCTGCCGATTTGCTGAAAACGCATGGTTCATCCATGAACGCGAAGAGGGTCAATCACAAAGGGACATAAGCGACATCGTCCGAGAGATTGCATCCCTGGCCGATGGTATGACGATGAGCGCCAAGAAGGATCCGTTCGGCAACATTGGTGGTTGGTTGGCCTTGAACGATGATGACCTCGCTGAGAAGTGCCGCAACATGTTGATTTTGACCGAAGGCTTTCCAACCTATGGCGGGTTGACCGGGCGAGACCTTGAGGCATTGGCGCAGGGTCTGAAGGAGGCGGTGCAACCCGATTACTTGCGCTACCGGATTCGCTCCACGGCGTATTTGGGCGACGCGCTCGATGCCGCCGGCGTTCCCGTCGTGAAGCCGATTGGGGGTCATGCGGTCTACGTGGATGCCAAGGCGCTGCTCAGTCACATTCCTCCACTCCAGTATCCCGGTCAAGCGCTCGCGGTAGCCCTTTACAAAGCAGGTGGTATTCGAAGTTGCGAGATTGGCACCGTGATGTTCGGCCGTCAACCCGACGGTACGGAGACGCCCGCCGCGATGGAACTTGTCCGACTGGCGATTCCACGGCGGACCTATACGCAGAGTCACATTGACTATGTGATCGAGGTCGTCACATCCGTCGCCAAAGATGCAGGCTCCTTACACGGGTATCGAATGGTCCACGAGCCGCAGGCCCTACGCCACTTCACGGCACAATTCGAACCAATCGCATAGCGCGGCCGGAAGGATCTGAACCTCCGGCGTTCGGCTCCGTAGCTGCTTTCCACGGATCACTGCACCGGCACCGTCGACGTTGACGTTGACGTTGACGTTGACGTCGGCGTTGACGTTGACGTTGACGTTGACGTTGAGGTTGTCGTCGACGGCACCGGTACTGACACGATCGCGCTCGTGTCGCTTCCGGCCAAATTGAGCCCCATGTCGAAGGCTGTCGCAACGAAGGCGGAGTACTGGGGGGTCACATGCGAGCCGTCCGCTGTCGGAATTATGCCGTCAATCACGCTGGGACAGAGTTGCGCATCGCAGAGAAGCGGCGTGATGTCGAGGTACTGCACGTGCATTTCGCGCGCGAGGTTATGCGTTTCTTCTTGCACATGGATGCGTAGTTGTGGCTCGTGGCGTAGGCACGTGCCCTGCGTGGCGTGGGCGAACGAGAAGCACTGCTCCGGGGCCGGGATCCACGGCGAGTCGCTCAACAACACAAAACGTTTCGTGACTGGGAGTAACTGGCGGATCACCGTGCGTTCACCCAATGCCCAGTAGGTCGTTTTCGTGTAACTACCCATGACCAAAACATCGGGGTGCAGTCGCGCGATAACGGTCCTCGCCCACTCGTACCATGATGTGCACGCATTGTT
Organism: uncultured Acidimicrobiaceae bacterium; assembly: GCA_963800765.1. Classification (GTDB taxonomy): domain Bacteria; phylum Actinomycetota; class Acidimicrobiia; order Acidimicrobiales; family RAAP-2; genus RAAP-2. The sequence goes on from CAWDCF010000004.1 coordinate 107,348, forward strand.
GGGATCAAGCTTCGGCACGACGTCGGAGTAGGTGTCGTAACCACACGATTCTTTCACCACCGGATAGAACTTCCAGTGGTCGGCCTTGGCCGCGACGGCGATGGCCGGAACCCACATCGCCGAGTGCGAGTTGCCAAAGACGACGACGGTCTTGGTGCCATTGGGATCTCCGTAGTTGCAGATAGCGCTGCGCAGTCGATGGAACGCGCTACAACGTCCAAGGTTGACGTGATCGTGCAGTGCGTGCTCGACGGTTGGCGTCGTCGTTGCCGGTAGCGGATCTTTCTGCTCACCATCGGCGACCGCTTGCGCGAGCGCCACGAGTGGCTTTGAGGCCACGCCCCCTGACGCGTACGTGGTCGTCGCAATCGACGCGAGAGTCAAGATCGCCAGGGCCAATAGCGCCGCTCGCGCCGAGTGACGTGGTCGATGAGCGTTGGTCTGGTTTGTCAACTAGGGAATCCTTATGCCGTGGGCTTGAATGGGTTACTCGGCCAATATCTTAAAAGGCAGTGAAAATGAAGAATTCACGCGGGGAGTTCAATAAATTCGTTATCCCCGGCGTGCGCCCCCACTGCTCTTTATCTTGCTCGTCGTGGTCAGCGGTCCGAAAGGCATCACATTCGTCCCCCGCACGTTGAGCGCCGATTCGAGCGCCGGGGCCAGATACGTCGAATACTGCGGGGTCAGATGTTTCCCGTCCCACGTCGGGATGAGACCGTTGATGACTGCGGGACACAGATCGTCATCACAGAAGAGGTTCGTCATGTTGAGGGACTGCACGCGGGTGCTCGACGCAATGGCTTGGACCTGCGCCTGGACTTTGGTGCTCAGAACCGATTCGCTCGACAGACACGTTCCTTGCGTCGCCCCGGACTCCAACAGACACTGTGCCGGCGCTTTGGTGTAAGGAGAGTCGCCCAACAAGATGAGACGCGGTGTGAGCAGTTTCAAGGTGTTGATGACAGACGTTTCGCCCGCGACCCAGTGCGGCGTCTTGGAAAACGTACCGATGATGATCAGGTCGGGGTGCAGTTTCTTGATCTGAGCCTTCGCCCAGTCATAGAACGTGGTGCATCCGTTGGCGATGTTCCATTCGTGGTTGAGATCGGGAAAGGCCTCGTAGGCGCACGCCTCTTTGACGACGGGGAAGAGCTTGAGGTGCTCCTGTTTGGCCAGCACGATGAGTCCCGGCACCCACATCACCGAGTGCGAGTTGCCGAACACGACGATCGTCTTGGTACCGTTGGGGTCACCGAGATTGCAGACCTTTCCCGTGAAGACCGGGTACTGGCTGCACGAGCCGAGGTTCACGTGGTCGGTACTCGCAGTGAGTAGTCCCGGGTCGGTGAGCGAGGGTACGGCGTCGGCCTCCTGACCGGCCACGACCGCAGCGCGCACGGCGTTGAGTGGGGACATCGTCGAATTGGCGGCCCCGGCTGCTGCCGCGAAGGGCACGCTCGGGGCACCGAAGAAGGCGATCGCAATAACGAGCCCCGTCGCGATGGGCCAAAGCAACAAACCTCGCCACGCCCGCTGGGACAGCAACTTGATGTGACGCAGTGGGTTCTCTAATCCGTAGTACGACCACGCCGAGAGAACGACTGAAGCGTCAATCAGAACCAGGCGAACGCTCAAGGTGTCACCCGCTCCCAAATACGCAGCGCCGATGATCAAGATTGGCCAGTGCCAGAGGTACAGGGAGTACGAGATGTCGCCAAGAAAGCGCAGCGGTCGAATGGAGAGCAACGAGTGCGCGCCGTAGCTCGGCAGACCGACACCACCGACGAGCAACGCCCCACAGCCGAGGACCGGGAGCAGTGCGTCGTAGCCGGGCATGGGTGTTGAGGCGGTGAAGAACAACGCTGCCGTGATGATGGCGACGAGTCCGCTCCACGAAAGGGCGCAGCGCAGCGCAGAAGGAATCTTTCCCAACCACGGCAGCGCCACTGCAAGCAGCGCTCCAACGGCAAGTTCCCAGGTGCGGTCGAACGTGGAGAAGTACGCCGCCGTCGGATTCGACGCGGTTTGCACCACCGACAAGTAGAGCGAGAGGCCCCCGACCGCCAGCAGCGTCAACGCAATTGGCACGCGGGGCACGTGACCGACAACGCCCTTTCGCCGAAAGGCCAACGCCACGATGCCCAACACAGCGGGCCAGACCAGGTAGAACTGCTCCTCAACCGCGAGCGACCAGTAATGCTGGAGCGGCGACGTGGCCGCCGAGGCTGCAAAATAGTTCGTGCCGACCGAGGAGAAGTGAATATTGGCGCCGAAGAACACGGCCCACACGCCGTCGACGAGCACTGATCGGACCTGGATGATACCGAGCAGCGCGATCGATGCGATGCACGTCACCAGAATGACCACCGTGGCCGCCGGCAGGATGCGTTGCGCACGGCGCGAATAGAAGTTGAGGAAGCGAACGCGAGCATATTTGGCGATGTCGCCGAGTAACAGGCCCGTGATAAGGAAACCCGAGATGACGAAGAAAACGTCGACCCCGACAAATCCCCCACTAATCCCTGGGATGTGAGCGTGATCCAGGACGACGATGCCGACCGCGATGGCGCGCAGACCCTGAATGTCCTGGCGGAATTTTGAGGGGGCGGTCGGCACTTCCTTGCCTCGAGTACCGAAGCGCAAGAAGTGTGAAATGCCATCCAGAGAACGTGCAGTAACCGATCTGTCACTTCGGTCAGCGCGGCGATTCAGCACGGTCGACGAACGGCGGTTCAACTCGGGCCTGGCGTCGACGTGGTCGTCACGGTTGCGACAGTTGTCGTGGTGGTCGTCGCTCCCGGCCAGGTCACCTTGAGAGGTGGCACGGCGATCGGAACGATAGCAATCGTGTGGCGACCCCCCAGGTTGAGCGCGAGCGCGAGCGCTGGTGCCACGAACGCCGAAAACTGCGGGGTCAAATGTGAGTCGTCCTTGGTGGGGATGAGACCGTCAATCACCGCGGGACAGGTCTCGTCCTCGCACATCAAGGGGCGGATGTTGAGGAAATTGACCTTCGTCGAATCCGCGATGCTTTGTGCTTGCAGTTCGAGGGAGTTCGTCCCCTCGGGTTTTGCGCAGGAGCCCTGCGTCGCGCCGGTCCTAGCCAAGCAAATCGCCGGTGACGATCCGCCGACATCGTCGCTCAGGAGAATGAACCGCTTCGTCATCGGTCGAAGTTCGCGCACGATCTGCCCTTCACCGGCGATCCAACCAGGGGTTTCGTCGTAACTTCCCATCACGATGACGTCGGGGTGGAGTCTCTTGATCGTCGTTTGGGCCCAGTCGTAGAACCTGCTGCACACGTTCTGAGGACTCCAGACCTGGTACAAGTTCGAGTACGTCTCGTAGGCACACGCTTCTCGCACGATTGGGTAGAGCTTCCATCCCTCGGCCTTGGCAATCAGCGAGAGCGCCGGCACCCACATCACGGAGTGCGAGTTACCGAAGACCACGAGTGTCTTCGCTCCAGTCGGGTCCCCCAGGTTGCAGACCTTGCCGGTCAACCTCGGATACTGCGAACACGCGCCGAGATTCACACCATCGCTACTGGCGGTAGCGATTGGCGGAACCAGCACACTCGGCAACGGGGCCCAACTCTTAACGGCCGCCACAGCATTTGCGACGGACAAGAGCGGCGCGGACGCCGGGATGCCGTCGAGCGACGTGTGCGACCCAATCGCGCTGGCGCTGGCGCCAGACGCAATGGAGAGCGTGAGTCCTGATGCCAAGAGGACAGATGCCCATCCGGCAATAAGAATGGCGTGGCGACGTCCGTATCGGTGAGTACTCATTAACGCTCCATCAATCAACTAAATAAAAGACTTCAACGTAGATGGCTTCAGCGCCGGTGCGTTGCAATAAACATAGGTTTTATCACCCGACGAAGGGTAGGGCCAAAGGTCCATAAAATCCTCACCATCAGGATATTCCGTAAGAAATTGTGGAAAAAAATATTGAGTATTGTTGCAGTGTTGTGATTAGAGCATCAGAGTTGCTGCCTGCGTTGAGTCGTCACCAATGGCCCGACGACGTTGACCGGAACCGAATGATTGCTCAGGGGGACGTCGCGGTCGCTGAGGAGTCAGGAGCGAATGATGCGTTGACCTGCGCGTGGGGAAATCTCGCGACCTGAAGGGGAATCGAAATCGAACTCAGGTTGCCGCACCCTTCGCCTCATGGCAACTGTGTCGAAATTCAAACGAATTCTGGACGCGGATGTTTCAATCGTCCTATCGCTTATCCCCACCGACCAAATGCGCGTTACGTGATGAAGATGGACGAGCGCCTCCAATGTCGTTCCCTTATGGCGACGAGCGTGTGATGTCCGCGGCAAGTCGAAACCACAAAGGTCGTAGCGACAGCCGTTCAAGCAAGTGCGACGTAGGGTGAATTGTCAGACAAATTACTAAAAGGAGTCCCCTCATGTCCCACGTGAACACACGCCTTGTGAGTGCGTGCGTATTGGCAGTGTCGGTGATAATCGGAGTGACCTCGTGGTCGATCTCCGGTAGCGGAGCCAGTTCAGCACGTTGTCGCACGACCACGGTCGAACAAGGCACCTGTATTGCCAGCGCCAAGAGCACCGCGCGCAAGGGAGCAGAGGACGCCAAGAGACTCTTTGCCCTCAGTAGCCATTTCAACTCACTGAGCACCAACCTGCGGGGGGCGACGACTCGTGAGGCCGATCTTGCGACCCAGAGAATCCTCCTAATGTCGGACGTTGCACACGTGGCTCGGGCCACGAAGATCAGCGGTGATTTGCAAGCCGCGTTGGCCGGGAATGCGACAGCGGATCAGCTCGCCGCACTTAGAAGAGCCATCGCAAGGACCGCCACGAACGCACAAGTGACAACTGATCTCAAGGCGGCGCTCGCCGGAACCGCATCAGCGGCTCAAATCGTGACGCTCCAATCCGAGCTACCCACGTCGGCGCAATTCACCAATGACCTCACGTCGGCGCTCGTCGGATCGGCTACTTCGGCCCAGGTGAGTGCACTGCAGACGTCTTTGAACGGCGTCGCGACGGCGGCCGACCTGTCAAGTGACCTTCAGGGAGCGCTGAACGGCTTCGCCACGGCCGCTCAAATTACGACGCTCCAGAATACGTTGGGGACTCTCGGTACGGCTGCTGCCGTGTCCACGTTGCAAACCACTGCGAATACCATCAACGTCGACTTGACCGAACTGACTGGAAGCGTTTCTACGCTTACCACTGATGTCAACGCGATCCAATCCGAGATTACGGCTCTCCAGGGCGCGAATGCCTCGGCCACCCTGACGTCAATTCAAAACGCACTCAACTCGATTGAGAGTGGCACCAGTGGCGAAGCTACGGCCGCGAACTTGGCGACGGCGCAGACAACGTTGAACACGATCAATACCGAAGTTCAAGAGCTGATCGTTAATGTCGGAAAGATTCCCACCTGATCAAATCTTGCCCCATAGTTAGTTTCTTTCAGAAAGGAGCGATGTCAGATCCCACTCGCATAAACGAAGTCCAAGAAATGGGGTCAACGCCAAGCTGTCCAACGTTCGGGGTTCAGCCCAAATGGTGCGGCTGGAGGGATTCGAACCCCCGACCCTCGGTTCCGTAGACCGATGCTCTAATCCGCTGAGCTACAGCCGCAGTGTTACAGACGTTCAATCGTAGCCGAACGCCCTTGAACGTCCTCCCATGAAGACTCCCCCTTATAACTACCATGCCTCTATGGCTCACACATTCTCAGACGACCTCTCCGAGCTTCTCGACGCAGTTGAGGATCCCATGGTGGAGATTCGACACGACCTCCACGCACATCCAGAACTGGCATTCCAAGAGCACCGGACCACGCAAGTACTTCGTGACCGACTCGTTTCGCTTGGTTGGGATCTCCAGACCTGTCCCACCGCAACCGGTGCGGTGGCGGTCCTTCGCGGCGCCAAGCCCGGAAAACGCGTCATGGTGCGAGCCGACATCGACGGGCTGCCCGTCGTCGAAGAGAACCAACTCTCGTACGCCTCGGTGAACGAGGGCATCATGCACGCGTGCGGACACGATGTCCACACCGCAGGGTTGCTTGGTGTCGCCGATCTTTTAACGCGCCGCCAAGACGAGCTCAGTGGTGAGTTCGTACTCCTCTTTCAGCCGGCTGAAGAGGCCCTCGGCGGGGCGACCGCCATGATCGACGGCGGAGTCCTGCGCGACAATCCCGTCGACTTCGTCATTGGCGCGCACGTGTCATCACTCGCACCACTCGGATTCGTGGGCACCAAGCCCGGCGTCATGATGAGCGAAGCCGCCTCACTGTCGATTCACATCACGGGTAAGGGCGGTCACGGAGCTATGGCTTCGGTGGAGGGCAATGTCATTCTCGCCGTCAGTCATCTCGCGCCGCGGCTCGGCGAAGTCATCGACGGACTGGTCTTCGAAGGAACCAACTGCGCCTGCTCCGCCGGTGTGATCAGTGCCGGTACTGCTGTGAACGTCGTCCCTCGCCACGCGGTGCTGCGCGGCACGTTGCGGACCTTCACCACCGACCAGCGCGTCGAAGCGCTCGCACGACTCGAGAGTTTGCTGCGTGAACTCGAGACGATGTTCGTGGTCTCGTGTTCGCTGGAACTCACAGGCCTCGCTCCCGCGGTCGTCAACAATGCCGCGGTGTTCGAACAGGTAAAGCAATCAGCGAAGAAGGTGGTCGGTGAGAGCGGCTTCCTGACCATTCCCCCATTCACGCCCAGTGACGACGTCTCAGAGTTCATGAACCGGGTACCGGGTTGCTACATGTTTATTGGCGGTGCGATGGCCGACGGGACCAGCGGAATGCACCACAGCCCTGACTTCAACGTTGACGATGCATCGTGTCGAATTCTCGCCGGTGTCCTCGCACAGAGTGCGGTCGACCTCGCTCAGCTGTAGAAGAGCTTGGCCGCGCCCTTGATCGATGCTTGGTTGCCATTGATGACGACCCGATACGGCGTCTCGCTGAAGAGCGTCGGCGTCACCCGGCGGGCGTTCCCACCGGCCAGATGCACGGTGTTGGCGCCAAACTCGCGCACGAAGCCGTCGACCGCCATGACGAGCAACTCACCCCAGTGCTCCTCGTCCATCGATCGTGAGTGCTCGCCAATCGTCTGGTCGTAGGTCTTACCTCGAACGAAGATCTCGGCACCGACGTCACGGATTGTCTTGAGGTGTCCGTCGATCGCCAGCGCAATACCGAGACCGGTGCCTAGGGTGAGGACCAATTCGACGCCCTCGCCGTCGATCGATCCGAGTGCCGCCAACGTGGCGTCGTTCACGATCCGCACGTCACGACCTGTGACCTCGCACAACTTGGCCTGAAGCTCGTAGCCGCGCCACTCTTCTTCGAGTTCGGGGTCGACGTCCGTTGTCACGCCCCCGGGACGAGAGAGGTTGCCCGGGCGCACCACGCGGCCGTTCGTGAACTCCCCCGGGAAGCCAACGCCCACGCGGGGACACTTGGTCCCTTCGATGCGTTCGTCCAGCGCCTCGATCAGACGATCGGGGGAACAGGGATACGGGGTCGGGCGCCGGCGAACTCCTTCAAGGAGCTCACCGTGGATATCGACGTGACAAAACTTGACGTTGGTCGCACCAATATCGACCGCCAGAATCTGATCTTCGATAGGAATTCGCGGTGGAGCCATCGGTAAAGCGTAGTTAGCCCACGCGCACCCCTCTGACGCGTAGCCGGCGACTCGACCACCACGGCGTCAGGCGAACACTGAAGACCGGTCGATGACCAGCGATCACGGCGCCCGTACCGGGCGGGCGCTGGCGCAGTGGGACGGTTGGCGGAGCATCCTTGCGCGTGTCGAAGAGTTCGGGAAGGTACTGGCTGACCGACGGGTCAGCGAGACCGCCCATGACGAGTCGCGTCGTGTGATTGTTGACGATTGTCGACGCGCGAGCGCCCCAGCGAGCTTTCAACTGCGCGAAATCCTGCAAGACCGTCACGAGGGTGACGTTCAGTCCGCTCACGGTTGCGGCCATTTGATCGAGCTCGTCGAGCGACGCGACGCTGGCCGCTTCGTCGAGCACGAGGAGTAGGCGCCGTGACGCGCCCTCGTCGACTCGACGCTGCTGCTCCTCGAGGATCATCCGCAGTGCGCCGCGAAACAGCGGTTCGTAGTGTCGTTGCTCGCCCCGGGGGCTGCACAGGAAGAGGGTGTTCGAACCGTCGACCACTGAACGAACGGTGGCGAGCGGTTGGCGAAATCGCCACGGCATCAACATGGTCTCCGCGGTCGTAATCACCCCGTCGAGCGTCTTGGGGTCGTGGGCCAGAAACGCCTCGAGGACCGTCGCGGCGTCGCTTGCCGCGTGCACCCCGAGCCAGCCTTCGAAGTCTCTGGTTTCGATCACCTTGGCAACGTCGAAGATGTCACGCGAGCGTTGGTACGCGAGCATCAGGAGGGCGCCGACGAGTTTGATGGCCAACGAGTTCCAGAATTCGGTGTCGCCACGGTCCGAGGAACCACTCGTCAAGTCACGTGCGACGCGCAAGGCGTGGCGCAGTGTCGTGACGCCCTCGAGAGGATTCCAAGTGAGACCGTCGTCGCGCCCGGGCTCGAGCACCTGCACCGTGCCCAGGGTCCCTCGCCAATCCCTCGTGGTCGCGATGACATCCTTCTTCACGCTGGTTACGACGAGTGCGTCTCGCCAACGCAGTAACGAGGGAATCACGAGTGACGTCGTCTTGCCTACTTGGGTCGGACCGACGATGAGCAGCGAGCTTCGCGCGGCGAGCGTGACCTTGGGACCGACGCCGAGATCGTGGAACGTTCGTCGCCCGAGCGAGGGACGATCGTTCACGCGGGGGCGGCTCTCATTGCCTGGTCGGTGTCGATGAAGGTGACGTCACGGCGATCGGGACGGAAGCGAACGATGGATCGATGCGCTCCGTAACGAACGAGTGCCGCGCCCTTGGGCAGCGCCGCGAGGTACCGCTCTTCGCGCGTGTGCAGTCCGAGCGCAGAAGCCATCTCTCGCGCTTCGTCGGGGGGCTGTCGAAAGAGCCAGGCCGTCTCGCATTCGCGCAGCAGTCCCTGCGCACGCTCGCGATGCGCGGATCCGGCGTCGCCCACCGCCGCCACGTCGGTCCAACGGTGCAGCACCAGCACGTGGCTCAGTCCTTTCGCGCGGGCCAGCTTCCACGAACCCTGCAGCCAGCGCAGCGCCGACGGATCGGACATGAGAGCCCACGCCTCGTCCAGCACGAGGTAGCCCAACTCGTCTTCAACAGCGACCACCTGCTGGGCCGCCGCGACGGCGCTCAGTGCCGCCACCGCGAAAGAGTTAGACGACCACTGCGCAGAGAGATCGAGGACGACGAGGCGACCTGTAAAGACCATTGGCTCGTCGTCGCCGTCGAAGAGCCCGGCGAGGTCGCCGTGGATGAATCGGTACAGCGTGAGCGCCAGTGAGCGTTCGGGCGTCAACGACGCGGCGCTCAAATGGGGACGGAGCAGTTCAAAGAGCGAGCGGAGCACGCGCGTCGGTCGCGGCGTCGCCATTCGACCCCACACTTCATCCAGCGCGTAGTGCTGATCACTCTTGAGCGAGCCGCCCTGCGCGCTGGCGAGTAGGGCACGCAGTAGGTCACGACTCTCGCGGTCGTTCGGTGCGAAAGGATTGCACCAGCCGTCACGACCGAGAGTCAGGGTTTGCACGCCGTGGGAGCGAGCGAGGAACACATACTCCCCCTTCGGGTCGATGACCACCACGCGGCGGCCACGTTCGAGGGCGCGATCCAGCACCATCTTCACCACGGTGCTCTTGCCGGCACCGATGGAACCGGCGACGATCATGTTGGGGTTGCTCACGAGACCCGCGGCGTAAGCGTCGAAGGGATCGAAGACGAACGACGAACCACGTTGCGCGGCGCCGATCGCGCGCCCCGCGAGTCCGGTGCCGGCATCGTGCGCGGGAAGCTTCAGTCCGACGAGGTCCTTCGACGTCGCCCAGTGCGTCCACTGGCGACTCACCATCCCGGACCCCCCGGCAACTGGGCGCAGTACCACGATGCCTGACGTCCCTGACCAGGTTCGCAACGCAACCCCGCTTCGACGGCCAAGCGCGTCACCAACGCGACGTCGCGTTCGAGCGTCGTAAGCGATGACGCGCGGACCACGAGGAAAACCGCGATACGAAGTAGCGCCGTTCCCTCGACGACGAGCGCCTCTCGTTGTCGAAGTCGCTCAAGGGTTCGACTGGACCTGGCCGTCCGGCGAAACCCCGCGGCCTGGGTCGCCACGTCGTCGCTACCCATGCGGTGCACGGCCCGCGCCGCGACCCGCTGCGCCCTGGTCCCAGCGACCACCTCGACGTGCAGCGAGATGTCCAGCCACGATGACGCAAACTGAATTCGTTCGAGGAGCGCGTGACCGTCGGGCACTGAACTGAAGTCACGAATTCGCAGCACTCGGATGAGCTGGTCGGAGATTCGAACGTACGCCCATCGCTCCAGCACCCACTCGAGCGCGTGTGGTCCCACGCACGTCGTCGCCAGCGTCGTGCACAACGTCCAGCCCGCGGGAGGGCTGACGTCCTCGGGTAAGGCGAGAAGTGTCGAGACGTCGCCACGGCGAGAGAGCACGTGCATCGAGAAGTGCCGCGTGGCGTCAGAGGTCGCGAGCGCGTCGGCGAATGAAGCGAGACCAACAGCGTTGTCGCGGTCGCGACCCGAAAGGTCAAGTCGGCCACGATGGTCGAGTTCGAATCCACGAAGCGAAACCTCACCACGCGCGCCGACGGTCATGACGTCCGCGCTCAGGCGAACGCGTATCGATGTCCAGCGCGAGCGCCCGACGAAGTGCAGCCCAATGTACGTCCGCTCCCCGACCGTCAGTCCGTCGCTGGTCGGGGCGGCGCACGCGAGACAGGCCACGCCGACGAACGCTTCAACCAGTGGTGCACTGGAGGTCAACCAATGGCCCAGAAGACCGAGGCCCATGATGATGAGGATCGCCTGATGTCGCCGCACTCCTATCCAACGGCTTTCCGCGTCGGCGACACCAAGTCCCAATAGCTCACTCATCGAAGTGCCAGCCAACGACCGGTCCCATCGCATCGGTGTGATACGCAACATGACCACCGCGCAGAGTCGGTGTACCGATCGGCGGCGGTGGTCGCTCTCCTTCGAGCGGCGGCATCGGTCCTTCTGGCGTTCCTTCCCACATTTCGAGTCCGAGGTCGTCCGGGCGCGGGGCCGGTTCGACGTCGGGTGGTTCGGGTCGCAACGCTCGCGCCGCCATTCCCACTGGGGATGATGACATCGATGTTGCCGATCGCGTGAAACGCGACCTCAGTCCTTCGACGTTGTGAATCGCCGACGCTTCGACGAAGGGGATCAACTTCAAGAGAATGAAGGGAGAGAAGGTCGCCAACATCAACGTGACCGCACCGGTAATGACCTGCGTTGCCGACGATCCGAGGAGTTCATCGAAACCGAGGGTGAGGGTAATCACGATGAGGAACTTGCTCACCGCAGCAGCGATGAACGTTTCGGCGAGGCGCCAGCCCAGTCGCCGTCCCGCGGGAAACGTAGAGAGTGGCACCACTACCGGAACGAGTACCAAGAGCAAGGTCAAGACCACCGCACGGACGATGAGTTCACACCACAAGAGGAACGTGCCGACGACGACAGCAATCGCCAAGACGAACAGCCCGAATCCCGGGATCGATGGCGTGAGCAGAGTAATCGCACCGCTCAACGACGCAAAGTGCAGCGCCGCGGCGCTCGACGCATTCGTTGACAGTTGATCCACTGCCTCGAGCACCAACTTCGCGATGGGCCTCGCAACGAAGATGGCGAACACGCAGGCCGGTGCGACACCAAAGTAGACGCGCCACAGTGACGCGCTGTCACCGTGACGTACGGCCTGCAGCGTTGCGACGAGGAGGCCGACCATCAACAGACCCGGTGCAATCGTGAGTAGGACGCCGTACTCGATCGAAGCCGATTGGATGATCATCGACGGCTCGCCCGTCGAAGCGAGCACGTGCCCTGCGGCATCGAGGAACCACTGCACACTCCCGAGAATCCAATTCGTCAATTGGGAAAACACTCCACCTATCACCACGTGGCCGAGCGTGCGTTCCACACATCCGACCGGGGAGAAGAAACAGGAGAAGTGAATCATCAGTGAACGCTGAGACCCGTCTTGAAGAAGAAGTTGATCAGTTCAGGCGCCGCACCAATGAGGACGGCCGCCACCAATGACGTCAGCACCGCGCGACGTCCCTGCGACGACTGATGCATGTTCTGGGTGTGACTCCCCACCGCCCAAAGGCCAGCGCCGAGCAGTAGCGCGACCAGCGCCCCGATGAGCGCCCACGACGCGATTCCGTTCGCGAGTGACTGCAACGCCGCGCTGCCGGGGAGAGAAGAAGTTGAGGGATTGAGGCTTACGTCGGCAAACATCGCAAATATTCCTTTCCAATGGGGAGCGCCCAACGGTCGCTGTCGCGTCCCCGGCGGCGGAGTCTGCGAGAATGGCTTTGTGCTCCTCGCAGTTACCGACAACGCGATCTCCAAATGGCCACCCGCCGCCCTCTATGGCGCCGGCGCGGGCGTTTTGCTCATCGGTCTCCTGGTGGGCGTTCTCATCAACCGCCTTCGGGGCCACCGCGCCATCGCTCAACGCCTCACCGCACTCGCCACGCGCCTCGGCGTCGCGCCCACAGACGACAACGGCAAGGTCGAGACCGCGCTCAGCTACCTCGAAGAGGCGACCGGCACTGCCAGTACCGCGGTGAGTGAGTCCAGCGCCGATTCGATTCGACTCCGACAGTCCATGGACTCGCTGCCGTTGGGGCTGGTCCTCTGCGACGAAGCCGGCGGCGTGATCTTTCGCAACAAACAGGCTGAGGCGCTCATGACCAGTCGTTACGGTGACGCCATTGCCGCCCAAGCGGTCACCGACGTCCTCGCCGAAGGCTGGTCCAACGGCGTCGCCGAACGAACGATCGATATCTACGGACCCCCTCGACGTACCTTGACGATCCGCGCCGCGGTCATCGACGACGGCCGACGGCCACTCGGGGTGCTCGCCGTGATCGAAGACGTTTCCGAGCGCCGACGACTCGAAGACATTCGACGCGACTTCATCGCGAACGTGTCGCACGAACTCAAGACACCAATGGGTGCCCTCGGACTCCTCGCCGAGACACTCCAGTTCGAGAGTGACCCGGCCGTCGCGCACCGCCTGGCCGAGCGAATCAACTCCGAAGCGTTCCGCGTGAATCGAATCATCGAGGATCTTCTCGACCTCTCTCGAATTGAAGGCGAAGGTAGTCCCACCCGCGAGCCGATTCCCGTGGTGTTAGTCGTGGCGGACGCGATCGAACGGATTCGCACCTCCGCCGAACAACACGACGTGAAGATTGACTTCGCCGAACCCGAGTCGAACCTGGTCGTGTTCGGCGATCGCCGCCAATTGATTTCGGCGATACACGCGCTACTCGAGAACGCGGTCGTGTACTCACCGCGCGGCGGCCTCGTCAATATCTCCATCGACCGAGTTGACGCCAGTGTGAACGACGAAGGTGAGAACGTCGGCGCGGTGGCATTGATCGCGATCAAGGACCAAGGCGTTGGCATCCCGGCCAAGGATCTCGAAAGGATCTTCGAGCGTTTCTACCGTGTCGATCCCGGTCGGGCTCGCGAGACCGGTGGCACCGGACTCGGCCTCAGCATCGTTCGCCACGTGGCGCAAAACCACGGCGGCAGTGTCCTCGTGGAGTCACGCGAAGGCGAAGGGTCAACGTTCACCCTTGAGCTTCCGATGCCCCACTGATGGCGAAGAAGCGATCGAGCGAGAAGCGCGTCAGCGTGCTGCTCGTCGAAGACGAGGAGTCCTTCGTTGACGCCCTGACGATCGGGCTTAACCGTGAGGGGTTCGACGTCGCCGTGGCGCGCGACGGACAGCAGGCGATCACGCTCTTCGCGAAGGACACCTACGACATCGTGTTATTGGACCTGATGTTGCCCAGGGTGTCCGGGCTCGACGTCTGTCGGGCGATCCGCTCGACCTCCGAGGTCCCCATCATCATCGTGAGCGCGAAGGGCGAGGAGGTCGACATGGTGTTGATGCTCGAGATCGGCGCCGACGACTACGTGACGAAGCCCTATCGACTGCGAGAGTTAGTGGCGCGAATTCGCGCCGTACTTCGTCGGCGAGAGTCCCACGAGAACGTCATGGCCTCAGACGATGAGATCACACTCGGTCCGATCCGCATGGATATCGACGCGCGACGTTGCTACGTCAATGGTGAGGAGATCAAACTGCGCAAGAAGGAGTTCGCGCTGCTTCGACTTCTTCTCGAGAACCCCGGCCGCGTGCTCACCCGCGAGGTCTTGATCGATCGCGTGTGGGGCAGCGACTACGTCGGTGACACCAAGACGCTCGACGTGCACATCAAGCGACTGCGCTCCCTGATCGAGGACGACCCGAAGAACCCCGAGCACATCACGACCGTCCGAGGCGTTGGCTACCGCTACGAGGTTACGAAGCCCTAGCGGCGATCGTCGCGTTGCCGCCCATGTACGCGGCCAGTGCGTCGGGTAGGACGATCGAACCATCTTCCTGTCGGTACGTCTCGAGTAACGCCGCCCAGACTCGGGCCCACCCGAGCGCCGAACCGTTCACCGTGTGCACCAACGCGTTCGTTCCTTCAGCGGTGCGGTAGCGGACCTGGGCTCGACGGGCCTGGTAGTCGCCGAACTTGCTGACCGACGAGACCTCGAGCCAGCGGTCGACGCCGGGGCTGAAGACCTCGAGGTCGATGGTGCGCATCGATGACGTACCGAGGTCGCCGGCACAGAGATCGAGCAACCGGTACGTGAGACCGAGCGCCTGCAGGACACCCTCGGCCCGTTGGAGGATGTCGTTGAAGGCGTCCTCTTGTTGCTCGGGCGTGCAGTAGGCGAAGAGCTCCACCTTCTCGAACTCGTGCACGCGCAGCACGCCGCGCGTGTCACGTCCGGCGGCGCCGGCCTCACGGCGAAAGCAGTTCGTCTGGGCGCAGAGTCGGATCGGGAGTCGCGACTCCTCGAGGATCTCACCGGCGTGCATCGAGGTCAGCGGCACTTCGGCGGTGGGGATCGCCCACAGTCCGTCGCGTTCGATGGCGTACATATCGTCAGAAGATTTGGGCAGGTGGCCGGTGGACATCATCGTCGCGGTCAGCGCGAACGTCGGCGGACGGATCTCTTCGTACACACCGAGGTGGCGATCGAGTGAGAACGCGCTGAGCGCGCGAAGGAGCCGAGCGCCGTCGCCGCGATACAGCGGGAACATCGAGCCCGCGAGGCGCGCACCGGCCTCGAGGTCCAAGATGCCGAGTTCGATGCCGATGTCCCAGTGCGGCACCTTCTGGTGCTCGGCGTAGGTGGGGAAGGGTAATCCCTCGTCCATGCCGACCCACCAGCGCCGCAGTTCCACGTTGTCGTTCTCGTCGGCGCCGTCGGGCGCCTCGGGAGCGGGCAGGTTCGGGATCATCAGCAGTTCGTCGTGTAAGAGAGCGCCCACCCGCTCCATCGCCTCGGTCGCCACGCGTTCCTCGTCGCCCAGTCGTCGGCTCTTCTCGGTCAGCTTCTCGGCCGTCTCGGCGTCCTTGTCGCGTCGCGCCTCGCCCACGAGCCGTGAGAGGAACTTCACCTCGGCACGGAGACGCTCCGCTTCCTGGAGAAGTTCACGGTGCTCCACGTCCATCAAGATGATCGCGTCCATGACCTCCGGCGAGACGCCGCGACGGGCCAGGGCGGCCTTCACGATGTCAGGTTCACGGCGTAGACGGGTGAGATCAATCATGCGCACAAGCCTACCGAGCACTTCGGTGCGCTCTTGAGGAGGCATTAGGTTCTGTGGTCGTGAGCAACGCCGTTCAAATCAGCAACATCGCCGTACGCTTCGGTGCGCTGCAGGCCGTCGACGACGTGACGCTCCACGTTGACTACGGCGAGGTGGTGACGCTGCTCGGTCCCAACGGCGCGGGCAAGACCACCCTCGTCGAGACCCTGCTCGGTTTTCGTGCGCCCGACACCGGCACGGTTCGACTCCACGGTCTCAACCCGGTGCGCGACCATAAGGAGGTCGTCGTTCGCACCGGAGCGTTGCTCCAGCGAGGCGGCGTCTGGTCCCCCATGACGCCGCGTCAGGTGCTCGAACTCACGTCCTCGTACTACGAGGCACCGCGCGACAGTGCCGAGTTACTGACGCTGCTCGACCTATCGGCGTGCGCTCGAACGCCGTGGCGCAGGCTGAGCGGCGGCGAACAACAGCGGACGTTGCTCGCCCTGGCACTCCTCGGTCGACCGCGCGCGCTCGTACTCGACGAACCGACCACCTCGGTCGACCCCGAAGGCCGACAGGTGATCCGCGATCTCATCCGTTCTGAGAGTGAACGCGGATGCGCACTGCTCATCACGACCCATGAACTGACCGAGGCCGAACGAATGGCCGATCGACTCGTCATCATGAATCGTGGCCACGTCGTGATCCAGGGCACCCTCGACGAACTCTCCGGCGCGCCCGAGATGATCATCGAGGTCTCGACCGCCGTCGACCCCGATGCGCTGGCCTCGATACTTGGTTGCGCGGTCGTCGCGGACGGCCCTCGGCGCCTTCGTTGCGAGACTGAGTCGTCGCCCGAGCGCATCGCCGCGCTCAACGTCCACCTCTCGAACGTGGGCGCGACACTCGTCTCGCTTCGCACGCGCGCGTCACTCGAAGAGCGCTACATGGACCTCCTCGAGGCCGAGCGGACCGAGGCACAGCCGTGAGGGCCTGGTGGGCACAGACGCTGGCCGAAGTCCGTATGACGATCCGCCGCGGCGAGACACTTCTCTTGACCATCGGCATCCCGGTGTTGTTGCTCGTCTTCTTCTCCTTGACCAAAGTCACGTCGACCCCCACCAAGAGTCGAATCGACTTCATCGCGCCGGGAATCTTCGCACTCTGCATCCTGTCGACGTCGCTCGTGGCGCTCTCGATTGCAACCGGCTTCGAGCGCAGCTTTGGTGTCTTGCGCCGACTTCACGTCACGCCGCTCGGCACGAGGCGTCTCATCGGTGCGAAGATCGCCGGCGTCCTGGTGACCGAACTCTTGCAGGTTGGCGTCTTGTCGCTCGTGGCGTTCGCGCTTTCGTGGCGTCCGCGCGGCGGCGTCGGCGGCGCCGTCGAGGTCGTCGTGCTCTTGCTGCTCGGATCGGCCGGTTCGGCGGGCATCGGCCTCGCCCTCGCGGGACGGCTGCGCGCGGAGGTGAACCTGGCCGCGAGCAACGGCCTCTACCTGGTACTCCTCTTGCTCTCGGGCATCGTGATTCCAATCACGTCGTTCCCCACATTCGTTCAGAAGGTCGTCATCGCGCTGCCGTCGGGCGCCATGGCCGAAGGGCTCCATCGAGTGCTCGGTCAGGGTCTCTCGCCGACGGGGGCCGACTGGCTCGCCCTGGCCTTATGGGCCCTGGTCGCACCGCTTGTCGCGGCGCGCACGTTCCGCTTCGACTAGCTGGCGCGAAGGTTGGCAATACCCTTGGCGAGTTGCGACGCCGGGATTGCGCCGGAGTAGATCTGGGTGACGACGCCCTTGGCGTTGACGAACGCGGTGTCGGGAATCGCTGCGAGATTGAAGATGTTGGCCACCTTCAAGTTCGGATCGAAGACGACGCGAAAGGCGACGCCACTCTTCTCGTCAAAGGCCATCGCGGGCCCCCGCGTGTCGTGCGAGTCAATCCCGATGACCTCAACCGATCCTTCGTTGTGGTGTCGCAGGTACGTCGCCACCTCGGGCATCTCCTTTTGACAGGGCCCACACCAACTCGCGAAGAAGATCAGCACCGCTGGATGTCCGCTCTTGTACGGGGCGGCGATGGTGCCTCCGTTGAGTCCCGCGAGCGAGAACGAAGCAACGTGTTTGCCCACCAGTTGGTTCGGAGGTTGCGAGGTGCCGTTCGTGACGTGACCACCGGTGAGGATCGACACCACGACGATCAACGTGACGGCGAGGACCGTGCCGATCCCCAAGGAGACCATCATCATCGGGGACGGACGTCGGCGGGGGGCCTTAGTGGTGTCGGACAAGAACGTCAACCGCCATGAAGACGAAGAGTGCGGTGAGGTAGGTGATCGAGAAGTGAAAGAGTCGCATCGCTTCGGCGACGTCGGCCCGGTCTTCTCGAGCGTGGCGGTAGAGGCGGAGTGCGTAGAACGTGAAGAGTCCCCCAAGGATCGTGGACGAGAGGGCGTAGATCCAACCGAGGTGCGCCGTCGGTCCGATCAACACCGTGAGCGCCCACATCACCACCGAGTACACGAGCATCTCGAGTGTGGTGTGTCGAAGTGACGTCACAACCGGCATCATCGGCACGTTCGCAGCGGCGTAGTCGTCGCGGTAGCGAACGGCGAGCGCCCAGAAGTGCGGCGGCGTCCAGATGAAGATGACGAGGAAGAGCAGCACCGGCGTCCACGTGAGCGAGTTCGTGACCGCCGACCACCCGATTAGGACGGGCACCGCGCCGGCGGCGCCGCCGATGACGATGTTCTGTTTGCTGCGTCGCTTCAGCCACAACGTGTAGATCACCACGTAGAAGGCGGTCGCCGACATCGCGAGCCACGCCGAGAGTTGGTTGACCCAGACCGCCAACACGACGAAGGCGATGACTTCGAGGCCGACGGCGAAGATCGTCGCGTCGCGCGCTGACATGACACCGGTCACGAGCGGCCGGCGCTTCGTTCGTTCCATGATTGCGTCGATGTCTCGGTCGATCACCATATTGAAGGCATTCGCACCACCGGCGGCCAGCGTTCCGCCGGCGAGCGTCGCGATGATCAGCCAGAGTCCCGGGATGCCATTGGCCGCGACCACCATGGTCGGGATCGTCGTCACCAGCAGCAATTCGATGATTCGCGGTTTGGTCAGCGCCAGGTAGCCCCGGCACACGTCGGCCACGGAGTAGCGGACCGGGGTGGCGAGCGTCATGGAGAGATTCTACGAGTACGCGGATTACCTAGGCTTGCGCCATGTTCTCGTTGCTTCGGCGCCGCGTCACGCCTCCGGTGTTTCGTTGGTTCGCGTTGGCCACGTTCATCTCGATGATCCTGATCGTGCTGTCTGGGGCGGCGGTCCGGCTCACCGGTTCTGGTCTCGGCTGTCCCGACTGGCCCACCTGTTTTCGCCACTACGCAACGAATCAGTGGAGCATCCACTCGAAGATCGAATTCGGCAATCGACTGGTCACGGTCCTGTTGTTCTGTGTCGTCGGCGCGACGTTCGTGGCCGCCCTACGCCGCGTCGTGGTTCGTCGTGACCTGATAATCCTCTCAGGATTATTGATTGGAGGCATCGTCGCCGACGCGGTCCTCGGCGCCTTCGTCGTCTACTCGAAGCTCAACCCGTGGCTCGTCTCGCTCCACATGCTGCTCTCACTCGCCATGGTCGTGATCGCCGCCATCCTGTATCACCGCTCGAAGTACGTCTACTCGTCGGGTGCGCGAAATGACGTCCGCAACCCGCACTTCCTTCGCGTCGCTCGACTCCTGTGGATCCCCTTCGTCGTGCTGCTCGTGACGGGCACCATGACCACCGGTTCGGGGCCGCACGCCGGTGATTCGATGGGACAACTCGTCGCGCGGCGCCTGCCTTTCGCGTTCTCCTCGGCGGCGTGGGTTCACTCGGTCGCCGCCACGCTCTTCATCGGTCTCGTCACCGGACTGCTCCTCGCCGTCTGGAGGAGTGACGCACCACTGGCGCTGCAACGCGGTGTGCGCCGTCTCGTCCTCATTGCACTCGTGCAGGCCGCCATTGGCGTCACGCAGTACCTGACCCACGTCCCCGCGTTGCTGGTTGAGCTCCACGTCGCGGGTGCGGTGTCACTCACCATCGGCGTCACACAATTCCATCTCAAACAACGGGCCCAAGACCGCGAACCGGGGACCAAAAAGATTGAGACCGTTCCAAATGGACGTAGCATGGGCCTTTAGTCCCTAGTCGGTCTTACAGCCAGGCTGCCAAACTCGGGGGAAGTTTTTTTCGATCTTGGGGGTTGTCCATGTCTTGGCCAGCGTTTTCCGCGGCACTCGTGCCGCTCGATCATTTGGGGCACTATCTCCATTGGCATTGGTTATTGATCAGCGTCGCGAACCTGACCGTCATCGTCCTCATGGTCGTGACCTTCATCGTCGCTCTACTGCTTCCGTTCCCCGGTCGACGTCGCCGCAAGGAGTCCCGGTGAGCACCACCGAGATCGATCGTCAGTGGACGACCAAGTTGCGCCGTCGCGTGACGGCCAAGTTGCCCCCCGAGAAGCTCCTCCCCGACACCCAGCCCGCTTACGTGTCCTCGTGGATCTACGTCTTTGGCGTGACCACGCTCTCCGCCTTGATGGTCGTCATCGCGACGGGCTGTCTGCTGGCGATCCGTGGACCGCAGTGGTGGCACGGCTCGGGCATCGGGCACTTCGTCAACTCGATGCACCTCTGGAGCGTGGAGATCTTCTTCTTCGCCATGGTCATCCACCTTTGGGGGAAGTACTTCATGGCCGCGTGGCGCGGCGGACGGTCACTCACGTGGGTGACCGGCGCGGTCACGTTCCTCGTCTCGATCCTGACTGCGTTCACCGGCTACGTCTCGCAAACGAACTTTGACTCACAGTGGATCGCGACACAGGCCAAGGACGGCATCAACGCGACGGGCGGAGGCGCCTACTTCAACGTGTTGAACCTGGGCCAGATGCTCATGTGGCACATCGTGCTACTCCCGATCGCGGCCGTCGTGCTGACGGGCCTGCATGTCCTCATGGTCCGTTCCAAGGGCGTCGTGCCCCCCTTCGCTGACACCGCATCGGAGATGTCATGAGCAAGAAAGCATTTCGCCCCGACGTTGACGCCCCCGAATGGAAGGGTGGCTACACCCCCTACGACATCATCAAGGAAGGGACGATCGCCCTTCTCGTCGTCGCTCTCTTGACCATTGGGCTCGCCGTCATGTTCGGCTCGCCCGACGTGAAGGCCGTGACCCTCAAGCGCTGGGCCAACGCCGCCCCCGTCGACTTCGCGACCACCGCGCTCAGTGAGCTCAACGGCACCTCGGGCGTCGCCACCTATGGTGCGCCCTACAACAAGAACTCGACCGGCCAACAGCTCGGACCGTTGGAACTGGCGAAGTGGGTCGGCGCGCGGATCCCTATCGACACCGCCACCGCCTTCGTGCTCGATCCCTTGAAGTCACTCCCGAGCCAGCCCGCGCTCAGTACCGGTCTCGCGCAGTGGAAGTCGGCGTCCAACGGTACGCGCCAGACGTGGATGAATGACTACACCAAGGCCGCCACGAAGATGAAGTTCAGTGCGGGCCAGGTCGTGGTCAACGCGAACAACGCCGGTCCGGTCCCGGTCTTCATCAACGACCTCACGCAAATGGCGCGCTCGGGCGCGCTCGACCAGGACCTCGTGACGAGCAACGGCTTCTACACGACGGACTACACGCTGCCGCTGTTGTTCATCGCCGACGGCTCCTACCTCGGTAACCTCGCCGCCACCCAACACCTCACCGGTGAACAGTGGGGAATGATGAACGAGACGGGCAGCTATCCGGGCCAGGCCTGGCTGTGGCTGTACACCTTCTGGTACCAGGTGCCACCCTTCAGTCAGAGCGGCAACGGTGACGTGCTGGTGTGGGGACTCATGATGGTCCTCACGGCCGGACTGATCCTCGTGCCCTTCATTCCCGGCGTCCGTTCGATTCCTCGAAAGACCCGGGTGTACCGACTGATATGGCGAGAGCACTACAAACCGTAGATTCCAGTCTTCTCCTACCGACCCTGAGGTCCGGGGTCAGGCGATGATCGCTGGGATCTTCGTGGGCGGTCTCTTCGCGGCGGTATTCGCGCTGATCTTCATCTTCGTTGCACTCCTGCCGCTCTTTTGCTTCATCGATGTCGTCTTCACACCGTCAACCACTTTTCGTTCAGCCGGCAGCAGCAAGGCCCTCTGGGTCGTACTCATCATTTGGCTGAATATCCTCGCCGCATTCATCTATCTCGTTGTCGTGCGGCCACGACTCAGTGACGTGAAGGCACGTACGTAGGGCGCGGTAAATCGCGGCGCGAGACGGGGCACGCTCACCAAACTCGGCACGCAACTTCGTAGCCAGGGTGCGCGGTCCCCAGGTTGGATGCGTGCGCCGTCGCTCGACCAGACGGGCCTCGATGACCGGGTCCATCTGGTGCGGAAAGGTGTCAGGCCGCGTTGACTGCGTCACCAGCGCCTCGAGGCCGCCGTTGGCGTAACGAGTGAGCCAGCGGTGCAGGGTCCTTCGATCGACGCCGTAGTGCTTGGCGACTTCAGTAATCGTGGCTCCTGAATCGAGCACCTCGCGAACCGCTTGATAGCGCTGCTCAACCATTGATAGCTCCACCAACATTGCTGCCTCCCCACGCTCTGGACTGACATCCAGACAAGGCGAGAATCGCCGTGGGGTCAATGGGACAGGTGGAACGGGTGGGACACATGTCCCGAGGCCACTCACGAGTGAGACAGATCTCCCGAGGCCACTGTGACAGAACTACCGAATCCGGGCCGAGTAGTGAGACAGATGTCCCGAGGCCAAAGTGAGACAGAACAGCCGAGTTAATACACAGTACCTGGGTGTCGTTTCGTGGAGACGAAGGGGATCGAACCCTCGACCTCAGGCTTGCAAAGCCCGCGCTCTACCAACTGAGCTACGTCCCCGGGGACCTCAGCCTACCAAGCCATCACTATTCGGACTGATGCCGCCGAAGGGCGCGTTCACGTTCGCGGTCGACGCGAAGTAGTTGACGCTCGACGTCGGCCCAATGCAGTGGCGTCTCTTCGACCGGTTCGCCCCGCTCGTCAGCGCGGGAAAACAACGTGAAGGCAATCGCCCACATCGGCGCGTAGCACCCGAACTTCGCGATGAAACCGGCCAGCTGTTGATCCAACAACGCCGACACGTGCAACAACGCGTGTTGATGGTGCAGTGCGGGATAGAGGGAGTGGCGTGAGAAGATCCACACGAACGAGAGACTCGTCACGACGAGTGAAGATGCGAACAGGTAGCCGGCACGACCGGCCGGCGAGAGACGACGCGCACCGGGCAGAACGCCGAGCGCCGGCAACCACAACACGACACCGGCCGCCAAAACCGTGAGCAGCACCAGGTCGCGTCCGAATGTCGAGTGCGCACCCCAGTCGACGGCGGGCGTGCTGAGCGTCACCGTGCCGAGTACAGTCACGACGACGATCGCGACACCCGGGTGCGCCAGACGGCGGGTAATCGCGTCCAAGAGACGCGGACGCGTCATCCTCGCCAACGCGGCCGTCGGCGACGCCTTTAAGAGCATCGGCGCCACGAACAACATGATGACGAGACGTTGCACCGTGGCGACGCTCAGGGAGACGGACGACGCGATGTCACCGACGGGCCAGATCGTCACCGCGAGCAGTGCCACGAGCGCAAGGATCGCATATCGGCGTTCGCGGGTGGTCGTAACCACGACGTGATGCGCGACGCCGGCCCCCACTACGACCACTATCTCGGCGACGTGCCACTGAAACGGCAACAACGAGGTCACGTCGCCAACGTAATACGGCCTTCCTTCGCGGCGCGTTGCAGTGCAGTGAAGTCACTCAGCGTCCGGTCGCGGTACGCCGTCGCGAAGGTGGCGAACGCCTCGTCAGCGACGTCGGACTTGCCCAGGTAACCGGCGATCTCAGCCCCGCGACCGCTTCGAGAGTGCGCACGCGCGAGCGTCCACGCACAGATGCGGCCGTAGGTGACGAGGAGCCGCTCGTCCAACTGATCGATGTTGATCGCGGCCTTGTTGTCGTAGAGCTGACGCACGTAATAGTGGCGTTCCTCTCCGTCCTTCTTCATCGAGTGCCAGCCGATGAAGACGTCGGGCGTGGCCTGCATCTGGCGTTGACCAAGGACGACCCGCTCCCCTGGCGCCACTGAGGGGTTCCTCCCGAGCGCCGTCGCCACGACCGACGTCCCGGCCTGCTTGACCTGTAAGAAGAAGGGGTCGAATTCGTCTCGCCCGAGCAGGAGCATGACGTAGCACTCGGTACCCACGGATCCAACGCCGACGACCTTGCGGGCCGCGTCGACGGGCGTGAACTGCGAGAGCAGCACCTGTCGGTCACGGCTGAGCGTCTTGGCGTAGCCCGTCAAGAGCCGATCCAGATCGCCACGGGTCAGGTAACCCGGCGAGTTCAGCTCTTCGAGTCGTATGAGCAGTGGTGGCTTCGAAATGATGCGCGGCCCGTGCTCAGCGTCGACCACGAGCCGGGCGTAGGCCTTCTGGGTGTCGCGGCCCGTGGCGTGCGCGACCACGCTGTCGACTCGATGGAGGGCGTTGGCGTTGAAGAAGCCACCCAGTTCGGTCACGACCGCGTCGATGTCCAACGTGGCGTACCAGACGCTGAGGCGGGTCTCGCCCGCGAACCGGCGCACGGCGAGGCGATACTCACGAGCCGCACTGCGCGCGATGCTCTCTTGTTGTGCGTTGCTGTGACCGAGGTGCGACGACACGACGGCGAGTGACGTGACGAGACGTTTGACGTCCCATTCGAAGGGGCCCACATCGGTCTCGTCGAAGTCATTGACGTCGAAGACGGGGTGGCGCTCGGGTGAGGAGAACAAGTTGAAGTTGGCGAGGTGGGCATCACCGCATATTTGAACCTCGAGCGCGGAATTCGATCCTCTCGCGAGGTCGTCCGCCATCAAGAGCGCGTTGCCTCGATAGAACGAGAAGACATCGGTGAGCATGCGCGTGTAACGAAGCCCGACGAGGTCGGGCCGACGCGACGAACTCTGCCAGATGAGACGCTCGACGGGGTCGTAGGCACTTCCGCGCTCGGCGAGTTCCGCCAACGCGCCCCGCGTCAAGGTTTCGCGCATCGCGCGACCTCGCGCTTTCGCGTCGACCGGTGAGGGCAGTGGGTTCTTCGCCATGGTCATGCCAGTTTCGCAGTCGTGACGCCGCCGCGTTCACCCTGGAGTCGAAGACCGAGTTGACTCGAGAGGAGTACCGCCATGATTCACCCTCCCATCAGGTCGCAACCGGACAGCAACCGTCGGCCGTGATCGAGCGTTTGAGCGTCAGCACTCTCGGCTGGCCCAATGCTCCAACTGCCGGACTCAGAGGTGCACACCCGACAATTCTGGCCGCTGTCGTGCGTGGCGTAGTGCGCGTGCGCGGCGCCCCTGTAACCTCGGCCATCGTGGACGCAAGGACCTTTCTCGCGATGGAGCGCACGGGCGAGGACACGTGGGGCTTCGAGGTCACCGAGCGTGTCATCACACCCGGCAACTTCCTCTTCGGTGGGTGCGGGCTGGCGTCGGCCCTCGTCGCACTCGAGGAGGCGAGCGGTCGTCCGACCGTCTGGGCGACGGCGCAGTATCTCTCGTACGCGCCGCTCGGAGCGACGGTCACGGTGAAGACGGACCTCGCCGTCGTTGGCGGTCACGTGACCCAGGCGCGCGCCACGACGTACTGCGAAGGCCGTGAGGTCCTTACCGTCAATGGCGCCTTCGGGACAGGTGAACTCACGTCCCCGACCCCGTGGATCACGATGCCCGACGTCGCAGCACCCGAGAACTGCCCCGAACGCGTCATGCCGGAGCGTTTCAACCGATCGATCTTCAACCACCTCGAAGCGCGCATCGCGCTCGGACGCTCGTTCGGCGAGATCGATGGAACGCCCGGATCTCCCATCTCCGCCCTGTGGTCCAGGGTCCCGGGTCACTTCGATCCCTCGGCGGCGACCCTCGCGATCTTCGGCGACTACGTCGCGGGTGGCGTCACACAACCCCTCGGGTACCCAACGATGGGTCGAAGTCTCGACAACACGATCCGCGTCGTGTCACTTGAGCCCACCGACTGGGTGCTCACCGAGATTCACATGTACGCACTCGCAGGTGGCTTCGCACAAGGCACGGCCTTCATGTGGAGTCAATCCGGCACGCTGCTCGCCACGGCGAGCCAATCCATTGCGTCCAAGATTTGGGACGTCTCCGCCCTTTAGGCGGGCCCGGGTCGTCGGCTAGATTGGTACCCCTGCGGGGCTATAGCTCAGTCGGTTAGAGCGCGTCACTGATAATGACGAGGTCGTAAGTTCGATTCTTACTAGCCCCACCATCTAGTGCGGCTTTAAGGCATGGTGACGGTGCGCGAACTCACCATGCCTGTGGTGCGCATCCGACATTGAAGCCGAACGCGCGAGGCAGTGCTGTTAGGGCTATGGCAGCAAGGCAGGGCTTCGTGTCGCCAGAAGCAGCGTGTCGCCACCTTTACGACGCGCGTTCCACGATGATCAGGGACTTACGCGCACCAGCAGGTTCTTCGTGGCGGGAACAGCGGCCGAAAGCGATGAGTTAAGGATCCACACGTGGGACCCAAGGATGGCCAGTCCCATGGGAGACAGGAACGACTTCGACGTGATGACGCGTACTGAGTTCGTGAGGGCATTGATCTGAGAGAGTGTCCCACCGGGCCCGCTGGGGTTGCCAAAGTCATTCAGCACGTAGGCGTAGCGTGGCGTCGACTCGATCCAGAGTGAGGTGCTGAACGACGTGGACGATATCTTGATGGCCTTGCTCGTGGCGATGTCCACCTTCACCACGACGTGGTTGCTCGCCGGAACCCAGACGTAGGTGCCATTCGAGGTCACCGTCACAGCGTCATTGAAGTATGGAGAGTTCACCGCGGTCACCTTGTTCGTGGCCGTCGAGATTCTCGCGAGGGATCCTCGGTCCAGTGGCCCTCCGCCGTCACTGGACACCCAGATGTACTTACTATCGGCGGTGAGCGCTTCGCCGGGGTAAAAGAGCGTGGAGGAAATCGTTCGGACCGCCAAGGAGGTTCGGTCGATGCGCAGTACCGCGTTGTTCGAGACGCCAGCCGCCCAGAGATACGGCCCCGCCACCGCGAGGGAGACGAGAGCACTCAGCCCGGACACCTGGGCCACAAAACTGACCTTGTTCGTCGCGATGTCGATGCGAGCAATTGATCCGTGCGTCGCTCCCTGGCTCGCCGCGTTCACTACCCAGACGTAGGTGCCGTCAGACGTGAGGGTCACGGGTTCGTCGAGTAGTGGGCTGACGACCGAGAGATGAGCGCCGGAACTCGCAGTGACGCGCACAACTTTGGCTCCCTTGCCACCGAGACCTCTATCGGCGACCCACACGTACTTCCCGTACGCAGCGATGGCCCCAGGATTGAGGAGGCCGAGATTGTTGTACGCGACGACCGTCGCAGATGATGCCCCCGCGAACGATGTCGTGGCCGGGACGGCTAGCAGCGAAGCCAGCACTACGGCCAATGCGGTTAGTCGACGGATAGTCGTCACGGTTCCTCCGAGTTTAGAAGTACCGTGCCCGATCGCGGTGTTCGGGCACGGCGTTGTCAAAAGGCGCGGCGAGCGACCGACCGGATGGGCGGTTGGACGGCGGAGTCAGCCAAGAGGTCGACTCCAATTGCATTCGTGAAACCCGGTCCAAAGGCGTCTTGAACGCGGGCCTGCGCAGACTCAAAACTACCTCTATAAAAGCGCACCACCCAACCTGCCTCAAAGCCGAACCTGCCCCACCACGGAGGCATTCGGACTAATGGTCCCGATCCGTTCGGATAAACGTTCGGACAAATGCGCCGCTCGGTTAGTTCTCCCTGACACGAGAACTGTGAATCCGAGTGAAAGTCGCAGCCGTCGTCGTCATGGGGCGCCTCCTTGATCGGTCGTCCCGCTAACGCCATTCCTTGAGACAGGGTTGCCCGGTCCAGAATCGGCGTTAAGTTTACTATTTGACTCAAATATCGTGGTGCTATGATTTACGTCAAATAGTAAAGCAAATTTGGATGCTTTGAGTAAAATAGTCAACGAATATCGAGTGGAACTCACAATTTGAGTAAACAGGGAGAACCTCATGCCGAGCAAGGAGACGATACCCAAGGTCATAGAACGGCTCTTTTCCGCACGTACGAACGTGACTTCGCCAGAGGTCGCCGCTGCGGCTGGCGTCTCGCGGCAGACCGCATACAACTGGTTGTCCCGGATGACGGCGGAGGGCCTCTTGACCAAAGAAGGCAACAAACGATCCACCCGCTATCACCTCAACGCTCAGCGAGCCACGACGTATCCCCTCGAGGGCCTCACGGAGAACGAGGTCTGGGGCCACGAGCGCATCGCTCTACGACAATTTGACCCGGATATCGAAGAGATGCCGACGTTCAGACAAGTCCTGAATTTCGCCTTCACCGAGATGGTGAACAACGCAATAGATCACTCAAGAGGCAGCGAACTACGGGTCCGTTGGTTCCTCAAAGAAAATATGCTCGCCTTCGAGATCGAAGATGATGGAATAGGTGCGTTCGAATCCCTTCGCGAGTCGCGCGGGTTGAAGGACGATTTTGAGGCGGTCGGCGAACTCTCCAAGGGAAAGCAAACAACTGATCCAGCCCGACACAGCGGTCTGGGAATCTTTCTAACGTCCCGACTGGTGAATCGCTTCGTCCTCGCAGCAAATCATCTCACTTGGACCGTCGACACTGACCTCGACGATTCTGCCGTGGGATGGCTCGACCGTCCCAGGCACGGCACGCTCGTGCGATGCGAAGTTCTCTACGACACCACCATGACGTTGACCGCGGTGATGAGCGCACTTCAAGACCCCGTGACCCAGCGGCTCAACAAAACGAGTATTCGCATTGATCTCTTCCGGCAGGGGGATTTCGTTTCGCGGACGGAGGCCAAACTAATCGGAGCGCGCCTCGAAGGATTCGAGGTCATCGAACTCGATTTCCGTGGAATCACCCAAATTGGACAGGGTTTCGCCGATGAGTTGTTTCGTGTCTGGGCTAATGACCACCCTTCGTCGCACCTTGTGCCCGTCAACGCCAACCCGGCTGTCCGAGCGGTTATCGCGTCGGTTGAACGTCGAGCGGGATGACGGATGGTGCAGGTGACGGATACGCCCTCTCGTCGTGACCGAGATCAGCTGGCTGGTGATGCATTGAAAGGGGACGGCTCCAGCTCGACGTTCTGATCCGCACGCCGCATAAAATCCTGCGATGAACCTGGATCACCTCGGGACACCCTTGCGGCCTATGACCCGGGTGCACGGTAAGAGCTCAAATCGGCTGTACCGACTCGACACCGAACGGGGTTCGTTCGCGGTGAAAGCGCTCAACCCCTTCGACCGCCGCTGGACGTATCACGCCGACGACGTGTTCAGGTTCGAGCAAGCTGCCTTCGCATCCGGCATCCCGATGCCGGAGCCGATTTCTGCCACGCCCGAGGTGCTCGTGCACCGGTGGGTCGAAGGCGACAGGCTGCCCGAAGCCCCAGTACCGGCAGCGTTCGCGTTCGAGGTCGGCGAGATCCTCGCCCGCATCCACGCTCTTGAGGTCGAGTGGACCCATGCTTCGATTAGAGAGCCGGCGCCACGTGACTGGCCCGAACTCGCCGAGCAGGCAGCGGCGACCGGACAGCCGTGGGCCGACGAGCTCGCGTCGCACGTCGACACGTTTCTCGCGATTGCCAACTTCGTTGACACCTGCGAGCGTCCCGGCCCCGTCGTGGTGACCCACAAAGACATCCAACCGTGGAACCTGCTATCTCGAGACGGTCGGCCCGTCGTGCTGGACTGGGAACTGTCGGGGCCGCTCGAACTGGCCGGTGAGCTCGGCTCAACGGCCCTGAGCGTTGCGAAAGGCCCCGGATTCGACAACATTGAACCAGTCATCTTCCGCTCGGTCCTCGACGGTTACGTCGCACAAGGCGGCGAGTTACCCCCGTCGGGTCCGAGCTGGTTCGTGTTCATGATCGAAGGCTGGTTGGGGTTCACGCACTGGAACATCGTGCGCTGCATGGCCGTCGATGAGCCGCCGACCGGTCTCGATCTCGCGATGGTCCAGGAGGAGGTACTCAACGGCTTGCACGGCCTCCCCGTCATGTTCGGCCGACTCTCCGAGCTCGAGGGCCTACTCGTTTGACGACAACCCGCTTCTGCGCAGGGCAGGGCAGGGCAGGAGTTCCCCATGGTACGGGCAACGAGCAGTTACGTCTCAAGCGTCGCCGAAAGAGTTCGCACGTGTACCGACTTTGCCCTGTATGAACGGTCGATCTCGCGAAATGTTCTTGACTGACGGGACATTAACCAACGTGATGCGACTTTGGAGGTCTCAGCTCGGCGTAGTGGTGGCGATGACGCTCACTGTGCCCGTGGGCGCTTCACTTGCGTTGGCGTCGGGGAGCGCCGCGACGCTCTTGCCCTGTAATGCAGCGGCACTCACGCCCAGCGTGGGCCGCGGCGGCGCCGCGGGAGGGACCGCCTACGAGACGCTTCTCCTCACGAATCACGTGAAGGGCACGAACGCCTCGACGGGCTGGTGCACACTGTCGGGGACACCGACGACACGATTCGGCAACGTCCTCGTGAAAGGGACTGGCATTGCCGAGTTCGTCGCGGTGGGGCCTGCGGCGACCAAGCTCACCATCGCGGGTCGCGGCAAGACCGTGACCCTGAAACCTGGTGCGGTCGCCAGCGTCACCGTCGGCATCGAAACGGCTGTCAACTTCGAGCCGCCGTCGAGATGTGAGCGGGCAAACGTCTCGCGGGTGCGGCTGTTCTTCAACCACGGAGTGACATTTGATTACACGCTTCGCAGAACCCAGGTCTGCACGAAGATTGCCAGCACGACCACGTCGGGCGTCGTGCTCGGAACGCGCTACCCGTAGCGGTCGCCTTCATCACGACGCCTCCGGTTGCACCTACTTTGCCGGTTCACCGGGACCGGGTTGATCACTTCAGATCGGCCAGCACCTCGGACGCCGCTCGTTCACCCGAACTGATCGCACCGTCCATGTAGCCCATCCAACGTGTCGCCGTTTCGGCTCCCGCCCAGTGGATAGGACCGACTGGTGTGCGCAGGGCATCGCCGAAGGCCGTCCAGGTATTCGGGGGGAAGAACGCGCCATAACAACCGCGCGTCCATTCGTCGTCGGCCCAGATCTTCTCGACGTAGTCGTTGGCCCGCGCGGCCTTGGGTCCGAAGAATCGAGTGAAGCAGTCGAGGACGCACTGTCGGCGTTCTGTCTCTGACCAACGTCCGAGTTCTCGAGCTTGGTTTCCCTCCAGAAACCCGAGAAGGACGCCCGGTCGACCGTCCGGTGGCGAATTGTCGAAGACGACCTTTACGGGTCCCCGGTCACTCGTGAGCTGCCCGGAGAGTCCGGCCTCTCGCCAGAAGGGCTCGTCGTAGATCGCCATGCATTTGATGACCGACCCATTGGGAGTGCGCTGGGTCAACTGATCACGGAGTGCGGGCAGGGCCGGCTCGTAGATGAAGCGTCCCGCCAGGGCCGGACTGATCGCCACGATGACCTTTGACGCTCGCACCGTGATCGATTCGCCGCTCACGATGAGCTCATCGCCGTAAGCGATGCGGCGTACCGGCTCGCCGAGGAGAATGATGTCACCGAGTTCGCCCGCCATGGCCAGGGCGATTTGCTGTGAGCCTCCGACGATCCGGCTCTGTTGCGCTCCGCCGTCGGTCGAGATCAGGTTTTCCAGGCCGCCCGCCGAGTTGCAATAGGCGAGGAAGTGCAGAAGTGAGACGTCGGCCGGATCGGCCGCCCAGACGGCTTCACAGGCCAACCCGATGAGCGATCGACCGAGTCGGGTTCGCATATGGCGTTTGGTCCACGAAGCCACCGTCTCGGCATCCCACGACGTCGCCTTGGGCGCCGTCCACGGCGTATCGGCAGGCACCGTGGCGACCATTCGCCCGAGTCGCGTCATGGCTAGTTGGACATCGATGAGCGCCACGGGATTGACCTTGGGGATCGCCCCTCGATAGGAGCTCAAACGCTCGCCGTGTTCGAAGAGGTTCTTGCCCGCACCGTAGGTGTCAAACGTTTCGATACCGAGTTCGCCGATCAAGCGAAGTATTCGCTCCTGACCCGGACCCACCCACTGTCCGCCGACCTCAACGATCTTGCCGTCACCGACGGGATGGTTGAGGGTACGTCCTCCGACACGATCTCGAGCCTCGACGACCAGGACGTCGACACCATGGGCTCGAAGCGCTCGAGCGGCCGAGAGGCCGGCGAGCCCCGCGCCAACGACCACGACAGTGGTTGACCTATCCATCTCACGCACCTCGCTCACTCGTAGGCATCACCACATGATGCTTGAAATCAGTACCTGACGTTGACTACGTCGGCCGTGCGTCTGGACCTCACTGCAAGGAGGAGTCGGTCACGGTGATCGTTCGAAGGTTCGACTCGTGTTTACTTTCGAGCGCGACGTCGCCGCGATCAGCGGCCCCATCAGATCGCCGACTTTCTCAATCCGTTTCAGCACGTCCTTCGCTTCGAAGCGCAGCGTGTCAGGGTTCGCGTTCTTGGCGCACTTGTCGACCTCTTGCCACGACACCGGTGTTGACACGGTCGGCTCCGGCCGGGCACGAAGCGAATACGCAGCCACGGTCGTCTTCGATGAGTTGTTCTGACTCCAGTCGATGAGCACTTTGCCGTTGCGGAGGGTCTTCTTCATCACCGACACGACTTCGGCGCGATGCTCTCGTTCGATCGACTTGGCGATCTCGTGCGCTCGCTCGCTCAACTGGTCCCAGGTCGTGCGCCGCACGCGAGTGTAGAGCTGAAGCCCCTTCGAACCGCTGGTCTTCGCGAACAGTGACTCGCGATCGATCCGTTCAGCGACCCACTGAGCAACGCGACAACACTCGACGATCGTCGTCCCGGGGCCGGGGTCGAGGTCGAAGACCATGTAGTCGGGAGGCGCGGGTATGGCTTTGCCTTTCGCGACGTGCCAAAGCGGCACGTGGAACTCGATGGCCGCCAGATTGGCGGCCCACAACAGTGTGGGCCGATCACCAACCGCGGTGTACACGATCGGCTCGTGATCCCCACTCTTGGAAGGCACCTCGATCGTCTTGATCCACTCCGGTTGATGCTCGGGCGCGTGCTTCTCGTAGAACGACATCCCCTCCACACCATTGGGATATCGACGGAACGTGGTGGGGCGCCGTGCGAGGTGCGCCACCATGACCCCGGCGATCCGGGCGTAGTAGTCGAGGACCTGACTCTTCGTGAATCCCGTATCGGGGTACATGACCTTGTCGAGATTCGACAGCCACAGTTCGCGGCCGTCGATCTCGGTGAGGACTCGCTCAGGACTCACGGACCACGTCCTTCGCCACCTTGTCGCTGCGCACTCCCCGCCACGACGGTTGACGAAGGTTGCCGTCGTTGGTCCACTCCGCGAACTGGACTTCGCCCACCATCGTGGGTCGAACGAAGTGAGCGAGCGCCGTTTCACCACGACCGAGTGGGGTCGAGAACGGTGTCGACTTTCGCGCCAGTGCTCTCAGCCGCACGAGCAGTTCCTTGCGGTTCGCCGCGGTGAATCCCGTACCCACCTTGCCGACGTACTCCAATCCTTCCTTCGTGGGAATGCCCAGCAGGAGCGCACCGAGACTGCCTTCGCGCTCGCCCTTCCCTTCGGTCCATCCGCCGATGACGACCTCTTGCGTGAAGAAGTTCTTGACCTTGACCCAATTGCCACTGCGCGAACCCGGAGAGTAACGAGAGTCCCGACGTTTTATGACGACCCCTTCGAATCCTCGCTCTCTCGAGATATCAAGCACCTTGGCGCCCGAGGTGTTCGTGATCGATGGAGGCGTCGCGAACGTCTCACCCTGCAACTTGAGCGACACCAGCGCCGAACGGCGATTGTCATAGGAGAGGTCCATCATCGAGCGGCCCTCGAGATAGAGCAGATCGAAGGCGAAGAAACTGGCCGGCGTCGAGTGTCGCAACTTCTCGATCGCCGGTTTGGACGTGACGTGCAGACGTGTCGAGAGCGTCGAGAAATTTGGACGGTTGTCGTGGTCCAAGGCGACGATCTCGCCGTCGAGGATCGCCGAGCGCGAACCGAGGTGCAGGCCAATGTCACGCAGTTCCGGAAACGTCGACAGCAGACTCTTGTCGTTGCGCGTGAAGGCCCGCACGCGCCCTCCGTCGACGTACACCAAGGCACGCACGCCGTCCCACTTGAATTCGTAGGCCCATCCGGCGTCCTTCTTCGGTAGTTCACCCGCGAGGGCCAACATGGGCTTCACGTGTTGGGGCATCGCCTCGAAGTACGCCGGCGCCGGGTCCATCCGGTGGATCATCCAGTTCTTCTCATCGATGGGGAAGAGGACGTAGCGACCGGACGCGCGTTTGCCGTGCAACACGACCATGACTTCGTTGGTCCGCCATTTCTCGGTGTCGTAGGTGCCGTGATCCCAGATCGTGACCTGACCGGCCCCGTACTCACCCTTGGGAATCGTCCCTTCGAACTTCCCGTAGTCGAAGGGGTGGTCTTCGACGTGGACGGCGAGGTGATTGGTGTCGGGGTCCATGGGAAGACCCTTCGGTAGGGCCCAGGACACGAGCACGCCGTCTCGCTCCAGGCGAAAATCCCAGTGCAGGGCCCGGGCGTGGTGCTCTTGGATGACGAACGTCAAGGGTTGCGCCTTGTTCTTAGCGTTCGCGTTCTTCTGCGACGCCCCCATTGGTTCTGGGGTGCGCTCGGGATCCCTTTTCGCCCGATAGGTGCTGAGCTTCGAAGGTGGTGTGGCGGGGGCGTCCTTGGCGCGAGCCATGAAACCGGTCAGCCTGATTTCTTCTTGGCGTTCTTGGCAGCGCTCACCACGCGGATGAGTTCGTCCTTGGTCATCTTGGTCGTGACGTCGATCTTCAGTTTCTTCGCACGCTCCACGAGATCGGCCTTGGTCATGGCGTCGAGGCCCTGTCGCTCGCGGTGCGCCGCGACGTTCATACTCGCGCTCTTGGAGGGCGCGCTCGCCTTGGCCGCCGAGCGAGTTGGTCGCTTCGACGAGCGGTCAATTGACGCCTGCAGCGCGGACATCAGGTCGATGACGTTCGACTTCGGACGGTCCTCGGCGCCGTGCACGACGGCGTGACCGGCGCGCTTTTGCTCGACCAGCTCCTCAACGCGCTCGCGGTAGGTGTTCTTGTATCGACTCGGGTCCCACGCGTCGGTCAATGAGTCGACGAGCTTCTTCGCGATGGACAACTCTCGGGCGTTCGCGTTGCCGACCGGCGGCAACGTGTCGAGCTCCTCCTCGGGATTGCGGATCTCATCCTCGAAGAACATCGTCTCGAGCATCAACACCTTCTCGGCGGGACGAACGGCGACGAGGTGTTCCTTGTCGCGCAAGACCAATGTTGCGATGCCCACCTTCTTCGTTTCGAGCATCGCCTGGAGCAGAAGCGCGTACGCCCGATCGGCGCCTTTACCCTTGGGCGCGAGGTAGTACGACTGACGAAAGAAGATCGGGTCGATCTCTTCCAGGTCGACGAAGTCCTGGATCTCGATCAGTTCGGACTTCCCTGGAGCGGCTTCGGCCATCTCCTCACGAGTGACGACGACGTACTCGCCCCCGCCCAGTGGGTAGCCATTGACGATGTCCTCGGTGGAGAGTTCCTCACCCGTCTCTTCGTCGACCTTCTTGTAACGCACTCGGTGTGAGGTGTTCTTGACCAGCTGGTTGAAGTGGATGGTCTGATCGGACGTCGCGCTGTAGAGACCTACGGGGACGCTGACCAATCCGAAGCTCAAAAAGCCTGACCATGTGGCACGTGCCATGTGAATTTCTCCTCGACGAGTGATTCGTGAGACCGACAGAGGACAATTTTATCATCGGAGACCTTTGTTTCAAGAAAAACTTGGGATCGGTTCGCCGGTAACTCTCAGTGGTCCACCGCAATGTCACACCATGGATTTATCTTGAGATCATGTCCCTACCAATGCACGCATTGCCTTTCGCAACCTGCACGATGTGCGATGACGACCTCTTGCACTGCCACGGCACGGCGATCGTGGACGCCACAGGCTCCCACGTCTGCTCTGATGATCCTGATTGCACGCTCAGCATCAACGAG
This sequence comes from uncultured Acidimicrobiaceae bacterium, assembly GCA_963800765.1. Lineage (GTDB taxonomy): Bacteria > Actinomycetota > Acidimicrobiia > Acidimicrobiales > RAAP-2 > RAAP-2. The sequence continues at coordinate 143,348 of CAWDCF010000004.1, forward strand.
CACTGGTTCATGTCCGTCGAGGACGACGAGGACTCGTTGTCCTAGCCCTCGCGTCGCCGCGACCACGGAACGTCGCTTCGGGCCACGGGTGTACATTTCGGTTTCGCGGGTAATCGCAAACCAAAGGACTCTTCGTATGTCTGAAACAACATCTCCCTCCCCCATCTTCGCCTTCGCCGACGAGGTCGTGGACCGACTCGCCAAGAGCGACCCACTGTTCGCGACCGAGGCAGGTATTCCCGGCTACGAACGTCTCCTCCCCGACTTCTCTGCGGCGCAACAGCGTCGGGACCAGGATGAGACACTTCGCGACGTACAGGCCCTCGAACTACTCGACAGTCTGAGCGACGTCGACCGCATCGCCAAGGAGGTGCTGCGTGAGCGCCTCTCCGTGCGGCTCGCACTGCTCGAGGCGGACGAATATCGGAGGACGTTCTCGGTCTTGAGCTCGCCGGTCTCCTCAATTCGACAGGTCTTCGAACTCATGGCCACCAAGACGGCCGATGACGCGACGCACGTGGCGGCACGTCTAAAAGCCGTTCGTGCATCACTCGACACGTGGCGCGGCGCACTGCTCGTCACGGCCGCGGAGCACGAGCTTCCCGCCGTGCGCCATATCACCGGGATTGCCGACCAGGCCGACGTCCACGCTGCGGGCGCATTCAGCGATCTGGCGCAGCGCGTGGCGGCCGCAACGTCGGTCGACGTCACCGCGTCGGGACTCGCCGACGCGGCGAAGGATGCCGAGGTCGCGTACGCGGAACTCGCAGCGTTCTTGCGATCCGAGATCGCTCCAAAGGCTTCGACGCACGAAGCCTGCGGAGAGGAGCGTTACCAGCGCTGGTCGGCCTACTGGTCCGGTGCCACACTCGATCTGCGCGAACTCTACGTCTGGGGCTACCAGGATCTTCGACGCATCAACGCGCGTATGTGGGAGATCGCGAACGAACTGCTCCCCGGTGCATCGAACCTCGTCGCGGTGGCCGAACTCTTGGACAACGATCCCAAGCGCGCCATTCACGGAACCGACACACTGCTCACGATGTTGAAGGATTTCACGCAGCGAACCGCCGACGAGATGGACGGCGTGCACTTCGACATCGACGATCGGATCAGGTTCTGTGACGCGCGACTCGCGCCGGAGGGCGCATCTGCGGCGCCCTACTACATCAACCCGAGCGAGGACCTCAGCCGACCGGGAACGACGTGGTTTCCCACGATGGGTAAGACCAACTTCTCGTGGTGGCGACATGCGTCGACCTGGTATCACGAATCGATTCCCGGTCATCACCTGCAAATTGCGACGGCATTGCTCTCAGCGGACCAACAGAGTCGCTACCACCGCCTGGTCGGCGCCACGTCGGGCTACGTCGAAGGTTGGGCGCTCTACGCCGAGCGACTCATGGACGAGCTGGGTTACTTCTCGGACCTGGGCGACGAACTTGGCTACCTCGCGAACCAGGCGCTGCGCGCGGCTCGCATCGTCGTCGACATCGGACTACACCTTGAACTCGATGCGCCGAGCGACCTCGGCGTGCTGGGCGAACTCGGGGACTGCTCTGGCAAAGTCTGGACTCCCGCCATGGCGATCGCCCTCCTCGAGGAGTGGGCGATCCAAGACCACGTCATGTCGACGTCGGAAGTGGACCGTTACCTCGGATTACCCGCGCAGGCCATCTCCTACAAAGTCGGCGAACGGATGTGGCTGGCGGCGCGCGAAGCGGCCAAGGACCGCCTCGGTGATCGATTCTCCTTGAAGGCGTTCCACGCCCACGCCCTCGTTCTTGGCCCATTGGCGGTCGAGACCTTCATGACCGAGATGGCCACATGGGACGGCAACTGAGCCTCTTCGATGGTGCGCGACATTCGATTGCGCGGTCATGGCGTGAGCGTCGCCCGTGCCTCTCGAATCGCGTAGTAGAGGATTACGTAGCCCGAAACTGGATCGGCCCACCACCATCCGAGCAGCGCGTTCAGGATGAGTCCAAGGAGAACCACGCTGGCCAGTACTGCGTCGATCGTCGTGACCCGGCCTTCGGTCGTCAGAACTGGATTGTTCAAGGCGCCCCCAATCCTTGATTTCCCAGCGGCGAGAGCGAACATGACCACGGCGGTGAGCGCGGTCCAGCCGATGCCGACCGGACTGTGATGCGGCCGAAAGCCAATCACGAGGACGGTGGTGCTCTGGACCGCGAGGTAGACAGCTAACACGACGAAGGAAGACCCAATCATCGTCAACGCCCTGTGTTGTCGCGACTGCGCCACGTCAGCGAGTTCCCACAACACGACCGTCGAAGCGCCAATCTCTATGACGCTATCCAGACCGAACCCGGCGAGGGCGACCGAACGTGCCGCAATCGCTGCCGCGGCGAGGACGATCACGCCGAGCGCATTCCATGCGAGCGTCACCACTTCAAGTTGACGCCCACGTCGCAGCAGGAGCCGATTGGCCTGGTCGCCGGAGTCCTCGCTCACCCAATCACCATACGGTTACTGGCTCTCAGCGGCGTGACCTCGACGCGTCGTTCGCGTGAAACGGATCTGCTCGTGCTGCTTTTGCGCGCCTCGCGCGATTGCGCCCGTCGTTGGCGCCTGTCCCAGAATTGAAAATGTCGTGCACGTCGGGTGCGTTACCGTCTTTAGTGGAACGAGGACGACCACATGGCGAACGATCGAAGCACGATGAGCAGCAGTGAACGAGAGAGGGCGTCGGTCTTTCACTCGTGGTCGGCGCAGGCCACCATCGACCCGCTCATGGTCAAAGATGCCCAGGGCGTCTACGTGACGGGCGAAGACGGCACGACGTACCTCGACCTCTCATCGCAACTCGTCAACACGAACATTGGCCATCAACACCCCGCGGTCGTGCGCGCCATTCAAGAACAGGCCTCCACACTCTGCACGATTGCTCCCCAACACGGCTACGTGTCGCGCTACCGTGCGGCGGAACTGATTCTCGACCGTTCCTTCGAAGGTGCCGCGAAGGTCTTCTTCACCAATGGTGGCACCGAGGCAATGGAACACGCCGTGCGCATGGCGCGACTGCACACTGGTCGCCACAAGGTGATTTCGGCCTACCGCAGTTACCATGGCGCGACCGCCACGTCGATCAACTTGACGGGCGACCCGCGACGTTGGCCAAATGACACCGGTTCGGCCGGCGTGGTCCACTTCTTTGGACCGTTTCTCTATCGAACGATGTATCACGCCGAGACCCAGGAGCAGGAGTGCGAGCGAGCACTGTCCAACCTCGAAGAGACGATTCGTTTCGAGGGACCAGCGTCTATCGCCGCGATCGTGCTCGAGACGGTTCCGGGCACTGCGGGCATCATGGTCCCGCCGAAGGGGTTCCTTCAGGGCGTTCGCGCGATCTGTGATCGCTACGGGATTCTCTACGTCGCCGATGAAGTCATGTGCGGATTCGGTCGAACCGGCGCGTGGTTCGCCTACCAACAGCACGACGTCACACCCGACCTCGTCGTCTTCGCCAAGGGCGTCAACTCCGGCTACGTCCCACTCGGAGGCGTCGTCATCAGTCAAGCGGTGAGCGACACATTCAGTGACCGCGTCTATCCCGGCGGTCTCACCTACTCGGGCCATCCACTTGCCTGCGCCTCAGCGGTCGCCACCATCGAGGCGATGCAGAGTGAGGGCGTCGTCGAGAACGCCCGGCGAATCGGTGACGAGGTCCTTCGTCCAGGACTCGAAGCCCTCGCGCAGCGACACCCCATAATCGGTGACGTCCGGGGGCTCGGCGTCTTCTTCGCCCTCGAACTCGTGGTCGATCGCGACACGAAGGAGCCACTCGCACCGTACGGTGCGAGCTCGCCCGCGATGAACGACATCGTGGCGGCCAGTCGCAACGAGTCGTTGCTGATCTTCACCAACTTCAATCGAATCCACGTCGTCCCGCCGTGCACCATCAACGACGACGAAATGCGCGACGGCCTCGCCCGACTCGACCGAGCCCTGTCAGTCGCCGACAAGTACTACACGGGCAGTTAGTGACCAACGAAGAGCGACGTCTCCGAGCCGCTGCCCTCCTTCGCGAACTCGGCCACGGCTTCGTTGCTCGCACGTTCAGCGACGAGCAGCTCGATGCATTGACGTCGCAACTCGCGATGTCGCTCGCCACGGTGCAGCAGGGTGAAGGCCGCGTTCGCACGTTCTCGAGCGACCGCTCCGGTTTCGCCTCGGCGATTCTCGAAGGTCGCCAGAGCAACAAACATCAACTCTTCTTGGACTCGATCGTCTCGGGTGGCGCCAATCCAATGGGCCTGAACGCTGCGGTCTGGCGTGAAGGTGACGTCGCGGTCATGGAGGTCACCCTCGGCCCCGCCTTCGAAGGAGCGCCGGGACGTGCCCACGGCGGGGTGATCGCGGCACTGCTCGACGAAACCATGGGGGTGGTGCACGTCCTCAACGAGGCGCTCGCGTACACCGCACAACTGGACATCACGTTCATCGCGCCCACGCCCATCGGCGAGCCGATCGTCGCGCGCGCCTGGCTCGCTCGACGAGAGGGACGCAAGCTCTACATCCACGCGTCACTCCACGCCGGCGAGGTCGAATTGGCGAGTGCCCGTGCCCTCTTCATCGCGGTTGATCCCTCGACGTTCGTGCAGTCCGCCCTCGATACGGCGTAGTCGCATGGCACTGACGCTGCATCGTCAATTCGACTCGAGCAAGGTTCCCAACGTCACGCCCGTCTTTTGGTGCCTCAAGATCCTCACGACCGCCATGGGCGAGGCGACCTCGGACTACTTCGTCAATCGGTTCAACCCCGAAGTCGCCGTGCTCTGCTCGGGCGTGGTCTTCTTCGCGGTGCTGTGGTGGCAGTTGCGATCGCCCACCTATCGAGCGACCACCTATTGGGCCGCCGTCGTCATGGTCAGTGTCTTTGGCACGATGTGCGCCGACGTCGTCCACGTTGCCTTCCACGTCCCCTACATCGTGTCGGCGCTCTGCTTCGGCGTCGCGCTGGCCGCGGTCTTCGTGTGGTGGCACCGAGTGGAGGGAACGCTGTCGATCCACAGCATCACGAGCACCTCCAGAGAGCTCTTCTACTTCTTGACGGTGACCGTCACCTTCGCCCTCGGAACGGCGGTCGGCGATCTGACCGCGATCGCGTGGCACCTCGGCTTCTTCGCCTCGGGGTTCCTGTTCACCGGACTGATCTCGCTGCCGCTGCTGGCGTTCGCGGCCCGACGGCGCCACGCGATCCTCCTGTTCTGGATCGCGTACGTGCTCACGAGACCACTCGGTGCCTCCTTTGCCGACGCCATGGGCAAGCCCCGCGTCGCGGGCGGACTGGGCTGGGGATCGGGAACCGTCTCGTTGTCGCTCAGCGCGATCATTGTGCTCGTCGTCTGCGCCGTGGCGCTCTGCGATCGACGCGGCAGGCTGCGTTAAGTCGTACCTACACTGGTGCGATGCCTGCCATCTCCGTAGAAAACCCACTCGAACTACCCCGGTCCGTCACGCCGCTCGTCACCGATCGACCCCGGCGCGTGAAGTCCGTCACGACCGCGCCACGCGGGCTCGAAGGCGAGGGTTTCCCCGTTCGCCGCGCCTTCGCCGGCATCGACATCGCCGACCTCGATCCCTTCGTCCACATGGACCAGATGGGTGAGATCGACTACGGACCGGGTGAGCCCAAGGGAACGCCCTGGCACCCGCACCGCGGCTTCGAGACCGTCACGTACATGATCGACGGTACGTTCTTGCACCAGGACTCGATCGGTGGCGGTGGCGTCATTCAAAATGGCGGCACGCAATGGATGACCGCCGGCGCGGGCATCTTGCACATCGAGCGCCCACCAGACACACTCATCGATACCGGCGGCGTCTTTCACGGCGTCCAGCTGTGGGTGAACCTCCCCGCCAAGTTGAAGATGACCAATCCCCGCTATCAAGACATCGAGGCCGAGTCGGTCACGCTGCTCACCAACGACAACGGTGACGCGATCATCCGCATCATCGCGGGCTCCCTCGGTGACGTCGAAGGCCCCGGCATGACCCACACGCCGATCGCGATCGCGCACGTGACGCTGATGCCGGGTGGACAGTTGACCCTGCCGTGGAAGCAGGGCTACAACGCCCTGACCTACGTCCTCGCCGGGCAGGGCACCGTCGGGCTGGAGCGCGCCGACATTGCCATGGGTCAGATGGCGGTGCACGTCGACGGTGACTTTCTCGTGCTCGCCGCGAACGAAACCCAGGACTCGAGGACCAATGCGTTCGAGGTCCTGGTCCTCGGTGGCGAGCCCATCCGCGAACCGGTCGCGACCTACGGACCGTTCGTCATGAATACGCGCGCTGAACTACAGCAGGCGTTCGAGGATTACGAGGCCGGTCGTCTCGGCCAGATCCCGGCCGATCACATCTAGTCGCTCTTCGTCGATCGGTGCACGAGGAACGTGCCCGTCGCACGACTGACCATCTTTCCCTCTTCCGTGGCGATCGTCGCTTCGGCGTAGGCGATCTGACGCGTCAGTCGAACGACGTCGCCGCGGATCGCGTAGTGGCCGTCGAGAAGGGCCGGGCGCATCAGTTCGGTCGTCATCTCAATCGTCGCTTCAGTCCGGTCGCGACCGACCAGCGCCGCGTTGATGGCGAAGTTCATCGCCGCGTCCAGCAGCACCGAATGCACGCCGGCCTGGACCGCGCCGTGGGGATTGCACGCCAGTTGGGCGGGATCGAACCAGCCACCGACCCACCCGAGGTCCTCACCGTCCACGCCGTAGGTGTCAAAGGACCCCCCGATGGCGCCGATGATTTCCATGCCGCCGTCACCGAGCCAGCGCTCCATGTTCTTTCGTTCGCTCACGGATGTGACGATACTCCTGGCCCCCTATAGGCTTCGCGCGGTGGGTAAGCCCACGAAGGAACGAAAGGTACGTCAATGCCAACAGCCGTAATCGTGGATGCCGTGCGCACCCCAGGGGGGAAGCGCAACGGAAAACTGAAGAACTGGCACGCCGTCGACCTGGCCTCGGAGGCATTGAAGGCCATCGCGAGTCGCAACAACCTCGACCCCGCTTTGATCGACGACGTCATCATGGGCTGCGTCTCCCAGGTCGGTGAGCAGGCGTTCAACGTCGGTCGAAGCGCCGTCCTCGGCCGCCGGATGGCCCGAGTCGGTGCCCGCGACGACCATCGACCGTCAGTGCGGCTCCTCCCAGCAGGCGTTGCACTTCGCCGCCCAGGGCGTGATGTCCGGTGCGTACGACATCGTCGTCGCGGCCGGTGTCGAAGTGATGTCTCGCGTGACGATGGGCTCCTCGATCGGCAAGGACTCGGGCTGGCCGTTCGGTCCGCGCGTCGCCGCACGCTATGAACCGGTGGGTGGACCTGAAGAATCAGGGCATCGGCGCCGAGATGATCGCCGACCAGTGGAACATCTCTCGCGAAGACCTCGACGCCTTCTCGGCCGAGAGTCAACGACGTGCGGCGCAGGCCACAGCCGAAGGCCGCTTTGAGCGCGAGATCGTCCCGGTCTACGTGCGCGACGAGGAAGGCAACGCCACCGACGAACTGGTGACGACCGACGAGGGAATCCGACCCGACACCACCGCCGCCACGTTGGCGAACCTGAAGCCCGCCTTCAAGGAGGACGGCAAGGTCACCGCCGGTAACTCCTCGCAGATCACTGACGGTGCCTCGGCCGTGCTCATCATGAGTGAAGAGAAGGCCAAGGAGCTGGGCTACACGCCCCGCGCCAAGTTCCACACCTTCGCCCTCGCCGGTGTCGACCCCGTCACCATGTTGACCGGTCCGATTCCCGCCACCCGTAAAGTGCTGGAGCGCGCCGGACTCACGATGGACGACATCGACATCGTCGAGATCAATGAGGCGTTCGCCTCCGTCGTGCTCGCGTGGCAGAAGGAGCTCAACGTCGACCTCTCGAAGGTCAACGTGAATGGCGGGGCCATCGCGTTAGGCCACCCGCTCGGCGCGTCGGGCGCGAAGTTGTGCGCCACGCTGCTCAATGAACTCGAGCGCACCGGTGGTCGCTACGGACTGCTCACCATGTGTGAGGGCGGTGGACTGGCCAACGCGACCATCATCGAGCGCCTCGGCTAAAAACGAAGCGAGCCGTTACTTGTAACGCGTCGCCAGGTAGAAGCCGCCGAACATGACGGCGAGACCGACGACGAGGTACCACGACGACACCGAGCCGGGCAGGACGTCGAGGTAGTTGAGGATGATCGGTGAGCATGCCCACCGCCAGCAGCGCGACGATGAGCCAGCCGTACCAACGAGGACTGTGGTCGTCACTGACGGGACGCTTGGCGGTGATTCGCCCGCGCGCGTCCGGGGCGACGTAGCGTCCGACCGTCTTTTGATTGTTTGCCTTCGGAGTCGACTTCGCCATGGGTCCCCATGCTACTTTCAGCGCGCTACGGCAGGGTGGTCGTGGTCGTGGTCGGCGGCACTTCCGTCGAGGATTCAGCAGACCGAAATAATGATCGACGAGTTGTACTTCACGTAGTCGCCAATGACCGGCACACCATGGGCGTTGGTCTCATTGGTGACCAGGCCCACGCTCACTCGGTGAACAGGTCGAGGGGTCGGTCGGGGCGACACGCGACGCGACAGGTGCAGCCTTTCAATGTTGACGTCGCCGCCACGGCCTGGTCTCTTGCAGCACGCTGGGACCTGAACGTTGCAGTAGCCCGTCGACGTGATCAGGTCGACCTGCGTACCGGGGTTGACCAGCGAGCCAATCGGGGGATTCGAAGCCTCGACGAGGTCCAACCCCACCGAGTTCGAGCAGGCCGTCGTCTGCGTCGGACCGACGCTGAGGCCGGCGTTCGCTAATGTCGCCGACGCCTGGTTCGGGGTCTGACCCGACAGATTCGGGACCGCGAGTTGCGACGCGGGATTCAGTTCGTAAAGGATGACCTTGTCACCCTGATGACCGGTCTTGCCCGCGAGCGGACTCTGGTTCAAGACGACGTTGGGAACAGGCGTCTTGCCCGCTGGCGCTTGATTGATGAATTCGACCCTGGGGACCAAGAGGTACTTGCTTCGACTGCAGTTCGAGTACCGCGTTGGCATTCGACATATTGATCACGTTAGGAATCGTCACGGCAACCGCCTGTACACCAAGGCTCACCGTGATGTGGACCAACTCCCCCTTCGTGAGGGTCTTCCCCGCTTTCGGATCTGAGGAGATCACGTTGCCCGCCGTGATCGGTGAGTTCTCGGGGTGAACCTTCGTCTTGATGCCTTTGCCCGCGAGTTGCAGAATGGCGGCGTTCTCGGATTTACCGACGACGTTGGGCATGATGATGGCGGTCGTGGTCTTCTGCGTGAGGAAGTACGCGAGTCCCCCAGCCGCGAGTAGAAGGATCACGACGAGGGCGATCACACCGGTCGGATTCTTTCGACGCCGTCGAATGTCCGTTCGCGGGCCGGTCATCATGGGGACCGCTTGGGTGCGCTCCCCCGGTGTCACTCGCGGTGTAGCCCTCGTGGCGTCACTGCCAAAGAACGCCACGTCGCGCTGCGCGGCACGCACCGGCTGGCCTTCGTTGAAGCGCATGAGATCAGAGCGCAGGTCCTCCGCGGACTGGTAGCGCTGGTCCGGGAATTTGGCGAGCGCCTCCATCACAATCGCCTGCAAATCAGCGGGGATCGTGCGGTTGAACTCCGAAGGCGGTGGGACAATCCCGTGCACGTGCTGGCTCGACACCTCGATCGGGGAGTCGCCAATGAACGGCGGGCGACCGGCGAGCATCTCGTAGAGGACGACGCCGAGTGAGTAGATGTCACTTCGACCATCGACCGGCGCGCCCTCCGCCTGTTCTGGTGAGAAGTACGTGGCCGTACCCATGACCGAGCCCTCTTCGGCGATCTGATCTTCCACCGACATCGCTTGGGCGATGCCGAAGTCAGTCACCTTTACCTGACCGTCACTCGCGATGAGGATGTTGCCCGGTTTGATATCACGGTGCACCACGCCGTTGCGATGCGCGTAACCGAGTGCCGCCGCCACTTGGGAGATCAGACTGGCGGAGTGCGAGGCGGTGAGGGTCCGTCCGCCGCGAAGCATGTCGGCGAGCGACGTGCCGTCGACAAGTTCCATGACGATGAAGTAGGTTCCTTGATCCTCACCCCAGTCAAAGACCGGCACGATGTTCGGGTGTGAGAGGTTCGCGGCGGCCTGGGCCTCGCGTCGGAAACCTTCGACGAAATGGGGATCGGCACTCAGTTCGGGGTACAACGTCTTGATGGCGACCGGACGGTTCAGGAGCGTGTCCTGAGCCCGGTAGACAATGGCCATGCCCCCGCGGGCGATGAGGTGCGTTACCTGATAGCGACCGGAATACAGTCGAGGGTCATCTACAGGCTCCATGATGCGCCTAGCCTACGCCCTCTTCATTCACGGCTACTCCCGTTAGACCGGGCACGTGGTCGACGTGCCGGTCGACGGCTGGCCGGCCTGGATGGCGAGCGCACCCTCGACGAGACATTTCACGACCGGTCCCGCAATCGTTGCGCCGAAGTTCGCGGTTGGCTGAAACGGGATGACGACGGCGACCGCGACGGTCGGATCGGTCGCCGGCGCGAACGCGATCAACCAGTCGTCGGTCTGTTGCTTCGCGTTGCCGGTCTGCGCCGTACCCGTCTTCGCCGCCACGTCGTCCTGGAGAAGGAATCCAACTCCTGACGCCGTCCCGTACGCGACGACTTTCTGCATCAGCGGAACGATGAAGGCCGCTTGGGTGGCCGTCAACGGCGTCTTCCAGACAGAGTCCTTGTAGCGCTTCACAATCGTGCCGTCCGGGGAGGTGATGTAGTCCAAGAAATGCGGCGTCATCATGACACCGCCGTTGCCGATCGCGGCCGCGACCAACGCGTTCTGCAGCGCGGTGGCCCGCACGTCCTGTTGGCCGATGGCCGATTTGGCCAGTCCCGGCAAGTCGTTCGAGAACGATCCAGCCGACGGAAAGTAACTCGGCGCGGTCCCCGGGGCGGTGCTAGGCAGGTCGATCGGCGGCACCGAGTTGTAGCCGAAGGAGTTGGCCGCCTTCGCCATGTAGTCAGCGCCGAGATCGAGACCGAGCAATGCGTAGCCCGGGTCACACGACACGGGCAGCATCACGGTCACGTCGCCACCGCACACCGTGTGTCCGCTGTTGCAGAGCACCGAGGTCGTATCGGGCAGCGTCGTACAGGCACCGCGGTCACTGTTGAAGGGTTTCGTGAGGTCCGCCGGTTTGCTCACGACCGCCGCCGCCGTCGTGATCACCTTGAACGTCGATCCAGGAGGGAACGTCTGTTGGGTGGCGACCAAACCAAGAGGCGCGAACCCGTTGGCGTCGTTCTTGGTGTACAGCTTCCACGCCGCTTGGTCGATCGCGGTGACGGGTGACGTCAGTGGCACTGGGTTGTACGAGGGATTCGAATACATCGCCAGCACGTCGCCGTTCTTCGGATCGAGTACGACGGCCGCGCCGTCCTCCGGCGCACCGGCGTTCGGCGATCCCTTGGGGAACACCATGTTGGCGCGCGCAATTCGCTGGAGTGCCGGTTCGACCGTCAGCGTGATCGAGTCGGCGGCGCTGGTGGGCGCCAGCAACTGTTCGAAGCTCTGGGGCGGTTGGGCGTGCGCTGCGAGGTACCCGTTGTACTCGTCTTCGAGTCCCCACACTCCGTACCACGGCGAGGAGAACCCCAGGATGCCCGAGAAGAGTGACCCATACGGGTAGACCCGTCGATAGGGATACGTCGAACTGTTCTGCTTCGCCGAGAACGCCAAGACCGATCCGTCGGCGGCGTTGATCTGTCCGCGCGGGTAATGCTCGACGAGTTGGTGTTGCGCGGATTCGATGGGCTCGCGTCGAGCGACGGCGCTTTGAAGAACTGGATGTTGGCGGCTTGGGCGGCGACCACCGCGAAGAGCAACAAGATGATGGTGGCGAGGACGCCAAGTCGTCGTGACACGAATCAGCCTCCCTTCAACGTGGTCGTCGTCGTGGGTACCGTCGTCGTGGTCGTCGAAGAAGACTGCGACGAAGCGGTGCACGTCTTCGCCACCGAGCAGAGATGGTCGGCGTAATCGATCGCGTTCTGACAGTTGGCTCTGTGATTGTCAGATTGAGTTGAGCCTGATCAAAGGGACGTAGCGTGCTTCACGTTGTAACCCGTGTCGATGGCAACCGTCGGTTTGAACCAAAGCACGCCGCCCGGCTGGCCCTGGTAGACCGCGACGACACCCGAGTCATTACCCAAGTAGTACGTCGAGTACGCGTACCAGTGCACGATGAAGTACGCGCCGGCGACCACGCCGATGAGCACGGCGGCGACGAAGGGTGTCCGCCACGTCAGGCGTCGCTTCTTGCGCCGACGCACCGCGGTCGCCGTCGCACCCTTGGCGACCGGTGGCGTCGTGGAGCTGATCGTGCGCTGGATCGGCCGAGAGGCAACACTGACGTCGTCGAATTCGAGAAGAACGGCCGAGATGTTGTCATGACCGCCGGCCTCTTTCGCCGCTTGAATCAATTGCGTGACCGACTCCTCAAGCGTGAACGGCGCGCTCGCCAATCGCGCCAACGTATCGCTGTCGAGCTCGTTCGAGAGTCCGTCACTGCAGAGCAGTAGTCGGTCGCCCTTCACCGCGTGGACCGACATCACGTCGACCGCAATGCTGTCCTCAACGCCGATGCCGCGCGTCAGTTGATGACGGCGCGGGTGGACCGCTGCCTCTTCAGGGGTGAGCCGGCCCATTCGAACCCACTCCTCGGCGACGCTGTGGTCGTCGGTGAGGAGGCGTAGCGCCCCGTCACGGAGTTGGTAGGCCCTCGAATCACCAACGTGACAAAGCGTCGGCGACGTGACGCCCTCGTCATCGACGGTCAGTCCGATCGCGATCACTGTCGTACCCATGCCGAAGTGGTTCGGATTCTCGCGCGCATCGTTGAGAACCGAGATGTTGGCGGCGTTGATCGCGTTGTAGAGACCCTCGACGCTCTGGTCCCCGGCGAAGCCGCTCCGGAGCAGTTCGATCGTCATCTCGGAGGCCACTTCGCCGGCCGCGTGACCGCCCATGCCGTCCGCCACGATCGCTAACGAGTCGTCCACGTAGACCGCGTCCTGATTCGATTGACGCACCAGTCCAGTGTCGGTCGCCTCGGCGTAACGCCAATGCGTCAACGAACCACCTCGAACAACACGCCGCCGACTTGGACGATGTCACCGCGCTCAAGGTGGACGCGTCCGTCGACCAGTTCCTGATTGACGTACGTACCGTTCGTCGAGCCCAGGTCCTCGATCGAGAGATCCCCTTGGTCGTTGGCGAGTCGGGCGTGCCGTGAGGACAGATAGGTGTCGGACATCGCCAGATCGCAGTCAGCACTTCGACCAATCGTGACCGCCGAGTCCACGGTGACGCGCTCGCCGGTTCGATCGAGCGGTTCGATGAACTTGAGCGCGAGGGTTCCGCCACGTCGTCGGCGAGCCCGCGGTTCGTAGTCGACAGGTCGGGCCTGGACGGCGGCGACGCGCAAGACGCGAAGCAGGAAGAGGGCGGCAACGACCATGACCAGCACTTGCAGCGGACGGACAACCGCCGCGTAGTTCGACGTCGTGCCCAACAAGGTCAAGCCAGTTCGATCCGGAAGTGGAGTGTCGCAATCGTGACGTCGTCACGGGGCGAGAGTGAGACTGCAGTGATGCGGTGACCGTTCACGAACGTGCCATTCGTTGACTGGAGGTCGCGGATGGCTACGCCCTCGCTGGTCCGCCACACCTCGGCGTGTCGTCGTGAGACGTTGGAGTCATTGATCACTACCTCGACATCAGGGCTCCGTCCAATGACTAATGGGGCGTCACCAACGTTGAAGGAGCGTCCGTCGCTCGAGATGAGCCGGGGTTGGCTCTCCCCGCCCAGGAATTCGGTCTTGACCTCGACGTTCCCCGGCTTGATGTCGTCATCAATGAAGACCTCGACCTTGACGGGACCCACGAAGCTGAAGCCCTCGCTGATGGCGTGCTGACGGACTGTCTCTTCGAGTTCGCTCACGAGGGCCTTTTGGAAGCCATCGAATCGCTCGGCGTCGACCGGTCCGAGCCACACGCGAATCTGATTCGGTGAAATCGGTCCTTGACTCGAGAGGCGCCTCGTGAGGTCGACCTCGCGCACGATGCGTGTGCCGATCTCAATCGGCTGCAGCGTGCTCTTGAACGTACGAGAGAACGTCTTCTCGAAGATTCGCTCAAGGCGATTCTCGACACCTTTTAGGACCATATCAACATCAACTGTACCGGCGCCCCCTGTCAACGGTCGGCGCAAATGAACGGTTTCGAACGTCGAGTAATGTTGCAAGGTCTCAGGGCGAGTGGCGAAATTGGCAGACGCGCAGGCTTCAGGTGCCTGTATTCGAAAGGATGTGGGGGTTCAAGTCCCCCCTCGCCCACCGGTTGCGGTCCATTTGGGCCAGGGAGTTCCGACGATGCGCATGAGCGTATCGAATTAGTTTGACTCGCATGGATGGACATTTATTCGATGACCTCGCTGAACGTGGTCTAGAAGTCTTCGCGTATGCCGCACCAGTTATCGGGGAATTCGGAGTCGGTGTCCGTGAAGACGAATTGGTCACGCCAGCTTCCGTCATGAAGATTCAGGTCGCTCTCGCCGTTGAGAACTTGATCGACGAAGGAAGGGTCCGTGGAACGGATCGCCGAATTATGTTGGCGGAGCCTCGAACACCGGGGCCGGTCGGTATGTCATTGATGCGCGACGAAGTGGTCATGTCGATTCGTGACCTCGTAGTTGCGATGCTGACAATTAGTGACAATGTTGCAACTGACGAATTGATCGACGTCGCCGGACTGGACTACATCAACAACTTCACTCGGGCGTTGGGACTAGAACAAACCTGGCTCGCAGCCAATCTTCAACAGACACTCGACGACATCGCTCGCGAAGCTGGTTTCACCGACTATCAAAGTCTCACGGCCCACGAACCTGGAAGAGATGGTCCTCCCGCGTGGGGCGAGGTCAGCAGGCGCATCGAATCAAGTGTGGGGCTCGATCCAATATTTGGATCTCGTACGACGCCACATGAGATGGCGACCTTGCTTCAGGCCCTATGGAGCGACCGCGCCACGACACCCCGGGCGTGTGCGGCGGTTCGCCACCACATGTCGCATCAGTTGGCACGAACTCGAATCGCATCCGGCTTTGACACTTCAGTGACGGTCGCTGCCAAGAGTGGCGCGCTACTCAAAGTCGTTCGAAACGAAGTAGGCGTCGTGACCTATCTCGATGGATCTGCATACGCAGTCGCTGTCTTCACTCGACAGCATCACGACAACGCACTTGACGTGGTACAGGTCGACACTGCCATCGGCCGAGTGGCTCGGACATTGGTGGAAGAACTTCACAACGATTGACCTCGGCCTACCCTCCACGCGTCCATCCGCGTCGATTCGTCCGGGGTGCCCAACTTCGCCAATTCACTGTCAGTGCCGAATGTGAACCTTTCGAAGCGGCGATGTCGACGGCGGAGCAATCCAATTGCTCACGACTTAACCGACTCACCAGGTCCTGAGGCCGTTTGCGGCCTTTCCGGGCATCGCTCTTGCCCAAAAATGACACAAACGTTTGACAACCATTCTCAACTACTCGTGAACCCGGTGGGGCCGAATGCACAACCTCCACTCGAGGTCCCCGGTTCGCGTATCCAACCGGCTGTTGATTCATTGGTGATAGCAGTTACTCCAAGTCGACGTTCTCGCATTGACTCCTTCAACGCAGAGAGTGACGCGTACCAGAACGTGTCGTCGCGGCATGCGTGACAGATCGCGTCGTTGTGATTCCGTCAAGGCCTTATCAGTTACTCCAAAGACGGGGGTACGTTGGGTTTAGACGGGCATTACGACCGAATCGGTTGACGGCGCAAGAACAACGCGACGCCGCAGAGAACGATTCGTTGAAAAGAGGCGCCTATGTCACGATTCACCAACAATGTTCGGCACTTCAACCTTTTTCGCCACGGCGCTCTGAGCGACGCCGGGCCTCGTTTGCACCGAATTCGACACACCACCTCGGCTCTGGCCCTGCTCCTTTGCTGCGGCACAGCGCTTATCGCACTGCCGACCTCATCAGCCGCAGCCCCGGCGCGTTTCGCGCGGACCACGATCACGTCAATGGTCCCCGGCATCAACACGCTCACCGTCACCTGGACGATCAAGTCATCGGGTGGCTCGGCGATCACTCGCTTCATGGTGACCTCGACAACCTCGCACGGTCCAGTTGTCGGCTGTGGCAAATTGGTCGATCCCAAAAAGTCACGAGGCGGGTCATGCACGTTCAGAGGACTCGCCAGTAATACGGTCTACGAAGTCTCCGTAGCTGCCGTGAACGCCGCCGGCAAAGGCCCCGTCACCACGAGGTCGAAGAGGACGAAGGCCGGCGTGACTCAGGCTCCCTCGAAGGCCTCCGTTCCCTCGGCGCCGACCATTGCTTCGGTGATCGACAGCAGTGCATTCCTCGCCATCACCTGGACGGTCGGGTCTAACGGCGGCTCACCGATCACCGGCTACGTCGTGTCGGCGACGCCGGCGAGCGGCCCGGCGATGCCCTGTCTCTCGATGGTCGATCCCGCACCGACGTCAGGTGGCTCGTGCACGATCACTGGCCTCACTGATGGCACCACCTACACGGTGTCGGTGGCCGCTGTAAACGCGGTCGGCACCGGACCGGCGGCGACGCAGACGTCGTCGACCTCGTCCGTCTCTTCGACCGCCTCCATACCGGGCGCATCGAGCATCGTCTCGTTGACGCCCTCCAACTCCTCCTTGTCGCTCATCTGGACGGCCGGCTCCAACGGCGGTTCACCCATCACCGGCTACGTTGTCTCGGCCACGCCGGCGAGCGGCCCGGCGATGCCCTGTCTCTCGATGGTCGATCCCGCACCGACGTCCGGCGGTTCGTGCACGATCACTGGCCTCACGCACGGCACCTCCTACACGGTGTCGGTGGCCGCCGTAAACGCGGTCGGTACCGGACCCGCGGCGACGCAGACGACGTCGACGACCCTGACCGCGTCGGTACCCGATCGACCGGTTTTCACGACGGTCAGCGTAGGTGATGGCTCGGTCGCCCTCGCCTGGACTGGCGGGTCCAACGGCGGCTCACCGATCACCGGCTACAACGTGTCGGCCACGCCGGCAAGCGGCCCGGCGATCCCTTGCCCTTCGATCGTCGATCCCACGCCTTCGTCGGGCGGTTCGTGCACGATCACTGGCCTCACTGACGGCACCTCCTACACGGTGTCGGTAGCCGCCGTGAACGCGGTTGGTACGGGACCCGCGGCGACGCAGTCCGCGAGCCCGCACGCGGCCAACGCTGCGTCGCTCGTCCTATCGCGCGGTTGGGCCCCTCCGGGGGCGACAGTGCCCGGCAGTGGATCAGGCTTCGCCGCTGACTCCGACGTAACGATCGCCTTCAGCCTCACTTCCGGGCTCGGTGCTTCAGTTCAAGAGCGCGATCCCGCGCTGGATGCGCCACGATCGAGTACCGGATGGGCGTCCTCACCAAGGGACACGATGGCCGAAACCGTGACCACTGACGCCGAGGGTGACTTCACCACTTCGGTGCCCGTTCCTTCATCGCTCACCGTGTCGGGCGATTACGACGTCACCGCGAGCGGCGACAACGCTCTCAATCAGTCGACGTCGGCATCGACCGCGATCCTCGTGGGCTTTGACAACACCGCGCCGATCCTGACCGGTTTCGGATCATCACAGCAGATGACCGTCTCGCCCGCCACGTTCGATGGTTCCACCGGGCCCACACAGTTAACGGTCACGTTCAGCGTCACCGATGACCTGTCGGGCGCCGCCTCGTCCCAGGTCTACATGGTCGACAAGTTCGGTGGCACGTCCATTGGCACGGTGGCTTCGATGATCAGCGGCAACACGAACGACGGTGTCTGGCAGGCCACCATCACGGTGCCCCAGTACACGGGACCGCAGTGGTTCGTGAGCCAGGTCGGTCTAGAGGACCACGCGGGGAACTACGTCAACTATCTCTCACCCGGGTACTCCACCGACTCGTTCGACTTCGCCCTGTCGGGCCTGGGTTACTTCGGGTCGGACCCGTCGAGCTCGCCCTCGGCAACCAACGTCGGCGTCAGTGACACGACGCCGCCGGCCATGGCTTCGTCGGGAACACCCGGCGCGTTGGTGCTCTCGTCGTCCGTGGTTGACGTCACGTCGCAGAGCCAAACGATCGACGTGACGGTGGAGTTGACTGATGACCTGTCCGGCATCGCCTCAGCGACCTTGAATTGGCTACAGGCATCGTCCGGCGTTGCACTCCAGACGCAACTGCAGCCTGCGAACCTGGTGTCCGGCAATTCGACCGACGGCGTCTACAGCGCGACCATGACCGTCCCGGAGGGCACCGTGCCGGGCGACTACGTGCTGCAGGAGGTCTGGGTGCAAGACGCAGCGGGCAACTACGTCCAATACCTGGGTCCAAATTTCTCGAACACACTGGCGAACACCTTGAGCTACACAGGTGACAACGACGGAATCGAAGTCACGAACTCCACGCCGCTTCTTACAGGACCGGCGATCGTGGCGGCCACGAGCGGCGGAACCTTTGGTGTCAGCCCAACCACGGTGGACACCTCACAGTCGTCGGCCTCGGTGACCTTCCAGTTCCAAACAACCCAGGACGCCGCGTCGTCCATGAGCAACGTCGTCGTGTGGATCATCAACGGCAACACCCAGGGGACCAACGAGCAGATGGGTCAAGCGGCCTCGCCCGCGTCGTGCGACGCGACGGCTGGCACGTGCACCTACGACGTCACCGTCACGTTGCCTGCCAACGCACCGAGCGGTCCTTGGTACCTCGACAGCGTGTCGCTGTTAGAGATGCCGGTCGGATCCTCCACCCAACTCTTCACCCAGTACGACAATTTCTCGCTGTACCCCGTGGGTTGGGACTCAGGTGGCGCGATCGATTTCTCCACCCTGGGATTTGATCCGTCGAACTACACCATCACAGACGAGCTCTCCCAATGATGGGTGTTGGGTCGCGATGTCCGGCATCCAACACGACATTAAGAAGGGTAAGCGACTGCCCGACGAGATCCTCGACGGCGCTCAGGCCCTGTTGGGCGAGTTCATCATCAAACCCGACGACATCGCCGACGCCGTGCTGTACCTGTTGAGCGTGCCGAGTTCGGTCGACGTGACCGACATCGCGGTGCGCCCCAACAAGCACTTCGATCTCTAACTGCACTCTCGAGCGGCGGCCACGACGGCACGAAATGCGCCGAATTCACGTAGTCAGCGAATTGTGAACGGCTCGGAGGCACTCTCACGCGCGAATTCCCGTAATTACTAGGGATTCGACTCCAATTTGATGGGCAAAGTTACCTCTGTTACGTTCTCCGGAGCGGTCAGTCGAGGGGATCATATGGTCATCACTCATGGTTTGCGCGCCCCACGAGTCCGAATCACTCGTTTGGCCTTCGTTGTGACGTCCCTACTCGTGTTACTCATCTCGCTCGACGTCGCAACACCCGTGAGCGCCCACGCGAATTCGTACTACGCCTGCAAGAGCGCGGCGTACTCGTGCGTGCTCGACGGCTACAACGCCACGACGATGAACGACAACTGGGCGGCGCAGTACTACGGCGCGGACACGAAGGGCGGCATCGGGACGCCGCCGCACAACTGCACGCTCTACGCCGCGTGGATGCTCGCGCACAACGGACTGGCGAACCCCGGTCACTCCTGGGGCTACGCCGATCAGTGGGGCCGGACCTTGGCCGCCGAGACGAACCACACGCCCGCAGTGGGATCGATTGCCTGGTACGAAGGTGGAGCGATGGGCCACGTGGCCTACGTCGCGCAGATCGACTGGACGAACGAGACCGTGTTCCTGGTGTCGGACAACTACGCCGGCGGCGTCAACGGCTACACGAGTAACGGTTGGGTGCCGATCAACCAACCGACCGGCTACATCCACGTACGTGACCAACCAGAGGTCACCGCCCTCGCCACGAGACGAAGACTGCCGATGCGCCCCTGAAGCCAGCGGTGTTACGCGGGGATGTCCGCCGCACAGGACCACGGACCCCAGCCGTCGCGAGAGTAGAGAAGGGCAGCCAGGCGGACGTTGATCACCGGGTTGAGGGCGAGGCCCAGGTCGTTGGGGTTGTGGCCCAGCATCGTGAGCAGGTACTGCTCGGTGCCGCCGTCGTTGAGCTGAAAGACGCCCCGGTCGTGGGTTCCGTTGCTGTCGAAACCAATGTCGGTCGGTCGGAACTTGGACTCGCACCAAGCCACGATCTCCGCGTCGTGCCAGGCGGCGGGCGGGAAATCAGTGTGGATCAGGGTCGCGACATAACTCTGCGTCGGCGTGGGCGCGTTGGTGAAGGAGAGGAGCTCATCATCGATCGGGATGACCCGGGCGCGGGGCGCCTTTCGCGGGACGACCGCCGCGGCGACCACACGCACGTGCGTTGGTTCCACGTGCCGCTTGGGCACGGCCGCCGGCGCGGGCGCCGCCAATCCGAAGACTGACACGACCAGCATGAGCGCCACCGTTCGATAGAGATGCCGGGACGTCGTCGGGACGCGTTTCAATCGATATCGCGTTTCGAGCATTATGGTTTCCTCGCCTGTTTGGTTTGAGCGACCGTGTCATCGGTCTTTCGTTGCGCCGCATTGGACCAACGGTCCGCGACGCACGTCCTCCTGGTGCACGAAGCACGCTGTCCGCCACTTTGTTTGAGCGCGGAGGAAACACCATTTTAGGGGAAAACACCTTTTTTGGGTGCATGGTCACCAAATGCCCTTAAAACACTGGGTTCTCAGGGCCTCTTTCTACTTTTCTGGCAGAGAAATTGTGAAAGCGACAATTTTTGTGGGCGCACTCGCCAACGCTGGTTTTGAGTTACGAAACTGGTGACGCTATGCGTTCGACGCGGTCGCCACCTAGTGCGTGAGTTTCTCCAACTCATGAAGGCAGTCCTGTGCTGAACCCGTTCCTCGAATCTCGTTGGCGATGCGCTGGGCACTGTCGCGAAAGATCCGCTGCGCGAGTATCTCGGTGACGGCGCGTCGAATCCGAGGAACGTCCTCGACCTCGATCGTGCGGAATCCCGGTTCCGATTTGCGGCCGACGTCGACGACGATGCCAGCGCCGGCGACCGCAATGAGGCGAGCGTTGGTTCGCTGGTCGGCGAACATCGGGACGAAGACGATGGGGAGGGCCGCAGCGAGCGCGCCGTAGGTGGTGCCCGACCCACCGTGGCAGAGGACCGCCGTGGCGTGGGGGAACACCTGTTCTTGGGGCACCCAGGGCTCGACGTAGACGTCCTCGGGCAGAGGACCCAGTAATTTTCGGTCAAAACCGTGTCCGGTGGTGAGCAGAACCTGGACGCCGAGGCCCTCGACGGCCTCCAGCGCCCGGCGAAAGGCCGGCGCGGCCGTGTCGAGACTCCCAGTGATCGAGCCGAGGGTGACGTAGAGGAGCGGCATCGTGGTCGTGGCCCACGGGGCGTCGCGCCACGCGTCGTCGTGGTTCTCCTCTTCGCGGTATCGAAGCGTATTGGGGAACGGCGACGGGTCGAGGCTCGAGGGGAACCGCGAGATGTAGTGCGTCGAACGCAGCACCTCTCGCATTCCGGACTCGAAGTCGTCGAGGATCGGGGCCACGAGATCGATCACACTCCACTCGGTCTGCGCCGTCGAGATCGCGACCTGGGCGTGAGGAATGCTCCGACGCACCCCCACCACGGCACCGGCGTACGCGCAGGGTTCGCGCAGAATCACGTCGGGCTTGAACGAATCGCAGGCCGACGCAACCGCGGGCAGCATCGCGGCCGTGGTCAAACGACCGAAGAACTCGCCATCGAGGAGCTTCGTCGCCTCACGATGGGGAACTCGGGCGGCCCGTTTCCAGAGTTCCTTCGACTGCGTCGGATCCGGTGGTTCGCTCTCGAGGTGTGAGAGGCCTAGTTCCTGCACCACGCTGACGAGGCTCGGAGGGACGACGACCAGCACTTGATCACCGCGCGCACGTGCGGCGTCAATGAGTGGCACCAGGGGGTTGAAATGCCCGGCCAGACCGGTTGAGCAGAAGAGGACTTTCATCGCCCGCCATCCTTCCAGCCCGCAACGACGGAGTGGGCGCCGTTCCGGCTCTCAGCTCTGGGCTGGGCTAAAGCCAATGGGTGACGCCTCTTTGCTCGAAAAGAGTGTCCGGTGCGCGAGCGCTGCGAGGGCCCCGCCCACCAGAGGTGCCACGATGAAGAGCCACACCTGCGCGAGCGCCGTGTGGCCAATGATCAGCGCCGGCCCGAGGCTTCGCGCGGGGTTCACCGAGGTGCCCGTTAATGGGATGCCGATCAAGTGCACCACCGTCAACGTGAGACCAATCACGATGCCGGCGGTCGAGGGATTGGCGGTCTTGCTGGTCACGCCGAGGATGACGAAGACGAAGAGGAACGTCAAGACGACCTCGGCGATGAAGGCGCCACCGGCCCCGATATGGATGAAACTCGACGCGCCCCACCCATCGGTACCGAGTCCCGTCGACGCGCGACTATAGAGAGGTGAGGTCGCGAGCATCCCCCAAAGGGCGAGTGCCCCGAGGAAGCCGCCGATGAACTGTGCGATCCAGTAGCTGACCGCGTCGCGAAGCGAGATCCGTCCGGCGAGAAGTGCTCCCAGCGTGACCGCCGGATTGACGTGACAACCCGAGATCGGGCCAAGCACGTGCGCGAGGGCGAGCAACGTCAATCCGAAGGCGAGTGCGGTCGCCACCACCCCGGCGATGAAACTCGTCCCGTCGGCCTTGAAGCCGAACGAGAGAGTCGCCACGCCCACTGCGAAGAAGACGAGCAGCGCCGTGCCGAGTAACTCTGCCGCAAATTTACGTGCCACCTTAATCCCCCTTGGCCAAACCTTCGCCACAGGATATCCGGCGTTGACTCCGCAATTCAGGACTGTGAACCATCGCCGCTCGGGCGCGCGACCTCGTTCATCATTGCCTCGAATCGCTCGCGATTGAAGGCGTACGTGAAGATCGAGGTCGCGAGCACTTCGACGTAACGGGCGTCTTGGGGCGTTGCTACCCAGTCCTCCGGCGACGCGTCGTAGAGCTCGGTCCAGTAGTGACGAAAGGCGTCCGCTTCGCCCGGTCCGCCGGGCACCACGCGGGCGTGGCCGTGGATGAACACGCCTACGTCGTCGCCCATGACGTGCGCCGCGCTGAGCGTCGATCGTTGTTCGAGATGTTTCGCCTTTACGGCGTCGCCACTCGTCGTGAACCACAAGCGACCATGTAAGAACAGCCCGTCAACCGCTGAACAGCGTGGTTCCCCTGCCCTCGTCACCGTCGCCACCACGAAGTGCCGGGTTCCCTCGAGATATCGAACGAGATCTCGCGCCGACAACCTTCGATCCCCAGTGATGATCTCGGTGAGGTGCGCTCCGGCGCCGGCGAAGGATTTCGTTAAGAGGGCGTCCAGATCGTCCAGCTCGTCGTCGGTCTCGAACATCCCACGAGCATGGTCGCTCAACGCGACGTCGTCAACCATCGTCGGGGCCATTGCTGGCGAGTGCTGCATAATACGTTGTGCCCCAGAATCCCCGTGACCACAGCCTGAATCTCGCGCCAGCCTCGATCGATGACTACCGCGAACTCGCTCGTCGGAAGCTGCCCCGTCAGATCTTCGATTACGTCGATGGCGGCGCCTTCGGTGAATCGACACTCAACGCGAATAGAGAGGACCTCCACCACATCCAGTTCCGCCAGCGAGTCCTGCGTGACGTGAGCGAACGTCGCCTCGCCACGACGGTGCTCGGCGAAGAGATCGCCATGCCGGTGATCCTCGCGCCCGTGGGATTCGGCGGGATGCTCGCGCGACGGGCCGAAGTCCAAGCGGCGCGGGCCGCCGAACGCGCCGGCATCCCCTTTTGCGAGTCAACCCTGTCGATCTGCGGCATCGAGGAGGTGGCCGCGGCGGTGAAGCGTCCCGTCTGGTTCCAGTTGTACGTGATGAAGGACCGCAGCTACGCGGAGGACCTGATGGTCCGCGCACGGGCGGCCGGCTGCACGACACTGATTCTGACGGTCGATCTGGCCGTGGTCGGCCAGCGCTACCGCGACGGACGAAACGGCATCAGTGGTCGAATTCCCCGGTCGAAGCGACTGCGTAGGGGTGTCGACTTGTTCGCCCACACTTCGTGGCTGCGTGACGTGGCGCTCGGTGGCAAGCCACTCACGTTCGGCAACCTGGAGAAGGCCCTGCCGGACGCGAAGGTGCCCGGCGACTTCCAGGCCTGGGTCGCGAGCCAGTTCGACCCCAGCGTCACGTGGGACGACATCGAATGGCTGCGCAGCCACTGGAGCGGGAAGATTGCCCTGAAGGGGATCCTCGATCCCGATGACGCAAAGGAGGCGGTCGCGCGCGGCGCCGACGCCGTGATCGTCTCCAACCACGGTGGACGCCAACTCGACGACGTTCCCTCCACCATCCGCTCCCTCCCGGCTATCGCTGAAGCGGTGGGCGACCAGTGCGAGGTGTTGATGGACGGCGGGATTCGCAGCGGTCTCGACGTGGTCAAAGCCCTGTCGCTCGGGGCGCGAGCGTGTCTGATTGGCCGGCCGTGGGCCTACGCGGTCGCCGCGCGCGGTGAGCGCGGTGTCGACCACATTCTCCGTATTTTCGCCTCGGAGATGTCCGTCACCCTCGGTCTCACCGGAGTGAACGATGTGAAGGACCTCGACCGTACAGTCGTAGTGGAACCCTAGAGACCAAGTTCTCTCGACGACGAAGGAAGCCCCCATGAACCACCCACTGGACGCCCTCGAGTCCTCGGTCGCGTACTTGCGCGCCTTGATCGAAGGACTCGACGAGAGTCAGTACGTCGCTTCAGCACACCCGACCGAGTGGACGGTCGCCGACACGATGTCGCATCTCGGCTCGGGAGCCGTCATCATGAAGCGTCGTTTCGAGGACGTCGTCGCGGGCAAGGAGACGCCGCCGGAGTTCAATCAGTCGGTGTGGGACGTCTGGAACGACAAGACCCCGCACGCCCAGGTGACCGACGCACTCGTCGCCGATCAGGCGTTCCTTGAACGGATCCTTGACATCACGCCTGAGGAGCGTGAGGTCTTCATCTTCAATCTCGGTCCACTGGTCCTCGACTTCACGGCCGCCATAGGCCTGCGACTGAACGAGCACGTGCTGCACGTCTGGGACGTCGAAGAGGCCTTCGACAAGAGCGCCACGCTGCAACGCGATGCCGTGTCGTTCATGGTGGACAACCTTGAACTGGTCATCAAGTTCACCTCCAAGACCACGGGATCGGGTGATGTCCTTCGAATCCGCACGACGGAACCACAGCGCGAGCTGGTCTTGACGCTGGGGGCGGAGAGCGTAACGCTCGAAGAGGGCGAACAGTCCGACGATCCCCACCACATTGAGATGCCGGCCGAGTCGTTCGTCCGACTCCTCTACGGTCGTCTCGACGCCGCGCACACGCCGGCGGCGGCCGAGTCCGAGCACCTCGAGAGCCTTCGGATCGTCTTCCCCGGGCTGTAGCCAATGAAGCCCCGTTTGCAGATAATCGTCGGATCGACGCGCCCGACACGATTCGCCGACAAGCCACTCGCGTGGTTGCTCGACCGCCTCTCGACGCGCGACGACGTCGACATCGAGGTGTTGGACATGCGCGATCACCCGCTGGCGCTGTTCAACCTCGCGCTGTCACCGGCCAGAACGCGTCGCGACTATCCAAGCGAAGAGGTTGGTCGCCTCGGTCAAGCCCTCGACGCTGCCGATGGCTACATCGTGCTCACGAGCGAATACAACCACGGCTATCCGGCGTCACTAAAGAACGCGTTGGACTACGTGTTCGTTGAACTCAACCGCAAGCCCGTCTCGTTCGTTGGATACGGTGGCGTGGGAGCGGCGCGGGCCATCGAACAACTCCGTCTCGTTTGCATTGAATTCGAGATGGCGCCACTGCGTCACGCGGTCCACATCCTGCCGGACGTCATGTTCCCCGCCATGACGGCCGAGGAGTTCGACCTCGAGGTCTTCGCACCGTTGGACGCGCGCCTCGAGATGCTCATCAACGATCTGCTCTGGTGGACGAACGCCCTGAAGGCTGCGCGCGACGCCGGTTAAGTCACAGCGCCACGTTCGAGGACGCTCGTCATGTACGCGAGTTCGCCGTCGTAGATGTGCGCAGATTTCACGATCATCGTGAGGGATCCGACGTCGACCACCAGTTCCTTTCCGACCTCGTGTTGGATTGACGCGAGCTCGACCAAATTGGCATAACCCTTCGCCCCGAAGTCAATGCTGTGGGCGTAGACCACGAGACGCAGCTCTTCGTTCACGAGAAAGAAGTCCAGGAGACTGATGCACGGTATGTAGGACGTGTCGCTCAGCGGCTGGAAGGTCGTGATCGTTGCAGAGCGACACGTCGGGTCTGCGCGCAGACGTTCGACCACCCAGTGCACCTGATCGAGGCCGGTGCGGCCGTAGTCGTACAGGCGCGTCGCGTAACTGTCGGCGTCGCCCAGTTCGGGTACGACGGTGTGATCGGTGAAGTTCGCGTGCATCCAGGCGAGGCGGTCGAAGTCGGCGTAGCGCTCGATGATCTCATCAGAAGGGTGCGGCGACGCAACGATGAGGTTCACCATCAACAGTTCGTGGATGCGAAGCCCGTCGTACGTGGAACGATCGCCATCGCTGAGGATCGTTCGTGCGACGTTCAGCCACGCCTCGCCAATCGTGTTGGCTGCGATGGTCGTCATCGGTTCATTCTTAGTCGCGGGTGACGACAGGGGAACGTCTATGACCACGCGACGCTAGAGCTCAGCGACCGCTTCGAGATAGGCCGAGTGCAGCTCTTCGTAGCGTGCGTCGCGTTGTGCCTGATCCGAGGTTCCACCGCTCATCACTACGTCGAGCGCCTCGAGGTGGCTCTGCCAACCTGCTCCAAAGCCGGCGGCGCCATCCTTGGATGCGCCGGAGTGGACCAGGCGAAGCGTGGACTGACCATCACCCGATGACGCCACTTCCCAACGAACCAGTGACGATCCGTCAGATTCATCCCGGGTGTATTCCAGAAGTGATGGCACATTGCACTCCTGGACCGTCCCACGCATCTCGCCGCTCCCCGGCCACACGAGGTGCACGGCACCACCGACACTGGCGTCAAACTCGGCATTGGCGAGCCACTTGGCCAGCTCCTCCGGCTCGGTGAGCGCGGCCCAGAGTTCCATCGGTGCCGTCGCGACGACGCGATCGAACTGCAGTGTCACGTTGTCGTCGAAGGCTAAGAAACTCGCATCGATCATTTTGTCTCCTCTTGCCGGTTGAGGCGAGTCTGACAGAAGAAATCGGGACTGGCAACCGGTCCACGCCGTTACAAAACTCAGCCCACGGGCATCACTGGTACGGGATGTAGCTCGGGTAACCGCGTTGCAGATTGATTTGACCTACACCGACCTGGAGGTTGAGGACGAGATGCGGTGCTCGTCTCTGCTCCTCGGCGGTTTTCAAGGACGAGGGCACGGCGGTGAAAGGCTCACTCTGGTAGCCGTTACGACCGTAGTACGTGATATTGCCGGCACCGATGTGCGTCTTCAAGTAGACGATCGCGTTCGCGGGGATGTCCACGTTGAGGATGCCCACGGCAACGCTCGCCGTGACCGACGCTGCGGAAGGGGTGAACTGCACTTGGCGCAAGTCGACCGTCATGTTGCCGAACTCGGTTTCGTAGGTTCGTTGTACCTGTGCGAGGGTCGTTGGTTGGTCCACACGTGCGCCGCTCCCGCCATGCATGGGCACGCCTGTCGACGCGAGGAAACCGAGGAACGCTCCAGCCAGGAGGATGAAGATCGTCATGCCGGTCAAGAAGACCAGCGCGATGAATCGAAGCAGAAGGTGCTGGCGCGCCGACGAGCGTAGGGAGAGGATCGCCAGCACCACTAGGAAAATCAGCCAGAGAACTCCGAAGCCGTTCCCCACGCGCGGCGCGCCGCCAAGCGTCGTGAGCACGATGACCGCGACGACGACGACGCCAGCCAGCAGCACGTAGCGCAGTAACCGCAGGTTCGACGCGGGGGGCGCGTCGGCCTCATCGACGTCGCCGCCGGACGGCCCGGCGTCCCGTGGGATCAGTACCCACATGGCGAGATAGATCGCGGCACCCAGCCCGTAGAGAACGGTGAGGACCACGAACACGACGCGAACGATGTTGGCGTCGATGTCGAAGCGCTCGCCTATGCCGCCGGCGACGCCACCGACCATCCGTCGTTTGGTACTTCGGCGTAATCGCGTTGGCGTTGGCGCGACCGGTTCACTCGCAATGGCGCCGTCAGTGACCTGCTCGTGTTCTTCGTCCATGACTTAAATGTACGGGCCCCGCTGATCAAGGACTATGGGGATGAACCCTCAGGGGCGGGTTCAGAGGGCTGCATCGCTCAGGGTTTCCCCTTAGATACAACCGCGAACGAAGGTGCAAGAATCCAAGTAACGCTGCGACGGCTTCGCCACGGAATGGAGGATCGCATGTCCGTAACAACCTCGAGTCACGCGATCGTCGGCACCCCCCAGCGACCGCTTCGCCGCGGTCGTGACAACTGCATCGTGGGCGGGGTCTGTGGTGGCTTCGCTACGAGACTGGGCATCAAGGAGCGCTACGTCCGCTTGATCTTCTGCCTGCTGACGCTCGTCTTTGGATTGGGCGTCCTGCTCTATATGACCTTTTGGGTCGTCCTTACGCGCTCCGGCGAGGATTCGTCGATCATTCAGCGAATCTTCCTCAACCGACGCGAGGCGCAGTTCGTCCTCGTGGCGTTCATCTTCACGCTCCTCTTGCTGATCGCCCTCGAGACGACGGGTGTCGACGTCACGCACGGATTCGATTGGCCCTTGCTACTGAGTGCCTTCGGGGGCTTCGCGGTGTGGCGAGGCGCCTCCAACGACGAGCGCACCCATATTCAGGAGTTCATCAACTCCGCGCCAGTCATCGGCGGTGCGTCATCGAAGAATCGAAAGGGCGTAGCGCTTCGTGTCATCGCCGCGATTGCGCTCATTTACGCGGGACTGCACACCATTAAGCACATTGGTGGCGTCTGGGGGTCGGCCGGCCCCGCGCTCTTTGGCACCTTGATCTTGATCCTTGGCGTCCTCGTCCTCCTCGCCCCATGGTGGCTGCAAAACGTTCGCGAACTCACGAGCGAGCGACGTGAGCGGGTGCGCGCGGAGGAACGCGCGGCAATGGTCGCTCACCTCCACGACTCGGTGCTGCAGACCTTGACACTCATCGAGCGCGCCGCCGCGAACGGCGGCGACGTCACGCGCCTCGCACGCAACCAAGAGCGTGAGCTTCGCCAGTGGCTCTTCAGTCCCGAGACGATCGCCAATTCGTCGACGTCCTTCGTCGGCCTCGTGGGCGCGATCGAGCATGACGTGGAGAATGACTACGGGGTCAAGGTCGAACTGGTCACCGTCGGGGACTGCGTGTCCGACGAGAGAGTCCTCGCGCTCGTCGCCGCTGGTCGCGAAGCCGCCATCAATGCCGCCAAGTGGTCCGGAGCTTCGAGCATCTCGATCTTCACCGAGGTGGAGCCCAGGTCCGTCTCCCTCTTCGTCCGCGACCGTGGCGTCGGCTTCGACAGCGACGCCATCCCGGCCGATCGACAGGGCATCGCCCTTTCGATCAGACAACGAATGGCCCAATACGGGGGCGAATCGTTGATCACCACCTCAGTGGGCTCGGGCACCGAAGTGCAACTCGTCATGCCGCGAAGCACATGACCATCTCAAACAAGCCACGGGTCTTCCTCGTCGACGATCACGAGTTGATTCGTTCGGGCATCCGCGCGGAGATCGCCGGCTCGGTGGACATCATTGGCGAGGCCGACGAAGTCGGGGCCGCCATTGAGATAATCCTGGAGCGCAGCCCCGACGTTGTGCTGCTCGACGTGCATATGCCCGACGGTGGCGGCCAAGCCGTGCTGCGTGGGGTCTGCGAAGTCGACTCCTCGGTGAAATTCTTGGCCCTCTCGGTGTCGGATGCCGCGGGCGACGTCATCAGCGTTATACGCGCCGGCGCGCGCGGCTACGTGACCAAGAACATCTCCGGGCCCGAATTGATCGACGCGATCTATCGCATCGCCGCGGGCGACGTGGTCTTCTCTCCGCGGCTCGCCGGTTTCGTGCTCGATGCCTTCACCGCCGACACCCCCGACCAGGCCAACGTGGCAGTCGTCGACCCCGAACTCGACCAACTCACCGCTCGCGAGCGACAAGTGCTGCGACTTATTGCCCGTGGCTATTCCTACAAGGACATCGCGAAAGAACTCGAGATCTCGACCAAGACGGTTGAGAGTCATGTGTCCTCGGTGCTGCGCAAGTTACAGCTCTCAAGCCGATACCAGTTGTCGCACTGGGCCAGCGAACGCCACCTGTTCTAGTCGCCGCACCGAGAAGCCGGCTAGTTCGCTTCGCCCACCGTTTCACTGGCGGCTTCAGCCCACACGGGAATCTTTCGCGCGGCCGGACCAACGGCGACGTAGAGCGTGGCGAGCACCCACAGCACGTAACAGACCTTCGCGTTCACGAAGGCCAGCGCCGCGGTGAGCGCGTACAGAATCGGAGGCGGGGCCGCGCGCAGCACCGCGTGTTGGATAGTCCTCTTGTCGACGTCGCCGACGAAGAGTGTCAGATGGAACGAAAGATAGACCCACAGGCTCATGAACGCGAGCCCGATCACCAGCATGTTGATGCTGTACAACTCTGCGGCCGGCGCGGCACCCGACGACTCGGTGAATGAGTAGCGCGCCAGGACCGCGGTCGAGAACGGGAGGAAGGCCACGCAGAGCATTAGTCCGAGGTTCAAGATCAAGAGCAGCCGGTCCACGTCGCGGATGCGCCGGAACATCGAGTGATGCGCGACCCACACGAAGCCAATCGTGGTGAAGGAGAGCCCGTAGGCCAGGTACGACGGCCAAAGGTGTCGTAGGGCGGCTCCCAGGTGCGCGCCACTGGTCGAGGGGATCCGGATCTCAATGACGAGCAGCGTGATCGCGATGGCGAGGATGGCGTCACTGAAGGCCTCGAGGCGTGCCGAGCCACCGTCAGAGGAGCGTTCGGGCAAGATTGACCTGACCATCACCGGCCCTTCCACGTTGCGGCTTGGTCAACTCTACGTATTTCACCGCGTGCCCGGCGCGAGCGCGCGCAGGATGCCGAGCACCTGATGGACCGCTCAGCATCGCCAACGTGGTCACGGGAACGCGAGTTCCTTCCTCGTAGCATTGCGGATGTTGCGTTAGGAGACGAATGCGAATACTCATTGTTGGCGGCACATCGTTCGTCGGTCGGGCCATTGCGTTCGCCGCTCTCGACGGCGGACACGACGTCACGGTGATCAATCGTGGCCAGACCGAGACCGATCTGCCCGCAGATGTGACGAGGCTGATTGGCGACCGGCAGGGCGACATGTCGGCGCTCAACGGCCTCTCCTTCGACGTCACGGTCGACGCCATTGCCTATCGCCCGATCGACGTCGAAGTGCTCGCGAACGCCCTCGGGAAGCGCGGCGGCCACCACATTCAGATCTCCTCGGTCTCCGCGTATGAAGACCCCGCGCTGTCGGGTGCGACCGAGGAGACGGCTGAACTCTGGAGCGACGCCCCGAGCGAGCCCGACGCGCCGATTACGGCCGAGACCTACGGTCCCCTGAAGGCCGCCTGTGAGAGGGCGGCGAGCGAGCACTTCGGTGACCAACTCACGTTGGTGCGACCGACCTACGTCATTGGCAGTCACGACGCCACGATGCGCTTCCCCTACTGGGTGACGCGAATACAGCGCGGCGGGAACGTCGCGGTCGCGGGACCGCGCGATAACGCCCTGCAGTACATCGATGCACGCGACCTCGGAGAGTTCGTCGTCAGGCTCGCCGACAAGTCCACGCCCGGGGCCTTCCACGTGTGCGGTCCGTATCCGGCCCCGACGTTCTTCGACGTCATGCAACAGATCGCCGATCACGTGGGGCCCAGTGAGACGAAACTCGTTGAGGTTTCGGCTCGCCACGTCTCGAGTCATCACCTCGATTCGCGCTTCCCCCTCTGGTCCGGCACCCGCAACGAGACGGTCATGGACCTGAACCCGGCGAAAGCGCTCGCGGCCGGACTCACGTTGCGCAGTCTTGAGGACAGCGTCGACGACGTGGTGGCGTGGTGGGGCGACCGCGATCTTCCCTCGTGGTGGCTCACCCGTGAACAAGAGGCCATGCTGGTCCGGACGAAGCCCTAGAGCCAGGGCCATCACCGAACCGGAGAGTAATTTCTCTCTCCGGTAGTAAGAAGGAAGTCCCGTCGGACAGAAGCAGGTAATGGGCTCACCTCAAGATGATCGCTTTCGTCGCCTCGTGCACGAACACAGTCCGGCCGTCGGCAACTACCTGCGGCGGCGCCTGCACCCCCTGACCGTGGCCGACCTCGACGACCTCGTCGAAGAGACGCTGTTCGTCGTGTGGCGAAGGCTCGACGACGTGCCCTCCGAGGCGGAACTTCCCTGGATGATCGGTGTGGCCCGAAATGTCCTACGCAACGCCCGGCGCAGTTACTACCGGCGAACGAATTTCGAGTCAACGCTCCCCGAACCGGCGAACGCGCCGTCCGCGGAGGACTTCGTCATCGCGGATTCGGGCGTGCGAGACGCGCTCGTTGCGCTCAACGATGACGACCGCGAGGTCTTGATGCTGAACGCCTGGGACGGTCTCGACACCCACGACCTCGGCGTCGCCCTGAACATAACGACGAACGCGGCCGCGGTGCGATTATCCCGGGCCCAGGCCCGTTTTCGTGAGCGATTCGCCGCGGCGCAGGTCATCTGAAAGTTCTGACCGGTTCGCGACAAGAACTAGGTATGAAGGCGAAGGAGAACCGATGAGTGATTTTGACGAACGGCTGCGCGCTGCCGATCCGGCGGCGGGAATGTCGTACCAGCACCCCAATGCCGACGCGATGATCTCGCGAATCGAGGCTCGAGCACCCCTCGCGCGCCGACACGTGTTGCGCAGTTTCCAATTGAAGATGGCGAGCGCCGTCACGATGGCCGCCGTCCTCACCGTCGGCGGCATCGCCGTCCTCGATGGCGCCGGACCGGCCCTTCAAGTGCTCACCTTGAGCGCCGCGAAGTCGGCGAGCCCGCACACACCGTCGAGCTTCGGTTCGGCGGCGCTGCCCAAGAGTGGCCTCATGCGCATCTACGAAGAGTTTGACTTCACCGCCGGTTCGGGCCTCGCCACGACCCCCGGGTCCGCACCCTCCTACGAGTTGTCGTTGCCGGCGAGTCCATCGTCGGAGGCCTCGCGACTCGCCACGATCTTCAACGTCGCTGGCACACCGGTCGACACGAACAACGACGGGAGCGACTGGACCGTCACCGACACCGCCGGTGACACGTTGGATTACGAGAACTACGGCGGGGTCCCCCAGTGGTACTACAACAGTGCACCGTCGAACGCGGCGTCAAGTGCGACGTCGATCACGACCACCGACGGTACGACGGCAGTCATGCCCAGCAATTCGACCATCGACGCCGACGTCCAGAGCTACCTCACCCAGCTGGGTTACGGCTACGCCGTCACTGACCCCCAGTACTCCTCGCAGACCATCACGGCCAGTACCCCGGGCCAGCCCGACGTCACGACGAACGAGGAGACCGCGAGCTACAGCGTCACCATCAACGGCGTGCTGACCGATCAAACGGTTGACATCACGATCGACTCGAACAACAACGTGATCGAGGCCGACGGACCGGCCTTCTCGCTCATGCCTTCGGTCAACTACCCGCTGCAGAGCCCGGCGGCGGGCGTGAGCGTGCTCGAGGCCCAACAGCAGGCCGAGTTCGCACAGACGTCGAGTGGCACGTCCGACCAGGGAAGCGGCGCACCGCTCTCGTCAGGTTCGAACTCCGGTGCCCCGTCGACGTCACCCGCGTCTCCCCCTTCTGACACGACCACCACGGACCCCTCCAACGCCACCACGACGACCGCACCGTCGGACCCGCCGATTGTCGACGTCACACTCGACTCGGTGTCCACGTCGTTGTCGTCCTACACATTGACCGACGGGTCGGTGTGGATGCTGCCGCTCTACACCTACACCGGAACGGTTACCAACTCCGATGGGTCGACGTACTCGGGGACCTGGACAACGCTGGCCGTTGACCCCACCTACGTCCAGCTGCCCATCTCGTCATCAGGAGGTATAAATCCCGGCGGACCCATCCTCTATTAACAAACAACAGTCAGTCTGAAGACTGAAGCCGACGCAGACTTCATCCATTCAGACGTCAGTCCACAGGCAAACCCCGCACTGTTCGTGCGGGGTTTGCTTCATTCAGGGTTACGTCGTGCCGATCGTCTCGTGGTGCGCTCGGGGTTGACGACCTCGGGTCGCGCGGCGGCGAACTTGGCGGCGCCCGGCGAGCGGTGCGGCGGCCGTAGTGGCTCAACTACGCCGGCGCGAAGGTGGCGACGGGTGCCCGACCACGGAGCGAGCGGCGCCGTGAAGTGGTCGGCGATGAAGTAGGCGGAGTGCTCGTAGTTGATGCGCCAGCCCTTGAAGTGCGGCCAGGCCTCTTCGGCCGTGCGCTCCATCGGGAATCCGTAGTCGGCGAGACGTTGGACCGCGCTCTCGAATTCGGCGAACTCGAGCGTGATGGCACCGTCGGGGTCCGGATCGGTTTCGACCTCCTGGCCCAGTGAGGCCGCGATCCGATTGAACATGGTGAAGCCCATGCGCAGGCACAGTCGAGTGGAACTCGGTGCCGTGCTGGGCGACAGCGCCAACTGCATGGCCCCGGCGTCCAGCACCGCGAGGAGGCCGATGATCCAGTTCAGCCACGGCTCGGGTGAGCGAAAGAGCAGCAGTACGGGGTAGGTGGTGTGACTCTCGGTGACCTCGGCCGCCCACTGCTCCCAGTCGGCGTAGAGCTGTCCCAGCGCGTCGGTGATGCCCACGAGCTGATGGCGCGAGAGCAACTCGGGGCCCCACGCCGGCGCGCCGGCGCGGCTTTCGAGCGTCGTCACGAGTGCCTCTCGACGACTGAAGGCGCTGTAGAGCGATGGAAGGTAGGCGATCTGGAGTGCGACGATCACCACCCAGGTGGCCCCCGCCGCGATGTCGATCCCGACGTTCGCGATACCGCCCGCGTGAATCGATCCCACCGTGAACAGCGACGTCAACGCCTGGGTGCAGGCGAGCCCGAAGGAGTGGGTCGTCGGCATCAACATGAGCGCGAAACCCATGACGAGTGAGAATGCCCAGAACAAGAGCTGCGCGATCAGTGCGACCGGCGCCGTCGGGGCCAGGATCTGGTCCTTGCCCTCGTAGGTTCGTGCGATGCGCGAGAAGTTGAGGAACGTCGCGTGCACGGCCTTGTTGACGATCACCGTGAGCTTTTCGAGACCCTCCGGCTGACGCGGCAGCACCAAGATGAAGAGCACCGAGATGACCGTCACGAGCACAATCAAAATCCCCGCGATGTACTCGACTACGAACACGGCACATCCTTAGAGAGTCGGCACGCGGCGCCGTGGCGACGTGTGAAGTACTGCACGCGACCTCCCCTGGCTCGCCAGGTCAACGG
Organism: uncultured Acidimicrobiaceae bacterium; assembly: GCA_963800765.1. Classification (GTDB taxonomy): domain Bacteria; phylum Actinomycetota; class Acidimicrobiia; order Acidimicrobiales; family RAAP-2; genus RAAP-2. Next base: position 179,020 of record CAWDCF010000004.1, read on the forward strand.
TGACCTTGGGTGAACCTTCAACAGTACGCGCACGCCGTGAGCGCGGTGGCGCCTTAGTGTTGACGGATGAATGACTTGGCCGTCACCCTCGCGGGGCGCTTCGTGACGCTGACCCCACTCACGCTCGACGACGTCGCCGGACTGGTGCGCGCGGCCTCTGGTGATCGCGCGACGTTCAAGTGGTCGCTCATCCCGGACAATCTCGAAGGGATGGAGAGCGTCGTTGGGAGGTTGCTCGCCGATCAGGATGGTCGGACCGCTGTGCCGTTCGTGACGCGACGTGCCGACACGGGCGAGATCATCGGCATGACGAGGTTTCTCCTATTGCGCTGGTGGCTGGAGCGACCGTTTCCCGACGCGGCGGAGATCGGTGGGACATTCTTGGCGGCCCCGTGGCAGCGAACGCCGTGCAACACCGAGGCGAAATTCCTGATGATGAGCCACGCCTTCGATGAGTGGGGTGTGCAGCGACTCGACCTCAAATCCGACGCACGCAATGAGCGATCGCGCCGGGCCATCGAGCGCATCGGCGCTCAGTTCGAAGGAGTGCTGCGCAGCTGGCAGCCTTCCCAGGTTGACGGCGAGGAGGAGCGTACGCGCGACACCGCGATGTACTCGGTCCTGCCCTCAGAGTGGCCCGCTATCAAGGCTCGACTACTGGAACGACTCGCGACTACGTAGCGCCGGTCGCGCGAGTGAGCGAGACCGGTTCGCGTCGTGGCTTGGCGAGACGCAGGTGCAGCGCGATGGCGCCGCTCGCGAGCGCCGCGTAGAAGCACCACAGTGAGGCGAAGCCATTCGCGCAGAGTCGCGCGAGGACGATCACCGCCACTAGGTTGACGACGCCAAACCACACGACGTTACGCATTCCCGAAGCGAGCATCGATCCACACGTCGCGGCGATGTAGAGGCCGATGATGATGACGCCGTGTTGGAGACCGATCGTGTACGCCACGTGATACGAACCGAGCTTCGCCGAGGGATGCCCGCGCAGCATCGTCTCGAGGAGCAGCGCCGAGACCGCGATCCCCATGACGAGAAATGGCGCGATGACCTTTCTTCGCTCCCTCGGTACGAGGAGAAAGACCATGGTCGGCACCAGCGTCGGCAAGACAACGAACGCGAAGAGCAGGTAGATCCACATGGCCACGACGCCGACGCCGTGGGGCACGTGGCCCTGCAGCTGCCACCACACGAAGGTCTCGTCGACTTGATGCAGCCCGAGGAGGATCGGGAACGGCGCGATGAGCCGATATTCGGGCCGGGCGCGCAGGTGCAGGCAGGCGTCCACGCCAATGGCGGTGACGACGAGACCGCCGATGAGGTCGCCCTCAGGTGAGAAGCACATGGTCGCTCACGGTTGCTGACATGACCAATCCACTGATTCGGGGCACCCCGAAGTGACGCATAGGGCACCCTAACCTTGATGTCTCTTGAGCGATGCGGAATCTTCCCGCGCGATGACCGGTGTCGAGTGCCGACGACCAGGTCCATCGTCAACGCTGTTCGATCAAGTCCATGTAGTCATCGTTCCAAAGGTCGAAGTACTCCTCGGGCAACAAAACGGCGTGCGTCGGCTCGAGCGTCTCGACGAAACCTCGTTCGTGGCTCACCGCGACAATCGTGCCCTTCCACTTGTGCATCATCTCGCCCAATGCCACGACACTGGCTGGGTCGAGGTTGTTCGTGGGTTCGTCCAGGAGCAGCAGGTTTGCGTCACTCGACGCCAGGATCGCCAGCGCCAACTTCGCGCGTTCGCCACCGGACAGCGTGCCCGGCATTTGGTGTGCGGCCGAGCCCTTCAGACCGAACGCGCCGAGCAGTGATCGACGCTGCACCTCGGTCACGACCGTGGCGTTTTCGAGGTTGCCGAGGACGGTCTTGTCGAAGTCCAGTTGTTCGTTCTCCTGGGCGAAGTAGCCCACCGTCACGTTCGCGCCGAACTTCACCAGTCCCTGCTGCACTTTCTGGGTGCCCGCGAGGCAACGCAGCATCGACGACTTGCCCGCACCGTTGCGCCCGACGATCACGATTCGATCGCCACGACGCGTGATGAAGTTGACGTCACGCAGGACCTTGAGTGCGCCGTAACTTACGGCGACGTGCTCGACGGTCATCGGCACATCGCCGCTGCGAGGAGGAATCGGAAGTTTGAAGGTGACCTTGCGTTCCTTCTTGGTCACTTCCACGCGATTGTCCTGGAGCTTCTCGACCTTGCGGTCGAGCACCTTCGCGAGACGCGCACGCTTCTCGGTCTGACCACGCATCGAGTCGGCCAGTTTGGAGAACCGGTCGATCTGCTCGTCCTGATGGGCCGCGAGCTTCTCCTCGCTCAGGCGACGTTCCTCCTCGAGTTTCAAGAACTTGGAGTAGTTGCCCTTGTACTCACGCAACTGGCCTTCTCGCAGCGCGAGGACGCGGTCAATCGACTTATCGAGGAGGGGCAGGTCGTGACTGATGACGAGCACGGTGCCGCGAAAGCGGTCGAGCTCTTCGAAGAGCCAGCGCTTGGCCGCCTTGTCGAGGTGGTTCGTAGGTTCGTCGAGCACCATCGTGTTGGGCTGTTCGTAGAGGACGCGCATCAGGTCGACGCGGCGGCGTTGACCACCCGAGAGCGAGTTCAGGTCTTCGAGGAGGAGATCCTCCTTCAGTCCGAGTCCGGCCGCCAATCTCGACACCTCGGACTCGGCTTCGTAACCGCCGCGTTCGCGGAAGTCCTCTTCGAGGGCCGTGAAGCGATGAATGGTCTCATCGGTCGGGTCGGCGGCGAGCTCGTGGCGCGCGTGTTGCATATCGGCGTCGAGCTGGTCGAGGCCCCGCGCACTCAGCACGTGACTCAATCCAATCGGTTCGACGCCGAGCCCGTCGGGCACCGGCTCCTGGGGTAGGTGGCTCAGCGTGCCCTGGTGGGTCACGGTCCCTTCGATCCGCAGGTGTTCGGGATGTTCACCGAGCAGCACGGACATCAACGTTGACTTGCCGGCACCGTTTCGTCCGACGATGCCCACCTTCTCGGCGTTACCGACCGTGAAGGAGACGGGGTTGAGGATGCGTCGAGCGCCGATCTCTATGCCTAAATCTCGAACTATGAGCATTTAGCGCCCTAGCAACTCAGCCGCTGCAGTTAGTTCGTCTCGAAACTGCGGGTGGGCGATGTTCGTCAGCAGTTCGGCGCGCTCCCTCACGGTTCGTCCGCGCAGGTCTGCCGAGCCGTATTCGGTCACGATGACGCCCGCCAAATGGCGTGGGGAGGTCACGGTCGAATTCGGGGTCATGAGTCCAATGATACGGCTCTTCAGTTCCCCGTTGACCGTCGCGGTCGACTGGAGACAGATCAACGAGACGTGCTCGAGCGAGAGACTCGTTCCCTCGGTGAAGTCCTGATGTCCGCCGACGCCCGAGAACTGCCGCGGCCCGATCGTGTCGGCAATGATCTGGCCCTGCAGGTCGACCTCCAGCGCCGAGTTGATCGAGACCATGCGGTGGTTCTGGGCGATGACGTGGGGGTCGTTGGTGTAGAACACCGGCGCCACACCAATGTCGGGATTGTCGTCCATGAAGTCGTACATCGCGCGGCTTCCCGTCGCGAAGGTGATCACCGACGCTCCTCGGTTGATCGTCTTCCTCTGGTTCGTGACCTTGCCCGCGGCCATCAACTCGAAGAGACCGTCGGTGAACATCTCGGAGTGCACGCCGTAGTCGCCCCCTTCACCCTCGCTGAGAGCGTGCGCCACGAGGTTGGGCACCGCCCCGATGCCGGTTTGGAGCGTCGCGCCGTCGGGGATGTAGGCGGCCGCGTACTCGGCGATCTTCAAGTCCTCGGGCGAACCGGCCTCCTTGGCGAGGGCGACGGGCTGCTCGTCGGTGTACACGATGACGTCGACGTCGTCCAAGTCGAGATGGTTCTCGTGACCGGCCAAGGCGTGCGTACGCGGAAAGTGCGGCGACGCCTCGACGATCAGGAGTCGCTCGGGGTCACGGCCGGCACGCACCAACTCCTCGCGGTGTGCCCCGTTGTAGAGCGAGAGGCTGACCCGGCCGAGTTCGTCGGGCATCGAAACCGGCGCCATCATGACCCGCGCCTGCAGGTGCTGAATCAGAAGTCCGTAGTGGCGAAAGAACGAAGGGACGTGCGCCACGTCCGCGCCTTGAAGCGCCAGCTGGCGTTCAACGCCACCGTAGAAACTGACGCGGTAGTGAACGTTGGGCCGGAGAAAGACGTCGGGCGGTGCGAGCGAGAGCCCGCCGCTGAAGGTGAGGTCCTCCCAATCCGATCGCTTGCCGAGCGCTCGCAACATTGCGATCGGCGTCCCGCTGATGATGCCAAAGCCCGCGGTGTCACGGGGTCGAAACAGTGCCGCGGCCTCGTCGGCACTCATCTCGCGGGCGGTCATCGAAACATTCTGCCCGACGCGACGGCCTGTGGGAACATTTAGACATGAGCGATCCCTTCGTTATCGACATCTGGAGCGACGTCGTCTGTCCCTTCTGTTACCTCGGCACACGACAACTTGCCGAGGCCCTCTCCCACTTCGAGCATCGAGACGACGTGGAGTTACGCCACCGTGCGTTCGAGCTCGATCCGGCCGCCAAACTCCACTACGACGCGTCGCTCGAGGAACTCGTCGCGCGCAAGTATTCAATGCCCGTCACGAGTGTGCGAGAGATGCACGTTCGCATGGAGGGCGAGGCTCGCCAACTCGGTATGGAGTGGTCGCTCGCCAGCGCCCAGCCGACGAACACGTTCGATGCCCATCGCGTCATTGCCCTCGCCTCGACGCAGGGGCTCGGCGACGCGGCCAGCGAACGGCTCTTTCGCGCCTACTTCTGCGACGGTGAACTGATCAGCAGTCACGAGCGCCTGAGCGAACTCGCTCGCGACGTCGGCGTGACCGACGTCGACGAGTTGTGGGAGGGCGACGCGTTTGCCGTCGACGTTCGTGGGGATGAGGCCGCCGCGCAGGAACTGGGCATCACCGGCGTGCCCTGCCTGCTCCTTGATGGCAAGTTCATGGTCGTGGGCGCCCAGGGCGCCCATCAAATAGTCGACGTGCTTCGTCGGGCTTGGGCGCGCCGCGCCGCCTAATCCTCTTCTTCGCTCGGTACGAGCGCGGCCGTCGCCAACGAATGGCCCTCATCGAGGTTCATGACGCGCACACCCGTGGCGTCGCGGCCCTGTGAGGAGACTTCACGCACCGGGGTGCGGATCAGCACTCCCCCGCTCGATGCCAACATGACCTCGTCGTCCAGACGGGTCATGAAGGCCGCGACCACGAAACCGCGCGCCGCGGTCAGTTTGATCGCGCGCACACCCTGGCCACCTCGACCCTGACGATTGAAGCGCTCGATCTTCACGCGCTTGCCAAAGCCCGTGTCGGTGACGAGGAACAGGTCGGCGTCCTCACGCACAACGTCGAGCGAAATGGCCTTGTCGTCGCCGCGCAGCTTGATGCCTCGCACCCCCATCGAATCGCGACCGACTTCTCGCACTTCGTCCTCCGTGAATCGGATCGCCATGCCTCGGTACGTGACGACCATGAGGTCTTCCGTGCCGGTGGTGGCGACCACGCGCACGACCTCATCGCCCTCACGCAGATTGATGGCGATCCAGCCTTCACGACGCGATTTGTCGTACTCACTGAATGCGGTCTTCTTGACGGTGCCGTTCGCCGTGGCGAACACGAGGAACTTGTCCTTCGGGAAGTCGTCCGTCGTGACGATGGCCTGGATGAGCTCACCGGGTTGGAGGTTGAGCAGGTTGACAATCGCCGTGCCCTTCGCGGTGCGTTCCTTCATCGGGATCTCGTGGCCCCGCAGTCGAAAGACCCGTCCGCGGTTCGAGAACAACAACAGATAGGCGTGCGTCGTCGTGTGCACGATCTGTTGGACGAAGTCCTCATCGCGCAACTTCGCGCCCTGGACCCCGCGACCACCGCGACCCTGGACGCGGAAGGCGTCGGCGGCGACCGACTTCACGTAGCCGGCCTGGGTCATCGTGATGACGATGTCCTCATCGTCGATGAGGTCCTCCATCCCGAGTTCGCCCGGATCGTTCACGATCTGCGTGACGCGAGGATTGGCGTACTTGTCACGAATGGCGGTGATCTCATCAGAGATGACGCCACGAAGCTTGGTGTCGCTCGCCAGGATCGACTGCAGTTCGGCGATCGTCTCACGGAGCTTCGCCATTTCGTCCTCGAGCTCACTTCGGCCAAGTCGTGTGAGTCGACCGAGCGTCATGTCCAAGATGTGGTTCGCCTGCTCCTCGGAGAACTCGAACGGTGCGGCCATCAGCGCGATGCGCGCGGCCCCTCGGTCATCAGACCCGCGAATCGCCGCGATCACGAGATCGAGCATGTCGATGGCCTTGAGAAGACCTTCGACGATGTGGGCTCGCGCCTCGGCCTTGCGCAAACGGAACTGCGTGCGCCTCGTTACGACTTCGACTTGGTGCGCGATGTAGTGCGTCAGTGCCTGCGCCAAGGTGAGTGTGCGCGGCACGCCGTCGACGAGGGCGAGCATGTTCACGGCGAACGTCGTCTGAAGCGACGTGTTCTTGTAGAGCTTGTTGAGCACCACGTTCGCGTTCGCGTCGCGCTTCAACTTGATCACGAGTCGAGCCTTGCGGCCGGCGGAGTCGTTCTGTACCGCCGAGATGCCGTCGACGTCGCCGTTCTTCACGAGGTCGTAGATCTTCTCCTCGATCGACTCAACCGACACCTCGTAGGGAAATTCGGTCACGACGATGCGGACGTCTTTGCTGGTCTCTTCGATCTCAGCCACGGCGCGCATCTTGATTGATCCCCGTCCCGTGCGATACGCGTCGAGGATCCCCTGGCGTCCAAGAATCTGCGCCCCGGTCGGGAAGTCTGGCCCCTTCACGTACGCCATGAGATCGTCGGACGTGGCCGCAGGATTGGCCAGTAGATGCAAGGTCGCGTCGATCACTTCGGCGAGGTTGTGCGGGGGGATCTTGGTCGCCATACCGACCGCGATGCCCTGGGAGCCGTTCACCAAGAGGTTCGGGAATCGCGAGGGCAGCACCGTTGGTTGTTGGGTGGAGTTGTCGTAGTTCGATTCAAAATCGACGGTCTCTTCGTCAATGGAGTCGAGCAGTTCAAGCGCAATCGGCGCCAAACGACACTCCGTGTAGCGCATGGCCGCAGCACCTTCGTCTGGACCGGTGCCGCCGAAGTTGCCGTGGCCGCTCACCAGTGGGTGGCGCATCGCGAAGTCCTGCACCATGCGAACTAGGGCGTCGTAGATCGCGCTGTCGCCGTGTGGGTGATAGGTACCCATCACCTCGCCCACGACCTTCGCGCACTTCGCGTGCGGTCGGTCGGGTCGCAGTCCCTGATCGAACATGGAGTAGAGGATGCGACGATGGACGGGCTTCAGTCCGTCTCTCGCGTCGGGGAGGGCCCGTGACACGATGACCGACATCGAGTACTCGAGGAAGGATCGCTCCATCTCGAGGTTGATCTCGATGGGCTCGATGTAACCAATCACCTCGTCGACTGGTGGCGTCGTGTCGCCTGTGTTGTCGCTCTTGCGTGCCATATGCCTCTCCGCCTAGATGTCCAGGAAGCGAACGTCTTTCGCGTTCGTTTGAATGAAGTGTCGGCGTTGGGGAACGTCATCGCCCATGAGAATCGAGCAGACCTCGTCAGCGAGGGCCGCCTGCTCCACCGTGATCTGTAGCAGCGCGCGCTTCGAAGGGTCCATCGTCGTGTCACGCAGCTCGTCGAAGTCCATCTCGCCGAGTCCCTTCAGTCGTTGGAAGTCGTTCTTGTGATCGGGGTGTTCACTGAGGAATTTCGCCTTCTCAACGTCGTCGCGCAGATAGACCTTCTCTTTGCCCACGAGCGTCGAATACAGCGGCGGCTGTCCGACGTAGACGTGTCCGTTGTTCACGAGTTCGGTCATTTGACGGAAGAAGAACGTCAGCAGCAGTGTCCGGATGTGGCTGCCGTCGACGTCCGCGTCAGCCAACAAGATGATCTTGTCGTAGCGGATCTTGGTCACATCGAAGTCGGCGTCGACTCCGGCGCCGATTGCAGAGATAAGTGCTTGGATCTCGGTGTTGCGCAGAATTTTGTCGGAGCGAGCCTTCTCGACGTTCAGGATCTTCCCGCGGATCGGCAGGATCGCCTGAATGCGCGGATTGCGGGCGTCTTTCGCGGAACCACCGGCCGAGTTGCCCTCGACGATGAACAGTTCGCATTCTCGAGGTTCGTTCGAGGAGCAGTCGACGAGTTTGCCGGGCAGGCCCGCTCCGTCGAGCGCGCTCTTGCGCCGCGTGAGGTCGCGCGCCTGATGCGCAGCCATGCGCGCGCGCGCGGCCTGGACCGCCTTCGCGACGACCTGACTACCCTCTTTGGGATTCTCCTCGAGCCAGTCGGCCAGCTTCTCGTTCGTCGCACGTTCCACGAGCGATCGGATCGAGACGTTGCCCAGCTTGCCCTTGGTCTGACCTTCGAATTGAGGCTCGGCCAAGCGGACGGAGATGACCGCCGTGAGACCTTCGCGGATGTCGTCGCCGGTGAGGTTCTCTTCCTTCTCTTTTAGGAGATTGCGCTTGCGCGCGTAACGGTTCACCACGTTGGTGATCGCCTTACGGAAACCCTCTTCGTGCATGCCGCCTTCAATGGTCGATATGCCGTTCGCGAACGAGTGGATGCTCTCGTAGTAACCGGTGTTCCACTGGAAGGCGACTTCGACTTCCTGACGCTCCTCAGACTGCTCGTAGGCACCCACCTTGCGGAACAGCGACTCCTTGGCGTTGTTCAGGTGACGTACGTAGTCGGCGATGCCACCGTTGTACTTGAAGGTCTCTTTCGCCTGACGACCTTCGCGTTCGTCGACGAATCGAATCTCGAGTCCGCGATTCAAGAACGCCTTGATCTGAAGACGCTCGAGCACGGTCTGCGCGCGGAACTCCGTGTCATCAAAGATCGTCGGGTCGGGTGTGAACGTGACCGTCGTACCGGTTCGTCCGCGCGGTGCGGGACCGGTGATCTTCATCTTGCCTTGCATCTTGCCGCCGTTCTTGAACACCAGCACGTGATGCTTGTCGTCGACGTCGATTTCGAGCGTCAGTTCCTTCGACAGTGCGTTCACCACCGAGACACCCACGCCGTGCAGCCCACCCGAGACCTTGTAGCCCTCACCGCCGAACTTTCCGCCCGCGTGCAACGTCGTCAGCACGATTTCGGCTGCCGATTTACCGGGGTATGCGGGCATCTCGCCAACGGGAATTCCGCGGCCGTCGTCCACGACGCGAACGCCACCGTTGGCGAGGAGCGTCACGTCGATTCGCGTGCAAAAACCGGCCATCGCCTCGTCGACGGCGTTGTCGACGACCTCCCAAATGAGGTGGTGGAGGCCCGAGGGTCCCGTCGAACCGATGTACATGCCCGGTCGCACCCTGACTGGTTCTAGACCTTCGAGAACGGTGATGTCGCTGGCGTCGTAGCTAGCAGGTCCCTTGGTCTTCTGGGGCACGTAGGCATCCTTTCGGTGGCGAAATAGTGGCGCTTTCTGCGCAGTCGAACACAATTTTTCGACTGTTCTATCCTACCCGAGAAGATGTCACATTCGGCCCTCCAAAGGCCTCAAACGAGCACTTCTTTTGCCTATTTCTAGGGCTTGGCGAGGACCGTTCGAAGCGACGTCGGAGCACGTTCTGCGAGTGGAGCGAAACCCTCTAAAATCGTCGTCGCGTCACTCATGACCCGTTGCGCGAACGCCCCCGACGGCACCGTGACGAGGAGTACTCCGTTCTTCACGAACTCGGGTCGACAGTGCTCGGCAATGACCGGCTCAACGATGCGCGGCCAGAGTTCTCGTATCTCGTCAATGTCACGAAGATCAACTTTTCGAAGTCGCCCCGCCAGCGTGTTGAGTAGCTCGCCCAACTTCGCCGGCTGTTCGTCGCGCGCCTTCATGACGAAAACTTCGTGAGGTCAATGACCGCAGCGGGGTGCATCGCGGTCGGTAGTGGCGAAGCGGTCGTCACGAGTGTTTGCCCTGTTGGGAGCAGATTTAAGAGGCGATCGCTCCGCATCGGATCGAGTTCACTGAAGACATCGTCGAGCAACAGCAATGGATCGACACCTCGACGTTGTTGCACCAGTTCGTGACCGGCCAGACGAAGTGCGAGTGCGAGCGAGCGTTGCTCACCCTGGGACGCTTGACGACGAGTGTCGCGTCCGTTGAGATGAAGTGCGATGTCATCACGTTGTGGACCAACCGTCGTGTGACCGCGAAATCGATCGTCGTCGTACGCGTCACGTAGGGCGCCCGCGAGGTCACCACGCCACGACCGCTCGTAGGAAAGTTCCACGCGCGAGTCGTCTTCGGCGAGCTCGTGGTAGTAGTGCGCGACCAGTGGTGCAACGTCGTCAAGGAGACGTATTCGAAGCGTGATGAGTTCATCGCTCACGTTGCAGAAGTCGCTCGTCCATACGTCGAGCTCTCCCAGTTGTGATGACGTCGGGCGCTCACCGCCCAACGCGCGCAGTAGAGCGTTTCGCTGACTCAGAATTCGAGCAAAGCGTTCGATGACATCACCGCTCGTGGGGTCGACGTCCGTCATCAAGTTCGTGAGGAACAGTCGGCGATTCTCGGGTCCTTGGCGAACGATGTCGACCCCCTCAGGCGTGAAGACCGTGAGTGGGAGGGCCTCAGCGAGTTCCGCCCGGGACTTAGGCCGCTGGCCGTTGACCAGCATTCGTTTCGTCGTGTTTCGAGTGCCCCTCGTGAGCGTCAGGTCTACCTGGATGCGCCGCTCTCGCTGAAACAGCACGCCGTGGACCTCGCTCGCGCTCTCGCCGGCACGGATCATGTCGCTCGCCACACTCGTGCGAAAAGACGAAGCCGTGGCCAGCGCGTAGACGGCTTCGAGGACCGACGTCTTACCCGTCCCATTGGCCGAGAGGAGCACGGTGATCGCACTGGCGTCAGGTTGGAAGGAGAGTTCCTGGAAGAGCCTGAAATCACGCAATCGAAGCTCGTGGAGACCCACGACGATCGCCTGCGCTACTGAACGCGCACCGGCATGAGAAGGTAGCGGAATCGCGTGTCCTCAACACCGTGAACCATGGCTGGGCGCACCGAGTCCGACATCTCCAATACCACCTCGTCACCGGGTACGGCTTCAATACCGTCGATCAGGAAACTTGGGTTGAAGGCGATGGTCATCTCCTCGCCGCCGTAGTCGGCGTCAACATTGTCCTCGACGTCACCGGCGTCGTGACTCTGGGTGCGGATCTCTACGGAGCGATCCTTCATCGTCAGACGAACCGACGACGTTGAGTCTTTCGCGAGGAGCTTGGCGCGCTTGAGCGACGTGAGCAACGTATCTTTCGCGACGCGCAGCTGGTTGGGGTAGCTCGCTGGAATCAGCTGGAGTACTGACGGGTAGTTCCCATCGATGAGACGAGACGCGATGCTGGTCCCCCCCACCACGAAGCAGATCTCCGCGTCGGTCAAGGTCACACCGATTTGGCCGTCCTCTGGTAGTGAGGCCGCGGCTCGCTGCAGTTCTTGGAGGGCGCGCGCCGGCACGAGCAGGTCGTGCGCCCCGCCGATACCTTCGACCTCTGGCACGTCGCGCACCGCGAGTCGGTACGAGTCGGTCGCGATCATTCGCAGGACACCGTTGTCGGTCGTGAAGAGAACACCAGTTAACAGCGGTCTGGCGTCGTCGTTCGCGGCGGCGCGCACGACTTGGTTGAGTCCTTGGATGAGGTCGCTCGACGCGATCGACGTCAGCTGACCGGTGATGGGTGGGAGCTTGGGGTAGTCGGCCACGGAGAACGTTCGCAGCGAGAACTTCGCGCGCCCTAGCGACACCTCCACGGTCTCCTCGTTGCTCGAGATAGTGACCGCGCCCGCTTCGAGTGACCGCACCGCGTCAACAATGAGACGGGCCGGCACGACGGAGGAACCGTCCTCGACTCCGATGACGTCAACGGTTGTGCGCACGGTGATATCGAGGTCGGTGCCGGTAACGACCAACTGGTTTCCACTTAACGAGAGAAGCACACCCGACGAGGCGCCGATCAATCGTGTAGCAACAACTCGACTCGCAGCACTCAGTGCTTCAACGAGGATGTCGCGCTCAGACTTGAACTTCATTGGACTGCCTTTCTTTGCTACTGAGATTACGGTGTGTTTTTGTATGTGTGGAAGTCTTAGTAGTAGTAGGTCTGTGGATATGTGGAGTACTCTCCAACAATCCTGATCAGAACCGTCTTTTACGAAGTCTCTCTACACACACCTCTGTTGCTAACTGTTTCAACCCTCGCCACTCAACCTTGAAGTCATGTGCACGACGTCTTGGTTGTCAACTTGTAATCAACAAGGTGACCCCAAGGTTGCCCACAAATTATTCGCGACTCTCCCCCTGGAGCCGACGCTTCAGTTGGTTGACTTGCGCGAGTACTTCAGGATTGACGGTGATCTGCTCTTTAATCTTTTCGACACCGCTGATGACGGTCGTGTGATTGCGACCATCGAAGATTCTCGCGATCATCGGATACGAATAGTTATTGAGCATGTCACGTATCAGATACATCGCGATGTGGCGAGCATGGACGAGTGGACGAAGTCGCTTCGAACCACGCACGTCTTCGACGGAAAGACCGTAGAAGTCAGCGACGACCGAAAGTATTGTCTCGGGCTTTAGAACGACCTGCTCTTGACCAAGGTTCGTCAGGTGCGCTTTGGCGAGTTCCAGGGAGATCGGTTCCTGGCGCAGGTTGGCGAAGGCGCGCAGCATCGTGATCGATCCCTCGAGTTCGCGAATGTTGTCGCGGACGCGGTGCGCAATCCACTCAGCCACGTCATTGGGTAGCGCAATTCCTTCGCGTTCGGACTTGGAGCGCAAGATCGCGATCCTGGTCTCTAAGTCCGGCTGGTCGATTTCGGTGACAAGTCCTTGCAGGAGACGGCTACGGAATCGTTCCTGCAGTCCGGCGAGGTCGCGTGGTGATCGGTCCGACGTCAAGACGATCTGCTTGCCCTCGCCGTGCAGCGCGTTGTACGTGTGGAAGATCTCCTCGTGGAACGTTTCGCCGCGCGTCTCCATGAACTGAATGTCGTCGATCAAGAGAACGTCGTTCTCGCGGTAGCGCTCGTGCAGCGCGAGTTGCGTGCGCGTTTGAATCGCACGAATGAAGTCGTTAAGAAAGGTCTCGGTCGACACGTAGAGCACCTTGCGCCCGGGATAGTTCTCCTGGACGTAGTTGCCAATGGCGTGTAGGAGGTGGGTCTTGCCCAAACCGGAGTTCCCGTAGATCATGAGCGGATTGTAGGCACGACCAGGAGTTTCAGCCACTGACTGGGCCGCGGCGAACGCGAGACGGTTCGATGAACCCGGCACGAAGGAATCGAAGGTCATGCGTGGATCGAGTCGAGCGGGACGATCGACACTCGGGGCGAACGCGACGGCGGGAACGCTCACGTCGGGCTCTTCTACGCCGCCTCCCAGCACATTGTTCTCCTCGGATGCATCGGTGACGGTGAGCGAAACTTGGACTTCGCGCCCGACTAAGAGCTGCGCCTGTTCGGTGATGAAGGGCAGATAGCGCTGTTGCACACGGAGCAACTGAATCTGATTGGGCGCACCAATCACAATTTCATTATCGTGGTAATCCACAAGGCGCAGTGTGTTAAGTCCGGCGGCCCAAACTGCCTCAGAAGCGTTACCACGTAAGGAGTCGCGTAGTGCGGTCCAGATCTCCTCACCACCTTGCACGAGCTTCCTCCACAGCTAGAACTTCACATTATCCACAGGCTGCTCGCTCAGGGAAGCTCGCGTCATGTCTGCGGGAGAGTCACCATACACCTATTTGAAAGCGCCCGCCGGGGGGCACTCTCTCGTCAGGTAAGATTGTTCCCAGTGGCGCGCCAGCGACCCCCAGGGGGTACCGCGAAGCGCAATGTTTGAGAAGAGGATTTTGTGAAGCGTACTTATCAGCCGAATCAACGGAAAAGGGCTAAAACGCATGGTTTTCGTGCGCGCATGCGAACGCGTGCCGGTCGTGCCGTCCTGAAAGCCCGTCGTGACAAGGGCCGTCACCAGTTGACGGTCTAAGGAACACGTGCCCGATCGGGTTCGCACCCGACGGCAGTTCGCGTTGTTCGCCACACCGTCAGGACGGGGTCAAAGTGGATCGCTTCGAATCAGTTTCGTCGCCGAAGCCACTGAGAGTTCGTCTGTCGCCGTGGCTTACGCGATCAGTCGAAAAGTCGGCAATGCGGTGGTACGGAACCGTATTCGCAGGCGACTTCGGGCACTCCTGGACAACCTCGACCCTCAACCCAAGCCCGGTAAGTACCTGATCAGGTGCGGAAACGAGACAGGAAATCTCTCTTATGAAGAACTCCAGCACCACCTCATCGAAGCCCTCGAGCGAGCCGGTGCGCGCTAAGTCGTCGCCGGTCGCCCAGGCCTTCATCGGGGTCATTCGCGCATACCAACGACTCACGTCAGGGCGCGTGTCACCTTGTCGCTTCTATCCTTCGTGCTCGAGCTACGCGCTCGAAGCCCTCGAGACCCACGGCGCGTGGCGCGGATCCCTGCTCAGCCTGCGCCGGATCAGTCGTTGTCGCCCCTTGGGCCCACACGGCGTGGACCTAGTCCCCGAAGCACCGAACAGTAGGAGTTTCCAGTGATTGGCTCGCTTTCCCACTCCGTTGGATCGGTCTTCCAACCCATTTTTCGCGCCTTCGGGTGGCTACTCGCCTTTTTCTACGGACTAATCCCGAACTACGCCGTCGCCATCATCTTGCTCACGATCGTGATCATGGGCGCGCTGACACCGTTCACGATCAAGAGCACGAAGTCGATGGCCGCGATGTCGCGACTCCAGCCCGAGATTAAAAAGCTGCAGGTCAAGTACAAGGGTCCCGAGAACCGCGCGACCCTCAACGAAGAGTTGATGCGCCTCTATAAAGAGGAGAACGCCAACCCGATCGGTGGCTGTCTCCCGGTCCTACTCCAGGCGCCGTTCCTCTTCATGCTCTACAGCGTCATCAAGGGCCTCGCCAACAAGGCGTTGGTGCACGGAAAATTGGTCTCGCTACCGCGCTACATCCCCGTGCACTCCAAGATGTACACCTCCCTCGTGCACTCGGGCGGTCAGATCAAAGCCTTTGGTATGGACTTGAACTTGAAGCTTTTCAGCATTCACAGTTCCTTCCTCGCACAGATCCCCTTCGCACTCTTCGTCCTGGCGGCGGTGGGTCTGCAGTACTTCCAGATGGCGCAGATCAACAACCGTAACGTCAAGCTCGGAACGAAGATGCCCGCCCAACAGCAGGCGATGCAGCGCTTCCTTCCACTGATTTTCGCATTCTTCTACATGGCAATCCCTGCCGCAGTGGTGTTGTACATGATTATTTCGACAGGCATCCGCATAATTACTCAGGGACTCATGTACCGCGCCGGTCTCATGGATCCCCATCGTGGCGTCGAGAAGAAGCTGCCATCCGGGACTGATGACGCACTCGAAGCCGGAACTCCAGCAATTGAAGCCCCCAAGCCCGTTCCGACCAAGGCAAAGTCGCCACAGTCGCAACCGACGAAACGACCCGCTCCAAAACCTTCAACCTTTAAGCCGCAACCACAGTCTCGCTCCAAAGCGAAGCGTAAACGAAAGGCCCGTTAACCCATGGATTGGGTAGAAACCACTGGAAAATCAATCGAAGAAGCGACGGACCGAGCGCTGGCCCATCTAGGGGTGCACCGTGATGACGCGGAGGTCGAAGTAATGGAGGAGCCCAAGGCGGGACTCTTTGGCCGAGTACGCGGCGAAGCTCGCGTACGGGCCCGAGTGCGTCCTAGCGGCCCTCGCCCCAAGCGCTCGCGTCGTTCGGGAGGTCGTGAAGAGCGCCCCCGCACTGGCGCCGGTCGCAACGAGAAGACACGCGGTCCGAAGAGTGAGAGCGACGGCCCGCGTAAAGAACGAGAGAAGAGTGGCGCACGACGCCAAGAGGAGGGCGGCAAGAAGCCGGCCCCGAAATCTGAAAAGAGTCCATCAAAGGAGGACACCATGGCTGAAGGTATTTCCTTGGCCGAGCAAGGAGCGATAGCGAAGGAGTTTCTCGAAGGCCTCTTGGCCTCGATGAACATTCAAGCTGCGATCACCGTGAAAGAACTCGACGAAGAGACAGTTGAGCTTTCAGTGAACGCTGATCCGCCGACGGAGCTCGGAGTGCTGGTTGGACCTCGCGGGACGACATTGCAGGCCCTGCAAGAAGTAACGCGAACCGTGGTGCAATCGAAGAGCCCGAGCCGAACGGATCGGATCCTCGTCGACGTGGCACAGTACCGCGAGCGTCGAGTCGCGGCGCTTGGTCGATTCGCCCAGCAAGTGGCCACTGACGTCATCGCTACCGGTGAAGAGCGTGCACTTGAGCCGATGTCGGCTGCAGACCGCAAGGCCGTCCACGATGCCCTCACCGACAATCCCGATGTCGTTACCCGCTCAGAAGGTGATGACCCTCGCCGCTTTGTGGTGGTTGCGCCGTCATAATTGAACAATGAACAACGAATGGTTGCCCCGCGCCCTCGAGGAATCGAGGGCGCGGGGTTTTTTAGGCCCTAAGGCGATTGAACCGCACTTCACTCATTCGTTGGGCTTCGCACTCTGCTGGGAGGAGCGAAGGTCCACTCCCCCAGATTCATTCCTGGACCTCGGGAGTGGCGGAGGTTTGCCGGGTCTCTTCTTGCTGGAAAGGTGGGCGTGTCGCGGTGTGTTCACTGACTCAATGGTGAAAAGGGGAAGATTCCTTGAAGAAGTACTCGAATGGGATGGCGCACCACAAGGCGGGACCGTCATCATTGGGCGAGTCGAAGAGATCGCCCGATACGAAGAACTCGTGGAATCTTTTGACTTGGTCACCGCGCGGTCCTTTGGCCCGCCCTCGGTCACGGCAGAGTGCGGCGCACAGTTTCTGGCAATCGGGGGAGTCATGATCGTTTCCGAGCCGCCGGACGATGAGGTCACCGATCGCTGGGATTCGAAAGGTCTGGCAGCCTTGGGACTCCACTCAGAAGGGCGCGAACGTCACGGAGCGGCCTACCAGGTACTTACGAAGGTCGCCCACACACCGTTGGAGTATCCTAGGTCTGTCGGGACACCTCGCAAGAGACCACTGTTCTGATGTTTCACGTGAAACATTGTCGGAGCAAACTCAACGAGGTGCGTCCACAAAAGCCGTGAAACTCTTGTGCGGTCTGTGTTTATGAATTGAGGATTGTTTCACGTGAAACATTCTTCTGAGAAGTGGTTTCGATGTTTCACGTGAAACATCGGTACTTGACGACTCGCGGAAAAGCGAGTTGAATGGCAGGAGTTCGACGCTGTGTCGGGATTCCTTAGGTCGGGAAGAGGCTCATGGCGGATGCCAGCTTGATGAGGATTTTTGCTGTAGCCAACCAAAAGGGTGGCGTGGGCAAGACCACCACTACGACGTCATTGGGCGCAGCATTGGCCGAACGGGACAAGCGGGTACTCATTGTTGACCTTGATCCCCAGGGAAATGCCACGACTGGCCTTGGGGTGGACGGGCGTCAATTCGAACGCTCTGTCTACGACGTCCTGCTCAATGACGTACCAATGGTCGACATTGTTGAGCCCACGGGCTACAACAACCTCTTTGTGGCGCCCGCAACCCTTGACCTGGCCGGCGTTGAACAGGAACTGACTTCAGTGATTTCGCGGGAACTTCGACTGAAGAAGGCATTGACCTCAGTTGAGGGGGATTTCGACTACATATTCATTGACTGTCCCCCTTCGCTTGGCCTTATCACGATTAATGCGTTCGCCGCCGCGACCGAGATCATGGTGCCGGTGCAGACCGAGTTCTACGCCCTTGAGGGTCTGACCCAGCTCCAAAGGATCGTTGACCTCGTGCAGCGCAATCTCAATCCAACATTGCGGATTTCTAAGGTTGTGCTCACAATGTACGATTCACGAATCACCCTTTCAGGCGACGTGGCCAAGGAAGTACGACGTCACTTCGAAAACGAACTCTGTCGAACCGTTATTCCACGGACGGTCAGATTGGCGGAAGCTCCGTCGTTCGGACAGCCGATCACCGTATTCGACCCAACATCCAAAGGCGCGATTGCGTATCGCGCTCTAGCAGAGGAGATCATGAATGGCTAGGAAACCAGGGTTGGGCAAGGGCCTCGGTGCCCTCATCCCCGAGAACGAAGACGGTACGGCAGTTGAAACGCCAACGGCGGAAGGACCGCTGCGCAAGGTCCCCATCGCATCGATTCGTCCCAATCCCTTTCAACCGCGAAAGGCCATCAACGACGAATCGCTTCAGACGTTGGCATCGTCGGTTCGAGAGCTCGGCGTTCTACAGCCCATCATTGTTCGTCCCGTCGACGGGGAAGAGGGGCAGTACGAGTTGATCGCCGGCGAGCGCCGCTGGCGTGCGGCCATCATCGCGGAACTCGAGTACATGCCGGTGCTCGTGCAGATCGACGTGAACGATCGACTCTCCCTCGAACAGGCGGTCGTTGAGAACCTCCACCGCGTGGACCTGCATCCATTGGAGGAGGCCGCGGCCTACCAGCAACTCATCGATGAGTTCGATCTCACCCACGAGCAGGTGGCGCAGAGAGTGGGGAAGAGTCGGGCAAATGTTACGAATACGTTACGACTTCTGCAATTGGGTGAAGCGGCGCAATCGGCACTCGCCACGTCGCAGATCACCGCCGGGCACGCTCGCTCGTTGTTGGCGATCTCCGATCCCAATGCCCAGTCCACCATGGTCGCCCGGGTGATCAAGAATGAGTTCTCGGTACGCGCAACGGAGGAGGCGGTGAAGAGCTTCCTCGAGCCGAAGGCCGTCGTCGACGTAGAACCGGCTGCGCGCCCTGGCATAGGCGCTCCGCGGCTTCGTCCTGTCCCCGACGCCAGCGTGGCAGAACTCGAGCACCTACTCGAGGATTACCTCGATACTCGGGTCCACGTCGACCTAAAAGGGCGCAATGGCCGCATAATCATTGACTTTGCGGACCTCGATGACCTCGAGCGGCTCTATATCGCCATCTCGAACCCGAAGTAAGCCTCAACCTTAAACATAAGCCTCAAGTTGAAGTTATCCCCAACTTGTGGATGAAGTTGTGGGTTTCTCACGTTTTGCTTTAAATTAAAGGACTTTGGCACTCAATAACGTCTCTTCTGAGTGCCAAATACGCCCTACCTGTGGATAACTTCACCCATCACGGCACCGATTACCTGAGCCAATTCCCGCAACGTCGCTTCGGACTGCTCACCGTGTTCGATGTGGATCGTAATCATCTTTGTTTCACGCAAAATCGGCAACGCCATGCCCGTGACGTCAACGCGGGGAAGTTGCGAGGAACGAGTGCAGGCAGCGGCGACGAGACTTGCCAACTGCTCGCCCCGGCGCGAATGTGACCGATAACTGGCCCAGTAGTGCAGGTGAACTCCCTCAATGTGCTTGAGGGTTTGAATCGAGAGCACGAACGACGCGCCGTGGTCATTGGCGTAGGCCGCGACGACATCGGGGCTCTCGTCGAGGAGTACCTCAACCCTGAAGTCATTGTCACAGGCCGCGGCGAGAAGTTTGACGAGTGCACTCTGTCCGGCGATCACGAGCGGGCCCGAGGGCGGTTCGTGGAATCCAGCCAAATCTCGTGCATCGGTGACCAGGCTTCGATCGCCGCGCGGGGATCCCATGCGCTCGAGCTCGGTCAGTGTCGACCTGGTCAGAGTGCCACTCGGTTCGAGTGCGCAGTTTCGCTGGAAGTCTCGCAGGGCCTCCTCGGTGAGAGGACCGAAGATGCCGTCGATTCGCCCAGGATTGAAACCAAACTGAGCGAGTCGGACTTGCAACTCCGCAACGTCGTCGCCGCGCAGTTTGGGTTCGTTGGTGTACAAAAGGCGCTGTCCAAGTCGCCATCCCGCTTCGACCAGGCGCTCCCACGTGGTCTCGTCGACGACGCCGGTGATGGGGAGTCCCCGTGCGCGCTGAAACGCTTCGACGACCGCGACCGTGCCCTCGCCAAACTCTTCGCTGGCGTCACTCGTCGACCCGTAACCGAGCGAGGCGAGACGTTCGTGTAACTCACGCACGCGTTCACCCGCGTCGCCAATGTGGAGAGGTGCGTTCTTCAGAGGTACGAACTACAGGTTCGCGGAGATCTCTTGGAGCATCGCGCCCTTGGGCTTAGCGCCAACGAGGCGCGCAACGACCTCACCTTTCTTGAACAGCAAAAGGGTGGGGATGCTCATGACCGAGAACTTGGTGGCCGTCGCGACGTTGACGTCGACGTCGAGCTTGCCGATCGTGAACTTGTCGGACTGCTCGACGGCCAACTCTTCGAGGATGGGCGCGATCATCTTGCACGGACCGCACCATTCGGCCCAGAAGTCCACCAGGATCGGCTTCTCAGACGCGCCGACGACTTCGTCGAACGTGGCGTCCGTCAGGGTCGTGATCTGCTCGCTCATAAGAACCTCCAAAGTTTGACGCCGCGTGCGTCGCATCGTCCACTCTAGCGAGCGGGTGAACGTTAGTGACCTTGCGCCTCAAGCCAACGTTCGGCGTCGATCGCGGCTATACACCCTGATCCGGCGGATGTTACCGCCTGACGATAGACGTGGTCTTGGACGTCGCCGGCGGCGAAGAGCCCGTCGACATTGGTATAGGAACCAGGACCCGTTCGCACGTACTCGTTCTCTTCGAGGTCCACCTGTCCAGCGACCAGTGTCGTGTTGGGCACGTGGCCAATGGCGACGAAGACGCCCGTCACGTCGAGGACTCGCTCATCACCAGTCACGGTGTCGCACACCGCGAGACCCGAGACCTTGTCGTCGCCGAGTACTTCGGTCACTTTCGTGTTCCACGCGAATCGGATCTTCTCGTGCGCGAGAGCGCGCTCCTGCATGATCTTGGACGCGCGAAGCGTGTCGCGTCGGTGCACGACCGTGACGCTCGAGGCGAAGCGCGTGAGGAAGAGTGCCTCCTCCATTGCCGAGTCACCGCCGCCAACGACCGCGATGTCCTGTCCTCGAAAGAAGAAGCCGTCACACGTCGCGCAGGTCGAAAGTCCGTGACTGAGTAGTCGTTCTTCACCGGGCACGTTCATCATCAACGACTTCGCGCCGGTCGCCAAGATCACGGTGTCGGCCGTGATGCTCGGGACGTCGTCGTCGGTCAGCCACGCACGAAAGGGTCTGCTCGCGGTGTCGATGACCTGCACCTTGTTGACGCGTAGATCGGCGCCGAAGCGCAATGCCTGGGCGCGCATGTTGGCCATGAGCTCTGGACCGGAGATCGCTTCGGGGAAGCCGGGGTAGTTCTCGACGTCCGTCGTGAGCATGAGTTGACCACCGGGTTGATCGGTCGTCGACGACGGCTCGCCCTCAATGACGATGGGGTTCAACTGGGCTCGAGCGCTATAGATGGCGGCCGTCAGCCCGGCCGGGCCCGATCCAATTATCAAGACGCGAGTGTGATCGGGCATTACTTCCTAAGGTTCACGGGGCGTCGCTTGCGCCAAATGATCATGCCCGCGACGATGGAGATGAAACCGACCGAGCCGTAGGTGATGTACTCGTGTCCGGCGAAGCAGTAGACGTCGAGTATTCGGATGAGCCCAATGAGAAGGGCCACCACCAGCACGAAGATGGCGAGCAGGATGATGAAGCCGAAGGCAATCGCGCGACCGGCGAGAAGTATGGGGCGCAGCACCTTGTCGTGGACGATGTCCAACACGTGGTCGAACTGATGGAGGGCTTTGTCGACGAAGTCCTGGTCGTGTGGTCGGTTCGCGTCAGTCACGCTTGTAACTTACCGGTAGGCGGCGCTCCTACGCCTCGACCCAGCACAGTCCGATAATCCCCGGGCCCCCATGGGTCCCCACCACCGGTCCCATGTCGGTGACGATGATTGGGTTCTGCGTCGCGATGTCGGCCACGAGCGCCTCGAGCGCCGGCACCTCACTCGAGGCGCCGTGCACGAGCGCCAGACGTTTGAGCGGGGCGTGACCCTTGGTGACTTCCGCGATCGCGACGAGCGCCTTGGCACGAGTTCGTTGACGTCCGGCCTCGGCGACCAGCCCGTCTTTCAGTTCCAACAAGGGCTTTATCGACAGCACTTGACCGAGCAGCGCCCTGGCCCCGCCCACGCGACCGCCCTTGATGAGGTGTTCGAGCGTGTCGAGCATGGCGACGACACCGACCTTGGGGACGAGTGATTCGGCGTCGGCCACGAGCGCGTCGAGGTCCGCGCCGGTCTGGGCCAACTCCGCCACGTCGATCACCATGAGACCGATGGCCATCGACACCGCTTTGGAGTCGACGACGCGCACGTCGATGGCGTCGCGTACAGCCTCCGCTGCGAGCACCGCAGCCTGGTGCGTCGCTGAGAGCAGTGCCGAGAGTGTGATCACGATGACGCCATCACACCCATCGTTCTTCGCGCGCTCGTAGGCCGCCTGGAAGGCACCGGGGGAGGGTGCTGCCGTCTCGGGCAGCGTCTTGCTCGCTTTGCACTTCGCCCAGAACTCACTCGGCGAAAGGTCGACTCGGTCCGTGAACTCCTCGTCCCCGAAGCGAATGCTGAGCGACACGATGTCGATGTTGAGACGTCGCGCGATCTCCTCTGGTATGTCGCACGCACTGTCGGTTACTACGCGAATCCGAGCCATGACCCCCCCTTGGTTCAGTTCAGCCTTGCATCTTTCGCGCCCACGCGCGCAACCCGGCGCTGGAGGATCACGACGACGAGCGTGTAGCCAACGAATCCGAGCACCGCGGCGAAGGAGAAGCGAGCGATGAGACCCGCCCCCCGGTTCCACGAGAACGCGGAGTAGGCGAGTGCCATGACGAGGGCCGAGACGAGCGAGGCCGCGAAACTGCGTCGAACGTGACGCGACCAGACTTCTGATGTGATGTTGACCTGGTGACGTGCGAGCGCGCCCAACGCGACGACGGCCGCCGCGCTGTAGGCAATGGACACACTCGCGGTGAGTCCCGCGATGGAGTGGCGTCCGATGGCGACGCACAACACGATCGTGAGCACGTTTTGGAGCGCATAGAGGTAGAAGACCTCGCGAGCGCGCTGCATTGACTGAAGTCCCCGCACGCACAGTTGGAAGACCGTGAAGCCCGGAAGACCGGCCGCCAGGACCGCGAGCACGGTGCCCGCGGAGATGGGGTGCGTCGCGTTCAGGTGCTTGAGCAGAATCGCGACGATGGGCTGAGCGAGCACGAGCAGCACCATCGTGCACGGGATGATGATCACCAGTGATTGGCGTAAGCCGAATCGGAGTCGTTCACCCAGAGCGACGTAGTCGGTCGCGGTCGAGAGTGCCGCGAGTTGCGGGGTCAGCACACCGAGTACCGACACGACGACGACGGCGTAGGGCATCTGCATGAACGACCAGCCGTAGGTGTAGGCGCTGACCTGACCGTTGCTGCCAATGCCGAAGGCGAAGGCGAGCACGACGAAGAGCGACAGTTGATTGAGAACGACGACCATGAGCGTCCAGCTGCCTAGACGACTCACGGACTTGAGCGCGGGGTCCCTCAGGTTTATGCGAAAGGTGATGCGCCAGAGATTGCTGCGAAGGAGTGAGGGCACGAGGCAGAGGAACTGGACCGCGACGCCGAGCGTCGTGCCGATGCCGAGCCACATGAGGTCACGAGATCCGTTGAGCGTGGCGATCATGGGCGTCGGATCGACGAGGTGGAACCAGATCAGCACTGCGATGCAGACGATGTTGTTGGCGACCGGGACCCACGCCGCGACGCCGAAGCGATGTCGGATGTTGAGCAGTGACGTCGCGACACCGATGACGCCGTAAAAGAAGATCTGCGGAGAGAACCAGCGCAGGAGTTCCGTCGCGACGGCTCGCTGCTGGAGGAGCAGAGCGGCTGATTCATTCGTCGTCGAATGGCGAAAGGCGGTGAAGCCCTCGACGATCCAGGGCGCACAGAACCAGGCGACCAGCGACGCGACGACGAGCACGATGAAAGCGCCCGTGACGACACTCGAAATCGACCGCCACGCGCGACGCTCGCCGTCGAGTGCGAGACGTTCGATGAAGACGGGTATGAACGTGGCGCCCGCGACGCCGCCGAGCACGAGGTCGAAGAGCATGTTCGGCACGGTGTTGGCGAGGTTGAAGGAGTCGGCGATGGGGGTGAAGCCGAGGACCCACGCGAGTACGAGGATCCGAAACAGTCCGGTCAGGCGCGAGGCCAACGTGCCACTCGCCATCGAGACGACGCGTGACGTGTGCGTCGAGGCCTCACTCATCGAGCGTGACGGCCCTTGGGACGTCGTCGATACGTTCGTACCCACCAGAACGCTAAGACGAGCAGCGAGGCAATCGTGAGGAAGTAGCCAACGATTGACGTGCCGGTGATCCGTACTTGGATGGCGGCTCGCGCCAGTACGAGGCGATTGTTGGGTGTCGTGACGATGACCTGCAGCGTGGCGCTCCCGTTGTTACCCGACGTCGCGACGCGGACCGATTTGGTGGGCGAGTCCAGCTTGATTGGCACGTTGTCGCCCTTGGGGAAAGTGATCTGATCGGTGAGGAGGTGCACGTTCGCCACCACCGTGTAATGGGCGTGACTGAACAACGTGATCGGGATCGACGTGCCGGAACCGGCCAGGGTGATGGTGCTCGGATCGACCCGGAAGTTTGCGAGCTGACCGTGGAGCGCGTTCGCGGCCGCGTTGATGGCGGCCTGTCGAGGCCTCGGCGCGCCGGTAATTTCCGACGCTTCGGTGGCGACCTCGAGGTCGTTGCCGAGGTTGCTTGACTTCACCGCCTGGGAGAACGCGTTGACGTTATCGACGAGGGAACTGAGCGAACTCACGTTTTGCGATGACCACTTCGACGTCGGAGGCGCAACGAGTGCGCGCGTCGCTGGCGCACCGTTCGTACCGACCAGTGTCGTGTCGAACGAGGGGGCGAGAGTCGCGAGCGTGACGAAGGGGTTGGCCGCGAAGCCGTGCAGGACGTCGTTCAAGAACTTCACTGAGGTCTGAGCGACGGGCGCCAAGATCACGACGGTGCGCGACGACGCGGCGTCGGGGGCCTCGAAGTGCAAGAAGTCGAGGGTCCCGAGCGTTAACGCCGCACGGAGCCCAGGTCTGATTGCCGAGTCTTGAACGAGCGAGGACAACTCGCTGTCGGAGCTCAGAACCGTGACCGGTCCGGCACCCCCCACGTTGAACGGCGCACCCCAGTTCAACGTTGATGAAGGAGGAACGGCGACGTCACTCTCGGGCAAGACGATGTCGCTGACGCCGGCGTGGTGCAGCGCCTTCAGACTGTTGAGCGACGGTGAGGCCGTGAGCAGGACGGGACCGTCGACGTATCGACCGGTGAGATCCTTCAACAACGCGGAGGAGAGATTGAGTTGGTGGCCGACTTCGACGCTGAGGCCGTGCGCAGCGAGTGTGGCGAAGTCGATGTTCGCGGGGGGAGCGTCTATTGCTTGATGCAGGGGGCTCGTGAGCGCTTTGTTCAGTGCCGCGCGGAACAGTGCGTTGTTCGTCCCGGTCTGCGCGACCGTGTCCAGTGTGCGGTAGTCCGCGCTCAGCGTGATCGACGACATCGGGTGGCGTCCAATGGTGTCGAGCACCTGTATCGAACGCTTGGCGTGCAACCACGACGAGGGATCCATGGTTTCGACGTAGTCCACGAGCAGCGGCTGATCAACGGGGGTCGCCTGCACGGCGAGAAGCGACCAGATCACGTTGGAGACACCGTTCGTGGTGACCTCGATGCGAATCGGATACACCCCATCACAGCTCTCGCCGTGGCAGGCCAGACGCATGTGCGGGGTTACCGGATAGCAGTTGCGCCGTAGCGACCCGGAGCGCCCGGTGAAGAGGTCGACGGTGAAGGTGAAGGTGCCGTGGACCTCGCACCGCAAGTTGAAAGTGCTGGTCGTCGCCAGTGACGTGCCCGTGACCCCCGCGCCCGAGATGATCGGGGAGAGTTGGGAACGATCGATCACTCGCGGATAGATCGTGACGCGCGCTCGTGGGGCAACGCCCTTGGGATTCGTCGCCAACGTGAGGGAGAAGTGGGTCGTGCCTTTCGTGGAGAGGGAGGCGACGGCGTCTTGGTGGACGATCGAGAAGGTGGGCGTCGTCCCAGCCTGCGCGGCCGTGGGCCACGTCACCGTTGCGAGGCAGAGGAGTACCACGCTAAGCGCCCGCCACCAGGTCGAAAATCGGTGGAACATGCCTTCACAGGCTACCTTCGTGCGGCTGCGCGTTCCGACGCCAACTACCCTCATTCGCAGTGCTTTCAATCGATCAGATTCACGACCGACTCACTGAATTGGCCCGTCAGTCGAGTCCCTTGGCCCGCGCGTTCGCTGATGCGGGCTTCTCCCTCTACGCCGTTGGAGGCTCCGTGCGCGACGCCGTACTCGACGTACCGAAGGGTGAGGACTACGAGATCGACTTCACGACGAACGCCCGGCCCGATGACATTGAACGGCTGATGAAGCCACTCTGCTCGACCATGTGGGAGCAGGGTCGAGCGTTCGGGACACTCGGCGGTCTCCTTCGCACGAGCGGCATCAAGGTCGAAATCACCACTTTCCGGTCCGAGGCGTACGTGGACCATTCGCGCAAACCGTCCGTCGAATGGGGTGACTCGTTGGAGGCCGATCTCAGCCGACGTGACTTCACCATCAACGCGCTGGCTCTCGACGTAGTCGCCCTCGACGCCGCGACACCCGACGTGCAGACCCTCTTTGATTTCTACGACGGCTTCAACGACTTGCACGAGAAGGTACTGCGTACCCCGATCGACCCCGAGATCCTCTTCAGCGACGACCCGCTGCGCATGCTTCGTGCCGCGCGCTTCGCCGCGCGCTTCGGCTTCGCCATCGATCCCGCCATCGAGGCCGCGGCCACCACGATGGGCGATCGACTGACCAAGGTGTCGCCGGAGCGCATACACGGCGAACTTGACCTCCTGATGATGACGGCGAGTCCTTCGATCGGACTGGACTTCATCGTGCGCACGGGTCTCGCTGAGCACTTCTTCCCGGAGTTGCCCAAGTTGCAGCTCGAGCAGGACCCCATCCATCGCCACAAGGACGTCCTTCGCCACACCTGGGCCGTCGTCGATAAGACATCACCCGACTTGGTGCTTCGCCTCGCTGCGCTCTTTCACGACATTGGCAAGCCCGCGACGCGCGCGATCGGCGAAGATGGTGTGACCTTTCGATTCCACGAGGTTGTCGGCGCCAAGATGACGCGCAAGCGCATGACCGCGCTGAAGTACTCCCAGGAGATGATCGACGAGGTCAGCGCCTTGGTAGAACTGCACCTTCGCTTCCACACGTACAAGATGGGGTGGAGCGACAAGGCTGTACGGCGCTACGTGCGTGACGCCGGCCCCTTGCTCGACCGGCTGAATGAACTGACGCGCTGTGATTGCACGACGCGAAACGCACGTAAGGCGGCCACGCTCGCACAACGAATGGACGAACTGGAAGTGCGGATCGCCGAACTTCGAGAGCGCGAAGACCTCAACCGACTGCGTCCGGCGCTCGATGGTGTGGCCGTGATGGCTCTGCTCGACGTCAAACCCAGTCCGGTGGTCGGTCGAGCCCTCGAATTTCTCATGGAGATCCGACTCGACGAGGGAGAGATCACGCCCCAAGAGGCGGCGGTCCGTCTACGCGAGTGGTGGTCCGAGCAGCCCCATTAGACGGGTTCGGCAATCCTTCGCGACGCTCTTTCGCCTAGGTCACTCGATTCGAGTGAATCGAGGGAGCGCTGAGTCCGATGGCGTTTTGTGCGACCACGCTGAAGAGATAACTCACACGGCTGTTCGCGGTGGTCATCACGCACGTCGTCGCACTCGTGACGCAGTGCAGGCCGGCCGGTGTGGAGTACACGCGGTAGGCGACGATGGCGTCGCCACCGTTTGACGCGGGTGCGGTCCACGAGACCCGGACCCGTGAGGGTGTCGAACGGGCCATGACGTTGGTGGGCGCACCGGGTATGCCGGGTGACACCAACGAGGCGTTCAGTGCGACGCCAACCGTTCCGCTGGGGCCCGTGATCTTGAGCGTGGCGCTCGTCAGGCCGCCGGGGGTTGGCGCCAGATACACCGTCAAGGGACAGGAGTCGCCGGGTTGCAAATTACAGCTGTAGGGACCGAGTGACCACTCTGAACCGGGCGGCGTGATGTTCGCGGTGATGTCCATATCGACACCCGAGTCCGAGACCGTGACCACCGAGGACTTTGGCGCCCCCGAACCGGAGTTGAGGGTGATGACGGACGTCGACACG
This sequence comes from uncultured Acidimicrobiaceae bacterium, assembly GCA_963800765.1. Classification (GTDB taxonomy): domain Bacteria; phylum Actinomycetota; class Acidimicrobiia; order Acidimicrobiales; family RAAP-2; genus RAAP-2. Next base: position 207,361 of record CAWDCF010000004.1, read on the forward strand.
GCCACGGGAAAGAGTGTGGACAGCGAACTCCATGCGGTGACGTCGGGCTGGTCAACGCTGTCGCCACCGATGAACTCCTCGGTGAGCGACGAACCGTCCACCGTCGCTGCACCCATGAGGAGTGGTTGGTCGAAGTTGCTCAGAATGTTGTCGCGGTGGCCCCAGCAACCCGACGGGTTTGACGTGGTGCAGTCGACGTTGATGCCGCCCGGTCCGGGACCGTCGTCGTACATGAAGAGAAAGTCGGCGAGCAGCGCCGAGGACGTGCTGGCCCAATTGGATCCGCCGCTGGTGCCGTAGAAGGGGCTGGGGAAGGCTGGGTCCGTATGGTTCTGGGCGCCTTGCTGGGCCAGCGCGTCAAGTGACGACGACAGACCCGCGATCGGAGCGAGGCCACGGTCGGTTCGTTCGAGATTCGACACGACGAGGACCTGCTCAGCCGGGGGCATCTGGTCGTAGCCCAGCGGCAAGGTCATCGGTCCGACGTCCTCGCTGGCTCGAGCGGCGTCGATCGCGGTGACGGCCTCCTGGTCACAATCGGCGACCTGGCTGGACGTCGGTGACGTCATCACGCAGTTCTCGTACATCGCGGTGGTCGGAATCGCGTTCGAGGTGGGATTCTCAGGCGGGATCAGCACGTGTGCGTGCAGGGAACTGAACGGTTGGCGGGTGCCCACGTGGTGCGCCGAGCCGAGTGTGATGGCCTCCGACGTGGGAATCGGCCCATGGATCGTCGCGCTCGACGCTGTCGTTCCAAGCCCCACGAGGGCGCCCGCGAGGGTCAAGGACCCCACCGCGGTGAGGCGCGCATATTTTCGGGTGGCGAGCGACGTGGGCCTTACCTCCACCTTCATTCGTGACCGAAGTCGAACCGGGTCGAAGGATACCCGTGTTTGTACGCGCGAGTCCAGCCCGACCGAGACGGGGTTGTCCGAATGTGGGGCGCCGAAACGCCGTCGCTAGCCCCTCGTGAAGAGGGTGTCGGACGAGCCGGGTGTCGCTGGGGTGGACGAGACCAGGGGCGTCGCGACGACGGGTGTCGTGACGACGGCTTCGGCCTCGACCTCGACGTCCGCGATGGCGTCAGCGAGAACGTCCGCGCTGGGCCACACGATGTTCTCCGCGCCACGGTCGGCAAATGCCTCGACCATGTCGTGGGCAACGTCGTCGTGGTACTGAATCGGTGGCGACTTCATGAAGTAGGCCGACGGTCCAATGATGGGACCACCGATGCCGCGGTCGAGCGCGACCTTCGCGCAGCGCACGGCATCAATGATCACGCCCGCTGAGTTCGGGGAGTCCCAGACCTCGAGCTTGAGCTCGACGTTGAGCGGCACGTCACCGAAGTTGCGACCCTCCATGCGGATGTAGGCCCACTTGCGGTCCTTCAACCACGGCACGTGGTCACTCGGTCCGATGTGCACATCGTCGGGGTCCATGTTACTGATCTCGAGTTGACTCGTCACGGCTTGTGTCTTGGAGATCTTCTTGGACTCCAGGCGCTCGCGCTCGAGCATGTTCTTGAAGTCCATGTTGCCGCCGACGTTCAGTTGGTAGGTGTGGTCGAGGGTGAGGCCGCGGTCCTCGAAGAGACGAGCGAGCACGCGGTGGACAATCGTGGCGCCGACCTGGCTCTTGATGTCGTCACCGATGATGGGCACGCCGGCATCGGTGAACTTCTTGGCCCAGACCGGGTCTGAGGCAATGAACACTGGGATGGCATTGACGAAGGCCACGCCCGCGTCGAGTGCGCACTGGGCGTAGTACCGCTGGGCGTCCTCTGACCCCACGGGCAGGTAGGAGACGAAGACCTGGGCCCGGGTGTCGCGCAGGACCTGGGTCACGTCGACCGATTCGGCCGGAGACTCCTCGATCATCGCGTGGTAGTACTTGTTCAGACCGTCCATGGTCGGGCCGCGTTGGACCGTGACGCCGAGCGCGGGGACCTCGGCGAACTTGATGGTGTTGTTCTGTCCGCCATCGATTGCTTTGCTCAGGTCGCTGCCGACCTTGGAGGCGTCGACGTCAAAGGCGGCCACGAACTCGAGGTCACTGACGTGGTAGCCGCCGAGCATGACGTGCATGAGGCCCGGTACATCGTCGGCGGGGTTGGCGTGCTTGTAATAGGTAACACCCTGGATCAGCGAGCTGGCACAGTTTCCGACGCCAGCGATAGCCACGCGAATCTTTTCCATGGCTCTCCTTTCTTACTTCGCGTCGTGCGCGAAGGATTCTTGGTTACTTCGTTCGGTGGACAACAGGTTGTCAATCCACGCGAGGTCCAGCTCGACACCTTGGGCCGCGTGCTCCATGACACCGCGGGCGTAGGAATCGAGTTGTTCGTTGTTCGCGCCGGCTCGGACTTCCGCCAGACGGGCCACGAGATCGGCGCGCCGGCGCTCGAGCAGCCCGACGCGTCCGTTGGGCGTCAGGTACTTGGCGAGCGCCATGCGAAGTGAGAAGTTCTTGCTGTCGTCGAGTGTCGCGGGGTCCGCCAGCAGCGCGACGAACTCTTGGCGACCACGTTCGTTGATCCGGTAGACCTTTCGACCGCGTCGCCCGATGCCGGGCGAGGAACGCAGTGAGCGCAGCGAGGCGCGCTCACCTGAGAGGGAGCCAGTTGAGAGCGCGCTCAGGCGACCGTCGCTCGGCATGACCGCTTCGACGCAGCCCTGTCGCTCGAGACGCGCGAGCGCCGGATAGATCGAACCAAAGGAAACATTCGCCGAGACACCGAGTCGTTCGCGCAGTTGTGTCCGTATTTCGTAGCCGTGATGGTCACGGTCCATGAGGAGACCCAGGATGGCAATGTCTAACACGCGAAACATAGTATCACTTCGATATATCGAACGTGACTAGGTGTCATTTGCCAAGTGCGCGTTGGCTTGTAGTGTCACCCGTAATGGATAAGCGCTTCCGCACGAGTACCGCCGACGGGGCAGTCGTTGAGTTCGGTCTGGTTCGCCATGCGCTGTTGGCCAAGGTCGCCGCGGGACTGATTCGTTACGAAGACATCTGTGACGCGCACCCCGAACTCCTTCGCGCCGCAAAGAACCTCGGGCGGCGAACGGGCGAAACCTGTCCGGTCTGCTCGGACGTCGAACTCGTCGAAGTGACCTACGTCTTTGGTGCGCGACTGCCGTCGGGAGGCACGTGTCCGACGTCGCGTGCCGAGCTCTTGAAACTCGAGCGACGCGAGGAGCCGGTCCAGTGCTACGCCGTGGAGGTCTGTGTCGGATGCTCGTTCCACCACCTGGTGCGCAAGTGGGCCGCCGGTGGGCGCCGCGCCCGTAGGGTCAACGTCATGGAGCGTAAGGAAGTCGGCGAGTGAGCTTGAGCGCTCCGGTCATCCGGGGTCGCAAGCGACGCAGTGGATCGGCACCCCTTGTCATGGTTACGGCCTACGACGAGCCGGGAGCGCGCCTGGCGTCCGCCGCCGGGGTCGACCTCATCCTCGTCGGTGATTCGATGGCCAATGTCGTGCTCGGCCAGGAGAACACCCTGCACCTCACGATCGACGACATGTGTCTGCACGTGCGCGCCGTGGCCGCAGCGAAGCCCGACGCTCACGTCGTCGCGGACATGCCGTGGTTGAGCTACCACGTCGATCTCGGCGAGAGCGTGCGAAACGCCGCGAAACTGATCCGAAGTGGCGCGGACAGTGTCAAGCTCGAAGGCGGACGTGTTCGCCAACAGGTCGTGCGTGCATTGCTCGACGCTCAGATCCCGGTCATGGGACATCTGGGGCTCACCCCCCAGAGTGTCATGGCCTTTGGCGGCTTCAAGGTGCAGGCGAAGACCATGGAGAGTGCCAAACTCCTCATTGAGGACGCGCAACTCCTCCAAGAGGAAGGCGTCTTCGCGATCGTGATCGAGGGGGTTCCGAGTGTCGTCGGTACCAACGTGACCGCGGCCCTCGATATCCCAACCATCGGCATTGGCGCCGGACCCAATACCGACGGTCAGGTCTTGGTCTTTCACGACCTGTTGGGGCTCACGGGACGAACGCCGGCGAAGTTCGTCCGCCAGTACGCCGACCTGGGGCCCGTGATCACCGACGCCATCGCGCATTTCGCCGCGGACGTGCGAAGCGGGGCGTTCCCGAGTGCCGACGAGGCCTATCCGAACCCCGAAGGGCTCTTCGACTAGCCATTTTCTGGGCGTTGGAGTAGCATTGTCGTTCCACAAGCGTGGGAAGTGCCACATACCCTGCTCTGTTTTCCGCAGAGCCCGGCCTAGCCGGACCAGAGGGAAAGGAAATCGGCCATGAGGCCTTACGAAACAATGATCGTGTTCGACACCGCCGTCGACGCGCAGTCCATCCAGATCGCTCTCGACCGGGCGTTGGAGACCATCCGCACCAATGGTGGAAACCCTGGAGCCATCGACCGTTGGGGCAAGCGTCCCTTGGCGTACGAGATCAACAAGCGCAAAGAGGGCTACTACGTGTTGGTGGAGTTCGCGGGTGAGTCGACGACCGTCGTCGAACTCAACCGCATCTTGACTCTGTCGGACGAAGTCCTTCGCTACAAGATCCTTCGCCGCCAAGAAAAGCCGAACGCCAGCCGTGTCACGGCTCAGGCGTAGGTTCGGACGCCTGAGAATCCAAGGAGATAGATATGGCCGACAATGCAATCACCGTCGTGGGGAACGTCACCCGCGACCCTGAACTGAAATTCTTGAACAGCGGTCAGGCGGCGCTTCGCCTCTCGATCGCCGTCAACCGCCGCTGGCAGAACCGCCAGACCCAGGAGTGGGAAGAGCGCGTCTCGTACTTCGAGGTCGTGGGCTACGGCGCCATGGCGGAGAACGCGGCGAACTCGCTCACCAAGGGTGCGCGAGTCATCGTGAGCGGACGTCTCGAGCAGCGCAGCTGGGAGACCGAGAACGGCGACAAGCGTTCGATCGTCGAGATCAACGCCGACGAGATCGGACCGAGCCTCAAGTGGGCGACCGCCGTCGTGACGCGCACCCCTCGCGCCGAAGGAAGCAACTTCCAATCCAGCGACCGCCCGGCGGCCGCACCACGAACGAATGAACCCGCCAGTACCTACGCCTTTGACGAGGAGCCCTTCTAATGCCCCGTATTAATAATCCCAAGCCGCCGAAGCGTGCGCCAAAGATCGACACCCGTCGTGGCGCGAAGAAGAAGCCCTGTTCCTTCTGTCAGCATGGCGTTGCCACGGTTGACTACAAGGACCTCGCACAACTGCGCAAGTACATCTCGGACCGAGGCAAGATCCGTGGCCGCAAGGTCTCGGGTAACTGTCAGCAGCACCAGCGTGACGTCACTGACGCCATCAAGACTGCACGCGAGCTCGCCCTGCTGCCCTACACGCAGCGCACCGTGACCGAGCGTCGCGGTGGACGCGGCAACCGAGACGACCGAGGCCCTCGCGGACCGCGGAGCGACGGTCCGAGCGCTCGCCCCGCTGGCGACGGTGCCGGCGTCGAGTCGGCCGAGGTCGACTTAGAACTCGACGCGGGCGTTGCCGCCGAGACGTTCGAGAGCGATCTGGTCGAGGAGGTCAGCGAATGAAAGTCCTCCTACGCACCGACGTCCGCGGTGTCGGCCGTCGTGGCGACATCGTCGACGTGAAGGCAGGTTACGCACGTAACTTCCTCCTGCCGTCGGGCTCGGCGCTCGTTGCGAGCGACGGCTCAGAAGCGCAGGCGACTTCCATGCGCCGTGGGCGCGATCTTCGTGACGCCGCGAGTCGTGAGGCCGCCGTGGCGCAGAAGACGTTGATCGAACAGCAGACCTTGACCATCGGCGCGCGCGCCAGCGCCAACGGCCGACTGTTCGGTTCGGTCACCGAGGCCGACCTCGTGAATGCTGTTCGCACGGCGACGGGCATCTCGATTGACCGTCACGCCATCCACATGGCCGAGCACTTGAAAGAGGTCGGTACCGCGACGGCGACGGCGACTTTGTTCGATGGTGTTGAGGCGACGCTCAACGTGGAGATCGTCGCGAAGTAGTTCAGATTTTGATGTACGTACAGAACGCCGGGACGTCGCTCCCGGCGTTCGTCATGTCACAGCGCAATGTAATCATCAAGTGCGTGGCAATTGTGCACAGGTATTTCCCCACCTTGTTGTTCTTGTTGCAAACAGACCAAAAGAGCGACCATTGAGGTCTTATGACGCAGATTGAATCGGAACGAACACGACAGGCCCCGGGCGGCGGTCGCATTCCCCCCAGTGCAATCGAAGCGGAAGAGTCGTTGATCGGCGCCATGCTCCTTTCGCCTGAGGCAGTCTCTGTGGCCTACGAGACCGTGCAGGCAGAAGACTTCTATCGCCCGCTCCACGGACAGATATTCGCTTCGATCATCGCACTGGCGAACGCCGGTGAACCGGTTGACTACGTGACGGTGCAGGCCAAGCTGCAAGAACGTGGTGCGGTCGCGGTGGAACTCGCGTTGCTGTCGTCGCTGCAGATGAATACGCCGTCGGCTTCGAATGCGCAGCACTACGCCGAATTGGTTCGCGAGAAGGCCCAACAGCGCCGCCTCATCGCCATCGCCGGAGAGATTGTCGATGACGCCTACGTCGCCACCGAAGACGTCGTCGGTCTGATCGATGAAGCGGAACGAAAGATCAACGCGATTGGTGACGCCGGGCGAACCGACTCGGTCTCTCCGCTGCAACGACTGCTCCTCAGCGAAGCCGACATCCTCGAACAGCGCGGCGAGACCCGAGGACGAATCAATGGCCTCGAGACGGGCTACAAGTCACTCGACCTCATCCTCCAGGGGCTGCAACCGAGCAGCATGACGATTGTCGGTGCGCGACCGGGTACCGGTAAGACGGCCTTCGCGCTCGGCATCCTCATCCACGTCGGCGCCGTCGTAAAACGCCCGGCGTTGTTCTTCTCACTCGAGATGAGCCGTCAGGAGTTGGCCGAAAGAATTCTCGCGTCGACGGCACGCATTGACTCGTCGAAGTTGCGAACCGGTGACCTTAGTGACGGCGACTGGAACCGCGCGCACGATGCATTCGGCTACTTGCAGTCAGCGAAGGTCTTCATCGACGACAACCCGGCACTCACCGTCATGGACGTGCGGGCACGGGCGCGACGGATCCGTCAGCAGAACGGTGACTTGGGCGTCGTCATCATTGACTACCTGCAACTCATGAGTTCGCGGGGACGTTCGGAGAATCGCCAGGTCGAAGTATCGGACATGAGCCGGTCGCTCAAGATTCTCGCTCGCGAACTGCAGTGTCCCGTCATCGCACTTTCGCAGCTCTCACGAAAGCTCGAGGACCGTGCCGACAAACGCCCGATGATGTCGGACCTGCGCGAGTCGGGCTCATTGGAGCAGGACGCCGATGTCGTGTTGTTCATCTATCGCCCCGAGCAGTACGGCGAGGTCGCGAACGACAAGAAGGCCGAGGCCGAGATCATCGTCGGCAAGAACCGTAACGGCCCGACACGCAACGCCCACCTCACGTGGCGAGGCGAGTTTGCCCGATTCGACAATGTCGCCGAGGCTCGAGAGATCTAATCTGACCGGCTGTCGCGACTCAAGGTGCGTCGACGATAGGTAGGAACGAACGCCAAGGACCAATGGCATCGGCGTACTGCTTCGCCATCGTCTTGACAATTTGACCTAAGTGATTCAGATCGTGCACCACCCAGGAGGCGAGTAGTTGGCTGAGTGGCACCACGCCAAAAGTTGGGTGCAGGCCGCACCGCTGCAGATCGTTGACGCTCACCAACGTGTCGAGTTGAATGAGATTGGACGAGCGGAACGTGTCGAAGCGATCGAGGAGGTCGATCATCGACCAGCCGGCAAATCGTGTGAAGCCCGCCTCGCGATCAACCGGTTCGAAGGCTCGTGGCTCGCTCTGCGCGAGAATCAACACGGTACGGTCCATCCAATCGATCTCTTCGATATGCGTGAGGTGACCCACCACTTGATAGGGCGACCAGGTGGGTGGACCTTCGTCGGACATGGTCCACTCCTCGGGCATGTCGGTCAGGAGAGCGCGCAGTGTGCCCGGTGTGCGCGACAGAACGGCCCGGCCCAATTCCAATGAATAGTCCACGCCGTCATCGTCGCACAAGGCGTTCGTCCTCATTGGATTGAGTCGCGATTGACGTCCCCACGCCCCATCGCCGCCCCGCCCCGGGGGGTGATCGCCTAGTTCGGTGCCTCTGACGTCGCGGCGATTATTTGATCGAGCACTGATTGATCTGGCAGCACGAGCGCGTCCAGTGACGGCAGTTGGCGAATGCGATTGAAAGCCTTTTCGATGTAGTGACCTTCGATCACCGGACTGTGGCATGAGGCGATCGTCGCGATGTCGAGGCTCTGGGTGCGATCGACGAACGCGTTGTACTTCGTTTCATCGACCATCGAGAGCCAGGGACTCACCGCACCCAACGCGAAGAGGGCGAGACCATTCGCCCAGAAATCCTGATCGAGGTCGGCGATTGCGGCGTAGGGGTCGGGCAGTGGTGTGGCGAAGGTATCGACGGCCCAGAACACTTGAGTCGTGGGATCGAACAGGCCTCGTGTGGTGGGTGAGTCGTACACGGGCGGTCGAAGCGCGTGCAACGTGCGATCCCCAACGTCGAACGACTCTCCGTCCATCACCCAACGGCATCGGTGATGGGGGAAATCAAAGCAGTTCGAGTGTCGTTCGACCATCGCCCAGTTGCAGACAAGCTGGGCATTGGGGCATGCCGAGAGTGCCTCGTCGAGGTTCCCGGTGTGATCGACATCATCGTGCGAAATGAAGATCCAACGGACGTCCTTCGGCTCTACGAGGGAGAACACGTCCTCCAGCCACAGCTGGCGATTCGCCGGGGTACCGGTGTCGACGATCACCGGCTCCTCGCCGAGGATGACCATCGAATTTAGGTAGATGAAGAGCGGTTGACCCAGCGCCTCTTGTACCTGATGAACTAGGAAAGTGTCCTTCGCGATCCGAGTCGGCCGTACTCGCAGCGTGGGAGGAACAGGTGCGTAGGTCATGGGGCCCCCGAGCTAAGTTCCGCGACGCACACGCCGACGCCTGTAGCCCACGGTGAATCATGTTTCTAACACCAACGAGCGCAACTCGCTGGGACGCTACGCGGCGTAGCAATGAGCAGATTTCTCGGTCTCGTGAGTCACACAGATGTCCTGACGCGCGTGTTGGTCGCCCCTTGACTGATCCTCGCAGGTGCCGAGGCGCAAACCAACGTGAATACCACGGTCGCGAGAACCTGACGCGCGAGGAGTTGCACCAGCGCTTGACGCCTTCACACCTATCGCCTAGGGTTCCTTCGTTATATCCTAGTATTGCCAGTGAAATAGTAGGGTATGGGAATCGAGCGCCACCGTGGCTGCTCGCAGTAAGTAATCAACGAGGAGTTATCTCAGTGTCCAGAGTCGAAGAGCAACAACGTGCTGACGTGGGCTCCCAGGAGTTCGGCGACACTGTTCCACCAATTGATCTGATCACTCCCAAAGTCCTCCGTTTGCGTTCTCGTTCCCGCTCGCGCTCGTTAGGCCTACGCGTACTGTCGCCACTGGTGCTCTTGTTCCTCTGGTGGGGACTGGCGAGAGCCAATTGGCTGCCGGCCGGTTCGCTGCCCACGCCCTACACCGTCGTGAAGACCTTCGGCACGCTGTTCTCCCACGATCTCTGGGGTCAGATCGGCGACTCACTGTCGCTGGCCCTCTTCGGACTGTCCATCGGGGTCACCTTGGGGTTCTCGCTCGGTCTCATGGCGGGACTGTCGCGGATCGGCGAGGAACTCTTTGACGCGCCGCTGCAGATGCTGCGCACAGTTCCGTTCCTCGCTCTGATCCCACTCTTCGTGGTGTGGATGGGCATCGGGGAACTCCCGAAGGTCGCGCTGATCTCGTTGGCGACGACGTTCCCGATGTACATCAACACCGCTGCCGCGATGCGCAACGTCGACCGCAGGGTCGTCGAAGCGGCCCGCTCCTACGGACTGCACGGCGTTCGATTGATTCGCGAAGTGATCTTCCCGCTCTCCCTGCCGGGACTCCTCACCGGTCTACGATTCTCGCTCAGTCTCTCCGTGCTCGCACTCGTCGGAGCGGAGACGATCGCGTCGAACGGCGGCATTGGCTACCTCATCAACCAGGCGGAGCAGTTCCAACAGACGAGCATCGTGTTCTGCGGCGTCATCATCTACGCCGCGCTGGGCCTGAGTGCCGATCTCTTCGTACGCGTGATCGAAAAACTCGCGTTGCCGTGGCGGGCCGGAGTGTCGGTTCGATGAGTGCCGCACTGGAAACGCGCGACGAGTCGCTGGCCGTCGACACTCGCCAGCTGGTCCGTCAGTTCGGCGAACACCCGGCGCTCAATGGCCTCGACCTCAAGATCCGCCGCGGCGAGTTCGTGGCGTTGCTGGGAAAGAGCGGGAGCGGTAAGACCACCTTGCTGCGCCTGCTCGCCGGCCTCGATACCCCGGACTCGGGCGAGCTACTGGTCCCTCGATCACGCACCGTCGTCTTCCAAGAGCCTCGACTGATCAACTCCAAGCGCGTCTGGCAGAACGTCGCACTGGGCCTCGAGCGTTCGAGCGCCACCCGCGCGGCGGCGATTGGCGCTCTCGAGGAGGTTGGTCTGGCGTCGCACGCGAACGTCTGGCCCTCGACGCTGTCGGGGGGAGAGGCACAACGAGTCGCGCTCGCGCGTGCACTGGTGCGCGAACCCCAGTTGCTGTTGCTCGATGAGCCCTTCGCCGCGCTGGACGCGTTGACACGTCTCAAGATGCAGCACTTGATCGCGGACCTCTGTGCGCGACACGGACCGGCCGTCTTGCTCGTGACCCACGACGTGGAAGAGGCACTGCTGTTGGCCGACCGAGTCGTGCTGTTGCGAGAAGGCCACCTCGGCTTCGAGGTCGACGTACCAATGGCGCGACCCCGCGAGATCGGCGTCGAGTTCGCCACGCTGCGTCGCAGACTTCTCAGTGAGTTGGGCGTCGACCAGTGAGGCTGCGCACCGCTGTCGTGACCCCGTAACAGGGAGTGAAGAGCCCGTATCTGGGCCGTTGTTCGTATTCTCTAGTATTTCTATTGATATAGTAGGAAATTAAGCAACGACCAGACGATGCGCACAACGCCATCGCACCAGAGAGGAAAACCGTGAGACACAGCAGGAACAATCTAAGGACCAGCGGAGCAGCCTTCGTGCTGGCCACCGTTGTCATTGCCGTAGCAATTGGCGGCGCATCGGGTGCCGCGACGAAGCACAAAGCAGCACCGAAGAAGATCAACCTCAGCGGCGTCACGCTCAACATCGGCGACCTGGCCGGGCAGACCCAGATTCTGCTCAACGACTCCGGCGCCTTGAAGGGCGCGCAGTACAAAGTCAACTTTGCGACGTTCCCTGCCGGACCGCCGGCCGTCGCGGCCATCCAAGGTGGCTCGATCGACCTCACCGTGACCGCCGACACGCCGGCCATCTTCGCCCAGGCCGGTGGCGTGCCGCTGAAGGTCGTCGCCGTCACACAGCCGGTCGCTCCCGGCGCGTCGTTGGGCCTCGTGGTGCCCAAGGGCTCCACGATCACGTCACTCGGAGGACTCAAGGGTACGAAGATCGCGGCGGCCAGCGGCACGATCCTCCAATACATCGCGATCCAGGCGCTCAACGGCTCCGATGGCGGCTGGAAGAACGCGACCATCGTCAACCTCAACCCGGCCCTCGCGCTCGCCGCGCTGACGTCGAACTCGGTCCAGTCGGCCGTCCTGATTCAGCCCTACCTGGCCGAAGCCGTGCAGGCCGGCGGACAGGTGTTGGCCCTCGGCACGAGCTACACCAAGGGCTACTCGTACTTCCTCGCCGCCGACTCGGCACTCGCGAACACGAAGAAGGCCGCGGCGATCGCGGACTACCTGCACCGTTACGCCGAGGCCGAACACTGGGCCGCGACGAACACCGCGACGTGGGCGCAGGACTACGCGACGGCGAACAACATCACGCTGCCACTCGCGACCGCGGCCGTGAACGCAGCCCTCGCATCGTTCGTGAAAATCGGACCTAATCAGTACAACAGCATCACGAACGAGGCAGTCGCCTTCACGCAGGCCGGCCTCCTCACGACGCCGGTCGACACGAAGACGCTCTACACGACGAAGTTCAACACCCTCGTCGCCACGTTCCCCAAGGGCTGAGAAAGCAACGGAGGAGAGAGATGTCTATCGAAGAGGGCCCCACCCGTCACTATGACGGGTGGGGCGGTCGGGTCGGCAAGACCGTTGAGGAGTCGACGTCGTGGTGGCCGCCCACGCCCACGCCATCGAGCGACGCTCCAAACGTCATCGTCGTGCTGCTCGATGACATGGGCTTCAGCGACATCGGACCCTTCGGGGCGGAGGTGTCGACCCCCACGTTGGACCGATTGGCGCGCGATGGCCTTCGCTACACCAACTACCACACCACGCCCGTGTGCTCACCAGCGCGGGCCGCGTTCCTGACGGGTCTCAACCCACACCGCGCGGGCTTTGCCTCGGTCGCCAACAGCGATCCCGGATTCCCCGGGTACACGATGGAGATCGCCGAGGACGTACCGACGTTGGCCGTGACGCTGCGCGACGCGGGCTACGCCACCTTCTGCGTCGGCAAGTGGCACCTGACGCGTGACGGGGTGATGAATGACGCCGGTGCGCGGCGCAGTTGGCCCTGCCAACAGGGATTCGACCGCTACTACGGCGTGCTCGAAGGGCTCACCAACCTTCATCATCCGCACCGGTTGATCAGTGACAACTCGCCCGTCGACGTGGACGAGTACCCACCGGGTTACTACCTACCGGACGACATCACCGATCACGCGATTTCCATGATCAAAGGGCTACGCGCGAGCGACGCCCACAAACCGTTCTTCTGCTACGTAGCGCACAACGCGGTACACGGTCCGCTCCAGGCCAAACCCGAGGACATCGCGAAGTATCGCGGCCGCTACGACGCTGGCTGGGACGACCTACGCGAGAAGCGCTTCGCCCGTCAGAAAGAGACCGGTCTGTTCAGCGACGACACTCAGATGGCCGAGCGCAACACCGAGGCCTTCCTCGACGTGGGAGCGTGGGACGAACTCGACGAGGACACGAGGGCGGTGTTCGCGCGCTACATGGAGGTCTACGCCGCGTCCATTGAGAGCGTCGACGAGAATCTCGGGCGTCTCCTCGACGTGGTCGAGGATCTCGGTGAACTCGAGAACACGATCGTCATCTTCATGTCCGACAACGGCGGCACCGCCGAGGGCGGCGAGCACGGCACCCGCAGTTACTTCAAGCAGTTCATCCATGGTCTGCGCCTGCCCACCGATTGGCAGAGCGACGTGGCGAGGGACATCGACCTGATCGGCGGCCCTCGAGCGATGGTGCATTACCCGCGAGGTTGGGGCATGGCGTCCAACACGCCGTTTCGTCTCTACAAGGGATTCACCCACGCCGGCGGGGTGCGCGTCCCCTTCCTCTTCAGTTGGCCCAAGGGGATTGACGAGGACTCCCGCGGACAGGTGCGACGCGAATATCAGTACGTCACCGACCTGCTCCCGACGCTGTTGGAACTCACCGGCGTCGAGCGGCCCAAGCAGTTCCGCGGGGCCGAAGTCGTGGCGCTCGACGGGGTGAGTTTCGCCGCGTCGCTCAACGACCGCGACTACGTCAGTGCGCACCGTGAGCAGTACTCGGAGTTCATGGGTAATCGAAGCTTCTACAAGGACGGGTGGAAGCTCGTCACGTTGCATCGGCCCGGTTCGCCCTACGACGATCAGGAGTGGGAGCTCTACGACATTCGTGAGGACCCGACGGAGCGCAACAACGTCGCACTCGAACGACCGGGACTGGTCCGCGAGCTCTCGGCGGCGTGGGAGCGCAGCGCCTGGGACAACAAGGTCTTCCCGCTCAATGACTTCACCGGCTACATGGGAACCGTTCGTCGACCGTTCGAGGATCGACTCACGGAACCGGTGCGGATCCTGGCCGGCACGCCGACCCTCGAGCGCTACCGCTCGTCGAAGCTCGTGACGTTGCGTTCATTTCGTGCGACGGCGAACCTGGTGCACGGCGCACTCGACGATGGCGTGCTCTTCGCCCACGGCGACCAGGGCGGCGGCTACGTGGTCTACGTGGAGGGCCGGCGGCTGCGACTCGCGTACAACGAGTACGGCGACCTGCACGAGGTCGACGCCGGAGTGCTGAGTGCGGGACGACACGAGGTGACCCTCGACGTGGAGGGCATGGCGGACTACCAGTGGAACCTCGCGGTGCTCGTCGACGGCGAAGAGCGGGTGCGCCTCGATGGCGTCTTGATGCTGCTCGGCATGGCGCCGTTCCAAGGTATCGACGTGGGTATCAACCGTCGTTCCCCGGTGTCGTGGCCGGTCTTCGAACGCCACGGATCGTTCCCCTACACCGGCGACCTCGAGGCGGTCACCTACGTGCCTGGCCCTTACGCGCCGTACAGTCCAGAGGCCGTGCTCGCCGCGACGATCGAGGCGGCCCATGCCTACGAGTAAGCCGTCAGTCGTGCGGCATCGTCGAACCGTGAGCGCGACGTCGAGGGAACGAGGGCTCTTCGAGTTCACGAACGGTGCGGTTCGGGTGCAGTCATCGCGTGAGGGTGAACAGGGTGTGCGCGCGGTGGACCTGCTCCTCGCGTCACTCGCCATGTGCGTCGCGGGAACCGTGCGCGCCTACGCCGAGCACCATGGGGTCGACGGCCTCGAGAGTGTGACCGTCGACGTCACCGGGGAAGAGGTCGGTGCGCCCACACGGCTCGCGACGGCGACCCTCGCGATCCGACTCGATGGCGACTTAGATGACGACGAGCGCGCCCGTCTCCTGCGCGCCGGTGAGCACTGCAAGATCCATACGACGCTCAGTCGTGGAGTCGACGTGCAGTTCCATTAGGTCCACGAAGGATCCACGTCCGTTGGTCGGTCCCTCGTCTCTTTCTCCCGAGCGAGGGACCGACCAACAAAGTCTGGGCTATTTGGGTTGCATCCGGATGCCGGCGTCGAGACGAATCGACTCGGCGTTCATGTAGCTATTGGCGAGGAGTTCGACCGCGAGGCTCGCGAACTCCGACGAGTAGCCGAGTCGCTTGGGGAAGAGGACACCCGCTCCGAGGCGAGCCTTGAACTCGTCGGACTGGGGACCCGTCCCGTAGATCGGCGTATCGATGAGTCCAGGCAGTATGCAGTTGGCTCGTACCCCCACGACGGCGAGGTCGCGTGCGAGGGGCAACGTCAGACCGACGACACCGCCCTTGGACGAGGAGTAGGCCACTTGGCCGATCTGGCCGTCCTCAGCCGCGACGGACGCGGTGTTCACCAATGCGCCGCGCATGTTGTCGGCGTCGGGCGTGTTCTTGCTCATGGCCGTCGCGGCGAGGCGACAGACGTTGAACGTGCCGACCAGGTTGATCTCGATGACCTTGCGATACAAGTCGAGGTCGTGCGCCGACGAGTACTCGCCGTCCTTGCCGACCGTTCGCGTCGCCCAACCAATGCCCGCGCAGTTGACGGCGCTCCAGAGTGGCGCCATTGCGACTGCCGCTTCGATCGCCGCGATGACCTGCTCGGTGTTTGTCACGTCGCAGTGGGCGTACGCTCCGCCGATCTCCGCGGCGACCTTGTTGCCGAGCTCGTCGTTGAGGTCGGCGACGACGACCTTGACGCCGCGGGCACTCAGTTCTCGAGCGGTCGCTTCGCCAAGACCGGAGGCGCCTCCGGTGACGACGGCGGATGTGTTGTTGAGTTCCATTGCTACTCCTGATGTCATGGGCTGGTTACAGCCGTTCCAAAGTCAAGCAGAGATTCGTGACCCCCGACGAGGCCGGAGCGCTTCGCTCAAGCACGTAGCGTTACACCATGCCCTCGGCTTACGACGTCTCCAAAGATGAGTTGGCGTCACTCCTTCAAGGCGAACCTCGCTACCGGGTCGATCAGGTATGGCACGGGCTCTGGGCGGAGGCGCAACCAGTGGGCGAGATCACGACGATCCCTAAGTCCTTGCGCGCCCGGCTCGCCGAGATCTTCCCCCCGAGCATCGAGGTCGCCAACGACGTGCAGAGCGACCTGGGCGCCACGAGAAAGTGGGTCTTTCGACTGAGTGATGGCGCGACTATCGAGACGGTCTTGATGAACTACGAAGACCGGGTGACGGTCTGCGTGTCGAGTCAGGCGGGTTGCGCCATGGGCTGCACCTTCTGCGCGACCGGTCAGGCCGGTTTCACCCGTCACCTGACGTCGGGCGAAGTACTCGAGCAGGTCATGTTCGCGGCGCGCGCCGCCGCCCCGCGACGACTGTCCAACGTCGTCTTCATGGGCATGGGCGAGCCGCTGGCGAACTATCTCGTCACCATGAACGTCGTGCGATCCCTGCACGAGTACCGCGGGCTCTCCGCGCGTCATCTCACCGTGTCGACCGTCGGCGTCGCCCCGGCGATTGAGAAGATGGCGAAGACCGGACTGCCGCTCACGCTGGCGGTGAGCCTGCACTCAGCCAACAATAAGGACCGTGACGAACTCATTCCGCTCAATCGTCGCTATCCGCTCGAGCGTCTCCACGAGGCCTGCCAGTTCTGGATGGACACGACCGGCCGACGGCTCAGTTTCGAATGGGCCCTCATTGACGGCGTGAACGACCGAGAGCGCGATATTGATGAGCTCGCAACCTATGCCCGGTCGCTTCGAGCGCACGTGAACCTCATTCCCCTCAACCCGACACCGGGTTACCTCGTGCGCGGCTCGTCGGGTCAGCGCGTGCACGACTTTCGTGAAGGGCTCATCGAGTTGGGCGTGAACGCCACGGTTCGCAACACCAGAGGACGCTCAATCGACGCGGCGTGCGGTCAGTTGGCGGCGGTCACCAACGCGCGACACAAGTCCATCCCCGTGCGAAGCTCCTAGATCTTTCCCTGCTGCCAAAACGTGGGGCGCCACTTCATCAAGATGAGTACGCCGACGATGCACGCAATGCCCCCCGACACGATGGAGAACTCGGTCGACGAGTAGTTCGCGACGACGCCGGACTCCACGTCACCGAGGCGCGGTCCGCCCGTGACGACGGCCATCTGGATCGAAGAGATTCGACTGCGAAACTCGTCGGTGATGGCGTTCTGCAAAATGGTGTTACGCAAGACCGTCGAGATGACGTCCATCGCGCCGGCGACGGCGAGGCACGCCAGTCCGACCCAGACAATGTGCACGAGACCGAAAATGGTCATGGCCGCTCCCCAGGCCACCACGACCGCCGCGACGAGGCGACCCTGTCGATGAACGCGAGCGATCCATCCGGTGACGACCGCCATGAGCAGCGCGCCCGCGCCCGGCGCCGCGTAGAGCAGGCCGACGATCTGCGGACCTCCGTGGTAGAGGGTGAGGGCGACCGCGGGGAAGAGCGCACGAGGTAGTCCAAAGACCATCGCGTTCAGATCGACGAGGTACACGGCCTGAACGACCGCGTGGCCACGCACGTAGCGAAATCCGTCACCGATCGCGCGCAACATTCGAGTACCGGAGTGTTCACCAGTGGCGGGCATCGCTGACATGAAGGACGTCAATAGCGTCAACAGCGCGAACGTGATCGCGTCAATGGTGTAGCAGGAGAAGAGTCCGATGCCGGCGATCAAGACGCCGGCGAGGGCCGGACCGATGACCGCGGCGGAGTTCACCGCGACTTGGTTGAGCGAGTACGACGCCACGAGTTCCTCGGGCTTTACGAGCTTAGGGATTGCCGCCGTGCGCAGCGGACCCGAGAAGCCCGCGAAGCCGGCC
Organism: uncultured Acidimicrobiaceae bacterium; assembly: GCA_963800765.1. Taxonomy (GTDB): domain Bacteria; phylum Actinomycetota; class Acidimicrobiia; order Acidimicrobiales; family RAAP-2; genus RAAP-2. Next base: position 225,119 of record CAWDCF010000004.1, read on the forward strand.
GAGAGCGCGGCGAGGAGGAGAAGGAAAATCAGATGGTGGTCGTGCAAGCCGGCGTTCAGAGCGAGCCCCGCACTCGTGAGTCCGAGGACGACGGAGCTCAGTACCATCAACACGCGTTTGTCGGCACGGTCACCCATGGCGCCACCCCAGAGCGCGCCGGTGATGAGGAAGGGCAGTTGGATGAGACTCGCGAGTCCAACCCACAGACTGGAGTGCGTTTGGCTGTAGACCTGGAACGGTACAGCGACGACGGTCAAGTTACTGCCGAGTAGCGAGACAACTTGGCCGGAGTACAACAATCGAAAGTCGCGGTTGTGTCGCAGCGGTCCTACGTCAACGAGCAGCCGGGGCACCCATTCATGGTAGGGGGATAGTGTAATTCCGGGGGTATCGCGAAGGAGTGTCGATGATCGACGAAGAACTTGTTCAACTGTTGACGCCCGAGGGCGAACGCGTTGAGAGCTCGGACTACGAGTCGACATTGAACGGCGACGAGATCTTCGGCCTCTACCGCGACATGGTTATCGTTCGACGTCTCTGCAACGAGTCGACCTCGCTGCAGCGCCAGGGTCAACTCGCACTCTGGGCTCCAATTCAAGGTCAAGAGGCGGCCCAGATCGGTGCGGGCCGGGCCCTCACACCCGGAGACTTCACGTTCCCTACCTATCGCGAGCACGGCATTGCGTGGTGTCGCGGCGTTCCTCCGGCGGACATGCTCCGTCTCTTTCGAGCGGTGAGCAACGGCGGCTGGGATCCTCAGAAGTACCGCCACTCTGTCCCCACGGTCGTGCTCGGTAGCCAGTGCCTCCACGCCGTTGGCTACGCCATGGGCATTCAGCGCGACGGCGCGGAGGAGGCTTCGATGGCCTTCTTCGGTGACGGCGCTTCGAGTCAGGGCGATGTGATGGAGGCCTTCGTCTGGGCTGCGTCGTTCAACGCACCCGTGGTCTTCTTCTGTCAGAACAACCAGTGGGGCATCTCGACCCCTTCGTCCGTGCAGTCCAAGATCCCGCTGTACCACCGCGCGCACGGCTTTGGATTTCCGGGCGTGCGAGTCGACGGCAATGACGTGCTCGCGGTCTATGAAGTGACCAAGCGGGCACTGGAGAGCGCCCGTGTCGGAGGCGGCCCCACGTTGATCGAGGCCTATACCTATCGAATCGGCGCGCACACCACGTCCGACGACCCCACGCGTTACCGCATCGACGCGGAGGTGGAGGTGTGGAAGCACCGCGACCCGGTCGAACGAGTGAAGGCGCTGCTGGCCCGCGAGTACAAGGTGAAGAACGCCGATTTCGATGCCGTCAACCAAGAGGCCGACACCATGGCGCTGCAGCTGCGCGAGGACGTGTTGGCGATGAGCCGACCCGACCCGATCACGATGTTCGACAATGCCTACGCGGCACCGCACCCACTGATTGAAGAGGGTCGCCGCGAGATGATTGACCTCGGGATCAGCGGAGGTGCCCTCTGATGGCCACCACGACCATGACCATGGCCAAGGCGCTCAACGAAGGCCTGCGCCGCGCGATGGAGAAGAACCCCAAGGTCCTCTTGATGGGCGAAGACATTGGTCGCCTGGGTGGCGTCTTTCGAATCACCGACGGCCTGCAGAAGGACTTCGGTGAGGACCGCGTCATCGACTCGCCGCTCGCGGAGTCGGCCATCGTCGGTACCGCCGTCGGCCTGGCGATCCGTGGCTACCGTGCGGTGTGCGAAATCCAGTTCGACGGATTCGTCTATCCCGCCTTCGACCAGATCGTCTCCCAAGTCGCCAAACTCCACAAGCGATCTGACGGTGCGTACATCATGGGTATGGTGATTCGCATTCCGTTCCAGGGTGGCATCGGCGCGATCGAGCACCACTCCGAGAGCCCCGAGCCGTACTTCGCCCAGACCGCCGGTCTGCGCGTGGTCTCGTGCTCGACGCCGAACGACGCGTACTGGATGATTCAGCAGTCGATTGAGCACGACGACCCGATCATCTTCTGTGAGCCCAAGAGTCGCTACTGGGAGAAGGGCGAGGTCGACCTCGAGACGCCGCCGGCCGGTCTCTTCGACGCGCTCGTTCGTCGCGAGGGCACTGACGTCACGCTCATTGGTTACGGTGCCTCGATGAAGACCTGCCTGCGCGCCGCCGAGACCGCTCAGGCCGAAGGAACGTCGATCGAGGTGATCGACGCTCGCTCGATAGCGCCGCTCGACATCGAGTTGATGGCCAAGTCGGTTGAGAAGACTGGCCGCGTCGTCGTCGTCCAAGAGTCACCGCACACCGCGTCGGTCGGCTCGGAGATCGTGTCGGAACTGACGCAGCGTTGTTTCTACTCACTGCGAGCCCCGGGGCTTCGCGTGAGTGGCTACCACGTGCCGTACCCGCCCACGCGAATCGAGGAGGACTACCGTCCGACCGTCGATCGCATCCTGGACGCCGTTGACCGAGTGATGGGATTTGAGAGTTGAGCGAAGAGATCTTCCTGCTGCCCGACGTCGGTGAAGGATTGACCGAGGCCGAGATCGTCACGTGGAAGGTGGCCGTCGGAGACGTCGTCACCCTGAACCAACCGCTCGTCGACATCGAAACGGCCAAGGCGACCGTTGAACTTCCAAGTCCCTACGCCGGCACCGTCGTCGCGCTGCACGGGAACGTCGGTGACGTGCTCGAAGTGCACAAGCCTCTCATCACGTTCGACGTCGGCGGTGACCCGAGCGCCGCTCCCGCTGCGAGCACGCAGGCCGCTCCCGCCGAAGCTACTGCTCCCGCGACGTCGGACAAGACCCAGGGTTCCGTTGGCGAAGGTCGCGAGGCGGTCCTCATTGGTTATGGGGTCGCGAACGAAGACGCCGTCGTCACGCGCAAGCACCGTCGTCAAGGCGCCGCACCGGTGGCGCCAACTGCGCCGTCGACGCCCGTAGCGCCCGCTGCCGCTCCGGTCTCTACTCATAGCGAACTCGCACCTCGCTCGACGCCACCGGTACGTCTCTACGCCAAGCAGCACGGCCTCGACATCTCGTCACTCTCGGGCACGGGACGAGACGGACTGATCACGCGCAGCGACGTCGAGCAGGCGCTTTCGGGAACACCGAGTGCACCGGCACGCGTCAGTGCGCCGATCACGGGTCCGAACACGACATCTCGTTTCGTTGGTCGCGAACTCGAGTCATGGTCGACTGGTCCGAAAGAGGAGCGCATCCCCGTGAAGGGCGTGCTTCGTTCGATGGCCGAGGCCATGGTCCAGAGCGCCTTCACCCAACCTCGCGCGGCGGTGTGGGTGCGCGTTGACGCCACCAAGACGATGGACCTCCTGACTTCGCTGAAGACGCAGCCGAACCTCGCGGGCGTTCGACTCTCGCCGCTCACCATCGTGGCCCTGGCTGTCTGTGACGCCGCGCGCCACTTTCCGGGCATCAACTCCAGTTTCGATTCTGCGGCCAATGAAGTGATCGTTCGTCGTAGCGTCAACTTGGGTATCGCCGCCGACACGCCGCGGGGGCTCATCGTTCCCAACATCAAGGGTGCCGATCAACTGGACCTCGTGGGCATGGCCGCGGCCCTAACCGTGCTGGTCGACAAGGCCCGCCAGGGGACGACGACACCCAACGAGATGATCGGCACGACGCTGAGCATCACGAACGTGGGACCATTCGGTGTCGACGCGGCCATTCCGATCCTTCCACCGGGCACCGGAGCGATCCTGGCGGTCGGTCAGATCGCCAAGGCCCCGTGGGTCGTCGACGACGAGGTCGTCGTGCGACAGGTAGTCGAGTTAGCGATGGCGTTCGACCATCGACAGGTCGACGGTGCGATGGCGTCTGCGGTGTTGGCCCACATCGGTCGCTTCCTGCACGACCCCGCGCCCGCGATAATCGCCGGCTAGGCCTTCAACTTTCGCAGTGCGTCGAGCGCGCGATCGGCGTGGGTGTTCATATTCGTCTCGCTCGAGATGACGTCGAGCACACGTCGGTCTGGGCCGATGACGAACGTCGTGCGCTTGACCTTCAACAGATCGAGCGACCGCTTCACGCCGTAGCTCTTGGCGACGTCGCCGTCGACGTCGGCGAGCAGGGGATAGTCCAAGTTGTTCTTCGTCGTGAACTCAGACTGCTTCGCCACGGAGTCCATGGAGATGCCGAGTCGTTGGCCACCGAGCGTCGAGAACTCCGATGCGAGATCGCGGAAGTGACAGGACTCCTTGGTGCATCCCTTGGTCATCGCCGCGGGGTAGAAGAAGAGCACGACGGGGCCGTTGAGCAACATGGTCGAGAGGGTTCGCTCGTTACCCTCCTGGTCGTTGAGTGTGAAGTCCGGTGCGAGGTCGCCTGTCTGCATATGAGCAGGTTACGGGTCGAGTCGAAAACCTACGCCGCGGATAGTGATGAGGTGAACGGGATTGGCGGGGTCGGCCTCGATCTTCTGTCGCAGTCGCTTGACGTGGGTGTCCAGCGTGCGCGTGTCGGAAAGCTCAAGTCCCCACCAAAGTGTGTCGAGGCAGACCTCGCGCGTCACGACCTGACCGAGTCGAGAGGCGAAGAGCGCCAAGAGATCGAACTCCTTACGGCTGAGCTCGATCTCGATGCCCAGTCGGGTGACGGTTCGACGTACGAAGTCGATGCGCAAGTCACCGAACGTGACGATCTCGTCGTCGCCGTTGGTAAGTGGTCGACGCAGGACCGCGCGAATGCGCGCGATCAGTTCGCGGAGGCGAAACGGTTTCGTGACGTAGTCCGCGGCACCGATCTCGAGTCCGAGGACGACGTCGACTTCGCTCGAGCGCGCGGTGACCATGATCACGGGCGTGCGTGTCGAGTCGTAGAGCTCGCGGCAGTAGTCAATGCCCGAACCGTCGGGCAACATGATGTCGAGCAGGACGAGGTCGGGCTTGGCTGACGTCATGAGTTGACGAGCCTGAGCGATGTTGGTCGCGCCGACGACCACGAAGCCCTCCACGGTGAGCCCAATGTTCAGGGCGTCCTGATAACTCTCTTCGTCCTCGACGACGAGGATGACGCTGCGACTCTCACTATCGGACACGATGGCCCTCCGGTGAAGCGCTGATGGTGCGAGGGGCGGCACTGTTCGATGTCAGAGGGGAGGTGTGAGATCGTACGCGTGCCACAACGTCAACGTAAGTAGGCAGGGTTACCGCAACGTGAACCAATCGCAATCGAGAGGTGTTCATCGGATGAATCTTCTTCGGCGCGCGGATGCCAGCAGTCAAAAGCGTCGAAAGGGACGGTGAGAACTCGGCACTGGAGTCGAGAACGGCGGCACAGGCTCAATCGAAGGCACGTGCGGTGGTCGGCCAGTCGCCGAGACCGCTGAGGCGCTCTACAGGTCCCTCGCTACGACGTCGAGACGGTGAAGCCCTCGTAGGTCGTCGCAGTCTTCAGGTAACTCCCCGTCGCGGTGCACGGACCGGTCCGGTGACACACGAGTCCGTACACGCCTCCATCGATCCCGACCGACGTCGCGCCCGGCGGCAGCGAGATCTTTTGCCCGACCTGCCACGTATTCGAGACTTCGTTGACCACCAGTGCCTGGTATCGATCCGAGCCGTCGTCGTAGGCAGCGCCCGCACTGCAGTTGCCCGCGGATCGGCACGAGACAGCGACCACGCCGCCATTCTTCCCCGCCATCAGCGCACCACTTGGCAGCATCATCTGCGTCGCGGGTTGCCAGACGCCGTTCACCTCATTGATGAAAAATCCTTCATACTGCGTGGTGCCGACGAGGTACTGGCCGCCCGCGCTGCAGTTGCCAATGGACGCACACGCGAGGCCGCCGTAGCCGTAGAAGAACGTGTGGGGATTGGTCGCCGCGTCACTCGGCATGACCATCGCGAGCGCCTCCTGCCACGTCGCGTTGGACTCGGTGATCGTGAACCCCTCGTCGTGGCCCGCGACGTTGGTGTAGGTGCCCAGCGCGGTGCAGTTCACTGGCGAGACACACGCAACCTCGCTGACGTCGGCGTCGGGATAAGCGTTCGCGTTCCCGGGCAGTACGACGGTGAGTCCTCGCGACCAGGATCCGTTCGCGCCGTTGACGACGAGTCCTTGCGTCGTGCCATTCGCACCGGCGTAGGAGCCGACCCCGACGCAGCGCCCCTTCACGCAGATGATCTGGTTGAGTAGTGCGTAGGGGTTCGCGTTGGCGTCGGCGGGGAGTTTCACTTCCTGTGCCGGGCCCCAGGTACCGCGCACTTCATTGATCACCATCCCTTCGGAGTGGCCAACCGGCTGGGTTCCGTCGAGATAACTACCGACCGCGCTGCAGTTGCCCGCCGACCAGCACGAGACCGAGTGCACTTCGCTGAGTTGTGAGGCCCCTTCGGCGTTCGCGGGAAGTCGCACCTCGCGCGCGCGCTGCCACACCCCTCGCACCTCGCTCACTACGAAGCTCTGTGCGTAACCCTTGTCATCGTCATAACTCCCTACCGCCACGCAATCGCCCACCGCACCGCAGGCGATTGAGTTGACGGTCAAGCCCGGGTCGCTGGCCGAGCCGGTGGGTGCGATCAGTTTGGTCGGTGCGGTCCACACACCGCGCACTTCATTGAGGACGAGACCCTGCGTGTGGCTGCTGGCGTCGACGTAGGCGCCTCCGGCGCTGCAGTTGCCGGCGGACGCACACCCGAGCGCCGGTAGGAAACCCGAAGGGAGGCCCGTGGCGCCGCTCGGAAGACTCGCGACTTTGGCCACGTTCCATCGCGGTGTCGTACTCGTGGCGCCGGCCGGCACGACGAAGGCCAGTGAGAGGAACGAACTCAGCACCAACGCGGCTCGTTTCCACTTCATTGGCAGTACTCCACTGGCTTGAACCTCGTAATTGACATTCGACCGACCCACTTCTTCGACGCGGAGGCGGTGCACGGATGGAACCCTGACGTCCACAGTATAAGTAGGCGCCAAATCGCGGGAGTAGGCGCGAACCAGTACGAGCCAAGGCTTTAATGGATTCTTACCTCGGGGATGTCAGGTGAAGGAGCCGTCACGATCGATCCGGCGAGACGTCGAGCGCTAGAAGGGTCGGTTGACCTCATAGCCATCAGCGATGGCCTTGCACTTGATGCAGAGCGTCCGGAAATAGCCCTGGCCGGCCGCGGCGACACCGTTCTTACGTAGTACTTGACCCACGGGACACTCTGACTGGTTGTGGAACACCAGTTCGTCGACGTCCTCGGTGCCGGTCGAATGAAAATCTGGAACCTTTGACATCGAGCACCCCCGAGGTTTGGCCATCAAGGCCGTAGATAATCGGAGCGTAGCGCGTGTACCGTGATACTCGGATGTCGCGCAGCGACGTAGGGGGAATGATGAGTAACCAGTCGGCGATCGACATTCGAGGCGTCGCCAAGTCATTTGGTCCCACGACCGTGCTGCACGACATCAACCTCGAAGTCCTCGACGGGGAGTTCTTTACAATGCTTGGGCCCTCCGGCTCCGGCAAGACCACCTTGCTGCGTATGATCGCCGGCTTCGAGACACCCGACCGTGGCGAGATCTTGTTGCACGGCGACGACGTGACCCAGCGTCCGGCGCACCTGCGCCCGGTGAACACGGTCTTTCAGGACTACGCCCTCTTTCCACACATGGACGTGGTCACGAACGTCGAATACGGCCTGCGAGTCGCCGGGGTGAAGCGTGGCGAGCGCCGAGAACGGGCGAACGCAGCCTTGGCCATGGTCCGTCTCGAAGGATTCAGCGAACGTCGTCCGGCGCAACTCTCGGGTGGGCAGCGCCAACGCGTCGCACTCGCTCGGGCGATCGTCAACGAACCGAGCGTGCTGTTGCTCGACGAGCCGCTCGGTGCGCTCGACCTCAAACTGCGCCAGGAGATGCAGACCGAACTGAAGGCCATCCAGCGTCGAATCGGCATCACCTTCGTCTACGTCACCCATGATCAGGAGGAGGCGATGGCGATGAGCGATCGGATCGCCATCATGAACAAGGGAGTCATCGAACAGGTCGGCACCCCGAGGGAGATCTACGAACTTCCTTCGACCGCATTCGTCGCGAGCTTCATCGGCACGTCGAACGTCATTGTGCGCAACGGCCGAACGCAGTCGTTACGTCCCGAGCGACTCCGCCTACTCGGTGCCGGGAGCGAGGCGCCCGAAGGCTCGAACGCCGAATCGGGCACGGTCACGGACGTGATCTACCTGGGGATGATGACACGGATCTACGTCCACCTCGACAGCGCGGACGACATCGTCGTCGTGCGGACGAATGACGACAACGCCGGGGGCGCCACGGCCGTTGAGACGGGCTCGCACGTCGTGGTCGCGTGGCGTCCCGAGGACGCCTTCGCGTTGGCGTCCGAACTAGTCTGAGCACCAATGCAGGGAAACGAGGGGATGATGAAACACAAGGGAATGAACGGAATTTGGCGACGCGCCGCGATTTCGGGGGCAACGCTCTCGATGGTCGCGCTCGCAATTGCGGTGATCCCGTCGGGAGCCGGCGCATCGGGTCTCACGGCGCCGACCGCGGGGATGAAGCCGCAGACGAGCATTGGCAAAGGTGAGGGGAAGTTGAACCTCATCGCGTGGGAGGGGTACGCCCAACCGCAATGGGTCAAGCCCTTCGAGAAAGCCACCGGCTGCATGGTGAACGCGCTGTACGCCGGTTCGTCGGGAGAAATGGTGTCGAAGATGGCCAACGGCGGTGGGGGACAGTACGACCTGGTCTCGGCATCGGGCGACGCCGACCTACGACTCATCTATGGCGGCGACGTGAAGCCGGTGAACATGAAACTCATTCCTTCGTGGGGCGAGTTCCGACCCTTCTTGAAGTCACCGGGTTTCAACACCATCAACAACGTGCACTACGGGGTGAGTCTGCAGTTCGGACCCAACGTCTTGTTGTACTCGACCAAGACCTTCAAGACCGCACCGACGTCGTGGAGCATCCTCTACAGCAAGAAGTACGCGGGCCAGTTGACGGTACCCAATAACCCGATTCAAATTGCTGACGCCGCGCTGTATCTCGAGACGGCGAAGCCGTCACTGGGAATCACGGATCCCTATGAGCTCACGCAGACGCAGTTCAACGCGACGGTGAAATTGCTCCAGCAGCAGAAGCCACTCATCAAGGCGTACTGGAATCTCGCGAGCCAGGAGATCAACCTCTTCCAGAGCAAGACCGTGGTCGCCGGCGCAGCGTGGCCGTACCAAACGAACACTCTGAAAGGAGATGGTGTGGCCATCGCGGACACCATCCCCAAGGAAGGGGCGACTGGATGGGCCGACACGTGGATGCTCGCGAAGAACGCGCCTGATCCGAACTGCGCGTATAAGTGGATGGCGTGGGTCTCGACACCCAAGGTGCAGGCCGAACAGGCCATCAGTTTCGGGGAGACACCCGCCAATTCACTGGCGTGTCCCATCATGAACAAGTTGCAGGCCGGATCGTGCGCGGGCTATCACGCGAACCAGCCCGACTCCTACTTCAAGACGATCAAGTTCTGGAAGACACCGTTGTCGACGTGTGACAACGGCAAGAACGACTGTGTCCCCTATAGCGAGTGGACGAATGCCTGGACCCAAATAACGGGATGACGACTTCGGTCGACTCCGAGACCAAGCGTGGAGGGCTCCGTGCCCTCCACGCTTCGGCATTAGCCCGGTCGCGCTGGCGCACGGCCTTCCTGCTCTCGCCGCCACTTCTGTGGTTCTTGGTGATCTATCTGAGTTCGCTCATCTTGATGCTGGTCACGTCGTTCTGGAGCGTCAATGACTTCACGCAGCAGATCGACCATCACCTCACGGGCGCGAACTTCGCGCAGATAACGTCGGGCGCGTACGTCACCATCATTTGGCGCACGTTCCTGTTGGCGGCTCTCGTGACCCTGACCGACGCCATCGTCGCGTTCCCCTTCGCCTACGTGATGGCGCGCGTCGCAACCCAGCGAACCCAGCGGATCCTCCTCGGGGCGGTGCTGCTGCCTTTGTGGGCCAGTTACCTGGCCAAGGTCTACGCGTGGATATCAATCCTCGAGAAGGGTGGCGCGCTCAACTGGACCTTCTCGAAACTCGGTCTTCCCGACCCGAATCTCGGCTTCACGAATGGCGCAATGTGGATTGCGTTTTGTTACATCTGGCTGCCCTACATGATCGTGCCGATCTACGGATCGCTGGAGAGAATCCCGTCGTCGTTACTGGACGCGTCGGCCGACCTCGGAGGTTCAGCGTGGTCAACGTTCCGGCGAGTCATCCTCCCTCTCGCGCTGCCCGGTCTGATCGCTGGATCGATCTTCACGTTCTCGCTGACATTGGGGGACTACGTCACGCCACTCTTGATCGGTGGATCGAATTCGACCCTCATCGGCAATGCGATCTACGAGAACCTGCTCACGGGCGGCAACCTTCCGCTGGCCGCGGCACTCTCGACCGTGCCGATCGTCATCATGATCGTCTACTTGGCGATCGCGAAGCGCCTCGGCGCGTTTGAGGCCCTCTGATGCGATCACGACTCTCGCGATTCGGTCTGTGGTTATGGGTCTGGGCCGTGCTCTTCTTCTTGTTCGCGCCAATCGTCACAATCATCCTCTTCGGCTTCGACAAGTCCAACGTGGAGACCTGGCCGATTCAACACTGGACCACGCATTGGTATTCAGTGGCGTGGAATGACCCGCAAGTGCGTTCGGCGTTCGTCCTCTCAATCAAGGCGGCGGTGGTCGCGACGGCGCTCGCGTTGCTACTCGGTTCGTTGGCGGCCTTTGGTGTGCACAAAGCCCGGTTCTTCGGTCGTGACTCGATCTCGCTGTTGTTGATCTTGCCACTCGCTCTCCCCGGCGTCATCACTGGAGTAGCGCTCAACTCGGCGTTCCAGTGGGCCGGCATCACGCTGTCGATTTGGACCATCATCATTGGTCATACGACGTTCTGCATCGTCGTAATTTACAACAACGTCATCGCCCGACTCCGGAGGACTTCGAACACGCTCCTCGAGGCGTCGGCCGACCTCGGTGCGAATACGGTGCAGACGTTTCGTCTGGTCACCTTCCCGACCATCGCGACGGCGTTGGTGTCGGGAGCGCTCCTCGCCTTCGCGCTTAGCTTTGACGAAGTCATCGTTACGACGTTCACCGCCGGCGCGCAGAATACGCTGCCGATTTGGATCTTCGGTGCCATTCGTCTCGGTCAACAACTTCCCGAAGTGAACGTCGTGGTGACGATGGTCGTCATCTTGATGTTCATCCCCATTCTGATCGCCGCGCGACTGACCGGAACGGAGAACTTCGCGCCCCGCGTCGCGGCAGCGCCCAAGTCGGATTAGCTCGAACTGGCAACTTCGCCGTCGTCAACGAGGTCGGCGCGTGCCCCACGTTGGTTCTCACCGACCTCGAGTATGAATTCCTTCGGGGCCTCTTCCAACAGCATCAACGACTCCGCGGCGCCGGGAGTTGCCAGCAACAGTTCGTCCAACTTTCGTTGCGTGGCCTCTTGTTCGCGGCCCTGCGTGTGTTGAATCGTGAAGACCATGAGGAGCGTGACCGAGGAGACGGCGACTTCAAAGGTGACGACCCAAGAGCTGGGGAAGCCCAGAATCGCCCCAAGAATGAGCATCGCTATCAGCACGGCAGTGAATGCCATGACGACGACCGACATCGACGTGTAGTGATCCACGTGGTAGATGACCTTGCTCAGCGTGGGGAGTTGCGACGTCTTTCGCGAGATCACCTTGCTCGGTCGCGTGCTGTCAGTCGGCTCCTCCTGCTCCCCAGGAGTTGGGGCGGCGGAGGGTGTCGTATCTGATGTCATCGTGTGGCTCCCGGTAACTGGCTCATTGTCACGAGCGGGCAAATCTCGCCTCGTCGATCGACGCATCTGCGAACCCGATGGTAGCGACTTGCACCTTCAGTTTAGGGAAAGGCCCCTTTTTTCGAACTCTGTCGAATGACATTGTGAATCCCGTGTGAATTGTGAGGTGCCGTTGCTCACATGTGAAGTGCTGAGCCCGTTTTTTACCGACCTGCGAAGGCCGCCGGCGCGGTCGCCACGACGTGAGTCCGAATCCGACGCCCCTCGAAACCGGTAAGTTGGGAGAGGAAGTCAAAGAGGCTGCCAGCTCATCCGAGGCGCCAGTCCCTGCGGTCGACGACGTTGTTGTCGAACTCCGGTTGGACCCGACGGCTCGCAGTTAGAACCGCGCGTCATCATCGAACTGGTCGATAGAGGCGCACTGTTGGGTGAGCCCAGCGGAGATCGAGGAGGAGGACAGCCGTGACGCGAAGCGCAAGCAATGAGACCGTCAAAAAGGACCTCTCGGACGTCGGCGCCGGTCTCGCAGTGGCTGTGGGTTCGACGATTCTTCTCAAACTGCTGGGGCGTCGCGGGCGCCTCGTTCGCACATTGGCCCTCGCATCGGTCGCCGGCGCGACGACCTTCGCTCGCAATCGATGGTTCGCGAACCACACGACGACGACGTACTCATGGTCGCGTGACGTCGATCGCAACGCTGGATCGGAAGATCGCCATGTTTGAAGAGATGCCAATGAGTGAGCATCGTACGCGTGACTACGCAATGATTTCGACCTACCCGCCCACGCAGTGCGGCATTGCGACGTTCGCCGCCGCGCTCTCGGGCGGCCTCTACGAACTAGGCGATGACGTCGGTATCGTGCGCGTCGGGGGGGAGAACGATCCGGCGAAAGAGATCGTGGTCGCGGAGTTGACCGGTCAGCACGGTGAGTTGACGCTCGGCGCGCGCACCGAGCTCAACCGCGCCGACGTCGTCATCGTCCAGCACGAGTACGGCATCTATGAGGGTCCAGACGGCGAGGACATCGTGGGCGTCCTCGAAGAGATCGATCGACCGACCATCGTGGTGGCGCACACCGTCCTTGAGAATCCAACCCAGCACCAGCGACTCGTCCTCGAAGCGGTGGTGCGCGCCGCCGACGCCGTCGTCGTCATGACCGAAGCGGGACGCCAAAGATTGTGCAACAGCTTTGACGTCGACAAACGCAAGATCTCCGTGATTCCTCACGGGGCCCTGGTGTCGGATGCGGTGCGACTCGAAGAGTCCAATGCACAACCTCGACTACTGACGTGGGGACTCCTGGGACCGGGCAAGGGCATCGAGTGGGCCATTGACGCACTGGCACAACTTCGCGATCTCAAACCTCGGGTGAAGTACATCGTCGCGGGCAACACCCACCCCAAGGTCTTTGAATACGAAGGTGACGTCTATCGCAACATGCTGATCCAGCGCGCGAAGAACCGGAAGGTCGACGTCGAATTCGACCCCGAGTACCGATCGCTGGCGTCGCTGGCGCGTTTGATCAGCGAGGCCTCGATCGTGATCCTCCCGTACGACTCACCGGACCAGGTCACGTCCGGCGTGCTGGTGGACGCCATCGCCGCCGGTCGGCCCGTGATTGCCACCGCGTTCCCTCATGCCGTAGAACTACTCTCAACCGGCGCCGGCATCGTCGTGCCGCGCCAAGACCCCTCCGCGCTGGCCGAAGCGATTCGCACCGTCCTCACGACGCCAGGACTTGCGCAGCGGATGGCGGCGGAGGCCCGTCGTCTGGCGCCGGAACTCGCGTGGCCGCACATCGCGTCTCGTTACGCGCTACTCGGTGAAGAGTTACTGACTAAGAGAGCGCCGGTTTCGGCCACTCGATGACCAACGTTTCTCGATTTGACCATTTGGTCGCGATGACGGACCGTATCGGCACGTTCGAACACGCCGAGCACACCGTTCCACGACGCGAGCACGGTTACTGTGTCGACGACGTGGCGCGGGTGCTCGTCGTCACGGCACGGGAGCCACGTCCCAACGAGGCAGTTCGTTCGTTGGCGCAGGGCTCGCTGGCCTTCATCTCCGATTCGATGGGCACCCGAGGCGACATCCGCAACCGACGCGACGCAGACGGAACGTGGTCGAGCGATTGGTGCACCGAAGACTGTTGGGGGCGCAGCCTCTGGGGCCTCGGAACGGCGGCCGCGAGTTCGCAGTTCTCGATCGCCAGTGCCGCGCACTCGTTGTTCGAGCGCAGCGCGGTGTTGCGGTCGCAGTACCCGCGCTCCATGGCGTTCGCCGTCTTGGGCGCCGCGGCCATTACCCAGGTCGACCCCACCAATGCCGTCGCGCTCGAACTCCTGCGCGCCGCCGCCGACGTACTGCCCGTCGCGAACGACGATCCCGCATGGCCCTGGCCCGATGAGCGTCTCCGGTACGCGAACGCTCTTTTGCCCGACGCGATGATTGCCACCGGTGCAGTGTTGGAGCGAGCGGAACTCGTCGACAGCGGCCTTTCGTTGCTGGGATGGCTCTTGGAGCGCGAGACCCGTGACGGTCATCTCTCCGTTACCCCCGCTGCGGGCTCGGGTCCCGGTGACGTGGGACCGGGATTCGACCAACAACCCATTGAGGTTTCGACGATGGCTGACGCCTGCGCGCGCGCCATCACGGTGGACGACTCGGCCAAGTGGTTTGGAGGGATCCGCATGGCCAACGCCTGGTTTGACGGGGATAATGACGCCCATGTAATGATGTGGGACCCCGCGACGGGCGGTGGCTACGACGGACTGCACGCTGAGGTGGCGAATCAGAATGAGGGAGCGGAATCAACTTTGGCGCTGGTATCAACCCGCCAGCAGGCATTTACGCACCAAACTGTATCTACATGAAAAATGAGCCCCTCGCGTCCCGCGCCGATCTCCATATCGTTCCAGACTCGTCACGGGTTGTGGCCCTGCTCTTCGTGGCCGGTCAGGAACTGGGTGGCGCCGAGTCACGCGCGTCGAGCGTCGTCAAACGAATCGTGGCGTTGCCCGAGGCGGACGTCCGGCGTCGACTGAAGGAGATCATCCAGCGTTTCGCTCGTCGCCATCGCGATATCGTCGCGATCTTCGCCCAGCACGCTGAACGAGTCAGCAACCGTCTGGACCCCAACGTGGACCTGAGCGAGGAGCGCTGGCTCCTGCTGGGTGCCTCATTCACGCACGAATACTCGCTCGAGGCGGCCGCGGTCTGCAATCCGAGCATGGTGGCACACCCCGACCAGTCCAACGTGCCCGTCGGATCGGTCCGCTTCATCCTCAGTTTCCGTGCGGTCGGGGAAGGTCACCGGTCGAGCATTGGTTTTCGCACCGGTCTCGTGACGGCGGAAGGTCACATCACGCTCGACGAGCGCGAGCCCTTCCCGATGATCGGAACGGCGCGCGACGGCATCTTCCATCGCGACGTGTTCCATGCGCGCCTAAAGGCCATGGGTCAAGACGGCGAGAGTGCCGCGTACGTGCTCGACGAACTTCCGCTCGTCTTCTCGATCGAAGAACTCGAAGCGCGACTCGAGATCCTGGTGAGCGAGTTCGACACGCGTCAAGACGCGCACACCATCGCTCGCCAGCACCGGTCGATCGCCGCCTGTAGCTACGGCGTGTACTTCGACGACGACATCGACATCTCCGAACGGGTCTTGTGGCCCGTGATGTCGGCCGAAGCCCACGGGATGGAAGACGCCCGCTTCGTGAGGTTCACTGAGACTGACGATTCCATCACCTACCTCGCGACGTACACGGCCTTCGACGGAACGCACATCTCACAGCAGCTGCTCAAGACCGACGACTTCATCTCCTTCGATGCCTCGCCGGTCGTCGGCGCCGCCTCACTCAACAAAGGGCTGGCCCTCTTTCCTCGCAAGATCGATGGACACTTCGCCGCGCTCACGAGATACGACCGTGAGACGAACGCGGTCTGCTTCTCGGACACGCTCGGCCACTGGGGCAGGGCCGTGACGTTCCAGATGCCCGAATGGGATTGGGAGGTCATCCAGCTCGGTAACTGCGGCTCACCCATCGAGACCGACCAGGGCTGGCTGGTACTCACGCACGCGGTCGGCCCGATGCGCACCTACAGCATTGGTGCGGTCCTGCTCGATCTCAACGACCCGACGAAGATGATCGGGGCCTTGAAGGACCCGCTGATTACTGCGAACGCGGAAGAGCAGGACGGCTACGTGCCCAATGTGGTCTATACGTGCGGTGCCATGGCGCACGGCGACCTCCTCGTCATCCCTTACGGCGTCGCGGACTGTCGCATCAACTTCGCAACGGCGAGTATTCGCGCCCTGTTAGCGGCGATGACGCCGACGCAGCATCCCGCGATGGTCGCCAAAGTTCGACACCGCCGTGAGGAAGACCTGGCTCTGGAGCACTGAGATCCCCTCGCCGAGGCCGGGACAGTGCGGCTTTGGACCGGCGTTGACGTTGCCGTAGCGATGGTGCGTGATCGCGACACTCTGTTCGAGCAGCCAACGAGGCATTTCGATGTCGCCGCGCTGCGCAATCGTTCGGCGGTCGACCGTTACGCCATGTTCGAGTAGTTCCACCGTCGGCACGACCTCCTTGGAGAGCCAACGAACGCGACTGACGCTTCCCGCGCGCGCGATCAACTGCTCGACGCTCTCGATGGTCGGATCGCCAAAGACGGCGACCGGCTCTGCTGCGCTGTAGGTCAGGGTGACGCCGGACGCACCCAGGATGAAGTCGATCAACGTGAGTTCTGCCTCGCCGAACGTGTCGTCGATGCGAACCACGATTGGTTTGGCGAAATGTCGATAGCGCTGGAAATTCTTCTCAACCAGTAGTCCCGATCGGTCGATCGCCTGACTGCCCGTCTCCTCCCACCAGACCCGGGCTTGGCTCACGGCGGCCATCGGGTCGTTCAGCGAGGACCACTCTCGAAGGCAACTGGTGTAATTGTGGCCGCCGGCTTTCGCGGTGGGCCCAACGCTGCTTCGGCGCCAGCCGCCGAAGGGCTGTCGGTTGACGACCGCACCCGTGATGCCGCGGTTCACGTAGAGGTTGCCGGCCTGGGCACGTTGCATCCACTGTTCGCACTCAGACTCGTCGAGTGACTGGATACCCGACGTGAGTCCGAACTCAGTGCGGTTCTGCCATTCGATCGCCGTCGAAAAGTCCGGCGCGACCATCACGCCCAACACCGGCCCGAACCACTCGTGTTGGTGACTCCACGAACCGGGTGCGACGCCGATCTTTACACCCGGCGACCATTGCAGGCCCGCGCCATCGAGCATTTGGGGTGCCACGAGCCAACTCTCGCCGGGTTCGAGTCGATGCAGCGCTCGCTCGAGGTCCGCTTCGGCGCGTCGGATGATTGGTCCGACCGACGTGGCAAGTTCCCAGCCCGGACCGACACGAAGACTTCGCACGGCATCGCCGAGTTGGCGCAAGAAGGCCGGATCCTCGTAGACGTCGCGCACGACGATCGCGAGGCTGGCGGCACTGCACTTCTGACCGGCGTGACCAAATGCCGATTGGACGACGTCGCGAACGGCCATTTCGATGTCGGCGCATGCACTGATGAGGATTGAGTTCTTGCCGCTGGTCTCAGCGACCAAGTTGATCGCTGGACGCCAGCGCGAAAACATCAACGCCGTGTCGAACGACCCCGTCAAGATGACGGCGTCGACGTCGTCGTGCGTGACGAGGTGCCGGCCGGCATCGTCGTCACGAGTCGGCAGGAACTGCAGGACGTTCTTGGGCACACCGCCGGCCCAGAGTTGTCGAACCAGCTGCCACGCCGTCGCCACGGTCTCCGGTGCGGGTTTGAGAATCACGGCGTTGCCTGCGGCGAGCGCCGCGAAGACTCCGCCCGCGGGAATGGCGTAGGGGAAGTTCCAGGGCGGAACGACGACGACCGTTCCGAGCGGAGTCGAATCAGTCAGGTCAGCGATGGATGAGGAGTAGAAGCGAGCGAAGTCGATCGCTTCGCTGACTTCGGGGTCGGCCTCGGCCTGCGTCTTACCGGCGTCGCGGGCCATCACCGCCGTGGTGGCGATGCGCTCACCCTCCATCACCTCGGCGCAGCGATAGAGGATGTGTCGGCGCTGCTCAATTGAGAGCTGGGACCACGAAAGGTGCGTCACGCCAGCGCAGCGCACGGCGTCGTCGATTTGCACGACGTCGGCCACGCAGTACCGGTACCACGGCGCCCCTTCATCGCTCGGATCACGACCGATCTCAAACGCCCCGGAGAACCGTTCTTCGCCGTCGATGACGAGTGGAATAAGTTCGTCTGGCAGTGACCTGGCGATGCCGAAGGCGCGCGTGATGTCGTCAAACGCGTTGGGCGTCGTCGTGTCGTAGTTCGAAGCGTTCGCAAAGGCTGTCGAGTTGAGGGGCACGAGACGGTGACGGAGCGACTCGCACGATAGGTCATGGCGTTGGTTGACCGAGGCGACGAAGCGATCACGCTGCTGGGAGAATCGCTGCTCGTCCGATCCAATGTCGAAGGCGGCCTTGAGATAGTTCTCGTCGGAGGTGTTCTCGTCGAGACGTCGCACGAGGTACGCGACCGCGGACGCGAAGTCATTGACCCGTGTGACCGGCGCATAGAGCAGCACCTTTTGACCAGTGCGCGCAATCGCGAGCGACTCCGCGTTGGCCATGCCCTCGAGCATCTCGACGTCGATCTGGTCGAGGACACCGCGTGCGGCCGCGACGTCGAGCGCCCAGGAGAGATGAAAGAGATTGTGACTCGCAAGTCCAATGCGCACGGCCTTCGCGTGCTCTGGACGCAGCGCGACATCAACGAGGCGGGCGTAGCTGGCGTCGACCTCGGCCTTCGACCGGTAGGGGGCGGCCGACCAGCCATGCAGCTCCGCCTCGGTCGTCTCCATGGCGAGATTGGCGCCCTTGACCAGTCGGACCTTGATCGTCGCGCCGGTTCGATTGAAGCGCTGCGTCGCCCACGACGCGAGATCGGCGAAGGCCGCGTGGGACTCGGGCAGATAGGCCTGCAGCACGACGCCCGCGTCGAACGACTCGAACTCCTCCTCACTCAAGACACTCTTGAAGGCGCTGATGGTGAGGGCGAGGTCGCGATACTCCTCCATGTCCAGATTCACGAACGCACCGTGACGCTGCGCTTCACGGTAGAGACGACGCATCCGGATAGCGACTCGTTCCAACGATCCATCACGGTCGACCGTGATGATCTGACTGACGACCGACGACAGTTTCACCGATACGTAATCGATCTCGGGCCGCCGCAACATCTCGAGCACTCGCTCGAGGCGCTCGTCGGCCTCCGCGTCGCCCAGGACTGCTTCCCCGAGCACATTGATGTTCAGGGAGATGCCGTCACGCGCGCGCCGACGCAGATGTCGACGCAAGGCCTCATTCTCCGCGGGCAATATGAGGTTTCGCGAGTACTTACGAATACGCCTCGCCACCATCTTGATCACCATCGAGGGTGCGATACGCGAGGCTGCGGCGAGGAGTTTCAGTCCGACTGCGTTGACACGACCGAAGCCTTCCACCGACGCTTTGGCGGCGGCTCGACGATAGATATTGGTAGAGCTTCGAAGCGAATGGATTCTCATGACCTCGTCGGTCAACGTGATGGTCACTTCGATCGCCGTGGGATCCTTGAAGAGACGCGCGAATCGGCGCCGGCTCGCCACCTCTTCGCGCGTGCGCAGGGTGTCTGACTCGACCAAGAGAGCGTGCACTCGCGCGACCGAACCTTCGGCCAGTGCGTCGATGGTGGCGTCAGTGGGAAGTATTGGCACTGCGATTAGTGCGACACCGATGATGCGTTGTTCTGGTCAGTGGACTCACATGGCATCGTTGCCCTCTCGTCGAATCAACCGTAGACCCGCGCGGTGCCCAGGGCGCCTACCGTGCCCTGCGGCTCCAGTGGATTCAACGATTTCGCATGCGTGCGACGACTTCATCGACGACTTCGGAGGTCGAGGCCGAACCGGCGAGGTCGAAGCAGCGGATGCCGTCCATCGCGGTCGTGAGAGTGGCGTGGCGAAGCGCTCGAGAGGCTTCGGCGCATTGGGTGTCACCGCGAATGCCGGCGTGCTCCAACACCGCCGCACAGGCGAGGAGCATGGCCATGGGATTGGCGACGTTCTTTCCTTCGAGCGACGGTGCCGTGCCGTGTGGCGCTTCGGCCATCGCGGCCGTTGGTTGGAGTTGCTCGTCCAGGGCCAAGAGCACCGACTCTGCACCCGCGATGGATCCGAACATCGCCAGCACCAGGTCACTGAGGCAGTCACCGTCGCGGTTGAGCGTAGGGATGACGACTGCTTGATCCCACTGTTCGGTCATGAGACCCGCGTAGGCAGCGTCGATGAGCATCGGATGATAGGGCACGCGGGGATGTCGGCTCGCCGCCGCATCCATCTCCTCTTTCAACATTCCTTCGTACACGGCCGAGACGGTCCACTTCGGTCCGCCGTAGACGAGTCCCTCCATCGCGTCGGCCGTGACGAATGCGAACTCTGCGACTGATTGGCACGTGTTGCGGTCGATCCGTTCGGTACGCCAGGCCGTCTCGTGCAGCGCCCCCGGTTCACCGTCGCGTCCCTCTGCCGCGCCGTACGCGTCCCCGACGGCCATGCGAACGACCACCACGGGGTGCGACAGTGACACGATCGGTGCGACGCCCGGGATGCGCCGACCGGTGCGCACGATCACCTTGCCGTCGATGCCCTCACGAAGAATGCGATTGGGGGAGCCGACGCTCCCGATCTCGGTGGGCGTGATGGTCGCGGCCTTTAGTCCGAGACCCGTCTCGACGATTGCCGCCGCCGCCTCGTGAACGATTCCATTGTTCGTCCGACGCCGATTGGCCAGCGACAGGTCGAATCGTATGAGGTCGACCTCAAAACCCAGCACGCTGACATCAAGAACGCGAAGGGCTTCGTTCAGCAGCTCTTGGCCGGTTTGGTCGCCTTCACACACCACGATTGCGTTCGTCTTCATTACCTCACGTTACCGAACACCTACCGCCGCACGACTTTGACGGGTCGCGAAGGGAAGCGGTCTTCGTCGTCGACGTGAAGACGACGTCGATGAGCTGGCCACTACTCCGGATCTGGGAGTTCGGCGACGTCGAGGCCCTTGGGAGGAATCCAGATCGCTGACGAACTGTCGCCAAACGCCGTGCAGTCACCTTCGAAGTATTTGATGCCGACCCACGCGCAGACCAGCGCGTCGAGAGCATCCTCAAATCGCTTGAGGTGACTCGACGCCATCGTCTCGATGGCGTCTTTCGCTGGCAGTGGAAGGTCGATCTTCCCAATATCGTCGGAGAGCGCGTCGACGATCTTTCGCCAGTTCTTGACGATGCGTCGCCGGCGTTCCTCTGGAGTCTTCTCGGGCCAATATTCGTTGGCGCGACCGATCTTGTACTTGTAGCGAAAGTCCTTCTTCAAGAGGTGCAAGAGAGCCGGATGGGGGTAGACCTCGGCGAGGACGCCCTCGGTCCCCACCGGCGTCGACGTGGTCGCGACTGGGAAACCCAGTTCCTTGAATCGCTCCGACAGATTCAGTCCGATGTCACCGGGACGATCGGGGCTCGGCGAATGAGTGCTGCACCCCTTGGAACCGAACTTCCTCGAGACTTCGGTGTCGGAAAACCTGCGCTTCTCGATGGGGTCCAGGGCGACGGGCATGTCAACCGTGACAAGGTCGACCGTCCTACCCTCCAACAGAGTGTGCGCCGCACTGAGCAGCGCATCGACGTCAGGTCGCCCCGCCACCGGCGCTTGGGTCCAGTCGACGGGCACGCCCTTCGCGAGAGCGACGAACTGGCCGTAACTCGGACTCAGACCAACACACTTCCAACGGTCCTTCACCTGGTGGAGCAGCGCAACTCCGCTTGGTTCGGTAGCCGTCCACGCGGGATCAAGGGCCAAGATGGTTTTCATCTTGGGCAGGTTATACCTTTCGACCGGATCGATACTGTGACGGCAGTTCGCGTTCGACCGGCCGTCATTTCATCGCAATGTCGTCATGGCGAGCGGCATGCCGGGACCTTGGACCCCGATGACGGCGCCCGAGCGATTATGTGCACCCGTAGGGTGGAATTGAAGGTCATGCAGCCGGCTTTTCTTCGAGTGTCCGAAGTTGTTCACTCCGAACCTGAGAGAAGGTCGTCTGATGAACAATGTCATCGCAATATTCGGGAATCCCGATGATCGCACCGCGCTCGCACCGTTTAACTGGCTGCGAACGTCCAAAGTCGCCGCCATCGCGTGGCTCGCCGTCCGGGTGTGGATCGGCATCATGTGGATCCAGGCCGGTTGGGCCAAGATTTTCGGCGCCGAGAACGCATCGTTCCTGCACAACAACGGTAAGGGCGTGGCTGGTTTTGCCGCACACGGCGTGGCCGCCTATTCATGGTGGGGAAGTTTCCTCCACAGTTTCGTCGTGCCCAACGCCAGTTGGATCGCGGTACTCGTTGCCTTTGGTGAATTGGCCATTGGTCTCGGTTTGGCATTCGGATTCCTCACCCGCACGGCGGCTGTTGCGAGTTTGCTGCTCCTGTTCACCTACGTAATGTCCGGTACCGCGAGCGTCTGCGCGTTCTACGCGCTCTGCGCCATCGTCGTGTTGGCCACGTGGAGGACGTCGAGCTGGATTGGTGTCGATGGACTCATCGCTGGGTATCGCGATCGTCGCCGTGACCCCACCCCCGTTTTGGCGCCCCCAGTCCTGGAGAGCGTTCCAGAACTCGTGCCCGCAATATAAGAACGCACTCTGTCCCACGCAACGCGGTCCGCCCCGGCGGACCGCGTTGTTGCATCAGCCGAGCGCGTGGAGGAGATCGTCCCAGAGATCGTCGGGATGTTCGAGGCCGACGCTGACGCGAAGCAGACCGGGCGGCACGCCCTCTTCGCCCTCCCACCGGCCTCGTCGATCGATCGACGTCTCCACGCCGCCCAAACTCGTCGTGCCAACGATGAGCTGCAGGGATTCGACGAGTCGATCGGCGGTCGGGGCGTCGGCGACGTCGAAGGAGAGCATGGCACCGTAACCAGACATCTGTGCGGTTGCGCGTTCGTGACCGGGATCGGAGACGAGACCGGGATAGCGAACGCACACGACACGAGGGTGCGTCGAGAGTCGATCGGCCAAGAGTGCGGCCGTGTGCTGCTGCTTCTCGAACCGAACGGGCAGCGTCCGAAGTCCACGAAGGGCGAGATACGTCTCCATGACACCCGGAATCGAACCTTCGATCGTGCGCCACGCCACGAGCTCATCGCGACGGGCGCTGTCCGCGACGATGACCGCACCTAACAAGAGATCGGAGTGACCGCCGATGTACTTCGTCGCGGAGTGCACGACTGCCGTCGCCCCGAGGGCGAGAGGCTGCTGGAGCAGTGGCGTCGCGAAGGTGTTGTCGACCACCGAGACGACGCCGGCCTTCTTCGCCGCGTCCAGGATCGACGGAAGGTCCGCTATGCCCAACGTTGGGTTCGTCGGCGACTCGAGCCACAACAGGTCGGTGTCCTCGAGGGCCGCCAGTACGTCGTTGGTGTTCACCACATCGACGGTGCGTATGGTGAGCCGACCTTCTTTGGCCAATCGTTCCAGCAGACCGCGGGTTCCTGCGTAACCGTTGCTGGGATACGTGACCGTCGTGCCCAGTGGGAGGGGTGCGAGAAGGGAGGCGACGGCCGCCAGACCTGAAGAGAACGACACACACTCTCCGCCCTCGAGTTCGCCGAGCGCCGCCTCAAAGGCGGTCCACGTTGGATTGCCCCAACGCCCGTAGCCGTATTCGCCGCCGTCTCGATAGGTGCTGGCGAAGGTCGGTGGGATATTGATTGGCGCGCCGGGCGCCCGGTCTCGACCCGCGACGATCGCGATCGTCTCGGCGTGCCAACTCTTCGCGTCAGTCATCAAACCAGTATTGCGGACGATTGGGCAGATGCGTTAACCCTGCGCGAGACGACAAAGCCCGCGCCTTCGAGTTGTTCTCAAAGGCGCGGGCCAGTTCGTTTGTCTTACGCCTCGTCTTCGGCGAGCAGGCGGTAGATCGACTTGCGAGCTTCCGCGAGGATCGTCACAGCCTGTTTGGTCTGTGCATCCGATCCAGCTATGCCGACCTGACGCGTGGCACTCGCCACTTGGCGAAGTGTGCCGTACAGGTCTGAGGTGGCGTCGCTGACTTCAGCGGCCGCCGCTTCCCAGGGCTTTCCGAGTGCGTCGCGCTCCGCCTCCACCAAGGTCTTGCCCTTGGCGGTCAGGTGAAACGTCTTGCCTGACTCCGTTGAGGCGATCTCAACGAGACCTTCGTCCTCGAGTTGCTGAAGGATCGGGTAGACCGATCCGGGGCTTGGTCGCCACGCGCCATTGGAGCGCTCACTCAACTCTTGGATGATTTGGTAGCCGTTACGCGGTGTCTCTTCGAGCAAGACCAGTACGGCTGCTCGAACGTCACCACGCATGCGACGACGTCCGCCACGGGGCGGGAATCCGCCTCGGAACATCTCGTCGCCACGACCAAAAGGTCCTCCACGGTGCCCACCGGGTGTGCGTCCGCGTCCGCGTCCGCGAGGTCCACGCTCGCGCTGTGAGCGCTCTTCGTGGCTGTGTTCTTGGAATTCGTGATTCATAGTTTTCTCCTTACGTTGCAATTTCGAATATAACGATATATCGGAATAGAACGCTTGTCAAGGGGCAATCTTGAAATCTCTGAAAACCCAATGAAAATGGCTCGAATGAGGCGCTAGTGCGAGTTCGCTTACCCGGGCGGACCAGATTCCCCGCCCTCGATCGGAGCGAGCGTTGCTCTGTGCACTTCTTCGGCGATGCGCTTGATCGACTGGAGTCGCGCGTCCCACGCCTGACCCACGTTGACCATCATCTGTGCCGCGTTGTCGATCTGGGTCGGGCGAACCGAGAAAAGGACTTCGCGTCCCTGGCGACGTGACGAGACGAGTTGGGCTTTCTCCAGCACGGCGAGGTGCTTGGCGACGGCCTGGCGAGTGAAGGGGACCTCACTCGCCAGGCCACTTGCGGTTGCCTCGCCCCTATTGATCAGTAGTTCGAGCAGCGAGCGCCGACTGGGATCGGCGACCGCGAGCCAGACCTCTTCGTCGTAGCTGCGGACCCTTCCGGTCACTTGGCCGACACGTTGGCGGTGGCCGCGTACGACGCCAAGCGCGGGACGAAGTGGTCCCAACCGCTGCTGTGGTCGTCGAAGTACTCCTGGTTCTTCTCTTCACTCCAGTTGTTCTTCGCGAAGCCGCTCTCGACCAGTCGCAGCGTGGTCACGCCTTGGTCCTCGCTCAGGATGAACTCGACCAACATGGAGTTCTCCTCGGTCGGCTCCTCGCCATCGGGCTGACTCCATCGGTACGAATAGACGTTCGGCGGATCGACCGTCTCCACGCGAAGTGGGCTCACGTGGTTGTGCTCGGTGAAGTTCAAGGATCCCGCACCGCCCGGGCGAAGGTCCACGGTCGCTTCTTCGGCGAACCAGTTGACAATGTGCTTGGGATTCGTGACGACGTCCCAGACGACTTCGATGGGTGCGTCGATGCGGATCTCTCGTTCAATCGTTGCTGCAGTCATTTCAATCTCCTTTGGTTGGGTACGGCTATGTGCAACTCATCATTGCACATACTGGTTCGTTATGCAACTATTAGTTGCAGATAGTGAAAACCCCTGATATTCACGGCTTTGCCGGGCTGCATGACGAGCCCATTTTCACTCTCGCGGTGGCCGAACGACGTCGGACGGGTCGTCACTCGCGATGCGGGCACACGCCATCTGCCCCCTAGGTCGTTCGCGGCGGGCTGTGTCGAGGCCACGGGTGCGCCGTTTCAAACTGGCGCGCGGACGCCAGCAGCAGGTCTTCGCGAAACCGCGGTCCAATGATCTGCAGTCCGACCGGGACGTTCGACCCAGTGAATCCGGCTGGGACGCTCAACGCGGGAAGGTTGACCAGGTTGGCGAGCATGGCCAGGACGACCGACATGCCGGCGTGCACCTCCACGCCATTGATGCTCGTCGGCATGGGACCTTGCGCCGCGAACGGAGGCATTGACGACATGGGCGTGAGGATGAGATCGACGTCGTCGAAAATGGCGGCGACGTCATTGACCAATTGGCGTCGGTCGAATTCGACGGACGCGAGCCAGGGCAGTGTCTTGGTGCTCAGATAGGCCCACCCCGACGCCGAACGAGGGTCGAGTTCGTCGCGACGGTTCTCCCAGAGGTCGCGATCGACGCCGACGAATTTGTCAACGCCTTCGATGGCGGCGTAGGTGCGGACGTAGTCCTGCAACACGATTGGTCGATCCACCAGCGTCGCACCCAACGCGGCCGCAAAGCGCGTCGCCGCCTGTTCACAAAGTCGGGCAACTTCGGGATCGAGAACGGCGAAACCGAAATCACTCGACCACGTGATGCGAAGCGAGGAGAGATCGGTGTGCTCGAGTGCGTCGACGTAACTCGTTGCGGGCGCGGGCAAGCACGTTCGATCTCGCTCGTCCGGCCCGGCCATGACGTCAAGGAGCAATGCCGTGTCGGCGATCGTGGTGGTCAGAGACCCGACGACGGAGTTCTGCGCCAGGTGCGTATCGCCCCGCGTGGGAATCCGTCCGTACGAGTTCTTCAAGCCGACGAGTCCGGTGAAACTGGCCGGGGTGCGAATCGATCCTCCGCCGTCACTCGCGGTCGCGAAGGGGACCATGGCACTCGAGACCGCCGCACTCGAGCCGCCACTCGAGCCGCCCGGCGTGCGTTCGAGGTCCCAGGGATTGCGCGTGACGCCAAGGAGTGGACTGGCGGTGTACGCCCACGCACCAAACTCCGGGGTCGCGGTCTTTCCGATCGCGATGGCGCCCGCCTTGCGAAGGCGCCCCACGTGAATGGCGTCAACTGTCTTCGCCGGACCGTTCGCGAACCATTTCGAACCACGACTCGTGGGCATGCCGGAACAGTCGTCGAGGTCCTTCACGCCAAAGGGCACGCCGGCGAGTGGGCCGAGGTCGTCGAGGCGGTGTTCGCGCACGCAGGCGTCGACGAGCGCCGCCTCGGCCAACGCTGCCTCACCATCAACGAACACGAAGGCGTTCAGTGCGGGGTTGTCGCGCTCAATGGCGTCAAGGCTCTCGCGCACCAGTTGGGTCGCGGAGAGTTCACCGGTGCGCACCATCCGAGCTGCGTCAACGACCGATGGCATTTCCATTCACTTTTCATACCAGTTCCGCGTCGTCACGTCGTCGTCGACCCACTCTCATTCGACGAGCTGGGTCGCGGGGAGAAGCGAAGGGCGCTCGAGAAGACGGCGAGGCAGGCCAGTGCGAAGCCGCACAGCACGACGGGAACCACGCGAATCCCGAAGGAGGAGACCATGACACTCTCAATCGCCGGTCCAATCACTCCTCCGGCCATCATGCACAAGATGAGGAGCGCGACCCCATCGCCATCGTGCGGTATCAGGGCGGTGTACCAAATCAGGCCCATCGGGTAGACGAGAGCGAGCGCGAAGCCCACGAGTGGGTAGAGGTAGGGGGCGGCGCCGGTCGCGTAGGCGCCGGCACAGAACGCTGCGGCGAAAGCGAGGCCGCCAAGTACCAGACGGCGGTCTGAGTGGCGTCGACCTACGGGACCGGCCAAGACTCGTCCAATCGCGAGACCGAGCCAGAACCCGGCGGTGATTGCGCTCCCGAGCGAAGCCGAGAAGCCCCCACGATGCAACTGGGGCGCGATCCATCCGGCCGTCGTCGTCTCGGTCGCGACGTAGAGGATGTACGCCGCGATGAAGGTGCCAAGAATTCGCCGCCGCCGGTTGGCGTTCACTCCGAGCGAGTCTCGTTGTGGGGCGTCACGCATTGGTGGCGCGATGATGCCGCTGTTGCCGAAGGTGAGTACGACCGCCGAGAACGCGATGGCGCCCAGCAGGTAGCGGTAGTTGTTCGGATGCACCAGGACGATCAGGACTGGTCCGATCACGGCCCCCAGTCCGTAGCCGGCGTTGGACACACTGAGACGGCGAGCACGCCCTTCCATGCGTGTTCGAACGAGCAAGGTGATGAGCGAGAAGTCGACGCCCCCGAAACCGACACCCATGAAGAAGATGGACGCCAGGAATCCGTACCAGTTCGGTGAAAGGGCCGCCCCGCACGCACCGACAGCCATGGTGAGGAGTGTGATCGTCAGAACGACATTGCCGCTCAGGTGTCTGATCGAGTACCAACCCAGGGGAACGCCACAGAACGCGCCGACGAAGTACACGCTCAGTACGACGCCCGCGTCGGGGAGCGAGATATGGAATCGTTGGGCGAACGTGACGAGGAGCGGTCCGAACAAAGAGGAGAGCATTCCAAAGACGATGAGGTCGGCAGTCGCGCTCGCCATCGCGAGTGGCCGAAACGTCACGTCAGCGAGGTCGTTCTCCGGACCGGTGTGCGAATCGAACGTCACGAGCGTGTGCTCGTCAGTTCGTTGCCATGACGACGCTCACGCCAAGTCGGCGGTGGGTGAAGGAAGTGTCGTCGTCGTGAGGTAGTCACGTTGCACCTTGCGCTCAGATTCATAGCGCGCGAGCGCGTCGCGCGTGCTGTCGCGCGACGCCACCTCGGCGACGGGGACGTCCCACCACGAACCTGAGTCCGGCGCAGCGACCATGGGGTCCGTCTCAATCCGGATCACGGTCGTCGTCGAGTTCGAACGGGCGCGCACGAGCGCGTCGCGGAGCTCAACCATGTTTGCGGCGCGCAATACCGTCGCACCGAGGCTGGCGGCGTTGGCCGCCAAGTCGACGGGCAGTCGTTCGCCGGCGAGTTGACCTTGCGCGTCACGGAACCGGTACTTCGTGCCGAAGCGCTCGACTCCGACGGATTCAGAGAGT
Source organism: uncultured Acidimicrobiaceae bacterium (assembly GCA_963800765.1). Lineage (GTDB taxonomy): Bacteria > Actinomycetota > Acidimicrobiia > Acidimicrobiales > RAAP-2 > RAAP-2. The sequence goes on from CAWDCF010000004.1 coordinate 253,757, forward strand.
GCGCCGATCGACTGGAAGCCGTGATTGACCACGAGGACGACGATGATCTTGATCCCTTCTTGGATCGCGGTCACGAGTTCTGAGTTCAGCATGAGATACGAGCCGTCTCCGACCATCACGTAGACCTCTCGGTCGGGCGCGGCCATCTTGACGCCGAGTCCGGCCGCGATCTCGTAGCCCATGCAGGAGAAGGCGTACTCGACGTGGTAGCCCTTCGGGTCCCTCGTTCGCCAGAGTTTGTGGAGGTCGCCCGGCAAGCTGCCCGCCGCCGCGACGACGACGTCATGGTCGTCACTCGACGCCTCGACGGCACCGATGACTTCACTCTGGCCCGGCAGAGGACCATGACCCAGGGCGTAGGAAGCGTCAACCTTCTCATTCCACTGGCGCGCCAACTCGCGGTAACGCCGCTCGAAGTCTTCGTCCACGTGCCAGGCGTCAAGTTGCTCCGCGAGTTGCGCCAATGCTTCGCGAGCGTCGGCCACGATCGGCGCGCCAGAAAGCTTCGTCGTATCGAACGGCGTCACGTTGATATTGACGATCTTCACTGCCGGGTCTTGGAATACGGAGTTCGACGCGGTCGTGAAGTCGCTCCAACGCGTGCCGATGCCGATGACCAGGTCGGCGTTGCGAGCAATTTCGTTGGCCGCGGTCGTGCCGGTGGCGCCAATGGCGCCGAGGCTGGCGGGGTGGTCAAATCGGAGCGAGCCCTTGCCCGCCTGCGTTTCAGCGACGGGAACCCCCGACGATGAGACCAACGAGTCCAGCGCGTCGGTGGCGCCGGCGTAGATCACACCGCCGCCGGCCACGATGAGCGGCCGCCTCGATTCGCGAAGCAGCGTCGCCAGTCCGCCGATCAGTCGCGCCTCCGCCGGCGGACGTCGTATGACCCACACTCGCGGTGCGAAGAGTGCGTCAGGAAAGTCGAACGATTCGGTCTGGACGTCCTCGGGGAGCGCGAGTGTCACCGCGCCCGTCTCGGCCGGGTCGGTGAGTACGCGCATCGCGTGCAGCAAGGCCTGGGGTAACTGTTCGGGCCGCCATATGCGGTCGAAGTACTTCGACACCGGGCGCAGGCTGTCATTCACCGATACGTCCATGGACGCCGAATCTTCCAATTCTTGAAGGACGGGATTGGCGCGCCGGGTCGCGAAGACATCGCCGGGCAAGAGGAGAACGGGGATGCGATTCGTCGTCGCGACCGCCGCGCCCGTCACGAGATTCGTGGCGCCTGGTCCGACCGACGTCGTGCACGCAAACGCGCGCAGTCGATTCGACATCCGGGCGTAACCCACGGCGGTGTGCACCATTGCCTGCTCGTTGCGCGCGAGGTAGTACGGGAACTCTTCACCGCTTTCGAGGAGTGCTTCGCCGAGGCCGGCGACGTTGCCGTGGCCGAAGATGCCAAAACATCCCGCGAAGAAGCGATTCGTTTGGCCGTCGCGTTCCACTGACTGCACCGAAAGGAATCGCACCAGGGCTTGGGCGACGGTCAGTCTCATCGGGCACCCCGCGACGATGTCATGGGAAGTCGAGGGTCGATCTCTTGACCTCGCCACGTGTCGCGCAACCACGCGTGGGTTGGGTCATCACAGAACGCCATCGTTCGTTCTTCGGCGGGACCAGCGAGCACATTGAGAAAATACAGGTCGTAACCCGGGGAGGCCATGGTTGGCCCGTGGTAGCCGTAGGGAATCAGTATCGCGTCGCCCGTGGCGACTTCGGCGAGTATGTCAATCTGTCGATCCGGGCCTGAACTGTACACACGCTGGTAGGCACCCGGTCCCGGCTCGCCGCCCTGGGCGCCACCGCGCACTTCGAAGTAGTAGATCTCTTCGAGTTGGGCCTCTCCCGGTCGGACCTCGTCGTGTTTGTGGGGCGGATACGAAGCCCAGTTTCCGCCCGGTACGAGGATCTCGACCGCGACGAGACGGTCGGTCTCGAATCCTTCCGGTGAGGCGAAGTTGGTGCATTGGCGACTGGACGACCCGGCGCCACGTAATTCGACCGGCACGTCATCGGCGCGACCGTAGCGAGCGGGCAACGCGTTGTCGGCCAGGGCGCCCGCGAGCGCGAAGCGCCCACCGAGTTCGCTGCGCACGCGAACGCTCGACGCACGCGGGACGTACGCGAAATCGGACACCCGTTCGAAGACGCTCGTGCGACCCTCGAGTTCGAACGCTTCGTCACCGCAGGTGACGGTGCAACTGCCCGCGAGCGGAAGGACGATCCACTCGGAGCCGTCAGTCGTCCAGTCCAAGGTTGCGCCGGGCGCGAGCACGACGACGCGAAGCGAGCTGTAGGTCCATCGCGCGCTTTCGGGTGAGATGTCGACGGAGTAACCGTTCGAATCCGGTTGACGTGCGCGCAGGTGAAACGGTTGGGTCATAGAAGACTGACGGCCGTCTTGACGGCCGTTGCTACGTCGTCGTCGGGTGGATAGAGCAAGTTGCGGCCGACCACGAGGCCGCGCACGCCCGGAAGGCGCAAGGTCTTCTCCCACTGGCCGAACATCTCGTCGGGCCGGTCACTGCGCGGTCCGCCGAGAAGAACCAGCGGCATGGTGGTCGCTTCGGCGACACGTTCCATTTCGTCAACCACGGGGACCTTCAGCCACGTGTGTGATGACGTGGCGCCCAAAGCGCTCGCGACGGCCATTGAGCGAATCACGCCCGCCGCCGTCAAGTCGTGCTGAATTCGTCCATCGACGCGACGACTCATGAAGGGCTCCAACATGGCGATCCGGTCGGCCGCCGCGAGCTTCGTCACTGCCTTCGCGCAGGATTCCAAGGTGTTCGCGGTTCCCGCATCCTCAAGATTGATGCGAAGCAACATCTTGCCGCCGTCCAGTCGTGACTCAACGATCGACTCGACGCTGTAACCGGTGAAGCGATCGTCCATCTCAAAGACCGCACCGGGCAAACCACCTCGGTTCATGGAGCCAAAGACGTACTTCTGATCGAGCGCGCCGAGCAACATGAGGTCTTCGATGATGTCGGGAGTTCCGAGCACGCCGTCGACGCCCGGAATGTCGAGAGCGGTGATGAGACGGTCCAGCAGATCGAAGCGATTCGCCATCGCAATTTGATTGGTCCCGACGTCGAGCATTCCTCTCGCCGTGTGGTCGGCGGCAACGATGAGCAATCGACGATTTTCGTCCGATGTCGTTCGCAGTTCTCGCCGCTGCGCCGCCCCGGCGATGGCCCCGGGTCGAAGGAACCTCGTCTCGAGTAGCAGTTCTTGTTGTTGCTGATTCACACTCGTTCCCCCTCCAGCACTTTTCGAACTTCATCTTCGGTTGGCATCGCTTCAGAACACGCGAGCCGTGATGCCACGATTGCACCGGCCGCACTCGCGAAACGAATCGTCTCGCCGAGCGGCCATCCAGAGAGCACGCCATGACAGAGCGCTCCGCCGAAGGCGTCGCCGGCGCCGAGTCCGTTGACGACCTCGATCTCGACCGGCGACACTTCAACGCGCTCGCTCGTGGTCTTGGCGAGTACACCGTCCGGCCCCATCTTGACGATGACGAGTTCCTGACCGAACTCCAAGAGACGATCGGCCGCCACGTCGGGGTCTTGGCTATCGACAGCGACCTCGACTTCGCTTACATTGCCCACGGCAATGGTCGTGAACGCCAATGCGTCACGAGCGGCGGTTCGGGCATCATCTCTTGAAGTCCAAAAGGAAGGACGAAAGTCGAGGTCGAGAACCGTGGGATGCAGTCGATGTCGCGCTTCGAGCGCCAGCATTGTGGCCGAGCGACTTGGCTCCATCGAGAGTCCGCTCACCGTCGCCCAGAACAGGCGAGCGGTTGCAATCTCCTTGAGATCGAGTTCTGACGGATAGATCTCGAGGTCTGGTGCCTTGGGCGCTCGGTAAAAGTAAATGGGGAAGTGGTCGGGCGGGAATGTCTCACAAAAGGTGACCGGCGTCTGGAATCCGATGCAGTCCGACACGAAGCGATCGTCGACCCCGAAACCCCGCAACGCGGCGTGGACGTACGCTCCAAAGGGGTCCGGACCGGTTCGACTTATCAGTGCGGCGCGCTGACCGAGCCGCGAGGCGGCGACCGCGACATTCGTTGGGCTCCCGCCGAGGAATTTCTCAAAGTGCTTGACGTCAACGAGACTGCCGTGTTGCGTTGGGTAGAAATCGACGCCGACGCGGCCGATGGTGATCACGTCAAATGGTTCGTTCACGACCGAACCTAACGTGGGCGCCCTGGGCCAGCGGACCGCGCGGGGGTCTGTTCGGCGTCAACCGACCGGGTCGCGATGTGCCCAATTTCGACAAAACTGGCATATGTCAGGACAATAGCAGTACCGACGTGTTTGCGACATAGACTTTTGTTAGGTCGCCTGACAAAGGATTGCGATGGCTCGTCAAGAAGTGCTGGCTTACAACCCGTTGAAGTCGATGGTGCTCGATCGTGACAGTCCGGTGCCCCTGTACTTCCAACTGGCGCAGCACTTTGAGAACGAGATCAAAGCTGGGAGTCTCGTGTCGGGCGATCGACTTGAGAATGAAGTGAAGATTGCCGAGGACCTCGGACTTTCGCGACCCACCGTGCGGGCCGCGTTCGGCTATCTGGTCGACAAGGGTCTGGTCCTTCGGCGTCGGGGCCAAGGAACGATCGTCACGAAGGGCAAGGTAAGCCGTTCGGTGAAACTCACTAGCCTCTTCGATGACTTGGCGAAGTCCGGCAAGTCCCCGACGACGAAAGTCCTCCACAACGAAGTGATGAAGGCATCTGACCTGGTCAAGAGTGCATTAGGACTGGCCGACAACCAACTCGTCATCTACCTCGAACGGCTCAGATTCGGCGAAGGCGAACCGATTGCCCTGATGCACAACTTCCTCCCCATCACCTTGGTGACGATGAGCAATGAGATGCTCGAAGAACATGGTTTTTATGAGATCCTGCGTGCCAGCGGCGTCTTTCCGGACCACGCGACGCAGCGCATATCTGCCAAGAACGCCTCGACGGTGGAAGCGAACTTTCTCAATGAACCACGTGGGACTGCCCTCTTGACAATGGAGCGAACGACGTATGACGCCGCGGGCAAGGCGATTGAATTCGCCCAACACGTCTATCGAGCGGCGCGCTACTCTCTGGTCACTTCGGTGAACATCGGCGACGCCTCGGCCGATTAACGGACCGTTACATTTGATAGTAGTTATTGACAAGCATTTGGATATGCACTACGGTCGCTCGCAGAGCAGGCATACAAAGGCTGGTCGGCGACTTCACTTTTGTCGCACGAGGTGCGTATTTTACGATTGCAGGGCAGCTTGTTTGGAGGGCAGTGGAAACACTGAGGGGAACGAGAGCGCGCGGACGTAGGACGTCGTCTCACTTCGCGCCCCAAGCCGATGTAGTCGTGGGGACCTGGACATGAACGAGATTCGTTTTGATCACGTGTGGAAACTCTTCGAGGGCAACGCAGTCGTCTCTGACCTCAATCTTGAGATTCCCCGTGGAGAGTTCTTGGTTCTCGTCGGCCCGTCGGGTTGCGGCAAGACGACCTCACTGCGAATGCTCGCCGGTCTCGAACGACCGAGTCACGGCCGAATCTGGATCGGCGACAAAGACGTCACGGACGTGCCCACGGGACAACGCGACTTCTCGATGGTGTTCCAGAGTTACGCGCTCTATCCGAACATGACCGTCTATAAGAATCTGGCCTTCGGTCCCAAGGTGCGTAAAGAGCCTCGCGACACGCTCCGTCAGCGAATCCACGACGTGGCCGACCTCCTCGAGATCCGTCACCTGCTCGATCGGGCACCGGCGGCACTCTCGGGTGGGCAGCGTCAGCGCGTCGCACTCGGTCGCGCCCTCATCCGTGAACCGGAAGTCTTCTTGATGGACGAGCCACTCTCCAACCTTGACGCGGCGCTTCGCGTGCAAATGCGCGCGGAGTTGATTCGTCTCCATCAGCGACTCGAGAACACCACCACCGTGTACGTCACGCACGACCAGGTCGAGGCACTGACCATGGGCGATCGCGTGGCGGTCTTGAAAGACGGAGTTCTTCTTCAAGTGGACTCCGCCAACGACCTCTATGAATATCCCGGTTCGGCCTTCGTTGGCGAGTTCATCGGTTCGCCGAAGATGAACATCGTGCCGGGCACGCTGAGCGTCAGCGACGGTTCGATCGTGATCGAGTGCCTGGGTGTTCGCACTGACGTGACGTTCGAACTCGCGGGGCGGCTGGGTCCCTCGGCGACCAACGGCCCGGTCCTCATAGGGATTCGTCCCCACGATCTGCATCTGGCGGGAGAGACAGCCACTGACGGTCCGAAGATCAAGGCAGTGGTGGATATCTGCGAGCACACCGGGACCGAGATTTTCGCGACTGTCGAACTCGGGGAGCAGCGGCTGATCGCGCGCCTCCCTCGTTCGCCCGTCCCGCTGGCCGGCCAATCCCTCGAACTGACATTCAACAAAGACCGTCTCCACCTCTTCGACGTCCAATCACGGCTGAGTCTGATGGTCCGTCAGCCTCGACGTGAGCACGTCAACGTCACCACAGAGTCCTCCAGTAAACAGCCAACTCCGTAACAGTCAATGAAAGGAAATGAGGGGAAACCAATGAAAGTAATGCTTAGGGGTGCAATACCGAGATTGATTGCCGGCACGGCCATCATTGCTCTGTCGACCGCGGGCCTCGCAACGGGCGTCGCGTCGCAGGCGGGTGCGTCGTCGAAGGTAACGATCTCGGTGGCGTACGCAGCGAACACTACGTTCGACACCACTCCGTTGGGTTTGACGTGGTGGACGCAGGTAAAGAAAGAGTTCGAGAAGCAGTATCCGAATGTCACCGTGAATCTCGATGCGGTCCAGGGTGGTGAGCCGGACTTCTTGGAGAAGTTGGCGTTGCTGTACCGCTCGACGTCAACCGCGCCCACGCTGGCTCAGTTCCCGTCGACCGAGATTGCGTTGTACCAGTCCACTGGCTACTTGGCGAGCATGGACAAGTACCTGGCGACGACGTCGTGGTTCAAGGAGTACCCGAAGGTCATTCAGAACGAGGGAAAGATCGGCGGCAAGATCTACGCCGTCAGCTCCGGTGAGAACAACGTTGGTCTGTACTACGACAAGGCGATTCTCCAGAAGGCGGGCATCGCCCTGCCCTGGCAGCCCAAGACCTGGGCTGACATCATCAGTGCGGCCAAGAAGATCAAGGCCGCGGAACCGAAGATCATCCCACTTTGGGTGGACGCGGGCACGAGCGCTGGTCCCAATGGCGCCGGCTACGGCATCTTGAACCTGTTGGCGGGCTCGAGCACGCCAACTATTGAGACGTCGAGCGGCAAGATGGTGGTCTCCAGCAAGGGCCTGACCCAGACGCTGGACTTCTTCCACACGGTCTTCGCCGATGGGCTTGGTGCTCCGACGTCACAGCTGTTCAGCCCGAACAATGCTCCCAACATCCCCTCGACCGATTTCTTCAAGGGAACGCTGGGCATTGCGGTAGGCGCGAACTTCCTCGGTGGTAACTGGACCAAGCAGGTCAGCTTCCCGTACTGGGCCAAGGCGTCAACCGCCATGGGCGTCGCGGGACTTCCCAAGATCAATGGTGGAGGTTACGCCTCAACGTTGAGTGGCTGGGACTATGGCATGTCCTCGACCGCGTCGTCAGCACAGCTGACAGCAGCGGGTGAGTTCATGAACGTGGCCCAGGAGCAGACCAACCTGATCGAGGCCGGCAACTGGGCTGGATGGGTTCCGCCGGTGCAGTCCGACTGGACCGTGCCGCTGTACACCAACTTCGCCGCCCCCTTCAACGAAGAGTTCGGCAAGTTGCTCCCGTCGTCCTCCGAACTCCCGTCCAACGCGAACTACAACGTGTGGGTGCAGGGCATCGAACAGGCGAGTGGTGACATCGCGCTGAAGCCGGCCACTACGGGTGCGCAGGCGCTGGCGTCCATGAAGGGTTATGTCACGAACCAGTTGGGTGCGAGCGCAGTCGTTTCGCTTCCGTAGCAAAGAGGATTAGGTAACGAACGAATGAGAACGGTCCGGTGATGGTGTCAACTGCAGTGGTTGATACCGTCACCGGACCACCCCTTCAAGAACTATGGAAGACGCGACACGATAAGACGCGCTACCAATGGAGCAGTCTCGGACTCCTCACGCCAACGTTCGCACTGCTGATCTTCCTCTTCCTCGTGCCCATGGGGATCGCGATCTATCTGGGGTTGACCAATCTGACCTTGATCGGACCCACTGCGGTGCACTCGAGCTTTACCGGCACCGCGAACCTGATTCGTCTCAAGGGCGATACGACATTCTGGAGCTCGCTGTGGGTCACCGGCATCTTCATCGTCGGATCGATAATCGGCGTCGTGGTTCTGGGGTACACCTTGGCGTCGCTCCTCATGCGCGCCACCGCGTGGATGCGTGTCGTAGTGGGAGGCATCGTTGTCATCTCGTGGATGATGCCCGCCGTGACCGCCGGTATGACGTGGTACGCGTCGACGACGGGCAATGGCACGTTCGGCACACTCTTTGGACACCCCAACGCCAATCTCCTCGATGCCCAACCACTTCTGGTGGTGACGCTGGCGAGCATCTGGTCGATGACGGGATTTTCCATGCTCGTGATGGGAGCGGCGCTTCGCAACATTCCGAGCGAGGCGATCGAGGCGGCCATTGTCGAGAATGCGTCGACGTGGCAGCGATTCCGGATGATTGTCCTGCCGTTGCTGCGACCGACCATGACGGCCATCGTGCTGCTCACCGGCCTGCTGGCGCTGGCGAACTTTTCGTTGATCTACATCATGACCCAAGGTGGTCCCGGTAACTCGACGAACATCCTGCCGCTGTACTCGTACCAACAGGCCTTCACCTTTAACAACCTTGCGTACGGCGCACTCATCGGCAACGTCATGGTCGTCATCGCGACCGTGTTTGGCGTCTTCTACGTTCGAATCACTGCGAGGCGGATATGACCCAACATGAAAGTGCGTCAATCGGCAGCGTTGCGACGGTCATCGACGACGAACCAATCCGTCCACCGGAGAATCGTCAGACCCAGCGCACGTTTGTTCGTCGACTGACGCTGCACACGATTCTTGGCGGGATCGGAATCTTGTTCCTCGCCCCCATGCTCTGGCTCTTTCTCGCCTCCATCGACTCGCACGCGTCGTGGGGAATCGAATGGCCACACTTCTCGTTGATCAACTTCCGTCACGTCCTTACGGGCAGTCTGCTCCACTCGCTGTGGAACAGCGTGGTCCTTGCGTTCATCTCCACAACGATTGCGTCCGTCGCTGGTGTCTTCGCCGCCTACGCGTTGTCGCGTCGAAGGATCCCGTTCAAGGGCCCGCTCATCCTCTTCATCATCTTCTCGTCGGGCGTGCCGCTCGCGATCATGGTGATCCCCGTGTACGAGATCTTCTCGAAGTTCGGCTTCCTCTCCATTCTTCCGACGGCCGTCTTCCTCTCCGTGACCTCGTTGCCCTTCGAGGTCTACCTGATGAAGAACTTCATCGACGCAGTCCCCACCGACCTTGAAGAGGCGGCCCGGATGGAGCGGGCGTCGACTTTCCAGGTGTTGCGGCGAGTGGTCATTCCACTGGCGCTGCCCGGCATCGCCGCCGCCGCCATCTTCGGCTTCGTCAATGCGTGGGGTTCTTTCGTGGTGCCCCTGATCTTGATCAGTCCCACGAACCAACAGCCCGCACCAATCGCGATCTACACCTTCCTCACATTGCCCAAAGCCCAGTTCGGCAACATTGCGGCCTATTCCCTTCTATTTTGCGTCCCCGTCTTCATCCTCTACGCCGTCTCCGCGCGCCTCTTCCGAGAAGGTTTCGTCCTCGGCGGGGGTGTGAAGGGATGAGGCGACACAACGCCAGTCGCGACATCATCAACTCCGGGTGTCGCCCGATCCGAGTCGGGGCCAGGACATGAGTCGACGACTACGGGTGGGTGTCATCGGTGTGGGGGTCATCGGCCAGGTCATGCACCTGCACTTCTTGCGCGAGTTGAGAGATCGTTTTGAGATCGCGGCGATTTGTGATCTGTCAATCGAGACCGCCCGCGGCTGCGCCGACGAGTACGGCGTCGATGCCGTCTTCACTGACTGGCGTGAGATGCTGCGCAGTCCACTCGATGCAGTACTCGTACTCACGTCGGGCAGCCACGCACCGATCGCGGTCGAGGCCGCACGGGCCGGCCTTCACGTCTTCGTCGAGAAGCCGATGTGCTTTTCGACCGCGGAGGCAACCGAGATGGTCGAGGCCGCGGCGACGGCCGGCGTCACACTTATGGTCGGCTATCCCAAGCGCTACGACCCCGCCTTCTCGCGTTTTCGCGAGGAAGTGTCGCGTATCGAAGGCCCCAAATTGCTTCGCGTTACGACGACGGAATCACCGTTCCTTCCCTACATCGATCACTACGCACTCGTGGCCCCGGGGCCAGTGTCCGACACCGTGTTGGCTCCGTTGCGCGAGGACTCGCAGCGACGACTAGTCGCCGCGATCGGAACGGATGACGCATTCTTGGTCGAGCAGTATCAGGCCGTATTGCTCGACACGCTCGTGCACGAGATCAATACCGTACGAGGTGTCCTCGGCGAACCGGCGCGACTCGATTACGTCGACATGCGTAAGGGTTCGCTCGCGGTGATGCTCAACTACGGGCCGACGTCCGCGGCCATTCACTGGGTCGACGTGCCGGGCATGACGCGCTATTCAATGGAGTTCATGATGTTCGGATCGTCCCAGCGCGCGACCTTGACCTTCCCGTCGCCCTACCTGCGCAACGCACCCACGATGCTCGAGCTCGAGAGCGGCACGGCGAATGACGTGGCGTCGTGGCGTCGCGACGACGTCACCTCCTACGAGAGCGGCTTCAAGGAGGAACTCGTCGCGTTCTACGACGCAGTCACCGATGGCGCGCCAGTGGCGACCGACGGTGCCGACAGTGGACGCGATATTGCGATGTGTCAGGCGATCATTCGTTTCGTGCAGGACGGTAAACCAATAGAACGGCCCACGGAGTACTAAGGGCAGCGCAGTCGATGAGAAGTGTCGATGTCCCAACAAAAGGAAGAGAACAATGAAAGCAACAGTCGCCAACGCGCCGATCAGCTACGGAGCCTTCGAGCTCACGGTGGGGATCGACCCGAACGTCCCCGACGGCGAGCAGATCCTCGACGAAGTGCAGAACGCCGGCTACGCCGGCATCGACCTCGGTCCTGTCGGGTACCTCGGCGACGGTCCCGTGCTCGCCGAACGCCTCGCCGCACGACAGCTCGGTCTCGCGGGCGCGTACCTGGAGTTCCCCTTCACCGACCCCGAGGCGTTGAAGACCCTCTATCCGGACCTCGACGCGATGCTCGATACCTTCGACGCCGTTCGTTCCGTCGTTCCCGGACCGGCACCGCGACCGACCATCGCCGACGCCGGCAGCGACGCACGTCGCGCGGCACCCGGACGCAGCCACTTGGATCCTTCGCGCGGACTCGACAACGAAGGATGGGACCGCATGAAGGTCGGCCTCGCCTCGGTCGTGGAGCGATGCCGGGCCCGCGGCTACGAGCCGACGTTCCACCACGAGACGGGCACGTACGTGGAGGCGCCCTGGGAGATCCAGCGCATTCTCGACATCTCCGACGTGGGACTGTGCCTTGACACTGGCCACTTCTTCATCGGGGGTGGCGACCCCGTCGTCGCGATCCACGAGTGGGCCGATCGAATCAACCACGTGCACGTGAAGGATGCGTTGCGCGCAGTGATGGACGGCATCATCGCGGACAACGCGCCAGCGACCAGTATCTGGTCACGCGAGGCGTTCCCCGCCTTTGGCGCGGGCGACGCGAACGTCGCGGGCGTCCTCGCGGCACTCCAGCAGATCGACTACGAAGGTTGGCTCGTGGTGGAGCAGGACATCTTCCCCCAGACCTCCGATCGATTCGCACAGGCCATCGACGACCAGAAGAAGAATCGCGCCTACCTGGCCGATCACCAGTTCTAGGCATCGCGATGTTTCGAATCGGACTGGTCGGCGCGGGGAGAATGGGCCGCACGCACCTACGCGCGTTGCAAGGGAACGACAACGTACGAATAGTCGCGGTCGCTGAACCGGTCGATTCGTTGCGCGACGAGGCAGTGTCGGGCTTCGGGGTCACGGGTTACGCGACACTGGAGGAGATGTTGGACGTGGGCGACATCGACGGCGCTCTCATCGTCACGCCGAGCGACTCACACGTCGAGGTCATCGCGCGCGTGGCGAGCGCGGGGTTGTCGATTCTCTGTGAGAAGCCGTGCGGCGTGACTGCCGAGGACACCCGCCGTGCCCAGTCTCTGGTGCGCGACGCCGGCGTCGCCCTCCAGATCGGGTACTGGCGGCGCTTCGTCCCCGAACTCCAGGCACTACGAGACGGGATCGGCAAGGGTGAGTTCGGCGACGTCCTCTCGGTGTCGTGTCTGCAATGGGATGGCGAGCCTCCCTCGGCGGCCTTTCGAGCTCGCAGTGGAGGGATCTTCATCGACATGGGCGTGCACGAGTTCGATCAGGCGAGGTGGCTCACGGGTGGCGATTTCAGTGAACTCAGCGCGTACGCCTCGCCGATCATCACCGATGACGACTGTGACGACGATCCCGATAGCGCGCAGGTCTTGACGTCGACATCGTCGGGCACCACTGTCTTCGTCTCGCTGGGTCGTCACTACGCCGGTGGTGACATGGCCAGTGTCGAACTCTATGGCACCAAGGGACACGCGGCTTCAGTGTTCTTGAATCCCGACGATGGTGAACGGGCGCAGCTCGAGGCGCTGGTGCGCCAGGCGGAGGCCTTCGCAGAGTTCGCAGGTGGAGGAGTCTGTCGCGGCGCGACGGTCGACGACGCCATCGCCGCGCTCGAAGCGGCCGGCCGCTGCGCCGATCAGTTGGCGCGACAGCGCTGAGCCGTGGCGTCAATCAAGGAGCTACGAGTCGGCATCGTCGGCTACGGCATGATGGGCCGAGCGCACGCCTACGCCTACCGCGCGGCGCCACTGATCCGACCATCGTCGGTGGTGTTCACTCCCGTCGTCATGTCGGGACGTAACGCGGAGGCCGTCGCGAGGGTGTCCGCAGAGTGCGGCGTCGACGACTGGGTCACCGATTGGCACCAACTCGTGGCGCGTCGTGACGTCGACGTGGTCGACGTCTGCACTCCGCCCGGCACCCACGCCGCGATCATCGAGGCCGCCGCCCGCGCCGGTAAGGACGTGTTCTGTGAGAAGCCACTCGCCACGAACTACCCAGACGCGGTCGCCGCGCGCGACGCAGTCGCCGCCGCGGGTGTTCGTCACGCCATCGGATTCAACTATCGCCGCCTTCCCGCGGTGTCGCTCATGGCCGAGATGGTGGCGAACGGCGAACTGGGCGACATCAACCTCTGGCGCGGAACGTGGCTCTCGGACGAGTTCGTCGACCCGGATGTCGCCTTTGACTGGCGTTTCGATTCGTCGATGGGCGGTTCGACGATTGGTGACCTCGGCAGTCACCTCATCGACATGGCGATGTGGATGCTCGGTCCGATCGACGACGTGTCGGCCATGTCGTCGACGTTCATTCGCCACCGCGACGAGGGCGGACGTCCAAGGTCCGTCGAGGTCGACGACGCATCCTCGGCGCTCGTGCGATTTGCGTCAGGAGTGCAGGGAACGATGGAGGTCGCGCGAGCGGCCCCTCGTCGACCGTGCGACTTCACCGTCGAGGTGAACGGCAGCAAGGGAACGGCCCTCTTCTCCTACGCCCAGCTCAACGAGTTGTGGGTCGGCAGCACGGACGACGATGCCCGGCTCTACGGGCTTCGACGTGTTCGAGCCGAGCACCCGTCACAACCCGAGACCGCCGGTTGGTGGCCGATCGGCCAGGGCGTGGGCTACGACGCGAGTCTGATCAACCAGGTGGCGAACTTGGCCGCTACGTGGCCGGACCACGAGTGGAGCCCAGATTTTTCAGTCGGAGCCCAGGTCGCTGCAGTCTGCACCGCGATGGAGCGCTCCGTGGCAGACCGTCGCTGGGTCTCCGTGCGCGAGATCGATGAGCAGTCCGAATCGCCGCTCTAGAAATATCATTTGACGAGGGAAGTCAGAAATTCACCCACGAGAAACCGCTCCGGTGGCGAAGGGATCGCTTCGCCGCTGAGTGACGTATACTTGTGTACATGACAACAGACAATGACCTCACTCAGTTCCTAAACGGCCTCGTCCCAACCGATTGGTTTGCAGCGCCCGTGACGGTTCAGTTCGACGACGACGAGATTCTCGTGGTCGGATCACTTGGAGCCGATCGCTCGATCGATGAGTTCAGGGCCGCCACCCGACTCGACAGAATGGCCATCGCCGATCAAGTCGAAGCTCACTTCGGGCGCAAGGTCTCGTGGGGCGTGGCGCAAGGCGACGTCACCTCGCTCTTCACGACGTACAGTCCGCCGATCACTACCCGACTTCGCCTCTCCGAGCGCGCCGTGCTGGACACGCTCGTGAGCGCCGGCGCCGCTCGAAGTCGCAGCGACGCGCTCAGTTGGTGCGTGAAGTTGGTCGCTCGCCACGAGGCCGAGTGGCTGGCCGATCTACGAAGTGCCCTGGTGGACGTAGAACGAATCCGAGACGGCGGACCGACGTCGAGGTAACTGGTCGACCGTGACCTCTACCGGGTCGCTCGGCCGTCAATCCTTTACGAAGTCGAGAAGGAGGGCGTTGAGCTGCTCACTGGCGTGCACCGGTACCCAGTGGTCGACGTCCTCGATGCGCTCGTATCGCCACGGGCCACTGACGTAACGCTCGGAACCGGTCATTTGCTCCTCCGTGAGCGCCATATCACCGCTGCTCCACACGCCCATGGTCGGACAGGTGATTTGGGGGAAGTCGAACGTGCTCTGTTCTCGATGAAATGTGGCTGGTGCGATGTTGGCTCGGTACCAGTTGAAACCCGCGGTGAGCGCCCCCGGTCGCGAGAGGTCGGCGATTTGGCGTTCCGCGTGCGGGTCCTCGCCTCGCTCGATCCCTCCGTACGCCCAGTGTCGAAAGAGTTCCCAGTCATTCTCCGCGAGGCCCTCTTCGGCGACGCCGGGAAACTGGAACCACATCATGTACCACGAGAGTTGCCGTTGACGCAGTCCCGCTGACGCGAACGCCGCAGGGTGTCCCACCGAGACCGTCGCTAACTTCGAGACCCGATCGGGCATGAACGAAGTGAAGACCCACGCGAGTGCCGCTCCGAAGTCGTGACCCACCACCACCGCTCGCTCGATGTCCAAGGCGTCCATGATGCCGGCGACGTCACCGACGCTGTGGACGATCGAATACTGTTCGACGTCCTCGGGCTTGTCACTCTGTCCAAAGCCTCGAAGATCGGGCGCAATCACTCGATAACCGCTGTCGACCAGTGCGTGCATCTGACTTGTCCAAAGGTGCCACGAATCCGGCCACCCGTGGAGCATGACGATGGGTGATCCAACCCCAACGTCGGCGACGTTGAAACTCAGGTCGCCCACCGTGATGTGCCGTTCACTTATATTGAAATCGCTCATTGGCGGACCATAGCAATTGGTACGGACTCGGTCCTGCAGTCGTGACAACTCACGGCGAGTGCTTCCCCGGCTCAGTCGTCATGGGCCCTGCGTGGCGACGAGTTAGGAAACCATCGCCTCAAAGTGCTCGTAGAGGGACGCCTCGCCCGATCCTTCGCGCGCCTGCAGTACGTGGTCTTTCACCAAGGGCCAGATGCCGTCGATCCACCACACGTCTCTGACGAAGGCGAGGCTGATCGCGTCACGCTTGACCAGCGCGCCGACAAATTCGAAGAACCAGAGAACCGTGCGGGCGTTGGGATCTCCGTCGCCGCCGGTGCTCGTTTCGGTGTCGGGCACGAAGAGTGCCGCGAGTGCCTCTTCTAGACCCATGTCGGTACCCCATCGAGAGAGTTCGATCATCAGTCGAGCTTCTTCTTGCGTTTCAGTCATTGGTGCTCCTGTCGCAGCCATGCACGTACCCGCGCGGGTACGTGGGTGAATCTTCTATTGAATAGACGATACGGAGTGCGAGAACTCATCGCGCCCCCAGATGACCCGACTTATGCCGGTATCTCAAGCGGCAGTTCGAAGCGCGGGAAGACCGTGGAGCGTTCGAAACCGCGTAAATCAGCGGACAAGAAACCGGTGACGTCCGAGATCAGGTCACCCTCGAACGTGATGACGTCGATCACCGTCGAAAGGAAGCATCCTCGGTCGACATCGAAGATGTAGCCCGCAACTGCGAGTTGACAGTTTGCACTGACCACGATGTGTCGCCAACGTTCCGGGACCACATCGCGCTGGATGAATGCCGCGATGTCTCGCTGCCCGCGAAAGAATACGGTCTCGGGTGGCATCGACCAGGTTGCGTCCTCGGTGAGCAGCTTCATGAGCGACGCCACGTCACCCCTCTCGATGGCGTCACAGTATTGGGTGGCCAACTGCTGCACCTTGGCTTCACCAAGTGCGGATCGGACATCCTGTTGACTCGAACGTGGGAGTTTCGAATCGACGGTCGCGCGAGCTCGTTGTAGCGAACTGTTCACCGCCGCCACGGTGGTGTCGAGTATCTCGGCGGTTTCGATTGCCGAGTACGCCATGACCTCGCGCAACAGATAGGCCGCACGCTGATTAGCGGGCAACAGTTGCAATGCTGCGATGAAAGCCAGCTCTACGCTTTCTCGAAGTTCGTATCGCGCTTCGGGCGAGGGTCGTGGATTGGTTGAGGCGTAGCGCTCATTGGGGTAGGGCTCGAGCCAGGTCACTTCCAGCGCGGGCGCTCCGAGGTCGGTGCCTGCGGTCGAGGACGTACCGAGTCCAATTGGAAGCTCGCGCTTCGACCGACTTTTGGAGAGGTCGAGCGCAGCGTTCGTCGCGATTTTGAAGAGCCACGTACGCACCGAACTTCTTCCTTCGAATCGGGCGATGCCGCGCCATGCGCGCAGCATCGTGTCCTGCACCGCATCGTCGGCGTCCTCGACTGAGGCGAGCATTCGATAGCAGTGCGCGTGAAGCTCACTTCGGTGCACTTCGATGAGTTCTCGATAGGCGTCTTCGTTTCCGCCTTTCGCGGATTCGAGGAGTCCTTGGTCATCGGGAGTGTTCTGCACAAGTGTCATGGTAAGACAGACCGGATTGAGCGCCCTAACTCATCGCGGACGTTGTCGCAACGAAGAAAGTGCTTACGGAGTCAGGATTCTCTGGAATCGACGTGACGCAACGTAGAGGCCGACAAGAGCGATGACGAAGAGGTAACTGGCGCGCATGATCATGATCCAGTCGAACTGCCCTAGTGAGAACCCTCGCAGCAACGTCGCCGATTGGTAGAGCGGGGAGATCGAGACTATGGCACCGAGCCATCGCGGATAGAGAGTGATAGGGAAGAACGTTGCCGAGAAGAGGAAGAGCGGCATCTGGACGATCGCCACCTTGTCGAAGTCTTGCCAGGAGCGAATGTACGTGCACGCCGCGAGACCAAAACAACTGAAGGCGAAGCTCGTAAGGATCGCGCCGGGCCAGCAGAGAATTACCCAGGGACTTCCCGCGTCACCGAGCAGCGCCATGCAGATGATGAACGACGCCGCGTACATAGTGGCGCGAACGAGCGCCCACAACACTTCGCCCAGCGCGATGTCGGTCACCTCGAGCGGCGTCGCGAGAATCGCGTCGTAGGTGCGCGAAATCTTGAGTCGGAAGAAGGGATTGAAGATGGAGTCGATCATCGCGCCGTTCATCGCTGACGTTG
This sequence comes from uncultured Acidimicrobiaceae bacterium, assembly GCA_963800765.1. Taxonomy (GTDB): domain Bacteria; phylum Actinomycetota; class Acidimicrobiia; order Acidimicrobiales; family RAAP-2; genus RAAP-2. Next base: position 271,523 of record CAWDCF010000004.1, read on the forward strand.
CCAACATGCCCGGCGCCACGAACGTGGCGTAGCTGATCGCCCTACCGTCGACGTGCAAGTGACCGACGAGGTGGTTCAGCCCGATGCCAATGGAGAGAAGATAAAAGAGTGGCTCGAAGAAGCCCGACAGCAGCATCATCCACTGACTTCGATACGCCATTGCGTTTCGTTCGAGGATGCGAACTGACCTGCGCGAACCGAACAGCGGGAGTGTACGGGTCAGCATCAGTCGGTCAATCTGCGCCGCATCGTGCGCCGTCCCCAGGCAATGCCCAGAAATGCCATGGCCATTAGGAACGTCACGTGCGCCAATTCAGTATCCAATGTGCCCTGGCCAAATGCTGCCGCTCGGGTGAGCGCGACGCCGTGATACAGCGGAATCAATTGCACAATCGGTCGCAAGTAACCGGGGTAGGCCGAGAGCGGATAGAAGGTTGCGGAGAACAAAAACATCGGGACCATTGCGAATCGGTACAGCACGGAGAACGAGGCGTCGGAGTTCGATCGCGCGGCAAACGCGACGAGCGGAGCCGAAAAGGCAATTGCGACAAGGGTCCCGATGAAAGGGAGCGTGAGGGACCACCACGATTGCAACGTCCCGAAACAGGCAATTATGAGGGTGTAGACGAAAGAAGTCGCAAATGCTCTCGTGGCCACCCACGCCAGTTTGCCGAAAAGAATGTCGTCGGGCTCGAGCGGCGTCGCAGCGGCAGCGTGATAGCCACGCGTCCACTTCACCGACGCGAGCACGGGCCAGAGCGACTCACCTTCGGCCAACTGCATTGCTGTGGTGGCGAGAAGACTGGGTGCGATGAAATGAAGGTACGTCTGTCCCTGCACCAGCCCGGTGTGCGCGGTCACCAGTTTGCCGACGCCGACGCCCAGTGAGGTGAGATAGAGAAATGGAAAGAGGAGTGAACTCGCCACCGAGCCGCGCCAGGTCTGTTTGAAGAACAGTTGATGCGCCCACCAACTACGGATCCACCGGGCGTTGACGACCTGGGTATCAGCGACGCGAACCATGATCAGTCAGTCAGCGATCGACCGGTGAGATGGAGGAAGACGTCCTCGAGCGAACTTCGACGAACGAGTGCACTCGCGGGCGCGATGCCGGCCGCGTGCACCTCACGGAGTGCGTCGTCGCCGTCGTTGACGTACAGGAGGATCCGATCGGGCAGCACTTCTACGCGATCCGCGAACTTCGTGAACTGATTGACGTACTGTTCGTGATCGTCGGTGGCGAAGCGCAACTCGACGACTTCGCGCGTTGAGTAACGTTCGATGAGCGCCCGTGGAGCACCTTCGGCCACGATCTTGCCCTGATCCATGATGACCAGTCGGTCGCAGAGTTGCTCCGCCTCATCCATGTAGTGCGTCGTGATGATGAGGGTCACGCCTTCGCGCTTTAATCGGTACAGGCGGTCCCAGAGTAGGTGTCGCGCCTGAGGGTCGAGTCCCGTGGTCGGTTCGTCGAGAATCAATATTTCCGGCCGATTCATCAGTCCGCGAGCGATGGTCAGTCGACGTTTCATGCCCCCCGAGAGGTTGTCAACTTTGTCGTTCGCGCGTTCAGAGAGTTGGGTGAATTCGAGGAGTTCCGTTGTTCGTTCGCGAATGACGCTGCGAGGGAGATCGAAGTAGCGGCCGTACATCAACAAGTTGTTCTTGACCGATAGTTCGAGCTCCAGCGAGTCCTCTTGGGGAACGACACCGAGACGGCGACGAATCTCGGGGCCGTCAACGCGGGGGTCAAGTCCGAATATCTCGATTGTCCCGTCCGTCGGTTGCGAGACCGCCGAGATCATCCGCATCGTGCTCGTCTTACCTGCGCCGTTCGGTCCGAGGAAACCGAAGCTCTCGCCTCGATCGATGGCGACGTCGATACCCTTGACCGCCTCGAAGTCGCCGAATCGTTTGACGAGGTGACGTGCTTGGAGGATGTGTCCATAGTTCATGAGGAACCGTCGCTACGTCGAAGAGCGTGTTCGACCGAACACGATGCGAACTGCACTTTGAACTCCTAGGAACTTTCATTTAAGAAAGCGATACGCCGATCGCGCGAATCATTCCACGCCCTTGTGACACTCGCCCCCAACATTTACCTCTACACGGACCTAGGCGACCGCCAACCGCCGATTTGCCCGGAGGAACATTGTAGTTGGCTGACTGCTCGCGGACCTGGTTGCAACAAAATTGCAACACTCAAGGATTGACTACTTGAGGAAGTCGTGTTGCCAGTCACGCGTCGTCAGAATCTCGGCCATGCGGCGAAGGAAACGCGCGGCGTACGCACCATCGATGGCGCGGTGGTCGAACGTGAGCGCCAACATTCCGACCGAGTGGATGGCAATGGATTCAAGTCCGTCATCGGTCGTGACGACCACCGGCGTTCGGGTCACGGCGTCGGTCGAGAGAATGGCGACCTGGGGTTGGTTGATGATCGCCCCCGTCAGCAACGTCCCGTACGGACCGGGATTGGTGATGGTGAAGGTGCCGTGGGCCAGTTCATCGACGCCGAGCTTCTTCGACCGCGCGCGCGACGCCACGTCTCGAATACCCCGCGCGAGATCGCGGATGCTGGAGTTCTGCGCGTCTTGAAGCACCGGGACGACGAGGCCGTCGTTCTCGAGGTCGACGGCGATCCCCAGGTTGACGCGTCGGTGCACGATGAGTTCATCGTTGCCCACCGAGGCGTTCAGGTGTGAGAACTCGCGCAGCGCCTCGATGGCAGCGACAGCGTTGAAGGGTAGATAAGTGAGGCTGAAACCCTCATCCTCTTTGAACTTCGCACCGTGCTGGCGTCGCACCATGTCGACGCGCTCGTAGTCCACCTCTCGCACCATCAAGGTGTGAGCCGAGGTTGCCTTGGACATCACCATGTGCTGAGCGGTGAGTCGGCGAATCTTCGTGAAGGGAATCACTTCGTCATCACCATCGGACGAAGCAGTTGAGAGAGTGTTCGCCTGGATCCTTGACTCGACGTCGTTTCGAAGGATGGTGCCACTGGGTCCCGAACCGGTGACGGTCGCGGGATCGATGTTGTTCTCGCGGATCAGGCGGCGAACGATGGGTGACTGCGCCCTTCCCGACTGTGGCGATGGTTGCTGCCCTGCGCTCTCGACGTGCTCAAGGACGTCCTGCTTCGTGATTCGGCCATTGGGTCCAGTTCCCACGAGATCACCAACGTCAAGGCCGTGCTCATCAATGAGGCGGCGAACCACGGGGGAGAGTTGCAAACCATCACTCGCCACGTCCGGCGGTCTCGATGCACGAGCGTTTGGGACACGGGGGGCAACCTCCACCTGAGCTGGCGCCGTTTCGTCGCGCTCATCTTCAGGTCCGTCGACTTCGCCACCGATGACTGCCAACACCGTTCCCACATCAACGGTCTCACCCTCGGCGACCAAGATCTTCGAAAGAATGCCATCGGCCGGAGCGGGAATCTCCGTGTCAACCTTGTCGGTCGAGACTTCGAAGAGGGGCTCACCCTTTGTCACCATGTCACCGAGACTCTTCAGCCACTTCGTGACGGTCCCGTCGGCGACGGTCTCTCCCAGTTGCGGCATCATCACGTTGGTCATGAAATTGGTCCTTCGCTCCCCCATGAAACGCCCGGCTCAACTTAGATCGAAGATTCGGTGCTCAGAGATTTCCCACCAAGTTGAGCAGATGTCTGCTTGCTCGTCCATCTGTGAAGTTCTAGGATACACGACGTTAAGTGGGAATGAACAATATCGATGGATAACTACCAAGGCTCGTTGTTCAATTGAACGACGATCTCGGTATTGCGGAATCGCACGAGGAGATCAAGAGATGGCCAGTACAAGGGAGGTGACTGTGACGAACGACCTCGACCACAAACTCGCGCTCTACCGCAGCCAGGTCGAACTGCGGCAGTTCGAGAACCGCGCCTACGACCTGTTCTTAGAGAACTTCGTGAAGGGCACGAGCCACCTGGCCGTCGGCCAAGAGGCGATCGCGGCCGGTTTCGCCGCGGCGATGCGACCCACCGACTGGACCTTCGCGACCTATCGGGGCCACGACCACACGTTGGCGAGGGGCGTGCCCATGACGGCCGTCTTCGCCGAACTGATGGGTCGCACGAACGGCTTGATGGCCGGCAAGGGCGGCTCGATGCACCTGACCAGCGTGGAGCACGGCGTCATGGGTTCCTACGCCATCATCGGGGCACACCTGCCGATCGCCTGTGGCGCGGCGTGGTCGGCCCAGTTCCGCGGGACGACCCAAGTGGCCGTCTGTTTCTTCGGCGACGGCACGACCAACATCGGCGCCTTCCACGAGGCGCTGAACTTAGCGGCCGTGTGGAAACTGCCCGTCGTCTTCGTCTGTGAGAACAACCTCTGGATGGAGTACACCCGCACGACCGAGGTGACGGCCGTGCCCAACCCGGCCGCCGACCGCGCCGGTGCCTACGGCCTACCCTCGATCATCGTCGACGGCAACGACGCCGACGCCGTCTACGACGTCGCCACGAGCGCCATCGAGAAGGCCCGAGCGGGCGAGGGACCGAGTCTCATCGAGGCCCTCACCTACCGCCACGGGGGCCACTCGCGCGCCGACCCGGGCAAGTACCGGCCCGACGAGGAGGTGGCCGCCTGGAAGTTGCGCGACCCGATCATCATCTACCACCAGCGTTTGCTCGCCCAGGGGGTGAGCGAGGCGCAGCTGGTCGAGATCGAGACGGACGTCGCGGCCATGGTCGATCTCGCGACCGAGGAGGCCAAGGCCGGGGCGGTCCCCGGCGAGGAGTACCTACTGAAGGACGTCTGGGCGGACGGGGGCTACCAATGGCGCAACTGACCTTTCGTGAGGCCATCGCCCGCGGCATCGCCCAAGAGATGCGCCGCGACGAGCACGTCGTCATGATCGGCGAGGACATCGGGGCGGCCGGGGGCGTCTTCAAGGGGACGGTCGGTCTCTTCGAGGAGTTCGGACCCACACGCGTGCGCGACACGCCCATCTCTGAACAGGCGATCCTCGGGGCCGCCATGGGGGCCGCCATGACCGGGCTGCGGCCGATCGCGGAGATCATGTTCTCGGACTTCTTCGCCGTGTGCTGGGACATTGTGGCCAACGAGATCGCGAAGTCGCGCTACATGACCAACGGCCAGTTGACCTTCCCGCTCGTGATCCGTTCGGGCAACGGCGGGGGCCTGCGCTTCGGGGCCCAACACAGCCAGAGCGTCGAGAACTGGGCGATGATGATCCCGGGTCTCAAGGTCGTCGTCCCCTCCAACGCCCTCGACGTCATTGGCCTCATGGCCGCGTCCATCCGTGACGAGGACCCGGTCATCTTCTTAGAGGCCAAGTCCCTCTACGCCACCAAGATGGACGTCCCCGACGAAGAGATCGTCGACACGTTGGGTTCAGCCAAGGTGTTGCGCCAAGGAAGCGACGCGACGCTGGTGGCCCTGGGCGCCATGGTCCCGCGGGCCTTGGCCGCCGCTGAGGAACTGGCCAACAGTGGCATCGACTGCACCGTGGTCGACGTGCGCAGCCTGGTGCCCCTCGACACCGCGACGATCCTGGCCGAGGTGTCAGCGACCGGACGGATGTTCAGCGTCGAGGAGAACCCCCGGCTCTGTGGCTGGGGGGCCGAACTCTCCTCCATCGTCGCCGAAGAGCTCTTCTACGACCTCGACGGGCCGATCGTGCGCATCACGACGCCGCACATCCCCCTCCCGGCGGCCGACGCCCTCGAGGACCTGGCGATCCCCTCGGTCGAACGGATCGTCGCCACGGTCGAGAGGTCGATGAACTCCTAGCGGACCTTCAGGTTGCTGGTTCGACGTCCGGAGTCTGACCGATGTCCAGTTGCAGACTCGGCAGGAGTGCCGCGAAGTCGATGCCGCCGTAGCCCTTTGAAGACGCTGCTTTGGCCAACGCATTCACCAGTTCGACCGCGGGAAGCGTGAGACCTCCCGCGTGCGCGAGGTCGAGTGCCAGATCCATGTCCTTCACCAGTAGATCGGTCGTGAACGTCGCGGAGTAGTCGTGGCTGACCAGTCCGGCGGTCTTGTAGCGAACGAACGGGGATCCGATGACCGACTGGCCCAGCGCGTCGAGGAGAGTTGCGCGGTCAATTCCGTTGTTCTCGCCGAGCACGATCAGTTCGGCCATGATCTCGGTCGTCACGGCGAGCGCCGAATTGATGGCCAGTTTCAGTGTCCGGGCCTGTTCCTCGTCTCCCAGGTAGAGGACGGTTGGACCGATTGATCGGAGCAGGTTCTCCATTTGATCGAAGGTGGCGCGGGGTCCCGAAACCAAAAGCGTGATGGCGCCCGCGGCGAGCACTTGGGGATTTCCACTCACGGGTGACCTGAGGTACGCGATGCCGACCTCAGAGGCCCGAGCGGCGACGTCACGAGAGATGCTCGGCGACACGGTGGACATGTCGATGAGGATGCGGCCATTGGACCCTGAATGAAGCAGCCCACCGTCGCCGAGACAGACACTTGCGAGGGCGTCGTCATTCTCGAGAAAGGTGATCACTATCTGCGCGTGTTCCCACAGGGTGTCGAGTCTGTCGTGCAGGACAGCGCCGCGTGACTCAAAGTTCGTTACGTCTCGCGGCGACCGATTCCAGAGTCGAAGTGGCCACGCTTGGTCGAGGAGTCGTCCCGCCAGTGCTTGTCCCATTTTGCCCATACCCAGCACCGCGATGACCGGTCGCTCGTTCTGTTGCATTACATATCCCCTCGCACGCGTCCGACGTGACTCGATCTCGCCCTATCCCTGCTCCGTGATGCGGCGAATCAGAGCCGGTAGTAAAAACTGTAATGTACGGTGCCACTTAACATCGAGCGAAATACGGGGGTAGGAACCAGTGACCACCAGCACAGTGCCACCCTCGATTGACGTACTCCTTATCAATGGGCGGATCTGGACGGGGAGTGAGGATCGCGATGGCGATCCCAATGAGGTCTCGGCACTCGCAATGCGCGACGGGGTTGTGGTGGCAATCGGTTCGACGGAAGATCTCTCCCCCCTGACACTTCAATCAGCGCGCGTGATTGACCTTCATGGTCGCCGCGTCGTACCGGGACTCATTGACTCCCATATGCACGCCGTGCGTGCCGGGTTGACGTGGTCTGTCTCACTCCACTTCGACGACGTTCGCTCATTGGCCGAAGTATTTGCACGGGTCGCGTCCGCGACGCAAGAGATCGCCGCGGAAGAGTGGATCACCGTGACGGGTGGCTGGCATTCCCGTCAGCTCAACGAAGCGCGCCTTCCTACACGGGCGCAACTCGATGAGGTCGCACCTCACCATCCCGTGTACATCCAAGAGCTCTACGCCAAGGCGGTGTTGAACTCCGCTGGGCTTGTCGCCTGCGGATGGGATGACGACTCCGATGACCCGGTGAACGGTCACTTGCTACGAGACGAATTCGGCCATCTCACCGGCGAAGTTATGGGCATGGGTGCCTTCGCGGTCGCGCTCGCGTTGGCGCTTCGACCCACGACGGACCAGTCGGTGGACGGTACTCGTCAAATGTTTGCCGAGTTCGCGGCACATGGCATCACGATGGTTCTTGACGGCGGCGGACTCTTTATGACGCCGGACAAGTACGGGCCCCTCTATCGACTTTGGGACGAGGATTGCCTCGACGTTCGCACCCGTCTCTTCGTTTCGGCGTGGACCCGCGGCGACGAACGCGGTGACATTGCGACATTGATGCTGTTCGTTCATCCGGACTTTGGTGATGGACTGCTTCAGGTCGCCGGACTGGGCGAGATTCCGCACCTCGGCTGTCACGACATGGAGGGACTCGAAGAGTTCTCCATCTCCGATGACGCGTTCGAAGAGTTCGTCGATATCACTCGAACGTGTGTCGTCGAAGGTTGGCGAATGTCGGTGCACGCCGTGCTGGACTCGTCACTCGGTCGAATACTTGACGCGTGGGAGATGGTGGAGCGTGAGACGGGCAAACTCTCCTCACTGCGATTCTCAATCGTGCACGCCGATCAAGCCTGTGAACGAAATGTTGAGCGCATCGCCGCGCTCGGTGCTGGCGTCATGGTGCAGAACCGAATGAATCTGCAAGCAACGGACTACGTCGCGACGTGGGGGCCCGACGCGGTTCGAACGGCGCCACCAATCTCGTTGATGCGCAAGCACGGCATCGTGATCGGCGGGGGTACCGACGCGACAAGGGCGAACCGGTTTTCGCCCTGGGGGTCAATTGCGTGGTTAGTGACGGGTGAGACAGTCGACGGCGCGACCGGCCGCGACGATGAACACCTCATGAGTGTTGAAGAGGCCCTGGCCTGTTTCAACCGTCAGGCTGCATGGTTCGTCGGCGAAGAAGAACGACGCGGCCGCCTCGTCGTTGGCTTCGACGCGGACCTCTGCGTATTGGACGTCGACGCTTTGAGTTGTCAACCCAGTGAGCTCTCTTCGATTCGAAGTGATCTCACGATCATGGGTGGTCGTATAACCCACGCGTCGGGCATCTTCTCGAACGCGAAGGACTAGTTGCCTCGAAACTCCATATTGACCCAGATCGCCTCCACCGCAACTTCGCCAATGTTGTAGAGACGGTGCGGTCGACTCGAATCGAACGAGATGGAGTCCCCGGCGTTCAGTACGTGAGTGTCGAATCCCAGGGCGATTTGCAGCGTGCCACTGAGTATGAAGCCGTACTCCATCCCGGCGTGACGAATGAGTCGATCTTCGAGTGTGGAACTCCCGCCCACCTCGTATCGGACGAACATGAAGTCGGTCTTCTCGTGGTGCGACGACGTCAGTGACTCCCAGGTCACGCCAGAGTCGAGTACGAGCACCTTGCGTTCATTTGGTCGCACCACCGGCGACGATGCGCCACCGGTGTCACCTCGTTGAACAACCGGCCCTCCAGTGATCTTTGCCGGGCTGTTCCACTGATTGTTCGCGGCATCGGTGAGGCCGATGGGGGTGTCGCCGTTGGTGGAGTTGAGTGACTCCTCGTCGGTGAACAGCTCGTCGATTGATATGTCGAGTGCCGCGCAGATTGAAAAGAACGTCGCGACCGAGGGCTGTGCCTTGCCCGTCTCCAACTGCGAAATGAATGAGGCCGACACATCGATGTCACGAGCGAATTGGCGTAGCGAGATGCCCCTCGCCATGCGACGCTCGCGGAGGCGCGCTCCCACCAGGCCTGGCGCGAGGCGGTTCGCTGCGGGCAGCGGCTGCGCGACAGCGCCGCCGGCTTTACGAGGAGTTTTGGGCGCGCGCGCAGGCGTGGTCTCCCTCGCGTCGGTGGCCACCGGCTTGGAAACCGCCATCTACCAATCCCTCTTCCTGAACGCGTCACTCGCAAACCTACGCCGAGCACGGCGACCTCTGGTACATCGTGAAGTATCAGATTCTATTGACACCTACTTGCCCTCCGTCAACTTGTCCGCGAGATGCTCCCATTCGCGACTGAAACGATACGAGTGACGTGGAGGCGGTGCCGGCGCCTGGACTTCGATCCAGCGCACGAGTCCCGAACTGCGATTCTCGAAACCGTGGTCAGCACCAACGCCGGCCCAGAGCACATCGCCGGGATGCAGGACCATCAGTTCGCCGTCAACCAGAGCGTGCACTTCACCTTCGACGAAGACGTAGGCCTCTTCGAATGGGTGGTCGTGCGGGTGGGCGATGGCGGTCGGCTGATAGTCCACCATGAACATGGTGTGCAACTGGGCACCCATCTGTTGATCGATGAGCATCTTGACGGCGATGCCGCTGTAGGCGAGGAGTGCCGTTGCCATGCTCGGCGACACGGTCGGTGCCGCGACGTCCGAACCACCGGAGAGTCGTCGCAGGTCCATCGAGTCCCCGTCGAAACGGACCGCGTTTCGATTTCGTGGATCGCGCATGTCGGGTATGTCGGGGACCGTTTCGACGAGGGTCTCGCCAGGGAAGAAGGTGTCTTGTCGCCGGCCGTCATCAAGTTCGGCCGGTGCCTCCATTTGTAACCACTTCACCGGACCGTTGACGGCACGCAGTGTGTAGGTGGTCGCCAGCGGCAGCACGATGCAATGGTCCGGTCCGAGCTCGCTGGTCTTGCCGAGCGTGGTCACGGCGAGCGTCCCCGAAAGCACGTAGAGGCTCGTCTCAAAAGAGTGCAGCACTGCGTCGACGTGCCCGCCCTCACTCAAGTGATCCACCGTGAGGGTCATGTGTGGCGAGCCGGTCGCACGGTTCACCAGAATCTGGCGTCGATAGCCCGACGAGTGCGCGCTGAACGCCTCGGGCGTCGTCGCGCTTTCATCTTCGATCACCGTAACGTGATACATGTTGCCCTCTTTCGCGTGGTCAATCTCTGTGGTCGCCGCGAGCAGCTACTTACGTAGCCAGCCACCGTCGACGTGCAAATTCACACCGTTGATTCCCGTGTTGGCGAGCAAGAACTCAACTGAATGGACGATCTCGTCCATCGTCACGAGACGTCCGAGTGGCGTCCGATTGACGATGTGACTGTTGTCCTTGCCCTCCCAGTAGGGACTGTCACCAATGATGCCGGGATGAATCGCGTTAATTCGCACCGGCGCCAGTTCAGTGGAGAGCGAATGAACGATGCCGACGACGCCACCATTGACGGTCGATACGGTGGTGGAACCCGGATAGGGACGTTCGAACGCCAAGCCGCCGAAGAGGACAATCGATGCCTGGGGAGTGAATCGATCCCGAAGAGTGTGAATTGTCTCGGTGTAGCCGACCAATTTGAGGACAATCAATCGAGTCGCGGCTTTGATGTCGTAGTTGGCCATCGTGTTTGAGTCACGCTCGATGGCCGCGATCACGAGATCATCAACTTGGGGAATGCTCGCGAGCGATTCGGCGATGGACTCTGGCTCCGCGAGGTCGACCACAATGGGGATTGATCCAAGTCCGATCTCGTCGGTGGCCTCGCGGGCGCTCTCCATCGTTCGCCCAGAGATGTAGACCGTCGAGCCCTTCGAGGCCAATGTCCGTGCGACCTCTTTGCCCAAGCCCTTGGATCCTCCGATGACGACAGCGGTACGTCCTTTTTGGCTCTCTGACATTTGCGATCCCCCTTCTGAGTGTTCAGTGAAGTCAAACATACTCCACGAATTCTGGTTTTGGCCACGAGAATTCGCGCGGTCAACGTTGCGCCAAGCGCCAGAAACCGTTGACCACGTAAGGAATTTTTAGATTTCTCGATCACGAAAACGCGCGTGAAGTCACTATTGACATCAGTGAACACGGTGCTACGCTCAGCGCCTAGCACTTAGTTAATGGGGGATTGCAATGAGCAATAGCGTCAACTCGAAGGGTGAATCACTCGAACACGGACGGTCAATTGTCTTTCGAAACGGCATCGTCGTGACGATGGATAATTTGCACCGGGTGCTGAAGAACGCTGATGTGTTAATCGTCGATGGCGTGATCAAGGAGATAGGCCCAAACATCGCCGCACCCGACGACGCGCTCTCCATCGATGCGTCCGGTGGCATCATCATGCCGGGCATGATCGACACGCACCGCCATATGTGGCAGACGGCCATGCGCGGCTACGGAGCGGACTGGAGCCTCGCTCAGTACTTCGTTTGGTACTACTTGCAGTACGGCAAGAACTTCCGACCCGAGGACATCTACGCCGGCAACCTGTTGTCAGCGATCGAAGCGATCGACGCCGGTGTCACCACTTCGGTCGACTGGTCGCACGGACTGCAAACCACCCAGCACGCCGACGCTGCGGTGGACGCACTCGAAGCGGTGCCGGGACGCTTCATTCTCGCCTACGGCAACATCCAGGCGGCGCCGTGGGAGTGGTCCGTCGACCCCGCCTTCAAAGAGTTCTACAAGCGTCGCTTCGACGGCAAGGGCGACATGATGGGCTTTTCCATGGCGTTCGATGTCCTGGGTGATAGTGCATTTCCCGAAAAGGCTGCGTTCGACGTCGCCAGAGATTTGGGAGTACCGGTCACGACACATGCGGGCGTCTTTGGCGTCACGGGTGACGAAAGTATCCGCTTGATGCACGAGAACGGCTGCATGAACGAGGACACTGTTTTCGTTCATAGTTCAAGCCTTTCGGCCGATTCCTACCACCGAATCGCGTCGAGCGGCGGGTCAGCGTCCGTCGCGACGGAGAGTGAGCAAAGTGCTGGTCAGGGCTATCCCTCGTCATGGCGACTGCGTCAGTTCGGCATTCCGATTTCGCTTTCGCACGACACCTCCGTCTGGTGGAGTGCCGACCTCTTCACTGCCATGCGCACGACGGCCGGTTCGGATCGGGCGCGCCAGCACATGGAAGCGCACGCGAACGGCGAGCAGGTCGTCAACCTTGACGTTCGATGCGAAGAGGTGGTCCATTGGGCGACTCGCGGCGGGGCCAAAGCAATCGGGCTCGAGGACAAGGTCGGGAGCATCGAAGTTGGCAAGCGTGCTGACGTGGTCCTCATCAAGAACGACGATTCACCGGCAATGTTCCCCATTATCAACCCATACGGGCACATTGTCATGCAGGCGCAACGTGGCGACGTCGACACGGTGGTCATCGATGGGAACATCCTCAAGAACGAGCGCAAACTTGTCGGCATCGACCTGGCGGCGGCGCGAAGCGCAACGGAGAAGACCGTTTCGTATCTGGCCGACTCGGTAGGCGAGGACGCCTGGATCGAGGGGCAGAACCCAGAACTTTCCGAGCGTCAGATCAACGAGAATCCCTACAAGTACGTGAATTAGTCCGCACTACCCAGCTTTTCCTGTAAATGACCGGCGCTCGAGAGGGTGCCGGTCATTTGCGTGGGTGACGTCCTAAATGGTCGGAACCGTGCCTACCATTGGTTCGATTTGGCGACCGTATGCGACTGCCGATAAACGTTAACTATCGGTTGACACGTTCAGTGAACGCGTGTACTGTCGAACACCAATGGCTGTACGCCCCGAGCGAAACGCGGGTTTTTGATCGAACCTCTCGTTGAGAGGTGACGGGAAAGCCGTTTTGGCAAAGGGTCAGGGATTGTCTGTCGAGAGCAAAGTGCTCTCGGCTTCATGGGGGGAAATCAATGCTCAAGAATAGAAGTCGTTTAATCACGATTGTGATGACCGGAGTACTTGCTCTGTCTACCGCCGGCATCGGCCTGGTATCGACGGCGCAGGCTGCCACCAAGCACAAGGTAAAGACGTACAACGTTGCCTACCTGTCATACGGGGTCGCCAACAGTTACGACGCGCCGATGCTGGCTGCGGCGAAGGCCGTAGCGTTGACGACGGGTCATATCAACGTGACCGTCTTTGACTCACAGAGCACTGACACGATCCAGGTGTCCCAGTTGCAGGACGTCGTGAACTCCCACAAGTACCAGGGGATCATCGTGCAGCCGATTTACGGCGCGGTGCTCGTTCCTGAGATCAAGGTGGCGATCAAGGACGGCATCAAGGTTGTGAACATCGACCAGATCCTCGGCACGAACTACGCGAGCGATCAGATTGAAGTGCACGGTCTCTCGGGGAACGTCGTCTTCTTCCCGTCAAAGATCGGCTCGCAGTTGGCTGCGCAGACGATTCTGGCGTGTGGCAATGCGAACCCCTGCAAGGTCGCTCTCGTGCACAACTACACGGGGTACGAGCCGGACTCGGCAATTACCACGGCGTACGACGCCGGACTGGCCAAGGACTCGAATGCGACCATCGTTGCGCAAGGTGACGGTCTCTACACGCCTTCGGTAGCGTTGACCTTTATCGCTGACACCCTCGTCGCACAGCCGGGGCTGAATGTCGTCGTCGGTGCCGACCAGGACTGCGAAGGTGCTCAGTCAGCTCTCACGTCCGCGAAAAACACCAGTGTCAAGTTGGTTTGCTACGGCGCGAGTGCGACCGGCATTTCTGCCGTCAAGGCCGGCACGTGGTTCTCAGACGTCGCGCAGGAGCCGGCGACGGAAGGCGAGTTGGGCATGATTGACCTTATTAAGGCCATGAAGACGGGCAAGGCAACGAAGGCGCAGAACCCCGTTGCCGCGTTGCCCAACAACGGCATCGTCACGGCCGCCAACGCCAACAAATTTCAGGGTGAATGGCCGGGTTGATTTGTCGGTAGCAGAAGGACCGACGATCCGAATTTGACATGGATGGATTGAACTGAAATGTCGACGTTGAACACTGATGAGGCACCCCGCAGTACCGCGGAGGCATCCGGAGGCGACTTAGTCGTCACGGGTGTCTCCAAGCGGTACGGCGGGGTGCCCGCACTCACTGACGTATCTCTGACGATTTCCCCCGGCACCGTCCACGCACTGGTCGGTGAGAACGGCGCGGGAAAGTCGACGCTCGGCAAGATCATCTCGGGCGTCATCAGCCCCGACGAGGGATCGCTGTCGCTCGGAGGCGTACCCCTCAGTTTTCGGTCGCCGCGCGAAGCAATGGCGCATGGCGTTGTCACGATTGTGCAAGAACTTGCCATTGTCCCAGGCCTCACCGTCGCGGAGAACGTGTACCTGGGTGTAGAAGTAAGCAAGGCGGGCTTTGTTCGACGACGAGAGTCTCGTCGTCAGTTCCGTGAGCTCGCGAAAAGGGTGGGATTCGATCTCTCGCCTGACTGGCGCGCCGGCACGCTCTCGATTGCCGACCAGCAAAAGGTCGAAATCATGCGAGCCCTCTCGCGCAATGCGTCCATCGTCGTGATGGATGAGCCCACCGCAGCGCTGTCGGGGAACGAAACCAAGGCATTGCACGAGATCATCCGAACCCTGGCACGCGAAGGTAAGTCGGTCATTCTCATTTCGCACTTCCTCTCCGAGGTGCTGGCCCTCGCGGACGTCATCACGACGCTGCGCGACGGTCATCTGATTCGTACCGTCGACGCCAAGGACGCGACTGAGGAATCCTTGATTGAAGGCATGCTCGGTCACTCGTTGACAACGGCCTTTCCCGAAAAGGTCGTCGCGCAGGAGGAGAAGCGTGTCGTCCTGGACGTCGAACATCTGAAGGCGTCGGGAGTCAATGACTGTTCGTTCGTACTGCACGAGGGTGAGATCCTTGGAATCGCTGGCTTGGTGGGCGCCGGTCGCTCCGAGCTGGCTCGAGCAATCTTCCGCGACTCCAAGGTCACGGGCGGAACGGTTCGTCTGAATGGCGAAGAGCTTGGCGGGCACAGTCCCGCGCGATCGATCCATCGAGGTCTGTCCTTCATCCCCGAATCGCGCAAAGAGATGGGTCTGCTTATTGGTCGGTCAGTGAAGGAGAATGTCTCGCTTTCGCGACTCGACCTCGTGAGCCGGATGGGATGGATTGCTGGAATCCGTGAGCGGCGCAAAGTCGCGGAATTGATGACGTCAGTGAACGTTCGTGCGGCCAGTATGCGCCTGCCCGTGTCGATGCTATCGGGCGGGAACCAGCAAAAGCTTCTCTTCGCGAGGTCCGTGATGTGCTCGCCCAGTGTCCTCATTGCCGACGAACCAACGCGAGGCGTTGACGTGGGATCGAAGCGCGCGATTTATGATTTGCTGACTGAGATGGCTGCGTCGGGCATGGGCGTCGTCGTCATATCGTCGGATCTCGAAGAGGTTCTGGGACTGGCCCATCGAGTCGTCGTCATGCGCCACGGTCGTATCATCACTGAACTCACGGGCGATCGAATGAACGAGCAAGCCGTGCTCTCAGCCGCGTTCACCGAATCAACCACCGAAGGAACGGTCTCATCATGAATGTTCGAGTCGAAACTGAAGAGACGCTCGAGGCGGACTCCAGCAACGCTGCACGATTCAGAGGCGGCGCATTCCGTCTTATTGGGTTATGGCGACTCGCCGGTATTGGCATTCCCTTTCTCATCCTCTTCGTGGTGCTGTCGATCTGGAGCGGACCGTTTCTCTCGACGACGAATCTCGTCAACATTCTGGATCAGCAGGCGGCCAATTTGGCGATCGCCGCTGCAGGGACGCTCGTCCTCGTGGCCGGCGGACTCGACCTGTCGGTCGGAGCGATCTACGGGCTCGCGACCGTCGTGTCGGGGAATCTCGCGGAACATCATTCACCGTGGATTGCTATTGGCGTGACGCTGTTGGTTGGTCTGGGCGTCGGTCTCTTGAACGGCGCCATCGTCGCCTTCTTGAGGATCAATCCCTTGATCGCCACCCTGGCCATGTCCTTCGTCATTGGTGGCGTGGCAATGAAAGTTTCGGGTGGCAACTTGATTGTGCTGTCCCAGAACTCCGGTTTCTACAAGTTCGCCAATGCTGAGTTCTGGTCGATTCCGAGCGCCGTCTGGATTGTCTTCGTCTTCATCATCATCTTGGCGTTGCTTCTTTCTCGAACGACGTTTGGCCGGTACATCGTCGCGTCCGGCGGAAACGCCGAAGCCGCTCGACTGGCGGGTGTTCGAGTAAATCAGACTCGCATTATCACCTACGCGCTGAGTGGATTGGCGGCCGGACTCGGTGGTGTCATTGACACGTCGAGACTCTTGAGTGCTCAGGCCAATCAAGGCGGCAGTGGGCTGACGTTCCTGGTGCTCGCGGGCATTGTCGTCGGTGGCACGTCGATCGCCGGTGGCGAGGGATCGGTCGTGCGTTCCACCATTGGTGTGCTCTTCATCGCGTTGATCTACAACGGCATGTATCTCTTGAACTTCCCTACGCTGTACCAGCCAATCGTGCTGGGCGTCCTTTTGCTGGTCGCAGTCGGACTCGACGTCTGGGCGCGCAAGCGCCGAGGCTAGGGCATGATCGTTAAGTACCTGGAGGAATAATGGGCATTCACACCACCGGAAGCAACGCCGTCGATTGGGAGACGCGCGTTGACATGCCCCGTCTGCGCGAGGAACGACTCGCCAAGCTCCAGGCCGAGCTGGAGCGCTCGGACTTGGGTGCGTTGTTGACTTTTGACTTCCACAACATCCGCTACATGACGGGCACGCACATCGGCACGTGGGCCATGGACAAACTGATCCGATTCGCCCTGCTGCCCCGCGGGGGCAAGCCAATCGTCTGGGACTTCGGTTCCGCCGCGCGTCACCATCAGCTCTACAACCCGTGGCTCACCGGCGTCCAGATCGGACCCGACGGCACCGAGATTCCCTACGACGGCGCACGAGCTGGCATCTCCACGTTGCGCGGGGCCATTCCTCCCGGTGCCGACCGCGCCGGCACCGTCGCCACCAAGATCAAGGAGGTGCTGCACCAGTTCGGACTGCAGAACGAGGCGATCGGCGTCGACGTCATTGAGATGCCGGTGTTGGCCGCCTTCGCCAAAGAGGGTATGACCTTGGTCGACGGACAACAGGTCTTTCTCGAGGCGCGTCGCATCAAGACCAATGACGAGATCTCGCTCCTCACCTACGCCGCGTCCATGGTCGATACCGCGTACGAGGAGCTCTACACCTTCTTGCGTCCGGGGGTGAAGGAGAACGAGTGCGTTGGTTTGGTGAACAAGACGCTCTACGACCTCGGCTCGGAACACGTCGAAGGCGTCAATGCCATTTCCGGTGAACGGTGCTCGCCGCACCCACACGTCTTCAGCGACCGACTCATTCGACCTGGTGATCCGGCGTTCTTCGACATCCTTCACAGCTACAACGGTTATCGCACGTGCTACTACCGAACCTTCGCGGTGGGGAGCGCCTCGGTGGCCCAACGCGACGCCTATACCAAGTGCCGTGAACTCATTGACACCGCGATCGCGCGCGTGAAGCCCGGTGCGACGACGGCCGACATCGTCTCGCTGTGGCCCAAGGCCGAAGAGTTCGGCTTCGCGAACGAAGAGGCGGCCTTTGGGCTCCAGTACGGTCACGGCATCGGCCTTTCGATCTGGGAGCGACCGATCTTCAGCCGCATGGTCTCACTGGAGCACCCCGAGGTCCTCGAAGAGGGAATGGTCTTCGCCCTCGAAACGTACTGGCCGGCCAAGGACGGTTGGTCGGCGGCTCGCATCGAAGAGGAACTCGTCGTCACCGCCACCGGCTGCGAAGTCATTACGAAGTTCCCGGCCGAAGAGTTGTTGGTCGCGGGTCAGCGCTACTTCTTCGCGGGCGGTCCCGTCAACGGTCTTCGAGACTCACAGTCAAATCTCAACACCGCGGCCGGGCGAGGCGAGTCGTAAGTCGACGCGCATCGGCAGGCACGTCGCTATAGACCAGAGAGTTGGCGTATCGGTCGCGCGAGCGCAGAGATGTCGTCCTCGCCGTGCCCTTGTGACGCGAGACCGTCCTCAAACGTGGCGGCCATCGCCGTGACGGGAAGGACCGCTCCCACTTTCTCGGCCAGTGCGAGACCGATGCCCAGATCCTTTCGATGCAGCGCGATCTTGAATCCCAACGGATACTCGTCGTTGATCATGTTGGCACTGCGATTCGTCAGAACCCACGACGCGGCCGCCCCTCCCACCAGAGCGCCCACGACTCGTTCGACATCAAGTCCCGCCTTGAGCCCGAGCGTTATTCCTTCGGCGACGCCGAGGTAGACCCCGGCGAGGATGACCTGGTTGATTGCCTTGGCCCACTGACCTGAGCCCACGGGACCGAGGTGCGTCACCGAGGAGCCCATCGCGTTGAAGATCGGACGGGACCGTTCGACGTCATCGTGCTCGCCGCCCACCATGATGGACAGCGTCCCCAATCGAGCTCCTTCGGAACCTCCCGACACTGGTGCGTCGAGCATCGTGACGCCCAGGTCGGACAACTGACCGGCGAGTTCCTGCGCGCTCAACGGACTTATGGTCGAACAGTCGATGAAGAGTGACCCGGCCGCGAAACCTTCGGCGAGACCGTCGTCTCCAAAGAGGACGTCGTGGACCTGGGGTGTATCGGTCAGGCAGGTGATCACGACGTCACTCAACTGAGCCAACTCCATTGGTGTCGCCGCTTCGCGTGCCCCGAGTTCGAGGAGACCGGCGGCGCGCCCAGGCGTACGGTTCCACACCGTGACCGCGAAGCCGGCTCGAACGAGATTGGCCGCCATGAAGGCGCCCATCGTTCCCATGCCGGCGAAGCCAACGCGAACATTGACGGTCTGCTTCGTTACGTCGCTCATAGACACTCCTTCAGCTGGGGGCGCCGTGGCTTGCGCGGCGATCGTCGTCAGTGTATCGAGCGCGCCCGGCGAGTCGCTTCAGCGATCGATTGTTCGTCGCGTGCGACGTCGCACAACCTCGGTGAGGAACGCAATCAGTACGACGAGGAGGAGGAAAGGAAGAACGAAGACACTCCACGTCGTGCGCTCGGTCCTCACCTGGAGCGACGTCGCCAGCAGACCGGGATCGTTCTTGGCCGTGACGAACTCGGCCTTCGACCCTGTTGCCCTGAAAACGTGACCGGGAATCGTGTCGTGAAAGTGTTGACCGTCAAGGATGAATGTCCCCACGCATCGGTAGTCAGCCAGGTTGCTTCCGCTACCACCAAGTTCGCCCGCGCACGTCGTCACCGTTACGGAGACCGAGACGCCGTGCTGCTGGAGGTTGGACACGTCAGAGTTGCGGTGCAGGCCCGACAGGAAGAATGTGACTGAAAGAACGGCCAGCGTTGCGACGATCAGGGCGATCAGGATCCGAACGACCTGTCGAGTATCGACCTCTACGGGCGCGCCGCGCAGCACGGCTACCGCTCGGTGGCCATCGTCGCCTTTGACGTCACCAAGTTCGTCGGGTGCAGTTGAGTCGCCACTATGAGACTTGATTGGCAAATCATAACCAGAGCGAAATTCCTCTAGCGCGGGAGAGGTTCGTACTGGCGCAGTTTCCCGGACCACATTCGTTCGAGAGAGTCGACTTTGACGACGGTGACGTCGGGATCACTAAGTCCCGAACGGACCAGCAGCTTTACGAGATTGTCGCGCAGTTCTGCGACGTCGCACTCTCCCTGAGTGACGAGCGACACCACGATGCCACCCTGCGTTTGGGTCACCTGCACCTCGACCACGTTCGGGTCACCGAGCAGCACGCCCTGCATACCAATGGAGTGAATGATGGTGCCATTCTCGTATTCGAAGTACGTGTCGAGGCGGCCCTGGATGTCGGTGATCCGCCGATGTCCACTGCCGCACTCGCATGGTTCGTCGATCATGGTCATCGGGTCGTTGATCTCGTAACGAATGAGCGGTTGCGTCTTGTTGTACAGATTGGTCAAGAGAATTTTGGTGGCCGGCTGACCGTAGGGGACTGGATCGTTGTTTTCGTCGACCGGTTCAACGATCGCCAGATCGTCGGGCAAGTGCATCGGCCTCCCGGGACTGCACGAACAGGCAAAAATTCCCTCGGTGCATCCCCAGGTGTCGTAGATCTCGACGCCCCACGCGGACCGCACGGAGCGCTTGATGTCGTCGGTCAGTTGTTCGCCGCTGGTGGCCACCCAGTTGGGGTCAATGCTCAGGCGACCGGCGAGGGCTTCGAGTGCGAGCAGATGTATGACGCTGGGGTACCCCGTGAGCACCGTCGGACGCGCCGCGTTCAGTCCGGCGACGATCTCGGGGATCGGGAGAGTCGCGGGCAGATGGGTTACGGCAAGGGGCCCGTCGCCGGCGAAGTCTTGCGAGAACGCGTGCAACGCCCCTGAGACGTGCTTCGTGTTGTGAGCGAAGAACGTGCCCACCGGAGCGAACGGGTCCTCACCCGAACGGGTGCGCCAGCGAGTCGCGATCAACGTGTAGGTAATCCACTCGCTCCAGCCGTACACGAAAATCCCTCGTACGCCGCCCGTGCCTGACGTGACGACGGTCCGGTATTGGTCATCGAGATAGGCGTCGGCATCGAGATGATTGACGTGGTCATTGACTCGTTCCAGTGTCAGATTCGGGTCTGTCACTATTCGATCGAAGTTGGCCATCAACTCCTTCTTCGTGAGAATTGGAAGAGATGGTAAGTCGGCTTCAGTGAATGCTGAGAGGTCGTGACCAACGAGTCGTTCGCGCCAGAAGTCAGAGTGATCGTATGACCACTGCAGAAGCTCTCTCAAACGGAGCTCGCGTTCGGCGGCGAGGCGTTCCGCCGACCAACCGAGACGGCGCACCGAGACAAGAAATTGATCCGATTGGTCAGCCCGCTGCTTAACGATCAACTCTTGATAGGTACTCACGGTCTCCGTCGCGAAAAATCGATTGAATCGAGAACTGCCATTAACCGAATTCTACGATTTCCGGAAGTGTCCTATAAGACGTTGAACGACACGTTCTCGTGCCTCGTCCCACCCGCGCTCGTGAAGGTGAGCACGGCCGTGAACTTGTGGCCGATGAGTGATCGTACAAGCTTCAGACCAGTGCCCTTCAGCACGATTGAGATCGACTTCGCCGAGCCCGCTCCAGTGGCGTAGCCCGTCTTACCCAAGAGCAAGACCTCGGTGACGAAGTGGAATTTCCCGGAGTGTCCGATTTCGACCTTGACCCGTATCTTCTTGGTCAGTTGGAGAATCCCCGCACACCTGGCCCTAATGCAGTGCACCACTACGACCACTTTGCTTCCACTCAAGTGAACTCCGGACGGGATCGTCACCACTGGCTTGGGCGCAGCAGTGGTGGTCGTCGTTGGAGGAACCGTCGTGGTCGTCGTCGGAGGAACCGTCGTCGTGGTCGTCGTCGATGTCGTGGTCGTCGTGGGCGGCGGTGGCGGTGCGGTTGTCGTGGTGGTCAGCGGAGTCGTCGTGGTCGTGGTCGTGGTCGCCGAGGTCGTGGTCGTGGTCGCGGTGGTCTCAAGGGACGCAGGACTGGATGAGCCAGTACCAGTGTCATTGGTCCACGTGTTCGTCGTTCCGCTCCCCGTACCGTCGAAGTAGTCGTACTGGCCCGCGGTGTACGTGTCCGGCGCATACCCTTCGGTGTCGGTGGTGCTGGCCGTGTTGGCGCTTATCGTTCCAGATGTCGCGCCGGTAGTCACATAAATTCCATAGATTCGTGAAGTCGAAACGGTGTTATTTGAAACGGTGAAGTTGGTCGGACCCGTTGCAACTGTGCACAGGTTGCCAGTATTCAAGGTGTCACCGCTCGACATCACGGCGATGCCATCGAGGAACCCAGAGATGGTGTTGCCCGAGATCGTCTGAGCGCTGCAGCCATCGCCGTAGGCATCCTCAACCTTGATGCCGGACTTCGGGACCGAGAGGTCAAACGCGCTAGGCGGTACGTCGCTGAACATCCCGCCACCGTTCAGGGTGTTGTTCGTAATGCTCGTTCCCTGGTCATAACCGGGGAACGACAACGCGGTGAACTCGGCGTCGTCGGCTCCGGTGCCGCCATTGGCCGGGAAGGTAACGGTATTGCCGGTGACAGAAGCTCCGGTGGTGTCGCTCATCTCGAGGCCGTTATTCTCGAAACCCTGATCTTGAACGAACACGTTGCCCTGGACCACGTCATTGGTGTCGAGAGAGGTGACGTCGGCAGAGGTTAGGGACAGGTCTTCGATGAAACCGCCGAGGCCGAAGTGGAGTGCGCCGACCGCAGCCGTCGTGGTACCACCCGTGTTCACAAAGAGGTTGTTGCTGACGGTGACGTGAGACTCTCCCTGGTCGCCGGGACCGTTGGTCAAACTCCGCACGTCGATGGAGGTCGCGCATACTTCTGTGCCTCCGCCACACTCCAACGCATTTGAGGAGACGGCGTTGTTTTCATACATCGTCAAACCGCTGATCGTCACCCCTAACGAAGACGAGACCATGATTCCCGTTCCACCGGTAAAGACCGATTGCGTTCCTGAGTTAACCGAGCCCGACGTGTCAGAGCTCGAAGGTGCCAGGTCCCAGTTGTAGCCATCAATGGTGATGCCGAGAGTTGAGGGGATGACCACCTGTCCATTCGGGTACGACGTCATGTCGTAGCTGCCGGCACACACATAAATGGTCTGCCCCGTCGTTGCGGCCGCGACCGCGGTTTCGAGACTCGTGTATGGCGTCAGTGTGGGAACTGCAGTTGCCAGGCTCGCCGGACAGCCAGCAGCGGTGAGAGAAGCAGAGGTCGCCACGACCTCGTTGATGGTTGCCGGCAGCGTCCCCAGCGCGCCCGCGCTGACGGAGATAGCCGTAAAGCTAAGAGCCAGTAATGAGAGGACGCTGAGTCCTACGGTCAACAGTCGACGCGAGTAGCGCATAGTTCCCTTTTCGCAATTTAGTTTCGAGATTTTAAGTTGAATCGCTCGTATTCCGCTTTATGAACTACGGCGGCTAAATCTACCATATTGAATCGACGACTCTTTGAGGGAAGTGCTGCATTTCAACCCAATTCCGTAACAACCTTGTTACGAAATGCGCTCCTTGCGCTAATTGATATGGTCCGAACCTCGTTGGTGTCGCGCAATCGTGAACCATTTCGCAATGGGCGCGATACGTTTCGAACCTCTTTTACGCCTTTGGCGGGATGCGAAGTCGTTCCATTCCACCGTCAACGAAGAGCACGGTCCCATTTGTCGATGTCGATGAGGGATGAGCCAGGTACGCAATGGCGAGCGCCACTTCGTCAGCACTTACGAGTCGACCACTCGGTTGTCGCGACTCGAGTGCGGAGCGTTCCGCTCGAGGATCGCTCGCCGCGTCGAGCAGTCGACCAACCCACGGTGTGTCGGCCGTACCGGGTGCCACTGCGTTCACTCGGATACCGAACTGCGCGAAGTCAGCCGCCATTGCGTAGGTGAGACTTACGACCGCGCCCTTGGTCGCGGCGTAGACCGCTCGTTTGGGCACGCCGATCGCCGCGACGATCGACGCCGTGTTGACAATGGCGCCGTTCGACGATGCCTTGAGATAGGGCAGTGCCGCCGTGGTCGTTCGCGCGAGGCCGACGACGTTGACGCTCCAAAGGTTCGCCCACTCCTCCTCCGTCGCTTCGGTGACGTCACCGACCGCACCAATGCCCGCATTGTTGATGAGCACATCGATCCCGCCCAACATCCGAGCTGCTTCGTCGATCGCTACGGTGACCTGTTGCGGAACGGACAGATCGGCGAGCACGAACCGCGCGGGATCCGCGTCGCCCGGCGCGACATCGAGAACGACCACGTCGGCACCCTGTTCTCGCAGGTTCGATGTCACTGCCGCCCCGATACCCGATGTACCGCCGGTGACGACAACCCGTATTCCTTCAAATGTCTTCATGCTCAATACCTAATGTTCTCTCGATCGAAGCGGATGGGATCAGGTCGATAAATAATGTCGTCGTCCTTATCAGTGGGAGTCACGGGTCACTCGATCCCCACTGGAACCCACCAAGAAGTCGAGGTCGGCGCCCACGTCGGCTTGCATGACGTGATCGACGTAGAGCTTCTCCCAACCGCGCTCTGGTTTGGCGTAACCGTCGAGGGTGGCCCGGTTCGGCACGCGGGTATCAAGTTCAGTTTGCTCAACGTCGACAACGAGCCGTCGCTCGGGGACGTCAAGGATGATCCAGTCACCGCTCCTCACGATCGACAGTGGTCCCCCGGCGGCCGATTCGGGAGTGACGTGAAGAACAACGGTTCCGTACGCGGTGCCGCTCATCCGTCCGTCGCAGATTCGCACCATGTCGCGGACACCCTGTTGCAAGAGTTTCTTCGGTAGCGGCATGTTCGCGACTTCGGGCATCCCGGGATAGCCCTTCGGCCCGCAACCGCGAAGTATCAAGACGGAGTCTGCGGCGACATCGAGATCGGGGTCATCGATCCGAGCGTGCATGTCTTCAATGGAGTCGAACACGACCGCTTGGCCCCGGTGCTGGAGCAGGTGCGCCGACGCGGCCGCTGGTTTGATGATGGCGCCGCCGGGGGCGAGGTTTCCTCGAAGGACGACGATGCCGGCGTCGGGCTGTTGGGGCGTCGCACGACTGCGGATCACATCGTGGTCCCAGATCTGCGCGTCGACAAGGTAGTCAACGAGCGGCCGCCCGGTAACGGTCAGGGCCGAGGGGTCGAGGAGATCGCTCACTTCGCGCAGCACGGACAGCAGTCCACCGGCACGGAAGAAGTCGTCCATTAGATACTTGCCCGACGGCTGGAGATTCACGAGGAGAGGAACGTGTGATCCAATCCGGTCGAAGTCGTCAAGATCGAGATCGATGCCGAGTCGGCCAGCGATGGCCAACAGGTGCACCACCGCGTTCGTGGAACCTCCGATCGCGGCGAGCACCACGATCGCGTTATGGAACGACGCCCGCGTCATGACGTCGCTCGGTCGGCGCGCGGAGGCCACGAGATCGACGCAGAGTCGGCCCGTGTCGTGCGATGCGCTCAGCAGTCGGCTGTCCGCCGCCGGTGTGCCGGCGAGTCCTGGAATCGTCATGCCGAGTGCTTCGGCGACGAGGGACATGGTCGAAGCCGTACCCATTGTGTTGCAATGACCTCGACTCCGGATCATCGAGGACTCGGACGCCGTGAAATCACTCTCGGAGAGAGTTCCCGCCCGGACGTCCTCACTGAGTCGCCACACGTCTGTCCCGCATCCGAGGGCTGCGCCCCTGAACGTGCCCGAGAGCATCGGGCCACCGGGAATGAGGACGGCGGGAAGGTTGACGGACGCCGCCGCCATCAAGAGCGCAGGGATCGTCTTGTCGCATCCGCCCAGGAGGACGACGCCGTCGACGGGGTTGGCCCGGATCATCTCTTCGGTCGCCATCGCCATCATGTTGCGCCACAACATGGCGGTCGGCCGTACCTGTGTTTCGCCGAGTGACACCACGGGCATGTTCAAGGGAATGCCGCCCGCTTCATAGACGCCGAACTTCACGCTCTCGGCGACCTCGTTGAAGTGCGCGTTGCACGGCGTCAGGTCCGATGCGGTGTTCGCAATCGCTATTTGCGCTCGCCCAGTGAACGCGTCGTCGGGAACGCCGCGACGCATCCACGCTCGATGGATGTACGCGTTGCGGTCGTCACCGCCGTACCACTGTGCACTGCGCTGCTCAGCCACTCGGGTCCCACTTCCGTACGCACCATCTACAATCTCGACTGTGACGGACGTTAGTGCAGTGCGATGAGTGTCCGATCCGGTCTGCGTGACGCTCATCGGTGGGCGGGCGCGAGGTGAGAGCCTTCATCGTTACGGCTCCGAACGAAGCCGGTGTCTACGAGGTCGATGCGCCAGAGACCGTACCCGGTGGGGTCGTCGTTGACGTCGAGCGCGTCGGGGTCTGCGGAACTGACGTCGACTTCTACACCGGAGAGATGCAGTACCTCCACGATGGCTACGCGCACTATCCGATGCGTCTCGGACACGAATGGACGGGCACGGTCGTGGCAATCGGCGACGGCGTCGATGAGTCATGGCTCCAGCAACGGGTGATGGGCGACACGATGCTTGGTTGCGGCACGTGTCACCGATGCCTCAACTCCTTGCAACACGTGTGCGAATTCCGTTTCGAGGTGGGCGTACGCAACGGGTTTGCCGGGGCGCTCGCCGAACAGATCGCCGTCCCCGTGACGTCACTTCATCGACTCCCAACACAGGTTGACGCCGCCATGGGCGCGCTGGTTGAACCGGGAGCGAACGCTCTTCGCGCCGTCTGGGGTGCTGATCTCAAGCGCGGCGATCGGGTCCTTATCCTTGGTCCCGGCACGATCGGCCTCCTCTGCGCCTACTTTGCGAGGGCGCACGGCGCTGAGGTGCACTTGATGGGTCGCTCGGCCTCCTCGTTGAACTTCGCGCGATCGCTCGGATTCGACGGCTCGACGAGCGAAGAGCTGCCCGACCTTCCATTTGACGCAGTCATCGATGCCTCGAATGACGCCGCGCTACCCGCCAGGGCGCTGGACCTCGTTGAACCCGGCAAACGTGTCGTCTTCATCGGCATCGCCGGGACCCCGAGCCTGATCGACACCCGTATCCAGGTGCTGAACGACGTGACGTCAGTAGGTATCCTCAGCGGATCGCCCGGTCTCGACGCGACGATCGATCTCTACGCGTCCGGCGACGTGGACCCCCGACCCTTGATCGCAATGACGATTGGCCTTGACGGCGTGGCCGCAACCCTGGACGGGGAGCGACCTGCGAACGCCGGTCCAGGACCGAAGTTTCACGTCGACCCTCGCGTGCACTAGCCGCACGCCGCTGAAGCGGACAACGCCAGATCAGCGCTGCGCGGATGTGGGTGACTCCGGCCAGTGATGGCCACCAAGTTCAGGATTGGCGACTGCTGTTCACAAGCGACTCTTGCGCGGTCGATTCGTACGACGCGGTTACGCTCAGTGGCCGCTCCTCGATACGACCCGAATAGGCGCCGACGACGGCCAGTGCGAGGAGGGCGATCAGCGGTCCAGAATTCGGGTCGGTCGCCTGACCGGAGGTCAGGTCGCCGAGACCTTGAAAGAGGAGCCAACTTGCCAACGAGATGAACACGCCGATGCCGATGGAGAGTTGCCTCGTCCATCCGGGAATGAGGGCCCAGATCGCTACGAGGACGTAGACCGCGATGAGGCCGGCAACGGTCCAGCTCGGAGGTCGTAATCGAACGAGATGGCGGTCGATCCCGGCAATCCAGCCGGGGGCGTTCGATTGGGCGTTTCTCAACATCATGGTGATCGATATCGAGGAGTTGTTGCCGTCAATCAACTGAAGTACCGCCGCGACGAGCCACAGCGTGCACCAAACGGGCAAGGCCATCCACGATGGTCGGTTATCTCCCTTGCGCACTGGCCACGCGAGTGCGGCAATCACTGCGTAGATCAAGGCGGCGCCCGGCGCCCCGTTAAGTATTGTCGCACCGGTTGCGAGACCGCCCAGGCCCTCGCCTACGATCCAGACTGAAAGCGCCCACCCAATTGACGCGCCGAGCGCAGCGCGGGTGCAACGTCGATTGAGGATCGCGAGACCGAGCAGGATCTGAATGATGGCGAAGGTTCCGTTCGCGATGGCCGGATGGGACGAGACCAGTGCAACCATCGCGCGCAACGGCCCCGCGATGGCGGTCGGCTGGCCGACGACGGCGGGGGCGAGTATGTGGCGGGTGAACCCTCGACTGAACATGAAGGGCTGGAACTGCAATGCGCCGTCGAGCAGCCACAATGAGCCGAGGCTCACTTGTAGATGTCGACGGTTAATTTGCACGACGCTCCTCAGAGGAAAGTGCTCGTGGCGCCAGCGTCGGCCGCGAGTGCGACGGTTTCTGGCGCCACGAGCACTACCAATGGATCTAGTTGACGCCGAAGTACAGGAACAGGTTCGTTGGAATGATCGCTGTGGTCAGCTTCTTCGTTACCTGAGTGTTCAAGAACGAGAAGGATTTGTGTGCGTTGATCGCGTTCCACTCTTTCAGGCTCGTGACGCCAATGACGTCGACGTTCCACCACTCCGGCTTACCGCCGTTGAGCGTCGTGATGAAGTGCTCGTGACCGGGGGTCGCGGAGTTCTTCAACGCCGCGGTGAGCTGCGCCGCCGTGAGCTGCGGGTAGAGCGCCTTCAGATCAGGCTCGAGACGGCTCAGGTCAATCGTTCCCGGGTGGTCGACGCACACGAGGCCAGTGGGGCACTCCATCGACATGGTTGAGACCGTGAAGCCAAGGGGCACCTCGATGTACAACGGGTCGAAGCTCTTTGCCGGTGGGACCTTGAACGCGGCGCCAGCTTCGCATCCCGATGTGGACGCGGCTGAAACGGACTTGTCGCAGTAAAAGCCCTTGGTGTAGGTGAAGCTGACGGTGCGTCCATTGAAGTACGACTGCGTCATACCGAATTGGTTGACGCCCATGCCCACCTGCATCGCGTTACTCGGTGGCGGGGCGGCGGCCGAGGCGGCCACGACACCGATGCTGAGTGCGGCCATTACTGCCGTCGAAGCGGTGAGCCACCTCGTGCGGTTTGAGATTTTTTTCATAGTTGTTGTCCTTTCCATATCCCGAACACGTTGAACGGGCAACGTACTTATTCGTTGCGACGTGATGCCGCAGATGTCAATCCACCAAAAAAGAGCCAATTCGCACGACTTTGATCGGCCCCACTGTGTCAATCGCGTCAGTGAAAATCTCGCGATCGTGGACGGCGTATTAGCGAACGGTCTCCCTACGCCGCAGTCTTGAGATCGCTTCCCTGCGATGTCTGTGACGTAGCGATGTCGGAACGCAGCAACTGAGTTCTTGTGACGTGACCTCGCCGGCTGCCCACGAAATCAGGGAAGAACGTTCGTTCCCACGGATCCATCTAGGAGTCCTGGCGCATCGTCAAAAGTCCCAATACACGCTCTCTTGCCCGTCGCCTTCACGAATCGGCAGGCCGCTTCCACTTTCGGGCCCATCGAACCGGCCGGGAAACTCATCGCGTGAAGTTCAGCGGCGGTCGCCGAGTGAATGGCGTGCTCGGTTGCCAGCCCGTAGTCCGCGAGCACCGCGGGTACGTCGGTGAGCAGTAACAAGACGTCGGCTGCCACGTCGCGGGCGATCAACGCCGCCGCGAGGTCCTTGTCGATGACTGCCTCCACACCATCTAAATGACCGCGCCGATCGCGCGCGACGGGAATGCCGCCACCGCCGGCACAGACGACGATGTTCCCTCTCGATATGAGGTCGTTGATGATCGAGATCTCAACGATTTCGATTGGTTCGGGCGAAGGTACGACCCGTCGCCACAGTGCACCGTCTTGTCGGAGCACCCACTTACCTTCACCGACGCGATCTGCATCTTCCTTCGAGTAGCCGCGCCCTACGAATTTGGTGGGTGCTGAGAACGCGGGGTCCTTGGAATCCACCACCGTTCGTGTGAGCAGCGCGACGACCGGTCTCGCGAGCTCGTTCCCTAGGGCCTGTACGAGCCAGTAGCCAATCATGCCTTGCGTCTGCGCCCCGATCACGTCGAGTGGGAAGGGACGGTCCAGTGCGGGGTCGTTCGCGCTCTCGAGGGCCAGCATGCCTACTTGGGGGCCGTTGCCGTGAGTCACGATGATCTCGTTCCCCTTGCATATGCGCGAGAGTTGCCGCACCGCGTCGACGACGTGGTGCTGTTGAATTTCGGCGCCGGGCTTCTCGCCTCTCTGCAGCAGTGCGTTGCCGCCTAGTGCGGCGACGACGCGAATCTCAGACTCCCGCTAACGTGGCGACCATGATCGACTTGATCGTGTGAAGACGATTCTCGGCCTGGTCGAAGACGATCGACGCCGGCGATTCGAAGACCTCGTCGGTGACCTCCAGGGCGTCGACGCCGTACTTCTTGCTCAGCTCCGCGCCAACGTCGGTGTCCGTATTGTGCAGAGCTGGCAGACAGTGCATGAAACGAACGTCGGGGTTGTTGGAGACCTTGATCAGATTCGCGTTCACCTGATAGGGCAGTAACGACTTGATCCGTTCGGCCCACGAGTCCGTGGGCTCACCCATCGAGACCCAGACATCGGTGTAGATGAAGTCGGTGTTCGCCACCGCCTCGTCGACGTCCTCGGTTATCAGAACCCTGGTGTCAGAGTGCGTCGATACATCCTTCGCGATGCGCTGGATCTCCTCGGATGGCTGAAGCGCCGCGGGGGCGCCGATGCGCACGTCGAGTCCCAACATCGCGCCCACGCAGAGGAGTGAGTTCGCCGTGTTGTTTCGAGCGTCGCCCACGTAAGTGAGGGCGACCTGATCGAACGGCTTGGACGTGTGGTCGCGGATGGTGAGCATGTCGGCCAAGAGTTGGGTCGGATGCCAGAGATCCGTGAGCCCGTTCCAGACCGGCACGCCGGAGAACTCGGCCAACAACTCCACGTCATGATGCGCGAACCCTCGGAACTCGAGGCCGTCGTACATTCGTCCGAGCACGCGCGCGGTGTCCTTCACGGTCTCCTTGTGACCCAACTGCGTCTCGCCGGGACCCATATAGGTCACGTGCGCACCCTGATCGTGCGAGGCGACCTCAAAAGCAGACCTCGTGCGCGTCGATGACTTTTCGAAGAGCAGGGCGATGTTCTTGCCCTCGAGCATCTTCGTTTCGGTCCCGGACCTCTTGTCGTGGCGGAGTCGATCACTCAGGTCCAGTAGGCCGATGAACTCGTCGTGGGTGAGGTCGACGTCTCGCAGGAGACTGCGGCCCTTCAGTGCGGCGACGGCGTTGGCGCTCTTCATTGCGCGCTCTCTCGCTCGATGGGACAGGTCAAGCAGCGCGGGCCCCCGCGACCACGACCGAGCTCACTGCCGACGATGGAGACGACCTCGATGCCGTGGTGACGCAGCATCGTGTTGGTCGCGACGTTGCGGTCGTAACCGAGCACGACCCCCGGCGCGACGGCGAGGAAGTTGGTCCCGTCGTCCCACTGTTCGCGTTCGGCCGCGCGAACGTCTTCGTCGGTGGTGAGGACGGTCACGCGGTCGACCTTGAGGACTTGGGCGACGGTCTCCCACAGGTCCTCGTTCAGACTCATGTTGAACGTTCCCGGCTCGTCCCCGGGGACGATCGTCCAACTGCGCAGGTTTCGGTCGATGTAGGGATAGAGGATGAACGTGGACACGTCGAGCATCGTCATCACGGTGTCGAGGTGCATGAAAGCGTGGCTGTGCGGCAGTTCGATGGCAATGACGCGAGTGGCTTGACCCGTTTCGAACAGACGTCGTGTCAAAATCTCGACCGCGACGGGCGTGGTTCGCTCACCCATGCCGATCATCACCGTCTGATGCCCAAGGACGTGTACGTCGCCGCCCTCGATGGTGGCGTTGTGGTGCACGATCTCTTCATCGAGGAGGAGGTCGAACTTCTCGTCCTTGAACGTGGGGTGGTAGCGATAGACCGCTCGGGTGTGGAGCGACTCGCGCTGGCGGGCCGGCTTGGCCATAGGGTTGACGGTTGCCCCACCGTAGATCCAGCACGTGTTGTCGCGTTGAAACAGTGTGTTGGGAAGGGGTGGCAGGACGAAGTCGTCTGCGCGCAGGTGTTCCCACGAGAGGCTTCGCGCCGTCATGGGGTGCAGGTCGGCCTTCAAGATCCCACCGATGAGGTACTCGGCCAACTTCTCGGGCTCGAGGTCCTCCAATAACTTACGGACCGGCTTCACGAGCGAGGGTCCTATCTCATCATCGGTGATGAGTGTGTCGAGCACGAAGGCTCGACCATCGACCATCGAGAGCACGTCGGTGAACAAGTCGCCAAAGAGATGGACCTTGACCCCCTTGTCGCGAAGCGCCTGGGCGAAGGCGTCGTGTTCCTCGCGTGCCTTCTTGGCCCACAGCACGTCGTCAAAGAGCAGGCTCTCGACATTGGACGGCGTGAGTCTCGAGAGTTCGAGACCGGGACGGTGCAACATCGCCTGCTTGAGTTGGCCCACTTCGGAATCTACGTGGAGTGTCATTACGGAACCTCTCTTCTACCTTCTTGGGCGCACTGCCCCATTCGATTAACGACCTTCTTCGGGCTCAACCTCTTTGGCGGCCACGAATTCGGCGTGCCATGAGGCGGGTACCTCATCGGGCAGGTCGACGGGAGAGGTGATCTCACCGAGTCCCTGGCGGCGGGCGTTGAGAAAGGCGTAGAGAACCAATCCCGCGAGCAGGACGACGAGCGCTTGGTACACGACCTGGTAACCGGAGGCGAAGGTCACCCACATGGAGAAGAGCACGCTGGTGCCCGCGACGCAGAGGTCACGAGCCAACTGCCAACCCTGCACGCGGCGACGCTTCGACACCAGGAACGTCAACTGTGCGATTGCGGAGAAGAAGTACGGGATGGCGACGGTCACGACGCTGAGGTCCACCAAGTAGGTGAAGACCGTCAGGCCCGAGCTGGTCGAGTAGCGCCACAGCATCAACAATGAGGGCAGCGCCGTGCCGACCAGGATGCCGAACCAGGCCGTGCCCTTCTTATCGGACCACGCGAAGGGACGCGGGAACAGGTCATCCTGCGCGATAGCGCGTGACGTCTCGGTGACGATCAACGTCCACGCGATCAGCGCGCCCAGGCCCGAAACGACAGCCACGCCGGCGACGAACTGCCCTGCCCACGCGCTGTGGGGGAACATTGTTTGAAAGGCGTTCACGAAGGGTGAGCCGGTGTTCACCAGCGTGTGGTGGTTCACCAGTCCCATGACGACGGCGGTGACGAGGACGTACAGCCCGGCACTCGCGACGGTGCCGATGACCGACGCGCGAAGCACGTTCGTTCGAGGGTCCTTCACCCGCTTCGCCGTGATCGCGGCCGCTTCGACACCAATGAAGGAGAACAGCGCCACTCCTGCGGCGATGCCGATTCCGTTATAGAGACTGCCGCCCGATGCGTTGAACGGTCCGAAGTTGGCCTTCGCGACGAAGAACCAGCCCACGACGCCCACGAAGAGGAGCGGGAGGAACTTCAGCACGACGGTGACGTTCTGGAACCAGGCCATTTGACGCACACCGGTGAGGTTGATGATCGCGGGGATCCATAGACCGAACATCGCGATGCTCCAGTTCGTCATGCCACTGGGGTTCGAGATCTTGAAGAGGGCGTCGACGTAGAAGACCCACGACGAGACGATTGCCGCGTTACCGGCCCACGACTGGATCCAGTAGCACCATCCCACGAGATAGCCGGCGAAGTCGCCGAATTCGTGGCGGGCGTAGGCGTAGACGCCCCCGTCGCTGTTGGGCACGCGCTTGGTGAGTTGACCAAATAGGACCGCGAGCAACATCGCGCCGACCGCGATTACGGCGAGAACGGCGATGCCCATCGTGCCCGCTCCCGCGAGGACCGCGGGCATGGTGAACACTCCGGTTCCGACGATGCTCCCGACCACCAACGCAGTGGCAGAACTGAGTCCTAGGACGTGGGCCTTTTGCTGGTTGCGTTCTGAAATGGGCTCTATTTCGGGCTCGGACTTCGACTCGGATGGAGTAATGAGAGACGTCATGTTGACTCCTGGATATGAATCGTCGACTTTTATCACTCGATTCCCTTCCATTCAACGGACTTTTTGACTGACTGACCAGGGACCAAAGTCCAGAGTTCTTGTCGGTCGCGTCTCGTTACCACTTGATGTTGACCGTTGTCTTTCGAGACTCGGTCTCTCCAATAGCAAGGTCGCCACTTTCGATCCGAAGGTCGCCGATGCGGCGACTCGTCGACTACTCGGCGAAGAGTTCGGCGTTGGCCTTCTTCAAAACTGACGCATCGGGCGAGTCGCTGGCACTCGCGTGCGATTCGCACCACTCGCAGTGGCGATGGCCGCCCGTGCCCGCAACGTCGTGTCCGGAGATCGTGATCTCCTGGCCATACGGGCACGCGGTGAGGTCGTGGTACACGGCTTCCCTTGTATCGGTCGTCGTGTGAAAGGGCGCGACGATGGCCCGGGCCTCGCACCACTCGCAGCGCCGGCGTTCAGCGGTACCGATGACGCCGTGATTGTCGCGGAGAATCTCTTTCGCGTACGGACACGCGTCGCTGTCGTGATACACGGGTTCGTCCGGGCTCGTGTCGACGTTTGTATGGAATGGCTCGACGTTGGCCGCCATCACGGCGAGGTCGCCCGCAGATCGGTGAGACCGCGACGCTCCGGCGCCGTCAGTCGCTGACCCCAGTGGGTCGAGGACTCGATAGCCGAAGAGCTTCACGCGGTCGGTGACGACGAACCATACGAGTGCGTAGCCCCACACGAGGGCCGCGTAACCCCAACCCAAAGGAGTCATGAAGATCCCGAATCCCGCGACGAGCGTTGCGAGGACCTGCGTTCCAACTACCGCGAGCAATAGGAGGCGGGCCGGACGAATGGACCAGAAGGGACCCCGAGTACGGGCTTGAAAGATCGTGAGATGACCGGCCACCGAAAGAGTGAGATACATCATCGTTCGAAGCTCGGGATGACCGAGGTGAAAGACGCGGTCGCCGAGGTAGAACATGCCGAACGCGGCCAGTGGGCCCACGACGCCCAAGATGGTGGCCATACCGAGCACGACGCGCATGTTCCATGCTTCGGGTTGATTCCGGTAGCGCACGTTGTCGTAAGCGATGGACAAGATGGCCCCGTCGTTGAGTAGGGCGAGCAGCACGATCTGCATGGCCGTAACGGGAAAGAAGTTGAAGATGAGGATCACCAGCGAGATGAAGAGCAGTACCCGCAGCGTCTCGGCGATCCGGTAGATGGCATAGCTGTTCATCCGCTGAAAGATCTTGCGACTTTCTTTTATCGCGTCGATGATGACTGACAGGCCTGGCGTGGTGAGCACGATGGAGGCGGCGGCGCGTGCCGCGTCGGTCGCGCCCGACACGGCGATTCCGCAGTCGGCCTTTTTGAGCGCGGGCGCATCGTTGACTCCGTCGCCCGTCATACCGACGATGTGGCCGCGTCGCTGCAGGACGTCGACAATGTGGTATTTGTGCTCGGGGAAAACCTGGGCGTAGCCGTCAGCGTCTTCGACCGACTTAGACATGGCTGCGGTTTCGTTGCGCGAGGTATCGCCCAGGCTCGCGGCGTCGAGGATATTCGTCCCCATCCCGAGGGTCTTGGCCGTCTCGGACGCAATGGCGAGCGCGTCGCCGGTCACCATCTTGACCGCGACGCCCATCTGGCGCGCGGTGGCAATCGTCGACTTGGCATCGATGCGCGGCGGATCGAAGAGCGGAAGAACACCGAGAAACCGCCACGCGCCATTCCCCTCGGCGCGTGCGACGCCGAGAGAGCGGAACCCTCGCGCGGCAAAGTCGTTCACCGCGCGGTCGACGCTCCCCTTCACCTGCGCAGCGTTGGACGAAAGCGCGAGGATCACCTGGGGGGCACCTTTGGTGACCTTGAATGTCGAGCCGTTCGAGGCCTTCACCGTCGCCTCCGTGCGCTTACCGACCGGCTCGAATGGCTGGAAATGCTCCACGTGATAGCCGCGCAATGAATGATCACTCGGGAGTCCGCCAAGTACCGCAAGGTCAATGGTGTCATCGTCGTCGGCGCGCGACGCCAGCGCCGCATTCAAGATGACGTCGTCGACTAAGACCCCTTCAACGGCGAACGGGTCGCCCAGTGTGAGTTTGTTCTGCGTCAGCGTGCCGGTCTTGTCCGTGCAGAGCACGTCCACCCCGGCGAGCTCTTCGATCGCCACGAGCCGACTGACGATTGCCTTCTTCCTCGCGAGCAATCGGGCGCCGACCGCCATGGTTACTGAAAGAACGGTCGGCATGGCGACGGGGATCGCCGCCACCGTGAGGACGAGCGCGAACTGCAGGGTGGTCAAGAACGGGTCGCCTCGAACTATGGAGACGACGATGATCACGCTCACCATTGCGATTGCCAGAACAATGAGATACGTGCCGATCTTCAGCACGGCGCGTTGGAAGTGGCTGACGGTCTGGCTGTCTTGGACGAGCTCGGCGGTCTTGCCGAAGTACGTGTTCGTGCCCGTTGCGTAGACGAGTGCGCCTATCTCACCCTGGCGAACGATCGACGCGGAGAACACCGAGTCGCCGGGGCCACACGTGGCGGGCAGTGATTCGCCCGTCAGTGCCGACTGGTCGACCTCGACCGGGTCCCCGTCGAGCAGACGCGCGTCGGCCGGGATGATGTCACCAAGCCGCAGTCGGATGACGTCGCCCGGGACGAGCTCGCGGGCCGGCGCGCTCGTCCACGCACCGTCGCGCAACACGCGGGCCTTGATCGCGAGCTCCGCCTTCAAGGCGTCGATCGCCCGGCCAGCCTGGCGCTCTTCCCAAAATCCGATACCGGCATTCGCGAGCAACAGGATGAGGATGATGGTGAAGTCGGGCCAGTGGCTGAGTGCGGCTGACAGGATCACGGCGGCCTCGATCATCCACGGAATGGGTCCCCAGAAGTAACTGAGGAACTTCAAGAACTGGTTGACCTTTTTCGCCGTGATCTCATTCGGCCCATACTGCGCCACGCGCTTCGTGGCCTCTTCGCGAGTAAGACCGGCCGGTGATGACGAGAGCCTTTTCTCCACTTCATCGAGGGTCAGCGACTTGAGATCGTCCTTTTGGTCAGTCTTTGAATTCGACTTCTCGTTCGAATCCTGGGACTGGGGTCCGTCAGACGTGGCGTGGTGCATTTCGCACTCTTTCGTAAGGCACATAGCCGATGACTTCGACCTTACGTCCCGCTGTCGTCTCCCACGACAGGCGACGCCCAACGAGCCACGCGATTGACGTACGCCCTACGGGGTGGCAATGAAGGGGGTGAATACCCATATCGGACGAATCAGTGGATCGCAATGTGATTGACATTCACTTGAAGGATTTGTTGCCATGAAGATCTCAATTCGCATCACCAACCTGAG
Organism: uncultured Acidimicrobiaceae bacterium; assembly: GCA_963800765.1. Lineage (GTDB taxonomy): Bacteria > Actinomycetota > Acidimicrobiia > Acidimicrobiales > RAAP-2 > RAAP-2. Next base: position 308,553 of record CAWDCF010000004.1, read on the forward strand.
AGCACCCGTTGCAGTTACGACGAGAACCGCAGGCAACGTCATCGCCGTCGGCCCCAGATACGGAAAACCAAGCGTTTGAAAGGAAATTTCACATGAGCGTGAACGTCGGTCTGCGCAATTAGCATTGATGCAGGACGTCATAAAGTTGCTTCCGCCACCCCGACAGTAGGTCGCAGGAGGAAGCATGCAGTGTTCGATCACTGAGCGTCAATCTCTGACACTGGAAGTTTCCGGGAGACTGCGGCTCTTCTCGCCCGCCAAACTCGTCGTCATTCTCTGCACTCGCAGTGTGCGGCACTGGTCCCTTACACCAAACGTGCACTCGTCAATGTCGGCCGCCGCTGAAAGCTTCAGTCGTGCATTGAAGGCTCTCACCCGATCACATCTCATCACCACGGTGACACGAAGTTGAAGAAGACGACATTCCCCCAGTGGAATCTCGACACGTTGCTGTCGACGGTCGATTTCCTCGACGCCACGAAGGTCGGCGTCATCTTGCACGATCTAAATGGTGTCGTACTCGAGTGCAACGTTTCGGCCGCAGAACTTTTCGGCACGACCGTTGAGAAATTGGTCGGCCGCACCTTTCTCGACGCTGACTGGGGCATCGTCCGAGAGGACGGCACACCATTTCCAACTCGCGTACGCCCCGAGATGGTCACACTTCGAGAGGGGAAAACGACCACCGGTACGATTCTCGGTTTTGACGTCGTGGCGAAGGCGCGACGTTGGCTCAAAGTCAATACCTGTCTGGCCGAAGTCGACGGTTCCTCCGTCGGCGTGATCTCATCATTCGTCGACGTGACGCTCCAGATCCAGCGTGAGCACACCATGCGGCTCATGCGAGAGGTGAGCCGATTCGCGACGACCTCAACGGTCGACGTCGAGCTGTTCCAACGGCTCTGTGACGAACTCGTTGCGATTGGCGACTACTCCTTGGCGTGGATCGGCGAGCCATCTGAGAGCGATGACGGCGTCGTACACATCTGTTACTCGGCAGGTCAGACTGCCTACCTCTATGACGACATCGTCTCGACGTTGGCGTGGAAGGAGACGGGTGTCGGCCCGACAGGCTCTGCACTTCGCACGGGACGTACGCAGGTCGCCAATGACCTGAAACACCAAGCCAACTACGGCGAATGGTGCAGTAGGGCGTCGGACTTCGGACTGTCGTCGAGCGTCGCAATACCCTTCCAGCCGGGCGGTCGCCGCGCCGTGTTATCGATCTATGACCGCCACCCCTTCGTCTTCGACGGCGTGACGGTCCAAGGTCTCGAAGAGATCGCCCACGAGATCGAACTGGCCGTCGCTGCTCAGCAGTCGGTACTGACGATTCGCGCGGCGCTGGAGGCGACGTCCAAGTCAATGATGGACCTCGTCGAGTCCGAGCGGTCGAGAGATCGCTCCGAGGAGAGATTCCGTCTCGCCTTTGAGGACAACATGGCACCGATGATGTTCAGCGATACCGAAGATCTCGCCATCGCGGTAAACGATGCCTTTTGCGAAATGGTTGGATTCTCGCGCGAAGAACTCCTTGGCCACGACTCCACGCACTTCACCTTTCCCGATGATGTGGAGATCACCCGCGAATCGCACGAGAGCCTTATCTCGCTGCGAGCGAACCAGGTCCGTTTCGTCAAGCGCTACCTGAGGAAGGATGGTCAGATCATCATTTCAGAGGTGTCACGGTCGACTGCCCGTGACGAGACCGGTCAGACCCTCTACTTCGTCAGTTCCGAGCGCGACATCACGGCCGAGCGAGCACTCGCCACAGAACTTTCTCATCAAGCCTTGCACGACCCGCTGACGGGCCTCGCTAATCGCGTGCTGCTCGAGGATCGATTGATCGTGGCGCGGGCTCGCGCGTATCGAGGGCGCGGACTGATTGCTGTCTTCATGATCGATCTTGACGACTTCAAGGGGGTCAATGACACGCACGGCCACTTGGTAGGCGACCAACTCCTGCGTGATATCGCGAACCGCTTTGAACGGGTCGCTCGGCCCACGGACACGCTCTGCCGATTTGGCGGCGATGAGTTTCTCTACTTGGCGGAAGGCCTCACGACGTCGACTGAGGCGGAGGAGATTGCGTCGCGATTTCTCGCGACGCTCGTGGAACCGTTTTACCACGGCGACATCGAATTTGTGCAACACGCCAGCGTCGGCATCGTGGTGTGGGATCCGGACGCACCGACGAGCTTCATGCTCATTCAAAACGCCGACGTCGCCTTGTACGAAGCCAAGCGCAAACAGAAGGGCTCGTACCTCTTCTTCGACGCCTCCATGCAAGACATGGTTTCGTCGCGATTCACGCTCAATCAGGAACTGGGTCAGGCAATACACAACGACGAACTCGCAATGCACTACCAGCCGATTATGGACCTCGAGACGCAAGAAGTTGTTGGTTTCGAAGCCTTGATGCGCTGGCAGCATCCTCAACGAGGTGCCATCGGCCCTGACGTGTTCATCCCGATTGCGGAGCAAAGTGGCATCGTCTTAGACCTCAGTGGATTCGCCTTGCGAGAAGCGACCAACCAGGCAAGTCTGTGGACCAAGAATAGATCTGACGAGCTCCCGTACGTGTCCGTCAACCTCGCGACCCAACAACTCAATGATCCCCAACTCATGACCATGGTCGATCAAGCGCTGTGTGAGAGCGGCCTTGCTCCCGAGCGACTCGTGCTGGAGATAACTGAGACCTCTGCGCTCTCCAACGTCACGGAGACCTTCGACGTTTTGGAACAACTGAAATCAAGAGGAATCAGCATCGCGCTTGACGACTTTGGAACCGGCTTTTCGTCCTTGTCGTACCTAGTACAGCTCAATCCCAAGGTCATCAAGATTGACCAATCCTTCATTAGTCCCTTCATCGACAGCGAACAGATTGAAGTGTTACTCGAGGCGATCATCTCTTTGGGTCAAAAACTGAAAGTGACGTTGCTCGCGGAAGGCATCGAAACGCAGCCCCAACTCGAAAAGCTGCTACGGATGGGCTGTCGCTTTGGCCAGGGCTATCTCTTCTCGCACGCGCTTGAAGCGAGTGAAGTGAAGAAACTGCTCGCGGAGCAGACAATGTCGTCGTGACGCGTCGCCGCTGAGCTCTCATCCGGCTTCTCCAATTCACCGTTCAGTGAGAGTGAATCGCACAGGAGTTCGGGAGCGAGCAGTGAGAATGCATCGTGCGTTGTTAAACGCACGCATCGTCGCCAAAGCGATGATCAATTACCCTCGTGACCAGGGAACGGGGCTCAGTATCGATTGACCGCTTGAGGTGCGGCATCGGTCGGTAAGGTGACTTCAAAGCTCTTAAACGACGGGTGCCACGGAAGCCTTACCGGCAGTTGCGCTTAGGAGCCGAATGCGAACTTCGTCACCATTTCGCGACAAGTCGTCAAGCCGAACGCCCATTGCCGCGGTTCGAAAACTCATTGCGCGTCGCAACGTTCTAGAAGTTTGCGTCCCGTCGTGATGTTGGACCGATCTCTTCGTTCAGCTGCGTCGGGGCCGTGCCAATGCGGGCGACATACGTGTGGGCACGCGCGCGGTTGTCACTCGGGTGGAGTCGTTCGGTTCTCCCGGAACTCGCGAACGCCGCCTAGTTCCTCGGTCGTGCTCTGTCCCGAGTGCGCGGCACCGCACACTTCACAATCGCGCATCGCCACTTTTCTGTCGTTTGAATAGCTTGGCGGTGTGGTAGTCGTGCCCTCGATGCCGCGTCAGAATTCATCGATCGGTCGCTGGACTCGCGATCGGGCATGGCGGAGGACTCGCCGGCACCGTTGGTGACCGATCACGATGGCGCGATCGTTACGCTCTGGGGGTGCCAGAGCCGGGGACGCCATTGGAGCAGTTGGGGTTCCTCACCATCGGGCTCTTCGACGGTTCTGACCCCGGACCGGGCCACGAGAGTGTTCTCGAGGTAATTGAGCTCGGTGAGCGGTTGGGCTATGACAGTGCGTGGCTTCGTCATCGTCACCTCCAGTACGGCATCTCGTCCCCATTGGCGGTACTCGCGGCGGCAACGCAACGCACTACCCGGATCGAACTCGGTACTGCGGTCACGCCCCTTGGCTGGGAGAACTCCCTTCACCTCGCCGAGGAACTGGCGACCGTTGACCTCCTCTCGGGCGGCCGACTCAACCCAGGCGTCAGCGTAGGTGAGCCACGAAACTACGAGCATTTCAAGGACAACCTCTATCCCAACAGCGCTGACCTCGAGGACTTCAGTTACGAACGGGTGGCCCGCCTGCTCCGCGCCGTCGAAGGCCAGCCCGTGAGCACGTTCCACGGGGTTCAAGGAATTGAGACATTCTCCGAGCGGGTCGAGCCCCATTCTCCCGGACTGCGAAAGCGCATGTGGTACGGCGGGGCAAGCGTGCAGTCCGCGCGATGGGCCGGTAGCAACGGACTCAACTTCCTTTCGAGCAGCGTCGTGCGAACAGAGATACCTGACGGCGAAGAAGTCCCTCTCTTCGCGCAGATCCAGCGCTCGCACATCGAGACCTTCCGGGCGGCCCACCCCGACGGGGCCAACGCGCGGGTATCGCAGGGTCTGGTCGTCATCCCGACCGACCGGGCATCGCGCAGCCAACGGGCCAAGTATCAGGATTACGTTGACGCGCGCACGCCCCGCACCGCAGCGCCACAGGGTCAAATGATGTTTGCGAGAGATGTCATCGGGAACTCCAGCCAGATTGCCGAAGCTCTCTACGCTGACGCCGGCTTCCGCGAGGTGCGAGAGGTGGTCTTCGCGCTGCCCTTCTCGTTCGACCACGAAGACTACGTGCAGATAATCACCGACATCGCTGAACTTCTTGGGCCGGCGCTCGGGTGGGAACCGAAGCCTCCCGCAACCTGAGCAATCGTTACAGCCCGAGGATCTTGCGGACCTCAGCGGGCCAGGTTGCCGTGTTCACGCCGTGCCTGAAGAGTAGGGCGAGCGCCACTCGTTCGAGGCCGAAACCGACGCACGAGGAGTACGCCACGCTCCCATCGAACATTGAAAGTCCGAACGACGTGCCGAAGTGATCCTCGTGGAGGTTCATCGAACCCATCGACTGGGGAACGTCGGACGTTACCGGTGCGACGAACTCGTACTTGAGCGACTTTTGGTGTTGACTTTCCGCCAGCAGTCGTCCCAATCGCCCGAAGAATGGGTCGTTCGCTGTCACGACTTCGTAGGAGAGGTCAAGTCCGTCCAAGACGTCGCAGAAGCGACTCCGCATCAACTCCGCGTGTTCACGGGCATCATGTTCGGTGCCAATGAAGACGAACTCGCGTTGCCTGAAGGACAACATTCGAGCGAGGTCGTCGCTCGGTTCATGGCGAAAGCACTGCGCCTGAACTTCATACACGAGGCCGTTGGGCGGTATCGGCTCACCGACCAAAAGCGGATAGACGTTTTGACACGCGGCCGAGCACATCGCCACTTCAGTGTTAGTCATCAAGTCGGCCCAGTCGCTACCGTCTTCTATTCGTTCCCTCAACACCAGAACATCGGCTTCGCTCCCGGCGAAACTTGAGATGGTGCCAACCAAATCCGGAAATGAAGTCAAAAAGCCGCATTTCGCGAGTGTCGTGCGGGCTAATACCGAAGAACAAAAAAGTTGCCGCCTCTTTTCGTTCCCGCCGGCGCTCGAGATGGCGCCTTCGATGCCACGAATAATCTTCTCGAACTCGAACGATCGGTGATAAACGCCAACTGCGCTGCCATGTTCGAGCAAACCTGCATCCAAGACGCTTCGTGTGAAGTCCCGAATGTTGGTGGGCAATTCATGATGTCGAGTTACGGTCGTCATCGCAGCGCCTCGGTTCTAAAGTCTGCTCCCACTGCACGCTAGTAGTAATGATTTCGTCCTTCAAAACGCCGGTCCCGTATGACGCTCCGCGGACCGGCCGCACCGCAAACGCGGTCAGTTGGTGGCTTCAGGAGGGTGAAACTGACGAACTGGATTACCGGTATTTCCACGGTCCATCACGCATCGGTCATCTAGCGTTCCACCGGTGAGCTCGATTGATCCTTCCAGTTCCGTCTCCGATTCGTCCAATGGCGACATCCGCGTTCGCGCGGTGCTCGACGATCAATGGGACATCGTCGCTTGGTTGTGGCAGGCCTATCGAAATGATCTAGCGGCCGTCGTGAACGGCTTGCCGTACGCGGACGGTCGCTACCAGTCGGCCCGTTTGACGAGATATCCGTCGGACGATGCGACGGGTTACCTGGCGTGGCGAGCGCACCCCAAGACCGGTGAGGAAGCGCCGCTCGCTTTCGCCGTAGTGGAAGGCCTGGAGGGGCATCGACGCTCGATTGAAGGATTCTGGGTGGCCCCAGCGGCTCGCCGAGAAGGTACGGGTCGAAAGTTTGCACTGGACGTTCTGTCACGTCACGAAGGTCCGTGGACGATCGTCTTCCAACATGACAACGTCGGTGCATCGCTGTTCTGGCGAAGGATCGCCGATGACGCTTTTGGGCCGGGGCAGTGGTCGGAGGAAGAGCGGGCGGTGCCCGGCCTCCCAGACGTCGCGCCCGATCACTTCATTTTCTCGCTCTAATATCCCATCGATTTGACCTTTAGTGATTCCAGCGGTCACCAAGATCAGGCCGGACGTTAGTCGTCGCCCCCGTGTCGGAGCCGATATTGCCCCAAATTCACGAAGTAAAGAATTGTGGACTATTTGTGGCGTTCGGGCCCATTTACCTCGGCCCCGTATTCGTGTTGTCAACTACTCTGGCCCATGATTCACACAAAGGGGGGGGCAGTTGAAAACTGTTCGAGCTGCACTTGCGTATTTCCTAGCTGTCGCATTCGTCCTGCCGGTTTCTTTACTAGGAGCGGTAGAAGCCACGAGTGCCGGCGCAGCTGTTTCGGTCAGGGGCAGCACACTCACCGCCGGGAGTGCGATTGCTCACACGACGTACTCGGCAACGTATACGGAGACCAGAAGCGCTACGGAAAGTGAAACTGCGTCGCAAAGTGGATTGTGTAACGGCACAGTGACGTTGAGTTATACCGCCACTGAATCCGCGACGGAGACCGAGACCGCCACCGCGACGTCAACCACCTCGCAAGCGGCCGCGAATTCCGCAGCCGCCGCAGCCGCCGCTGCGAGTGCAGTCAATACGGCCGTTGCCGTCGCAAGTGCCACGGCGCTCGCGGTCGCACAGGACTATGTCGCCAACGAAGCCGCCACCTACCAATGCACCATCTACAGCGCAACTGCGAGTGCGACTGCTTCGAGTACCGAGACCGTCAGTGCCACCGTCACCGCCTGCAATGGCGTTCCCTACACGGCCTCTGGGACAGCGTCGGCGACCGTTACGGCGTCGGCAACGGCGTACGACTACTCTCAGGCAGCCGCGAATTTGGATGCCAGCAATAACGCTACGAGCGATGCTCAGGATCAAGCGAATGCCAATGCAACCGCCGCAGCCCAGGTCATTGCGACGAATAGCGCAACGGCTCTCGCCAATGCCGTGAATTGCAGTCGCACAGCAACTTCTCTTTCGTTGACGGTCTCTCAATCGACTTCATCGGGCGTGCCGGTGACGTTGACTGCGACGATCACCGCAGGAGCGACAGGTACGGTGAGTTTCCTTACGGGTACCACCGTCATTTCAACGTGCGCGTCCCAGCCGATCGTCTCCGGTGTCGCTACGTGCGTGACATCCTCGTTGCCACTTGGATCCAACAGTTTCACCGCTTCGTATGCCGGCAATACAACATTCGCACCTTCAGTAAGCAATGCCGTGGTGTTCAACGTCATGAATGGCTCAGTAACTCTCATCAGTGCCTCGCCGACGTCTTCAACGTATAAGAACTCAGTCACGCTCACGGCAACCGTGACGACCGGCGCTACCGGACTCGTGACTTTTTATGACGGTGGCTCAACCACCATCACCGGTTGTACGAACGTGGCATTGTCCGCGGGTACGGCAACGTGCACCACGACGTCGCTGCTTGGTGGCACACACACGCTGAACGCGTCATACACGGGAGATTCGACCCACATTGGCTCGGTGAGCTCTCCGCTGACCTTCGTGGTGTTGCCAGCGGCGAGTTCGACCACCTTGACCGCATCACCCACATCATCAACGTTTGGGACTTCAGTCGTACTGACCGCCGTTGTGTCGTCGCAGGCAACCGGTACCGTCGCCTTCAAGGTCGGCGGAGCAGTAATAGGTTCCTGTGGCGCCGTGAGCTTGTCAGCCGGTACAGCCTCTTGCACCACCACGGCATTGCAGGGTGGTTCCAACAACTTGACGGCGGTGTACAGCGGTAATAGTAATTACTCGCCTTCCACTAGTGCGACATTGGTGTTTGTCGTCGGTGCGCACTCAACGTCGACGTCGCTAAGTGCGTCGACGACGTCTCTTAACGCGGGGGGCACAGTGACGTTTACTGCCACGGTGTCACCTTCAGTTACGGGAAGTGTCAGTTTTGTGGAAACTGCTGGAGGGACCGCAACGTTGTGCACTGTGGCTCTGACGTCGAGTTCTGCGACCTGTCCGTATCAGTTTGCTCAAAGCGGGAGCTTCACGATAGTGGCGAAATATGGAGGCAACTCCAACCAATCTGCATCACAGAGTTCCGCAGTGACAATCCAAGTTCAGACAATTGCGACCACCACCTCGCTGGTGGTGTCGAGGAATTCGTACGTCAGTGGAACGCCAGTTTTTCTGGTGGCGAACGTTTCCCCAACCGTCACCGGAACGATCACGTTCGACAACAATGGCGTAGGAATCAGCAACTGCATAAATCTTGCAGTCGTTTCGTCATCGGCGACTTGTTCAACATCTATTCTCCCTGCCGCAACTGCACAGTCGCCCAATTCGGTCTCGGCGGTGTACTCGGGTAACTCCCAATTCGGATCGTCGACGAGTGCGTCAAGTCCGGTTGAAGTGTGGCCCATCCTTAGCAATTATGCGGTGTGGCCAACGAATCCCGACACCGAACTCACGAACTCGATTGAATTCAACAGTGTCGCTGATGAGTTCTTGCTTCGAACGAGTAGTTGCGACATCAGTCAAGTATCCACGCTGAATGGGTCGCTTATTCCCTACGGTATTGCGCTTGAATACGCGCTCTATACGGGGAGTCAAGTGATGCCCGGCAGTCAACAGAGCGACTGGGAGGAGCTCTTCAATGGGAATCCTCACACGCTCATCATGTACTTGGACGGTTACCTCAGCCAGACCTATTGCATCGTTTCGGGCGTCCACGTGACAGATTTGGCGTTCACGAACGAGTTCAAGAACGCGAGTTTTGTCAACACGGCGGAGACAACACTACAGTCCGACTTCCCGCTGGAACTGTTCAGCGCTGATTGCGGAAACCTTCAGCTGTGCTACTCCTCGCCAACGACTGATACTCCAGTCAGTTGGAACGTTGATTGGACTGAAGCGATGTTTCAAACGCTCGTGGATTACCACAATCTCCAGGCGGAACTCACGCCGATGTTCCAACTCATCTTCAATACTGATAAAGCGGACGCCGCAACGTACGGCATCGCCACCGAACCTGACGTGGCCAGTATTGCAATAGCCACGTCAAAGGCATTGAACCCGTGGGCACAATTAGCCAATATTTTCGCGGGACCTATTGATCCTGACGGATAAGTTTCAGGCCTCGGCGAGTCGTGCACTCCCATGACGAGAATCGAAATCGAGTTCTCAGCCTGGGAAGCTCTGGATCAGTTCGAGGCAGTTGACGAAGAACCGACAGATATCGGCACTGTCGTGGATGTCTCATCTACGACTCCGCTGGCAACGTAACTCGTCCATCGCAAAAGAGTCTTAGATCCTGATGAATCCGTCGACCAGTTCTCTTGAGCGACCAGCGCACCGGTTGAAGGATTGAAGATCAACTCCTCGGTCGGTCCACCTCCCGCAGGAACCGCCGTCGCTAGGCCGACGCCGGTGACCCCGTTGGGAGCAGTATCGGGACCAATCAAGGTGATCCCATTGAGACTTTGAGCGAGTGTGAGTAGCGCTGCATCCACTGCCGGCGGTGCAGCAGTCTCTTGTAGCAGAGATCCGATATAACTGAATTCCGTAGCGTCATAGTCGACCGATCCCGGTTGGACAGTCGTCACACTCGCGAGATGACGCGCAATCACTTGGGACAGTTGCGTCTGGTCGGTCGGCAATGTGAATTCATCGATTCCCAATGGGCCGTAGTCGCCCGGGCCGAAAGTCGATTCGCTGGCCATCATCGCGGCAATGTTGGGACTTCCCTGGGATACCCACGCTGCTCTGTCCTGGGGCGTTGGAAAGGTCACATCAGAGGCGCTAAAAACTCCGTGCCCCGACCCATCAGGCGCCACCCAAAACTGACGAGTCCACAAGAAGTCAACGTTGTAGGTACTGCCCGACACGTGCCCAGGGCCCGAATTCGAGACTGACTCGGTATACACGTATTGCCCAGGCTCGAGTGCAACTTCGGGGAGCGATGATGCAACTACGGACAACTTGTGAAACTCCGCTGCGGCCGATGCTCGTTGCGGAACGTTCACCGGACCGGGAATAACCTGCAGTACGACGGCAATGACAGTGGCCGCGGCAACGGCCAAAAGGCTGACTCCCCAGACCCGTCGGCGCCGGTGGACTCCTACGGAGCGGACGATTGTCGCCTGAATACGCAGCAGTTGATCCAGCAAACGGTCCTCAAAATCCTGCCGAGGATCAAAATGGGTGAGAGCGTTCATCGTTCCTCCTAAGTGGGTGGTTGGTTTGCATCTGAGATCTTCGGTGTTTTGAGTTCGTCGGGAACTCGACGACGAAGTCGTTCGAGCCGCTTGCGTCCTGTCGCCGAGCTGATTCCCAGCGAAGCAGAGGCTTCTGTAACGGTCGCGTCCTGCGACACCATCGAGTGCAGCAGTTCCAACTCTCCGACTGCCGCACCACTGAGCATCTCCTCAAGCAGAACGGAACGGATTTCCGCGTCAATCACATCGCTCAGGCGTTCAGTGTCGTCACTCGACAGAAGGGCGCTTCCGTTAAGCCGGTGGCGTAAGGCTTCGCGACGTCCCAATGAACGGCCTTGCCCCAGCGCCTCATTTCGTGCGATTGCGAAGAGCCAGGCTTTGGGTGACCCAAGTTCGGGGTTGTACGACCGTGCCGAGACCAGCACCGCAACAAAGGTCGCGGATACGGCATCAGCCAAATCTTCGGGAGTGCGGCATCGACGTGCCAGGAAGCACGTGACACCTTCGAGATGTCGTCGATAGAAGGCCTCAAGACTTGCGGGACTTGAGGCAATCTGGCGCAGGAGTTCCTCATCGCTTCGCTGCGCATTGTCGCTCATACTTACTCATAGTTCTAGGACGCAATTTGCGTGACGAGTGGTTCGCGGCGAAGTCACGATGAAGTCCCATATGACCTGACACCGAGTGCCTCGCGACGTCCAATGGTTCGAGCAGTGGTTGCGACGCAGAGGATCAAGCGATATACTTTAACTATGATGATAGATAAAGAGGATAACTTCAAGGAGAAGACGGCCTCCGACTACGCCATCTCCTTTCGGTTGGATCAGCGCTCGGGCGTGCCCACTTACCTTCAACTAGTTCAACAGGTTGAGAATGCAATTCGACTCGGATACCTTCGACGCGGTGACCAGATCCCGCGAATCAAAGATGTCGTCGCATCCCTGTCCATCAATCCCAACACCGTACTTAAGGCATATCGGGATCTTGAGCAGAAGGGCCTCATCGGCGCGCGCCCGGGTCTGGGCACCTTCGTGGAGGCTGAGCCGAAGACCGTCGGCCTAAAAGAGTTGACGACGCTTCGACGCAACCTCGTCACCGGATGGCTGCGCGACGCCACTGCGTTGGGTCTCGATGAAGACGGGATCGTCGCACTGTTCGCCAGCGCGTTAGGAGACTTGCGTAAAGAGCCTGACGAGCACGAACTGAGTTCGAGTCCCAGTCGCGACGCGTCGCGTGAGACCGAGGGAGCTGCGTGAACGTCGTCGAGAGTTTCGGGCTCGGTGTGTCCTATCGGGGCACGTGGGCGCTCCGCGACTGCACCCTCGCGGTACCGGAGGGACACATCGTCGCTCTTGTCGGCTCGAACGGTGCGGGCAAGACGACCCTGCTCCATTGCGCGGTCGGTCTCGTTACGCCAACGGTCGGTGGGATAACCGTGCTCGGCGGTATCGGAGCCGGATTGCCCGACGCGCTCGAACGCGTCGCGTTCGTGGCGCAGGAGGCACCGTTGTATCGCCACATCACGGTGCGAGCGATGCTCACGGTGGCGGCGAACTTGAACCAGCACTTCGATCGAGTCCTCGCCGAGTCACGCCTGGCGTCCCTCGACATCCCGCTCAATCGTCGAATCGGAAGGCTCTCCGGGGGCCAACAGGCCCAACTCTCCCTCGCTCTGGCGCTCGCCCGACGGCCTGAGTTGCTTGTGCTCGATGAGCCGCTGGCCCGGCTCGATCCGTTGGCACGTCATGAAGTGATGGCAGTTGTCATGTCCGCCGTGGCCGAAGAGGGTCTCTCAGTGATTTTCTCGTCGCACGTCGTATCCGAACTGGAACGAGTGGCCGACTACCTGATACTGATGAGCCACGGACGAGTTCAGATGGTGGGATTGATCGACGACCTCCTTTCCGAGCACGTGGTGTTGAGCGGTCCAACTGACGAAGCGCGGAGCGTGGCTACGTTGTTCACCGTCGTCGAGTCGAAGCACGCGGGACGACAGACTCAGTTCGTCGCGCGAATCGATAGGCCCACTGAGTTCCCGAGCGGTTGGCTGGCCGAGAGCATCTCGCTCGATGAACTCGTGCTGGCCTACCTTCGTGAACCTTCCGCCTCAGCCATGACCGGTCCGCTCGCGGTCTCCGCGAACCGTGCGGAGGTGAAGTGGTGACGACAACCGCCGTACCTTCGCTTGCGTTGCGCGACGAAAACCCGTCGGGAGAGCGCGTCTTGTGGGTTCGGCTGATGCGTGTCGCTCTGATCCAACATCGCGCGGCGTTGGTTACCATCTTCGCGGCATTTGTGGTCCTCGTCATGGCCCTCGTAATTGGTCGTGACGCCGTGAGCGCCAGCTACGCGAGTTACCTCGCGGCTGGCTGCACGCTCGCTCATCCAATCGATCTCCAAGTTTGTGCCGACACGGCCAACAAGTTTGCCGATATACCGAGCTTCACACCACTCGTTATCGCGCTTCGTCTATTCCCGTTGATCATCGGCGCCTTCGTCGGGGCACCGTTGGTCGCGCGAGAGATGGAGTCGGGTACGTATCGCTTCGCATGGACCCAAGGGGTGGGCCGCACTCGCTTACTTCTCGTGACGCTCGCGATGTTGGCTTTGGTCGTGACGCCCGTGGCCGTCGTGCTCGGATTCTTGCTCGGGGGCTGGTACATACATCCTTACTCGGTGATCAACATCGCAGTCGGGAGTCACTGGCAGTCTGGGTTGTTCACGACGACGTGGTGGATGACGCCGGTATTGACGCTCTTCGCGTTGGCGCTCGGAACGTTCGTCGGGGCCGTCGTCAAGCGCACGGTCGCGGCCATCGCGACGACAGTGGTGGTCGTCGGTGGGGTCCTCGTGGCGGTGAGTCAGTTTCTCCCGCGGATCCTCGATATCGGAGCAGTGGCGTCATCGCGTCTGATGCTCAGCTATTTCCCTCTCGGCGCAATCGACGCAGTCGCATCCGGGGGCGTAGGACCGAGCGGAAGCTTGCTCGTGAATGGGTGGTTCGTGGGCCCTGGGGGCCACGTTCTGGGGAACCGCGTCGCAAATCGGGTACGTGAGCACGTGATCGGCTTGTACCAATCGAAGAGTGGGGCCAACGATCCCGGCGCTGCGAAGCGGTGGTTGGCGTTGCACCATTACACATACTGGTTCACGTATCAGCCGGCCGATCACTTCTGGATTCTTCAGGCAATAGTGGGACTTGTTGTGCTCGCCTTCGCAGCGCTTTTGGTCTTCGGTACCGTGCGCAGCATCCAGCACAGCCGTTCGTAGGAATCAGTACACCGATGAGTACGGGACCGGTAAGTGCATGTTCCAAGGTCACAACTCCGATGATTTGGTGCCTTCGACGGTTGCGAGAACGCTCGGGCACACAGCGGCCAAATTGCAGACGATTGCCTATGGGGATTGAACATCGACTGCGTTCATTTGTTCGGTGCGTGAGGGTTTATGTCGGCCTTTTCGTTGGTATGTCGGAGAACGCGATAGCGGAGATTCAATACTTCCCAGATTGTTGACGCATACGACTGGAGCTGAGAACTAGTTTGTTGCGCATGGAGTGTTACGCCGCTTTCCGCATTCGCTGAGTGAGGGTCCGTCGCAGACGGACTTCAATTCCGGGTCACCACGGTGACTCGCGTCATCCACTCACCTTGAATCGAAAGGCAATTCCATGAATATCCGAACGTATGTGTCGTCGGACCTCCCCACCCTGATCAACCTCACAGTCGAAACATTCCGGCCGTTCTACGAGAACTACGTTCATCCCCTTCTGGGGGATGAAGTTTTCCAGCATCAGCATGGCGCTTGGGACCAGGATTACCGCGACGAGGTACCAACTCTCCACGATCCCCAAGAAAAGCGGTTCGTCGCGGTCGCAGCTATCGAAGGAGAGGTAGTTGGATACGTGTCGTGGCGAATCGAGGGCAAGCCTCACCATGGAGAGATTGTTCTCTTAGCTGTGGCGCCATCCGCTCGGCGGCGGCAGATCGGATTCAATCTCTGTCGTCACGCCATGGAGCAAATGAAGACGGATGGTGTCGAAGTGGTCGAGATTGGCACGGGCGACGATGCATTCCACGCTGCGGCGAGAATGCTCTACGAAGAACTTGGATTCATCAAGATCCCAACAGCCGCCTATCTAAGGAAAATTTGATCGGCGGAAAGTCCCTCTCCAAGTCAAAAACTCGCTGAGCACTTTCGGCGCACGCGCACATAGCGAATCGTGCCGTACTAGGTATGTCCAATCCCGAATCCTCCGCTCGGAGAATGTGCAAGTCCCCGAGTTCATGGAACGCTCGCAACTACCTTGGGTCGATGTGTTCCACGTGCCTAGGTGTCATGTCGTACGTAATCCACGAAGTGCGTAGGGCGACTTTGTCGTACGGGCCTCTGGCCCGGTAATTGTTGTCAGCAGTCGTCCAAGGTGCACACGAATGTGGTGTGGGATGTCGTCAAAATTCCAATTGTGAAACAACTGTCTATTTTCCAGTCCGCCGCAAATGTCTGAGTTCAAGGACTGCGCTGGTGTCGGGCCGAAAGTGAACTTGGTAACCCGTGTGCGATGGCCCAGGTCTGGAAGGTCATCGAATCGTAGATTGGGACAATGGACTGGGACCTCGGTCGCTACGAACACATTGCCGCGCAACTTTTCCCCGTGGCCGAGATCGTCGTCGAGTGCCTCGATCCACACGTCGGTGAGCATGTCGTCGATATTGGATGTGGCACGGGGAACGCTGCCCTATTGGCTGATCGCAGAGGCGCGCAAACGACGGGTATCGATCCATCTCCACGCCTCCTCCAAACCGCGCGTATCGAAGCCGCCGCTCGGGGGCTCAAAACGGATTTCGTTACCGGAGTGGCCGAGTCGCTGCCGTTCACTGACGGCTCGATCAATGCCATCGTGTCGGTGTTCGGTCTGATATTCACGCCCGATGCTCAAGCTGCCGCCTTGGAGATGGCGCGGGTGTTGACGCCCCAAGGGCGGATAGTTCTCTCCGCGTGGATTCCGGGAGGAGCGATCGGGGAACTGGCAAGAGTTCGCCGTGAAGCCGTTGCGACCGCCCTGGGGACAGCGTCCGAATCGGCGCCTTTCGCATGGAACGACGTTGTCGCCCTCGCAGCACTCCTCGCACCGTACGAATTCTCCGTCGACGGTCATGAAGAAACATTGCAGTTCACGGCCGCGTCCCCACTGGAGTATGCGGCAAGCGAATTCGAAAATCACCCGCTCTGGGTTGAGGCCCGTGCCGTGCTGGAGCCCCTGGGGAGGTGGCGGGCCGTGTCTGACGCCGCCCTACAGATACTTGTGGACGCCAACGAAGAACCTACGGCGTTTCGCATCTCAAGTCGCTACATCGTCGCTCGAGCGATCCGTAGTACCGCGACGAAAGACACTCTCGTCATCTGAGGGATTTGTGTGATGTCTCAAATGCCGATGGTGGACGACGTCAAGCGCTAGCGACGACGGTGAAAGACTGTTACATTCATCATATGTCTGATGTTATTTGGCAAATACGTCCAATACGGGCTCGTTCCAAGTGATTCGGACCGACACGGTTTGAAAGGTCACTCCGGTCGAACCAGACGGATAGGCCCTGTGGGCCAGCGCCCGCGATCGCGGGCCGGGTACCTGTTTGTCGGAGGGTACGTTGTGTTGCTCGTACTCGTGGGCATTGGACCGGCCGCGTACGCACTCGACCTGGCATTCACGTCATTCTCGGGTCACTTCTCCGGCTTCACGAACTTCATCAATACGTACCACGACTTCCGCTTCGTCCCGGCGTTCGAGCACGTCGGGGAATTCTTGGCAATCTGGTTGACCGCCCTCGTCGTGATCGTGATCGGCGTGTCGTTGGTGATTCACACGCTCTCCCCGAGAGTTAGTGCGACGTTCCGATTCCTCTTCTACGTGCCTGCCGCCTTCGCCGGTTCGGCGGGGGTGGTGGTATGGCTCTTCTTGCTCCAGCCGGGGCTAAGCCCGTGGGATTTCGTGTTGCGCGCATTGGGCTACAAGACGTTTGGCGCTTCCCTGATTCCGAGCAACCTTCCTATCGTGTTCGCCCTGATCGCTTTCTGGACCGGTGCCGGTGCATGGATTCTCGTGATCTACGGGGCTCTCAACAACATCTCGGGGGATGTGATCGAGGCCGCCGCATTGGATGGCGCTGGCCCGGTTCAGACAGCACTGCACGTCAAACTGCCGCTGATTAAGAAGTGGGTCGTGTACATGCTGATCGTCTCGTTCGCTGGCGGGACCCAACTTTTTGTCGAGCCCGAACTCTTCAGTCAGACAACTCGCGGGATCCTCGTGAGTGACGCATGGTCTCCGAACCAGCTCGCGACCTCGCTTGCGTTTGTGAGTGACAACTTCAACTACGCCGCCGCCATCTCTATCGACCTGCTCGTGATCGCCCTCGTTTGCGCGGGTCTGCTCGTCTTTCGGACGCGAATGCTGAGTGAGGATTAAGTGAGCTCGAGCATGCGACTAAGTCCACAACGGTTGCGCCCGCAGACCCGGCTGTTGGTATGGGTGGTGCTCGCTGTTTCGGGCGTCTTCTTCCTCGTGCCCATCATTTGGTTGCTGCTCCAACCCTTCGACACGGGACAAACCTTCACATGGTTGGAGAACTCGGCGCTGTATTCGGGCACCGGAGTTGTCATCGCAGTGGTTCTGGGGATACCGGCCGGTTACGGGCTCGCCACGATCGATTTCATTGGTCGGCGACCGCTGTTGATCGGGACGATGATTGCGATGCTGATACCCAGCAATGCCCTCGCACTCCCGCTGTATCTCGAGGCCAACGCAGTCCACCTCCTCGGTAACCCGCTCGCTGTGATCTTGCCCTACGGGCTCTTCCCGTTCGGCGTGTACATCACGTACCTCTTCTTCAATACCCCGAACGTCCACGGACTCCTCGCCGCGGCACGCGTCGACGGGTGCACCGAGTGGCAGGCATTCCGACGCGTGATGCTGCCCCTTTCCACGCCGATCATCGGGCTGGTCATCGTGTTCGATTTCATTGCGAGTTGGACGAACTATTTCTTGCCGTGGGTGATGTACGGGGTGAACAATGTCACTGGCCGCTTCCCGTTGTCGCTCGGCATCGCACAACAACTTCTGGGTGGGCCTACCTATGGCGACTACTACCAAAATTTTCAGTTGCAGCTGGCCCTGTCACCATCGGCCGAAGCACTCCTACTGCTATTGAACGCGGCACCAGTGATCTTGATCCTGCTCATCGCGCAACGTTGGATCGTGTCGAGCCGCATACAAAGCGTGTTCGACTAACACAGGGATTTTGACCGAGGCGCTCAGCGCAGATATCGACAAACACAACGGAGACAGACAATCCCACGTGTTAACATCAGATGTCTGATGTTAATGATGTACGTCACCAAATGACTGTTTCTTTAAGCCACTTCTCGCACGTTGATCACGTCGAGACGACGATGCTCCAACTCGTCGCAACCAATGGATTGAGGACTTGAAAGGTGTCTAGAAATGTCCATTGACTCACTGGCGGGCGCGAGTGAACTGTCCTCTCTCGGACTCGAGCGAGGGACGACCCCACCAACTTCATTCCAAAGATTCCCGGATGGGGGGGCTTGGCGAATTGAAATACCGTCCGTCGAAGGTTTCGAACCCATGCGTGCCGTGGTCGACGAGGCCAGAAAATTAGACGTTCCACTCCATCGAATTAGTCAAGGTAGTGGGGTCATGATGCTCACCGATGATGAGATTTCGTCGATGGTGGCGTTTGGAGAAGAGTCTGAAGTTGAAGTGTGCCTATTTCTTGGACCGCGGGGCCATTGGGATATCGGAGCGGCGGCGGTGTCGTCCTCCCGCGGTGCGGGACCCCGCGCACGCGGAATCGAACAACTCGGCCAGTGTCTTGAGGAGATGCGGCGCGCGGCCGACTTGGGTGTTCGCAACGTCTTGGTCGCTGACGAAGGTGTCCTTTGGGCGGGCCATCGACTTCGAGTCGCGGGTGTACTCCCTGCGGACTTCCGCTTCAAGGTGAGTGTCCTGGTTGGCCCGGTTAATCCGATGGCCCTTCAAGTGGCCGCGGGCCTGGGAGGGGATTCGATCAATGTGCCCAGTGATCTCTCCATTGATCAACTCTCGGAACTGCGGTCCGCATCGCCAGTTTCACTGGATATGTACGTCGAGTCGCCGGACGACATGGGCGGCTTCGTGCGACATTACGACGTCCCGGAACTCATTCGCGTCGCCGCTCCTATCTATCTCAAATTTGGGCTGAGAAATGCGCCGTCGCTCTATCCGGTCGGTCGCCATCTACGTGAGGTGGCAATTGCGACCGGTCGAGAGCGAGTTCGACGGGCCCGGCTGGCGCTTGACATCGTCGAACGCCTGGGCGGTGCGCCGTTACCAATGTCAGGTTTCGATGATCCCTCACTGCCGCAACCGAGTCACTTCTCCCTCGCATGAACCTCGGCGGATCAGATGACGCATATGGCCCATCGATGGAGACGGTTACTCGCTACGGGCTCACAGTCCCCGTGCAAACGTGAGCCGCAATTGGAACTCTGAGATCTGGAAGGTGAAGAGATGAAAATCAGCAAGATGACGACTCACGTGGTTGGTACCCCTTGGCGCGACCTGACATTTGTCCAGATTCATACGGATGAGGGCCTCGTTGGCGTGGGTGAGACTCGAATGTTGAGTCACACGCAAGCCCTCATCGGATACCTCGCGGAGGCCGAACAAAACCACGTACTCGGGAGTGATCCATTCGACATCGAATCCCTGGTCGATCGGATGAAGTACGGCGACTACGGCCGATCAGGCGAGATTGTGATGAGTGGCATCGCGTGTATCGAGATGGCGTGCTGGGACATCGTCGGAAAAGCACTCGGCCAACCTGTTTGGCGACTCCTCGGTGGCAAAGTCCGCGATCGAATCAAGGCCTACGCCAACGGCTGGTACAGCGTTGAGCGCACACCGCAGGACTTTCACGACGCGGCGCGAATCGTCGTCGAACGTGGCTACACGGCGTTGAAACTGGATCCCTTCGGGCCGGGCAAGTATGAACTCGATCACGAGGAACGTTGTCACTCGATTGCACTTGTCGAAGCGGTCCGCGATGCGATCGGTCCGTCGAGCGAATTAATGATCGAGATGCACGGACGCTTCGCTCCACACGAAGCACTTCGGATAGCGAAGATGGTCGAGCCGTTCGAACCCTCGTGGATTGAGGAACCAGTGCCACCGGACAACCTCGCCTCCCTCGCGGTCGTTGCTCGGGGCACCACTCTGCCGATCGCAACCGGCGAACGAATTCATGATCGCACCGAGTTCCGTGAACTCTTTGAACTGCGTGCGGCGGCGATTATTCAACCGGACATCGGGCACCTGGGGGGGATACTCGAGACTCGCAAACTCGCCGCGACGGCGCAGACGCATCATGTTCTCGTCGCCCCCCATAACGTCGGGGGTCCGGTCCTCACTGCCGCCAATCTTCATCTGGCGGCGTGCACGACGAATTTCAAGATCCAAGAGTTCTTCAATGACTTTGCCGACTCCGACATCTTGGCGTGCGCGCCCGGACTTCCCGATGTCGTCGATGGATTCTTTCCGATCCCCGAAGAGCCCGGTCTGGGCGTAACCCTCGACCTCGACTACGTCGCCGAACATCCGACGAAGGGTGCACACTTCGATCTCTTCACCGACAACTGGCACTTTCGCGGTTCGCGGGTTGAATAGTGAATCGAGCGGTGATCCTCGAGGCGCCGGGTCGGATGCGCGTCGTTTCTCGCGATGTTCCCGAAGTCGGGCCAGGAGAAGCACTGATTGAGGTGCAATGGGCGGGGATATGCGGTTCCGATGTAGACCTCGTGAACGGTACGCGACCGGCAGAGATCGCTCACTACCCGATTGTTCCGGGTCACGAATGGTCTGGTGTCGTCGAGGCAATAGGTGACGGGGTCGATCGCGCCCTGCTGCACAGACCAGTCGTCGGAGAGAACATTCGTTCCTGTGGCCAGTGCGACGCATGCCACGTAGGGCACGTCGCCAATTGCGAAGGCGTGTATTCGGAAGCGGGATTCACAATCGACGGCGCGTGGGCCGATCGGATTCTCGTGCCCGCGGCGCAGCTACACGTACTCCCAGACCACGCGGATCTGAGATCTGCCGCCGGGATTGAGCCCGCGGCATGCGCCGCGACGGCCGTTAGTGAAGCCCGCATAGAGTCCCACCATTTGGTCGGCGTGGTAGGCGGAGGCACGATTGGGATGCTCTGCGCGCAACTCATCTCCTCTCGCGGGATCGACGTCACGGTCGTCGATCCGCAAAGTTGGAAACTCCCAATGGCAAAACGGTGCGGGGCGTCAAGACTCGTGGATCCCGATTCGGCGCGATCCAGCGTTGGGGGGTTGGACATCGTTATCGAAGCCGCGGGCGTGCTCGGAAGTGCGCAGTTGGCGGTGGACCTCGTTCGTCGAGGAGGTCGAGTCGTGCTCTGTGGCATCGCCCCCGGGCACGACACGTTCCGCGCCGTGGACGTCGTGTCAAAGAGCGTGCACGTGGTCGGAGTCTTTGGGGCAACGCGGGCCGGTTGGAAGAGCGCAGTCGCTGAGTTCGTGGCGGGAAACCTCGATCCCGGTGTACTGGTGACTCACGAGTTTCGACTTAGTCAGATTGCGGATGCCTTGAATGTTGTCGGTAGTGTCGGTCCGACTGTCGGAAAGGTCCTCGTGCGACCATGAGTGAGACGGTGAACTTTCACGTCGTTGGTACTGGGGCATCCGGTCGAAGGAGGCCCTCGTCCTGCAGTTCGGCCCAGACGTCATTGGGTATGGGCGAAAGGTAGGAATTGACGTTGCCCTCGATCTGCTCGGGCGAGCGCGAGCCGACACACACGCTGATGACGGACGGGTGGGCTAAGGGAAACGCGAGGGCGACGGCAGGTAGCGAGGTGCCGTTTCGCACACAGATCTCTGCCATGCGTCGAGCCCGCAAAATCAGTTCCTGGGGAGCTTCGTCGTAGTTGTACTTCGCGTCGTCTGCCGGTTTAGGGCGCGAGAGCAGGCCACTGTTAAATACCCCCGCGGCGACGATCCCGATTCGTCGTTCTTCGCACGCAGGCAAGAGTTCATCGAGCGCCGTCTGTTCGAGGAGGGTGTAGCGACCGGCAAGCATGAAGACGTCCATGTCAGTGTGACGGGCGAACTCGGTCAGCATTTCCACTTGATTCATTCCCGCGCCGATCGCGGTCACGACCCCCTGCGCGCGCAGTTCCTCGAGTGCCGGGTAAGCAGTATCCAAGACCTCTCGTTGATGTTCGTCTGGGTCGTGGAGGTACACGATGTCAACGCGGTCAAGACCGAGTCGCTCAAGGCTCTCTTCGAGTGAGCGGATGATGCCGTCACGGCTGAAGTCCCAGACGCGACGATGGGTTGCCGGCACGTCGAAGCCATCGTCGTCTCGCCCCGCGGGTGAGCTCAGCAGCTGGAGAATCCGCCCGACCTTCGTTGACACGACATACTCACTTCGGGGACGCCCCGCGAGAGCCGTGCCAAGTCGACGTTCCGACAATCCGAGTCCGTAGTGCGGCGCGGTGTCGAAGTAGCGGATTCCTTGGTCCCAAGCGGCGTCGACTGTCGCGCGTGCTTGATCGTCCGTAATGGACTGAAAGAGATTCCCGAGTTGCGCGCAACCTAAGGAGATCTCGGTCAGACGTACGGGGCATTTCGGAAGAAGTCGTTTTTCGAGAGTCCCGACTTCCTCGCTGGAACTGCGCCGAGGTTGAGCAGCTCCGCTCTTCATCGACCGTAGACGAGACGTAGTCGGTCGACCGCAGCACCCTTACCATCGTCAGCAACTACGACGTACTTCGCCATCTCCCTTTGCCATCGCATATCGATCGGATTTTCTGCGAGGGCCGCGACCGCTCGCTCGAAGTCTGCGCATTCGACGACATGAAAGAGTTCGACGCCGTGGCGAAATATACGCCAGTGCTCAATACCCAAGTCACGCTGCACGCTTACGAGTTCGGGCCACACCTCCGAGTGGGCCCTGTCGTAAGCCTCCTCCATACCTGGTCTCAGCATGGTTCGTAATCCGATGATTTCGCTCATATGTCCATTCCCCTTGTGAGACCTTGTCCTTGCTTGCTCCGTTGGCAGCCCGGTTGACCCGGCAGCGACCGTCAATGGACAGTGTGGCTTCGGCAAAAGGGCTGCTCAGAAGTTAATTTGGGCGACGCCGAGGTAGTCTCGTCGTGAGGGTTCGCTGATAATTCGAGCATCCGCGACTGTCTCATCGCCAGGAATAGTCAATCGAGTTCGCGCACA
Organism: uncultured Acidimicrobiaceae bacterium; assembly: GCA_963800765.1. Taxonomy (GTDB): domain Bacteria; phylum Actinomycetota; class Acidimicrobiia; order Acidimicrobiales; family RAAP-2; genus RAAP-2. Next base: position 331,572 of record CAWDCF010000004.1, read on the forward strand.
GGACACTAAAGGGTTGGGCCCACTAACCAGCGCGCGGACTCGATTGATTATTCCTGATAGGTCGCCCACTCTGCCTGTCGTCTATGACAGAGCGCATTGCATTGACGCTCATCTAATTGCGATTCGCCCTCCTAACTCTCACCATTTCGAGAATTGGTCTTTGAGCCATCTAGTGACAGCTTGTACGTTTCCCAGCCACCGAGAATGTGCTCCTCTACTGCCTTCGCAGCTGCGTCTGGGTCGCGATTCAAAAGCGCTTCGTAGATGGTCGCGTGACCGTGATGTGAACGCTGATTGTCTTCGACAGAACGATGGGTGCGACCGTAGTAGGCGTTCGCCAGGGCAGTGGGTTGAACCGTTCTTAAGATTGAGCGGGCGAGTAGGTGTCCCGAGAGGTCAGCGATCAACCCGTGGTAGGCAATGTCGGCGTCGGTATAAAGCTCTGTGTCGTCGAGCAGCGACTCCAATTCCAATACACGTCGATGCAACTCCTCCAATTGTTCCTTGGTCAATCGCAATGCGGCTTTGCGGGCCATTTGACTTTCGAGTGCGGCCCGCACCTCCATCAAGTCGTCGAAAATCGTGAGGCTGCGATCATTGCGGATATAGGCCTCGAGTATCAGGGGATCGAGCAGACTCCAATTCGCTACGGGCTGAACGGTCGTTCCTTGGCCTTGTCGGGCGATCACGAGACCCTTTTCCTCAAGGAGCTTGACCGACTCGCGAATCACCGAACGGCTGACCTTGAAGTCTTGGCACATCACTTGTTCAGGCGGGAGAACCGATCCCTCGGGTAGGTTGCCGGAAACTATTCCGTCAATCAACGAGGCAACGACCAGGTGATTGAGTCGGGCAGGTCGTGCTGGTAATGGATGCAGAGTGCTCACAGTTGGGGGCCCTTCGACCAAATCAGGTGTGTCGATGACTTTCAGCATAATTCGCCAGTTGTGAATTGACGGCCAAACATCTGATAACCGTTGTTCTGAGAAACGCTTGACGAGACGACTTCACTCAAAGAGTTCAAATGACGGTGGAGGTCTTCCATGAACCACGCCATCCCTCAATCGCCTGCCTCTCTGGGTTGCGCTTGCGACACTGCCCTTGCACATCAGTGGTCTCCATGTTATCATACAACAGTCGTCTTATGTTTAGGGGGAGCATCCTGATGATGTCGTCGAACGCGGTGAATGGCCGTTTGCGTTGCGGGGTCCCGTTTCTCATGCCTTCTAGAGCTACTTCGGTCACGAACTTCAAGCGAGGAACTACGTGCGCATAACAAATGTTGAAACGTTCAACGTCTTCGCCCCAGGTGCAAATCCAGCCTTCATTTGGCGCGACGGATTACGAGGTAGCCCTCAGGATCGCCAAGTCGGAGTAATTCGATTGAGAACGGACGAGGGCGTCGATGGTGTCGCCATTGCACCTCGCCGCGGCAGTGGCCCGGTAGTCGCCGATGTCTTCGAGCACGTGCTTCGTGATGAGTTGATCGGAGCGGATCCGCTGCAACGCGAATGGCTCTGGCACCGTATGTGGGAGATTGACCGGACTGAGGAACTACCACTCTGGCTCTTTGGTCTGGTCGACACTGCGCTTTGGGATCTCGCTGGTCGCTACTACGGAGCGCCAACGTGGGAGGTGATCGGAGGCTTTCGCCGCGAAATCCCGGCCTACGCGTCGACGACCACGTTCTCCAGCATCGCCGAATTCCTTGACGTGACAACTCAGTGCATCGAGCTCGGCTACCCGGCTCTCAAGATCCATGCCTGGGGGGACCCAAAACGCGACGCTGAGTTATGTACGGCGGTTCGTGAGCACGTAGGCGATGACTACCCCCTCATGTATGACGGCTCCGCCGGATTCGATCTGCCTGATGCCGTCTACGTCGGCGACGCTCTCGCCGCTTCTGGGTATCTCTGGTACGAGGAGCCAATTCGCGAATTCAGCATTACTGCGTATAAGTGGCTCGCCCAAAGGGTGCGAGTTCCACTCAACATCGCCGAGACGTCCGATGGCGTGCACATGAACACCGGGGACTTCATCGCGAGCGGCTGCGCCAGTTACGTGCGAACAAGCACGGAGCTTCGCGGTGGTTTCACCGGCGCCATGAGAATCGCCCACCTGGCTGATTCCTACCAACTGCGAGCCGAACCGCACGGCCCCACCATGTACGCCCGGCACCTCTGTATGGCAATTTCCAACTGCACTTACTACGAATCGCTCGTGACGTCGAATCCGGTCAAGCGCGAAGTGGGCGTGAGTGCTTCGGGAATGGTCGCCGCGCCGCTCGGTCCAGGGGTCGGACTCGAACCCGGACCGCACTACCCCGACGAGTTGCTTCCCTATGTCTTCGACATGGAGAACGGGGCGTCGGGAGCGCAGATTCCAGTCACCGGAGAACAGCCGTCATGACTGGCCGTAGCAAATGAGTTCGCAAACAGCGAGAGTAACTACCTTATTCAGGGGGAAAAGGAAATGAAAATAGTTAGATCATCCAGCGGGAGTAATCGCTGGACACAGTGGCATCGTCGATCGTTGGCGGTGGTGGCGTGTACGAGCTTGCTCAGTTTGTCGATCGTCAGCGTGGGTATCGGTGCAACGTCGGCGAGCGCCGCGAAGAAGCCGACGATCACCATCTGGTACGACACTGCACGCAAGCCAATGGTACAGGCCTACATCAAAGCCCATCCCAAGGTTCACGTTGTCGCCGTCCTTAAAGACGGCGACTCCAATGGAGATGGTACGTATCAATCGGCATTCGCTTTGGCGAATCGCGTTGGTCACGGCTGGCCGGACATTTACTTCAGCGAGCAGAACAATGACGCGGCATCGTTGGCTCAGCCGCCGTTCAGCGATGCGGCGGTCTTGAACAAGGGCCTGGTGTCAAAGAGCGTTCTCAGCAAGTTTGCTCACGGCTCGGCGTCGCTGTGCACGATAGGCGGCAAGGTCTACTGTCTGCGCAACGACCTCGCCATGAACGTGTTGTGGTACAACCCGGCACTCATGGCGCAAGACGGCATCACTTCAGTGCCGACGACGTGGCAAGAGTGGGCCGCCGATGCGACCCTCGCGGCGGCGCACGGTGACATCATCGGAACCCAAGGTGACTCATGGGACGCCGACACCTATTACTGGGGCAATGAATGTCCGTTGAGCCAGCAGACGGGTGTGGGTCAGTTGACCATCAAGCCGACTGCCACCAACTGCACCGAAATGGCATCGCTCCTCGACGGTGTCTCGCGAAACCAGCTTCCCGTGGCGTACATGTTCAGTTCGACCTTTGGGTCGCAGTACGGGGGAAAGATTGTCTTCTACCCGGGCGCGTCCTGGATGGGCGGCGTCTTCCCGGGTCTTGGCTCGTGCACCACAGCGAATGCTGACTGCAAGATGGCGGCGGGTAACCCGTTGACGTTCACGTCGAGCGGTCCTAACGTGACTGGCGCGATTGGTGGAGGTCTGTGGTTCGTCTCGTCGCACAGCAAGAACTTGAAGTTGGCGGCGTCAGCTGTTGTCTGGCTTGACACCAACCTGACCAGCCAGAAGCTCTCGCCTGGATTCCCCGCGTACGGTCCTGACGACGCGCCGTGGGTCTCTACCCAAGACGCTTCGGGCACCTACGCCACGCCACTCGCCGGTGAGCCGACGCTCTCCCAAGCGTTCAACAAGGCGGCGAATGAGATTTGGTCGGGATGGTCGGCGGTTCCTTACGCCAACGACCAGATCTGGGCTTCGGACGTCGTGCCTTCTCTCGCGAGCGGAGGCACACAGGCAGCAGGACTCGGTATCTTCGGCTCGGATGCGGCGAATCTGGCGCGTTCAGACGGTTTCCAAGTTCATTCCTAAATGACAGTTCCCCCGGTTGCGACGGACCCCGGCGAGCGCGTGCGCGCTCGCCGGGGCGGTCGCGAGGGGCAGGCGGCAACGATTGGAACATCGCGTAAGACGGGCTACTTGTTCGTTGCCTTGTACGTGGTGCTCCTGGCACTGTTCGGCATCGCGCCGACCGCGTACGCCATCTATTTGTCGCTTACGAAGGTGGGCGGGGGATTCGCGTGGGGCTCGAACTTCTCCACCGCCTTCCGTGATTTCCGGTTTTTGCCGGCCTTCGAACACGTGGGTGAGTACCTCGCCATCTGGCTGATCGCGGAGGCGGTACTGATCCTCGCATTGGCGCTGATGCTCCACCCGTTGGCTCGGCGGACCAGCGCCGTATTTCGTTTCTTGTTCTATATGCCTGGAGCCCTTGCAGGTGCGGCGAGTGTGCTCGTGTGGCTCTTCATGCTCGATCCGACCCTGAGTCCGTGGCACTTTTTACTCAGTCTGTTCGGTTACGGCCAGATCGATCTCGTGCTCCTACCTTCACACCTGCCATGGATATTCGCGATCATGGCGTTTTGGACCGGCGCTGGCGGTTGGATCGTCGTCATGTACGGGGCTTTGAACAACATTCCCGAGGAGCTCATTGAGGCGGCTCGGCTCGATGGAGCGAGCGCGTTCCAATCAGCAGTGAGAATAAAGATCCCGCTGATCAAGAAGTGGATTGTCTACATGCTCATCCTCTCTTTCGCTGGCGGCACGCAGTTGTTCGTGGAGCCCCAACTCGTTGGTCAGGCCAGTGCGGGCCTCGTGAGCAATACGTGGTCACCCAACCAGCTCGCCTATTACATCGCGTTCATCAATGACAACTTCAACGAGGCGGCTGCGATCTCGGTAACGCTTTTGATTCTTGGACTGATCGGTGCCTCGTTGCTCGTGTGGCGCACCAAGTTGTTCGAGGTCACCTGATATGAAGTGGCGTCTCTTTACTCTGATCGTGTTATTGGCGTTCACGGCATTCTTCTTCGTGCCGATCATCTGGGTCCTCCTCGCGCCAACGAAGACCGACGCCGCGCTCACGTCGTCCGGTCCGTTCTCTTTCGGAAACCTGAGTAATTTCGCCCACGCCTGGAAGGCGTTGTTCGGGTTTCAGAGTGACGCCATGAGGGGTTGGTTGGAGAACTCGGCGATCTATTCATTCGGCGGCGTGGCCATCGCGATCCTTGCGGCGATTCCGGCCGGTTACGGCCTCGCGCTCACCCAATTCATCGGTCGTCGGACGCTGCTCGCGATCACCCTGATCACCATGATCATGCCCGCCACCGCGCTCGTCCTGCCCCTCTTCCTCGAAGTGAACTCGGTGCACCTGACCGATACACCGTGGTCGGTCATCCTCCCATTCTCATTCTTTCCCTTTGGGGTCTACCTCTGTTACATATTCTTCTCTTCGACGATCCCCCGGGACCTCTTGGCTGCGGCCAGGGTCGACGGATGCAACGAATGGGGGGTTTTTCGCTACATTGCGATGCCACTCGCTCGTCCGGTCGTGGCCCTCGTGGCGTTCTTCGCCTTCGTCGCGGACTGGAACAACTACTACTTGCCCTTCGTGATGCTCTCCACCAATACCAAATTGCCGGTTCAGGTCGGGTTGGAGTACCTCATCTCCTCCAGTGAGGCGTTCAACCCAGGGAACCCGGGGACTGGCGCCCAGTTGGTCCAACGGCCCGAACTCGCGTTAGCCATCGTCGTGGCAATCGCGCCCGTGGCGATCGTCTTCATGTTCGCGCAGCGCACCCTGGTAAAGGGAATGCTCGCTGGTGCGACGAAGGAGTAGCGGCACCCATGAGCGGAAACGTGCTTCGGATGTCACCGGCCCGCACCGTTACTCGTGGTGGACGCGACATCGCTCGACGTCACGGCCGTGACGTGGTTGACAAATTCTCACGTGTGAAAGGAACCGTATGGCCACTGTGACCTTCAAGGAGGCGTCGCGGATCTATCCCAAGACCACGCGAAGGGCGGTCGATCGTCTCGATCTCGAGATTGGTGACGGCGAGTTCGTCGTGCTCGTTGGTCCTTCTGGCTGTGGGAAGACGACGAGCCTTCGAATGCTCGCCGGCCTCGAACCGGTTGATGAGGGCGGCATCTTCATCGGCGAACAGAACGTGGTGAACCTTCCACCGCGGAGTCGAGACATCGCGATGGTCTTTCAAAACTACGCGTTGTATCCGCATATGAACGTGGGTGAAAACATGGGCTTCGCGTTGAAGATGGCCAAGTTGGCAAAGTCCGAAATTGCGACTCGCGTCCGCGAAGCGGCGAAGATACTTGACCTCGAAGAGTTCCTTGATCGAAAGCCTGGGCAACTGTCGGGGGGCCAGCGACAGCGTGTCGCGATGGGACGAGCAATCGTGCGAAAGCCGCAGGTGTTCTTGATGGACGAGCCACTTTCGAACCTCGATGCCAAACTGCGCGTTTCCACGAGGACCCAGATCGCCGAACTGCAGAGTCGGTTGGGTGTCACGACGCTGTACGTGACGCACGACCAGGTCGAGGCCATGACGATGGGCGACCGCGTCGCCGTGCTCAAGGACGGTGTGCTCCAGCAGGTCGACGTTCCCCGCAACCTCTATGACGCACCGGTGAATTCGTTCGTCGCCGGCTTCATCGGCTCGCCCGCCATGAACCTCCTCGACGCCATGGTCGTGGAGAACGGCGTTCAGATCGGGCGCACGGTGGTGGCACTCCCGCGAACATTCGCTCAGGCGATTGGGAAGGGTCCGGTCACCGTCGGACTGCGCCCGGAGGCATTTGATATTGCCGGTGAGGGCGAAGGAATACAGGTCATCGTAAAACTGGTCGAGGAACTCGGCGCCGAAGCCTATATATATGGTCAGATGACCGACCAGGTGGGCGGGGAGATGACTGTCTCTCCGGAAATCGTCGTACGTGTCGCTCCGACGGTGGTCGTTAAGAGCGGAGACCGGATCACGCTGCGCGTCAAGGATGACGCGATGTTGCTCTTTGACGCCGAGTCGGGGATACGGATCAAGGGGCAATGAGACAACGTCGAGCCAGGGGCCAGTCTTCGAGCGTTCTCCGACGACTCTTTGCCAAACGAGATACTGACCGAAAGTTATCGGCAGTGCGGTCGATCGAGGCAGATCGTGGCGGGTCAGCGTGGTCCAACGCCTATGACGTCAAGTACGGGGGAAAGGAGTTCGGTCACTTGGCCTCAACTCTTAGACGAGGGTCGATGTGACCGTCGTCGACGCGCACCAACATTTCTGGGATCCTGGACGCGTCACCTACCCCTGGCTCGCGTCCGCTTATCCCGAATTGGATCGAAATCTCGGATTCGACGATCTGGCGCCCCATCTGCGCGCCAACGGTGTTGACGCCACGGTTCTCGTGCAGTCTGAAGATGACGATGCCGACAATGAATTGATGTTCGAAATCGCGTCGCAACACTGCGAGGTTGCAGGCATCGTCGCGTGGGCCCCCTTGGACGACCTACCCGCACTCGACTCGACGATCGCCCGACTTGGCCAGAGCGGCAAACTCGTCGGCGTACGTGTCCTGATCCACAATCGGCCCGATCCCGACTGGATACTTCGTGACGACGTCCAACAGGGCCTTGCGGTACTTGCGCAACACGGTCTCACTTTCGACGTGGTGGCGGTACTGGCACGTCACCTCGAGCACGTGCCAGTGATCGCTCAACGTCATCCCAATTTGCGATTGGTGCTCGACCACCTCGCCAAGCCACCCATTGGGCGTGACCTGACCGAGTGGTCCGAGTTATTGGCGCGCGCGGCAGACTGCCCAAACGTCTTCGCAAAGGTATCGGGGCTCTACCCCGTAGGCGACGACCGAGATCCGTGGATCGTCGATGACTTGCGCCCGGCTTTCGCCGTCGCTGTCGAGGCCTTCGGCGCCCATCGCCTGATGTTCGGTAGCGATTGGCCGATCTGCGAGGTGGCTGGTGGTTACGAGCGCGTCATGGCGGCACTTCTTGAGCTTGGCAACGAACTGACCGACGACGAGTTGTCCGCGCTGCGGGGAGACACAGCCGTTCGCTGCTACGGACTGGGTCTGAGCTGATGGAGGAGTTCTCGCAACAGGGTTCCCCAACAGTGCAAGAGTCAGCGCTCAATCGTGATTCGCGCTCGCCCCGATGAACCCGCACGTTCGTGTGGCCCTATGACGACGACGTTATTTCGGAACAAGAGAAGGAGTTGGTGATGCTTGCTGCATACTACGAAGGCCACGGTCGCATCGCGGTGCGAGACGCGGATGGACGCCCCCCGGGATCGGGAGAAGTCCAGTTGAAGGTTGCCTACGTCGGTATCTGTGGAACGGACCTGCACATTCTCGATGGTGACATGGACGCAAGGGTGACCCTTCCCGCAATTCTCGGACACGAGATGTCCGGTACGGTGACCGCAGTCGGTGATGGTGTCATCGACTGGGCGCCAGGCGATGAGGTCGTCGTCGTTCCGCTGGAGTGGTGTGGAACCTGTCCGGCGTGTCTACGTGGATTCACCCACATTTGTTATCGGCTGAATTTCATCGGGATCGACTCACCCGGCGCGATGCAAGGTTCTTGGAACGTTCACCAGCGCACGCTGGTCCGAGTCCCCGCAAGTCTCGGCCTGAAGGAGGCGGCATTGGCGGAGCCGACCGCGGTGGCCGTCCATGACGTACGCCGCTCGGAACTGCGCGCTGGGCAAAAGGCGCTCGTCGTCGGAGGGGGCCCGATCGGCCTCCTCATCGCGTCAGTGGCATCGGCGACAGGCGGCGAAGTGCTCGTGAGCGAACCCAATGAGCAACGCCGCAAGCTCATTGAGCGGGTCGGTCTGCGCACTGTCGACCCAACCGATGAACTGGCCGCCGTCATCGACGAGTGGACGCAGGGCGCTGGCGTTGACGTCAGCTTCGAGGTCTCAGGTTCGCCGGGCGGCGTGGAGGCGGCCGTGGCCTCGTTAGCTGCTCGGGGTCGCCTCACCCTCGTCGCGATCCATTCGCGTCCGACCCCTGTGGACCTCTTCAAATTCTTCTGGCGCGAGTTGACCCTCGTCGGTGCGCGTGTCTACGAGTCAGGCGATTTTGAAGAAGCGCTTCGATTACTCGGCGACGGTTCCATCTCAACCAACGATTTAATCACTAACGTCGTTTCACTGAGCGAGGCGCCAGCTGCGTTTGAGCGACTCAGAGCTGGCCAGGCGATGAAGGTGCTCGTTGACTGCGGTGAAACGACGTGACGAGGAACGGAACGTCACTTCATCTCGAGGGACTGTTCGATCTTTCTGGGAAGCTCGCCGTCGTCACCGGTGCGCGACGCGGGATCGGTCGGGCAATTGCCGAATTGCTCGCCGCTGCTGGGGCGGACATCGTCGGAGTGAGCGCACAACTCGACGACTCGGGCTCGGACGTGCAGCGAGCGGTCGAGTCGCTCGGCCGGTCGTTCGAAGCGATCCGTGCCGATCTGTCTGACGAGAAGCAGGTTCATGAACTGGCCTCGCAACTGGCACAGCGTTCTCGTCCGACCGACATATTGGTGAATAACGCGGGTTCGATCGTGCGAGCCGCGGCGGTGGACCATACGGACGAGATGTGGACAAGGACCATCGCAATCAATCTCACTGCCCCTTTCATCCTCACGCGCGAGATCGGACGAACGATGATCGAACGCGGCACGGGCAAAGTCATCTTCACGGGTTCCCTCCTCTCTTTTCAAGGTGGGATCCTCGTGCCTTCGTACACGGCGTCCAAGCACGGTGTCGCTGGGCTCGTCAAAGCCTTCGCCAACGAATGGGCTCCCAAAGGCGTCAACGTGAACGGAATCGCTCCCGGTTACATCGAGACAGATAACACCGAAGCGTTGCGCGCCGACCGGGATCGCAGTCGATCGATCCTCGAGCGAATTCCCGCCGGAAGGTGGGGCGAGGCACTCGACATCGCGGGCGCGGCCCTCTTCCTGGCTTCGCCTGCGTCGGACTATGTGTGCGGGGCAATCTTGCCGGTTGACGGTGGGTGGCTCTCGAGATGAGCGTGCCGCCGGCAGCACACGGTGATGACGAGAAGGGTGTGTCGTCGATGGTGACGTCTCGGGCGACACGAACCGGTCACCTCGAGGAGCGGTTGCGCCGACTCGGCATCGTGCCCGTCGTTGAAGTCGAGGACTCACGTCAAGCGGAAGAGTTGTTCGCGGCGCTCAGTGCCGGCGGTATCGCGGCCGCGGAAATCACCTTGCGGACACTGGACGGCGCCGCCGCACTCGAGCAACTCATTCATCGACATCCGGACGCCTTGCTCGGCGCGGGGACCGTGCGAACCCTGGATGACGCACGTCGCGTGGTCGCTTTAGGTGCGTCGTTCGTCGTCTCGCCCGGCACCGATGAAGAGATGATCGATTACTGCGTTGCGCACGACGTGCTGGTCCTCCCCGGCGTGTGTACGCCCACTGAGGTACTGCGTGCCCTTCGCGCCGGGGCTCGCTTGCTCAAGTTCTTTCCGGCCGAGGCGGCGGGCGGTGTCGATTACCTGAAGGCCCTGTCTGGACCATTCCGCGACGTTAGCTTCGTGCCGACCGGTGGGATCAGTGAAGCCAATTTGGAGAGTTATTTGCGCCTGGAGCAGGTGGCGGCCTGCGGTGGGAGTTGGATGGCGTCCCCGGAACTTCTGGCGGCGGGAAAGTTCGACGAGATCACTCGGCTCGCCCGTCGAGCGGTTGACATCGTAGAGGCGGTGCGTGGTGGCCGCTGAACGGTTCCAGGAGAGCGAAGCCGCGTTCGTCGCACGCTCAGCGCAGGAGTGCGCCTTCGATGTGGTGGCGCTTGGCGAGGTGATGCTCCGACTCGACCCCGGCGACGAACGGATCTCATCGGCGCGGTCATTCAGGGCTTGGGAGGGAGGAGGTGAGTATAACGTCGCGCGTGGGTTGCGTTCCTGCTTCGGACAGCGCGCAGCCGTCGTCACGGCACTCGCCGACAATCCGATCGGTCGACTCATCGAGGATCTCATGCGACAAGGCGGCGTCGATCTCTCGTGGCTACGTTGGGTGCCGTACGACGGAATTGGCCGCTCTGTACGAAACGGACTCAACTTCACGGAGCGCGGATTCGGACCCCGTGCCGCGGTCGGCTGCTCAGATCGAGCGAACTCCGCCGCCAGCCAGATGAAGGTTGGTGATGTGAAATGGGACGACCTGTTCGTGGACCGAGGTGTGCGATGGTTTCACACCGGATCGATCTTCAGTGCTCTGTCGGAGACGACCGCTGACATCGCCGAGGAGGCGATACGTGCAGCGAAAAAGTCGGGCGCCATAGTCTCGTACGACGTCAACGTCCGGGCCTCTCTCTGGGGTGGCGGTTCAGGTAACGAGCGGGCAATCGAGCTGAATCGACGGCTCGTCAGTCTCTGTGACGTGGTGTTTGGAAACGAGAAGAACTTCGTCGAGGCGCTTGGCGTAGAGGTCTCTCAGGAGGAGTCCTTCGATCCGGACTCTCGGGCAAGCCGTGATGTCGTCGCGCTCGGCGTGGTGGCTTCGGCGTTTCCCAACCTTCGCTTGGTCGCGTCGACAGTCCGCACGATCCACTCGGCGTCACGAAATGACTGGGGCGGCGTCTGTTGGGTGAACGGCGCCGTGATGTCGAGTGAGGTGATGCCGGCACTCGAGATCCTCGACAGAGTGGGCGGTGGCGATTCGTTCGCCGCAGGAGTCATATTCGCCCTGCTCGAAGGAATGCCCACCGATGAGGCGATCCGTTACGGTGTCGCCCATGGTGCGCTCGCCATGAGCACGCCGGGCGACTCGTCCATGGTCACCCTCGACGAGGTTCGTCGACTCGTTGAGGGTGGGACTGCACGAATGGTCCGTTAGGTGACGGGAACTACGCGGTGCCCAGCGGGGGTACGAGTACGCCGGCGTATTGGTCGCATCGCCGCGCGGTTCGCGTGCGCAGTGGTCCCTCAGCAGATGCATTCCTTCTTTCCTTGTGGCGTTGTATCCGGGAATGATGACGGCACGTGACGTCGGAATTCGAAAATCGTCATGACGAGGAATCATTCAGTGGTGCCGTTGCACCTGGCGTCGCAGAAACGACGACGACCCACATTGGAGGACAAGTCCTCATTCGAGAGACGCGCGTAAGAGCAGATGGTCGAACACTGATTCTGTACCGGTATGGCGCGAACGTGGGAAAACACCTAGACGACGTTGTGCATGACAATGGCTGAGCGACGTTACAACCCCTTGACCAACGAGTGGGTGGTGATAACGGTCAATCGCCAGGAGCGGATCTATCGCCCACCGGCCGAGCAGTGTCCGTTGTGCCCGATATCAGGCAACGACGACGGATTCAGCGAAATTCCACTCGCGGAGTTCGAAGTGGCCGTTTTCGAGAATCGCTTCCCGTCGCTTTCCGTGAGCAGATTCACTGACGACCTCGCGAGCGCCCCCCACCCTTATCAAACGTCACCGGCGTACGGACATTGTGAAGTGGTTGTCTATTGCGACGACCACAATCAGACATTTTGCGACCTTTCGATTTCGAGAATTCGTTTGATAATTGAGGCGTGGATCGATCGTTGCGAGACGCTCGGTCGTGACCCGGGCGTACATTACGTGATGCCTTTCGAGAACAAGGGCGAGCTCGTGGGAGCAACGCTTGGCCATTCCCATGGACAGATCTACGCCTTTCCCGATATCCCACCTCGAGTGCGTCAGCACCTCGAAACTGCGCAACAATATTTCTCATCAACGCAGAGGTGTATTCAGTGTGATATCTGCGAGCGGGAGATTGAGTCGACAGACCGACTCATCATGAACACGGCGACGTGGCTCGTCTTCGTTCCCTTCGCTCCCCAGTTCCCCTTCGAGACGCATGTCGTACCCAGGCGACACGTCACATCGCTGTCCACATTGAGCGAGGAAGAAAAGCGGGGACTGTCAGAAGTGCTCTCTGAAGTTACGAAGTGCTACGACCGACTTTGGAATGTCTCGCTCCCATACGTGATGACGATTCATCAACGCCCGTCTGATGAGGAATGCGAATGGGACCGTTATTGCCATCTTCGCTTCGAGTTCAAACCAATACACCGAGATGCGACCAAGATCAAGTATCTTGCTGGCGTCGAAATGGGTGCCGGCACCGTCGTCGTCGACGTAGGTCCAGAAGACGCTGCCGGTCGATTGAGAGAGGCGATGCATTGATGGCAGACGCACGTTCTCGCGCACGGTTGGTTCGAGGCAAGGAGTCGAGCGGCCTCTGGCAGTCGCCAGGTCGAGTAAATCTCATCGGAGAGTTCACCGATTACAACATGGGATTCGTATTGCCGTTTGCGATCTCGCGTCGACTGCACGTCAATGTGGCACTGCTCGACGAAGCTGAAGTGGTCGTATCTTCAACGCAGGCCAGTGGCGTCGTGGTGAGCGAGTTGGACGCACTGGAGCCTTCCGATGCCTTTTCCTGGGCGTCGTACGTCTTGGGTACCGTCTGGGCGTTTCGAGAGTTTGGAGTGGAGATTCCCGGACTTGAATTCTCTCTTCACTCGGAAATACCGTCCGGCGCGGGATTGTCATCGTCAGCGGCAATTGAAGCTGCCGTCGCTGTGGCGATTAACGACATCACTGGAGCTGGCTTTGATCGATTGCAACTTGCGCGACTGTGTCACAAGGCGGAGACCGAGTACGTCGGCGTGCCGGTAGGAATTATGGATCAACTTGCTGTGTTGAATGCAGAGCCGCACAACGTCATGTTGATTGATTGCCTCGACCAATCGATACAGCAGGTGCCATTGTCGCTCGACCAGTTGTTGGTCGTTGACACAATGGTTCGTCACGCGAATCGAGATGGCAGTTACGCGTTGAAGCGTGCCCAGTGCGCGCAGGCCGCAGCTCGACTCGGCGTCAACTCATTGCGGGAGGCGGACCTGTCGATGGTTGAGAGCAAATTGGACGGGGATCTCGCAGAGGTGGCTCGACACGTAGTGACTGAAAATGATCGAGTCATCGCAACGGTCACTCGACTCACAATCGGACAGCCCATCGGTGACCTGCTACTTGCGTCGCATCGATCACTTCAGCATAAGTTCGGGGTTTCGTGTCCGGAACTCGATTGTGTTGTTGACACTGCCATGTCAAATGGTGCTGAGGGTGCACGCATGTTCGGGGCCGGCCTTGGAGGTTGTGCACTCGTTGTGGCTGACGATTGTCAAATGATTGCTGCAAAAATTGAAGCGGAGTATCAAATTCGAGGATATCGACCTGTCCAAAGTTTCGTTGTCAGTCCCAGTGGCGGCGCCGGACGGGTCCAATGAATCCGCTGGTTCTGTGCGAATTCTTCGTCGATCGAATGACTGTCAAACGGTGTCACAATTTGCTGGAACGAAACTGCCTGCGATAGTCGGCCGGTGTGATTCCGACATTGTCCAAGAAGAGTCGGCGAAACGTACCGGGATCCAAGTATCCGACTGACTTCATAATCTCGGTCAAGGTTTTCTCTGAGGTCTCCAAGAGCACCTTGGCTGCGTCAACTCGCCTCCGTTGGAGGTAGTCGAGTGGCGAAATCCCTGCTTCGGCGTGAAATCGACGGAGTAACGTTCGCGTACTCACATTGAACTCCGAGGCTAAGCGAGACAAGTCATAGCGATCCGTAAGGCGCTCGACCAGCCAACTGCCGACGAGGTCGGAAAACTGATTTGAAGTGGCTCGATCAAAGGACCGATCAATGAATGGCGCCTGACTCTGACGATTCGCGGCAACGAGAGTAATTCGCGACGTCGCTCTCGCAATCTCTGGACTGAGAACGTTGCGGATTACTCGAAGCGCCAGGTCTTGAGAGGAGCTAAAGGCCGCCGTCGTAGTGACGCCGTGGTCTTCCTCCAACAGTGATGATGGCCTCACGTCGGCACCGGGATATCTCCGGGCGAGTTCGTTCGCAAAGATCCACGCCGTGGTCGCTCGTCGACCGTCGAGAAGTCCAGCTTCTCCGAGCAAGAACGCTCCGACGCAGATCGACGCCACCGAAACGCCCCGAGCGGCAACCCTTTCGATGAAGTCAGCTTCGTCTTTGAGATTCCCGAGTCGGCGATCAAGGTTCTCTGAAGGTACAAGTTCGAATCCAGGCACGACGAGCAGATCGAATTTGGAATGCCAGCGCTTTGACCCAATCGTTGACCCGCCAGCGACGACGCGTGGACTCGGTCGCCCGATGACGGTGATCTTGAATCGATCCCGGGTCGACGATCCACTCTGATTCGCAATTCTGTTCGCGATGATCAAGAGATCGGAGAACGCGAATATCTCGGATGCGAAGCAGCCGTTGAAGGCCAATATACCGATTCGGAACTCTGGCTCATCCGACGAACGCACTTGGCGATAATACCCCAGACAATGGCGATGTCGCCTCTTGAAATACGGCTTTCGGACTCAGAGAATGGTCAGGACTGGCGTTTTAAGTGTTATGTCCTTTATTCAAATTCCAACATTGAGATCGATGAGGTCAGGAATGATGTCCGTGACAAAGGAACTCATGAAACGTAATGCTGTTCATGCGAACTCACACCCGGGCTCGGCGCCGTCCTTGGAGCCAAGGCTGCGAGCGCTAGTTCTGAGTTGCGCTGATCATCGCGTCGACCCGGCGCACGTCTTGGGAATCGAACTGAACGAGGCAGTCGTGTTGCGGAACATGGGCGGACGAGTCACGCCTGAAGTACTCCACGAACTCGCCCTTCTCATTACGATCGCATCCATTGAAAAACTTGGCTCTAATTTCGAGTTGATCCTCGTTCAGCACACTGATTGCGGCATCGCACGACTTGGCGGTCCCCGGCACAGGAACCTGCTTGCCAAGTATTTCGGGATTGATGCCGACGACGTTCCTAGTCGAGACGTCACGAATCCCACGGCGGGCGTGCAATTCGACTTAGAACAGCTTCGAGCGAATCCATTCATCCCGTCAAGTCTGTATGTCTCCGGTCTCGTCTATGACGTCGGCGATGGCCACATCACCATCGTCTCGGAACCAGCACCTTTGGGGGATTCCCGATGGCGTGCCTCACCCCACATGGCTGTCACCGCTCTTGAAGGTAGCAGCGAAATGGTCGGCGGATAAGGAGCCACGATGGAACCAATTACTGCACCTGACACTGCCTTGGCGAAGGGCGCGGCAGCGTTGGCCAGCATGATTGAACCACCATTCTTGGTGAGGCACAGCGAGCGCACATTCCAATTTGGCGCGTACCTACTGACTGCGGCGCGGCGGACGTTCGATTCGGAACTTCTCTACGTGGCGAGTATGTTGCACGACATCGCTTTGGGTACCGAGATGGACGACAACGTAACGCCATTTCACCTCAAGGGAGGAGGCGTCGGGGCCAAATACGTCCTGGACGCTAAAAGGTCAACTGTCGATGCAAAATTGATCTTCGACGCCATTGCTTTGCATATGGACTTAATCGCCGCCGATGACTTGCGGCCCGAGGTTGCCGGTGTCCAAATGGGCGCTGCTGCGGATGTAGTCGGTCTGCGTAGGGATCAGATTGCTCCCGAGTGGCTCGAAGTAGTACTTGTAGTTTCGCCACGATTGGGAATGAAGGAGTCATTCATTGACGTCTTTGGAGTGGAGGCGAAAAAGAAGCCGTACTCACGAGCGGCTGAACTCATCGAGAGTTTCGGTTTCCTCGATCTGATCGACGCCTCCCCTTTCGATGAATAGAACCAATGGTCTGTGCGAAGCGGGGCTTGAGCACGTACAAAGGCAGTTAGGCACAAGTCACCGCTGGCAAGACTTCACTTCAAGTGGGCAACGGAAATCCGATGGCGTCATCGGGTTCGTCGACTAGCCGAACGCTGGTGTCGCCTTTAAATGCTGACCACCTCGATGAGGCGTTCGAGGCCAGCGAAGTCTTGGGGATTGCGAGTGTAAAGCGTGAGCCCATTCGAGTGGGCGGTGGCTGCGATGAGCAAGTCCGCGAAGCGGCGACGGTGGGAGCGGCCGGCGTCGGCAACGGCGGCGACCACTTCTCCAAAACTTCGCGCGGCTCTGACATCGAACGGGATTGGGTCGAAGGTTGCCTCAACTTGTTGGAGGCGAGTTTGGCGACGGGCACCCTCGGCGCTCGTCAAAGCGAGACGGGGCCCCGCAGTCAATTCAGCCAACGTGATCGCGCTGACCGCGGCTTCGTCCGGGAGCGCGGCGGCCACGCTCGGGTCGTCCCAATCAATGACCACGGACGTATCGAGCAGTCCGGTCGACATTTACAGGCTCTGGTCGATGACGCGGTCGAGATCATTTTGAAATTGCTTGAAGTCGATGTGCGGACCATTAGACGCGATTGCCAAGACGTCACTCTTAGGTACGAAACTCCGACGAGGGCTTCGAATTGGTCCGAGCTCTGCAACGGGAACACCGTTGCGGGTCACGACGAACGTCTCACCGGACACCACGGCATCGATGACGTGAGCGTTATCGTTTCGTAACTCTCTTTGGGGAATGGTCTTGGCCATGGCAACACTGTAGCAATTTGTGCTACGAGTTGCTACAAGCAGTTCTTGTTCAACAACTCGAACGGGAAGCGATGGTCCATCGGTTCGGTGCAACATTGGAAAAGTTGAGTTCGGCAGCAAGGTGTGAAATTGGTGGGTAAGTCGCATCTTTTGAGTTTTCGCTATCGCGCGTTCTCAACTCGGGAAGCTGAGCGAGGTTGATTTGAGACGAATTCATCCTTCCTGGTCCCGGCTCATACGCGCCTGCAAAGAGGACCTCAACTCTCCGGCGCAGGCATACTGCGGGCATACCAGGGCCTTCGATCTGACTGGGAGGGCGTCAGAACCCGCGAACTGGTTTAGCGATCGATTGAAATTGTGCAAGTTCGGCTAAACGATTTGGCTGCGAAGATCGTCTTACTCGTGAGTGCCTAAGCGAATAGCCGAATGGAGTTTCGTCGTAAATGGAATTCGACACCTACTACTCGGCGAGTTACGACCGGGTGCGACGAGCCATGGTGCTCACCTTTCGTGATGTGGCGCTAGCCGAGGAGATCACACAAGAAGCCTTCTTCCAGTCGTTGCGTAGGTGGGCGAAAGTCTCGTCACTCGAGCGCCCTGAAGGCTGGACGATGATCGTGGCCCTCAATATTGGTCGTGACCTTCACCGTCGACGTGTTCGTCATGAGGCAAAGCAACCGCTCCTCGTCATTCAACCGTCGTCTAACAAGTCCGGTGAGGAGCATGTCGAGGATCGGATGATGATCGAGTCGCTTCTCCAAAGTGTCTCGGATCGCCAGCGTGAGGCATTGCTCTTGCGATACATCAGCCAACTCACGATCCCGGAAATAGCTGTCGCGATGGGATGTGCCGAGGGGACCGTTAAGGCCACCCTGCACGCTGCTCTCGCCAACGCGTCACATCAAGTGAAGGGTGCCACCAATGTCATCGAATGACCCAATTCAAGACCTCTTCGATCGAGCACTTTCGTCGGTCCCGGTTGTCGGATTGCCGTCGCCAAGCTCACTGCACCAACGCATTCGTCAGCGTCAATCGCGTATTCGTCTCTCGACGATGAGTATCGGTGCACTGGCGATCGTCGTACTCGCAGTTGTGCTTGTAGCCGGTCCCGCGACCAGTCCGGCCTACGCCGTGACGCTCTACCCGGGCTCTGGTGGATCGGTAGCCACGGCTCAGCTTCCAGCTGACCAGCGGGTTATGACGGCGCGTCTTCGTGCAATCGGCTATCCGAACGCCAAGGTGGAGGTGAAGAAGGGCGCGCTCGTCGTCACCAATGGGCCCAAGGATCTGAGCGAACCTTCGTCGCTGCTTACATCATCGCCCGAACTGCTCATCCGATCGGTGAGGTGCTACTCGGGAGTTCAGAGTGGACCGCTGTCGATGAGGAAGTTGCCAGCGACGTGTTCGAACGCGAAGTTTGATGTGCCGATGTCGGGCACGCCCGCAAGTGGATTCTCACAGCCACGAGTGCTCACAGACCCCGCGCTGTCGAAGTTCGCGACGACGACTCCGTCACAGGACGCCGCGTCGCCGGACTCGTCCGCCCTGCTGCCGATTCTAAAAGGTGGCAAAGACGTGACCGATCGCTACTTGGTCGGACCTACGCTCCTCACGCTCTCGTCCAAAGTGGCCTCGGCCAAAGTGACGCACGCGGCGATTGCCGGCGGTTGGCTCATTGAGGTTCGACTCAATAGGAGCGAGTCCATACTTTGGGACCGTGTGGCGAAGGCGTACTTCCATCGTCAACTGGCTATCGACCTCAACGGTGTCATTGTGGAAGCACCGCTGATCGAGCCCGCCAGTGCAAGCTTCAGTTCATTCGACGGACAAATGCAACTCCTCGCGACGACAAAAAATAGTGCGGACGACCTGGCGGCTGCCCTTACGTCGGGGCCACTGGCCGTGCCTCTGATCGATCACCCCGGGACGTACTACTCACCGCCCGATCACGATCTGCAGTTCGTGTCCTCCAAGGTCGGCTGGATCGTTGACTACAACAACTCCATCGTGGGCACGACGGACGGCGGACGCCACTGGTCGACGGTCTATCAGGGCACCCACACCAAGACCGGAGGTGGTTTTGTCCGAAACATCGACTTCGTCAATGCTTCGCACGGCTGGGCTCTGCTCAATTACGAGGGTCTCATTTCAACGAGCGACGGAGGTCATACGTGGACGAACGCGCGCGAACCGTCGCAAGGACCGATAATGAACTACGACTTCGTGACCGGAGACGTTGGATGGGCACTGACGAGCAACGGCGTACTCCTCCGTACTCTCAATGGAGGTGTCGATTGGAAGAGATTTCCTGCGCCTGCGCTTGGCACGTCGCTCTGTGCGACGCCGTCTGGGACCGTATGGCTCGGTATCGGCGGATCTGGAAACCTATATCGCCTGAATGAAGGGAGGTGGATGCTGTCACTCGCCGGAACTGAATCGCCCGGGCCACCGGAAAACTCCGTGCCGCCCCAAACACCTCGGCCCGCACCGTGGATCTCGTGTGCGGGAAGCACTGCATGGCTGCTCTACGGCTACGGCGAAGGAGCGGGCAGCATGCCGTATACCGTCGAGCGAACAATGAACGCAGGTCGAACGTGGAAGGTTGTGACGTCGAGTCAAGTGACGCCGAGTGTGCCACTCAGCACGCCGGGGAGGTTTGCCACCATCGATGACTTCGGCGAAACCGCCTCGGGCGGCGCCTGGCTTACTGGATACTGCGGTTCATGTGACACGGGGAAAGCCGAGGTCGCTGTTGCGACGGGGACATCGCGATTCACTGACTTCTCACTCTCCATCAGTTTGCGAATTCATGCCCAGCCAATTGGGAGTTTCTTCATCAATCCTTTAGTTGGGTGGGTCAACATACAAGAGAATCAGGTCACGACCATTGGCAATCCCGTACCGAATGCACCGATCAAATATGAGATTGAGTCAACGACCAACGGAGGAAGAACGTGGCACGTAGTTGATGCTGACTTCAGGGAGTGATCGATTGCGCCGTGCGAACTTAATTAATCAATGCTGAGGCGGTAACAGTTTTCCAAGCCGTACACCGTGAATCCAGCTTTAACCAAGATGCGACCGGACGTCAAGGGTCGTCCGCGCGTCAATGCAATCGTCGCCCCAAAATCACGGGCCTGAAGCAGTCGTGACGAGAGCACGGCTTGGTAGCAGCCACGCAATCGAGAATCTGGCAAGGTAACCGCGCCGTACAATCTTCCGACTTCGCCGGCGATGCTGCAACAGCCAGTCGATACTGGCTCGCCGTCAATGAAGGCGACGAACTGAAAGCCTGCGGACGTTTCGAGATCGTGCAGCGCCTCAGTGAGACGATGACTAATCGCTGCCTCATCTGACGGTGCTCTACCCCAACCCTCGGTCTCAACGAAAATCGCGGCTCGGAGAGAACGTTCATCACGGACCAATTCGACCCGCACGCCATCTGGCACCACGACCTCGGAGACTTCGCCGCCAAGTTCACGGGCCAAGACCTGATACGAGTCGCTCACATCTCCTCCACGGGCAAGGAGGTGCTGCTCCGTGTCGAGAGGGCGCGTGGTACTCGTTACCCACCAATGGAATTCCTCGAGTTCCCACCCGCGAACCTCAGACGCAATCTCGCCGAACACAATGTCCAGGGATCTCAACGTCTGTGACCACACAACTTGGGCCGCCGGCAGCGTCGGTGAAATCAGTCGCTTCGGATAACGAATGAGTCTGTATTCCGCTGTCCGTACTTCAAGAAAATCATCCGGTAGGGCGGTCTCATCAAGAGTCGCGAGGGCTCCTAACGTCCTCTCGGCGCCCCAGTTGCTCAATTCAGAATCTCCCACGTACCGTCACCGTCAATCAGATTAAGGCCGACGGTGTCATCGTGGCGAGAGTCAGGCACCAACGCGCGGCCCAAAAGAGTCGAGTACCACGACAATTTGCGAACTCGCTGCATGGAAAGCATCGACTTGGCGCCAAAACACCTTTTGGCCAACGTCAATGTCGTAAAAGACCATTGCTCGCGGGTTTATAGGTCCACTCTGCCTCCGAAGCCCAAAGTGACATCGCCGATACCTGGACCCACTCCATTCGTGGGTGAAATTGCGTCCTACACTGACTTCGTGTTTGCCGGGATCACTCGTGTGAACTCTGAGTATTCACTGCCGAAAGGAACCCCGAAGTTCCCCCAGTTTGGCCTTTTGGTTCAGTGAGGGAGTCACTTCCGGGCTGGCTGGGCTCAGCGTCGAGGTGATGTTTCGTAATTGATTCGAATTTGCTGAAGATGGTTGCGGAACCGTTCCGCTGAAAGTTAGACGGTTCGCGGAGGTGCTAGCACGAGGCAATTCCGACGGTTGGCACCATCTCGCGAGCGCTGTTGGTCGGGCATACTGAGCCCTACTTAAGGGGAGGGCAATGCGCTCTGTCGGAGTCGTGTATCGGGCCGAGTTCCTGCGACGATGGGCATCGTGGCTCGCTCTCGCACTCCTGGTGGCCCTCATCGGCGGGACCGTCCTCGCTGGGTTCTCCACCGCCCGACGAACGTCCACGGCCTTCACTAACTTCTCCGCGCGCTACGGCTACGACGCAGAAATCTTCACGTCGTCTCAACTCCCCAAGGACTACTTCCATCTGCCCTACGTATCTAAGGTGACCTCGGACATCTACTACGCCAACGGGAACGCGAACGCTCAAGGGCACTTCGTTCCGAACCAAGACCTCGGAATTGCGAGCTTGCCGAACTCGCATCTTTCCAGCACTGTCAAATTGCTTTCCGGACGACTGCCCACCGGTGTGCACGACGTGCTGGTGGGGTTCTCGATGCAGCAGCAGTTTGGGCTTCGGATCGGATCGACTTTGACGGTTCCCTTCTATGCGATGTCGCAGCGAAGGGACATCATCGGCTCCAACGCCTACGTCGTTCCCCACGGACCGAAGGTGAGTTTCCGAGTGGTTGGTTTCGAAGTCAGCGAAAATGACTTCCCGTCCAGCTCTCCGAGTTACTCGCTCTTCACGAGCCGGGCGTTCAGCCGCGGTTTCGGAGTCGCGGTGGTGTCGTCGGAGGTCGTGCAGATTCGACTGCGACAGGGCCAGCGAGACATCTCTCAATTGCAGGCGTACGTCTATCACCACCAAAACGCTGGCTACGTCTACCTCTTGAACGAGGACTCGAATTCGGCGTCGGTGCAACAGTCGATCCAGCCTCAGTCGACCGGGTGGTTGTTCTTCTCGCTTTTCGCATTGCTGGCCGGCCTCGCGTTGGTGGGACAGGCGCTGTCGCGCCAGAATCTCGTCGAACGAGAGTCCTACCCCACGCTCGCCGCGCTGGGCATGCGGCCGCGCGAACTCTTCGGTCTTGGCATGGTGCGCGCCACCACCATCGGCGGGGCCGGCGCCTTGGCGTCGGTGGCATTTGCTTTCGTCGTATCGCCGCTGACGCCGGTGGGCGAGGCTCGCGCCGCGGAGCCGACCCAGGGATTCGTGTTCAACGGTGTCTTGTTCGCTGTGGGCTTCCTCGCGGTCGTGGTGACGGTGGCGGCACTCGCCGTACTTCCGTCGTGGCGAGCAGCCCAGAGCGGCGGTGCGACCAGCGGCCGAGATCAGTTGGTCGGTCACACGAACCCCCTCGTTGCCATGGTCGCAAGAACCGGGGCGACACCGAGCGTCCTCGTCGGGGTGCGCAACGCGCTCGATCGCGGGCGGGGCCGGTCCAGTGTCCCAGTGGCCATGGCGCTGGTCGGAGCCACGGTCGCCGTCGTTGCGCTGGTGGCTACCACCGTCTTTGGCGCGAGCCTGAACCACCTCGTGACGAACCCTCCGCTTTACGGGCAGAACTGGCAACTCGACATGGGCGGCATGAGCACCCCGCAGTTACATAAGGCATTGGCGACCTTCGATCCGAACAAGAACGTGACCAAGGTCACTTACGGTTTCGCCGGCAAGTACGTGCGAGTGGGAACGGTCCCGGTCGAAGCGGTCGTCGTCAACGTGGCTAAGGGACCAATGGCGTTCTCACTCGTCAATGGTCGATACCCGAAAGGGGACGGCCAGATCTTGTTGGGAGCCACGACGATGTCCCAGGCGCACGTGCACGTTGGATCAAGGGTCCCTGTGACAGTGGCCAACCCGTCGGGCAAGGCGGAAGTGAAGACACTGCAAGTCGTCGGGACCGTCACGCTGCCTCCGACGTTTAGCATCGGCGGCCTCGGCGTGGGAGCAATATTGCCCCAGAGTGCGGCTCTCGATATTTCTTGTTTGGGTAGCCCGAATCAAACTGCGTGCCAGCAAAAGCTGCTCGCGTCAACCAGTGGGTGGGGCATGGCGGTGGGCATCGCACCGGGCGCGGCCGGGCGCGCCGCGCTCGCTCGATTCGAACGCGAGTTCTCCCAAAACGTCAATCAATTGAGTGTGCCCGTCAACTTGGTGAACTTCGGCCAGGCCGTGGACTTTCCCCTTCTACTTGGGGTCACGCTCGCCCTCTTTGGAGCGGCGACGCTCGCGCATCTCCTCTTCGTGAGCGTCGCGCGACGCCGACGCCAGGTGGCCCTGCTCAAGGTTCTTGGTTTCGTCCGACGTCAGGTCCTGGCATCCACCTGCTGGCAGGCTCTCACGGTCGTCACTATCGGACTGCTGATCGGCGTGCCCACGGGAATCGCCGTGGGAGAATCGGTCTGGCGAACGTTCGCCTCGCACTTAGGGGCAGTGCCGGTGGCGGTCGTACCAGCGGAATTGGTGACGGCAGTCTGCGCCGTCATCGTGGTCGGTGGCGTCGCGTTGGCTCTTCTGCCGGCGCTGTTCGCGATTCGGGTACAGCCGGCCGAGGCGTTGCGCGAGGCGTAGCCAACTGAACGGGTGAGGTCCGGCAAACTCTCACAAACCAAATCCACTTTTTGGGGTCAACGCCACGTGGTCTCGATTTCGGGACTCAGGCTAGTTGGAGCGGGCGACGAGAATCGAACTCGCTCGGCTTGGGAAGAAGGTCGTTTTCGTGAGGCTGGCTTGACGCCGATGCTCACCACGAGGACGATCCAGTGGCAGCAATAATACCATCACTATCTGATAGCATATTTGTATGTCAACTTCGCGCACGACCTTCACCATGGATGATGATCTGGCCGAGCGCGCTCGCACCCTCGGAGTGAACATTTCGGCTGCGGCCCGCCAAGGGGTAACCAACGCCGTTCGAGCTGCCCAAGTAAAGGCAGACCGAGAGGCGTACGAAAAACATCCAGAGAGCGTTGATGCCTTCTGGACAGAAGTCGAAGTGTGGGGTCAGCCGTGAAGCGAGGCGAGATCTGGCTGGCCGAGGTCGGCCAGAAGCGCCGACCAGTTTTATTGCTCACTCGATCAGAAGTAATCGACGTGCGGGCTCTCGCAACCGTCGCCGAGATCTCCACATCGATAAGGGGCCTTGCAGCGGAGGTCGATTTCGACCACGACGACGCAGGCATCAACCAACGCTCGGTCATCAACTGCGACGGTCTTCACACCGTTCTTCAGAGCTCTCTCACGGGGCCACTCGGTCGAGTTGATGAAGAGGTCATGCGCAGAGTCTGCACGGCCATCAACTACGCCGTTGGCTGCTGACATCACGCGAAGGCGGTCGAGGAGAATCGAACTTGCGTTCTCAGTTTGGCGTCGCGAATTCAAGCGAAATAGTGGCCTTGGTCGATGTCCTCGATGAGGCCGAAGTGTGTGGGCTCCCAACCGAGGAGCTCCCTCGTGATGGTGCTTGACGCAGGCATGTCGGCGCTGAGGATGTGCGACAGCATGCCGCTGAACTCTTCGGCGGGCAGGGAGCGCGCAGGTAGTTCGAGGTGCCGACCAATGGCCTCTGCGATTTCACGCACGGGCACGCCTTCATCACCGACGGCATTAAGGACCGCGCCAGCGGGGCCCTTCTCGATTGCGAGCCGGTACAGGCTCGCGGCGTCTTTCACATGGACTGCGGGCCAGCGGTTTTCTCCATCGCCGACGTAACCAGAAATTCCCTTGGCTCTGGCGGCGGCGATGAGTTGGGGGACGAAGCCATGACGATCTCCTTGGCCGTGCACCGAGCGGGGCAGCATGAGCAGACAGGACCGAACGCCATTCTCCGCGGCGGCAAGGGAACTCTTCATGTTCGTGATGCGAGCCGCAATGGGACCAGCGGCGATAAGTTCATCGCGTTCAGTGGCCGTTCGACCCGGTGTCACGAGTGTCCCGCCAGTAATCACCATGGGCTTACCCGTACCGGCAAGTGCTTCAACGAACGTTGCTATGGCCTTGGCGTCGGTGCGAGTTGCAGCCTCGCTCACACTCGGGACGATGAAGGCAAGGTGGATGATGCCGTCACTGTCCAGGGCGCCCGTGCGCAACACGTCAACATCGTTGAGGTCGCCGAGGAGCACCTCGGCCCCATGTTCGCGAGTTTTTCGGCGGCGGTGTTTGAGCGGGCTAACCCAAGGACTTGATGACTGGCACGTACGAGTTCAGGGATGAGTGCCGAACCAATCCATCCGGAGCCGCCAGTGACAAAGATACGCATGAAAATCTCCCTTGAACGGGTCGACCCTGAGCGACGCGAAGTGATGCTACTTAGTCCCATCACTATAGTGGATTGATGGGACCACGTCCCATCACTAAACTGGGCCGATGAGTCGATGGAAGCCGGATGCGCGAGAGCGTTTAGTCCGTGCTGCACTCGACCTCTTCGCCGAGCAAGGCTACGATGACACCACGGTCGCCGAGATCGCCGGGCGAGCGGGACTGACCAAAAGTACCTTCTTTCGTTACTTTCACGACAAGCGCGAAGTACTGGCCGCCGGTCAGGACACGCTTTGCAGGCTTATCGAAGAAGGCATCGCGTCGGCACCAGCGACTGCGACGCCGATGGAGATCGTCGCCGCGGGTCTCGACGCTGCTGCGGAGGCGTTTGCCCCCGAAAGGCGAGACCTGGGGGAGAAGATGCACGCTGCCATCGCGGCCAGTAGTGAACTTCAAGAGCGCGATGCGCTCAAGCGTCTCGCGTTGACTGCGTCAATTGCCGGCGCGCTCGGGAATCGCGGTGTTGACGAGACCACCGCGATCCTCGCGGCTGAACTTGGAGTTCTCGCCCTAAAGCGCACGCAAGGGCGCTGGTCTCAAACGACGAACCGGCAGGAGTTCAGCGAACTCGCCCGCCAATCGCTCGACGAACTTCGCGCCGTCAGCATTGCCCTCAGATAGCGAGTCCGCGAAGCTGAGTTCACTTGTATTTTGTGGGCGCTCCATGGGCGTTAGTGGGCGTGTAACACCGGTCAAAAATGGAGATAGACACGTTGTCATAAAAACGTGGTCCAGATTTCGGGACTCAGGCTACTTGGAGCGGGCGACGAGAATCGAACTCGCGTTCTCAGCTTGGGAAGCTGATGTTCTGCCGCTGAACTACGCCCGCGGAGATTCCAATGATAACGCCGGAAGATTGCTATCCACCGCCGACGTGGACGGTTCAAATGAATGAAGAACGTCGTGCCCTTAGATCGATGACCGATGGTACGTTCTGGGCATGACTATTCGGGTTGTCTTGGCGGAGGACAACGCGCTCCTGCGTGAAGGCATAACTCGCCTGATAAGCAGTGACGACTATTTCGACTTGGTCGGCGTGGCGAGCGATTATCCCGAATTGATCGAACTGATCACCACACACGTGCCAGACGTCGTCGTGACGGACATACGAATGCCCCCCACTGGCAGTGACGAGGGTATTCGCGCCGCTAATTGGGTGCGCGAGAACTATCCCAAGATGGGCGTTGTCGTACTGAGTCAGTACACCGCACCGGCGTACGCGTTGGCCCTGCTCGAAGATGGTTCGGCCGGTCGTGCGTACTTGCTCAAAGAGCGCGTGGCCGGTGCGAGTGAACTTTCCCGCGCCATTCGAGTCGTCGCCGAGGGGGGCTCGGTCATCGATCCCCTGGTCGTCGATGAACTCGTGAAGGCCCGATCGCATCGCCCCAAGAGCGACCTCGACTGGTTGACCCCACGTGAGACCGAAATATTGAGTGAGATGGCCCAAGGCAAGTCCAACGGAGCGATTGCGAAGAGCCTCGGTGTCTCCGAGCGAGCGGTAGAGAAGCATTCGAACTCGATCTTCACCAAGTTCGGCCTGTCCGAAGAACATGATTTGAATCGTCGGGTGAAGGCCGTTCTGGTCTATTTGGGTGAGAACGCGGGAGGCTAACCCCACCACCTCCCGGGGGGCACCTCACTTTTTCGTCAAGTGGGGTCGTGAAATACTTAGAGGGTGAGTGAAGCCCTCTCAGTGATGGTCGTTGATGATCAGGCGCCCTTTCTCATGGCGGCGCGGGCCGTCATCCGACGCTCTGAAGGTTTCGAACTCGTTGGCGAAGCTGAGAATGGTCTCGTCGCCATCGAACTGGCCAACGAGGTTCATCCCGACGTCGTGCTGATGGACATCAACATGCCCGAGATGGGCGGCATCGAAGCGACCAAGCGAATCGTCGAAAACCTGCCCGAGACCTTCGTGGTTCTCTGCTCGACGTACGAGATCAACGACCTGCCGCCGGACGCCAAGACCAGTGGTGCGAGGGCCTACGTGAACAAGGAGACACTGGGCGCGAAGACGCTTCGACGTCTCTGGGATCAGCGTGACGAGGTTGACTTCGCGAGTTGATCAGGCGACGGGCAGCGAACCGCGGATCGCCGTGCCGTGGCCGATCTCGGACTCCCAGCGTACGGCGCCGCCGATGGCGCCGAGACGGTCCATCATGTTGACGTAACCGTGGCCGCGCTGCGCGGTGCGAACGTCGAAGCCCGGTCCGTCGTCGCGCACCTCGAAGAGTAGGCTGCCCGACTCCTCCCAGACGCGAACGACCACGTGCGCCGACGGGGCATGTTTGCCCGCATTTTGGAGTGCCTCGAGACAACAGAAGTAGACGGCCGCTTCGACGTCGCCACCGTAGCGGCCAATGCCATTCGTCACCAGTTCGACGTCGAGCGGCGAACGGTTCGCAACGGCGCGCAGCGCCTCTTCGAGCCCGCTATCGACGAGGAGTGGCGGGTAGATGCCGTGGGCCAGTTCGCGTAGTTCCCTAATGGTGTCCTGGACCGCGACACCGAGTTCGTCGAGCATCTCGGCGGCCGCAACCGGATCTTCACTCAGCACGTCTTTGGTCAATCGCAGATTGACTGCGAGTGCGACGAGGTGTTGCTGGGCCCCGTCGTGGAGATTTCGTTCCACTCGACGACGTTCAGCGTCGCCGCTAGCGACCACACGCGCCCGCGACGCGCGAAGTTCGTTGGCCTGTTGTCGTAGTTCGTCGAGCGTGGTCTGCAGTGCGGTGTCGAGTTGCGCGTTGTGCAGCGCCAGACCGACTTGGCGCGCGAGGTCCGAGAGCACCCGGTCGTCCTCTTCACGAAAGGCGACGGCACCTTCAACGCGGTTCACCACAATGATGCCGAGCAGCTCTCCGGCGTGGCTGATCGGTGCGACGCGCAGGGGTCCAGTGGCGCTACCGGTCACGATTGCCGGCAACCACACCGAGGCCCACGCGTTGCCCGAAACACCGGCTCGGGCAATGACGGTTCGCTCTTCGCGTGAAACCTCAATCGAACGCGTGGGCCGATCCGGCACCGAGACCGCGAGATCCAAGACGTCGCCGTTGCCCGTGAAGATCTCCGCCGACGCGAGGTTCAACGTCTTTCGAAGTGATTCCACGAGTTGCAGGAGAAGCTCGTCCATGGGAATCGCACGCGTCATGCGGCTGCCGAAGGTTCGAACGACCTCATCGGGTGCCTCTCGAGCGCCGTACGTGAAACTCGTGGCGATCCTCGCAAACCGGCCGCGTAACGCCAGTTGGGCGATCGCCGCGACCGCGGCAGCGGCCATCGCCCACCAAAGGAGATCGCGACCCGTGTGCGTGGTTGGCGCCTTGGCGAATCCGCGCACCGCGAGCAGGTACGCGCCCGCGACGATGACCACGGTGCCCAGGGCCGTGAGGAGGTGCACCAGAATCCGGTCCACGTGCGAGGCGGCGCGTGAGGCGCCGACGGCGAGGCCGAGCGGCACGACGCAGGACAGCGCGAGCAAGCTTGGCGCGACATCGAGCGGCCAATTGACAAGGGAGTGCAACGTGACGACGGTGACGGCGAGTGTGAGGGCCAGCGTCGTGGCGGCCGCGAGGGCCTGAATCATCTGGCGTCCTCGGGCGGACGCCACCAGGTAGCGAGATCGAATCGACGGCAAGGTCGAAGCGATGGCGACGACCCAACCGATCGCGAGGGGCCACACGCTCAGGGCGTGGGTGCCCGACGCGTAGACCACGCACAGTACGAGGGCCACCACGTACCACGCGGTCGCGCCGAGTTGACGGCCGCGGCTCGAAAGGACGCCGTTGGTGAGGGCCGCTAAGAGATGAACGACGACGGCCATGGTGAGTAACGCGGCGATCTCGGCAACGCGGCGCGCGCCGTTGTCGACGCCCAGGCCGTGGTGGTCACTGACTCGCATGACCAGTGTGGCGACGGCGCCTCCAAAGGAGACCAATGAACACAGCAGACCGAGTTGGGGGGTGCGACCGAGCGTGGCGAGTGCCGCGACCGACCAGGAAAGCACCGCAACAGAGACGACGGCCCAGAGTGCGGTGCGACCAGCGTGGGGCGCGTCGGCGTACGAGGCCACCGTCGCGGCCAACGCCGCAATGACCACGACTCTCGCGAAGAGACGACTTCGTGTCGATCCGGCGTTGCTGCTCGAGGTTGTCACCGGAGTGGAGGCCAGCGCGCTCACCGCGTCACGGGTGCTCAGAGTGTCCCGATCGTCGTAACGGCGTCGTTCGTGACCGCCTCGCCGTCGCTCAAGATTCGACCGTCGCGCATTCGAAGGACGGTGTCGGCAGCCTTCGCCACATTCGCATCGTGCGTCACGAGGATGATCGTCTGACCTTGCGCGTGGAGTCGACTCAAGAGCTCGATGACCTCTTGTCCACCGACCGAGTCGAGTGCACCGGTGGGCTCGTCAGCGAGCAAGAGCGTCGGCTCGTTCGCGAGCGCCCGCGCGATCGCGAGTCGTTGACGTTGGCCTCCGGACAACACGCCGGGCATCTCGGACGCCTTGTCGGCAATACCCAAAAGGTCCAGGAGGTCGCGGGCTCGCGACTCAGCGGACTTGCGATTCTTGCCCGCGATGATCGCGGGGAGGGCCACGTTCTCCAGGACGCTCATTCCTTCGAGGAGGTTGAAGAACTGGAACACGATGCCGATGTGCTTGCGGCGGATCAACGCGTGCGTGTCTTCGGTGCCGTCGGACATCGACTCACCGGCGACATTGATCGTGCCCTCGTCGACCTCCTCGAGCCCGGCGATGAGGTTCAGCAAGGTCGACTTGCCACAGCCCGACGGACCCATGAGCGCAATGAACGACCCTCTGTCGACGGTCAGATCGACGCCGCGCAACGCTCGAACCGGAGCGAGTTCGGCCTCGAAGGTCTTGCGAACGCCTCGCACGACGAGTGCGGGCAACGCCTGCTGATCGCTCGTCACTTCACTTTGGGCGGTGGTCATGAGGTCTCTCCTTCTTGGGCCTTCGAAAGGCTCGGTTCTATTTCGTGATCCAGGGCCAGGATTTTGTACGCCACGACGGGCGTGTCGCGACCTTTGACGAGTTGAGCATCGAGCGTGACCGTATCGACCTTGAGCGTCAGAGCAGACTTGGTCGGCTCGGAAATGACGGTCTCGCCCGCCGAGGCGAGTTGCTGCAGTCGCTGGGTGAGGTTCACCGTGTCGCCTACGAGCGTGTACTCGAGTCGCTCTTCTGAACCCAGAAGGGCCGCCGCGACCTGACCGGATGAGACGCCGATGCCCAGTCCGAAGACGGGGAGATTCTCAACCTCCCAGCGCGTATTGATCTCGGCCTGGAGAGCGTGCATGCTCGCCGCCGCGACGACCGCTCGGTCGGCATGGTCATGACTCGGCACCGGCGCACCGAAGACCGCCATCACTGCGTCGCCCACGAATTGCATCACGGTCCCTCCCTCCCCAATAATTGCGCGATTCATCGCCGCGCGGTGGGTGTTGAGTTGTCCCGCCAATTCACTGGGGTCGGCGTGTTCAGCGATGGTCGAGTACGAGCGGATGTCGCTCATGATCACCGTGCAGTTCAGACGCTCGGTCTCTCCGATTCGCCGGCCCTCGTGGCGAAGCTTCTCCGCGATGCCGCCCGGGAGGAGCCGAGACAAGGTCTCGCCCTGCTCCTCGCGGTCGACGATCGATTGGTGCAGGTTCTTGAGCCGATCAAGCGCGCCTTGGTGTCCCGCGCTCACCTCTTCGGCGAGCTTTCGAAACAGTGCCTCCACTTGGGCATCGACGGCTTCGGGTGTCAATCGTCGCGCGGCCGCGATGGCCTTGATCGGCTTGCCCTCCGCGACGAAGGCGAGCAGGGACTCCTCGGTTTCGGATAGTTCGCTATTGGAGGTAACGGGACGCATGAGCGCTTCGACGATCGACGGATCCAGTGCGGTGCCGCCGGTCGCGACCATGCGAATCGCACCGATCAATTGGTCGCCTTGGGCGAGGTTGTCCTTCAACAGGTAGCCGTAGCCGGCCGATCCTTCGGCCAGCAACGCCACGGCGTACTCGGGGTCGTCGTACTGGCTCAAGATGACGATGCCGGTTCCCGGATGACGCTTGCGCACTTCCTTCGCCGCTTCGATGCCCTCGCGATTGAACGAGGGAGGCATGCGGATATCGGTGACGAGCACGTTGGGCGCCGCGGCGGTGGCGCCGGTGACCGTCTCGTCGTAGTCCGACCCGACACCGACGATGCGAAGGTCGCTTTGTCGATCGATCAGCGCTCGTACGCCCTCGCGCACGAGGAGGTTGTCGTCGGCGAGGAAGACGGTGATGACGTTTTCGCTGTCGGTGCTCAGGTCACTCACGAGAACGAGTCTCACTGCAAAGCCAAACGAATGACAGGGGGCAAACCTGCATATCTGTAGGGGTGTTAGACCCCCACGACGACGTGCGTTACCACTATTTACCGTAACGTCCGCGAGGACGACACTGTTGCCCATGAGATACCAAAGTTCAGTTACGTCACTGTCATGGATTCCCTCCGAAGCAATTCAAGGAGGAACCCGCCTGCCCTTCGACGTGGGGATGGCCCACTACGACCAGGCCCCGCCGGACCAGATCGAGGACCTCGACGAGTTGCGACGGGCGGACCGGTTCCGATTCGCGAATCGACTCTCGGCGTCCATTCAGGTAAACGCGAACGGCGAAATCACCGCGGCGAGTTACACCGGTGGCGGCATGATCGGCAGCACCACCGTCAAGCTCGGACCGGTGAGCAAGGTCTTCGAAGCCGTCGCCCTGCCCGACATCAAGGTGAAGCCCGTCTACGGCGATGGATGGGTCCGCTTCACCCAGACCGCGGGCGGTCGCACCGGAATGCCGGCGCCGCGTCGAGTGCGTCGAGCGCCATTCATCCAGTGGCAGGCGCCGTTGGCGTGGACGACCCTGACCCTGACGATGTACACCGACGGCCGGTCGAGTGGCGTACTGGTCGGCGCCAGCCGCTTTCCACGGCACTGGGTCTATGGCGACGATGGACAGCTGAGTGCCAAGTCCGGCTTGATCGACTTCAACGATTGGTATCGAAAGTCCTTCGGTAAGCAGACACCGTGGGGTCACCAGGACTCCGACGCCTTCGTCACGACGGTAGAAACGGCGCTCGAAAGGAACTTGTCGCACAAACTGATGGCCGGAGCGGCCAAACCTAGGATTAAGAAGGTGAAGCCCGGAACGGTGCTGGTGGCGCAGGGGGAACAGAGTTCCGACGTGTTCTTGATCCTCGACGGTGTGTTGCGCGTTGAAGTCGACGGTACGCGACTGGCCGAGTATGGTCCCGGTGCGCTGCTCGGCGAACGTGCCCACTTAGAAGGTGGCACGCGGACCTCGACCCTGGTGGCCGTGACCGACTGCCGCGTCGCGTCAGTGCCGGCCGAGTCCCTCGACCGCGAGGCGCTTACCGAACTCTCAAGCGGACACCGGCGAGAAGATTCGAACGCCGGCTGAGCGTGCGAGTCTCCTTCCTCGGCGTCCGGGGTTCTACGCCGGCGCCGGGTGAGGCGTTCGAGCGCTACGGCGGCCACACGTCGTGCGTGGCCCTCGCGCACGACGGTGAAATGCCGACACTGCTGCTCGATGCCGGTACTGGTATTCGCCGCGCCGCAGAAATCCTCGACGGTGCACCATTTCGCGGTTCGATCTTTCTCAGCCATTTGCACTGGGATCACGTGCACGGACTGCCCTTCTTCTCCGGTTCCGATCGGACCGACGCGCGGACATCACTCTTCATACCGGACCAGGGCGATGGTTCTGATCCCCTCGAGATGCTCGCGCGTGGCATGTCACCCCCGCATTTCCCCGTGCGACCGGACGAACTTCGCGGTGAATGGTCGTTCACCTCGCACGTACCGGGTGAGATCGAAGTCGAAGGCTTCACGGTCCAGACACAGGAGATCCCCCACAAGGGAGGTCGAACCTATGGCTTTCGTATCTCCGATGAGACATCGACCATCACGTACATGCCCGATCACTGTCCCGACGCGATCGGTGAAGGTCCCGACGGGCTTGGCGAATATCACCCTGCGGCGCTCGCGCTGTGCCAGGACGCCGACGTCCTCGTGCACGACGCGCAGTTGGTGCGTGAGGAGTTGGCCGCGGAGGGTTATTTCGGTCACGCCGCCGCTGAGTACGCCGTGGCATTGGCCCGACGCGCGAACGCGCAGCACACCGTGCTCTTTCACCACAAGCCGGACCGCACGGACGACCAGCTCGACGAGATCGCCCGACGATTCGACGATTCGCCCCGTGTGACGGTGGCCAAGCAGTCGACCGTCCTGGACCTGTGATGGCGACGGCGTCCCCCGACGCCGTCGTGGTCGGTACGGGACCCAACGGACTGGCCGCGGCGTTGACGCTGGCGCGGGCCGGACTCAGCGTCGAGATGTTCGAGGGTGCGTCCACGCCCGGTGGGGGCTGTCGGACCGAGGAGATCACGCTCCCCGGATTTCACCACGATGTCTGTTCGACGATCCAATCAATGGTGTCGCTGTCACCGTTCT
This sequence comes from uncultured Acidimicrobiaceae bacterium, assembly GCA_963800765.1. Classification (GTDB taxonomy): domain Bacteria; phylum Actinomycetota; class Acidimicrobiia; order Acidimicrobiales; family RAAP-2; genus RAAP-2. The sequence goes on from CAWDCF010000004.1 coordinate 365,988, forward strand.
TCCAAGCGTTCCCGGACGTCACGAACGCGGTGACGATGAGGACAGCGCAGCGGGCATTCGCCCATCCCCTCGACAATGGTCGAGCGGCGACGGTCACCGGAGCGGTCGTCGAGACGGCGCAAGGCCTTGGCGACGACGCAGCGACCTACAGCAGGTTGATGGGTCCACTCGTCGACGACGCCCAACGACTCGCGCAAGCGGTTCTGGCGCCCCTTCGATCGCCACCGAGCAATCCGTTGACCATGGCCCGATTCGCGCTTAACGGCCTGCCGTCGGCATCGCACTTGGCGAAGAGATTCTCGACGCCGGAGGGAAAGGCACTCATCGCGGGTGCGTGCTCGCACGCGATGCTCCCACTCAGTTCGCCCGTCACCGCCGCGTTCGGGCTGTTCTTGACCGTGACGGCGCACGCGGGCGGATGGCCGGTCGTCGAAGGCGGCAGTGCGCGTCTCGTCGCCGCGTTGGTCGACGCATTGGCCGCTGAAGGCGTGACCATACATCTCGAGCATCCGGTTCGATCACTCGCAGATATCCCCGCTGCCCGCGCCACGCTCTTTGACACGGCGGCCCAGGGAATGGTTGACATCGCGCGAGACCGCTTTTCGCCAAGGTACAAGGCGTCGATCGAACGCTTCGAACGCGGTCCGGGGGTGTTCAAGGTGGACTGGGCGCTCTCAGGTCCCGTGCCATGGAGTGCCGAGGCCTGTCGTTCAGCGGGAACGATCCACGTTGGCGGAACGTTCGAAGAGGTGGCGGCTTCGGAGGAAGACGTCGCACGCGGTCGACACTGCGAACGTCCCTACTGCATCGTCGTGCAGGCGAGCGTCGCCGATGCGACCCGGGCCCCTGGTGGACAGCACACGTTGTGGGCGTACTGTCACGTACCCAACGGCTCTGATGTCGACATGACCGAACGAATCGAAGCACAGATCGAACGCTTCGCGCCCGGGTTCCGTGACCTCATCCTCGCGCGCGTCTCGACGTCGACGTCAGAGGGTGAGTGTCATAATCCCAACTACCTCGGTGGCGACATCACGGGCGGTGCGGGCACGCTGCGCCAGACGGTCTTTCGACCGGCGCTTCGTTGGAATGAATATCGCACGGGTACGCCAGGCCTCTACCTGTGCTCTTCGTCGGCACCGCCTGGGGGTGGCGTGCACGGCATGTGCGGGTGGTTATCGGCCCGCACGGTGCTTTCCGATCTGAAAGTTCGCAACGGTAACGCGGTACCGCGATAACGCCGCGTCTCGCACCTTGGGCGTGAAGTCCGGTCGCTGCATCTTTTGCTACTCGGAGCGCAAGACCAAACCTGGTGGTGTCCTGGCTGCGCTTCGCCCGGGCCAGGTCGAGGCGACAACGGCCACCGCGATGGACCCGATTCCTACCAGCGCCAGTGCGAGCGCGGGCACCGTCGGTTGGGGCACCGCGTTGATGTCACGAGCGAAGAGCGTCCAGAGTTCTCGACCGAGAACTATCCCGATCGGAATGCCGATGACTGCACCGATCAGACCGTCGACGGTCGCCTGCCACGCGACACTCGCCGCGAGCATCCGTCTCGTGAATCCGAGCGTCTTCATGATGGCGAGGTCCCGACGTCGTCGCCGAACTGACGCGATCAACGTGAGCGCCAATGCGATGACCGCGCCCAAGGCGAGACCGGTGGCGAGCAGTACCGGGGTGGCGCCAATCGAGCGGTAGTCGACGATCTGGGCCGGTCGCTGTACGCCCAGTACCGTAACGACGTTGCCGTAGCCGCCCGAATCCTTCGCGAACACGGCGTTGGCATCGCGGGCGATCGCTTCGAGATTGCGTTTGCCGGCCGCGAGACTCACGCCCGAACGAAGTCGCACGAAGACGAGTTCGGGGCCATTGAAATTCTTATCGGGGCTCGATATGGCGCTCACGAATGCCCGGGTCTCGAAATCCGTGGAGACCATGGCGCCCACGCCCATTGACGTGTGTTCGGCAATCGACGAGGCGTAGCCGACGGCCGGGAACGTCGCCGTGCCCACGATCGTCATGGGCGTTGGCGCCATATAGATGGGGGCGCTCGACGGAGACCCGTAACCGACCATCACGGTCTGGCCGATGCGCTTGTGCAGGAGCGTGAGCGTCTGATTCCCGATGACGATCTCATGCTTGCTCCCTACAGCGTGCCCCGAAAGGATCGGCGGCAGTACTTTGGCGCCGTTTGCTGTCACGAGCATCGGCACCGACTGTCCGTCGATCGTCAAGACGTTGTAATCAGCGCCGCTCCACTGCGCGATGTCGGGGTCGCGATTCAACTCGGGCAGAACGCTCGGAGGCACATCGTTGCTCGGATTGAGCATGAGACTCCAGTTCCAGCCGTAGAGAGCTGGGCGTGAGACGAGGGTGTGAAGGCCACTGGCGAACGTCAACGTCGTGGCCATGAGTGTCACCGCCAAGACCGCGCCGACGAGAATTGATCGCACGGGTACTTCGCCACGTCCTCGAGGCGACTCGAGGGCGAAGTGAGCGCCCATCGTCGAGGTCAGGGGCAGTCCGAGAAGTTGTAGCCGACGCACGGTGACCGATCGCCGCGGACCCTTGAGTTGGGACATCCGGATTCGTTGTGGCGAGTTGGCCAGCGCGATGATGACTGAGGAGACGCCAAGCACCACGAGCAGTAGCACGACGCCGAGACCGAGCACGGTCCAGTCCCACGCGACACCGCGATCGGGGTACACGGCTCGCACCGGGCCGAGTGGTGCGAGTGGCGAGAGCGCGACCGCGACCACCCCGGCGAGCGCGACACCGAGGACCACGCTGGTGAGAGTGCCGATCATGCTCTCGGCGAACGTGTCCGACTGGCTCGCGCCCAGTGACTGGAGTATTCGGCGATCGTCATTGCCTTGGCGTAGCTGTCGTGAGAGCGCCTGCACCGAGAGAATGAGACACACGAGTGCCGCGATTATCCCGAATGCGCCTAAGGCGACTGACTCCGGTTTCAGGGCGAGCTCAACCGTTTGGGTGACGTGCGAGGCCACATGGAATTCGTACGTGAGATGCGACGGGACGAGATCGACCAATTGCGACTCCACCTTCGCCAGTCCGGCGTCGCCGTGACGTAGCTGAATGGCGTAATAGATCGGCATCTTCCACGTGGGATCGATCTTGGAGGCACGTTGTGCCATCGCGGGTGTCAAGAAGGCGAAACCGTACGCCTTGTCCACGTCATCTTGGACGACTTCGCTGTTCATCACCACGATCGCGGTCACCGTGGCTCGCACCGTCAACTTCGGCTTCACTTTGGCCGTGCCGAAACCCGGCAGGTTCGCCTCACTGCGCGAATAGAAGCCGATGGGAACTTTCTGTCCGACGTGGACGTTCCAGATCCGAGCAGCGCCCGGCGTCACTTCGACTTGGTCGAGACTCTTCGGATTGAAGAGATGGCCTTGGAGCGCGGTGAGGCGGTCCTGTTTCACGAGGTAGCCATCGAGACTTCCACCGAGGTTGACGAGGTTGAGTGTGGTGAGACGCGGCGCACCGGAACTCGAGAGTGGAACGGCCGCGCCTGAACCGAGGATTCGAATCGTGGCCACGTCGGCCAGCGCCTTGATCTTGTTGGTGAGGTTCGGTGTCTGCGCTTCCCCGTTCGATCCGCCGAAGATCGCCATCGTGAGCGTAGATGGATTCGTACTCTTTAGGAACGTCGGATAGGAAGACTGCGTTCGTCGCGCCGCGGCGACCGAACCCATCGCCAGCCCACCGCTAAGTCCGATGAGCAGGATGACGCTGAGGTACGCGCTTCGGCGGCGAGCGAACGTCGCTCGAAACCGGTACCACGCGAACTCAAATGTGTGGCTGCTCATCGGTGAACTGATGCCCCCTCGTCGACGTCGGCCCATCTTCGCTCGCCACCGCGAGCGTCGCCAGAATGTTGACCGCACGACGTCGTGGGGTGTTAGTACCACTGGCCGGGACGAAACGCCGCCAGGTCGTGCTTGACGGGCGACCTCGTAAGGTGAGTCCGGTGAGACGGCACATTCGTGACGATGGAGCGTTCAATGGTTGACGAAGTTCAGGAGATCATTCGTACCGACGACCTCTCGAAGCAGTATCCGACGATGGACGTTCCCGCCGTCGACAAACTCAACCTCAAGGTTCATCGCGGCGAGATCTTCGGACTCCTCGGGCCCAACGGCGCCGGCAAGACCACGACGGCGGGCATCTTGACAACGCGCGTCGTGCCGACGTCCGGCCACGCCTATATCTCCGGCATCGACGTGAAGAAACACCCGGCCTTGGTGAAGCAACTCTCGGGCATCGTCTCTCAACAGAACACCCTGGACCGACAGTTGAACGTCTGGGAGAATCTCTATTTCCACGGACGCCTGTTCGGTATCAACGCCAAGGACTCACGCCTTCGCTCCGACGAACTGCTGGAGCGCTTTTCGCTGTCGAAGTGGGCGAAGGCATCGATCTACGCACTCTCGGGCGGAATGGCGCAACGTCTCATGGTCGCCCGAGCGATCTTCCATTACCCGGCCGTGCTCTTCATGGACGAACCGACCGCCGGACTGGACCCGCAGAGCCGACTCGCGCTCTGGGATCTCCTCACCGAACTCAACACCGCCGGACAGACCGTCATGTTGACCACGCACTACATGGAAGAGGCCGATCAACTGTGCGACCGAGTGGCCATCATGGACCACGGCAAGATACTCGCGCTCGATACGCCGGCCAATCTCAAGATGAGTACCGGCGCGGACACCATCGTCACCATAAAGGTGACTGCCAAGGCTGATCAACTGGCCGAGAGTCTCAAGCACGATTTCGACTCCATCATGTCGACACGCGTCAGCGACAACGTGCTTATCGTCGACATGCGCAGCACCGAACGCCTCGTGCCGCGTGTGGTGGCGTCGGCCGAATCATCCAACGTCGAGATCCTCGACCTCGCCGTTGCCGAACCAACGCTCGAGACGGTATTCATCAATCTGACCGGCAAGGAGTTACGCGACGCGTGAGTACCCATACGATTTTTGACGTCAATCCGACGCGGAGCGTCTTCGAGGCCAGTCGCACCGCCCTGGGCGCACTCATACTTCGCGACCTCGTCGTGCTGTGGAAGACCAAGCGTGAGTTCGTGCTGCGAACGCTGATCCAGCCGTTCCTGCTGTGTTTCGTGTTCCTCTTCGTCTTCCCGAAGATCGGCCAAGCGGTGGGCGGATCGGCCGCTGGAGCAGCCGGTTTCGCGACCGTGCTCGTCCCGGGCGTCGTGGGCATCTCGATCATGTTCCAGGGAGTTCAGTCGATCGCGCTCACCATGGCCCAGGAGTTCGGTTTCACCCGCGAGATCGAAGACCGCGTGCAGGCGCCTTGCCCGATATGGCTCGTGGCGATCTCAAAGGTCCTCTCCGGATCGGCCCAGGGTCTCATTGCCGCGCTCATCGTTTTCCCGATCGCCTCGGTCGTGCACGCGGCCGGCGTCGAAGCGAATATCTCCCTGCACTGGCTGGTGATTCTCACCTTTCTACCTATTGCTTGTGTCGCGATGGCCGGGCTTGGACTGATCCTGGGCACGTCGTTCGAACCGCGAAACATCGGTCTGATGTTCGGATTCGTCGTTCTGCCCATCACCTTTCTCGGTGGGACCTACTATCCCTGGACCCATCTGGCACCGGTGAAGATCGGCGGCTTCCACTGGCTGCAGACCCTGGTTCTGATCAATCCCCTCGTCTACGTCAACGAAGGCATGCGAGCGGCCTTCACCCAGGCCCCCCATATGCATCTCTACGTCGTCTATCCCGTGATGATCGGCTTCGCCGTGGTGTTCCTGGCGCTCGGACTTCGCAACTTTCGACGACGGGTGCTCTCCTAGGCTTCGTGCCCCGACTGAGGGCGCCGAGTGCCAAGGCGAACGGGTGAACGGAGTATCGTGACTTCGTTATGGTCCTCTCCGATCGCTCCATCAAAGAAGCCATTGCGCAGGGTCGGATCATCATTGATCCCTTGGGCGAAGGCTGCATCCAACCCTCGTCGGTCGACCTCCACATCGATCAGTATTTTCGGGTCTTTCGCAATCACACGCAACGGGTCATCGACGTGCGCGACGCCCAAGAGGATCTCACCGAATTGATCGACGTCGGCCCCGAACAGCCCATGATCCTGCACCCGGGTGAGTTCATGCTGGGGTCCACGACCGAACGTATCGCGATCCCCGACGACATCGTCGGGCGCCTCGACGGGAAGAGTTCGCTCGGCCGCCTCGGCCTCGTCATCCACTCGACGGCCGGGTTCGTCGACGCCGGTTGGGACGGTCACATCACCTTGGAACTGTCCAACGTCGCGAGTCTGCCCATCACGCTCTATCCGGGGATGAAGATCGGTCAGATCAGTTTCTTCCAGATGACGACGCCAGCCGACCGCCCCTACGGATCCGAGGGTCTCGGCTCGAAGTACTCGGGCCAGCGTGGACCCACGCCAAGCCGGTACTCGGAGAACTTCAAGAAACAGTGACGAATCATTCCGTGACGAGAGGACTGCAGTGCTAGCTCGCATCATCATTGGCCTCGGGATAACCGTCATCTTCTTTGGGATCGCCGGTCGTCGGTTCTACTGGCTCTCGAAGCTCATCCGCTCCGGTCAGCCGGCGCCCCGTCGCTGGCAGGGGTTCCGCAAGGTCAGCGAGACCGAGGTCGTTGAAGTGGCCGGTCAGAAGAAACTCCTCAAGTGGACGGTGCCCGGTTTGGCGCACTTCTTCACCATGTGGGGCTTCACCGTGTTGATGACGACGATCCTCGAGGCGTACGGATCGCTCTTCAGTCGCAACTTCCACATCCCGCTCATCGGTCGCGACAACTGGCTCGGTTTCACGGAGGACTTCTTCGCGACCGCAGTGCTCGTGTCGCTCGTGGTGTTCACCATCATCCGAGTGAGGAACGCCCCGTCGCGCAAGGAGCGGGCCTCGCGCTTTTACGGGAGCCACCTCGGTGCGGCGTGGGCCGTGCTCTTCATGATCTCCATGGTGATCATCACCTTGCTCATGTACCGCGCCGCGCAGATCGATACCGGTCACTTTCCCTTCACGCAAGGCTTTTCCAGAGGTCTCCCTTCCTTCAACACCACTCCTCCCGCTTCGTTCTTCCACAGCCACGCCTCGTCGTGGGCGTTCGCGTCCAAGATCGTGGCCGGATGGCTGGTTCCGCTGGGTGTCGGTGTCAACAGCGTGCTGGAAGCGGTCTTCCTGCTGCTCAACGTCGCGGTGATCGCGGGCTTCCTGGTCTTCGTCTCCTACTCGAAGCACCTGCACATCTTCCTCGCCCCGATCAACATCGGGGTCTCGCGTCGCCCCCGCGCTCTCGGTGGGCTCGACAAGACGCCGGACATGGATATGGAGAACGTCTCGGAAGACACGGTCTTTGGCGCGGGAAAGATGGAGGACTTCACGTGGAAGCAGATGTTGGACTTCTCCACGTGTACCGAGTGCGGACGTTGCCAGTCAGTCTGTCCCGCGTGGACGACCGGCAAGCCGCTGAGCCCGAAACTCGTCATCATGGGCCTTCGCGACAACATGTTCGCCTCGGCGGACCGGCTCCTGTCGGGTGGGTCGAATAGTGACGTCGCGACACTGGTCCCCACGACCATCGATCCCGACGTGCTGTGGTCGTGCACGACGTGCGGAGCGTGCGTCGAGCAGTGCCCGGTCGACATCGAGCACGTTGACGCGATCATCGACATGCGTCGCTACGAAGTACTGATGGAGTCGCGCTTCCCGAGCGAGGCGGCCCTGCTCCTCCGCAACATGGAGAACCAGGGAGACCCGTGGGGACTTGGCGCCTCCAAGCGCACTGAATGGCTCGCCGCCTTGGACTTCGAAGTGCCCATCATTGACGGTCCGATCCCCGATGACATTGAGTACCTGTACTGGGTGGGCTGCGCCGGATCGCTCGACGAGCGTGGTCGCAAGCAAGTCGTGTCGACGGCGCGGATGCTGCACCGCGCGGGCGTGACCTTTGGCATCCTCGGTCCGCGTGAGTCCTGCACGGGGGACCCGGCGCGACGGATGGGCAACGAGTACCTCTTCCAGGAGATGGCGAAGGCGAACATCGCCACGCTCAACGAGGTCAAGGCCCGGAAGATCGTCGCGAGCTGTCCGCACTGCTTCAACACGATGAAGAACGAGTATCCCGGCCTCGGTGGTGACTACGAGATGATCCACCACGCGCAACTGCTTAGTCATCTCGTGGCCAACGGCCGCTTGGTGCCGGGCGTTTCGTACAGCGGGACCGTCACGTACCACGATCCGTGTTACCTCGGGCGCCACAACCGGGTCTTCGATGAACCGCGCAACGTGCTCGACGCGATACCTGGCGTCAAGAACGTTGAGATGGGACGGTGCCGTGAAAAGGGCTTCTGCTGCGGCGCCGGCGGCGCTCGCATGTGGATGGAGGAGACCATTGGCAAGCGGGTCAACATGGAGCGCACCCAAGAGGCACTGGGCACCGGCGCCGACATCATTTCGACGGCCTGCCCGTTCTGCATGATCATGCTCGACGACGCCGTGAAGGCCAATGGCCAGGGCGACGACGTCTCGGTGATGGACATCTCCCAAGTCGTCGAGCGTTCCCTTCAAGCCTGATCGCGTCTGCGAAAGAAGTCGTAGTTAACATTCGCGAAACCTTCCGCTAACGGTTTAGAAATCCTCGGTTGTCACACTGTTGCCAACAACCTGAGGTCAACGACGCCCTCTCCTAGTCACCGAGGAGTGGACGTGCTTGTAGCAGCGAACATCCCGTATCCCCATTGGTTAAATCCAGCGGACAATACCTGGCAACTCGTCGCCGCCACTTTGGTGGGCATGATGAGCTTGCCCGGACTGGCCGTGCTCTACGGAGGGCTGGTACGAAAGAAATTCATCGTCAACACCATGATGATGGTTTTCATGGGTTTCTCGATCACGCTCCTCGTGTGGATGCTCTGGGGCTACAACATGGCCTTTGGACCGATCTCGCACTTCGGGCCGACCGGTTCGTTCTGGAGCGGGTTCATTGGCCACTTCACGCCACTGTCCACGGCCGGCGCCGAACAGGGTCAGGCCGTGTCGGGTGCCAATACCCTGGTCCCCTTCCACTTCCCGACCGCGACCCTGGCGTACTTCCAGTTCGTGTTCGCCGCCATCACGCCCCTGCTCTTCGTCGGCGCCTTCGTCGGACGACTCAAGTTCAAGGCGTGGCTGCTCATCGTCCCCATGTGGATCACGATGGTCTACTGCGTCAACGCGTGCCTGCTCTGGGGCGGCGGTTTCTTCGCCCAGAAGGGTGCCGTTGACTACTCCGGTGGTTACGTCATCCACTTGAGCGCTGGTGTCGCGGCCTTCGTCGGCGCGGCGATCCTCGGACCACGGCGCTGGCAGGACCGAGAGAACGCCTTCCCGAGCAACCTAATGATGGTGATGGTCGGAGCGGGCATCATCTGGCTCGGGTGGAACGGCTTCAACGGCGGTGACCCCTTCTACGCGGGGGCCGACGCCGCGGCCGCGGTGCTCAACACCAACGTGGCGACCGCGACCGGTGTCATCGTCTGGGTGCTCTGGGACATGTTCCTCTCCAAGCAGAAGAAACCGACGTTCCTGGGCGCCCTCAACGGCATGCTCTGCGGCCTCGTCGCCATCACCCCGAGCGCAGGTTGGGTGAACGGCACGGGCGCCATCATCGTCGGCGTCACCTCATCAACCATCGTCTGGTTCGCGTGGAACTACCTGTCCAAGGTCCGTCCCTTCTCCAAGGTCGACGACGCCCTCGGCGTGGTCTACACGCACGGCATCGCCGGTCTCATCGGTGGACTACTCGTTGGATTCCTGGCCGACCCGAGCATGACCGAATACGGCGTGAAGGGTGCGCACTACAAGGGCGCGGGCGGCTTCTCCGTGCGCGGCTGGTTCTACGGCCACTCGTTCCATCAACTGTGGGAACAGATGATCGCCGCGGCATGGATCATCTGTTGGACCGCGTTCGGCACTGCTCTAATCTTCTACGTGGTCAAGTTCCTGCTGAAGGGTCTGCGTGAGGACGATGAGACACTGCGAATTGGTGACGTCGCCATCCACGAGGAAGAGGCCTTCCCCGACCCGACCTTCGGTGAGCCAATCGATTCACCCAGCCACCTTCACACCGACAACGTCTAAGGAGAGACAATGAAGCTCGTCACCGCAGTCGTCAAGCCGTTCAAACTTGACGAGGTGAAGACCGCCGTAAAGGAGGTCGGCATCACCGGCATGACCGTTGCGCAGGCCCGAGGATTCGGCCACGCCGGCGGACACATTGAGATCTACCGAGGCAAAGAGTACGAGTTCGACTTCGTCGACAAGATCCGCGTGGAGATCATCTGCACGGATGAACTCGTCGATACGCTCATCGACGCGATCGTGCAAGCGGCACGCACCGACACGGTGGGTGATGGCATTGCCTGGGTCACTGACATCGAGCACGTGGTGCGTATTCGCACCAACGAACGAGGTCCCGCAGCCCTGTAACTACCCGGCCTGGCGTGCGACGGCTTCGGCCGCCGCCGCCGCGGCCGTGGGGTCGCCGAGGTAGTCGGCACTGAGGATGTTCAGTCCGTCGTCGAGGGTGATTCGATACGGGATGCCGGTCGGGATCTCGAGGACCGCGATCTCGTCCTCGGGGATGTTCTGTAGCACCATGCGCAACGCTCGAATCGAGTTGCCGTGGGCGACGACGAGGACCGCGCCACCGCGTACTGCCTCACTGCGCAGGTCTTCGACGATGGTGTCGGCGAAGTAGGGCGTCACTCGGGCGACGACGTCCTTCAGGCACTCGGTCGCGGGAATGAACTCTGCGGGCACGTCGCGGTAGCGCGGGTCGCCCAGACTGCTGCGAGGATCGCCGTCGGGCATGGGCGGCGGCGGTACGTCGTAAGAGCGGCGCCAGAGCTTCACCTGTTCCAGTCCGAACTGGTCGGCCGTCTCCTTCTTGTCCTTGCCGGTGAGATCGCCGTAGTGGCGCTCGTTCAGTCGCCAGTTGCGCCGCACCGGGAGCCAGGACCGCCCGGCCGCGTGCAACGCAATCTCGGCGGTGCGAATCGCTCGCGTGAGCACGCTCGTGTGCAGGACCCGTAGGTCGAGGTCGGCTTCGCCAGCTAGGAGTTGCCCGGCCGTGTGGGCCTCCGCCTCACCCGTCGAGGTCAAGTCGACATCCGTCCACCCAGTGAAGAGGTTGAGGTCATTCCACGCAGATTGGCCGTGTCGCAGGAGGATGAGGTCGGGCACCTCGCCAGCGTACTTCGCCCTTGACGACAGGAAAACTGCACCCTCTACCCCTTTGGCTGTAAGGTGAATCTAAGAAGTATCACATGGTATATATATTTTCTTGACAAGTGGGGACTCAACTATGTACACTTGATTTCGTGAGTTCTGACTCGCCGGATGGTCCGGTGAGAAGGAAACCGAATCAAGGAGAAGTTCATGGCAAAGGCAGTCGGAATCGACCTGGGAACCACCAACTCGGTGGTCAGTGTCCTCGAGGCGGGCGAGCCCGTCGTCATCCCCAACGCGGAGGGCGGTCGCACGACCCCGTCGGTGGTTGGATTCTCGAAGACCGGCGAAGTACTCGTCGGTGAGGTCGCGAAGCGTCAGGCGATCACCAACCCCGAGCGCACCATTCGCTCGGTCAAGCGCCACATGGGCGAGAACTGGTCCGTCGACATCGACGGCACCAAGTACACGGCCCAAGAGATCTCGGCGCGCATCCTGCAGAAGCTGAAGCGCGACGCGGAGGCCTACCTCGGTGACAGCGTCACCCAGGCGGTCATCACCGTGCCGGCGTACTTCAACGACGCCCAGCGCACCGCGACCAAAGAGGCCGGCCAGATCGCCGGGCTCGAAGTACTTCGCATCGTGAACGAGCCGACGGCCGCGGCCCTCGCCTACGGACTCGACAAGGGCAACCAGGAGCAGACCGTCTTGGTCTTCGACCTCGGTGGTGGAACCTTCGACGTGTCGGTGCTCGACATCGCGGACGGCGTCTTTGAAGTGAAGTCGACCCACGGTGACACCCACCTCGGTGGTGACGACTGGGACGACGCCGTCATGGAATGGCTCGTCAAGACGTTCAAGGACACCGAAGGTGTCGACCTCTCGACCGACAAGATGGCGGTGCAGCGTCTGAAGGAGGCTGCAGAGAAGGCGAAGATCGAACTCTCAGCGGTGCAGGACACGACGGTGAACCTTCCGTTCATCACCGCGACCGAGAACGGTCCCAAGCACCTCGACATCAAGCTCAGCCGCGCGAAGTTCAACGAACTGACCTCGCACTTGGTTGACCGCTGCCGCAAGCCCTTCGACCAGGCGATCAAGGACGCCGGTTTGACGCTCGACAAGATCGACCACGTCATCATGGTCGGTGGTTCGACACGCATCCCCGCGGTGCAAGAGCTCGTCACCAAGGTGACCGGTAAAGAGCCGAACAAGAGCGTCAACCCTGACGAAGTCGTCGCGATCGGCGCCGCCGTCCAGGCCGGTGTCTTGAAGGGCGACGTGAAGGACATTTTGCTCCTCGACGTCACGCCCCTCTCGCTCGGCATCGAGACCAAGGGTGGCGTCATGACCAAGATCATCGAGCGCAACACGACGATCCCCACGAAGAAGTCCCAGACCTTCACGACCGCTGATGACAATCAGCCCTCGGTGGAAGTGCACGTCCTTCAAGGCGAGCGCGAGATGGCTTCGTACAACCAGACGTTGGGCAAGTTCCAACTGGTCGGTATCCCACCGGCGCCGCGCGGCATGCCCCAGATCGAGGTCACCTTTGACATCGACGCCAACGGCATCGTGCACGTCTCGGCGAAGGACCAGGCGACGGGCGCGACCCAGTCGATGACCATCACCGGTGGCTCCTCGCTCTCCCGGGAGGAGATCGACCGCATGGTTCGTGACGCCGAAGCGCACGCCGAGGACGACCGTCAACGACGCGCCGAAGCCGAAGTTCGCAACAACGCCGACGGACTGGTGTACCAGACCGAGAAGTTGTTGAAGGACCAGGCCGAGAAGTTCCAGGGGACTGAACGTGACGACGTCGAGGCCGCACTGACATCGTTGAAGGGAGCCCTCGAGGGCACCGACATCGAGGCCATCAAGGACGCGACGGAGAAGTTGCTCACCACGAGCCAGGGCTTCAGTCAGCGCCTCTACGAAGAGGCGTCGAAGGCCAACTCGTCTGAGCCGTCAGCTCCTCAGAGCAACGACGACGACATCGTCGACGCAGAGATCGTTGACTAATCGTGAGTGACAACGTTGTAGAGAACGACACCGTGGCGGCGTCGAGCGACGCCGCCACGCAGGTCGTCGATCCACGAAGCGATGTGGAACGCGAACGCGACGAGTACCTCGACGCGCTGCAGCGTCTTCAGGCCGACTTCGAGAACTACCGCAAGCGCGTCGCGAGGTCCTCTTCGGACGCCGCCGATCGAGCGGCCGGGGAAGTGGTCGCCAAGATGCTGCCGGTCCTCGACGCCTTCGATTTGGCCGCCGCACACTTCTCGAACGCGCCATCGGAAGAGGCGGAGGCACTCGCCCAGGCGAGGGGATTACTACTGGACGCCCTCTCGAAAGAGGGACTCGAGCGAATTGACGTGGTCGGCGTTGCCTTCGACCCTCAGGTGCACGACGCCGTTGCCCACATCGAAGGTGACGACGGTCCCACGGTGGACCAAGTGCTGCGTGCCGGATACCTCTGGAAGGGTTCGGTCCTTCGTCCCGCGATGGTGAGAGTGCAAGGCTAAGCAATGGCCGAACGAGAGTGGTTCGACAAGGACTACTACAAGGTGCTCGGCCTCACGTCGAGTGCCACCGAGAAGGAGATCACGCGGGCCTATCGAAAGCTCGCGAAAACCTCGCACCCCGACACGAATCCCGGCTCGGAAGAGAAGTTCAAAGAGGTCTCCGTCGCCTACGACGTACTCGGCGACAAAGAGAAGCGCAAGGAGTACGACGAGGTTCGACGCCTCGGTCCCGCGGCCGCCGGATTCGGCGGCCAGGGCCAACCCGGTGCGGGCGGCTTCAATTTCCAAACGGGCGACTTCGGTGACCTCGGGGATATCTTCGGCGGTCTCTTTGGTGGAGGGCGCCGTCAACGCGCGCAACGCGGCGCGGACCTAGAGACCGCACTGCACCTCGGCTTTCGTGACGCCGTCGTCGGTGTGACCACGTCGGTGAGTCTCCCGAGCAACGACGCCTGTCACACCTGTGGCGGACGCGGCGCGGCGCCGGGTACGGGATTCGTGACGTGCGAACGGTGCCAGGGACGTGGCGTACTGAACGATGACCAGGGACCCTTCGCGATGTCGAGCGTCTGTCCGGTCTGTCAAGGTCGCGGCGGACGAATAGTGACGCCGTGCCCCACCTGTCAAGGAACGGGACGCGAACCTTCGTCTCGAAAGGTCAACGTGAGGATTCCGGCCGGTGTCAACGACGGCCAACGAATCAAGTTGAAGGGCAAAGGCAACCCCGGGACTCACGGTGGACCGGCGGGCGACCTATTCGTCGACGTGCACGTGTCGCCCGACGCTCGTTTCGATCGTCGCGGTCGAAACGTCACCACGACGGTCAGCGTGCCGTTGACCCAAGCGATACTTGGCACGACCGTGGAGGTGCCGACGCTCGATGAGCCGGTCACGCTCAAGGTCCCCGCCGGCACGCAACCGGGGACGACGATGCGCGTGCGCGGACGAGGCGTCCCGGCGAGTGGCAAACATCCCGGCGGCGATCTCCTCGTCACGGTCAACGTCACGATTCCCAAGAAACTGAATAAGGAACAGAAACTTGCGGTCGAGAAGTTGGCCACGGCATTGAAAGAAGAGGTGACCCATGACTGAACGGCGCACCACGCACCCCGTGTACGTGATCTCGGTCTTCGCCGAGCTCGCCGGCGTGCACCCCCAGACACTTCGCAACTACGAACGCAGTGGACTGCTCAGTCCCCAGCGAACGAGTGGGGGATCGCGGCGTTTCTCCGACGAGGACCTCGCGGCCCTTCGACGTATCCAGGAGTTGACCAACGAGGGCGTCAACCTCGAGGGCGTGAAGAAGATCCTTCTCCTTGAGGCGCAACTACAGGCTGTACGCGACGAACTGGCCTCTTCCAAAAGTCAAGCGAGATCGAACGTCGAAGAGACGCACCGTCAATATCGGCGCGACCTCGTCCCGGTACAGAACACTGTCGCCCTCTTCATTGAGGCGCAGCGGCGCAGTCGCGGCGGACTCTAAAAAGCGAATCGCCTCGGTGACGTCGTGGCGCATGGCAACGCCTCCCCACGAACACTTCTGAACATCAACCGTCCAGATGTTCAGGACAAGGGCAACGCTTCGATCATCGCGATGACGTCCTGTCGGTGATAGCCGTGCGCTCTGGCGAAGTCCACCAACTCAGCAACGCGCGTCACGACGACGGCTTTCTCCAGTGAACCGCTGACGCGGATGCCGCGGCCCCTGGTCACTTCGAGGAGACCTTCGTCTCGAAGAATGTGAAGGGCACGGATGACCGTGTTCTTGTTGACGCCCAATATCTTTGCGAGATAGACCGCCGGGGGGAGTCGTTCTCCTGGACCTATCTCGCCTTCGGCGATCGATCGCCGGATCTCTGCGACCACTTGGTCGTGGAGCAACATTGATTCGGAGCGATTGACATTGACGGAGAGCATTGTACTAGTTAGAATAGTACAATGTCACTACTCGATCTCTCGCCCCGCGAAGCAGTTCCGGCGCCCGCTCTAACTACGCCGGAGGCGTTTCGCGAGAAGTTGCTCATCGAGGAGGCGCGCCGACTTCGTCGACGTCGCTGGGTGACGGTCACCGTGGTCGCCTTGGTTATCGCAGCCGGAACGATTGTGGTGACGACCATCGGCTCTGGAGGATCGCGACCGGCGCTGCCAATCCTTCGCGTGGACGGATCGACTTTCCATCAAACTCCACTTTCGAGGTCGGCCACCACCAACGGCCTTTTGGATTACTTGATGCCGACTGACGGTGCCGATTACGCCAACGGTTGGCGGTTTGCCGATCGCATGGACATGGCCGCCGCGGCACGCCAACTCACGTGCATGGAACGTGCAGGGCAGGCGGGATTTGGTCGAATCACGCAAGTGGCGTCGGGTGGAAATAATCTCGACTACCCCGATCTGGCGGTCCTTAGCCGCGGGACGTTCGCGAGCGTGACGGCCGGAATGTTGTATCAGTTCAACGGACCGTTTCCGGTGAAGGGAAAGAAAACACCAGCGTTCGATCTCGCTCGACAGCGCTGTGGGACGTCGGCGTTCACAGAGAGAGAGCAACTCCTTGAAAGCGGTGGAATCGCCAACTGGTGGAGAGGCACTTTCGAGGCAGCGATTAATCAATCGGCTGGGTTCAAGTTGCACGATGCTGGCTACGACTCCTGCCTCCTGGTTGCCGGGCTTTCGCGCAATGCGCTCTGGACTGACAGCAACGCACTGGAGCTGAAGATTGGACCGGCGCTGTTCGCGTCGACCTTGCACTATCGCTCATCAACGTACGCACGTTGTATCGCGCCCGTCGAGAAGTGGCGCGACCACGTCCGGTCGCTCCATCGTGCCCAGTTGATCAACTCGCACCGAGCGCAACTCGCCCAACTCGAGAACCAGGTGTACACCTACCTTCGGGCCTAGTTCCCGAGGCTCAGGGGTCGGGAGCCATTGATTCTGTGAACTAAGATTTGCCTGCAACGAGGCCGACTCGAAGGAGCCCAGTGCCCGCAACGGTGGTCGTCGGAACCCAATGGGGTGACGAAGGTAAAGGGAAGTTGACCGACCTCCTAGCCCGTGACATGGATATGGTCGTGCGCTACCAGGGTGGCCACAACGCCGGTCACCGAATCGTCGTCGAAGGCGAGGCCTTCGCCTTGCAACTCGTTCCCTCGGGCGTTCTCTATCCCCACATCACGCCGGTGATTGGCAATGGCGTGGTCGTTGACCCCGCGGTCTTGTTGGCCGAACTTGACACGTTGAGCGCCAAGGGTGTCGACGTCTCGCGACTCGTCGTCTCGGGGAACGCGCACCTGATTATGCCTTACCATCAGGAGCTGGACCGCTTGACGGAGCGCTTCTTGGGTAAGAACGCGCTCGGCACGACGAAGCGAGGCATCGGTCCGGCCTACGCCGACAAGTCGTCACGGGTGGGCCTGCGGATTCAAGATCTCCTGGACGCGAAGATCTTCCGAGAGAAGCTCGACGTCGTCCTGCAAGAGAAGAATCTCGTCCTCACGAAGATCTACAACCGCCCCGCGATTCCCGCCAAGGACATTGCCGCAAAGTATCTCGACGAGTATGCGCCGCGCCTCAAATCAATGATCGGCGACACGGTCGCGCTCGTGCACGACGCGCTCGATCGCGGCGATCGGATCTTGTTGGAGGGCGCCCAGGCGACGTTCCTTGACCTCGACCACGGCACCTATCCCTTCGTCACGTCGTCCAACCCCGTCGCCGGGGGCGCATGCACCGGTTCGGGTCTCGGGCCGCGCGACCTCACGGGCATCGTGGGCATCGCGAAGGCCTACGTGACGCGCGTGGGCGCCGGTCCCTTCCCGACGGAGGTCGATGGCGACATGGCCGAGATGTTGGTCGAGCGCGGTCACGAGTTCGGCACGAACACGGGACGTCGTCGTCGCGTCGGATGGTTCGACGCGGTGATGGCCCGGCAAGCGAAGCGACTGAACTCGCTCACCGAGATCGCGCTCACCAAACTCGACGTCCTCGACACGCTCGACGAGATCAAGGTCTGCGTTGGATACGAGGCCGGCGGCGTTCGTTATGACTTTCCGCCGTATCACCAGTCCGTCCTGCACGAAGTCACGCCGATCTACGAGGTCCTGCCAGGCTGGAACGAGGACATCACTGCATCGACGCAGTACGACCAGTTGCCCGACAAGGCCAAGGCGTACGTGAAATTCCTGGAAGCGACCACCGGCGTTACCATCTCGGTGGTGGGCGTGGGCCCGGGCCGAGAGCAATTCGTTCGACCCTCGTGAGGCGCTGCGTCGTCATCGGCTCGGGCGCACGTGAACACGCATTGGCGTGGGCCCTCGCGAAGAGCGCTGAGGTCGTCGTGACGCCGGGGAACGCCGGTATCGCGGCGCACGGCATCGCGTGCGTCACGACGCCCGCGACGCAACTCGAGGCCGATCTCTTCGTCATCGGGCCCGATCAGCAGGTGGTCGACGGGCTCGCCGACGATTTGCGGACCCAGGGGAAGACCGTCTTTGGCCCCGGCGCCGACGGCGCCCAGCTTGAAGGATCCAAGGCATTCATGAAGGAGTTCCTCGCGAGTGCCGGAATTCCCACGGCCGAGTTCGGCGTGTTCGACAACGAGGAGGACGCCCTTACCTACCTCGAGACGATGTCCGCTCCCTACGTCATCAAGACCGACGGTCTCGCCGCGGGCAAGGGCGTCCTGGTTACCCACGACCTCGATGCGGCGAAATCGGACGTCCGTGAGAAGTTGAGTGGACAGTCCTTCGCCGGAGCGGGGCGCACCATCGTCATCGAGGAAGGACTTGACGGGCCCGAGTGTTCATTGATGGTGCTCTGTGACGGGAGGAACGTCACGTCGCTCGTCTCATCACAGGACTTCAAGCGTGTCGGTGACGGTGGCGTCGGCTTGAACACGGGTGGCATGGGCGCGTTCGCTCCGTTCCCAATGATGACGCCGGAGCTCTCGCGGACGTGATGGAGAACGTCGTCGCCCCGACGGTGCGCGAGCTCGCTCGGCGCGACATCGACTACCGCGGGGTCCTCTACGCCGGCGTGATGCTCACGTCCAAGGGGCCGAAACTCCTCGAGTACAACGCCCGATTCGGTGATCCCGAGACGCAGGTACTCGTGCCGCTCTACGGCGACGAGTTCTTCGATCTGCTCTTGCGGGTTGCCAACGGAGACCTCGCGGGCGCGGCACCTGAGGCCAGGGGAGCTGCGGTCACCGTGGTCTTGGCCGCGCACGGCTATCCCGGCGCACCGCGCGCGGGCGACGTCATCACGGGGCTCGGGGCGGACGGCCAACTCGCCGAGCCGGTCGAAGGCGTCACGATCTTTCACGCCGGTTCGGCGCGCAACGACGAGGGCCAGTTCGTCACTGCCGGTGGTCGCGTCGTTGCAATCACCGGCGTCGGCGACACCCTCGAGCAGGCGCGCAGTCGCGCGTATCGCGGCGCGTCGCTCGTAACCTTTGAAGGGAGGGTGATGCGCAGTGACATCGCCCTCTCCATTGCTGGAGGAGCGACATGATTCCGAGGTACTCACCCAAGGACGTGGCCGAACTCTTCAGCGACGAACATCGCTTCGACACGATGCTCGAGGTCGAGCTTCTGGCAGCGGAAGGACTCGCCGACCAGGGTGTTCTTCCCCGCGCTGAGGTCACCACACTTCGCCAGCGACGTCCAGTCGTGGACGCCGCGTTCGTCGCGGCCGTCGATGAACGAGAGTTGGTCACGAATCACGACACGGCGGCATTCGTCGACGTGGTCCAGTCGCGGATCGGCATGCCCGAAGGTGCGTGGATCCACTATGGCCTCACCTCATCGGACGTCGTCGACACCGCACTCTGCTTCACGTTGACCCAGGCGATGGATATCGTGATCGCTGACGCGACGGCGTTTCGTGATGCGTTGACGACTCGCGCGTTCGAGTCGATCGATCAGGCGATCACCGGTCGCACGCACGGGGTGCACGCTGAGCCGACGACGTACGGCGCGAAGTTCTCGCTGTTCGCCCTGCAGGTGCAACGCGACATCGAACGCGCGAAGCGCGCGCGAACCGGCATCGCGGTCGGCAAGCTCTCTGGCGCCGTTGGCACGTACTCCAACATCGATCCGGCCGTCGAAGAGTACGTCTGCTCGCACCTTGGTCTCGTGGCCGTCCCCGCGACGCAGGTCATCGCCCGTGACCGGCACGCGGAACTTCTCTACGCCTGCGCATCACTGGGCACCGCGATCGAGCAGTTCGCGCTCGAGGTCCGCCTGCTCGCTCGAACCGAAGTCGGCGAAGCCGAGGAGCCGTTCACCGTAGGCCAAAAGGGCTCGTCGGCGATGCCGCACAAACGCAATCCCGTCCTGTCGGAACGACTCTGCGGTCTCAGCCGCGTCTTACGGGGTTACCTGCAAGCCGGGCTCGAGGACGTGGCCCTGTGGCACGAGCGAGACATCTCGCATTCGAGTGTTGAGCGCGTCGTGCTCCCTGACGCACTGCAATTGACCGTGTACATGCTGCGCAAGGCCACCGGCCTCGCGAGCGGGCTGGTCCTGCATCCTGAGCGCGCACTCGAGAATCTCACGACCGGTTCGCTCGGACTGGTCTTTTCACAGTCAGTACTCCTCGCCCTCATTGAGTCGGGCATGTCTCGCGACGACGCCTATCGGATCGTCCAGTCAGCTTCGCGTCGCGCGGTAGAGGAGCGGCGCAACTTTCGCGAGATCATCGAGGGCGATGAAGCGGTGACGCTCAGCAATGAATCACTCAACACCGCCTTCGACACCGACCGTCTCTTGGCGCATCGTGGTCGATTCCTCGACGCATTAACGTGGCGCACGTGAGCGACCTCGGTCTGACGCATCTCTATTCGGGGAAGGTTCGCGAGCTCTATGAGGTCGACGATCGACATCTCCTGATGGTCGCTTCCGATCGACTGAGCGCGTTCGACGTCTTGATGAACGAACCGATTCCCCAGAAGGGCCGTGTGCTCACTGCGTTGACGAACTACTGGTTGACGGAGTTCGCCGGATCGGTGCCGAGCGCGCTCGTCAGTTGCGATCCAGCGGTGATCGACGGCCTCGTCCCTGGTTTCCTTGGCCAAAAGACCTGGCACGGACGCTCGATGCTCGTGCGCCGCGCCGAGATGCTGTCACTCGAATGCATCGTGCGCGGTCGACTCGCCGGGCAGGCCTTTGACGAATACGTCGCACGAGGGACGGTGCATGAGATGGACGTCGCGAAGGGGATGAAGTTGACCGATGCCTTTTCGACACCGATGTTCACACCGTCAACGAAGGCCGAGGCCGGACACGACGTCAATATCAGCGTCGATCGAGCGTCCCTCCTCGTAGGCGCCGACCGACTCCACCAGGCGCAAGAACTCTGCCTCGACCTCTTCAGCCGAGCCGCGAATGCCATGGCGGGCGTGGGCCTCATCCTGGCCGACACCAAGTTCGAACTCGGTTTCGTAGACGGTGAACTGGTGGTGTGTGACGAGGTGCTGACACCCGACTCATCTCGGATCTGGCCGGCCGGTGAAGTTCGCTCCGGTGAGACCCCACCATCCTTCGACAAGCAGCCATTTCGCGATTGGCTGAACTCGATGGGGTGGGATCGCACGCCGCCGCCACCAACGGTCCCCGACGAGATCGTGGCGCTGACGTCGTCGCGCTACGTGGATGCGTACGAACGAGTGACCGGACGATTACTCACTGACTGGTACGGTGCGTAGGCGTGAACTACAACGTGATTGTCGACGTGACGCTGCGCAAAGGCATCGCCGACCCGGAAGGTTCGACCATCGAGCGAGCCCTTCCGGCCCTGGGTTTCACCGGCGTGAGCAACGTCCACGCGGGGAAATCCTTCCGCTTTGACGTCGAGGCGCCCGACGAGTCCGCGGCCCTAGAGAAGGCGACGGCGCTCGCCGAACGGCTCCTCTCGAACCCGGTGATTGAGGACGCGATCGCACGACTCGCGCAGAAGGCGTAACTCGTGACACGCATTGGAGTCGTGGTATTCCCCGGATCGAACTGTGAATACGACGCGGCCTCCGCCGTCACGCAACTCGGCGCCGAGGCAGTGTTCGTCTGGCACAGCGAGAGTGACGTGTCCAGTTATGACGGCATCATCCTGCCGGGAGGATTTGCCCACGGCGACTACCTTCGACCAGGGGCGTTGGCTCGATTCTCACCGGTGATGGAGGCCGTCGCGCGCTACGCCGCCGACGGTGGACCGGTCCTCGGGATCTGCAACGGCTTCCAGGTGCTCGCCGAAGCCGGACTCCTACCCGGGGCGCTGCAGAAGAATCGGGGACTGACGTTTTTGAGTGAACCGACGACGATCATCGTGGATTCGACGACGTCGGTGCTCACCCGCAACGCACGCGAGGGCCAGGAACTCGTGGTGCCGATCAACCACTTCTCGGGTGCGTACACGTGCGACGACGCGACCTACGACGCCCTCGTCGCGAACGGCCAGATCGTGCTGCGCTACAAGGACAACCCCAATGGATCTCGCGATGACGTGGCCGGTGTGGCGAACGGAGCGGGCAACGTGGTCGGCCTCATGCCCCACCCGGAACGCGCGATGTCCACGCTGCTCGGCAGCGCCGATGGTCGCGTCCTCCTCGAAGGTTTCGTGGGCGTGAACGTGCCCACGGCCGCCGGAACGTCACGCTGACGAGCGGTCCGCGCCAACTAACTTGTAAGAGTGAAGAGCGTCTCCGAGCCACTGCACCGGGCGCTCGGATTGACCGATACGGAACTGGAGAGCATCCGCGGCGTCCTCAAGCGTGAGCCGAACTCCTTGGAATTGGCGCTCTACGGCGTCATGTGGAGTGAGCACTGTTCGTACAAGTCATCGAGGATGCACCTACGCCGGCTACCGAGCGAAGGCCCACACGTACTCGTGGGCCCGGGTGAGAACGCCGGCGTGATCGACGCCGGTGACGGGATCGCCGTCGCGATCCGCATCGAGAGTCACAACCATCCTTCCGCGATCGAGCCCTACCAGGGAGCGGCGACGGGGGTGGGCGGCATCCTTCGTGACGTGTTCACGATGGGCGCACGCCCCCTCGCGGTCATGGACCCGCTCTTCTTCGGCGAACTCACGGACGCTCGCCAGCGCTGGCTGGTCGAGGGAGTGGTGTCGGGCATCTCGGGCTACGGCAACTCCGTGGGCGTGCCGACCATTGGCGGTGAATTGACCTTCGATGACTGCTACGCGTCGAACCCGCTCGTCAACGTGCTCTGCTGTGGCGCGCTGCCGACCGATCGCCTCGTACTCGGCGTCGCCTCAGGCGTGGGCAACCTCGCGGTGTTGCTCGGCTCGACCACTGGTCGTGACGGGATCGGCGGCGTCTCGGTCCTCGCCTCGGCCGGTTTCGACGGCGCCGACGGTGCCGAGTCGCTGGACGACGCCAAGCGGCCGAGCGTGCAGGTCGGCGACCCCTACGAAGAGAAGCGCCTCATCGAAGCCTGCTTGGCACTGCTCGACGCGAAACTGGTCGTGGGCATCCAGGACCTCGGTGGCGCGGGCATCGTCTGCGCCACCTGTGAAACCGCGGCCCGCGGCGGCGTCGGTATGGACGTCGACGTCACGGCGATTCCTCTGCGCGAGCCCGGGATGGCGCCCTACGAGATCATGACGTCCGAGAGCCAGGAACGGATGCTCGCGATCATCACGCCCGAGCACTGGGAGTCGGTCGCGGCACTCTGCGCGAAATGGGAAGTGCGCGCAACGGTCATCGGGCACGTGGTTGAGCCCTCCGTTGACGAGGACGGCAAGACCGTAGGGATGCTACGCATACGCGACGGCTTCGACGGCGAGATTCTCGCCGAGGTGCCGGCGTCGTCGTTGGCCGACGAGGCGCCCCTCTACGACCGGCCACGACGGCGACCGAGTGACCTCGACGCCATCGTCGCTGACGATCCCACTGACGACGAACCGGTCGGATCGGCGAACGATGACGTGCTCGACATGCTCATCGATCCCACGTGGGTCTATCGCCAGTACGACTCGCAGCTCTTCCTCAACACGGTCGTCGGGCCGGGACGAGACGCCGCGCTCTTGCGCCTCGCGGGACCCGGGTTGCCGGTGTCAGAACGGGGGATCGCCCTCTCGACCGATTCAAATCCGCGGTGGTGCGCGCTGGACCCACGGGCCGGCACGGCGTTGACGGTGGCCGAAAGCGTGGCCAACCTGGCCTGTGTCGGAGCGACCGCGAAGGCGGTCGTGAACTGCCTCAACTTCGGTAACCCCGAGCACCCCGAAGTGATGTGGCAACTCTCAGAGTCCATCGACGGTATGGCCGAAGCCTGCACGGGCTTGGGGCTTCCGGTCATTGGGGGCAATGTCTCGTTGTACAACGAGAGCGGCGGCCACGATATCGACCCCACGCCGGTCGTGGGGCTCCTCGGCGTCGTGGCGTCGCTCGTCGCGCCGCCACCGGGGTGGTCGTGGCACGAGGGCGACACGATCGTCCTCGTCGGCACGCGCCACGCCAGTGGTCCTCGAGCGTTCCCCCTGGGCGGTACGCGGTGGGCGACCCGTCGCGGACGACGCGGTGGCCACGTTCCTTCCTTCGATGCCGCGACCTTGAGTGCCGCGTTCGACTTCGTTGCGGGCGAGATCTCGAAAATTTGCGCCGGCTACGAGAGCGATGTCACGGCCGTGCACGATGTCGGCAGCGGTGGACTGGCCCTCGCGCTGGCCGAGATGGCGGCGGTCACTGGTTACGGAGCGATAGTGGACGAACTCGAAGGCCACGGCGAGCTCTTCAGCGAGTTCCCTGGACGATTCGTCATGGCCACCAACGACCTCGGGGCGTTCAGCGCACGAGCGAACAGCGCGAATGTCCCCTTCGTTGCCCTCGGCACGGTTGGTGGTGAGTGTCTGCAGGTCGGTGCAAGCATTGATCTGTCGGTGGCTGACATCTCGTCTCGTCGTCGAGAAGCGCTCGAGGACGCCCTCGATCAGGTCGGCTAACGCGCCGCCTTGAGCTCGTCGAGGACTTCGTTTGGTACGTGCAAATCCCCTGATCGACCCCTCCCCAATTCCACGTCGGGTTTGTACGTGCCGTGATAGTCGGAGCCGCCGGTTGGGATCATTCCGGCGTCGCGGGTCAGTTTCACCATCAGGGCCCGGATCCCGGCGCTGGTACCCCCGTAGTACGCCTCAACTCCCTTGAAGCCATACTCTCGGAGCGACCCCATCACCTTGGGCATCGTGGCTTCGATCGACGTCGGATTGATCTCGTCGAGGTAGTTGATGAGCGGGTGGGCGATTGAGAACACCGTGCCGGACCCTTCAGCCGCGGCAACGAACTCCTTAATCCCCATGCTCGACTTGGGAACGTACGCGGCTCCGCCGACGCCGAGCCAGTCGGTGAAGATCCGATTCGTGGTCTCGACACTGGGCTCGCCCACGATTTCTGGATGGAGGTCGACCATGGCCCGAGCGAAGTGGGGCCGCCCGATGGAATCGACATTCCCCGTCATTCGCGTGAGATACGCGAGGGTCAAGCCCGAGAATCCCTTCTCTTGGAGGAGGTCAACCAGTTGTTGGTTACGTTGTTCGCGGTCCTTTCGCAGCTTCGCCAACTGGAGCTGCAGCGGGTGGTCCGGGTCCTGGGGCAAGAAGTACGCGAGGACGTGCACGTTTCGGGGCTTTTCCTCACCGTCCGAGGTTCTCGGGTTCTGGTCGTCTCGCAGCGAGACTTCGACTCCGTTGACCAGTTCGAGTCCGAGCCGCTCGCACGCGGCCGCCATCGCTTCGTGGCTGAGCGTGGTGTCATGGTCCGTGAGGGCAATCGCCGAAATACCCAAATCGTGTGCCTTTTGCGCGAGTTGCTCGGGCGTGTCCGAGCCGTCGGAGAATGAGGAGTGGGTATGGAGATCTATCACGCCAAGAGCGTAGTGAAGTGGTGTCACCGGTAGCGTTGGTGTGTGAGAATGTGTCAGTGCCCTCTGCGATGAGAACTTCGAGTCCAAGTGAAGAGGGCCAGTGAAAGAAGCCTGCGGCGTCGTCGGCATCGTTGCCCCGGGGCGCGCGGTTTCACACCTTTGTTATGACGCGCTCTACGCGCTCCAACACCGTGGCCAAGAGTCGGCCGGCATGGCGACGTTCAACAATCAGCAGATAACGGTCGTGAAAGACAACGGACTCGTCAGTCACGTCTTTGCGGAGACGACGTTGCGCGCACTCGCGGGCAACCTGGTCATTGGCCACACGCGCTATTCGACGTCGGGCTCGGCCAACTGGACCGCCGCGCAGCCGGTCTACCGATCGGCCGGGTCGTCGGGCTTCGCGATTGCGCACAACGGCAATCTCACGAACACGACGCAACTCGCTGACGAGGCGGGCATCCAGTTCACGTCGATGCTCTCGGACTCTGACCTCGTCGCTGAACTCCTCGCACGCGAGGTCGAGTCGGGCATCTCACTCGCCAAGGCGTTGGGTGTCGTGCTGGAAAAGACCGAAGGTGCGTACTCGATGGTCGTACTCGAAGCGGACGAGATCCACGCCGTCCGCGACCCCTACGGATTCCGCCCACTCTGCCTCGGTCGTCTCGGCAGTGAAGAGGCACCCGAAGGTTGGATCGTGGCGTCGGAATCGCCCGCGCTGGACGTGGTCGGCGCCACCTTCGTTCGAGAGATCGCGCCCGGTGAAATGGTGACCATCACGGAAAAGGGTGTCACCTCGATCCAACTCCTCGATCCGGCCCCGGGAAAGCAGAAGCTCTGCATCTTTGAGTTCGTCTACTTCGCTCGTCCCGACACCTACCTGATGGGACACCAGGTGCACACCACGCGCCGGCGCATGGGCGAACTTCTCGCGGCGCAGTCGAGCGTGGACGCGGACATCGTGATGGGTGTCCCGGATTCGGGTGTTCCGGCCGCGGAGGGCTTCGCGAAGGCGTCCGGTATTCCCTTTGGCTACGGACTCGTGAAGAATCGCTACATCGGTCGAACGTTCATCTCGCCAGACCAGAACAAGCGTGCGGCCACCGTACGTCGAAAGCTCAATCCACTGCGCGAGAACATCGAGGGACAACGCCTTATCGTCGTCGACGACTCGATCGTTCGCGGTACGACGACGCGCGAGATCGTCAAGATGCTTCGCGACGCCGGCGCGAGCGAAGTCCATCTACGCATCTCGTCGCCACCGTTCATGAACCCCTGTTACTACGGCATCGACACGCCGAATCGCGACGACCTGCTCGCGGCGAACCATTCGATCCGCGACATGAATGAGTTCATTGGTTCGGACTCATTGGAGTTCATCACGTTGGAGAATCTTCGCGCGGCGATTCAGCTCGACGGTGAGTGCTGCGACGCATGTTTGACGGGCAACTACCCCGCACCGACGCCGGTCGCGTTGGGAACCGCAGGCAGTCGCTGGTGAGCCGTTTGCTCGACCAGCCCGAGAACGGGATTACCTACGCCAGTGCGGGCGTGTCGATCGAAGCGGGTGACGAGGCAGTTCGCCGAATCAAGGATGTCGTTGCCAGTACGAAACGACCGGAAGTTCTGGGCGGCATTGGTGGCTTTGGCGGCCTCTTCGCGCTCGACACCTCGAAGTACAAAGAGCCAGTGCTCGTCGCCTCCGCCGACGGCGTGGGCACCAAGCTTGAGGTCGCGCGTCAGATTGGGCGCTACGACACGGTGGGTATCGACCTGGTGGCGATGTTGGTTGACGACCTCGCGTGCGTCGGCGCCGAACCGCTCTTCTTGCTCGACTACGTCGCCGTTGGCAAACTTGATCCCGGTCGACTCGAAGAGTTGGTCGCTGGCATCGCCAAAGGATGTCGACAGGCGTGCACGGCGCTGCTCGGCGGCGAGACCGCCGAACACGGTGGAGTGATGGCACCTGACGACCTCGACGTCGCGGGCTTCGCCGTGGGTGTGATTGAGCGGGGCGAGGAACTCGGTCCCGAGCGAGTTCGAGAGGGCGACGCACTGATCGGACTGGCCTCTCCGGGACTTCGATCGAACGGCTACACCTTGGCCCGTCAAGTGTTGATCCGCGACGACACGGACTTCGGTGCTCCGGCATGGGAGGGATCCGAGAGCACGCTCGGTGAGGAGTTGCTCCTCCCTTCGGTGATCTACGCGCCGACCATCGCGGCCCTGACGTCGGACCTTCACGGTGCGATACACGCCGTGGCGCACATTACGGGTGGCGGCATCATGGGCAACGTCGTTCGAATACTCAACCCGGAGCTCGACGCGGTCATTGACATGGAGAGCTTTGATACTCCCCAGATCTTTCTCGAGATCCAACGTCGTGGTCACATCAGTGCGAACGAGATGGTTCGGGTCTTCAACTGCGGACTCGGCATGGTGGTGGCGGTCGATCCGAGTGCCGCGGAGGCGGCCGTCTCTTTGGCCCGAACACGAGGCGTCGGCGCGACGGTCATTGGAACGGTCCGGCTCGGCAGCGGAAACGTGATCCTCCAATGAGCGATGCTCGTGAACGGGTCCGTGCGCACCTCTTGGAGCATTCAGTGCGACGTGGCGACTTCGTCTTGAAGTCCGGTCGGCCGTCCACTTGGTTCATTGACTCCAAGAAGACGATCTGCGCGCCAGAGGTGATGGTGGACGTGGCGACGCTGATGCTCGAGCGAATACCGAGCGACGCGACCGCGTTGGGCGGACTCACGATGGGAGCCGATGGAGCATCGTTCATCACCGCCGGCGTCGCGGCCACGAGAGGGCGATACCTTCGAGCTTTCAGTGTTCGAAAAGAAGTGAAGGATCACGGGGCCGGTGGGCGAATCGCCGGGGCCCTCGAGCCCGGTGACCATGTGGTCATCTCTGAGGACACGGTGACACGCGGCACCAGTCTCTTGGAGGCCGCGCACGTCGTACGTGACTTCGGCGCCGAGGTGATTCTGTTGCTGGCGGTCGTCGACCGCGGCGGGACGGCCGCGGCGATGGCGGCACAAGAGGGTTGGGCGTTTGATGCACTCTTTACGGCCGCCGACCTGGGCTTCATCGACCAGGAGAAGTAACTACTTCGCGAGCACCGCCAGGACTCGATTTCGCCACGCGATCCTCTGGGGCGACCGTTCGTCGGGCGTGTGGCCAAAGCGAAGGATCAATGCGTCGAGCGCCGGCACGACGTTGATCATCTGACCTTCGTAACCGTTGGCCCAGTACGTGCCGTAGTCGTCTGCGTCGAGCCACCACTTCCACGAGTAGTAATGGCCACTCGACGCTTCGACGCTGAGGGGAATCTGGGCCGTCGCCGCCCACTCGCGCGAGATGATCTGCTCGCCATCCCACTCGCCCCCTCGCAGGTACAGGAGTCCAAACTTCGCGAAGTCGAGCGCTTGCGCGTGCACGAAGCTCGACGCGATGAAGACGCCACTGGCGTCGAACGAAGCGACCGCACTGGTCATGCCAAGTGGGGCGAAGAGCCGATCGTGCAAGTAGGCGTCGTAGTCGCCGGCGTAGCCCACGAGGTCGGCGACGACGCGACTGAGGACGTTGGTCGTGCCGCTCGAATAGTTGTAGAACGTGCCCGGTTCGTGGGCGAGCGGGAGGGCGGCGGTGAAGGCCGCCATGTCCTCCTTGCCTTCGCCAAAGAGCATCTCGATGACGTGACTCGTTTGGCCGATTTCGTACTCCTCGATGAAGGCCAGTCCGTCGCGCATGGCGAGTAAGTCGCGCACCTGAATCTGATGGCGCGGGTCGGTGGCGTCGCTCCACTCGGGCACCGGGGCCAATTGGTCGGGGTTGAGGCGACCCTCGTCGACGAGTGTGCCGACGATGGCGTGCAGGATTGACTTGGCCATCGACCATGACAGCAGCTGACTCTCGGAGGTGATGGGTTCACTTGGTCGATCGAAGTGGGCCTGTTCGCCGCCGTAGCGTTCGACCAAGACCCGGCCCCCCTGAACGACCACTACGGCGTTCGTCTCGGCCAACTCCTCGTCGCTGAACATCTCGTCGACGACGCGTTCGAGTTCGTCCTGGTGCGCTGAAGTTCCCCGCGGCCACTGCTGGGTCGGCCAGGGGACGCCACCGGGCTGGGGAGCGAAGGTCGGTCGTACCTGGGGCCACTCGATGCTCGCATTTTCCATGAGGCATTGTGTCACACCGACTCGATACGTTCGCCTGATGACGAGCAACGACGAGGGCCGAGTAGAACAGTTCTTCTATCGTTCGCTCACGTCGTCGAATCGTCATCGTGGGCGGGTGAGCGCGTACTTCGTACAGCGTTTCAACGGATCAAAGGTCGTGGCACGAATCGAGCCCCTCGGTCTGGTCCATGCGACGATCGGTGACGAGCAACTGGCGATCCAACGACTTCGCCGCAACCTTGTCATCGCGGGAACGTGGCAGAGCACTCCCAGTCAACGCCACGCCCGGATTCGAGTGACGCCCGCCGAAGTGACCACCACGCAAAAAGTCGCCCCACGGAGTTCGTGAAGATTCCGTGGGGCGACTTTTACGGTGGTCGAGACCGGCGTCGATCCGGTGACCTCACGCTTTTCAGGCGCGCGCTCTACCGACTGAGCTACTCGACCTCCTCGTCACCCTTGCGGGTGTCGAGCGGACCTGACGGGATTTGAACCCGCGACCTCCGCCTTGACAGGGCGGCGTGCACTCCGAGCTGCACCACAGGTCCTCGGTGTTCTCGAAGTCGAGACTCCGAGACGCGAATCGTAAGTCTATACGGTGGGCGATACGTACTCCGGGGCCAGCTTCACGGGTGAGCGACAGCACCCTTCGTAGGATTCTCCATGTGCGAACGCAAGACGAATCGACCTCGTCGTGAGTCTCACTATCGTGCTGCTGGTTCTTCTCGCCGGACTCATTCACGCCGTCTGGAACGCCCTCGCCAAGGGGATAAGGAGCCAGACCACCAGTTTCGCACTGATGAATCTGGGCATCGCGGCGGTCAGTTGGATCTCTCTGCCCTTCATTGGCGTTCCTCGAACACAAGCGTGGCCGTTCGTAGCGGCGTCAGTCACCTGTCACATTGGCTACGAACTCTTTCTCATGGGTTCGTATCAGCGAGCGAGTTTCTCGCGGGCTTATCCCATCGCGCGCGGGGTCGCGCCGCTGCTGGTGTCCCTTGGGGGACTCGTACTCGCCAGTGAACGCATTGGACTGAAGGGCCTGTCGGGCATCGTCTTCATTGTCATCGGCGTCGTCAGCCTTTCTTACGTCCGAAACGCCACGAAGCTCGACCGCGTGGGCGTGTACTGGGCGCTCGCAACCGGGGTGGCGATCGCCGTCTACACCGTGGTCGACGGTCTCGGCGTACGGCGAAGTCACGATCCGTTGCGCTACGCCGTGGTGCTGTTCGCACTCCAATCGACACTGTGGGTCGCCGCCGTTGTTGTGCGGCGCGGCTGGAAGTGGAGTGACCGGCCTTCGACCATCAGTATCGGGATCGTGGCGGGACTGATGTCGCTCGTCGCGTACACCATCGTGCTCTACGCGCAAACGAAGGTGCCGCTCGGTATCGTCAGCGCGCTACGCGAAACGGGCGTCGTGTGGGCTGCGGCGATTGGCGTCGTCATCTTCAAAGAAGGCAAGGCTCGCACCATCATGCTCCCAGCGCTGGCGGTTGTAATTGGTATTGCGCTCCTTAGCTTGCGGTGACCTCCTACACGCAGCGTCGACTGCGACCATCTCGTGTCGTGGCAGTACGCTCAAACGGGTCTACGAGTCACCCGTCGCGTGAAGCAATGCTCATTCGACTGTTCAGCAAGGAGTCGTCGTGTCCGAAAGAGTCGAAATGGAAACCGTCGCCGTCGGTCGCGCGGGGGACCGTGCGCTCCTCGCGGATCTCTATCGACCGCCGTCGCCCAACGGTTGCGGCGTCCTTCTCATCTTCGGTGGGGCGTTCGTCCAGGGAGACCGCACCCAGCTTCGCGGCTACGCCATTGCGTTGGGTCGCGCCGGCTACACGTCACTGGCCTGTGACTACCGACTCGCGGGAGAGTCGAAATGGCCGGCGCAGATCGATGACGCACTCACGGCGTTCACGTACTTCCACGAGAACGCCAAATCGCTCGGACTCGCATCGGCGAAGTTGGCGGTGTCGGGCAACTCGGCGGGCGGCTGTCTCTCATTGCTCGTCGCCGGCCAAGCAACAGTGGGCGTGGCCGCGGCGATTGCCTTCTATGCGCCCGTTGATTTTCAAAGCGAGATGACGAGGTCAACGCGATCACCTTCGGAGATGAGCTATCTCCTCGGTGACGATGTGTCCCAGGAGCGACTCACGGCGATGAGTCCCATCACCCACGTCAGGCCGGACTTTCCGCCCACGCTCCTGTTGACCGGTAATCGCGACGAACGGGTCGACAGCAGTGAGAGCACGCACATGTACGAAGCGATCATCGCCGCCGGCGGACACGCCGAGTTGCACGTCTTCGACGGACTCGAACACGCCTTCGACATGCACCCGGACTACGGGCGCTTGAGCGCGTCGATCATGATTCAATTCCTCAACAGTCACGTGCTCAACGCAAGGCGCGCCGGTCTGATGAGTTGACGTCTTGACATAATTGCGCGTCTCGACGAGTTGTGTCAGTCGCTACTCAGCACGAGGCAGAAGGGGTGTCCGACCGGGTCAAGGTACACCCGGAAGGTCGTACCGGGCTGGACGTCGTGCTTCGTCGCGCCAATCGAGAGCACGTGTTGCTCTCCAATGTCGAGGTCATCGACGATGAAATCCAAGTGAAGCTGTTGGGGAACCGGCCCCTCTGGCCAGGTGGGAGAAACGTAGTTGTCGACCCTCTGAAAGGCGATCGTCGGATGATTGGCGTTGTCGAGTTCGATCCACTCGACGTCTTCGGGGGCGAAGTCGCCCAGGGGTTCAACGGAGAGGCCGGTGAGCTGAGAGTAGAAGTTCGCGAGGGCCAGCGGATCGGGGCAGTCGAGCCCCACCAGCTGATATCTCGGGAGTGCCTGCGCCATGATTCCTCCTGTCAATTGTGCAACGGTGCGCTTCGTCGCCGAGCCAACGTCGACGAAGTACGACGACAATCTACCCTTCGATCAAGAACGCGCACCGTGGCGATTCGGTGAACTATTCGTTCGCGGTCGTGAAGTTCTTCGTCGCCTCGGCGTACCACTGTGCGGACGGTTTGGGTGTTCGGGCGAACGTCGTGCGGTCGACCGCGACAATCCCGAACTTCGGACGGTAGCCAAACGTCCACTCGAAGTTGTCCAGTAGCGACCATTGAAAATAACCGCGAAGGTCAATGTCATCGTCGAGCACGTTGCGCAGTCCCGCGAGCGCCCCGGTGAGGTAGCGAATCCGCTGATTGTCGTCATCGGTCCCAATGCCGTTCTCCGTCATGATGATGGGAATACTCACCATCGAGGCGGCGCGCCGCAGCGTGTACTCAACGCTCTGGGGCCAGAAGAGGTAGCCCATCTCAGTCAGTTCTCCGTCAGGGTGCGCGATCCTTCCGTCAGGTCCAATGACGATCTTCGTGTAGCACTGCACGCCGAGGTAGTCGTCGTCAGCGACCGACTGCAAATACAGGTCTTCCATCTCGTGGCGAATCGACTCAACGAGTTCCTCACCGCCGGGGAGCGCTTCGTACTCGTTCATGGAGAGCGGCATGCCAATGGGATAGTCCCCGGGCGATGCGCGAAGTGCGTCGCGCATGGCGACGTGGCACGCGCGCATCGCCGTGTTGACGTCCGAGAATCGTTGCCAGTCGCTTTGCGCCGGTGGGAAAGCTCCGATGAGATAGCCCATTAACGCGACGATGTTCGGTTCATTCACGGTGCACGCGATGCCAATGAGACTCCCGAGCGACTCACCGACGACCTTGGCGTACGCGCCCATCCACGCAGCGATGTCGGGGTTCTCAAACCCACCGGCGTCGGCGACCCACAAGGGCAGCGTGAAGTGGTGCAACGTGACCACGGGGAGAATCCCCCTTGCGTGGCACGCCTCCAGCAGGGCGCGATAGTGCGAAATCGCCTCCAGATCGATCACCCCCTGCTGGGGTTCGATTCGCGCCCACTCCACCGAAAGGCGAAACGAGTTCAGCCCGAGTTCGACGATCAGGTCGAGGTCTTCTTCGTAGCGATTCCACGAGTCGCACGCGGGGCCGCAAGGTTCCACGCAGTGCGTGCCTTCGGCGACTTCGTAGCGGGACCAATCGGTGTTGGTGCCGCCACCTTCGATTTGGTACGCCGACGTCGACGTACCCCAGAGGAACTCGTTCGGGAACCGGACTTCGCGTTGTGTCATGGTAGAAAACTAGAACGTTCAGCGAGTCAAGGGGAGTGTTGATGTCTGATTTGTCGCCGGATCGCAAAGGGGCGAGCTCGTCGACCGTGGCCCATCAGCGTCTCATCGGGGATTCCATTGCTTCGGCCAGCGCCACCGACTTCGACGACGCAGCGCGTGGCCTGATCGCCGAGGGCCCGCTCCAGGTGGAGGGCCGTTACGGACAAGCCCTCTGGGACCGCGACGCCTACGCGTTCTTCGACGACCCCGCCTTCGCCCAGAGCCCGCCGGACACAGTGAATCCGAGTCTGTGGCGCCAGGGACGCTTGAAT
The DNA here is from genome assembly GCA_963800765.1 of uncultured Acidimicrobiaceae bacterium. Lineage (GTDB taxonomy): Bacteria > Actinomycetota > Acidimicrobiia > Acidimicrobiales > RAAP-2 > RAAP-2. The sequence continues at coordinate 400,265 of CAWDCF010000004.1, forward strand.
AACATCGCGGGACTGTTCGAAGTGACGCCGTCGATCTTTCAGGTGCGCGGTATGGACATCTCCAACGTCACGTTCATCGCGGGGGCCACGGGGTGGATCGTCATCGACCCGTTGACATCCCAGGAGACCGCGAGTGCGGCACTCGACCTGGTGAACGAACATCTCGGCCGGCGGCCGGTGCACGCAGTCATCTATACCCACAGCCACACCGACCACTTCGGCGGCGTCTACGGCATCGTCAGCGAGGACGACGTGACGAGCGGCCGCGTGGCCATCATTGCGCCGACCGGTTTCCTCGACGCGGCCATTAGCGAGAACGTGTTGGCGGGCACGGTGATGATCCGACGCGCCATGTATATGTACGGCGTACTGCTGCCCAAGGACCCGCAAGGTCACGTTGACACCGGACTCGGCAAAGGTATGCCTGGTCTCCCCACGGTTGGGCTGTGCCCCCCGACCAAAGAGATCGCTGACACCGGTGAAGAGTTGACCATCGACTCAGTTCGATTGGTCTTCCAACTGACGCCGGGCACCGAAGCGCCCGCGGAGATGAATGTCTTCCTGCCCGACATGCGCGCACTGTGCATGGCGGAGAACTGCACCGCGACCCAGCACAACGTGTACACGCTGCGCGGAGCGCAGGTGCGCGACGCGCTGCTCTGGAGTAAGTACATCGACGACTCACTTCGGAACTTCGCCGATCACTCCGACGTGCTCTTCGCGAGTCACCACTGGCCCAGGTGGGGGCGGCAGCGGCTGTGCGCGTATCTCGAGAGTCAGCGTGATGCCTATCGCTACGTGCACGATCAGACGCTTCGCCTGGCCAATCTTGGGTTGACCATGAACGAGATCGCGGAACAGTTGTCATTGCCGTCCGGCCTCGGCGACGAGTTCTTCAACCGCGACTATTACGGCACCGTGTCGCACAACTCCAAGGCCGTGTATCAGCGCTACCTGGGGTGGTTCGACGGCAACCCGGCGCATCTACATCCACTTCCCCCCGTCGAGGCCGCGGCGAGGTACGTGTCCTTCATGGGTGGCGCCGAGGTGGTCGTGGAGAAAGCCCGGGCCTCATTCGCTCAGGGTGACTATCGGTGGGTCGTCGAGGTGGTCAATCACGTGGTCTTCGCGGACCCGGGCAACGACGCAGCGCGCCACCTGCAAGCCGACGCTCTGGAGCAGTTGGGCTATCAGAGCGAGTCGGGACCATGGCGCGACTTCTATCTCTCGGGAGCGATGGAACTTCGATCGAACGGCACCGCACTGAAGGGATTACGCGGGAATGCGCTTGGCTCGGGGATCGTTCGTTCCATGACCTGTGAGCTTCTACTCGACCTCATTGGCGTGCGCTTACACGGACCGAGGGCCGCGGACTTTCGCATCGATGTGAACCTGAACATCGTGGATCGAAGTGGCGAAGCGTGGTCGTTCGGCGTTCGACACGGCGTACTGCACGCGCGAAGTGAGGGGTCCCAGTCGCGACCTGACGCGACCATTGACTGCTCACTCGCCGCGTTTGCCGCACTGGCGTCAGGATCGCGGACACTCGAAGAGTTGGTCGCGCAGGAAGATTTCACTCTGGACGGCGATCGAGGGCTGCTTGATGAGTTCCTCGGCCTGCTCGACGTTTTCGATTTCGGATTCGAGATCGTTCTTCCCTAGGCGGGCTTTAGAGTCCTGATGACACGTGGTATTCGTGAACAGTCCCCCTGTTGAATCGGTGAATCGGTCAGTACACTTGGAAGAAATTCTCTCAGAAAGCGATGTGACGTGACCTTTGACATTCGTGCAGAAACGATTCACTTCAACGCGTTCAACGGTGACTCGGTCGAGGCGTACTTGGCCCAAAGCGTGACCGAGGACAAAGTCGGTGGCGTCGTGGTCATTCACCACCTGCCCGGCTATGACGAGGCGACCAAGGAGATAACCCGAAAATTCGCCGCCAACGGCTACAACTCACTGTGCGTGAACCTCTACAGCCGAGAGGCACCGGGCGCCAGTTCTGACGACGCCGCGGCCACCGTTCGCGCGATGGGTGGCGTGCCCGACGAACGGCTCGTCGGTGACGTTGGTGCCGCCGCTGCGTATTTGCGCGCGTTGCCGAATTCGAACAAGAAAGTGGGGAGCATTGGCTACTGCTCGGGGGGCCGACAGTCATTGCTCGCGGCGTGCAGCCTGGACCTCGACGCGGCCGTCGACTGCTACGGCGCCTTCGTGGTCGTCAATGCACCAGAAGGGAGCGGCATGAAGGCCACTTCGATCGTCGACAAGTTGGGGGAGCTCTCGTGTCCGCTCCTCGGACTCTTCGGCGCCGATGACCAGTACCCCTCACCGGAACAGACGCAGACGCTGCGCGACCTGCTGAGCAGTCATGACAAGGAGTTCACGTTTCACACGTACGACGGCGCCGGACACGCCTTCTTCGCCGTTGATCGGCCGTCGTACCGACCCGAAGTGGCCAACGAGGCGTGGGGCGAGATCTGGAAGTTCTACGGCCAGCACCTGGCGACCAGGAAGTAGGGACGCCATGTGCACCTACGACACGCATCGTGTGACCATTACGGGCAGCGCCAAGGGCGCGCAAGGTTGGTTTCGTGCGACCGACGCCACCGTGTACTACGACCACCCCGTGCATTTTGGTGCGGGACACGCGTTGATGGTCGACGTCATCAATCCGACGTTGGGCCCGAGCTCCCGAGTGGGCCTCGAGCTTGACGCCGAGTCGGCGAGATCGCTCGCGAACGCCATCCTGGCGTCGCTTGACGGCGTTCCGGCGGACCTACTGGAGAGCTAGGAGCACGCACGTCCGATCCCCAAGTCCTGATTCGAGCGACGCGCGACCCGAGCGATCGCTACAAGTGGGTGGTCCTATCGAACACGACACTCGGCATGTTGATGGCGACGATCGATATCTCGATCATGCTGATCGCACTGCCCGATATCTTCCGTGGCATTCATCTCGACCCGCTCAAGCCCGGGAACAGTTTCTACCTGCTCTGGATGATCCTCGGTTTCATGGTTGTCACCAGCGTGCTGGTAGTGAGTTTCGGACGCCTGGGCGACATGTTCGGCCGTGTGCGGATGTACAACTTGGGTTTCGTTGTCTATACGTTCTTCTCGTTGCTGCTCAGCGTGACGTGGATGTCGGGGACGGCCGCAGCCCTGTACCTCGTCATCATGAGGATTTTCCAAGGCGTGGGCGCCGCGATACTCATCGCCAACTCCTCGGCGATCCTCACCGACGCCTTTCCCGAACACCAAAGGGGAATGGCGCTCGGTATCAATCAGATCGCGGGCATCAGCGGCTCGTTCATTGGACTCGTACTCGGGGGCATCCTCGCGCCGATCCAGTGGCGCCTCATCTTCGTTGTCTCGGTGCCGATAGGAATCTTCGGCACCGTCTGGGCGTACGCGAAGCTAAAGGAGATTCCTCGAAAGGCCGACACCAACATCGACTGGCCCGGCAACGTGACGTTCGCGCTCGGCCTCATCGCAATCATGGTGGGCATCACCTACGGCATCCAGCCCTACGGCGGCGCCACGATGGGATGGATGAGTCCCACCGTGCTCACGGCACTCATCGGCGGCGTGGCCCTCCTCTTCGTCTTCACACAGATCGAACGCAAATCCTCTGACCCGATGTTTCGACTTCAGCTCTTTCGAATACGGGCATTCAGCGCGGGGAGCATCTCCAGCTTCCTCGCGTCGGTCGGCCGCGGCGGTCTCATGTTCATGCTCGTCATTTGGTTGCAGGGAATATGGCTGCCGTTGCACGGCTACAACTTCGAGCGGACGCCGCTCTGGGCCGGTATCGCGATGTTGCCACTCACGTTTGGTTTCCTGATCGCCGGTCCGATCTCGGGCGCTCTCTCTGACCGCTACGGGTCGCGCCCCTTCGCGACCGCGGGCATGTTGGTCGCCGCGCTCTCGTTCTTCCTTCTGGAGCTGCTGCCCGTCAACTTCAACTATCTGGAGTTCGGTGGGCTCCTGCTGTTGAACGGGCTCGCAATGGGAGCCTTCGCCGCTCCGAACCGGGCCGGGGTGATGAACAGTCTGCCCCGACAACATCGAGGCGTCGGATCGGGTATGAATTCGACCTTCCAGAATTCGGGTCAGGTTCTCTCGATCGGCATCTTCTTCACGTTGATGATCATTGGACTTTCGTCAACCTTGCCGTCCTCGGTATTGCACGGCCTCACTTCGGTCGGGGTGCCGCTCGTCGATGCGCGACGCGTGGCGGCCTTGCCGCCCGTCTCCACGCTCTTCGCCTCGTTCCTCGGCTACAACCCGCTGGTGCATCTGTTGAGTCCGCACGTGTTGGCGAGTCTGCCCGCGCACACGCAGCACGCGCTCGCCCAGCGACGCTTCTTCCCTTCGATTATCACGCGACCATTTCGCAGTGGTCTGCACGCGGCCTGCGACTCGGCGGTCCTGGCCTGTCTCCTCGCTGCCGGCTGCTCGTGGCTGCGGGGCGGAAAGTACGTCTACGCGGAAGGGGCGCCCGTTCCCGAAGTGATGAGTGCCATGGCGGACTAGTACCTTCAGGAGGTGGCGATGACACCCGAAGAACGTCAGGAACGAAGCGACCGACGGCGCCGCCTGATCGAACGCTGGACGACACCGGCTGAGCAGTGGCGCGCCGACGTCCAGCGATGGGTCGACGCCGGGATCGTCACTCGAGCGCAGGGCGACGAGATACTCACCGCGCAGCGCAGTGACGCGCCGGTTGACCCGTCCACTCCCGACGTCCTCTCACGCCCGCAGGAGTTCCTCGCCTACGGCCTCCTTCTCGTCCTCTCGTTGAGTTCCATTCTCTATCTCCGTCACTACTGGGCGACGATGGGAAGGAGCGGACACCTGAGCGTCGCCCTGTTGGTGGCCGCCGACGCCCTGATCGTCGGCTACGCCTTCGTCACACTCGGCGGCGGCGCCCGTCGAATCGGCGGGCTCCTCTGGCTCATCGCCACGATGGGAGTGGCGACATCAGTGTCGGACGTGGTGGGGGCAGGCGCGCGTCACCACCACGGTCTCGGTCTGCTCGTCGTGGGAGTGACCATGTTGCTCACGAGTGTGCTCCTCTGGCGAAATCAGGACCGGCCCCTGCAATTTCTCAGCGCCGTCGCGGGCTTCACGCTCACCCTGAGCGGGGTCGCGACCGTGGCCCGATTGCACGCCACGCCCACCCAGCTGGCCCTCTTCGTCTGGTTGTGTGGGCTGGCCATTGGACTGGCGAGCCTTCAATTGATTCGACCGGCCGTCACCGCACTGGTCATGAGCGAAGTGGCGTGCTGTGTGGGTGCCCTCTCGCTCACGTTCGCGCATCATTTTGAAGGTGTCGCACTGGGCGCCGCGACGACCGTCGTCGCGGTGGCCCTTGGCGTCATCCTCGAACGCCATCTCGTCATCGTGCTGGGTGGACTGGGGTTCTTCATGTTCGATATTCGCGCCTTCTCGATCTATCTGAGGAGTTCGAACGCGGCGCTCGGCGCGGGTGTCCTCGGTTTGATCATCGTGTGCGTGGGGCTCTGGCAGGCTGCGCACACGGTGACCTCGGAGCGCCCCGAAACGCTCGATCGCTCGCCGACAACGTTCGATGACGAACTGCTCGCGTCGTCGTAGGTCGTCACGCCCCGCGTGGGGTTACTTCGACGTCCGTTTGAAGAGACCAATGCCATCGTCGTGCGCGATGAGCGTGAACTCCTTCGAAAGCGGAGTGAACACGCTTTCGTCCTCAGAAGGACTGACCGGGATGGAGAGTACGAGATACTGCACTTTGCTGGCGATGGGGAGCACCGTCCCGTTGTTGTTGAAGAGTCCGTAGTTCTGCGTGTCGAACGGTGTCGGCCAGAGATAGATCTGTGTTCGGTGATCGAGGTGCGGGACGAAGAGGTACCACGCCGAGACGATCGCGTTGGGAGGGATCTTGCGCTCGAGCGACGAGAAGGCGCGCACGGCGGCACTGTTGGGCGCCCACGTGGCCGTGACCTTGTTGCTCGAGAACGGCGCGTAGCCCCAGAGCGCACACGACCACAGGGCGCACGCGACGGTCACGCCCGTCAGCACGTAGCGGCGCTTCGTCGTCGTCTGGCGAGAGACCGCCCACACCGTGCCGAGCACCAAGATCGGGACGATGGGCATGGAGAATTGATAGGGGATCTGGTGCATGTACGGCAGTGTGCTGACCACGTTCTCCAAGAGGACGAGCAGACCGATGGCCGCAATCTCTGGTGACAGAAGGAAACCCCAGCCGGTTGTGAACCCCATTTGCCACACGTAGTACGGACGGCCGTCATCTTTCAGGTACGTCAGAAACGTGACCGGGAGGGTGAACATCGTGCGGAAGAAGCCGCTCACGCCGCCGAAAGGTATGTCACCGCTGTACAGACTCGATTGGCCGAGCAGACTGGGAATGATCCATTCGAGCACCGCGGCGGACCACGCGACGGCGCCAGCGATGATCCAGAGTCCCCACTTTCGATCACGTCGCCAGAGGACCCAGAGCCCGAGGGGGACGATGAGGAGTGCCGCATCCTCTTTGACCATGAGCGACAGCACGACCATCACGAAGAGCAGCGCACCGCGTGACTCGATGGCGGCGTAGATGGCCACCGCGATGATCAACACCTGCAGCGCTTCGGGGTGGAACTGTTGCAAGTTGCCCTGCTCGAGCGCGGGGTTGAGCAAGAAGGTGGCCGCGAGTGCCGTCGCGATGTAGGTGTTGCGAGTGAACTTTTGACCGAGCACGTAGATCGGGATCGCCGCGCCGGCAATGGCCAGCGTCTGGAGTATCAAGAGTCCCATCGGCTCGGGAAAGAGTCGGTAGAAGGGGGCGAACAGCAAGAGGATGAATGACGTGTGGTCCCCGAAGAGGTTGCGACCCATGACCGTCACGAAAGGAATGTGGAAGTGCGTGAGCAGCCACATTCCCTGATCGAAGATTGCCAGGTCGAACGGCGGATAACCGTAGCCGTAGTACAACTTCCAACTGAGGTAGCTGAACCAACCGATATAGGCAGTGATGAGCGCGATGACCGCCCAGTGCTTCTTCTGCGTTGCCGCCTTCAAGGATTGGCGCAGCGGCGGGCGTGGGGGCCTCGCGTCGTCGAGTGGAGTCGTCAATGCAGCGCTCGACCAATCGAGGTCAGGGGCAGCGTGGTCAGGTCCCGCTGCGACGGCGACAGCACCGGCGTCGATGCCCGACTCTCCCTCTGCCATGCGGTTCTCCTTCCCCACAAAAAATATCCACGATATTCATGCCTGTGCGGACGACAACCTTTCGACCCCTGTCCATACAGCATGTTCAACAAACAAGGAACACCGTTTCAATCACTGCGATTCGTTGCCTTGGTCACCGAATGTTACGAGACCATGACGTTGTGAGTTACTGATTCACGATGACCTTTTCGACCATTGTTGTCATTACGCACAGTGACCTCACAGAGTTTTCACAAAATCGTGGTAGATAATGAGGGTTGTCCGCGTTCACCAAAGTGTCCGCGTTGAAGGGGATTCCATGTCAAAGAAAAATTCACTCCGAACCGTTCGAGTGGCGTCGGCGGCGGCGATCTGCCTCACCCTCGCTCTCGGCACTGCGGGCGTCGCAATGGCCGGGCAACGATCCCATTCGCAAGGCAGTTCGAGCGTTGGTCGGCACGACCACTCGAACTTTGGTCGTCACGACCAGGGCCAATCATCGAACGACGCCGCCGGTGTGGTCAGCGCACTCGGCACCAACTCCATCACCCTGAAGAATCATGACGGCACCACCACGACCTACACCACGTCGAGCACGACGACGTACTTCGAAGGCAAGACGGCCGCCACCGTCGCCGCCCTGGCGGTGAACGAACAGGTCTTCCTCGAGTTGACGTCGACGTCGCCACAGACCGTGACCAAGGTTGACATTCGTCTCGTGAGCGTCGCTGGTGCCGTCACCGCGGTCTCGGGCAGCACCATCACGATCGCTGGTCGTCACGGCACCACCTCCAGTGTGGTCGTCGGTTCGACCACCACCTACACCTCGGGCGGTGCAGCCTCAACCGTCGCGGCCGTCGTGGTCGGTGCCACGATTTGCGCCATTGGACTTCCCGCCGCGACCGCCGGCACCCTCGACGCCACCAAGGTGAGCATCAAGGCTCCGCACGTGCAGGTGTACGCCGCCGGTGTGGTCAGCGCACTCGGCACCAACTCCATCACCCTGAAGAATCATGACGGCACCACCACGACCTACACCACGTCGAGCACGACGACGTACTTCGAAGGCAAGACGGCCGCCACCGTCGCCGCCCTGGCGGTGAACGAACAGGTCTTCCTCGAGTTGACGTCGACGTCGCCACAGACCGTGACCAAGGTTGACATTCGTCTCGTGAGCGTCGCTGGTGCCGTCACCGCGGTCTCGGGCAGCACCATCACGATCGCTGGTCGTCACGGCACCACCTCCAGTGTGGTCGTCGGTTCGACCACCACCTACACCTCGGGCGGTGCAGCCTCAACCGTCGCGGCCGTCGTGGTCGGTGCAGTGATTTTCGCGGTTGGACTTCCCACCGCGACCGCCGGCACCCTTGACGCCAGCACGGTGTACATCCTTCTGTCCTCCGGCAACCACCAGGGTCCCGGTCACGCGCAGGGTGGATCGAGCACCGCACACAGCCAGGGTCACGGTCGTGGTCACGGTCGTCACTAACGGATTCCTGATCACTCTCTAGAGTGAGATCCCCGGCGGGCTCGCCCGCCGGGGTTTCTCATTTGTGCGCGACGTTATGTAGCGTCCCTGTCGGTTCGGATCACTGACGGCGCTGAGGGCTGGTTCCCGGAGCCGTGCCCGACGCGGTCGCGGCGAAGTGGCGTGGCGAGCAGTTGGTGCTGATGTTGTCGTCCACGCAAGTGTCGCAGAGCAAGATCAGCTTGCGGCAGGCGAGATTCGCGCAGTTGTGATATTGACTCGTGGGAGCGTCGCATCGCTCGCAGCGTCCAATGATCGACGTGTGGTCACTGAATTCGTGATGCATACGGGCGTCGAAGAGGTAGAGCGAGCCCTCCCAAAGTCCATCGTCGCCGAACGTCTCGCCGTAACGAACAATGCCGCCGTCAAGTTGATAGACCTCTTTGAACCCGCGCCGCATCATGAGTGAGGACAAGACTTCGCAGCGGACTCCTCCGGTGCAGTACGTGACGACGGGCTTGTCCTTCAAGTGATCGAACGCCCCGGTGTCGAGTTCACGTGCGAAATCGCGCGTCGTCGCCGTGTTGGGTACGACTGCGTCCTTGAATCGCCCGATCGTTGCCTCAAAGGCGTTCCTCGCGTCAAAGAAGACGACGTCGTCACCGCGTTGCTCGACGAGTTCGTGCACCTGGTTTGGCTTTAGACGAACGCCCCCACCGACCACGCCGTCGTCATTGACGCGGAGTTCTTCGGGAGCACCGAAGGAGACGATCTCCTCTCGAACGCGGACCCGAAGTCGCGGGAAGTCCTCGCGCGAACCTTCGGACCATTTGAAATCAATGACCTTGAACGCGGCGTACTCCTTGGTGGCGCGAATGTAGGCCGTCAGGGATTCGATCTCGCCGCCGAGCGTTCCATTGATTCCATGGGTTGAAATGAGTATTCGACCACGAAGTTCGAGCTGTTCGCAGAGCGTTCGCTGCCAGAGATGGATGGCGTGGGGGTCCTTCAACGGTGTGAAGCCGTAGTAAAGAATGATCTTCTCGGGTTTCACGTATGAATCGTACCGGGATGGGTTGACCGCACTTTGCGTAAGGCCCCGACACCCTGGCGTGCCCTACAGTCGGTCGCCGACGTGCACCGTGACGACGCCGCGGCGGGTGCGCCACGGCACGACCGCGGAGGTCGTCTGCTGATACAGCGCATACTCGGGGTAATGCGAGAGCGAGATCTTCTCGGTGAAGCGTGTCGATCCGATGAAGAGCAGTGTGAGGAGAAACGGGCCGAGAACGGTCCATTCAACGACGGATCGAGCCGCGACCGCACCGAAGAGGAAGATCAACCACCACTGCGCTATTTCGAAGAAGTAGTTCGGGTGACGCGAGAAGCGAAAGAGACCCGTTTGGACGAACCTCGGTGCTGGAACCTGACCGGCCGCAATCTGGGCGCTCTTGCGCGTCTGAAAGTCCCACTGCTGCTGGTCGGCCACAGTCTCTGCGTAGGTGCACGCGAGGAACGCCAGCGTGAGGATGACATCAAGCGCGCCGAAGGACGTGTCGCGATGTTGGTAGGCCGTCCACGCAGGAAGCGAAATCAACACCAACAGTGCGTTTTGGTATAAGACGATGAAGAAGAGATTGAACAGTTGGAACTGCCAGCGCGACATCGACGCGCGTAAGACGGCCCAGCGATAGTCCTCGACGCCGGAGTAACCACCTTTGCGGGCAAAGTTGTAGGTGAGCCGCACACCCCATACGGTGACCACGGCGGCCATGACGTCGAGCCGGGCACTCTGCAGATGGGCCGTGACCGCGAAGACCCAGACGTAGATCATCGGCACTATCGACCAGAGGCGATCGACCCACGACGTGTCACCAGTGACGAGCGACGCGGTCCACGCGCACGCGCAGGCCACGGCGCCGGTGATCAAGACGACGGCGAAGGGCGACATGACGCGACCCTACCGTCTCGCTGGTTGCACGCATTGCATCGACGTGGTTTAGCATGCGTCCAAGTGCAGCGGCAACGACCGCCCCGCGGTACGCGTCAGTTGCCGCCGTAGAGTGAGAAGTCGAAGTGGAGGACTCCATGACGACTGACGAGATGGATGCACTGCGCATTTTGGAAATTGGTACGCCCGGAGCGATGCGTCAGCGTCTCAACGGACTTATCCTCGCGCGTCGCAAGCGTGCCACGGCTGGCCTGTTGCTCGACTACGTGCGCGATGATGAGGAGCTCGAATTCGTGGGCGAGCGACTCGCACTCGTCGACGACGACCGACAAAGGATTGCGGTGGTCGAGGTTGTGCGGATTGACACGGCGCCCTTTGGCGAAGTGAGTTGGAAGTTTGCCCAGGCGGAAGGCGAGGGATTTGAATCGCTCGAGGAGTGGCGCGAGGGCCATCGTCGGTTCTGGACGTCCGGCGGCGACGTCATTGACGACCTCACACCGGTCGTGCTCGTATGGTTCGAACTCGTGGCATCGACGGACGCTCGCGCGTGACTCAGCCCAGAATGGTTGCTCGACACTTACACTTTGGAGATGACGTCCGTTGACGAAAAGGCCCTCGCGTCGCGACTCTTCAATCGATGCTGGGAGTTGTTGGAGCAAGATGAACGTTCCGAGGATGACGTCGTCGAACTGTTGACGTCGGCCCTGACGTCGCGGTTTCATTGGCTGAACGCGGGCGGATTGGAACAGTGGATCATCGCAGACTGGATGGTGTCGCGCGCTGCGGGTGTCATGGGATCATCTGACGTCGCCCTTCGATTCGCGCTGCGCGCGTACGAGGCCGCTCGGGCGAATGAGACACCGGACTGGCTCGTAGCGTCGAGCGCCGAAGGTGTGGCGCGTGCCTACGCCGTAGCCGGCAACGTCGTTGAGTTCACGAACTGGGCGGCACTTGCCGGTCGGCTCGTCGAGGCCATCGTGGACCCGGAGAACCGGGGCCTCATCGAGAGCCAACTGACCGATATTCCAACTCCGTAACTACTGCGCGACGGCGGCAAAGGCCCGTCGCGCGGCCGTTCGCACCCGGGCGTTCTCGTCGTCCATGAGCCGTACGACCGCATCGATGGCCGGTCGCACACCGTGCGCCGCGATGACCTTGGCGGACATTTCGCGAACCCGCCAATGTTCGTGCGACGTGGCCGCGATGATCGCCGCGGTAGCGCTGTCGTCCCATACGTGAAGGAGTCCGCGCGCGGCCCACACTCGCGGCCAGTAGCCGTCGACGCCTCCAGCGCCACCGTCGAGGACCAACTCCGCTGCAGGTCCGCCCAGCACGCGGAGGAACTCCGGATCGACGCTCTTCGAACCGAGCAACGCAATGCAGTCGTGAATGACGGCCGTCCGGCTCCGGCGATGGCACTCGGCCTCAATCGACGATTTCGGTGTGATTCCCCAGTTGCTCGCCACTACGAATCGCGATCAAGATCCATTCGACGCCGGCGTCACGCCGAGCCGCGTGGTGAAGAAGGTCAATAGTTCCTCGAGGGCGACCCGCGTGGGGGAACCTTCGACGTCGGAGTAGTTCTCGGTGAGCACCGAATGCGCGTTCTTGGGATAGCCCCACGGATTCAAAGGTGACGAGTCGATCTCCACGCCGATGAAGTTCTCCCCCAAATCACCTCGGAGCCGCGCGAAACGCTCTCCGGGTGACTTCGAGTCCCCGCTAAAGCGAAGCCCCATGACGCACAAGTTGTCCGCGACGCGGCGCCGCACCTTGCTGTAATCGTCGTCGGACAGCCCGAGCGAGCGACGTCGAAGCGCGTTGGTGGGAAGAGGTAATGACGGTTGACTGAGCGCCGGGGCGACGACCGTTGGATCAACGCTCATGGCGAGGGCGAAGCCGCCCGTGAGACACATGCCGACGGCCCCCACGCCAGGTCCACCACACTTGGCGTGTTCGTCCCTGGCGAGTTCGCGAAGATACGCGACGATCGGGCTGGTTCGATTGGTTGCCATGACCGTGAACTCCCTACTGACGCAGGCTCGAGTGAATGACGAGAGGCCGTAACTAATGGACATCGGACGCCCGGGCGTCCCAAAGAGATTCGGCAGCACGGCGGTCATGCCGCGATCTGCGACCTTTTGACCGAAGGCGGCGACGAGAGGTGTGATTCCGGGGACCTCGTGCACCACGATGACCGCCGGACCCGAACCGGTCCGAAAAATCTCTCGCTTCGTTCCGTTGGACGATACGAACGTCGACGCCTCGTAGCCTTCGAGTGAACTGGGTGTGGTCGTCAAGGTGGCCCGTCTTTCTTGTTGGACCAGTATCTCAGCGAATACGAACGACGACCGTCCAATGGCGTTCGACGGCGCTGCACGCGACGCCCGTGCCGCACGAGGTTCGACTCGCAGAGAGGCGCATCTGTCCGACTCGAAGCGCAACGTAGTGCGCAACCTCGGACCCACAGGCGCCGGGCTGGCACGCGCTGGGCAGGCCGCCCGTGACGATGGGCTTGTTTTCCTTAAAGGTTGATGTGCCACTAAGGGTCGCGATCTTGTTGAGACCCGTTGAGCTGAAGGTCCAGTCGTTGCTGGTCAAGGTGACGTAAATGCTCGTTCCGGGTTTCACCGTGATGACGTGCCCATTGCTCGCGTCGGTCAGCATGACGCTCTTGGTGGTGGTGGCGGCGGCGCTCGCGCTCGTGGCGCCAAGGCTCACCAGGAACAGTGCGACCGCTCCACGCCCCAGTCGTGCCACAAATTCGTTGTGCGCGAATCTCCTTTGGCGGGCACCAATTTCGTGTTGTGGCATGTTGGCCCTCATTTCCGAGAGAGTCGTCACCGAACTGTCCGCATCGAGGATCTCCGACGATTTCAGACCTTCATTGACGGCGCTTCCTACTGAGATTCAGCCTACGCACTGAGTGGGCGCGGGGAATCTAGGAGTGGAATCTCCTTGATCCGCTGGAGTGAGTTGCTCTCTTGGATGGCGAGGGGACGACGGTTCGGGACCAAGAGTGAAGCGAAGAACCCGAGTACCACAATGCCGGCGCCCACGAAGATTGCCGGCCGCAGTCCGTTCACATAGTCCCGCGCTGACAGGTACCCACCGCTCGACGAGAAGACCGCGCCCAGGATCGCGATACCGAAGACACCGCCTAGTTCGCGGAACGCGGCGTTCGTGCCCGAGGCAATACCTTCGAGCCCTTTGTTGACCGAACCGAGAACGAGCGAGGCGATCGGGACGAAGAACATCGTCATGCCGAGTCCGGCGACGATGAAGGCTGGCACCATCTGCGTGTACGCGGTGGTGGGGGTGAGGATCAACGCGAGCCAGAAGAGACCGGTGGCTTGCAGGGCGAGTCCGACCACGACGAGTGGCTTGCCACCCCAACGCTGCGCGAGGATGCCGACGACGGGCGCGAGCAACATCGGCATACCGGTCCACGGGAGAATTCGAAGGCCGGCGCCGAGTGGTGAGTAGCCCTGCACGGTCTGAAGGAACTGCGAGAGGAAGAAGACAGAACCGAACAGTCCGAAGCTCAACAGCATGGCGGTCACGTTGACCGCGACGAATCCACGGTTAGAAAAGAGTCGCAGGTTCAACATGGGCGTGTCACTACGAAGTTCCCAACGCGCGAATGTCGTGAGCAGCACGACGCCGACGACGAACGACGCGACCACACTCGTGCTCGTCCATCCAGAGGCGTTGCCGCGAACGAGACCGAGCACGACGCCGAAGAGTCCGCCGCTCACCAAGAGGGCGCCCGTGAGGTCAAGGCGGGTCTGACTGCCGCGCGATTCAGCCAGCTTCCACCACGCGAGCGGCACCAGGATGATGCCGATGGGGACGTTCAACCAGAAGATGTAGTGCCAGGACCAGCCCGTCGTCACCGCGCCACCAACGAGTGGGCCAAGCGCGATGGCTGCGCCACCGATGGCGCCCCAGATCCCGAGGGCGGCGGTGCGTCGCTCGGGCTTCACGGCTGCGCTCAGCAGGGTCAATGAGAGCGGCATGATCATGGCGCCGCCCGCGCCCTGGACGGCTCGAGCAAAGATGAGCAGGTCGATGTTCGGGGCGACGGCCGCCGCGGCCGACGCGATCGTGAAGATCGTGATGCCCAACATGAAGACGCGTCGACGTCCGAAGCGCTCACCGAAGCTGGCGGCGCTGAGGAGGAGGACGGCGAAGGTCAGGGTGTAAGCGTTGACCGTCCATTCGAGTCCGGAGAGTCCGGCGTGCAGGTGCACTCGAATGACGGGGAGTGCCGTGGTAACCACCAAATTGTCGAGTGACGCCATAAAGAGGGCGAGACCCGTGATGAGAACGGCCCACGCTCCTCGGTGTTGGTTCGAGCGCTTTTCGGCCAGTTCCAGCGGCGAGTCTGCAGGGCCGGGTCGGGTCAGAGTGGTGGTCATTGAAGTACTCCTTGCAGTGGGGTCGACGCCAGTTCGTGCCTGGTCAGGGACGTTGTTAGTTGTGAGTGATCACTAAGTTGAAACGGAAAAAAAAATAATCGGGTCGTCATTGCGCCATGGCTCCGCTCGGCGTCGTGACGTGTAGTTCGCCTTTGGACGCCGCCAACATGGCCGCCAACTTCTCTTCGCTGGGGCATATGGACTGCGCCCAGGTCTCATCGACCGACAGCAGATCGATGGCCGACATGACGGACATCAACATGCCGTTGGCGAAGAACTCCTGGATCATTTCGGGTGCGAAACCGAACTCATCGTGGACCTTAAACCAAAGGACTTCGAAGACCCTGCGACAGGCGGCCGCGATGTCGGGGTCGCTGGTGGCCGCGGCATAGGCGTGCATCTGCACCTGGAGGAGCTCTCGATCCTGCATGAGTTGCACGTACGCCATACCCATTGCGTGCATCGCGTCGTCGCGGTCGAGTCCCTTGGACGCCTCGGTCAGTTCCTTTACGATGCGGTCACCCACTTGCGAATGGGTCGCGATGAAAAGTTCCTTCTTCGTCCCGAACAGGCGGAAAAGATAGGGCTGAGAGATTCCCGCGCGAGCGGCGATGGCCTCGGTGGACGTACCGGCGTAGCCCGACTTGGCGAATTCGGTGATGGCAGCGGCGAGTACGGCAACCCTTCGCTCCGCGGCTGTCTGTCGGGTGGAAACCATCATTCGCTCATTGTAAGTGGGTACTCACTACCTTGTCAAGTCAATTGTCGCGTTGTGGGCTTTCACCGGAAATCACTGACAAAGGACGCTAGAACGAAGCCTCAGAGGTCCAAACGCCACCAGATCGACTCGAACTCCGTGGAGAGTCGAGTGAAACCACATTTGTCAAGCACCCGTTGACTCGCGATGTTGGCAACGTCCGTTTCGGCGGTCACGGCGAGGGCTCCCTCGGCTCGAGCCAGTTCGCATAACCGGTCCACCGCTTCGGTCATGAGACCTTGACCTTGACACGAGGCGCAGATGCCGTAGCCAATCTCTACTGTGCCAGTGGAGTCAGGAAGCCTTTTGAATCCGATGCCGCCGATGCACAGTCCAGTCCGCTTGTCGATCAAGGTATAGGGCCCCCACACGTTGGTCGGGCTGACCGCGCGCTCTGGGTGGTTCGCCAATATGTTGGCTTGACGGAGATCGCCATCGGTTGGGAAGTCGGTCGCCCAAGGCTGAGCCACCCGGTCGCTGCGAGAAAATGCACTGCTCTGCTCGAGCGTCAGTGGATCGAGCAGGAGTCGATTCGACTCAATCCTCTCGCTCCCGGTCAATCGACACGATCCTCTACGCTCTGCTCGACGCATGACGGGACGATTGCGTGGTTCAAGGAGTCTTCTTCTTGGCTTTGGGCGGCGCCAGAGCGTCGCTCGTCACTTCAATGAGTTCCAGCAACCACGAGCGATCGTCCAACTTCGCTCTGGTGATACGAAAGGCCGGCTTTGCGCCTGGGTACGGCGAGACTTTGGTGATTCTCCCAGCGAGTTGCGTTCCCGGCTCCGTCACTTTGATGAACAACGTATTGTCGCCCACGATCGCAAAGTTCTTTCCTTTGAAGTACAGGCCGTATTCGCCGAACATGGGTTTGGCCACGACATCGAGCGGGCTCATCTTCTCAAGGAGTCGTTCGATGAAGGCTTTGTCCGTTGCCACGAACGGAAATGTAGCAAGAATGAACGTCCCCGTCGCGCCGACGTCAATCGCACTCTACGAACCGTTGCGCGACGCCGTCTCGTGAGCCAGGAGCCACGTCTTTCGGTCGAGTCCTCCGCCGTAGCCGGTGAGGGAACCGTCGGCGCCAATGACCCGGTGGCACGGGACGATGATCGACACCGGATTCTTTCCGTTCGCCAAGCCCACGGCACGACTGGCTCGTTCGTTGCCCACGCGAGCGGCCAACTCACCGTACGAGATCGTCTCGCCGTAGGGGATGGCTTGCAGTTGCGCCCAGACACGTCGCTGGAAGTCGGTGCCGACGAGGTTCAACGTGACATCGAACTCTCGCAGGTCCCCACAGAAGTACGCATCCAGCTGCGCTCTTATGTCGGCGAACCACTCGTCATCGCGCACGGCGTCCTCTGGGAGTTCGCGGAAGTGACGTTGATTCTGCATTTGCACCCCGGTCAGCGCTCCTTGGGAGGCGCTCAGCAAAAGTGGACCGATCGGACTGGGCACCGTCGTGGTCAGGGTTGGCATCATGGACGTATCTCCTAATTGCTGTTGTCGGGTAGTGGTCATGGCCTAGGGGGCCAGTGGTTGATGGCGTGGTCATCGACCGACCAGAGGTACTGCACCGCGTACGAGCGCCAGGGGCGCCACGGTTGCGAACGCTCGACGAGAGCCGCCGGAGTCGCTTGAAGTCCGAGGCGCTCCGCGGCGCGCCGCACGCCAAGGTCGGCCTCGGGGAAGGCGTCGGGGTCACCCAGTGCTCGCATCGCAATGACGTGCTTCGTCCACGGTCCAATCCCCGCCAACGACGTGAGCACGTCAAGCGCCTCGACGCGGTCACTGCCCGGTCCGAGAACGAGACGACCACTGGTGAGCGCGGCGACCAGTCCGTTGAACGAGGCACGTCGCTTCAACGGCATCGCGAGCTCCACGTCGTGTAGCGCCTCGGGCTGGGGAAAGAGCCGGTTCAGTCCGCCGGCGGCGTCGATGACCACGTCGCCGTGTTGCTGAGCGAGTCGGCCGGCGTGCGTACGCGCCGCCGCCGTGGAGATGTGCTGGCCAAGGATCGCCCGAAGGGCCATCTCGGGTCCGTCCACGCAGCGTGGGACACGCCGACCCGGTGACTTGGCGATCAGGGGTGCCAGTGCGTCATCGACACTCAACTGACGATCAATGGCGACCGGATCCGCGTCCAGGTCGAGGAGCCAACGACTGCGAGCGATCGTGGCGGTCAGGTCGCGCATGTCGCTGAGCACAGCTCGACAGTTGATGAAGTCGGGCGTTGGGGTGAGCTCCACAACGCCCGGACCGTGCGAGAGTCGAAGCGTGCGGCGATACGTCTGGTTGCGCACCTCTTCAACACCGGGCACGGCCGTGGCCGCGAGGTGTCCAAAGAGATTGTCCGGACACAGTGGTTGGCGAAATGGCAGACGCAAGTCGATGGCGGTCGATGCCGCGAGTTCACGCGCCGGTCCGCGGACCCGCGACCTCAGCGCCGTGGGCGACGTTGCGAAGACCGACTGCACCGTTTCGTTGAACTGACGAACGCTCGAGAATCCGGCGGCGAACGCGACATCGGTCATCGGTAGGGTTGTGGTCTCGATGAGTATCCGAGCCGTCTGCGCGCGCTGCGCTCTCGCGATGGCGATTGGTCCGGCGCCAAGTTCGCTCTGCAGCGTGCGCTCGAGTTGACGAACGCTGTAGCCAAGTTGCGCCGCCAATCCAGGGACTCCTTCTCGATCGACCAGTCCATCGGCGATCAATCGCATGGCTCGCGACGCAACGTCGGCTCGCGAGTTCCACTCCGGGGAGCCCGGCGACGCGTCTGGTCGACAACGCTTGCATGCTCGAAAGCCGGCCAATTGTGCGGCGGCAGCGGATCGATAGAAACGCACGTTCTTGCGCATCGGCGTTTGGGCGGGACAACTCGGTCGACAGTAGATGTGCGTGGACGTCACCGCCGTGTAGAACCACCCATCGAAGCGCGGGTCTCGTGACTGCACCGCCACGTAGCAACGTTCAAAATCCTCCATCACGGCTTCAACCTACTTCCGATAGGTGTGTTCAACTAGCGGAAATACGACATCGCCGTGGACCGCGACAGAGAACCGATTGCCCTGTCGTAAAACCGCGAGACGCGCAGCCTTCCTTGTGCGCGAGTACGCGAGTAGATTCGGCGAGAGCAGTGCGAAGCGCGTGAAACTCGCGCGAAACGGAGGTCATTGGTCATGGCGAAAGCGTACGAAATTTCAATCTGGGATCCTCACGCGGGAAAGTTCGATGAGTTTCTCGAGATCATCAAAACTTTGCGAGTGGCGTTCCTTGAAGCGGGCGTGTCCCAAGTGGACTTGCTCTCCGGTGCGGCGGGCAAAGACGTCGGGAAGGTCGTCGTCATACAGACCTTTAAGGGACTCGCCGACAACGGCGCGTTGAATGAGACAATCGGGAAGAGTGACTCGATGGTGAAGTGGCGTGAAGCGCACCCGGGTGACTTCCCGGCCACACTCATCTCCCACGACCTTTATGAAGCGTTCGACGTTGATTGACGTCGTGGAGGATCGACAGCGAAGTCAGATGACTTCTAGGCGATGAGTCTGGAAGAGTTGTCAGAGTTCGCGTCGCAACTGCCAGGGGCGGTGGAAGAACAACCCTTTGGACCCGACGTCGACGTGATGAAAGTGGGCGGGAAGATCTTCGCCATCCTCGCGCCGGGTGCCGTACCTGAGGCGATTTCGCTGAAGTGCGAACAAGGACTCGCGCTCGAACTAAGGGCGCGCTACGACGCCGTCATTCCTGGCTACCACTTGAATAAACGACTCTGGAACACGGTGCTCCTCGATGGTTCAATCCCCGATCACGAAGTCCGCGAGATGGTCAACCACTCGTACGAACAAGTGGTGGCCGGACTACCGAAATCGGCGAGGGGCACGCTGGGCTGACTTGATGTTGGTCGTGCGACCGTCGTTCATTGAATCCGAGCATTCGAGGCCCTGGCTACGAGGCGGTCGCGACGAAAGGTGACCTCTGGGTGCAGGTGGGGAAGCCCGAAACTCTCGACGTGTCGCTCACTTGACCGGCGGCCACGCCACCGGAGAAAGTCCCATCGATGCGCACCGTGTCCGAGACCGTGGGGCCGAAGGTTTCGATGGTGGTGCCGGTGAATTCGCCCGACGTGATGGCGAGTGATTTGAATCGGAACGTTGGAGCGACATCGCTCGGCGTGCCGTTACACGTCTCGTCGTAGGCCACCACCAGATCGTCGACCATTGTCCCGTGCGGAGTGACGTCAAACGAGATCAGGTAGCCCGGTCCAACGGTGCCCGAGTAGGCAGTGCCGCCCGGAGGAGTGCTGCCCGCCTTCGCATCAAATCTCACGGCTCCCGACGTGCACGGCTGGGAGTTGCCAGGTACTCGAGCGGCGAAGATGATGAACGTGCCTGTGACCGACGACCTCGACACGTGGCCGTGCACCACGACGGAGTCACCCAGTCCATCATTGAGCGTGCCCGCAATTCGGTGATTCGCAATCGCGAGCGATCCCACAGTGAAGTCGAACGACGAGCCATCTTGACTGTTCAGGGTGCACGCAGAGGGGCCTTTCAAGACCTGCGCTCCAATCTCGAGATCGCTCACACTGGTTGCGCTGACATTCATTGTTATGCGAAACGCGTGAAGCACTGTCGCTTGGCTGGTCTGGCCACCGAACTGTTTCATCGATGGAGCGCCAAAGGCGGCACTCGGCATTGTGACGAGTGAGAGTGCGAAGAGCGCGATAACGAAACGAGACAGCATTGACGTACGAGCGACAATGGCGGGCATCTCGTGGTGCGTCATGGTTCGTGATGCTAATTCCAGTCCAATGCCGGACGACGAGCGTGAGCGTGGCCGCCCAGGTGCTCGTCGCACCTCTGTGTGCGACGGAGTCCAACAACTGGGAGCGGGCTCCCTACGAGGCCAACATTCGCCGGTGAAGTTGCGTACCCAGTGAGTAGCGACCCGTGCCCAGAAGGATGACGGACGCGCAGAGTGCCGCGAGGGCGATGTTCAGTCCATAGCCAACACCTGAGGAGTTGCCGATCAGTCCATTGTGGACGGTGACGGTCGCCATCGCCATCACCATGTCGACGAACAGTCCGAGTGCCGCGAGTCGGCCGAGGAGACCGAGTGCGAGTGCGATGCCGCCTCCGAACTCGGTCACGCCACTAAGGACAGCGAAGAGTTTCCCCGGGTGCAGATGCGCCGTCGTGGCGAAGAACGTCGCCGTGGCGCTGAGCCCACCTCCGTGGAACCAGCCGAAGAGTTTTCCGGCACCGTAGTAGATGAAGATCCACGCCAGCGCGAGGCGAACAATC
The DNA here is from genome assembly GCA_963800765.1 of uncultured Acidimicrobiaceae bacterium. Taxonomy (GTDB): domain Bacteria; phylum Actinomycetota; class Acidimicrobiia; order Acidimicrobiales; family RAAP-2; genus RAAP-2. The sequence goes on from CAWDCF010000004.1 coordinate 421,362, forward strand.
ACCATCGCAATGTCGAGGCTCTTTTGACGGAACTCGGGAGAGTCGGCGGTCCTGATCCAACGATTGAGCTGGCTCCGTTGACTCGTCATCGCCGAGGAACCGATGCGTTGTCCGATACGTCGTAGCGATTGACCATGTTCTCTCGGTTCAGTGGACGAAACGGAGCAGCGAGCTGCGCCGCGAATACTTTGAGGTGATGTGGCCGCGCGGTCCCGTGCTCGACGATGAGGGGACGACCTGGGAGACCAGTGGCGATGCCCACGGTCTCCTTCGTCGGGTTCACTGCGGTCTTGAACACGTGGTCCCAGATTGACAGCGCGAAGCCGAGGTTCACATCCTGACGGCCCTCGAGACGGTGGTGGATTCGGTGGAAATTGGGGCTGACGAATATTCGACCGAGCGGTCCAAAGCCCAGTCGGATATTTGAATGGGCGAGACCGACTGCTCCGGCGTACGCAATCAGGAGTGCTGTAGAGATCCCACCGTTGGCGATCAACACGATGCCGGGAATCAATGCGACGAGGTACACGAAGTGGACGAACGGGTGCGTGCGAAAAACGGTGAGCACACTCATGTCCTCCTGGGAGTGATGCAACTCGTGAAAGCGCCAGAGCGCTCGGACTCGGTGATTGGCCAAGTGGGCCGCCCAGTTGCAACCATCCATCGCGACGAAAATGATCGCAATCACCAACCCGTGGGGTAGCGCTGCGAAACGCGGGAACGTGAGCCAAGGCATCCGCGCTCTCACGACCGCGGCGAACGAAAGCGAGAGCGCCGCAACGAACGGCAGTGTGAGTGTCGCGTTGAGGACGGTGAACAGTACGTCTTGGCGGTGGCCCCGAGCGAACAGTGGTCGGCCCTGCTGGGCCGGCCACACTCGCTCGGCAATCATGAACAGCCCGACGATGACGAGCGAAACGGGTCCGATGGCAACAACGCGAAGACTGGTCAACGTACCCGCGAAATCTGCGCCGCCCCATCTGCTGATCCAACCAATGGCGATGAGGGCGGCCCCCGCCGCCGTGATCGCCAACGCCGGGAGGTAGACCCGCGTCACCAGCCAGCGCCGTGGGGTCGTTACCGCCTTGACGCGGGTTGTTGACCTCGTGATCTTGAATCGTGGCTCAAGAGTGAGTGACACAGCAGGACCTCCCGGACACGTGGTTTAGAACGAGACGCCGCCACCACTAGGAGCTGTCGTCGTCGTCGTCGACGTGGAGCCTCCGCCACTTGATTTGGGCTTCACGGTCACGACGATTGACCATACGCCCCACTGGTCCTTCACCTTGTTGCCGGTTACTTTTCCTGGACCGGTGTCCTTGGAGAACCAGTACAGCGGCTTGCCGCCGTAGGTGACCTGCAGTCCACCGGTCACCTTCTTGGTGCCGAGCATTGATGCGCTGACTCCGGCACCGGCGACGGCCTTCGTAACACCCTTCGGTAGCAGCAGTGCCGGCCAGAAGGTCAGACACTTGCCCGTGCATGCAGGCTTGTTGAGCGTGTACAACGTCTTACCGCTCACCAAATAGGTGCCGAGTTTTGCACTCGATGCGGTCGCGACCTTGACGGAACTTCCTGCGAAGGCGCTCACCGTGAAGGCCGAGGACGCGATGACACCCACGGCGCACGCGACGGCCGCGATGCGACCCATTCGAAGACGGTGCAACGATTCCTCGTGGCGAAATGACTCTTTGGGCATGTAGTTCTCCTCGTTATTCACTTGCCGGTACTACGCGATAGCCGGCTACAGAGATTGAAAGTTCGCCCGCTACTTGAAGTGCGGGCGTTGAACTAGGTCAGAACGCCCAATCACGAGGGCTTCTGGGCCAACGATTCCTGCGTTCGCGACGTCGCTGTTACGTCGTCGCCGGGTCGGGAACGTTGGACGTCAGACAGAAGGGGTGTCCTGCCGGATCGAGATAGACGCGCCAGGAACCGTCGGTACTCGACTGGTGTTCCGTCTTGCGCGCTCCGCACTCGAGTACGAACGCTTCGGCCTCGTCAAGGTCGATGGCAGAAATCTCGAAGTGGAACTGTTTCGGCGTCGTTGACTCGGGCCACGTGGGGGCGACGTACGCGTCAACCTTCTGGGCGGTCAGCCAATAGGTCGTCATGTTCAGACAGGCGAACTCCTCAGTTTGGTAATAGACCGTCGTGCCCGTGATTCGGGCGTAAAAACCAATGAGTTCGTCGACGTCGCCACAGTCCAGCGCAACGCCGGTGATTTTCAGGGTGAGATCCATAGCGCACGGCTCCTTTTCCGGTGTACTACTGCGAATGTGGCGAACAGTAGTTGGCGCGTGTCACTCGACGCCGACGAGGTCATCTGGTGTCGAGCACCCGCCATTGAGCCACACGGTTGAACGTACGAAGCCGTTAGGGTCGACTGGAATGGTCAGCAACGCCTCGAGAGAGTTTTTCGTAACGGTCGCCCAAGCATCGGCCGGATTGACCGGGCTCCTCTTCGTGGCGCTGTCGGTCTCGCGAGAACGCACGCCACCAGAGCTCATTGTGGTTCGCCAGGTTCGTGCAGCCGCCGCGCTCTTCACTTTCACCAGTGTGCTGGCGATCTCTCTGTACGCATTGATCAGGAATGTCAACGTTGGCTACCCTGCTCTCATTATCGGCGTCATCGGGGTCTCCTTCGTGGCGGCCGGTGCCCGTTCGATTCGCGACAGCTCGAGTGACGGCCAGTTGCGGCGACAGTCAAGCTTGATGATCATCCTGATCTTGACGTTCGGTTGCGAGATCGTCTTCGGTATCTGGCTCATTGCGAGCAGCCGCAATGGAGATGCCATGGACGACCTTCAGTACGCCATGGCGTCATCACTGCTGATCGGGATCGCTCGATCGTGGGGTTTAGCTGGGGAGATGAACACCGGTCTCTTCAACTCACTGTCAGTCCTCACCGGGCGAAAGAAAGTCGTGCGCCAAGGCCCCACGAAGGCCGACGTGCTCGACGAGGACCCTCGCACCAGTACGTGACGTCCTCGCGGTGATCGTGACGAGGGCCACGATCTTTCGGATCAGGCCAGGGCGTAGACGGGACGTCCACGAAAGGTGCCAGCCACCTCCGGAACCACTTGCGCGGGGGCGACGGAACAGTTAACATACAACCATATGGTTGTAGATGAACTCACGGACCAAGATGTCGACCGCATTTTTCGTGCGTTGGCTGACAGGACTCGTCGTGACATTTTCGAGCGCGTCTTAGTGAAGGGACTGTCGGTGTCAACGCTCGCAGGCGACTACGACATGAGTTTCGCCGCAGTGCAAAAGCACGTGGAGGTCCTTCAACGGGCGTCATTGGTCACCAAGCAACGCCATGGCCGTGAGCAGATCGTGCACGGCAACATACCCACACTGCAAAGGGCCGCGGCACTCCTCGACGTGTACGAACGGACGTGGATTCAACGAGACCTACAGATCGCCGACATCCTCGGCGAGAAAGGAAGCAACAAATGACCGTTATCAGTTCCATCAAGGACCCCGTGGCCATGACCCTCGTCGTCGTGTCACAGTTTGACGCGACGCCAGAACAGGTGTGGGACGTCTGGGAAGACGCTCGTAAGCTCGAACGATGGTGGGGGCCGCCGACCTTCCCGGCGACCTTCGTGCGCCACGAATTCGTCGTTGACGGCCAGTCCCGTTATTACATGTCGGGACCGAACGGTGAGCGGCCTCACGGCTGGTGGCGGATACGAACCATCGACAAGCCACACCGAATCGAGTTCGACAACGGTCTCGCGGGAGACGATGGCGAGCCAATGCCCGATGTCGACCCGATGCCGAGCAGCGTAAGCTTCGAGGTCTTCGACGGAGGAACTCGTATGACGTCAGTGGCGAACTTCACTGACATCGAGCAAATGGAGAAGATGATCGAGATGGGGATGAAAGAGGGCACCGAACAAGCGGTCGGGCAAATCGACGAACTCCTCTCGTCATCCAACTGACGACGTCGAGGCTCTCGCAATGTCATCCACGGAGATTGACCAGTACTTAGCGGAGGTCTCAGAGCCGCAACGTTCGGTTCTCGAGGCGCTTCGCACGACGATTCGGGCGATGGTCCCTCACGCGGAAGAGTGCATCTCATACAAGATCCCGGCGTTCCGCGTCGATGGGCACGTGGTCGCTGGCTTCGCCGCCTTCAAGAATCACATGAGCTATCTGCCATTCAGCGGCTCAGTCCTGCCCGCTCTGCACTCCTCGCTCGAAGGACACTCGCGTACGAAGAGCGCACTGCATTTCACTGAAGCGTCGCCGCTCTCCAGGGAACTCGTGGCGTTGCTCCTACAAACTCGGCTGGCGGAGATCGTCGATCGCGGTCACTAACACCGGCCAAGGTTTCGTCTCGCACATGTCGCCGTCTCGGAGGAGGGACGTTGAGTGCCGAGCCGTCATTGCCGACGGGATCGTCCTCGTGGTGTCGCTCTTTGAGGCCGGAAATGGCGAGGCACCAATACACTTTGGGTGTCACTGTGTCGGCGCCTACTTCGGAGAACCAGAATGGCCTTTGCCAAGAACCGTTCGGTTGAGATCTATTACGAAACGTTCGGTGACCAAGCGAACCCGGCGTTGTTGTTAATCAATGGGCTCGGTAGTCAGTGCATCAATTTCGACGTTGAATTCTGCGAGCGCTTCGTAGCCCTTGGCCTGTTCGTCATTCGCTACGACAACCGTGATGTGGGGCTCTCCACCAAGTTCAACCTGGTGCTGCCCGACCTCTTCTTGGTGCTGGAAGCGGTGAAGGATGGCGTCGAGCCCAAGGTCGCGTACCGACTCGCAGATATGGCGGACGATGCCCTCGCGGTGCTTGACGCCCTCGACATCGAAAAGGCGCACGTCGCCGGATGGTCCATCGGCGGCATGATTGCCCAGCAGCTCGCCATCGATCATCCTGATCGGTTGCTCACAATGACGTCCAACATGTCGAGCACGGGTGACCCCGACGTCGGTCAGTCGTCGCCCGAAGCGCTTTCGATCATTCTCGGCCCGAGCGACATCGATCGAGATTCCATTATTCAGCGGCGATTGGATTTGGAACGCGTCATCGGGAGTCGAACGCACTTCGACCCCGAGCGCGTCGCAAAACAAACAGGAGACGCGTACGACCGTTGCTTCAACTTGGCGGGCGTGGCCCGCCAACTCTGCGCTGCGGTGGCGTCAGGGAGTCGAACTAGTCAGCTGCGGCACGTCACGACGCCGACGCTGGTGATGCACGGCGATGTTGACAACCTCATTGACATCAGTGGGGGCATTCGAACAGCCGAGAGCGTTCCTGGAGCCCGGTTCGTCGTCCTCGAGGGGATGGGTCACGACCTGAGTCCCTTCTATTGGGATCAGTTAGTGGAAGAGATCGGCGCCCACGCTCAGCGAACGACGGCGTGATTGTGGCGACAGCGAGCACGCAGCGTTGAAGAGTCGCTCTCGCTAGTCGTTGTTGGGAACGTGCAAGGTTCGGCGAATCGCATTGGTCGAGCGTGCGCTCTGGTCCGCGAACGAACGCTGCTTCGCCAAGGCGGCGAGGCGTTGCGCGGGTGTGTGGGCACTGAAGCCGGCGAGTACCCTCACCTGAGCCTGATTCGCCACGACGAGCGCGCTGATGTTCGGCTGCACGATGTACCCCCACGCCTCGCGCACGAACTGCTGGTCTTCGCGTTTGAGGGTCAAGACCCAGGTTGCGACGACGACCGAGGACTTGCTCGGATATTTCGCCAGGGCCATTTGCAGGCGTGCGGGGTTCGCCGGGCCGCTGTCGCCGCCGAGCAGGAACGAGGAGGATGAATAACTGTGGTCCACGATCCGAACGTATTGGTTTTCCGGCGTCGTGGGCGAAGGGGCGAGGGTCAGCAGAACCAATGCCCCCGCGATGATGACCAGCGCGACGACGGCGGTGCCAAGTTTCATCCGCCCACCGAAGTGCGGGTTGGCCCCCGGAATTCCTTGTCCTTGCTTCTCGTCCCAGTTCAACGTGGCGGGATGGACTTCATTCACTGGGTTCTCAACGCTCATAGCGGTCCCTTCGACGCACGACGGACCATATGTTCCGAGGAGCAGGGTGGACCCATCACGCAGAGGGCTGGATTTGCGATCTCCCTCGGCGACATTCTACGGCGCTCACCGTTAATTGGACCGGTACGAGAGTTGTCCATTGTCTCGGTGCGTCCATTGCACGCACCGCATCGACGATGGCGAGTGCACCTCATGAATACTGCACGTGTACGCTCACGGCGAGCCGCAACGGCATGTCGAGCGCGAGGGAGTCGTAGGTGAAGAGCGACGCCAACATCGTGCGTTGGAACGCCTCAGCCTTGAGCGTTCAATTGGTGGTCGTCTCGCTCGTCGGGCTCTCAATCGGCGCCCTCACTTCATACCTGCAATCGATCTTGAACTCTCCGTGGTCGAGTCTTGTGAATTCCGTGTCCCCCTGGTTGCTCGCCGCTTTCATCGTTGGCGCGCTCTCGAATCGACTTGGCCGCGCTCTCGAGTTTGGCTTCCTCGTCACATTCTTCGAACTCGTCGGATACACCATCACGGCATCGCTGCGCGGCTATCCGACGGGACTGGCGATCACACTGTTCTGGGCACTCAGCGCCTTCGTGGGCGGACCGGTATTCGGCTGGGCCGGAATGCTGTGGGCCCGAGGTTCCAAGAGTCGAAACGCTCTCGGTGCCGCGATACTTGCGGGGGCCTTCCTCGCCGAAGGAACCGTGGCCTACGCCATCCGCCTGGGCTACGCGCAGTCTGCGGTTTTGTTCTGGTCGCTGGGCGTCGCCACACTCTTGATTCTCGGAGTGGCGAAGAGGAATCTCAAGACCGCCGCTCTATGGCTCGCGGTCACCCTTCCCGTGGGCATGTTGGCGGAAGTCATCTTGGGGTTGGTGTACAACCAAAAGTACTGACGTCATGGACGCCACGCATTTGAAACTGCGTGGCTCGCGGGTACTGGCACCCTCCAATCACAACGGATTCACGCTTCGAGTTGTTCGGGATTTGACCCCCTGACCAGGGAGGCAGAACTATCGTCGCCTTGGACGGTGTCGGGCAACGTTTGCGAGGGCCAAGAGTGAACAACGCGAATCACGAAGACCACGCGGGGAGTGAAGCGTCCGACCGATGGCGGGGGCATCAGTCGTTGTCAACGCTCGTGAGCGCGACCGCCTTCCTGGTTCCCATTGCCCTTTCGGTGATCGCCGCAGCCATTGTCGCTCGCACGCTGGCCCCACCACACGGTGCGGCCAAGGCGGTGGGCTGGTGGGTCCTGGTGCTTGGCACTCCCTTGATCGTGTTGATCGCCACCGACCGCTTGGCACGACGACTCTTGCCGCTCGCCGTGTTGTTGAAGATGACCCTCGTCTTCCCCGACCAGGCCCCGAAGCGAATGGCCGTCGCGCGCAAGGCGGGAAGTACGAGGGACCTCGCTCGACGAGTACAGGAGGCGAAGGATCACGGGATGCGCGATGCGCCCGTCATCGCCGCTGAAAAGATCCTCGTACTGGCCGGCGCGCTCAACGTCCATGATCGTCGTACGCGCGGCCACAGTGAACGAGTGCGGATGTACACCGACCTCATCGCCGAGGAGATGAAGTTGCCACAGGTCGATCGTGATCGACTTCGTTGGTCCGCACTCTTGCACGACATCGGCAAGGTCGCAGTCCACCCGGACATCTTGAACAAACCCGGCGCACTCGACGACGAGGAGTGGGAACAGGTCAAGAATCATCCCCTCGAGGGTGCGAAACTCACCGCACCGCTTTCGGCGTGGCTGGGGCAGTGGGCGGACACCATGGCCGAACACCACGAGAAGTTCGATGGTTCCGGCTACCCGCGCGGCTTAGCGGGCCAAGAGATATCGATGGGTGCGCGCATCGTCGCAGTCGCCGACGCCTACGACGTCATGACCGCGATACGTAGTTACAAACCGGCCATGACTCCTCAGGCCGCTCGAGCCGAATTACTCGCATGCGCCGGGACGCACTTCGATCCCACCGTCGTTCGAGCGTTCCTTGACGTATCGATCGGGCGAGTCCGTGTCGTCGCGGGCCCCGTCGCCTGGCTCGGGTCACTTCCGTTCATAGGAAACGTCCCGACGCTCGCGCAGGTTGGCCTCGTCGCGGTTCGAACTGCCGCGGTCTCGATGAGCTTCGCGGGTGCCATCGCCGTCGGCACCACTCATGTCTCGTATCACCCTCCCGCGGCAACGGCGACGGCAGCTGCCGTCGCCTCGGACCGGACATCGGTGACGCCCGGTGCGACAAGCGCTTCCGTATCGCAATCGACAGACGGACTGTCCGGGATTGGCGCCGGCGGGACCGGCGCGACGTCGGGTTCCTCGACCACCACGACGACTTCCGTCACGTCTACGAATTCGTCGGGAGCCGCATCTGGAGGTACCGGCGCACCGGTGGGTTCCGGGACGGCGAGCAGTGACCCCGCGACGACGACAGTGCCGGCGTCCGTCACCACGACACTCGTTCCCTCGGCCACGACCACCACGACGGCGACCGTGACCAAGGGCACGACGAGCACGACCGCGCCGGCGGAAACGACGAGCACCACGACGGCCAAGTCAACGACGACCACCTCGCCGAACAGCACGACGACGACCGCCCCCAAGTCAACGACGACCACTACCGCGCCCAAGAGCACGACGACAACCACCGCGCCCAAGTCAACGACGACCACCACCTCGCCAAAGAGCACAACGACGACGACAGTTCCGAAGGTCTGTATCCTCGGGCTTCTTTGTCTGTGACGACATCAACGTCAACGCGAAACAGTCACTGACGCTGGGGTGAGCGGTTCGTTGCCCGAATGACCCCTCACCCGTCATTCACTTCGAAGGGAACGTCAACCTCAGGCGTCGATAGTTAGGTCAACCAGCCGACGGTCGCGTTCACGCGTAGCGGTACGCCACAGAGAGATCGAGGTCACCGGCCCCGTCGGCCACGGCCCGTTGCCAATTGGCGATCAAGCTTTCGGTCAGCGGGAGTTTTCTGTCGATGTCGTGCGCTGCGTCCAGCGTTAACAGTGCGTCTTTGACCGCGTGCTTCAACGCGAAGTTCGAAGTGAAATCACCATCGAGCATGCTGCGAGCCTTCGCCACCGCGTACGGTGATCCGATTGGCGCGTCGTCGAGGATATCGACGATGACCCGTGGGTCGAGGCCAAGTGCCTCGGAGAGTTTGAGTGTTTCGGCGACCATTTCCACGAGGTCAACCAGCCAATTGTTCAGCACGAGTTTCGCTCGGCTCCCAGCGCCCGCGGCCCCGAGCCAAAAGGTGTCGTGACCGAGCGCAGCAAAAATTGGATCGGCCACCCGGTGCGCGGACTCGGGCCCGCTCGCGAGGATGATCAACTGGCCGGTCGTCGCTGGCGTCACGCTGCCTGACACTGGTGCATCAACGAAGTGCACGCCTGCGTCGGTGGCTGACCTTTCGCAACCGCTCGGTCCATTCGATGCCAATCGTGCTCATTTGCAGCCAGACGGTCCCAGCAGACATAGTCGTCAATGCGCCGTCTACGCCCGCGACGACCGTCTCAATCGTCGAGCCGTCGGGCAACATCGTGATGACGACGTCGGCGTCCCTCGCGGCGCCGGCCGGCGTTGCGGCTTCGATTCCGCCCAATTCGACGAGAGTGTTCACGCGACCACTCGTCCGGTTCCACACATGGACGTCGAAACCGGCCGAGAGTAGTCGCGACGCCATCGGCGTCCCCATCTGACCGGCGCCTAGAAACGCAATCGTCACTTCGTGAGCATTCTGACTGTCCACACTTGTTCTCCTTTACGTGGTGCAGAGTGTGGCCCCGTGGGGTATGGCCAACCTTGACCCAATGCCCTTGGCGCATTCGACGGTCTTTACGTTGAGCGTACTGTCGAGACGGAGCGATTTCCCAGTGGACCGGTCAGCCCTCAATGCCTCATGTCGACTCGCACTGGGTCGAGCGTCCGCGAGGTCTGGCGTTGGCCCTTCAATCTTCGACGTCGGTAGGGAGAAGATGCCAGGTCCGCGTCGGTGTCGTCGAAAGCGCCTTCGCCGCATCTTCGAACGCGCGGTCGTCAGAAGTCAGCCGTTCTCGATGCTGGCGTAGGTGCTCGTCCAGGGAGGCGACGAAGAAGATCTCTTCGAACACACCGGGCTGTTCGCCGTTACGAAAGAGACCCCACTCGGTGGCGCCGGTTCGCAGGCGCGATTCGCGGACTCGATGCATCGCGCTCGTGAATTCGCTCTCCTTTTCGGGCGCGATGGTGTAAGTCGTCCACACCACGACCGGTCCGGCGTCCGGCGCCAACTCGAGAGGGAATTCGGGATCGGGTCGAGTCACGATGGATCGGTCCATGTGCGACGTCTCGAAGAGTGGCCAGAGGCGCATCGACGCCGCACCGGCGCCCAGCAACCCTGCCGAGACGAGAAAAGCAACGGTGAGTCCCAAGGTGTCGGCGACCACGCCCCACAGGAGGGCGCCGACGCCCTGCGCCCCGAAGAGCACCATCTGATAGATAGAAAGACCCCGCGCGCGGACCCAGGCCGGAAGGAAGAGTTGGAGCGAAGTGTTCAGCGTCGCGAGCATCCACACCCAGGTCATTCCGGTCGGAAGCAGAACCAGGACGACGCCAATGGTGGAGTGGAGCAGCGCCACGACGACGAGCGCCACGCCGAAGACCCCGCTGGCGAGTCCGACGAGTCCGTTCGATGACAACCGGGCGCGTACTCGCGAGATCACGGCGACCCACCGATCGCTCCAATGCCGAGGGCGCCGAGTAGTAGCCCGTACCCACTGGGTCCGAGCCCGAGGCGACGGCTCGCAACGAGGGGCAACAGTCCCCACAACGCACTCGCCGGAACGAGGAAGAGCGCCGCTCGGAGCAGGATCCGTCGCACGACCGGCGCGTAGCGGACGTAGCGACCGCCCGCGCGTAGGGCGGACATGAAGCGTTCGGGGTGCGGGTGCGTGATGTTCGTCGACGGCCGCCACAGCACGACGACGATCGCGTAGATGAGGAACGTCCCAGCGTTGAGCGCGAAATCGGCACCTACGCCAAGGGAAGCGACCACCACTCCGGCCAACGCAGGTCCAACTGCGCGGGCGATGTTGACGTTGATGGAGTTGAGTTGGACCGCGGAACGAACGTCATCAACCGGAACCAGCTCTGACACGAGGGACTGATACGCGGGCGTGATGAAAACCGAACCGGAGCCGATGACGAACGTGAAGATCAAGAGCAGCGCGGGCGACATCTGGCCCGCGAACGTGAGAGCGGCCAGCGCCGCTCCGGCAAGCGCGAGACCAGTTTGAACGGCGATGAGCAATCGGCGACGGTCGAGCGTGTCGGCGAGCACTCCACCGACGACAGCGAAAAGTACGTCGGGAAGCATGTCGGCGGTCTGGACCAACGAGACCAGAATCGCGGCGTGGGCGGCGTGCACGAGCAACCACTGGGCGCCGACGGTCTGCATCCAGGTGCCGACGTTGCTGACCAAGGACGCCAACCAGAGCCATCGGAACATCTTGTACCTGAGCGGGGCCCAGGTCGACGAGCCGGCCGACTGTGCCATTACACGGTGGATATCCGCGGGTGAAGCTTTTCCATTTGGTGAGATTACGTTGACTGCGGTCATCGTGCACGTTCTACGCCCAGCCCTGTTGGTCACCGACGACATCCAATAAGTGGAATCGGCTGTGCCGCGACTATGTCGATCGCTCGACACCTGATTGAGCGCAATCACATCTGAAAGTGTCCATTGAATGAAGCAGCGACCTTTACTCCGCTCGCAGGAGAATGGCCGGCGAGGTTCTGGCCGCGAGTCGAGCCGGGAGCACAGCGATCACGTTGGCCAACACCAATGCCATCGCTGCAATGATCAATAGGTTCGTTGTCGGGACGACGATTCGCGGGACTGCGTAGATTGAGTCGGCAAAGACGGTCCACAGTGTTCGCCCGACGAGGATTCCGACAGGAATGCCGATGATTGCTCCCAATCCGACTGCGATGGTCGATTGGACCGCGACGGTGACGACGACCTGGCGGCGTGAAAACCCAAGGGCCTTCAGGAGGGCAATGTCTCTACGGCGTCGCCTCACAGAGGACAACAACGTGAGACCGAGTGCGACGAGGGCACCGCCGGCAAGGACGGCCCCGAGTTCAATCGGAGTGCTGCCAAGGGAGCGATAGTCGACGATCTCTGCCGGACGTTCGACGGAGTTGAAAAGATTGCCGGGAGAGTTGCCACCTCCGCCTCCGGCTAGGTCGACGGCGTGTTGAAGGGACTTTGTGCCGACTGAGGTACTCACGCCCGGCCGATATCGGATGAGAATCGCGTTCGGACCCGGCGGCAGGTCGAAGATATCTCGTTCGAAGAGTGGGATCAGGACGTAGTTCAGTACGGCTCCCACACCCATCTCGAGATGCGAGCCGCCGCCTTGACCGAACGCGGGCATCGTCGCGGTGCCGACAATCTTTAGGGTCGTTGGTTTAGAACGGCCGCTGTTGACCACGACACTCTCTCCAACCTTCTTGTGAAGCATTTCCAATGTCGCTGTTCCGAGCACCACCTGTCCGGCGGCCTGCAAGTCGTGACCCGAGAGGATCGGCGGTTGGATCGTCGCACCGGGGTTCTCGCCCATGACGGGCACTGGCTTGCCGTCGAATCGCAGTGTCGCAAAATAGGCGTTCGAAGTAGTGGCGATGGACCGGTCGGCGGCGAGTGGCGCGACGATCGCTTTGGGAAGGTCCCCCACTCCGCCCCCACCGTTGAGTGCCGCACTCCAATTCCAGCCGTAGAGCGACGGAGTCGATACCAATGTTCGTAGGCTCGCCGCGAACGTAGTGGTCGCGCCAACAATGATCAACGCAAGTGCAGCGCCGAGTATCGCCGAGCGCATCGGAACGGCTCGTCGGCCTCCGCCTGTTTCAATGGCGAATCCGACGCCCGTCACCGCCGCAATCGGAAGGCCGGCATTCCCGGCCAATCGAGCGGGACCGTAGGTACGACGAATGAATCGCCGAGGAGATTGGGCCTGGCGATGGGGCTGACTCCGGTAGGCGAACGATGCAGTGATCGCGCAGAGCACAACGACGAAGAGCACAAATCCGATCGCGAGGACCGTCCAGTCGATATCGAAGCTCGCCCCGAGGTACGGCCGGATTGGGCCGATTGGCGTCAACGGGGACAACGCAATTGCAACGCCGACGGCGAGGAGCGACCCGACAAGAATCGCGAACATCGATCCGATCAATCCATCGACAAACGTGGTCCGCGGGTCAGCGCCCATGGCTCGCAAGATCCGAGAATCGCTGGCGGCACGTCGAACGAGACGCCCGATCAACTGCGCGGCAATCGCGAGGGCGGCCAATGCAGCTATCAAACCAAAGACGCCGAGGGCCAATGCTTCAGGTGTGACCGATCGAGAAACTCGATTCTCAATGCTCGCTTCCGTTTGGGGCGGAATGCCGATCTTTGGGAAGAGACGCTCGTACTCTCTCTGCACTTGAGTGCCGAAGCGGTTCCCGCCATCGATCTTGATGCCGACGAACGTGTCATTCGCACAGCACACGAGATAGTGCTTGGTGAGCGCAGGTGTGAAGAGTGTGATCAAGTTGTTCCCGTTGTCCACTTGATCCTGGACGAGGTTGCCAGCCTGAATTGCCCCAGTTCCGACGAGTCGAACCTTGAACTCTCCCGCGGTCTTTGGACCGTTCAGACCGGCCGTGACGCCGGCCTTGTTGGTGTAATACGCGAAGGTGATTACTTCTCCGAGGTGCCAGCCAAACGCGTGGACCGTTGCGGAGTCGGCCACGAACTCATTGGCTTTACGGGGATTCGGAAGTCGACCGTTCGTGACGATCAGTCGATCTTGATTGAGATCGAGACCATCGACACTGCCGTCTGGAGAGTACCCACTGTCACCGGGAAGTGCTTGCCCGTGCGGCCCGACCGGAAATGCGTTCAGACCGACCAGTGCTTCGACGTGCGCGACATGGGGAAGTCGTCGAACCAGGTCAATGGCTGACGCACTGTAGCCAGTCTTGTATCCCGCTTGCGGGTTGTACACCTGAATCGGTCCGAATACTTGTGACGCATTGCGACTATTTAGTAACGAGGTGAACGACGTCTCGGTCCTTCGTGCGCCGGCAACGGTACCCATAGCGACGCCGCCCAATACGGCGATGAAGAGCGCGAGAGAGACATACGTCGTCCATCGACTCCGCAACGTTGACCTGAAGCGGTAGCCGCCAACCTTGAAGGCCCGGGGCTTCACGATTCGTCTCGGCCATTGCGAAATGATTTCACGTGTCCCCTTCGGAGATCCCTCTGTTCGCACCATCCTTGGGCAGAGATTCGCAATATCATCTCTGTGGCGCAAGGCTGTTATCCGAAGAGCGATTGTGGTGGCTACACCACCACGTGACGGGTGGCTAGCCCCGAACGGCAGTGTCCTCGATGCACGACTCTCGAGAAACGTCGACGGACCAGCGAAGTGTTCGCGTGTTCGTCGGTCACTTCACTGCTTGGTGTACGCCGACCTAACGTGGTGTCAACCGAAATGACCAGGAGCGATCCGTGCCGGGAATGAATCCCAACGCCTATGACTTGAGCAACGCGCTCATCGTGGCGCTCTTTCGTCACGCACTGTTCGTGACGGGTCTCTTGCGACTCACGATCATCGCGATGGTGATCATGTTCGCACTCGCGCTCTCTCGAAGGATTCTTCGTTTCAATCTGTCGCCCGAAGGGATGAGCGAACCTCGGTCGCGTACCTACCTTCGCTGGAGCTTCGGATTGATCTGGCTCGTCGACGGTATCCTGCAGTTCCAGGTTTCGATGCCACTGGGCCTCGCCAACAATGTCGTGAGGCCGCTCGAGACGAATACGCCGGCGTGGCTCCATTCGCTCATGAATCACGGAATTCTGCTCTGGAACAGCCATCCGATCAACTTGGCTGTTGGCGTCGCGTGGTTGCAGGTCGGTATCGGACTCGTCTTGCTCGTCTCCAACGGGATGACCGGACGAATCGTCGGACTGGTGTCCGCGTGCTGGGCGGCCCTCGTATGGCTGATCGGCAACGGCGCGGGGGGCATCTTCGTGTCTGGTGCGTCGTTCCTCTTCGGCTGGCCGGGCGCCACGGTGTTTTACGTCATGGCTGGCATCTGGTTGTTCTTGAAGCCTGAAATATTCCACCGTTGGTTCTCGCTGGTCACACTTCGAGTCATTGCACTCATCGTGGCAATTGGAGCTGTGCTGCAACTCTTACCGTCCACTGAGTTCTGGCACGGAGGCAATACGAACGCGCTGACCGCGATGACGTCATATATGACCAAGATCGCCCAGCCCCATTGGCTGGCGTGGCTCTCTCGAAACGTCGGCCATCTCGCCGGATCGATTGGCGGAGGGTTCAACATCATCGTGGTCCTATGGCTCGTCACTTGCGCCGGCGGGCTCTGGTTCGCGGCCATCAAAGGGTGGCAGTGGCCCGTCTGGACCCTCGTTGTGGGATGTCTGTTCTTCTGGCTGACGTCCGAGGACACCTCTCTCTTCGGAGGTCTCTCGACGGACTTCAACTCACTGCTTCCCTTGGCCGTGCTGGCGTGGTGCGCGTCGCCCTCGTTGCGCGACGCCCCAGCGCGGGTTCGTCGACTCCCTCGAGAGTTGACCAGTAGCACTGGCGCCGTCGTCGCCACCTTCGCCACGGCGATGATCGTCTATTCGGCGGCGCTGATGGGAGCTTCCTCTTTCGCGGGCGCCGAGACGACGTTATATCAGGCGCAAAATGGGGCTGCATCAGCCGCGTCGACGACTGCACCAACCTTCACCCTTACCGATCAGTTTGACCAGACCTACCGGCTCGGTGAACACCAGGGCTACGTGACGCTGCTGACCTTTATTGACCCGCGCTGTTGGACCGACTGCCCATTGCTCGCCGCGCAGCTCAAATCTGTTCGAGCGGAACTGCCGAAGAATACGAAACTCGACCTCGTAGCGGTAGCGGCGGATCCCTACCACGAGCAACTGAGCGACCTGCGCCATTTCATCGACCAACACGGCCTCACGCATGTCGAACACTTCTACTTCGTCACGGGCAAACTCTCGAGCGTGCGAAAGGTTTGGGCGTCGTACGGCATCGGTGTATCGATGACCAAGACGGACAAAATGAGCATTCACTCGGACTACATGTTCATTGTCAATGCCAAGCACATACTGAAGTGGGTGATTCCCGACGACCCAATCTCTAGTGCCTCGGGACAGGCTTCCGCCGTCGCAGAGCTCCGTGATCTCCTCGCTGACGAAGGCGTCCACTGAGCGTTTGAGCAAGTCGTTAGGCAGAGCCGAACGAGCGCCGCGACGACACCTTCTATTCGGCTCTTTCGTGAGTACGGCGCACGTAGTGGCGCAGCGCAGAGACGCGTTCGCCTCTTTCGTCGAAAAACTGCTCGAACCTTCGATTGAAGTGCACTTCGACATTCCAAGAATTCACATATCTTTCGGGCTCGCAAGTCTTTCAGAACGTGATGGTTGTGGATAATCTTGGGACGGAGTCTCGCTCGGGACCCACTGTCACAAGGAGTTGAGTTATGTCAAAGGGGGGGAGACTGACGTCTGTTGTTGCGCTCTTCCTGGTTGTCGTGGGTCTCGTCGTGTGGGCTGTGGCGTCGCTTTTGACTCCAGGTGTTCCAGGTGGCGTGGTCAACTTTACGAACACCCAAGCTGCGGGACAACCAGTGCATTTAACGGTTCAGACGGTCGGTTCGATTGGCTTTGGCGCTCACCCCACATGGGTGTCGTACCTGGTTAAGGATCCTAAGACCGGTAAGTGGGTCCATGACACCTCCTGGGAGCTACCCGCTCACACGGTGATCGACATGACCGTGTATCAGTACGACAGCGGCAGTCCACTGCGCAACCAAGAGTGGGGTCAGGTACTGGGTACCTTCGGCGGCACCGCGACGCTCAACGGAAAGACCTTTTCGAGTTACAACTCCAATACCGGCAATGGGGTCGGACACACGTTTGCGATCCCGACACTTAACATCAGCGTCCCGTTGGTCGGCGTGAGTGGCAATCCGTGCGCCGTGGCACCGTGTCATTTCAATTCGCCCCACAACGTCGAGACCTTTAGCTTTAAGACGCCCGGTCCCGGAAGTTATAACTGGCAGTGCTTCGTACCGTGCGCGCTCGGTTACCTCTTTGGTAATGGTGGTGCAATGTCCACTCAGAACTACATGGGTGGCGAACTGGAAGTGGTGAACTAGACATGTCGCCAGAGAGTTCAAACGCCAATGGGGACAACGACTTTCGTCGCATAGTCACCATCTGGATCGTCAGTTCAGTAGTCCTTGACCTTCTGTACTGGTTCCTCGTCGGACCACACGTGCCTCCGGGCCGTATGACGTCGACGGCCAAGGACAATCAGCTCGACTTCAACGTCCTGCTCGTCATTGCCTTACCCGTCTTGATTGGCGTGTGGGAGTGGCTGGGCTTCGCAGCCTTGAGGTGGAACGTGAAGCGCAAGGGTGCACCCGAATCAGTGGGTGGACCGGGCGCCGCCGGGAAGAAGAGCGCCGAGCGGTCATGGATCGTCATTACGACGGTCGTCGTACTCTTCCTTGCCGTTTACGGGACCATTGAGCTTTACGTCGGCAACGGGTCCGGCGGCGGTGAAGGACCGAATCCCATCCTGCAGCCCGCGGGAGCCGTCAAGGCAGAGACGGCCGCCGTCGCGGGCACCGGAACCTGGTCCCCGAACAGTAATGAGGTCTTGGCCGTCCAGGTGATCGCCCAACAGTGGAAGTTCACCTATCGATACCCGGAATTCGGTGGGTTCGAGTCGCCGTTTTTGATTTTGCCCGACAACACCGAGATCGCATTCAACGTGACCTCGCTCGACGTCATCCACAGTTTCTGGGCCTACCAACTCGAAGTGAAGGCAGACGCCAATCCCTTGGAGAACAACGTTGCCTTCACCAAGACGGAGCAGCTCGGGAATTTCGAAGTCAGATGCAGCGAGTTGTGCGGCATCTGGCACGGTTCGATGTTCAATTCGGGCAAGGTCGTATCAGAGTCGGCGTTCATGGCGTGGGCGAACGCGACCGAAGCCAAGAACGCAGCGAACACGAAGGACCTTCCACCATTCGCCTGGACCTACGTACCCGACGCCAATGGCGCCGCCGGCGGTTACTACCCCGATGGCGGCGTGACGCCGTACAGCCCGGTCGAGATCTACGGATCGAAGCAGCCGTCATGACCAACCACCCTTTTCACGCAAATGTGCATTTCTTGAGCAAAGAAACGGAGATCGTGCGATGACGACCACCGCAGCAGGTTCGGCAGACGTAATAGAAGCGCCACCGGGTGCTGAGGACGCACCAAGAACAACGGGTCACGGTTGGTTGAGCCAGCACGTCGGCACTGCGATTGTCTGTGGATTCCTGGGCTACATCTTGGGGCACTGGCTGGGCAACTTGATCGGGAGCGCGTATCCGTACATCGCCAATAGTGGCCAGAACTCACTCGCCGTTCTCTTGGCGTTGTTGTTCATGGTCATCGGTTGGCTGTTGGGCATTGGTGCGTTGAACTATCCGCTGCTCAAGATCGTTGGTCGAGAGGCCCAACCTGAAGTCGAGCACGTGGGTTGGTCGAGATTTTTCCGTTACAACCTGGACCACAAAGTGGTCGGCATGCAATACGTCGTCGGTGTGCTCATGTTCTTCTTCACCGGTGGACTTTTGGCCATGGCCATTCGGACCGAACTTCTGAGCCCGACGGTTCACGTGTTCAGCGCCGACACCTATATAAAAATCGTCAGTGAGCACGGCACCATCATGATGATGATGGCGTCGTCGATCGTGGTCGGCCCACTGGGCAACTACTTCGTGCCGTTGATGATCGGCGCCCGTCGTATGGCATACCCGCGAATCGAAGCCTTCAGTCTGTGGACCTTCGTCGCGGGCTATTTCGTGATCTTCTCCGCGCTGTTCTTCGGTGGGTTCCCAACGGGCTGGACGGGCTACGCACCGCTCCAGACCCAGGCCGGCCCCGGCATGATCTCCTACCTCTTCGGATTCGCCGTGATCAGTGTCGGCATGATGGCGGCCGGGTTCAACTTGGCCGCGACGATCATCAACTACCGTGCACCGGGCATGACGTGGAGTCGAGTACCGATCTTCGTGTGGTCCATCATCGCCACGGCGGCGCTCTTGACCCTGGCGTCGCCGGTGCTGTTGGCGGCCGGGCTCTTCGGTTTGCTCGACAAGACGGCGCAGACCGCGTTCTACGTCACCGAGCACGGTGGGAGCTCCTACCTATGGGAGAACCTATTCTGGTTCTTCGGGCACCCGGAGGTCTACATCATGGCGCTGCCGGGCTTTGGCATTGTCGGCGAGATACTCCCAGTGTTCACCCGAAAGCCGCTTTTCGCGTTCCGAATCGCCGCAGCTGGAATGATCGGCGTGGCCCTCCTGTCCTTCTTCGTGTGGCAACACCACCTCTTCCAGAGTGGTATCAACCCGGACATGCGGCCCTTGTTCATGTTGACGACGGAGCTCATCTCGATTCCGACCGGGTTCATCTTCCTGGTGGGAATGGGCACGATGTATAAAGCGAAGATCAGATATGAAGTGCCGATGCTCTTCTGCATGGCGGTGTACTTCAACTTCCTCATCGGTGGCATCTCGGGCGTGTTCCTCTCCGACGTACCAGTGAACGTGACGGTGCACGGCGGTTTCTTCGTGCTCTCGCACTTCCACTACACGATCATGGGTGGACTCATCTTCGCGTTCTTCGCTGGTCTGTACTTCTGGCTACCCAAGATGACCGGTCGCACGATGAATAAGAAACTCGGTCTGTGGCACTTCTGGACGATGTTCGTCTTCTTCAACCTGACGTTCTTCCCGATGTTCATCATTGGACTGTTGGGTCAACCGCGTCGTGTCTTCACGTACGCGCGGGACTTGCAGACCTTGAATGACTTCTCGTCGATCGCGGCGTTCTGCCTCGGCGCGTCGTTCCTGATCTTCGTCGCCAACCTGATGTGGTCACAGTTCATCGCGCCAGAGAAGTCCCCATCCAATCCGTGGGACTCTCTCGGCCTTGAATGGCAGACCGCGACGCCAATTCCGCCCTACAACTTCGAACGGATTCCGGTCATCATGACCGACCCGTATCACTACAGCGAAGAGGGCGCACCAGCACTGGCCGATTTCGGGGCTGGCGCACCGGCTCGGGCGAGTAGCTCGGTCGCCTCCAGTACAGACCCGGAACAATAGCGAGTAGAGAGTAACGACATGACTGACATGATCAAGAGCTCACCAAAGATGAGCGACACTCCTGAAGAGCGGGAGTTCGAGTTACGCGCGCACATTGGCGCGATATGGAGCGGTGGTCGCCTGTTCATCGGCATGTACACCTTCTTGCTCGCGTCGCTCGCCTTCAGCTACTTCTATCTGCGCTCGAGCAACAACGGACTACTGTGGCGACCGGACCACGTGACCGCACCGACGGCGTACGGATGGACCATCTACACCCTGACCCTCCTCGCCGCCCTCATGGCCATCTTCGGCCAATCGAGACTGCGAAAGAACATGCTGTCGGATTGGCAGACGGCGGTGTGGGTGGGCGTACTGGCATCACTGCTCGCCCTGTTCCTGCAGATCTGGGAGTTCACGGCGGTGCCCTTTTACCCCGGTTCCAGTGGCTACGCGTCGACGTTCATTGGCTACTCAGTCATGAACATCATCACGATTCTCATCGTGGCGTACTGGCTGGAAACGACCGTCGCGCGTTCGCTTCGGTTGAAGAAGGAACTGAACGGCGTCTCACCACAGGTGTCGATGCATCCCTCAGCGCAGTCGTTCCGTGCCAACGTCGCGTCGATGACGTACTTCTTGGGATTCGTAGCGCTCTCCAGCACGCTCTTGTTCGCAATGTTTTACCTGCTGTAGTGACGAAACGCGGGGGCCGTAAGGTGTTCTTCCAGTTACGAGATGATGTTCGAGAGTTGAGGTGGTCATGATGACAGGCGTAGACAGTTTCATCGGCCCTCAGGTCGAGACGATGGTGATTCTCTTGGGCACGCTATTCGTCGTCGTCATCTGGGGATTCTTTCAGCGCCACCGTTCGGAGTGAGCACGGTGCCGATCCGTCGGCCGTCCCCGCCGCGAGTCCTCCTTCACGACCTCCTGACCTGCTGCGCGCTGGTCCTATGGGTGCTCGCAGTGATTCCACCGGTGCTCACATTGACGGGCCAATACGAGTTCGTGCAATCCACGCAGTTCTGCCTCTTCGCGGTCGTGATACCCGCGTTGATCGTCGTGGGCGCCCCGTGGCGATGGTTCGACCTCGCGTCGCTCGACGAACCTCTCGTGGACAACGATGGTCGACCGATCACCGCAGCGCATCCTCGTCCCCTGGACCGGTGGGTGAACGCGCGCGCGACGAGGAAGGGTTATCGACGAGCCGTTGCGCTCCTACTGATCTTCGTAGCCCAGACGATCCTTTGGCGATCTGCGCCCGTCGTGGACCAACTCATCCGCCACCCATGGCTCTCCATCGTCGAATCGCTCACGCTCGTGATCGGCGGATCGTTCTTCTGGCTGGAGTTGGTGGAGTCGGCCCCCTTCCGCCCGACGACCGCCCGTCCGTATCGCATCGGGGTCGCCGCGGTCGCGATGTGGACGGTGTGGGTGATCGCCTATCTCATGGCCATGGCCCAAAACACGTGGTACACGGGTTTTCGCCACGTGTCGCGACGTATCTTCTCGTTGGCGGTGGACCAGCAGGTCACGACGGCGTTGATGTGGTTCCTGACCGCCTGTGCCTTCCTGCCGGTCATCTTCGCGAACCTCAATCAGTGGCTGCAGTCCGATGAAGACCCTGACGAGGAGCTCTACCAACTCGTCCGACGCGATCAATCGCGCGGTTTCTTCGGAACGAACCCCTAGTCGTCCGTCGACAAAGGGTTCGTCCAATTTTCGTTAGTTGGGCTCTTCATCCCCGGGCAGGGTGGCGAAGCGCAAGATCAGCAAACCGAGCAGCAAGATCACGACGACCCCCACGCCAACGCCCAGCGAGATCATGGTGTCGCGGAAGTCGACCGAGGACAAGGTCCCACTGAGTGCGAGGTGGGCCGAGGAACTCAGGATGTCTCGCACACCCGCCAAAATGCCAATGATGAGGAATGGCCGTACTGGAAAGACCGACGCCCGTAGGTGTCCGAAGACCGTGTGCGCAATGTCGAGCAGGATGATCACGACGAGGATGCCGTCGATGACGGACACCACCGATTTGGGGAACTCGTTCCAATCATCGAGGAAATTGATGAGTGATCGCACCAGGACGATGGCGGCCACCAGCATGAGGCTCGCGACGATGGCGTACTCAATCGCGATGATGAGCCAGCGGATCACCGAGTTGGTGTCGACAGAGTGATGGACGTCGCCGGAGTCCGAATTCGTCATAGCCAACGTTATCGCGTCGAAGGAAATAACCCATAACGACAGCGGCCGCCGCCGCCGCTCAGGTTCCCTTCAGATGTGTGAGGGAAGGGATCTTGAGCGAGATGAGCGGGCGCCCGAGTGCCCGGGTGGCCTGGGCTTCGTCGCTGAGCGCCTTCGTTCGATCGATCGCGAGTCGTCGTTCTTGACTGGCGAGGTGGCGGATCGTCTGCGCGTCACCGGGATGATTGAACAGGTACTGGATGTCACGAATCGACGCGAGTGAGTAGTCGGTGATCCACTGCTCCACGACGCTCAACATTCGGTCGATATGTCTGCCCGCTTTGGTGTCATCGACCTGAAGGTTGTTCGTGAGGTCGTAGACCGGCTCACTGGCGAAGGAACACGCGGTCTCGTCCCCGGTGAGCAAGGTCGGAACCTGGGCCAGGTCTGACGACGTCAGTTTGTCGCTGACGTCCATGTTGTAGAAGCTGAATGACTCCTTCACCGCGAACGCGCAGTCAGCGAGGTCGGTGTTGATCTCCTTGATCGACGCGTTCTGTGAGGCCTGGTCCTGTGCCGGGGTGATGGGGCGTGGCAGGTCGATCACGACCGAGATGGCGACGATCACCACCAGTGCCAACGACGCGAGGACCCACGGACGTCGATACCAGACGGCCTTGGTGATGCCGAGCGACGACATCGGCATCGACGCCGGGTCGAATGGGACGTTTTCGAAGCCGGGGAGGTCGTCAGTCACCGGACAAGACTATCGGCGGTGGCGGCGATCGCCCGAGCGCAGGTTCTCAGACTTGGGAGGTCGAGCGAGTACCGACCGGTCTTGCTCTCGGTGCCGAAGGGTGCGCTGTACGACACGAGATTTCCGTTCGGTCCGATGAAGTACAGGGCGTTGTTGTGCGAGACCTGACTCGCCTTGGCACCGACGACAACGCGTATCCCATAGGCCGACCAGACGCGATCAAGTGAGTCGACACTGCCCGACAACAGGGTCACCGAACGGTCGTCACTCAGTCCCGGCACCGTGAGCGCGGGCGAGTTCGTCGAGATTTCGACTGCCTTGGGGTCCGTGTTGACGATCACGAAGTGGACCGTGGCGCCTTGTGGTCCGAGCTCGTGGGAGGCCAGCGCAATCTCTTTGCCCAGGACGGGACAGATATCGGCGCACGTCGAGTCATAGAACGCGAGGACGATCACCTGTCCCTTATGGGACGAGAGACGCCACTTGCGCCCCCTTTGGGTTCGCAACGTGAATTTCGGGGCTATCTCGTCGCCGATGTCCTTGAGTCCGATGAACACCTGCAGTGAGATCAACGTGGGCAGATGGGGGTCGGTCGTCGGTGTGCCCTTGCGCACGGGGGTCGTCGTCGCGGGCGGTGATGCCTTTCCGTAGGTCTCGAAGAAGTGCTGCAGGACCTCGCCACCGAGTCCAAGGACCAGGACCGCGACGATCGTCCAGGCGATGAACTTGCGCGGTACGGTCACGCGCCGGGTCCTTAGGGCGCCGTCACGGTCGCGCGGAGCGTTCGCGGCGGCGAAGATCGCGGCGCGCTGTGCCTCGTCGAGCTCGCTGGGATCTCGCGAGGTCCCCTCGTTACCATTCGTCATCTCGCGCCCATCACTCGACGTCATTTTTACCATAGAGATAAGGGATCCTTTCCGCGCCTGCGGCGCGAGCCGACGCACGCCTCCGCCATCGTCGAAGCCAGCACGGCCAGTACATTGGCTAGGTGAGTGACGGCGAAGAGGTGCCTGTCGAGCAGCCGGCGAAGGGTAAGTCCTCCCTCCTTGGCGCCGCGGCGATGAAGACACACTTCACCCTGGTGGTCGGCCTGGCCCTGTGCATCGCCGCGTTCTCGTTCGAACTCGGCCGAGCCGAAGGTGGCAATGAGCTGAGTTGGGCCTACGTCTTCGAGTGGCCATTACTCGCCATCTTCGCCATCTATATGTGGTGGAAGTTGCTGCACCCGGGATTCACCATCCGACGGGTGCGCGAGAAGGCTCCACTCGCCCCAGAGTACGAGGGGATGCTCCACGCGTGGGAAGAGGAGGTGCGCAGACTTGAGTTGACGCGCCAGGGCGAAGAGGCTGAGTCGGGGCAACGCTCTGATGACGAAGTGCCGCGTGACGATGAGTGAGACGTCCGCCTCTCGCGGGACGCGGACGCGGCCTTCGGGTACACGAGTGGCACTCGTGACGGTGTTCGCGGCGAGCGCGTCGGTGGCGGTCAATTATGCACTGGTGCACCTCGCCACCGCCTTCGATCCCACGCTTCAGCACTACTCGCACTTTCGATTCTCGGACTACGG
Source organism: uncultured Acidimicrobiaceae bacterium (assembly GCA_963800765.1). GTDB lineage: Bacteria > Actinomycetota > Acidimicrobiia > Acidimicrobiales > RAAP-2 > RAAP-2. The sequence continues at coordinate 446,121 of CAWDCF010000004.1, forward strand.
CACGCTCACCATCGTGGGAGTGCTCTGCGCCGGCGTGGCCTGGTTTTTCGCGACGCGCTTCTTGGCGTCCCCCCGACAGTCGTTCTTCCGCGTGGCGGTGGTCTCGATGGTGGTCCTTTGGCTGCCTGACGTCTGGCTGTTCCTTAAGCACGAGCCGTCTCGCGCTGTCACCTATCTCATCGTGATGCATCTGGCGATTGCCCTCATCACGTACAACTCATTGGTATTCGCGGCACCAGCGCAACGACACGCGCCGAACGTCGCTTCCGCACCTCGTGCGCTCGTCGGCCCTGACGAGAAGTTGACGTCGCGACGAATGCCGCGAGTCCTATGGGTGACCTTGTTGCTCGCGGTTGTCGTCGAGTTCTTGGCCGGCCTGATCGGCATGCTGTATGTACCGTTCAATCGACCTGACGGATGGCTCGCGCACCGGGGAGAAGCGATCTACTTGGTTCACGCGTTGCTCGGGGCATTCTTGGGTATCGCGGCCGTCGCCGTAGCCGTCCACGTCCTTCGAACGCAGGCTCATCGAATCGAGCGAATCGCGGCCGTGAGTGGGCTCTGCGGCGTAGTGATAGGCGCCATCGGCGGAGCGCTGTGCGTCAGCCATCCACTTCGTCTGCTGGGGATGGCGTTGATGTTCGTCGGCGTCGCCGTGGCGTTCTTCGGCTATCTCATTCCGATGATCGAAACCAAGCCCGTTGCGTCTGCGTCGACGACCCGTTACGACCTAGCGGTCACGACGGCGACGGTTACGTGACGCTCTCGTCGTGCGCCATGGCCCGGAACTCCTCGGCGGTCATCGTTCGACTTCCCCGGAGTACTTCGTCCATGGCGCTCGAATTCGCGTCGTTCTTGGTCGCGAGTCGAAGCGCCATGACCAACGCCGGGTAGCACCAGAAATCGCCGCACACCCAAAGGATCGCAGCGCCGATCTGTTGGTCCGCGAAGGGATTGAGTGTCGTCGGTGTCATCGATGCCATATTGGCCATGTGGAGCATCGAATTCCCGATGTCGTAGAACGAACCCGACGCGAAGAAGCTGAGGGACATGGCGATGATGGTCATCACGAGATTCGTGAAGAGCAGGGCTCCGACGCGCGCGAAGGGCGTGAGCGTTGGTCGCCACGGACGTGACGGAATGAATTGCAGCCAGAACAAGAGTCCCGAGACGAAGAAACTTGAGAGCATCAGTCCCACGTGAAGTCTGGGATTGCCCATCACGGGGTTGAACACACTCGGCACCATCCACACGACCATGACCGCGTTGAAGAAGATGACAGCGAAGAGTGGCGAGAAGACGACCGCGCCAATTCGTCGCAGCAATGGTCGACCAGGTCGAAGGAACACCCGTCGAAGAAGGCGTCGACGCGTCGTGACCGGCAAGGCGAAGACGAGCGGAATCGCGGGCGCCCCGGCGACGTAGAGCGCCGGGGCGGCGAGCATGACCGTGACGTGTTGAATCATGTGAACCCAGAAGTATTCCATCGACCAGTACTGCAGCGGCGAGACGACACTGAGCGTCGCGACCGCGATCCCGGCGTACGAGAGCCACATACGGAGACGTCGCGAACGGGCATGGCTTGGCGTCGACCTCGCGTTCACTGCGCGTAGTCCCCGCTCGTGCACGGCGACAATCACGATGGCGATGATTGCGATTATCGGATAGCCCCAGTGGTGCGTGAGGTAGTTCACTGCCTCGACGCCCGGATCTCGACCAATCGGCGAAGCGTCACAGGACGACAATTCATGACTCCGCGTACCCCTTTTGGTGCTGCCCAATCATCCCTGAAGAGTACCAAGACCAACACTCTGGTGGCGTCGACGATTCGCCGTCTGCGTCACAGATTCTCAGGAGTGGTGACGATGGCTACCGTTCCTCGCTAATGAGATGCCGCTATGTCGTTCGCTCGACGAATGCGGTGTCGAATCATCCGATCGAACACGATGTGGTGAAGTGGTCCGAGCAACTTCCAATAGATGAAACCTGGCACCCCACGGGGACGAAAGGCTGCAACTTGCTGGAGGCGGCCTTCGTGGATGCGATAACCCAACCATGCATCTCCGGGGAACCAACCTTCGCTGCGCAACACGAGTTGCGTCTCATCAATCTGGGCAACTCGCCACCAGTCGACCAGCGCGCCGGGGATCAACGCATCGCACGTCTTTGGTCGAAGTCGTTCCCCTACGAGTCGCCCTAGGACGAGTCGTAGCGCCCAGCCAGGCGCAGCGCCGTACCAACGCAGTGAACCGCCAATGGCCCCGAAGTCCCGCTGGATCGCCTCTCGGAGGTTCGCCGGGACTTCGAGTGAGGCGACGACCGTGTACACACCGTCAGACTGACCCCTACGTCGCGCAAACAACGACTGGGCCACGTCCTGTTCCTGCTCATCGAGCGCGGTCATCAGCGCACGCTCGACGCCCATGGGCGTGATGGAGAAGGCCTGCTGCGTTCGCGCACCGTTCACCACGACGACTTCCGTGACCAGACTTTCAATGAGGGCGTGACTTATCGATCGATCGACCGGGGTGACGAGATCGACCCAATACGATGACAAATGTGGCGTGAGCCAAGGTATGTCAAAGATGAAGCGCCGGTGAAGACCACGGGCCCGGGCGTACTCAGAGATCATTTCGCGATAGGTGGTCACGTCCGCCCCGCCAACTTCATAGACGTCGGGCTTAACGGAGAGTGACTGCTCGAGGTAGTCAAGAAGGTCGTCGAGCGCAATCGGTTGGATTCGGGTGCGCACCCACCGAGGACACACCATCGCGGGTAGGCGTTCAGTGAGATAACGGAGCATCTCGAAGGAGATGCTCCCGGCGCCAAACACCACTGCAGCTCGAAGTTCCACGACGTCCACACCCGAACTTCGAAGAGCGTCGCCGACCTCGTGACGGCTGGAGAGATGCGCAGAACTCGGAGCATCTCCGAGCGCTCCGACGTAGATGATTCGACTGACCTGCGCCTGCGACGCAGCGCGACCAAACGTGGTTGCGAGGCGTAGGTCGAGGTCTTGGAATTCGTCGCCGCCGGCCATCGAGTGGACCAGGTAGTAGGCGACGTCGACGTCCGTAAGCGCACGTGCGGTGGCGATCTCGTCGCCAAGGTCGACCACGACGGCCCGTTCATTTGCGACCGCGGTCTTGACCGACCGGTGTAGTGCCAGAACGTCGTGATTGCTCTCGAGTAGTCGTAGTGTGAGCGCGCGTCCTACGAAACCGGATGCCCCAGCGATTGCGATGGTCATCAGGAACCTTCCACCCAGGGGTTACCATTCTCCCACGTCTGAAGTGATGTGAATTCCTATTCGATTCACTTGACGCTGACGACGTTTGACTCGATAGTCGGTCGCTCAAAGAGACAGCATCCTCGTGATGATTGTGATTAAGCGACAGCCTCATAATCCACGTTGGGTTGGCGCTCGCCATTGAGCGCCGATGTCAATACGTCGGCCACAGTGGCCGCCAGGTGGAAGGTCATAACGTTTCGAACCTCCTCGGGGACATCTTCAAGGTCGGCTCCATTTCGCTCAGGCAGTATCACCTCCGTCAATCCCGCGCGGTGTGCGGCGAGGACTTTCTGTTTGACGCCACCGATTGGGAGTACCCGACCCTGCAGCGTCACCTCTCCGGTCATGCCGACGTTCGGGCGGACCGGTTCATCTCGCAGCAGACTGACCAGGGCGGTCGTCATCGTGACCCCCGCCGAGGGACCGTCTTTGGGAACCGCGCCGGCAGGGACGTGGAGGTGGAAGCGTTTTCCAGTGAAAACCTTCGGATCGATGTTCAACTCCGCGGTGTGACTGCGTACGTACGACATGGCGATCTCCGCCGACTCTTTCATCACTTCGCCCAACTGACCCGTGAGCGTCAATCCTTCTGGACCATCGGACACGCTGGCTTCGACGAAGAGGACGTCGCCGCCAGCGCCGGTCACGGCGAGGCCCGTCGCGACTCCCGGCACGCTCGTGCGATCGGCCGATTCAAAGTAGAAGTGGGCTCGACCGAGCCATTCACGTACGCTGTTCGCTTGTACGTGAATGGGTGACTGACGTTCACCAGCGGCCAGCTTGGTCGCTGCCTTTCGCAACAGTCGTCCAATCTCTCGCTCCAGGTTGCGTACGCCAGCTTCGCGCGTGTAGTCGGCGACGATTGCTCGTAACGCTTCGTCGTCGAACGTGACTTCGTCGTCGCGCAGCGCCGCTCGGGCCAATTGGCGACCGACGAGATGATGACGGGCGATCGAGACCTTCTCGGATTCGGTGTAACCGTCGAGACGAATGATCTCCATTCGGTCGAGGAGCGGCCCGGGAATGGTGTCGATGACGTTCGCCGTCGCGACGAACATCACCCGCGAGAGATCCAAGTCGACCTCGAGGTAGTGATCGCGGAAAGTGTGATTCTGCGCTGGGTCGAGTACTTCGAGCAAGGCCGAGGAAGGGTCACCGCGAAAATCGGATCCCAACTTGTCGACCTCGTCGAGCACGATGACCGGATTCATTGTGCCGGCCTCTCGAAGCGCACGCACGAGTCGACCGGGCTGGGCGCCCACGTAGGTACGACGGTGCCCTCGAATCTCCGCCTCGTCGCGGACGCCGCCCAGGGCGACGCGCACGTACTTGCGTCCGAGCGCGTTCGCAATCGATTGGCCGAGTGACGTCTTGCCGACGCCCGGAGGGCCAACGAGCGCGAGAATGGCCCCGGAGCCCCGTCCATCCACTGGCGCCAAGCCCCGCTCCGCCTGCAGTTTCCTTACGGCGAGGTGCTCGAGGATCCGATCCTTCACGTCCTCGAGACCGTCGTGATCCTCGTTCAAGATGCGCTGCGCTTCGAGGACGTCCAACCGATCCTCTGACTCGTGGCCCCACGGAATTTCAAGGACCGTGTCCAGCCACGTGCGAATCCAACCGGTTTCGGGATTCTGGTCGTTGGAGCGTTCGAGCTTGTCGATCTCTCGAAGGATGGCGGTCCGGACGTGATCGGGCAGGTCCCGATCGACGATCTTGGCGCGGTAGTCATCGGGGTCGACATCATCGTCGCCCAATTGCCCCAACTCCTTCTTGATCGCGTCGAGCTGTCGACGAAGGAGAAACTCACGCTGCGTCTTTTCCATGCCCTCTTCGACGTCGCTCTTGATGCGGTCTCGCAGGGTCAGGTCGGCCAGCGTGTCGCGGGCCCAGCCGATGACGAGGCGCAACCTGGCCTCGACTTCGATCGTCTCAAGAACTTCCACCTTCTGGGCAAGTGTGAGGTCGGGGGAGTAGCCGGCGACATCGGCGAGGCGCCCCGGCTCGGTGATCTCGCGCAGCTGCGCGGCGATCTGGCGTGCGCCGCGACTGAGAAGGATGTTCTCCAAGACGGCGCGATATTCACGAGCCAGGTCGATGACGCTGGACGTCGCCTCGCCGTCCTCGAGGGGTTCGGCTTCCACCCACAGGGCGTCACCGGTCCCGGGAACGCCGGTGCCGATCGTCGCGCGCTGGTCGCCGCGAATGACGATTGCTTCGAGGCCGCCAGCTAATGACCCCTCATCCATGACTTCGGCGATGACGCCGACCTTCGCATAACGACCTTCAATGTGGGGGACGAGTAGCAGATGACCTCCGGCCGATCGTGCGGCCTCTACGGCGACACGGGCCTCGTCCGACTCGAGCGCCATGGTGAAGACCATGCCGGGCAATATGACGCCGGACTTCAGTGGAAGTAGCGGCAGTGTGACTTTCTCATTCGTCATGGCAAATCCCTTTCCGGTGATCGAATTCGCCTGACTGACAACTCTGACGGTCGAGTGAACTCCCTCCCACCCGGACCCTTGGAGGATCCGATCCAGGAAGCCGAACCGAAGTTCGAGACGTCAAGCATAAGGGTTGATTTCGAGATTCTGGCAGTCTCACTAGTCGAGTGCCAAATGTCAGGGCTCACGGCTCAGGGAATGGCCCGTATAACCAAAGTCCTTGGTCAAAAGGGTTATTTTGCATCGACGTCCCCCGGCAACTCGTCGAACTTTGCCGAGTCCTTCGTCCGATAGAGACAGGGGGACCCGGCGCTTGGATCTATTCGTTGGGTACGTCGAACCAGCGACGCCACTCCCGCGACCTCGCTGTTATGGGCCGGAACTGACAGTCGGTCACTTAACGTAATCGGATGACAACCCCGAACGAGACCACCTCGCAGTACGAACGGTTGGGGGTGTTCCCGACCGTCGACACCGGAGTCCGCCTCAGTGGTACGCAGCTTTGGGACGAGTCCGCTCGTCCGACGAGGCCTGCGTCCCCAGCTGACGTCACCTACACTCGCGTCGGCCGCGCGGTCGGCTCGCACCTCATCAGCGTCCATGACCATCTTCGTGACGAACTCGACCAGATTCGCCAACTCGTCGACAGCGTCGAGTCGGGAGTCGTCTCTCCCGCTGACGCCGTCGCTTCACTTGACGAGTTCGCGATCCGACAGAACAACTGGACCATCGGCGCCTACTGCGCGGCCTATTACCGAATGATTGCGTTGCACCACGGTCTCGAAGACAGCGATATCTTCCCGCACCTGCGCACTTGTGAAGTGCAACTCGAACCAGTCATTGACCGACTCACCGAAGAGCATCACGTCATTCACGACGTTCTCGACGGCCTTAACCGCGCGCTCGTCGAACTCGTCGCCGACCCTGGTAATTTCGCTGATCTGCGTCGGGCGACGGACATTTTGACTGATGCGCTGCTCTCGCACCTCGCGTACGAAGAGGACCAGCTCGTAGAACCGCTCGCCCGTTACGGCTTCTACGAGGGCCAGATTCGCTAGACCATCCGAAAACTCAAAGCCAACCTGCGTGGCGAGATTCGAATGTCACCTTAGATGGAGACGTCGTTGGTGATACGTTCGGCGAATGACCAAACAACTCGCTAACTCACTTGAAGCTGCAATCTGTGATCGCAGGTTACTGAGCCATCCGTTCTATCAAAGGTGGGAAGCAGGCGGACTCACCCTCGATGAGTTGAGCCACTATGCCGAGCAATATCGGTACTTCGAAGAGATGCTTCCGCAGTTCCTTCGACAACTGGCCGAAGAGTTGCCCGATGGCCGCGCTCGCGATTCAGTGCTGAAGAATCTTGCCGATGAAGTGGCGACTCCGAGTCACCTTGAGCTCTTCGAACACTTTGCGGCTTGCTACGGCGCATTGGACGCGCCAATATCCTTCGCAATGCGTCGGTTGGTTGATGCCTACCTCGAAGTCCTGTCTGAAAGCCCTGCCGCGGCACTGGCGGGTCTTTGGGCCTACGAGAGCCAAGGCGCGGGAATCGCCGATTCAAAGGCCGAAGGTCTCACACGGCACTACGGCGCGAATAGCGCTGCACTCGACTTTTGGTTGGCGCACGGATCAATTGAAGGGGATCACGCAAAGTGGACGCTTGAAGCGCTTGAACTGCTGGGACCTGATGAAGGCATTGCTCATCGGGCCGCGCGGAGTGTTGCAGACGCGTGGTGGCAGTTCTTGGATGAGCGTGAATTGGTGGCGAAGTAAGAGGCTGCCACGTTTCACCCAGGCATCACCATTATGAGAGTTCAGTTAGTTTCGGTCGCGTTGGACCTTGAACATGAAGCATCCGGCGAGCACATTACGTGCATGAACATCAGCCACATGAGACATTGCAAAGAGATCAGATATCGCGACCTCGGCGTCATTCCCGTTCGCAATCTTGTTGTCTACTTGCGTGCCTGCGATGTCATAGGCGCGAAAAAGGAGTTGGCGATGTCGAAATCCCTCTGGGTAGGATCCGGGAGCTTCATAGCCGTCGCACCGCTTGGCATGTATAAACACCGGCCCGACTTCCTTATAAGGACCACCAAGTTGAGCGGGTTGGTAGGCGATGAGGACCACTTCCTCTCCAACTTCAGCCTCACGTAGGCAGCAGCGCAACGGAGTGCCATTCGCCGATTCGTTCACGAGCGTGACGACCGAGTTGCCGAAATCATCCACGCCCGATGCTCGAATGCGATCCAAGTATTCGGAACCAATCGCGTCAATTCGAAAGTCGAAAGTCATTAGTAACTCCTTCTCCTTGATTCTCTCGTTGAATTTCGGGATCAGGGTTTCTCGTGCAGTCTGCCACTTTCTAGGTCGTCGTCGCATATGACCGTGGCGAGCACGAAGGAACTGCGGAAGGCTTCATTAAGTTGAACGCTGCGCCCGATGGATGGCGCGAATGGTACTTTGTCGAATGGCGGATGAAAAAGAGGAACAGATTCGCGCTCGGCGAAGCCTCGGGTACGAATCGGCGCGGCCCGATCTCATGGCGCTGATTCCCAAGAGCGCTCGCAATATCTTAGAGTTCGGATGTTCTTCTGGAGAACTCGGCGCCGCAATCAAGGCGCGACAACCCGCGCGGGTTCACGGAGTGGAACTCTCCGTGGCCTACGCAGAGCAAGCGCGCACGCGCCTCGATTGGGTGGACGAATCGAGCGTGGAGAGTTTCCTCGCGGGCGCGTTTCCGAATGACGCTCCATATGACTGCCTGATCGTCGCTGACATCCTTGAACACCTCGTCGACCCGTGGACGGCAATGTCGCAGGCAGTTCAATTGCTCAGTCCCGGTGCCACCGTCGTTATGAGTCTTCCAAACGTCCTATGGGGACCCGGGCTTATACGAGTAGTGCGAACCGGTCGCTGGCCACGTGATCCGAGCGGAGTGTTTGACGGCACCCATCTTCGCTGGTTTGGGCTGGAGGATGCCCTTGACCTGCTGAGGCAATCCGGACTTGAACCGCGCACGGTCGTGCCTTCATTCTGGAAATCCGGTATTCGACATTTCGTCAAGAGCAAAATACTTTGGCACTCACCACTTCGGCGCTTTCAGGCCGCTCAATACCTCATTACGGCCGAGTTTCTTGCAACAACTCATGTCCCGCCAATGACTGACAGCAACGGCTGAACGACGAATCTAGATTCCTAATCCCTCGGAGACATCACGTCAGTGTCGTCAAGAACCGACAAAGGGATGGTTTGCTTAGTAGGTTGCTCCTACAAGAGAAGTGAGGTGAAAGATGTCGACGTCATCAGTGGGAGCAGTGGTGGGCACCTACGTCTCGGTGCTCGTGCTCTTGAGTGTGCTGGCCAGTGTTGGGAGCATCGTTACGTACATCATCATCGTGGTGGCAAATCGGGCCGAGCCCGATCCGACGGGTAATCGCACGAGCACCGTTTACCATGTCGGCGCGGCATTCATCGCTCTCTGGCTCGAGATCGCGGGTGTGATCACGATCTTTGTCACGCTGTTCAACCTCATCGGAGCAGGAAGTACGGCCACCTTTTCAACCGAGGTTCACCCGCTCCGCGATTCGACCATTAGGGGACTCACCATCGGACTCCTCCTCTCGATCGTGGGTGGCTACACCGCGCTCACGCATCGCATGAGGGCCATCGACTTGGCCAGTAGCGATGAGATAGTGGCGAGTCCATCGAAACGCGTTGTTCGCAGCTACGCGGCGGTGGTCAGTTTCATTTGCGTGATTGTCATCGTCGTTACTTCGCTCGCTCTCGTATGGGCCGTGTTGGGTCTCATCGCCCCAGGCGTCTATGAGATCGGATCTCGTACCGGAGATTTACGTACGTTGTTGGACGAGGCCACAATATTGGCGGTCTTCTCGTGGGTCTTCTCGACTCACCGTCAACTGGTGAGAGTCCGATGATGCAGACACGTCGCGTTGGTTCGGTCATTGCCGCGGTCTCGATCGTCGCCGGTGGCGCCATGGCTTCGGGTGTGACGGGCAACGTAGCCGCTGCCTCCAGCGTCGCGACGCTACATCTCAGTGCTCCAAAGATCGAGATCGGTACTGCGGTCATCATCAGGGGCACGGCCTTGCCGCGCTCCGCACTGCGTTATGACAACACGGATGCGGGCGTGGTGCTCTACGAGGTCGGGAAATCCTCCGACACCCAACTCGGCGTCGAGCAGAAAGTCCCTGCCAACGGAAAGTTCACAATCACTCAGCCCGTCACCCCAGGAACGCGCACCTACTCGGTTCAGTTCATTCCGGTGGGTGGACTTACGCCAGTATCGGCAACGATCAAGATCACCCTCAGGCGTTAGGGTCCTCTGCGAGGACTCACGAAGCGCCCAAAAGTGAATTCGATGCCGCGCCGCCGACCGGCAGACCTCTGTAAGGCTGCTTTTGCACATCGGCGTGCGGAGACGTATTAATACAAGCCATGAGGGGTTCGAGTATTTCATGGAGAATCGAGCAGTTCGTCAAATATGGGCCTTCACGAAAGAACGAACTCGGTGACGTCGTCTGGCACGGGACGATGGATGCACTACTCCGTCGTCGCGGTTTTCTTCGTGCAGGGCTTTATCTTTGCCTCCTGGACGGCACACATACCTCACATCAAAGACCACCTGCATCTGGGTGACGGTTCACTGGGGATCGCGTTGCTCGGGGCGCCGATAGGTTCGATGCTCGCAATGCTTGCGGTGTCGCGACTTCTGCCCAGATTTGGAAGTCGCGCGGTCGTTCGCGTCGCACTGGTGGGGTACTGTCTCGCCGGTCCGCTCGTAGGCCTCAGTACTTCGCTCGGCACGTTCTTCGCCGCCTTCTTGGTGTGGGGAGTCTTTCAAGGTTCGCTCGACGTGTCGATGAACGCTCAGGCCATCTCGGTCGAAGCACGTGCGGACCGCCGTCTCATGCCCGGTTTTCATGGATCGTGGAGTTTGGGATCATTGGCTGGCGCCGGAGTGGGGGTGCTGGGGGTCGGACTCGGTTGGTCACTTAGTGAACAACTCCTGATCTTCGCCGTTCCGTGTCTCATCGTGGTGGGGTGGCTGTCGACGCAGATGATTCCAGACGATCAAAGTCCCGTACGAGGCCAAGTCGAACACGCCGAGAAGGCTCGCTGGAGCCTTCTACAGAAATCGATCGTCGTCTTGGCCGCCATTGCCTTCGCGGACATGTTCTGTGAGGGTGCAGTGGCGGACTGGACGGCGGTGTATCTGCACGGGACGCTCCACACTTCGGTCGTCGTTGCCGGACTCGGGTACGCCTCGTATCTCCTCATCATGATGACCGTGCGGCTTCTGGGCAACACCGTGATGAATCGCTTTGCCGTCCACCTGGCGCTTCCGCTGCTCGCATTCGTTGGGACGGTGGGCCTCGGAGTCGGATTGATCGTCAACTTCCCGGCCAGTGTATTTCTGGGCTTCATGTGTCTCGGAGCGGGCTTGGCACTCGTCGTGCCAATGGTCTTCAGCGCCTGTGGTCACATACCCAATGTTCATCCGGGTACGGCCGTCGCAACGGTTTCGGCGGTTGGCTGGACGGGTTTCGTCCTTGGTCCGCCACTTATCGGGGGCATTGCCTCCCTGACGTCCCTGAGGACCGCTCTGTTCCTATTGCCTCTCCTGACGACGGTAGTTGCGGTGGCAACATGGTCGGCGCGGGTTCTTCGCAGTGGACGTGTGCCAACTACTCCATAGTTTCAAGTTGAAGCGACCTGCAACCGTCGCGACGACATAGGTGGCCGATTTCAGGTCTCGGCAAACTTGACTGGAGTCAGTCGAGGATCTCGGTTGCCAAGCAGAACGGGTGACCCGCCGGATCGAGAAGGATTCGCCACAGCTCCGGATTGGTCTGCGCTGACGCGACCCGAGCACCCAAACGCACCGCGTCCATTTCAGCCGCGTCAAGGTCGTCGACTTTCAAGTGCAGATGCATCTGTTTCGGCACGGCCGGGTCCGGCCATGTAGGGGGCTCGTAGTCCTGCACCTTGACAGCAACCAACATGCCACCGTCCGCCTTGACAGCGCAGAACTCGTCGTTGCGATGTGTGACTTCACCGCCGAGGAGCGCCGCCCAGAATTCCGCGAGGACCGAAGGTTCAGAGCAGTCCAGCGCCGTTAAACCTAATCGCGCCGTCGCCATTCCCGAGAGCCTACGGTCACAAAGAGTGATCGAGTCGGTTGACCTTGAGTGGATTCAGCGAATCAGAGATCCTCACTAGTCTCATCTACCGTGATTGAGGAGTGGTGCGAACGATTGAACCTGGAGCGTGTCGCTCGCATTGCCCAGCAGCGGGAGATGCCAGTTCTGCTCGATCGTCTGCAATAGGGAGTAGTGGTTGGTCGGCGTCGAATCCGATATCCCCCTGGCGCCATGCCGGGCGACCACAATCATTGGCACGCGACCACCGCCGTACAAGTTGCCGCCGACGAGATCGCCGCCGCTACCCGCCGTCGGGTTTGGTGCCGTGGCTGGCAGCATCGGCGAGTCGCAGCACCCGCTGTTGTCTTCGGGTCCGTAGGGAGAGTTGTCCGGCGACCTGCGCTGGCGCGCTCGCTGGCTACCAGTGCCGCGATTCCGCTATCATCAAGCCCAGATGCTCGCTAGGCGAAAATATATTCTCACCAGGAATTACGAAGCACCCCCAACGGGATTCGAACCCGTGCCGCCACCTTGAAAGGGTGGAAAAGGACGAGCGAGACAGGTTCCGAAAGTACTGATCAACGACTGTTTCAGGGAGAAGAGTTGAGTTCTCAATTCAATTTGGGCATGCTGTGGGCATTAGCGCCTTCCACATGATGTTGAAACAGACCGGACCGGGTACGGCTAGTTCATTTCAAATCCATCATAATTTATTCGGCGGTTGAGGTGCGCTGAAGTTTGTCAATCTGTTTGAGAATAACTCGTTCGCAATCGTTCAAATCCCAACTACTACTTACATCACATTGGAATTCGGTGACAAGGAGTTCGCTCCCAACTACACATGCAATACAGAGAATGCGGAAATGGTCGGCAAGATAACTTGCTTTGATTTCGATGAAGCGCGCATCCTTTACTCTCGGAAGCGCCAATTCACCTTCGTCAACTAGCGAGGTCTCTAGGTGAGAGAATCGTTTCTTTATTGCCTGAAAGAAATAGCCATATCCGTCCGCCAACTCTTGGTCCGTTTCGTTTGGTCTCACAATGATCGCCACAAAGCGATTGATTCCGGGTACCGCGAACTTTCTCTCTGCGATGATTGGAACCAAAGCGCGGCGTGCTGCACCATGACGCAAATCCTCTTTCGGATGTGTGTACGCGCGTTCTATATGGAAATGAGCAAGCGTTTCCATTGGCATCTCATCAGACGTCAAGACCCTTGAAAGAGCTTGCCTTCCTCTCCTACCCAAACGAAACTTGGACCAAGCTCTCTTATATGCGCCAATCTTGAATCGATTTCGTGACATGAGCCGAGAAGACCCAGGTGGGTACGCATCACTTTTACTCATCACTTGTCTTCACTGAATGTGTGGATTGAAAGGGAGCCCAACGTAGCGATGATCCGTGAGGTCATAACGATCCGGTTCTCCAATATGGATGACGAGCCATCCGACCACACCTACGACTTGGAGGAAACCGGCTCATCAACGTCGTCGATTAGCCGGTAGGTGGTATTTCCCACTACTGCATTCACCTGTAGTTGACCACCGAGCGCATGAATGTATCTCGCAATGGACGACAATTGAAGATCCGCACTGCGCTCAAGTTGTGAGACATTTGGCTGGGAAGTGCCGAGGATCTCAGCAAGCTCGACCTGGCTTATCCCCAGTTGCTCGCGAAGTATCGCCAAACGCAAACGAAGACGCTCTCGCGATACTGATTGCTCATCAACATCCAGGCGTTTGCGGATCTCCCGCCACGAAGTCGTCTTTGGCATTAGATCAAACCTTCCTTTCGGATCTCGTCAAGATAATCGTCGTACAAACCGTCGGCTATCGGAATGTTTTGTTCGTACCAGCCAGCCCAGTCATTCGTTTTGTCGCCGCCAAGTAAAACAATTGCAGTGCGTCGCGGGTCGAAACAGAAAAGCAGACGCAGGTTTCCGCCGAATGATCGCAGCTCCTTCATGTTGCGGTGACGCGAGGACTTGATCGAGTCCACTGCGGGACGCCCCAAGTTTGGCCCGAGGTCCTCGAGAAGGTCAATCGCACCTGTAATTGCGTCGCGGTCTTCTTGGTCAAGAGACGTGATCCATTCGCTTGCTTCGTCCGTGAGTTCAATTTCCCACACGTCAAGAGTATAAGCCCTAACTTGTAGAAGTCAAAACTTATAGTTAAGGCCACCACCCGAGATCGGTGGTGGCTCGAATGCAGCCAGAATTGGGTAGCGACAGGTCTTTGGCGGCTTGCCGAGTCCATTTCCAGGTGATTTTGGGCATTGAATGGGCATTAACGGCGCCCTTTTTTCGAAAATATGGCACTTTCGATGCAGATTCTCGCTAGGCGAAAATATATTCTCACCAGGAATTACGAAGCACCCCCAACGGGATTCGAACCCGTGCCGCCACCTTGAAAGGGTGGGCGGAATCTCATTTAGTCAGTCGTGAAACTACTGATCAACCTGCGTATTCGTTAGTGAAAACATCTAGCGAAAGAGGTTCCGGGCATACTGCGGGCATAAGTGGAGATTCGCCCGACGCAAAATTGCGACGTCGATAAAACAGATCGCTCGTGTCTCTCTCGATGTTTAAAATCAATCAACTAGGCAATTGAGTCGCACTCAGACTAGAACTGTGCGATGCGTACAAGGTCACGTCTGATCGTGATTCCGGCATTGGTCGCCGTCGCAGGATTGGTATGCGGAGGCGTTGGCTGGGCCTCGACACCTGCCAGCCCGGCGACTCGCCACCTCTCTTTGGCCTCTTTCTCAGTTCAGAGATCCACGCTCGTGACGCGTGCGAAGCGGATGGCGCAACGGTGGCCACCGCCATGGCTGCCTTCAACGCAGAGAATCCGGGAACCGCTGTCACCGCGGCCGCACTGGTAGATAAAAGGAATGGAGGTCCATACCTCCAGAATTGGCCCTACAACCCCGCGTATTACCGGTACTCAATCAAGGCGGGAATTCTCAGGTTGAACCTGTTGAAGTCTGTGGGTCCTCCATTCGTTTACTCGAAGTCGACGGTATACAAAGGTCCTCGGTCTTGTAAAGATGTCGAGCATTACGTGGCACCCAATTGGTCCTAAATGCGGTTGCTGCGTGTCAGGCAGACGGTGCAACGGTTGCGACCGCCATTGCTGCCCTCGACGCTCAGTACCCGGGTACGCGGCCGACCGCGCGCGGCCTCGTGTCAAGCGCGCACGGAGGACCATACATCGAATCTTGGCCCTACAACCCTGCCTACTATCGCTACTCGATCAAAGTAGGAATCCTCAAACTCTCGATCGTGACGTCATCTGGTCCGCCTGCGACGTTTAGCGCACCCACAACATATGAGGGTCCCCAAGACTGCTCGTTCGGGTAGTCAACACCCCTTGAAACGGTGGAGGCACCGATTCAGCGTTTGGCGAACCGAAGATCGGCGCTGATATTGAAACAAAGGTACGTTCTTCGTGGCGACATCTGTCGCCCTGGTCGAAGGGAGTCACATGACAATCCACGAACCTGGTTGGTATCCCGACCCAAGCAACCCCTCGATTCAGCGTTACTTCAATGGCACCGAGTGGACGGACCTCCCCGCGCCACCGCCAATGGCCGCGGGATCGAGCAATGCTGTTCCATCGTCTCAGGCACCATCACAAATCGTCGGCGGTGATTCACGCACGGTGCTCTGCTGGGCCGTCGTGGCTGGGGGTGCGCTGTTGTCGATTGGAACGCTTTTCGCCTGGATGACCGCGTCAGCGGGAATTATCAGCGTCTCGCGCAACGCGTTCCAGATGGGCGCGCACGAGAGTGTTACGGCGGACGGACCGATCGTCCTGATTCTCGGACTGATAATTCTCGGCATCGGCATCACGCGCTTGACTAATACGTCAATGCCGCGTATCGTCCAGCGCTCGCCGATCATCGCCGGCTTGGGCGCCGCGGTCGTTCTCGGCTACGACTACCACTCGATACAGCAGTGGGCGCAATCAATCAACAGCACCTACTCACTCGCTTCAGTCGGTCCAGGTTTTTGGGTGTGCTGCGTCGGTGATGGGCTCGCGATTTTGGCTGGAATTGCGCTTCGTCGTGCCGCAAAGCAGGCGAGCTGATTCACAAGAATGCGCGGCAAGAATCATGACACAGACGCTCTCCTTCGACGTCGAAGCCATGCTCTGGTGACCGAGACGATAAAGATTGAAAGAGCAGAACAGATCATTGCCGACTTTCCAACGACCTGAAGTGACACAGGTATCGCAATGTCGCTGCTTCCCGATCGGGAAGGAAGCTGGGAAAAGGCGATGAAATATGGAATCACTAAGGCAATGAGGATTCCCCCGCGCATCTGTTTTGGGAAGGCGAATAGAGGAGGGCTGTCGAGCGTCTTGGTTGAGACTCCGACCGCCGTCATCAAAGTCCATATCGCTGCATAGATGACGATAAGCGCGAGCGACCAGAATGGAGGCGTCGAATGATGCGCCAAAATGTGGTTAGACTCACCGTGCCATAGACAAACGCCCAAATGCAGACTGAAGTCACGAGAATCAACCGCACGATCGCATGCTCGCGTAGCCATGGTCGCACGACGCTGCCAGTAGGAGCGTCGACTCGGGTTCTTGCGACCTTACTCCAGTCCAATCCATCCTTCGTCTTGTACTGATTTGGAATTAAGAATCGAGTTTCCCCGACACTCCAAGGGAAATGACTAATACGAACGGGATGAGGAAAAGAGCTCCGAGAATATTCTGGGATGCGCTCTTCTGGCGAGGTCCAGTGCCTGAGAAATCAATGTGCCACAGATGGTCAAGTGCCAAGGTCAAGAAAAGAATTATGAACGCTAGGCACAGGGGCGCTGCGATGGATGGAGATGGAGCTGCGTTCGCAGACGGTTCACCGCGTAGGTGAATTCTCGGAACCTTTCCTGACCCGGGCCAAGCCTTTCTCCCGGTGAAGGCTCGGTATGCCCATAATCCGGGTAGTGCGGCGAATGCGAGACTCACAACGATTCCGAAGACAAAGTGGGGCCAGGAGTCCGCAATGATCACGCGGCGATGATCCCGGTCCCCGCGCGACTCAGTTCCTGCCGCGAAAACGGCATCGCTCTTGACAACGTAAAGAAGAGTTCCTCAAATCGGTCTTCAAACCCTCCGTTGTCTCATCTTCCCAATGCCCGAGGACGGCGGGCGCGAAGCGCCAAGCCGGCCGTTCGGGCCACCTGGATAATCATCAAAATCAATGTAAACGTTATAAATATTGAAGAAGTTCGTAGTCGATCTCAGAGAGTGGCGACCGTTGTCATCGGTCAACTAGACAAGGAACGCATTCTCGATGACTCGACGCCATTTTGGCTCTGTAAGAAAGCGTCCATGGGTCGCTGGCAAGCCCTTTACTGGCAGGATGAGCGCGTTCAATCCGCTGGCACGTTCGCGACCAAAGCCGATGCCCAGGCGTGCCTCTCCGCAATGGAGACGGACCTTCGAAGGGGCAAGTGGATTGACCCTCGAGGGGGACAGGTGACGCTCGACAACTATGCCAATGAGTGGCTGCAGCAGCGAACAGATCTCGCGGAACGGACTTTGGAACTGTATCGGCATGTGCTTGCAAGCACATGCTTCCAGTGCTCGGCACCACAACACTCGCTGAACTTAGTCCCACCAAAGTACGAGCCTGGCATTCCAACATCGCCAAGGACCATCCCGCGACGGCGTCAAGGCATATCGCCTGTTGTCGTCAATCATGCGGACTGCCGTCGTCGATGGCATTGTCTTGACCACGCCTTGCAAGGTGGAAGGCGCCGGCATAGAGCATGCCGCCGAAAGGCCCACGGCTTCCGTTGTCGAGATCGAATCGATCACAAAAGCGATGCCGGAACATCTTCAAATCGTGGTGCAGCTCGCTACCTGGTGCCAGCTTCGGCGAGGAGAGTCCTGGACTGCGACGGAAGGACATCGACGTCAAGCACGACGTGATTCACATTGCGCAGAGTCGCATTTCGGTATGGATGGGAAACCAATTGTGAAGTTACCGAAGACGGCTGCTGGTCGACGGACAATCTCCGTTCCTCGGCACGTGATGGCGTCGCTTCGACAACACCTCGCGACGTTCACGTCGTTCGAGCCAGATGCGCTCGTAGTAAGCGGCAAGGGAGGAACACTCCTCAGTAGAGATGCCCTCCAAGGTTCGTGGGAGCGCGCGCGTCTAGCCGTGGGACGACCTGACCTTCGGCTCCACGACATGCGTCACACTGGATTGACGTTGGCCGCTGCGACGGGAGCTACTGCATTCAGAACTGATGCGTCGCCGGGACATTCATCCGCACCCGCCGCACTTCGCTACCAGCATGCGACGATGAAGAGATCATCGGCGCCTGTCGGAAGCGCTCGAGACCATGATCTCCGACTGGGATAATTAGGTCCAAACCTCGATGTTCAGGTAAGGCAGTTCAAGTGTGAAAGAGGAAAGTCGAGAGCGGATGTCGCCGATCCACGGTTCGTCCGTACAGGTGAAAGGAAAGTCACGACCAACTTCAATCCACTGGATTGCATGGCGGTAACAGGGTCTTGCTTGGTTGCTGTTGGCACTGGCGCATTCGCAGCGCACCATGCACTTGAGTCCGGTTTAAGGATTTCAAGGTGCTCGGCGGTCTGAAGTGGGGATCCTGCCACCGCAACGGGTCCCCGTTGGCCGCAATTGTCATTACCTGTCCGATCGAAGCAAACGTTCCGCCGACAGGTTTCCCGTCCATCTTCGGAAGGGAAATTGAGGTCCAATTCGTCCCACTTCGTGTGTAGAGCAGAGGGTTTTGGCTGCTCCGATCGATGAGGAATTCAGTCCGTGAATTTGTGGCAATGAGTTGCTGACTTCCGCACTGGCTGACAGATGTGACGGCGCCCGCTGCTCGCCACTTTGGTGTTGAGGTGCTTGCTCCAGTGCCACCGAACAGCACTGACTGCTGCCATTCGGACATTCCACACGCTCCCTGCGGTGCCTGCGGCCCAAAGATGAAACACATGTCAGATGTTGAGCAACCTCGGTCGTATCTGTCCACGACAGCCCGCCAGAGTGGACGTTGTCGCCACGGTGTGATCGATTGGCCTTGCTTCAACGGGAAGAAGATGTTGTGCGAGAGGGAACTCCACGCTACTCAATCAGACGACGAATCCGGCAAAGTCCGTCAGCGAATAACCACGCGGTGGTGGCACGAAGGTCCAACTCTTGCCCATGTTTGATGTCACCAGTGCAATAACATAGAGCGGTGGAATTGATTCGCCCTTGCTCGCCTCGAAGCTGGCGTACACGGTATCGGGATGGTTCGGATCGAGCGCGCGGCGTCGCACGCTACGACAACCTTCGGGCTCCTCGGCGATCCGACCATGCCCAGGTGAGAGCTCTGGAGCATGATTCCCACGGTGTTGTCTGGGACCAGGGTTGTCCGGCTGCTGCCTGATGCAACTTCCGCTCCCTTCTTTGAGCACCACCCCGCGGTGTCGCTACTGGGCTGGGCGGCGATCGGGCTGCCCAACCTGCGGGCTGGGTGAGGATGAGCCGGATAACCCCCCAGGACAACCACGGGATCGAGTGGCCATCGGTAGCGGCAATTGAAGGCGTCGCGATGGCGGCGCCAATTCCAATCGTGGCGATGGCGATGAAGACGCGAGAGAAGATGGCCACGCCTCACTATGGCATCGAGTCGCGGTCAATGTGGCTCAGGGTAAACCACCAGGACGTTAAAGCAACCAAGGTCGATTCACCTATCTGGTGTGCAGTTCGGGCATATTGCGGGCATATAACGGGCATGTACAGGGGTAAATGGCGGTCACTCGTGGTCATTGTTGGTCACTCGTGGTCACACCAAAACCCTTGCAATTAAAGGGTTTTGTGGTGCATTTCCAGAGC
>CAWDCF010000005.1:0-249857 GCA_963800765.1 uncultured Acidimicrobiaceae bacterium
CTAGAATTGAACGGTACGAAGTTGACCCATCACCGACTTTTGCGTTTTGTGTGAAATTTGGTAGAATTGTCAGCCGACCTCGTGGTACGCCTCGAGGTCCATCCGTAAGGGAGTATTTGCTCCTTCACGTCCCGCTGTGCCGTTACAAGGAGAAGGAACCTGAGCAAGCCAAAGGAAGACGCGTTTACCGTTGAGGGGACCGTCGTCGAGCCTCTACCGAACGCAATGTTTCGCGTCGAATTGGAGAATGGGTACACCGTTCTCGCGCACAGTTCAGGGAAAATGCGCATGCACCGCATCCGCATCCTTCCCGGCGACAAAGTCCAGGTGGAGATAACTCCCTACGACATGACCCGTGGTCGCATCACCTACCGCTACAAATAGCTCAAGTCCCAGAAGATCGAGAAAGAGAATCATGAAGGTTCGCGCAAGCGTCAAGCCAATGTGTGAGAAGTGCAAGGTCATTCGCAGGTCCGGCGTCGTCCGGGTCATCTGTGAGCAGCCTCGCCACAAGCAGCGCCAGGGCTAGGAGAAGATCATGGCCCGTATTGCAGGAGTCGACATCCCGCGCGAGAAGCGCACTGTCATCGCACTCACGTACATCTTCGGTGTTGGTCCGACCATCGCCCAACAGGTCTGCGCCGCAACCGGCGTCGACGAATCGATCCGCGTGAAGGACCTCAGCGAAGCTGACGTCAACAAGCTCCGCGCCTACATCGACCAGAACGTCACCGTCGAGGGTGACCTTCGTCGTGACGTCCAACAGGACATCAAGCGCAAGATGGAGATCAACTGCTTGCAGGGGATCCGTCACCGCAAGGGTCTGCCCGTCCGAGGACAGCGCACCCGTACCAACGCGCGCACCCGCAAGGGTCCCAAGCGCACTGTCGCCGGCAAGAAGAAGGTAACGAAGTAATGGCAAAGCCGAACACTGTTCGCAAGGGTCGCAAGAAGGAGCGCAAGAACGTCGCCTTCGGCGTCGCGCACATCAAGAGCTCCTTCAACAACACGATCGTCTCGATCTCGGACCCCGAGGGCAATGTCCTGTCGTGGGCCAGTTCGGGCCAAGTCGGTTTCAAGGGATCACGTAAGTCCACGCCGTACGCCGCGCAGCTCGCCGCTGAGAAGTGCGCGCGCGCCGCGATGGAGCACGGAGTGAAGAAGGTCGACGTACTCGTGCGCGGACCGGGGTCCGGTCGCGAGACCGCGATCCGCTCAATCGCCGCGGCCGGTATTGAAGTCGTCGCCATCAAGGACGTCACGCCACTGCCGCACAACGGGTGTCGCCCCAAGAAGCGTCGTAGGGGTTAGTCATGGCTCGTTACACCGGACCCGTTTGCCGTCTCTGTCGTCGTGAGCGCACGAAGCTCTACCTGAAGGGCGAGCGCTGCTTCACGATGAAGTGCCCCGTCGCTGAGAACTCGGACCGTCAGACCCGCGCCTTCCCGCCGGGCATGCACGGTCGTGACCGCCAGCGTCAGGGCTCTGAGTACCTGACCCAGTTGCGCGAGAAGCAGAAGGCCCGCCGTATCTACGGCCTCCTGGAGAAGCAGTTCCGCAACCTCTACGAAGAGGCCAGTCGTCGTCCCGGCATGACCGGTACGAACCTGTTGCAGTTCCTCGAACTGCGCCTCGACAACATTGCGTACCGCGCTGGTTGGGGTGCGTCACGCGCCCAGGCCCGCCAGTTCGTGCGTCACGGCCACGTGACCATCGACGGCAAGCGCGTCAACATCCCGTCGTATCGTGTCCGTCCCGGCGAAGTCATCGCGCTAAAGAACGTCACGCGCGAGAACTTCAACGTCAAGCGCAACCTCGACGTCCTGGACCGCACCGTGCCGGGCTGGCTCGAGACCGGTGACGGTGGCTTCAGTGTCACCGTGCGCATCGTTCCCCAGCGCGAACAGATCGACGAATCGATCAAGGAGCAGCTCATCGTTGAGCTGTACTCCAAGTAAACCCACCTCGTAAAGACCTCAAGGAGTCCCCATGTTGATCATCCAGCGCCCCATAATCGAAGCCCTCGGCGACGAAGTAAACAACCGTCAGTCGTTCGGCATCGGACCGCTCGACCCAGGCTTCGGTCACACGCTCGGCAACTCGCTGCGCCGAACGTTGCTGTCGTCGATTCCCGGTGCCGCCGCGACGCGCGTGAAGTTCGACGCGGTCTTGCACGAGTTCGGTGTCATTGAGGGCGTGAAGGAAGACGTCCAGGACATCTGCCTCAACCTGAAGGACCTCCTGCTCCAAGTCCACAGCGACGAGCCGGTCATGCTTCGTCTCGACAAGCGCGGCGAGGGCCCGGTCACCGCATCGGACCTCTCGACCACGGCCGACGTTGAGATCTTGAACGGCGACCTGCACCTGGCCTACCTGACCAACGCCAAGAGCGCGCTGACCTTCGAGCTCACCGTCGAGCGTGGCAAGGGCTACGTCGGTGCCGAAGGCAACAAGGGTTCCTCCACGATCGGTGTCATCCCGCTCGACGCGATCTTCACACCCGTGCGTCGCGTCAGCTTCGAGATCGAGCCCGTGCGCGTCGAGCAGAGCAAGGACTTCGACCGTCTCGTCATTGAGATCGAGACCGATGGATCGATCACTCCTCGTGAGGCACTCGCCTCAGCGGGCAAGACGCTCGGCTCACTCGTCGAGCTGATCGGCAACTTCGACGAAGAGGCTCCGGCCTTGGAGTTGGGTGACGTCGGCACGGCCCAGGCCGCCGCCAGCGAGCTCGACATCCGCATCGAAGAGTTGGGTCTCACCGAGCGCTCGCGCAACTGCCTGAAGCGCGCCGGCATCAACACGATCGCCCAGTTGGTCAACGCCACCGAGCGCGACCTCACCTCGATCACGAACTTCGGTGCCACGTCACTGAAGGACGTCAACGACCGTCTCGAAGAGCGCGGGCTGTCACTGCGAGTAGAGGACTAAGCATGCGCGGTACTCCTACGAAGGGCAAGCGATTCGGTGGCAACAGCGCTCACCAGAAGGCGATGATGGGCAACCTCGTCGCGTCGATGATCGCGGCCGAGTCGATTGTCACCACTGAGGCGAAGGCCAAGGCACTTCGCCCCATCGTGGAGAAGGTCGTCACCGCCGCCAAGAACTCGCCCGAAGGTTCGGTGCACGCTCAGCGTCGCGTCGTGGCGTTCATTCGCGACAAGGACATGACGCACAAGCTGTTCGCTGAGATCGCTCCCCGTTACACCGAGCGTCCCGGTGGCTACACCCGGATCTTGAAGCTCGGGCCGCGCCAAGGTGACAACGCCCCGATGGCGCGCATTGAGTTCGTCTGATCAACCTCTAGACGTCCAACGTTGGCGTCTCGACATTGCCTACGACGGCAACGCATTCTCCGGCTTCGCCTACCAACCTGAGTTCACGACGGTCGTCGGCGTCCTTCGAGAGACGCTGGCCAGCACGCTGGCAATCGAAGAGCCAATCATCGTCGGCGCGGGACGCACTGACAGCGGCGTGCACGCCTTCGCTCAAGTCGTCCACGTGGACCTTCCGACCACGCTCTTCAAGAAGGATCGCGGCCCGGACCCTGAGCGGCTGAGTCGTTCGCTCAACAAGCAACTGCGTGGACGCATCCAGATTCTCAATGCCCAGGTCGTGGACGGCGAGTTCCACGCCCGCTTCGCAGCCCGATGGCGTGAGTATCGCTATCTCGTGTTGGAGGCGACTCCTCCGGGTCTTGAAATGACGGACGCGTGGGCATGGACGGTGCAGGGTCCACTTGATCTCGATCGTATGAATCAGGTGAGCGGCCAGCTACTGGGCACCCATGACTTTCGTGCCTTCTGCCGTCGTCCCACGAACTCTTTGACGGACGAGCCGCTCCTACGCCGCGTACTCGAGGCGCGTTGGGAACGACTCGACGACACGTGGGCACTCACGCCCGGTCACGTGCCGGCACTTAAGTTCACTATCCGCGCCCAGTCCTTTTGCCACAACATGGTGCGCTGTTTGACCTCGTTGATCGTCGAGATCGGCCAGGGTCGTTGGCCCGAGGAGACACTCATCTCGCGACTCGAGAGTTGGAGTCGCGAGCACTTGCCCTCGCCGGCACCGGCGCAGGGCCTCACGTTGGTCGCCGTGGGTTACGACGATGAAGTGGGCGGCCCTTCGGGCGCTCGTTCCTGACATTGCTTGGCTCGGTAGGCTCGCACCCATGACAGAACCACTCTCTTCGGGGTTCGCGCTAAGTGAACTCCACGGCACCATCCGTCCCCAAGACGACCTCTATCGTCACGTCAACGGGACGTGGATCGAGAACACGGAGATCCCGGCTGACAAGTCGCGCTACGGCACGTTCGACATACTCGCCGACGGATCCGAAGAGGCCATTCACGAGATCCTGGAAGAGGCGCTGGGCGCTGAGGAGGGCACCGAAGCACGCAAGATCGGTGACCTGTACGCGAGTTTCCTCGACGAGGAGCGAGCCACTGGCCTCGGTGCTTCGCCGCTCGAGGACCGACTCGCCCAGGTGGCAGGGGTCTCGAGCATTTCCGAATTGCTCGAATTGATCGGCTCGCTCCAGCGCATGGGCGGCCCCGGCTTCTACATGATCTTCGTCGACAACGACCCCGGTGACCCCGATCGTTACCTCGCGATGCTCGAACAAGGCGGTCTTTCGCTTCCCGACGAGAGTTACTACCGCGAAGAGCACTTCGCCGACATCCGCTCAGCGTTCGTTTCGCATGTCGAGCGTATGTTCGATCTGGTCAGCGTGAGCGACGCGAAAGCGCGTGCGAAGCGAATCTTCGAACTTGAGACGTCTATCGCGAGCCATCACTGGGACGCCGTGGCTTCACGCGATTCGGAGAAGACCTACAACCTGATGTCGATGACTGGCGTGCTGGAACTCTTCGGTGACGTTCCACTCGCTCGATGGATCGCGGGCCTCGACGCGCCCCACGCGTTGAATGAAGTGTCGTTGCGCCAACCAAGTCTCGCGTCTGGACTCGTGCAACTGCTCACCGACGAGAACCTCGAGTTGTGGAAGGACTGGCTGACCTGGCAGCTGGTCTCGGGTTACGCGCCCTATCTGTCGTCGGCGATTGTCGACGAGCACTTCGATTTCTACGGACGCACGTTGACCGGTGCATCGGAACTTCGTCCGCGCTGGAAGCGCGCGGTGGCACTCGTCGAGGGCGCGATGGGCGAGGCCGTGGGGAAGATCTACGTCGAACGCCACTACCCCCACGAGGTGAAAGAGCGAATGGACGTGCTCGTCACGAACCTCATCGAGGCCTACCGACAGAGCATCACCGACCTCGAGTGGATGAGCGAAGTGACGCGCGAGCGGGCTCTCGAAAAGCTCGACGCCTTCACTCCAAAGATTGGCTACCCCGTGCGGTGGCGCGACTACTCGGCGCTGCACATTGACCGCGACGACCTCATCGCCAATGTGCAGGCGGCGGGCGCATTCGAGTTCAAACGGAATCTTGACAAGATCGGCAAGGGCGTTGACCGCGACGAATGGTTCATGACCCCTCAGATGGTCAACGCCTATTACAACCCCGGCTTCAACGAGGTTGTGTTCCCCGCCTCGATTCTTCAACCGCCGTTCTTCGACGCCGGACGCGATGAGGCCGCCAATTACGGCGCGATCGGCTCGGTGATCGGTCACGAGATCGGACACGGCTTCGACGACCAAGGTTCGAAGTTCGACGGCACGGGCAAGCTCCACGACTGGTGGGAGGCGTCGGACCGCGCCGCCTTCGAGGAGCGCACGAAGGCGTTGATCGAGCAGTATGACGCCTTGTCACCGGCGCAGACGCCGGACCTTCACGTCAATGGGGGACTTACGGTCGGCGAGAACATCGGCGACCTCGGGGGGCTGGCCATTTCCTGGAAGGCCTATCTGCTTTCACTCAAGGGTGCGCAGTCCCAGGTCATCGATGGTCTGACCGGCGCGCAGCGGTTCTTCTTTGCGTGGGCCGAAACGTGGCGGGAGAAAGAGCACAAGGAAGAAGTTGAGCGACTCCTGGCGATCGACCCGCACTCGCCACCGGAGTTCCGTTGCAATCAGATCGTCCGCAACATCGACGAGTTCTACGATGCCTTCTCCGTCTCGGAGGGCGACGCGATGTGGCTCGCACCGAAGGACCGTGTCGCTATTTGGTGACGATGTCGTTGGTCGGACCTTCGGCGTTAGCTTTCGATGCTCGGCGGAAGTTCAACGTGGACGCTCGCCGCGCCCAGTCCGCTGCGAGGTGCGATCACGCCATCGATGAGACCGTAGGTAACGGCCTCATCGGCCGTCATGAAGTAGTCGCGGTCGATGTCGTGGAGCACCTCGTCGATGGAACGGTGACTGTGGTGCGCGATGATCTCGGCCATGCGTCGGGTGAGGGAAAGCGCCTCACGGAGTTGGATCTCCATGTCACTCGGTGCGCCACGGGCACCCGCGCTGCCCTGGTGGATCATGATGCGGGCGCTCGGAAGTGCGAGTCGCTTGCCGGGAGCGCCACCGCACAGCACCATCGCCGCGGCGGACATGCCCATGCCCACGCAGATCGTCGACACGTCGGGCCGCACATGCTGGATGACGTCGTAGATCGCCATCCCGCCGTAGGCGAGCCCGCCGGGGGAGTTGATGTACAGAGAGATGTCACGGTCGGGATCGAGGGCCTCGAGGTAGAGCATCTGGGAGATGATGAGGTTCGCGATCTGGTCGTCGACCTCTTGACCCAGGAAGACAATGCGTTGGCGCAACAGCATGGAGTAGATGTCGAAGGCCCGTTCGCCCTTCGTCGATTCCTCGAGGACCATCGGCACCAGCGAGTGGCGAACCTCTCGTTGCAGTACGTCGTTCATGGTCCCCCCTGGTCGCCGGCTCCCTATGTGCAACCGTATGATTGCAGGATAGCAAGCGTGGCCAACTTGTGCAATAGTTTGGTTGCATGGGGGACATCATTCATCGAGAACTGGAATTGCCCTGTTCACCGAGTGAGGCGTGGGAGCACGTCGTCAACCCTTCGTGGTTGGGCGACGACGGTGAACTCCCGACGGCGCCCGGTGGTGAAGGGTGGATACACGACGGGGACGGTATCCACTACGTGATCGTCGAAGAGGTGGACGAGCACGAGCGCTACGTCTATCGATGGGCGACGTTCGATGACGCGCCGAGCCGTGTGGAGATCGAGTTGTCGCCGATCGGCGATCGAACCCGGATCTCCATCTCGGAGTCACCACTTGACGTGAAGGCCCAGGCGAGTCTCGGCTTTCAATGAACGACAACGTCTCACAAGTCTTCGCGGCACTCTCTGACCCCACCCGTCGTGGACTCTACGAACAGCTCCTCGAGAGTCCGAAGGGCTACACCGCGACCGAGTTGGCCCTCAATGCCAGTGTCTCGCGACAAGCAATCGTGAAGCACCTCCAAGTCCTCTCGCTCGCGAGGCTCGCCACGTCGCACCGCGAGGGTCGCGAGGTTCGCTTCTTCGCGTCGTCCAAGGCGGCGGCGTCGGCGTCGACGTGGCTCAACGAGCGCGCCGTGGCGTGGGATCGTCGCGTCGCGACACTCGAGAGGGACGTGCGTACGGGCACCGCTCGACGCAATGTTCGCCAGTAGGGAGCGTTCCGGGCCCTGATCGGCGGTTGGGGCGCACTCAGCGCCGAAAACTGTAGACTTTTCCAGTACCGATTTGCCCTCGAGTCAGGTTTTTCCTAGACTTGGGAGTCCTCCGGCGCCAGTTTGGGCCGCCAACAAACGTCTATGGGAAGTTCTGTGCGCACATTTTCGCCAAAAGCCAGTGAGATCACCCGCGAGTGGCTCGTGATCGACGCCGAGGGACTCGTCCTCGGCCGAGTCGCCACGGTCGCCGCCTCGCTGCTTCGTGGCAAGCACCGCGTCTACTTCGCTCCGCACATCGACTGTGGTGACAACGTGATCATCGTCAACGCCGACAAAGTCGTCTTGACCGCCAACAAGGCGGCTCAGAAGTTCGCGTATCACCACTCGGGTTACCCGGGCGGTTTGAAGGCGACGTCCTGGCAGACGCTCCTCGACGAGGACCCGGTCAAGTTGGTCTTCGACGCCGTGAAGGGCATGGTTCCAAAGAATCGTCTCGGCCGCGAGATCATGGGCAAGCTCCATGTCTACGCCGGTCCCGAGCACCCGCACATCGCACAAATGCCCACGAAGTACGACACCTCGGCCATCCGCCGCGGTTAAGGAGTCCTGTGACGTCACCCCTCACCCAGACCACCGGTCGCCGCAAGGAAGCGGTCGCTCGCGTGCGCCTTCGCCCCGGCACCGGCACGATCACCATCAATAAGCGTGCCTTCGACAACTACTTCACCTCCGCGACGCACCGCCAGATGGTGATGGAGCCACTGCGCCTCATCGACGCACAGCAGACCTACGACATCGACGCGACGATCGAGGGCGGCGGGGTGGCCGGCCAGGCCGGCGCGCTGCGACTCGGCATCTCGCGCTCGCTGCTCGAGATCGACGAAGCCGTTCGTCCGGCGTTGAAGAAGGCGGGACTGCTCACCCGTGACTCGCGCAAGAAGGAGACCAAGAAATACGGTCTCAAGAAAGCGCGTAAGGCTCCTCAGTACTCGAAGCGATAGTGGCGCCCGTGCAATTTGGCACGGATGGCATTCGCGGTCGAGCCTCCGTAGACATCACGAACGACCTCGCCTACCGACTCGGTAGTGCGGTCGCGAGTGTCTTCACCGGCTACGTCTTCGTGGGCTACGACACCCGCGAGAGTTCACCCCAACTGGCCGCCGCGGTCCTCGCCGGACTTCGCAATGGCGGCGCGATTGGCGTGAACCTCGGGTACTTCACCACGCCCGGTGTCGCGGTCATCGCCCAACAGCGCGGCGGGGTCGGCATCGTCGTCTCGGCGTCGCACAACCCCTACTACGACAACGGACTGAAGGTCCTCGGCTTCGGCGGAGGAAAACTCGACTACGCGACCGAGCACGCGGTCTCCCTCGCGCTCAACGCCGCGGCGTCCGCACCCAGTGACGTCTTCGACGAGGTGCCCGTGGATGGTCAGGCCGAGCACGATTACGCCCGACACCTGCGTTCACTCATGCCGACCGACCTCTCGTCACTGCACATCGTGCTCGACTGCGCCAACGGCGCTGCGAGCCACGTCGCCCATGAACTCTATGAGTCGACGGGGGCCCGGATCACCACGATCCACGACGAGCCGAACGGTCGCAACATCAACGAGAACTGCGGCTCCACGCACGTGGGCGACCTCGTCGAAATGGTGAAGAAACTGGGGGCCGACTTGGGCCTCGCCTTCGACGGCGACGCCGATCGACTGATCGCGGTGGATGCCCAGGGCAACGTTCGTGACGGCGACGACATGATGGTCCTCTTCGCCCTGGACTTCTTGGAGCGCGACGCGCTCGGCGGGGGACTCGTCGTCACATCGATGAGTAATCTCGGTCTTCATCGCACCATCGCTGACGCCGGTATCGCCATCGTCGAGACGGACGTCGGTGACCGCAACGTACTCATCGCCCTCGAAGAGAAGGGCTGGCCCTTCGGCGGCGAGCAGTCTGGTCACCTCATCTTTCGCAACCTCGCACCGACCGGCGATGGCCAGCTCACCGGCCTGCTACTCGCCGACCTCATCGTGCGTCGCGGTCCACTGGCGGAGCAGGCCGACGCGGTGTGGCATCGCGTACCGCAAGAGCTCATCAACGTCGCGCGCGACGACTACGACGACGGTGCCGTCCACGACCTCTTCGAGGAGTTGCAGGCGACCTACGGCGTCGCCAGTGACGACGTACGCCTGTTGATCCGTCCCTCGGGGACCGAGCCGGTCATGCGCGTAATGATCGAAGCCCTCGACGCGGACTTCGTGAACGACTTCTCCAAGCGCCTCGCGAACATCTTCGTCGCGTAAGAATGAGCCCGAAAGGCGCCAAAACGGCCCGAGTAGGATGGTGTCATGTGCGGCATCATCGGGGTCGTGGGATCCGACGAAACGCTGGCGACACTCCTTGAAGGCCTGACGCGCCTGGAGTATCGCGGCTACGACTCGGCCGGCATTGCGCTCGTGCGCGCCGGCCAAACTTGGCGGGCCCGAACGGCGTCCGGCACCGAATCGGTCGAAGCGCTCAAGATCGAATGCGAGAAGGCACCCAAGGGCTTCACCTCGGGTATCGGTCACACCCGCTGGGCGACTCACGGGGCCCCCGAAGCGGTGAACGCCCACCCGCACCTCGACTGTTCGGGCAACATCGCCATCATCCATAACGGCATCATCGAGAACCACACCGAGATCCAGGAGGATCTCGAGTCGCGCGGTCACGTCTTCACGTCGGTGACCGACTCCGAGGTGCTGGCGCACCTGATCGAAGAGTCGCGGTCGCGTGGCCTCGAACTCATGGAAGCGGTTCGCCAGAGCCTGCTCGTCGTGCGCGGCGCCTTCGCCGTGGCGGCCATGGACGCGACGGAACCGAACGTCATCGTCGCCGCGCGACGAATCTCGCCCCTGGTGGTCGGCACGGCGCCGGGTGAGACGTACCTCGCGAGTGACGTGCCCGCGATCCTCGACAAGGCCAAGGCCTTCTACGCCGTCAACGACGACGAGATCGTGCGACTGGGACCGGAGGGCTTCCGGGCGATCGACCTCGAAGGCGCGCCGGTACGGCTGCACCAACTGTCCATCGACTGGGACTTAGAGACCGCGGAGAAGGGTGGTCACGACGACTTCATCTCTAAGGAGATCAACGAACAGCCCGACGCCATCCGCCTGACGCTGCTCGATCGCCGACGCGCCGATGGCACGATCACGTTCGACGAGATGCGCATCAGCGACGAGGAACTCCGTGACGTGAAGAGGGTCACGATCGTCGCGACCGGAACGTCGTATCACTCGGCGTTGATCGCGAAGTACGCCATCGAACGCTGGGCTCGGATCGGGGTCGACGTCGACATCGCGAGTGAGTACCGTTACCGTGATCCGATCATCGAGATCGGCACGTTGGTGATCGGCGTCAGCCAGAGCGGCGAGACCATCGACACGATTCAGGCCACGCGCGAGGCCCAGCGTCGCGGCGCGCACGTGGTCGCCATCTCCAACATCGTCGACTCGTCGCTCGCTCGCGAAGCCGACGCCGTCATCTACACCCGCGCCGGACTCGAGGTCTCGGTCGCGTCGACGAAGGCGTTCGTGGCCCAGGTCGCCGCCCTCGAACTCTTCGCCCTTCGCCTCGCTCAACTACGCGGCACGCTGCCGGCCCACGAGATCGATGGACTGTTCCAGGGACTCAACGCGGTGAGTGGCCAAGTGGCGACGGTGCTCGATCGGCGAGAGAACGTGCAGTTGGTGGCGAAGGAACTCATGGGTTGCCACGACTTCTTCTTCCTCGGCCGCCACGTTGGTTACCCGACGGCGCTCGAAGGGGCACTCAAGTTGAAGGAGTTGTCGTACCTGCACGCCGAGGGCTACCCCGGTGGCGAACTCAAACACGGACCGCTCGCGTTGATCGAGCCGGGCGTGGTGGTGGTCGCCATCGCGACTGACCCGGCGATGCACGACAAGATGCTCTCCAACCTGGCCGAGGTGAAGGCGCGCGGCGCGAGCGTCGTGGCCGTCGCGACCGACGACGACGACAAGATCGAGGCCGTCGCCGACTTCGTCTTGCGCGTGCCGGCGACGGAACCGATGTTCACGCCAATGGTCGACGTGGTCTCGCTCCAACTCTTCGCCTACGCCATGGCTCGGGGGCTGGGTCGCAACGTGGACCGTCCTCGCAACCTCGCCAAGACCGTGACGGTGGAGTAGTGGCCGTCATTGGTGTCGGCATCGACGTCGTCGACGTACCGAGGTTCGAGATCGTGATGAATCGTCGTCCACGAATTCTCGATCGGCTCTTCACCGAAGGGGAGCAGCGAGACGCGCGCGGCCGGGCCGAACGATTGGCCGCCCGCTTCGCCGCCAAAGAGGCCGTGATGAAATCGATGAGTGTCGGTGCCGGCTCAGTGCCGTGGAAGTCAATTGAAGTGAAGCGAGCACCGAGCGGTGCTCCGTCGGTGCTGCTGCACGGCGCGGCTGCAGAGTTGGCCGCCACGCGAGGGATTGACGAGATGGCCATCTCGTTGACGCACACGGCGATGACCGCCGCCGCCTTCGTCGTCGCCAGCTCCCACGATCGCTGATGCAGGTCGCTGGCGTCCACCGTCCGGCGTGGGCTGAAATCTCAGCGTCGGCGATCGCACACAACGTCCGTGCGATCAAAGCCGTGGTGGGCGACTCGCTGTTCTGCGCCGTCGTGAAGGCCAACGCCTATGGACACGGCGCTGAGTTGGCGGCCAAGGCCGCGCTGGTTGGTGGGGCCGATCTCCTCGCCGTCGCCATCGTGGATGAGGGAATCGAGCTGCGAGCGATGGGCGTCACCGCGCCGATCCTGCTCCTCGCCGAAGCACCGCCCGACGCCCTGAGCGACGCACTGGCCAACGACTTGACCTTGACGATCGGCTCACTCGATGGGGCCCACGCCGCGGCGGCCAGTGCAGCACAAGGCGGTGGCGTCCACAAGGTGCACCTGAAAGTGGACACGGGCATGCGACGGATGGGCGTCGCACCGGGCGAAGTCGACGACGTCATCGACGTGCTGATGGCCTCTTCGTCATTAGAGGTCGAAGGCGTCTACACGCACTTCAGCGTCGCCGATGGATCCAGTGCCGACGCGAGAGCGTTCACTCGGTCCCAGATCGAGTCGTTCGGCGAGGTCGTCGTCGCGCTCGCGCTGCGCGGGGTCACGCCAAAGCTGTTGCACGCCGCCAACAGCGCCGGCGCACTCGGTTACCGCGAAGCTCGACTGTCGATGGTGCGGATCGGCCTTTCGCTCTACGGGTACCTGCCCGAGCCGTGGCTGGCGCTCGCCCTGGAAGAGAAGGGGCAGCAGCTGGAGCCGGCGTTGACGTTGCGCGCCAAAGTGAGCGCGGTGCGTCGGGCCGAGGTCGGCGAGCGTCCCAGTTACGGCCGACTCCGCGTGCTCGACCACGCCGCCACGATCGCGACCGTGCCCTTTGGCTACGCCGACGGTTACCCGCGACGACTCTTCGCTTCCGGTGCGCAAGTCCTCATCAATTCGAAGCGCTACCCGCTGGCCGGCATGGTGACCATGGACCAGCTGCTGATCGACTGCGGCGACGACCCGGTCCAGGTCGGCGACGACGTCGTCCTGCTCGGACGCCAGGGCGACGAGGTCATCACGGCTGACGAGTGGGCCGCCCACGCTGGCACTATCTCCTGGGAGATCCTCTGCGGCATCGGCGCGCGCGTTCCTCGCACACTCGTGAACTGAGATGGGTCGCGACCTCGCCGAACTGCCGACCTGCACGCGTTGTGCGCTGTCGTTGACGCGTCAACGCGTCGTCGTCGGATCGGGTCCGATCGGCCCGGCCCTCATGGTGATCGGAGAAGCGCCCGGTCGTGACGAGGACGAGGGCGGCGAGCCATTCATCGGGCGAAGTGGCCGTCTTCTCTTTCAACTGATCGCCGAAGAAGTGGGGCTCTCGCGCCAGGAGTGCTTCGTGACCAACGTGGTGAAGTGTCGGCCGCCGGCCAATCGGACGCCCACCCGCGATGAACTGAGCACCTGTCGACCTTGGCTCAGCGAACAGTTCCAAGTCGTTCGTGCTCCGCTCGTGCTCGCGCTGGGTAACACGGCGGCGCGATCGGTCTTCGGGTTCGAGTTGGGAATTGGACAGACCCACGGCCAGGTGGTGCAACTGGGCGGTGGTCGCGGCATGGCCACGTATCACCCGGCGGCTGCGCTTCGCGGTGGCCCTAGCGTGGTCGACGTGATGCGCGCCGATCTTCGAATCCTGAAGAGGTTGGTGACACCGTGATTTGGCGTCGCGAGGCCCAGACCGCCGACGACACC
Source organism: uncultured Acidimicrobiaceae bacterium (assembly GCA_963800765.1). Lineage (GTDB taxonomy): Bacteria > Actinomycetota > Acidimicrobiia > Acidimicrobiales > RAAP-2 > RAAP-2. The sequence continues at coordinate 13,879 of CAWDCF010000005.1, forward strand.
ATCGAGGCCGGCGAGGCCTTCGCCCGGGTCCTTCGAAGCACCGACATCGTCCTGCTCTCGGGAACGTTGGGCGCGGGCAAGACGACCTTCGTGAAGGGCGTCGCGCGGGGCCTCGGCGTTCGCGAGCGGATCACGAGTCCCACGTTCACGATGGTTCGCGAGCACCAGTGCGCCAACGACCTCGGCATCGTGACGCTGCACCACTGTGACGTGTACCGCGTGGGATCGCTGGACGAGGTCATCGACCTGGCACTGGGTGAACTCGTCGAGGAATCGGGTGTGGCGCTCGTCGAATGGGGCGAGCTCGCCGCGTCGGTCTTTGGACGCGACGTCATGACCATCGACTTCGTCGTCGATGACGAAGAAAAGCGGACGCTCATCGTCGACGGAGCCCTCGCGCACGAGCGAATTGCGTTGCTGGACGAATGGGCGGCTCCGTGAACATCGTCGCCATCGAGACGGCCACGCCGGCCTGCGCCGTCGGAGTTCGAACGGTGTCGGGCGTCGAGGTGACCCGGATCGTCAACGACGGACGGCGTCACACCGAAGCGTTGGCCATGGCCATGGGCGTACTGCTCGACGAAGTCGGTCTCACGCCGCGTGACGTGACCCGTGTGGTCGTCGACCGTGGGCCCGGCCTCTTTACGGGCCTGCGCGTCGGCATCGCGACGGCCATCTCCTTCTCGCAGGGCCTCGGCGCCGAACTCGTGGGCGTCACGTCCCTCGAGCTGTTGGCCCACGGCGCGTTCGATGGCGGAGTCCGAGGCACGCTCGTGAGTTGCGTCGACGGACGCCGCGGGGAGATCTTCGTCCAGACGTTCCAACTGAGCGACGACGTGCTCGCACTCTCAGAGCCGCACGTCGCAGTGGCGCCTGACGTCGCGGACCATTGGGAGCGCCTCGCCGAGCCGGTCACCTTCACGGGTGACGGGGTGGAGCGGTACGCGACGGTCATGGGTGGCGTGACGCACGCCACGTCGTTCGTGCAGTCCGTGCCGTCGTTGCACGCAGCCCTCTCACTCGGCGCCCAAGGCGACGCCACCGAGGTGGTTACCCCGCTCTACCTGCGCGAGGCCGATGCCGTGGCCAATTTCACGACCCGCCAACGGCCCTCATGACCGACTGGACGATCCGCCTCGCCGAACGGCGCGACGTGCCCGAACTCTTGTTCATCGAGGAGTCCCAATTTCCCGAGCCCTGGACGAGGCGGATCCTGCTCGACGAGATTGGTAACACCGAGACGCGCCGCTACACCGTGGCCGTTGCGAACAAGCGCATCATTGGCTACCTGGGCGTCATGTTCGTCCTGGACGAGTTGCACATCAACACCATCGGCACGCTCCCGGGAGAGGAAGGTCGCGGTATCGCGACCTCGCTCCTCGATGACGCCTGGTCCGACGCGAAGGACCGCGGCATCAAGCGCGCCACCCTCGAAGTCGCCGTCTCCAACGAACGGGCCATCGCCCTCTACTACCGCTACGGCTTCGCCCCGGTCGGCGTACGCAAGAACTACTACGAACTCATCAAAGAAGACGCCCTGATTCTCTGGGCTGACCTCCCGGACAACGTCTGAGCACCGCCACGTACGCTGGCACGGTGGGTTTGGTCCTCGGCATTGAGACGAGTTGCGACGAGACGGCGGCCGCCGTCGTCGACCAGGATTTCCACGTGCACTCCTCAGTCATCGAATCCTCGATCGACCAGCACCGGGCCTTCGGCGGCGTGGTCCCCGAATTGGCGGGGCGCGCCCACGTCACCACCATTGGCCCCGTCGTCCGTCGCGCCCTGCTCGACGCGGGCCTCGATCCGACTAGTCCAGCGATCGACGGCATCGCGGTCACGAGCGGACCCGGACTGATTGGCTCCCTGCTCGTCGGACTCTCGGCCGCCAAGGGTTACGCCCTGGCGTGGGGAGTGCCCTTCGTCGGTGTCAACCACCTCGAGGGCCATCTCTTCGCGCCACTGCTCGAACGCTCCGACCTCGAGTGGCCGCTGCTGACGCTGCTCGTGTCGGGCGGCCACAGTCTCATCGTGCTGCAAAGTGGCGCCGGACACCACGAAGTGCTCGGCGAGACCATCGATGACGCCGCGGGTGAGGCCTACGACAAGGTCGCCCGGTGGCTCGGGCTCGGCTACCCCGGCGGACCCGAGATCGACCAGCTGGCCCAGCGGGGAACGGCGGGGACGTTGAAGTTGCCGGTGTCAATGACGGGTGACGACTACGACCTCTCCTTCTCGGGCCTCAAGACCGCCGTGGTGCGAGCGACCGAGAAACAGAGCGACGTCGCGATCGCCGACGTCGCGGCCTCCTTCCAGGACGCGGTCGCCGAGCAACTGCTGCGAAAACTACGAAGTGCGCTCGAGCACCACCCGGTGAAGGGCCTCGCGCTCGCCGGGGGCGTCGCGGCGAATTCGTTGCTCCGCTCGGGCGTGAGCGAGCTGGCCCAGGAGTTCGGCGTGGAGTCGCATCTGCCCACCTTGGCCATGTGCACCGACAACGCCGCGATGATCGCGGCCGCCGGGCTCTACCGATTGGGGGCCAGTGGACCGAGCCCCATGGATCTGTCCGCCAACCCGAACTGGCAGTTGGCCGACGTCTCGTGAGCGAACTCTGGCTGCCGCTCGACCGCTCGGACTGCGACCCGAGTCCCTTCGTCCAGTTCCATCGGTGGTTTGACGAGGCGAAGGGTGAAATGGATGAACGCGACGCCATCACACTCTCGACGTCAACACCCGAGGGCCGTCCGAGTTCACGAATGGTGCTCCTTCGTCACGTCGACGACCACTCCTTTGGCTGGTTCACGAACTACGAATCTCGCAAGGGCGTCGAGCTAGAAGAGAATCCCTTCGCGTCGATCCTCTGGTACTGCGAGCCGCGCGGCCGACAGATCCGCATCGAGGGATCGGTCGAGCGTATGAGCGAGAAAGAGTCCGATGACTACTTCGCCACGCGCGCCCGCGGCAGTCAACTCGGCGCGCACGCCAGCCATCAGAGCAGGGTCATCGCGAGCCGTGAGCAACTAGAAGAACGCGTCCGGGCCTTCGACGTCGAGTTCGCCGGTCGCGACGTACCGCGTCCCGCGTTCTGGGGCGGACTACGTCTCACGCCCGATCGCTTCGAGTTCTGGCAACACCGCGAGGACCGACTACACGATCGGATCGTCTATCTCCCGAACGGCGCGACGTGGACGCTGGAGCGTCAGTCTCCCTGACGATTGACCTCGAGTGCCTTCGCCGCACGACTGGCTCGAAGGGTGAAGGGTCCGAGTAGGAGCACCGCCGCGGTCGAGACGATGCCCGCGACCTGAAAGACCGTCCGCGGAGCGATCAAGGTGAGGACGAGTCCACCGAGGGCGGTCGAGGCGATCTCCGCGCTCGTGAAGATCGCGTTCGACGCCGCGAACATCTGGCCGCGAGCCTTCTCGGGGGTGCGTATCGTGAGGAGCGTCGTCGTGGCCACGTTCACGACGCCGACCGCGACGCCCGTTACGGCTAACAGTGCGAACATATAACTCACGTGCTCGACCAAACCAATCGCGCCGACCGAGACACCGATCACGAGGATGCTCAACAGGGCGGCGCGAACGAGTGAGATGTCGTCCTGTTTTACCTTGGACGACGCCAGGGCGCCGACGACGTTGCCCACGCCAAAGGACGTGCTCACGAGTCCATAGACCAGGGCCGTCGAGTGCAGGGTCCTCGTGATGAAGAAGACCTCCGCGACGTTGATGATGATGAGGGACAACAAGAAGATGAGGAACGTCACGATGAGTGGCCGGAGCACCTGGTCGCCGAAGAGCGTGCGCATCCCCGCCCCGAGTTGGCGGTCACCCTTGGTTGGGCGCACCGCGCCCGGCTCGGGTCGTCGGTCGGTTCCCAACAACACGGTCCCCACCGCGGCGCCAGCGAAGCTGAGGGCGTCGAAGTAGAGCGGCCAACTCTGACCAGATACGCCCACGAGCAGTCCGCCGAGACCGGGACCGGCCACCGCGGCGATGCCCTGGACCGTCTGCATGAGTGAGTTCGCGCGCGCGATGTTCTCCTCGCCGGCGATCTTGGGCACCAGCGCCGAGTAGCCGGGAAAGGAGAAGGCGACAAAGCAACTCAGTAGCGCCATGAGTCCAATGGTGACCAGGCGGCCGTGCCAGAGACCGATGCCGGCACAGACCACCGCCTCGCAGAGGCAGAGCGCGACCAGCAGTCGCTTGAGCGCGAAGTGGTCCACGACGAAGCCAGCGATCGGCGAGAGCACGACGAGCGGCAGGGCGGCCGCGATCGAGATCGCGGCGATGCCCCAGGAGGCGTCGTTGCCGTGGGCGAGGCGCAAATAGAGCGCGATCAGGGCCACGGCGTCGCCGAGGTACGAGAATCCCCGCAACAGGGCGACCAAGGAGAGGTCGCGACGTTGCGCGGGTGCGAGGGCCACCGGCCAAGGCTACGAGCATTGCGAACTCCGTTGGCACTCAGACGTTTAGGCTGCTAAATTGGCAGTCGGAAGATTCGAGTGCTAAACGCACAGGAGGCAAGAAACTATGAAGTTGCACCCATTGGAAGACCGCATCGTGGTTCGTCCGGACGTCGCCGAGGCGACCACGGCCTCAGGCCTGGTCATCCCCGACACGGCCAAGGAAAAGCCGCAGCAGGGCGAAGTCCTCGCCGCCGGCCCCGGTCGACGCAGTGACACCACGGGCGACGTGATCCCCACCGGCGTGAAGGTTGGCGACACGGTCGTCTACTCGAAGTACGGCGGCACCGAGATCACCATCGACGGTGAAGACCTGTTGATCCTTAGCGGCCGCGACGTACTGGCGACCATCTCCAAGAAGTAGTTCGACGGGTCCATCCCGTCGCCAATCCCCAGACAAGGAAGAAGAATGTCGAAATTACTGAAATTTGACGATGAGGCCCGTCGCGGTCTCGAGGCTGGCGTCGACAAACTGGCCGACGCGGTCAAGGTGACACTTGGACCGAAGGGTCGCAACGTCGTCATCGGCAAGAAGTTCGGTGCCCCCACGATCACCAACGACGGCGTGTCGATCGCTCGAGAGATCGAGCTCGAGGACCCGTTCGAGAACATGGGTGCCCAACTCGTGAAGGAAGTCGCCACCAAGACGAACGACGTGGCCGGTGACGGAACCACGACGGCCACCGTCCTCGCCCAGGCGCTCATCAAGGAAGGTCTGCGCAACGTCGCCGCCGGCGCCAACCCGTCGGGTCTAAAGCGCGGCATCGAGAAGGCCGTCAAGACGGCCGTCGAGTCGATCAAGACGCAGAGCCAAGAGGTGAAGGACAAGAGTCAGATCGCCCAAGTCGCGACGATTTCTGCGGCTGACGCCTCCATTGGCGAAGTCATCGCCGACGCCATCGACAAGGTCGGCAAGGACGGCACGGTCACGGTCGAGGAGAGCAACACCTTCGGGATCGAGCTCGAGCTCACCGAGGGCATGCAGTTCGACAAGGGTTACCTCTCGCCGTACTTCGTGACCGACCCCGAGCGTCAAGAGGCCGTCCTCGAAGACGTGCTCATCCTCTTCACGAGTGGCAAGGTCTCCGCAGTGCACGACCTCGTTCCGCTGTTGGAGAAGGTCATGCAGTCGGGCAAGCCGCTGTTGATCATCGCCGAGGACGTCGACGGTGAGGCGCTCGCCACGCTCGTCGTGAACAAGATCCGCGGAACCTTCACCTCAGTCGCCGTCAAGGCGCCGGGATTTGGAGAGCGCCGCAAGGCGATGCTCCAGGACATGGCGATCTTGACCGGCGCGACGGTCATCTCTGAAGAGATTGGTCTCAAGCTCGACTCGGCCACGGTCGACCTGTTGGGCACCGCCCGACGCGTCGTCGTGACCAAGGACGCGACGACGATCGTCGACGGTGGCGGAAGCCACGCCGACGTCGCTGGCCGCGTCGCGCAGATCAAGCGTGAGATCGAAGACACCGACTCTGACTGGGACCGCGAGAAGCTCCAGGAGCGCCTCGCCAAGCTCGCCGGGGGAGTCGCGATCGTCAAGGTCGGCGCCGCCACCGAGGTAGAGCTCAAGGAGAAGAAGCACCGCATCGAGGACGCACTGAGTGCGACTCGCGCCGCCATCGACGAAGGCATCGTCGCGGGTGGTGGCACGGCGCTCGTTCGTGCTCGCAAGTCCGTGGACGCGCTGATCGAGACCCTGACGGGCGACGAGGCGACCGGTGCTCGGATCGTGGCGAACTCACTCGAGTCGCCGCTTCGCCACATCGCGGCCAACGCCGGCTTCGAAGGAGCCGTCAAGGTCCGCGAGGTCGCCGACGCGAAGGGCAGCATCGGGCTCAACGCGGTCACCGGCGAACTGGTCGACCTCGTGAAGGCCGGCATCATCGACCCCGCCAAGGTGACCAGGTCGGCGCTGCAGAACGCCGCCTCGATCGCCGCACTGCTCCTCACCACCGAGGCCATCGTGGCCGACAAGCCCGAGCCGGCCAGTATGCCCGGCGGCGGCATGGACGGTGGCATGGGTGGCATGGGCGGAATGATGTAGCCCATCAAGGCACGTATTGGAAAGGCCGGGTCGGAAACGACCCGGCCTTTGCGTACTATCGGCTGAACGAAGGAACCGACCTAAAGGACCGTGATGCTCATAACCATGGAGAACGGCCTAGTCGGTGATCGGCCAATGGTGGCTGAGCCACCACGAGGGGAGCGGGCGTGACCTCCGCCCCAAAGCACGAAAGTGTCCTGTTGATCGGAGCCTCACGCGGTCTGGGTTACGCCATCGCCGAGGAGTACCTGGAGCGGGGAACCCGAGTCGTGGCAACCGTGCGGGGCCGGACCCGCACCGCATTGCACGACCTCCAAGTGAGCGTTGGGGGACAGCTGGAGATCGAGCACGTGGACATCAACGCCCCCGAAGAGGTCCAGTCACTGAGACAGCGCCTCGGGTCGCGTACTTTCGACCTGCTCTTCGTGAACGCCGGGGTCGGGGTCGCCGAGACCGTCGGTCAGGTGAGCACCGACGAGTTCACCCGTGTGATGGTGACCAACGCCTTGAGTCCGATGCGGGTCATCGAGACCCTCGGCGACGTCGTCCCCCCAGACGGCACGATCGCCATCATGTCCTCGGGACAAGGGAGCATCGCCAACAATCACAACGGCGGCTTCGAGGTCTATCGGGCCAGCAAATCTGCCCTCAATCAACTGATGCGCAGTTACGCTGCCCGTCACCACGACGACCCGCGGACGCTGCTCCTCCTGGCGCCCGGCTGGGTCAGGACCGACCTCGGCGGTCCCAACGCTCGCCTGAGCATCGACGAGAGCATCCCCAACTTGGTGAGGACCGTCGACGCCCAACGTGGTCGCCCCGGTCTCCAGTACCTCGACTACCAGGGCGACACCGTCGCCTGGTGAGCACCCGCTGACGTACGGCCCACTTCTAGAACGCCACCGAGAGTCGAAGTGCCTCTTCGGCGATTCCATGACCAACAGGGGGGGGGTACCCCCCGCCCCGCGAAGCGAGACGATTGGGTCGCTCGCCGAGTGCAACACCACCCCGGGTGCGCGCCGCGTCGGTCAGTTCTTAGCGAAGTTGCTTCGGAGTTGCCACTTTCGCCCTACCTCGGTCGTCGTCGCCGACGAGTCGTCGCGTAGGACGCAGCTAACTCGAGAGGGTGACCGTGATCGATTGGCTCGTTCCATCGAGCATCGCCGTCATTTCGACGCTTTGGGTCAGCCCCAGTGATCTCGTAAGGGTGAACGGAGCAGACGTCAATGATTGTCCGGTCGCAACAGTGAGTGCTCCGGTCCCATCAGGTGAAACTGAACCCTGACCAGTGACGCCAATATCCACCAGTACTGGACTGGAGGAGGTGTTCTTGGTCACATTGCCATAGGGATCGTTGAGAGAAAGTGACGCGGTGAGGACATTGCCATCCGAGGTCGTTTCAGTCCACGAGGTGCAGACGATGTCCCCCACGGATCCCGAGCACGCAATGCCTGGCGTCACGTCCTGGGTGATCGCCGCCAGAGAGAGACCCGAAATTGTCGACGAAGGCATGACAGTGAGTGGCGACGCCCCACTTTCGGCGCCCGGGGTCAGCGTCGCCGTCAGTGTGGTCGACTCCGCGTCGAAGAGTGTCACCTTCGACGCGTCCGAGCCGGCCGCGAAGCCACCCACGAAGGTGACCGGGGATGACCCGGTCGCGCACGCATTCGAGGTCGGGTAGAGCGGCACGGTGCCGTCGGGGGCATTATCAGGCCCCGAGAACGTGACGCACTTCGCTCCAGCGAAAGTGGTGACCACGTTCTGGTACTGATCCTGGGCGGTCAACCTGACGCTGAACTGCGTACCGGCACCCGGGGTCGTAGTGCTTGGGATCACGGCGACGCCGGCGAAGGGACCACTGCCCACGGTCAGGCTCGCCGAGCCGCCGTGACCGCTTCCCACGTCCGTAGCCACCAGCTGGACTGGCTCGGCGCCTACCAACGTGACGTTCGCGGCATCGATTCCGGTCGCCACACCGCTCACGAACGTCAATTGTGAGTCGCCAACGGCGCAGGTACCGGCACCGGGATACGTCGGTCCGGTCCCATCAGGCGCAACAGATGGTCCAGCAAACGTCACGCATTCGCCTCCGGCGTAGTTCGTATCGATGTTTTGGTACTGATCGAGGGCCGTGATGGCCACCGTGAAGAGCTGTCCAGCCGTGGGCGTCGGCGTTGACGGGCTGAGGAGATAGGAATCGAGGGAACTCGGGCCCACGCTCAGCCCGAGCGATCCCGTCGCGGTCGCGGCACTGTTGGAGGCCGTGAGCGTCGTCGCCTGTTCATCGAACAGGGTGATTGAGGCCACGTTCACTCCGTTGGCCGAACCGTTCTGGAACGTGACGCTCGACGATCCGGCAGCACAGGACACCCCGGGTGCAGGGTAGAGGGGCGGTGTCGTGTCGGGGGCGTTCGAAGGACCCGAGAACGTGATGCACTGCTGCCCGGTGTAGTTCGTGTCGAGGTTCCCGAACTGGTCGTAGGCGCTTAGCGAAAGTGGGAAGGCCCCCCCTGCCGACGGCGTCGTCGCCGGCGTGCTCATCGTGTACGCCGCGAGGGCGCCCGGCCCGACACTGAGACCGGCGAACCCGCCGTGACCGCTGGTGGCGTCGTCCACCGTCAGATTCACGTTGGTCGCGTCGACCAACGTGACGGGCGCGGCCGCACCTCCCGTGGCCACACCGGCACTAAACGTGACCGACGAGTCACCGGGTGCGCAGGTACCGACGTTTGGATACGTGTTTCCGGCCCCATCAGGAGCGTTCGGTGCGCCGGTGAATATCTCGCAGTGTGGCCCGGTGTAGTTCGTATCGAGGTTCCCGTACTGGTCATTCGCCGTGACGGCCACGGTGAATGGAGATCCAGCGTTCGGTGACGACGAGGAGGGCGTGAGCGTGAACGATTGGAGCGAATTTGGTGCCACCGTCAGGGCCGTGGTTCCTGTCACATGCGTCAGCGTGTCGGTCACGGCGAGCGTCACGGATTGGGCGTCATAGAGGGTTACGTTGGCGGTGCCCGAGCCACCGGTGAAGTTGACAATGGATCCGCCCGCGCAGGGCGCGAAGTTCGAGTAGTTCGGCGCTCGACCATTGGGCGAGGCGACGGGGCCCGCGAAGCTGAGACACTCCGGACCCGCGTAGGTCGGCAAGATGTCCCCGTACTGGTCGACTGCGGTGACACCAACGGCCAGATTGGTGCCCGCAATGGGTGTGGGCGACTTGGGCGAGAGTACGAACGACGTCAAAACGGGTGCCGGGACAGTTACGTTTCCGCTGGTGGCACCGGAGGACCATGATCGGAACAACGCGGTGACCTCATACGAGTAGGAATTTGACGCCAAACCAGTATCGGAACACGAAATCGATGTCGTTGGCGACGTGGGAGAGGTTCCACAGGCTGGGCTCGACGTCGATCCAAGGAATCTCGTCACGTAGTAGCCGCTCACGACGATGCCGTCGGGCTCGTGAGGAGTAGTCCAGGAGACATCGACGGTGCGAACGGTCGGCGTCGGGAAGCTGGCCTGGACGTTGGCGGGGGGATTGAGAGTGGCCACCTGGACGGTGGCCGTTCCATGGCCACCGTCGATGAAGAACGACCACGCGACGGTTCCAAGGGTGATGGTGAATGCGCTCGCGACCACGAGGAGTAGAGCTACAAGGAATCCGTCGCGGACGCGGTGGCGCTTCAGTTGCATCGTCGTCATGGCGTCACCACGGTGCAGTTCGTCAACGTGTCGTGAAAGTAACCCTGGGCCGTTCCATGCCACGATGACGGGGGAGTCGGCACATGACAGACGTTGAGGTGATGACCCCCCCCGGTGTAAGTGTTGTAGGTGCCGGCGCCCAGGTAGATCGATTCGCTCCCGTTACCGCCAAGGATTGTCGACTGACTCCCGCCGATCGTGACTGAATCGGAACCCGACCCCAGCTGGACGTTGTCGTAGGCACCAGAACCGGTGGTGACCGCGTCATTGCCGTTGCCCAGAACAACCTTGTTGTGGCTCCCGTTACCGATCGACACCGTGTCATTGCCATCACCGGCAGAAATCTGGTTGGTTCCGTCACCGACTTGGACGGTGTCGTCGCCACTGCCGAGTGAAATCGAGTTATTGCCATTCCCGCCATAGACGTGGTTGTGGCCGTTTCCGGCGTCATAGTCGTTGTCGCCGTCGCCGCCTTGGAAACAGTTAGCGCCATTTCCCCCAAAGACTTGGAAGTTGCCACTCGGGAGGAAGAAGTAGTTGTTCCCGTCACCCCCGTGGATACTCGAGGACCCGGGGTCGCCGAAGTACCAACTGCCGTAGGGATCGGAACAGTGCCCGGCCTTCGCCAGCACGACCTGGATGATGACCGGCGAGGTGCTGGATGCGAACTGAGCGCTACCGGCGAAGACCGCGTAGACGATGTCTGACCCTACAGGCAACGTTGAGGTCGTCAGAACCGCTCTTCCGGTCGCATCGAGTACTTCGGTGCCGAGCAAGGTGTGCGTACCGATGGGCAAACCGAGGTATAGGGAAACGGAGCCGCTGGGCGATGAACCTGATGGGACCGGAGGAGCACCGAAAACCTTCGCGGTAAGCGTCACCGGCGCCCCGACGATTGATGGATTGGGCTCCGAGGCCACGATGGTCGTCGTCTTGAGTATCGACTGGACGATTTGGGTCAACACGGGTGACGTCGAATTCGAGAAGTTTTGGTCGGTGTTGGCGAACGCGGCGGTGATCTTGTGGGTCCCGCCCACGAGGTACGTGGAGGGGGTGCACATCACACTCGATGAGCCAAGCGATCCGCTCGGGAGGGTTACGTTCGTGCAAATCGGGGTGGACCCGTCGAAGAAAGTCACCGTGCCGGTGGGACTGCTCGGTGAGCCGGAACCCGCGGACACGGTGGCGGTGTAGGTCACGCTTTGGCCGATCACGGACGGATCGTGCGAGGACGTCACCGCCGTGGACGTCGGGCGGGCGACGTTGAACGTCGCCGAGCCCGCGAAGGTGAACTTAAAGGCGGTGTTCTCGCAGGGATCTTGATTCTTGTGGGTCTCAACCAGTGCAATGGGTACTGGTACCGATCCCGTCCCACCTGGTGAGACCGAGAGTGAGCCTGAAAACGTCGTTTGCGCATCATTCAGGTTGACCAATGGGCATCCCGGAGGTGCGGTGACGCTCGAAATGCTGAGCGAGGTGACGGTGATGGGGACCGACAGCGTGTTGTGCGCCGTGTACCAAAGGTAGCGAGGCACCCCGGGCAAGAGGAGAGCCGGTATCTGCTGGGCCGAGGAACTCGAGATGGTGTTCGTTATGACGAATTTCGGGCGGCTGATCGAACCGTGGGCGATTGAAGTGCAGGCGGCAGCAACCGAGAAGACGAGGACGGCTGAAAGGAGCGCAATCGCGCCGCCTTTCAGCACATCCTTCGTCGTTCGCAGCTTCATATGATTCCTTGCATTCATTCGCTTTTGGGTTCTTCTGAGAATCGCGCTAAGTCATACGGCTCGCGTGGCCGGGCTGCGGGTGAATCCGCAGCCCGGCCAACGGACCGATTACTAGGAGGGTGTGGCGTTGCGCCACACCCGCGATGGCATCAGTTGGACGTGAACGTCAGGCCGATATTGACGCCCTGGCAGGCGTCTTGTGTAACCGCAGGGTTCGACATCGAAATCGAGGCCGCTCCGTTCCAGTCAATGGTCTGACCAGGCGTCAACGTCTGGTTCACCGAAACCGGTGTCGGGCTGACAGTGAACCACGAGGCCGAGCATCCAACAACGGCCGAGGCGGTGTCGCCGGGGACTTGCTCGACATTGGAACCGTCCGAGGCGACCGCAATCGTCACGGTGGCGACCGTGGCGGAAGTCGCGCCCGGGTTCGTCAGTGAAAAATTGATCTGCTGGGATGGACCGGCCGGGTAGAGGTCACCGAATCCAGTGGAGTCGAATTCGACCGCCGGGACATACGGAGCCGCGCCACAGGTCGCCCCCGCCGTAGTGCTGTACTCAGTGAAGCCCGCGATGATGGTCGAACAGGTGATCTGTCCAGTAGCACCACCGGTGTCTTGGTTAGTGCCGTCCTTCGTCATGGCAAAGAGATGGCTCGTATCGGTGTCAGAACCGACGCTGATGTTCGAGGTCTCATTGGCCAGTTGGACGTTCACTCCACCGTTGACCGCGTTTTGGGGATCGGGGTACTGGATGCCATACACGACGGTTCCCGGCAACGTGATGTGTTGAGACGAGAAGTCAAAGGTGACGCTGAAGTTCGCGATACCGCAATCAGAATTCGGATTGGCCAATACGATCGGCGTGCATATCGGCCCAGAGTAACCGCCGTCGGGCGCCACGGGGATGTTGAAGCTCTGTGTGTCGGTCCCCAACAGCGTCGTTCCGTCGGCAGCGTAGATATTGAACGTGATGTTCATCGGCCCCGCGGTCGTATCGAAGTTGGCCATGTCGACCGTGACGTCGTTGAGCGGTCCGCCGCCACCTGCCAAGGTGATCTTGTTCCCCAACTCCGTCATTCCTACGCAGTAGTAGCACTGACTGAAGTTATAGGAGGTTGCGGTAATCCGACTGTTGTACATCGGCGTGCCACCGATTTGGTTGATCAGGACCGGGGATGCCGTCCCGACCTGGGCCGAACCGGTACCTGCGCCGGACGAGGTGAAGAACGCGAACGCGAGTCCACCGGCCCCGGCAATGAGTCCAATGACGAGTCCAATGACCGCCATCTTCCTCTTTGAACTAACTAATTTCATTTTTCTCCTAGCAATAGTGTTTGATTGATTGACGAGGGCATCGGGTTCGCCATTCGCTCCCCACGGACTGGGCGACCATGTTGGGCCCGTGGATCAAAGCGCCACCCTTTACTGCCAACGAGAAATCAACTGCGTTCTCGCTGCTGGTGCAGACCTGCGCGACGCGGTTGTGAAAACCGTTCGGCCAGGCCCGCAACACCTTGTATTGCTGAAGAAGGATTGGTCCGCGCGCAGCGCGGCCGAGGGTCACTGAGTGGCCGCAGGATTCCCTACCGACACGTGAGCAGAGGTTGTTCGGACGCTGCTCGATCCAGAAATTTGCTTGCGACGACAGTCGAGGAATTGGGAAATGCCAACGAATTGGGGACAGAAGATGGGAGTAATTGCGACGTTCAAACCACACTCCGCATCGTCATGTTGACATCAGTTCTTCACTACGGTTCTCCGTCTACAAACGCGAATCCGAGCATGACACCAAGTGATGAAATTGTCAATTCGTTGCGTGAACGTTGTGGGGCGGTTTGAGCATTTCTTCATTGCAAGAAAATCGTCTATGGCTCGAAGGTCAGTGAATGAACGAAAGAAATCGTGGCGTCGACCGCAAAAAAATTCACCGAGATCCATCTCGCAAGGCTCACGTGACTGACCGCCGTTTCGTTCGGCTCCCGAAACCCGCTCACGATGAAATTGAAGAGTCATTTACCCCTGAGGTCATCCGAAGGATTTGCCGCAGTCACAATTTGGGAATGAGGAGGGGGGGGTACCCGCGACCGAAGGCCCCGTGGTTCTTCAAATTCGTCGCCAACGTCGCCGAAACTGATAGGTAGATGTCAAACGACCGCAGGTCTGTCGTCAACCCCCAAACCATGACGGTCATCGATGGCGCGCTTGAGTGGCCTGCTTCGTTGAATTATCACAATTGCCCGCGACTCTGACAATTTCGAAGTAAATCACATTGCTTCGCCCCGGTTCGCCATTCACAACCATTTGACAACGAGGAGAGTTTCAACTAGAAATTCACGCGGCAGGGGCGGAATCGGGGATTTGCGGTGTCAAGCAACACAGAATTGCCGCCCTATGGCAATGACCAGCTCGCGAGGAACTTCACACTTCGCGACCTCTACGTACGAGCCAGCATCTCTGGCTCGAACCGTGGCTCGACGTCATCCCCACAATCACTGAACATTTCGAAGGAAAACGGCCGTACGTCGGTCTCAGAGAGTGCATCGAACGCTGCGGTCGGCAGCGAGGGTTCGGTGTTGTCTACCGCCAAGGTCCCTTCGAATTACGAGGAGTCAGTTCCCTCGGGTGAAATCGTCACGATCCATGTCGGTTCGGCGTCGAGCAATGCGACGGCGAATGGATCGGGACTCGCTTCATGTTCAATCTCGAATAGCGCACTGCCGTTGGGCAATTGGCGTGTCTTTCAACAGTTCTACCGGCGCGCTCTCGGGTACGACCTCGAGCGCCACGACGAGCACCTACTCCGTGACCAACTTGGCCAGCACCTTTGCCGCGACAACGAGCCAAACGTTCCACTTCGTTACGACGGCGCACCAACGCAAGGGCAGGGCATCGTGAAGGCTCTTCAACACTCTTCACGATTCAGTACGACCCTGATGGTCGAGTAGAAGAACGCAATAACACAGGATTGTGTTCGTCTACTCGACCAGGTCGTCCAGAAGTTGTGAATACCCTTTGAACGTGGTCAAAATGCGCTTTCTCCTTGGTACCATGCAATCGCGAACGATTCAGATGCTGGTTGCTGTCACAGCGTGACACGAAGAACGATCAGCGGTGCTGGAGTCAAAGAGAGTGGGAGACAGCGTGATTTCGATGCGAACGATTCGAGTGATTGGTGTTTCGGCGATGCTCAGCACGGGCATATTCACGAGTGGAGTGCTCGGTGGTGCGAGTGCGAGCGCCGCGGCCACGCCCAAGCTGGTCGTCACCCCTTCGACCGGGATCACGAACGGGAAGTCCGTCTTCGTGTCGGGTACCGGCTTCAAGGCCAAGGACACCGTCTACATCACCGAGTGTCTCGCGACCGCCAAGGGTGAGGCGCAGTGCGACATCGACACCGCGCTGCCCGTGACGATCAGCGCCACGGGCGTCTTGAAGAAGACGAAGTTCAGGATCATCACTGGCACTATCGGTTCGGGCAAGTGCGGGACCAAGGCCTCGAACCTAAGGAGTTGTGCGGTAAGCGCGGGCAATGCCTCGGGTAAGGACACCGCAACGAAGGACATCGTCTTCGCCTTACCGAAGAAGTAGGCGTTCGACCCTCCGTTTCGCGTCAGCCCGAACTCCCTCTCGGGGCGACCGCACTAGGGATTTTGTGACGCGGATTGGGTTTTAAGCGCACGGACGGCGCCGAATTCGCCCTACATTAGTGCGAGCAATTGAATCGTTGGGGTTGCGAAATGGGCGCGATAAACGATGCGCGTTCGAGTGTGGACGGCTGAAAGGGGAGCATGACAGACCAGACCTCCCCCGCGTCTGATGCGTTCGACAGCTCCACTCAGAGTTCGAATCTCATAATCCGTGGTATTCGCGCGCACTTCAGTTTCGCCGCCCTGCTCGCGATTCTGTTCCTGACATTCCTCGACAACACGGTCGCGAGTGCGGTCCTCACCAGCGTGCAGGCGAAACTTCACGCCAACGTGAGCCAACTGCAGTGGGTCGTCGGTGGCTACGCCTTGGCCTTCGCCAGCCTGATGTTGATGTTCGGTGCGCTCGGCGACAATTTCGGCCGCAAACGTGTGATGCTGATCGGCGTCGCGATCTTTTGCGGTGGATCCATTGTCTGCGCGATCGCGGTCAACCCGAGCGAACTCGTGATCGGGCGGATCGTCATGGGCATCGGGGCCGCGGCCTCAGAGCCCGCGACGCTGTCAATGATCCGACACATCTACCCCGATCACAAGGCCCGGGCTCGCGCACTGGGCGCGTGGGCGGCCGTCTCGGGGCTCGCGCTCGCGATGGGACCAGTACTCGGCGGCATCCTCGTAGGCATCTGGTCGTGGCGCGCGGTCTTCTGGTTCAACCTGGTCTTTGGCGCCCTGGCCTTCATCGTGGCCTCCATCGCGTTGCCCGAGAGCGTCAATCCCCTGCGCAAGAGGGTCGACATCCACGGGTTCTTCCTAGGGGCGGTAGTTCTCGGCACCGCGACGTTCGCGTGCATCCAGGGTGAGTTGACGGGTTATGAGAGTGGCTGGGTCATCACGCTGTTCATCGTCAGTTTCCTCACGATTCCGATCTTCTACCTCGCCGAGAAGCACGCCAAGAGTCCGATGCTGGAGTTGGGCTTCTTCCGGCGCAAGTCCTTCACCGGTGCCGCGTTCATCGCGTTCGCGAGCTACTTCTCCATCTTTTCGATCTTCTTCTTCGTGGCGTTGTACTTAGAGGTCGTGGCCTCGGTCAGCGCCTACGGCCTGGCGCTCGACTTCCTACCTTTGCTCGGCGGCATCGTGGTGGCGTCGCTCTTCACGGGACGCTGGGTCGGACGAATCGGTTCGCGTATCCCCATGACCGTCGGGTGTCTCTTGGCGGGAACGGGCGTACTTCTCACCTACGCCGCCATCGGACCCGGGGTCGATGTCTCGACGCTCGGCTGGACCATGGGTCTGTGCGGGATCGGCTTCGGCATCGTCATCGTCCCCGTGAACGCAACGGCGTTGTCGAGTCTGCCCGCGGCCAACTCGGGCATGGCCTCATCCGCTGTCAACACGAGCCGTGAACTGGGCGCCGTCGCGGGCGTGGCGATCTTGGGATCGATCGTGAACGGGCAGTTGACGGTGAACTTGACCGCGCGACTGGTGCAGCTGGGCATCCCGGTCTCATTTCGACAGCTCGTCATCACGGCCGTGACGACCGGTCAGACCCAGTCCGAGGAGGC
Organism: uncultured Acidimicrobiaceae bacterium; assembly: GCA_963800765.1. Lineage (GTDB taxonomy): Bacteria > Actinomycetota > Acidimicrobiia > Acidimicrobiales > RAAP-2 > RAAP-2. The sequence goes on from CAWDCF010000005.1 coordinate 31,034, forward strand.
GGGGCTGAATCCCGCAATTCGAAAGCAGTTCGCCAGCACGATCAAGAAGGTCATCAACGCCGCCTACGGGGCGCTGACCCACGGACTCGACATCGCACTCGTGGCGTCGGCGTTGCTGATGATGGCGTCGGCCGCGGTGGCGTATCTGACCGGCACCGCGGAGAGACTCGACATGGTGGAACTGAGTGACGAGGTCGCGATCGCCTGATCGCGAGCTCCTCAGCCGTCGAGGGTGTCGACGACGAGTACCGAGCAGTGGGCGCCGTGTGACACGGAGTTGGGCACGCTGCCGAGCACTCGGTGCAGTCCGCGCATCCCGCGATTACCCACGACGATGAGGTCGGCGCCCAGCTCCTTGGCCTTCTCCAAAAGTGCGTTCGCGGCGTCGCCCATCACCGAGTGCAGTTTCGCCTCGATGTTCTTCTTCTTCGCGATGAAGGAGAGCGTCTGCAGGAGTGCCAGACCGTCGTCCTCGGTATGGACGTGCGTGAACTCCGGTCCCACGTCGCCCCGGCGCGAGCCCTTCTCAAAGGCGGTGACGATGTGCAACGTCGCGCCGTACATGGCGGCGATGTCGGTCGCGACTTCGACCGCGCGCTTGGCGGTCTCGGTGTCATCCGCCCCAACCATCAAGACTTCGAACATGGTGCTCCTTACGAACTAGCCCGACGAATCGTTTTTTTAAAGAAACTACTCCGCCCGTCGCATCGCGTCAGGGTCGATTTGCTGGCCAGTGACCGGGCGCTGGCGCCGCGGTTCGAACAGTTCGATGAAGATCATGACCGAGAAGCAGATGAAGAAGATGGGCTCGACGAAGGCGCCGAATCGGTCGGTGAGATAGGCCACGGCCAAGAGGGGATAGCCCACGAGCAACGTCACGCCCGTCCACTTGATACCGGCCGCGACGACGGTCTTCTCGTCGCGCGTTCGCTTCCACGCGAAGTACACCGCCGTGGTCATCATGGCGAACTCGATGATGCCGCTCACGACGTGGAGGTAGTGGTGAAGAGGGAGCCTTAGGTGCCACTCGGCGTTTCGACAGGCAGCACTCAGTCCTTCGGGGCAGGCGTAGGAGTAGTGGCCGCCCGACACGCCCGCGAGCGCGAAGAAGAGCAGCCAGGTCCACTCGCGTCGTTTCCCTTTCGGCCCCCACGGTCCGCGTAGCGCCAAGGCGACGAACATGACGATGCCCGCGGCGAGGTCGAAGTGCTCGAAGAGTGACGCGTCGCGGCGACCGGTCGCTTCGAGGTCGCTGAAGAACGCGTTGGTGCTCGTCAGCAGGTTGGTCGCGACGATGACGTAGACCCACCAGTTGTAGAGGACGATGCCGACGAGACCCAACAACTCGGCGACCAGCACCCTCGCCGTCCAGAGCGGCGACTGGTCGTTGCGCTGAGCGTCCAACGCCCGATCGATAGCGGGCGCCTGATCGTCCCGGCGCTGGGTCACCGTTGACCGGCCAGTGATACGCGAGGATCCGATTGCGACGTGCGTCGAGAACGTGCTCCCCGTATCGGATGGCTCCTCATCGATCCGAGCGGGTCCTTATACGACGCTCAACGTGATCGGCACCGCGGCGAGCGCCTTGGACACCGGGCAGTTGGCCTTCGCGTCCTCGGCGGCCGCGGCGAAGCCAGCGGCGTCGAGGTTCTCGGCCTCACCCGAGAGCGTGATGCGGATCTCGGTGATGCCGACACCGGGCTGGAAGTCGACCTCAACCGACGTGTTGAGCGATTTGGCCGGATTGCCCGACTTGGCGAGTCCGTTCGACAGGGCCATCGAGAAGCACGACGCGTGCGCCGCCGCGATGAGCTCTTCGGGGCTCGTGCGGCCATTGGCCTCTTCGGCGCGAGAGGCCCACGTGATGGGGAACGTCCCGATGCCGCTCGAGGTCAACTCGACGGTGCCCGAGCCTTCGAAGAGTGAGCCTTCCCAGTGAGCCCTTGCGTTTCTGGTTGTCGCCATTGGTCGTCCTTGTCTAGAGAGAATCAAAGGGTCTGTCCGCAGTGATCGAATCTCAGACTACCCAGAAGGCTGTCGCAACCGGTCGGTAAAGTTTCGTGCAGACGGTGCCTCGTTTGGAGTGGGGCGCAGAAGGAATGTGTCCCGTGCCCACAACTCGCGTCTACTTCGAAGAGGGCAAGACCTCGGTCTTCGCCGCGGCCATCGACTGGCCTGGTTGGTGTCGCCGCGCGAAGACGATGGACGCGGCCCTGGAGTCGCTCCTTGACTACCAGGACCGCTACGCGCGGATCGTTTCGATGCCGTTTAATCCCGGAACACTCGACGTCGTCGGCACGGTGCGCGGCAACGCGACGACTGACTTCGGCGCCCCTGGTGTCGACTCTCCGTGGGACGCGGAGCCGCTCTCCGGTCGCGACCTTAAGCGTCAGGTGCAGGTGCTCGTCGACTCGTGGAACTACTTCGACGCCGTCGTGGCGTCCGCCCCCGCGGACCTGGCGAAGGGACCGCGCGGGGGAGGTCGTGACCGTGACGGTGTCGTTGACCACACGCGCGAAGCGGAGCGTCACTACTGCTCGAAACTCGGCACCCGGGTGCCGCCGCGAACCCCGTGGGCGCAGCAGCGCGACACCGTCACGCGGCTATTGCTCTCCGGTTCGCCCGAGGCGAAGTGGCCCCCTCGCTACAGCATTCGTCGCCTGGCGTGGCACGTCATCGACCACGCGTGGGAGATAGAGGACAAGAGCTGAGCACCGACGAGTCCGCTCAGCTCGTGGTCTGGTGATCCCTCAAGAGGCTCATGCGACGGGTGAACTCGTCTTCGTCGATCTCGCCCTTGGCGAAGCGCATCTTCAGCACGTCTGAAGCGGCGCTGTCGGCGTTGCTCGCGGTCGCACCGGGCGCGACGTGGGTGTGATGCTGCTGGTTGTGATCGAAGTGGCGGATGAAGAGATACGCCACGACCGCCAACAGAAGGAAGAATCCGATCATAAATATCAACCTCGCTATGCCTGGGCCACTGGAGAAGAGTCGGGCGTACCCGGGATTCCCCGGACCAAAGATTTTCCCCGGACCAAAGATTGTTCGGTGTATTCCCATTCGCCGTCTCCTACGTCGTTATCTCGAACATACCCGTGTCGCTCCAAGTCCACACGCACAGGAATGTCAAAAACCCTTAGTTATTAGGGATTTCTTAAGGGTCAGACCGTGGCGTCCTCGGTCGCTTCGACCGCGAAGTGCGGCGTGATGCGGTCCAGCCACTTCGGGAAGTACCAGTTGGCGTCGCCGAAGAAGTGCATCAGCGCCGGCACGAGCACCGTGCGAAGGATGAAGGCGTCCATCAGCACCGCGCCGCCCAGTCCGATGCCGAATTCGGCGATGATGCGCTGGCCGCCGAAGGCGAAGGAGAAGAAGACGCAGATCATGATGAGGGCCGCGGCCGAGATCACTCGACCGGTGTTGGCCTGACCACGGTTGATGGCTTCCTCGTTGCTCCCGGTATTGAGCCACTCCTCATGCATTCGCGACACCAAGAAGACCTGGTAGTCCATCGACAACCCGAAGAGGATGGCGATCATGATCGTCGGTAAGAAGGATTCGACCGGTCCGGTGCCGGCATTGATGAGCGAACTGCCCCAGCCCCATTGGAAGACCGCGACCACGAGACCGAACGATGCCCCGGCCGCGAAGATGTTCATGGCCGCGGCGGTGAGTGGGATGACGATGCTGCGGAACGCCACCATGAGGAGCAGACAGCCGAGCAGGACGATCACGCCGACGAACAGGGGGATCTTGGACGTGAAGACCTGGGCGAAGTCCACGAAGATCGCGGTCAGACCTCCGACGTAGATACCGGTATGACCGCTGGCGTCTACGGCCGGTATGTAGTCGTTGCGGATCGAGGCGATCAGGTTCTCCGTGACCCTCGAATCAGGACTGGACTTCGGCACCACGTAGATGACGGCGACCTTGCCGTCCGGACTGACCTGCAGGGGCGCCGAGACGGCGACGTCGGGCTTGCCCTGCAGCTTCTGATCGAGCGCCACCATCGTCGCCATGTCCTTGGCGTCGTGGATCGATCCGACGACTTGGAGCGGACCGTTGAAGCCCGGACCGAAACCCTTCGCGAGCAGGTCGTAGGCCTGACGAGTCGTGGAGTTCGCGGGGTCGGTACCGGCGTCGGAACTGCCGAGGTGCAGGGAGAAGAAGGGGATACAGACGAGGATGATGGCGATCAGTGCGACGAGCGAGAGTTTGCGCGGGTGCTTGGTGACGGTGTTGGCCCAACGCTGCCAGGCGGTGTTGAGGACCACGGGCTCGGGACCGTGCTCAGCGAGGGCGCGACGCTCTTTCTTGCTCAGTACTCGCATCCCCAGGAATCCGAGGAATGCGGGCAGCAACGTGAGTGACGCCGACATCGTGATCAACACCGTGAGCGACGCCGCGATCGCGACGCCATTCAAGAACGACAACTGCAGCACCAACATGCCGAGCAGCGCGATGCAAACCGTCGATCCGGCGAACAGTACGGCCCGGCCCGAGGTGTTGATGGCCGTGACGATCGACTCTTCGACCGATAAGCCGCGTTTCAGTCCCTGTCGAGATCTCGTGACGATGAAGAGGGCGTAGTCGATCCCGACGCCAAGTCCAATCAGTGAACCCAAGATTGGTGCGAACGTCGCGATACTGAGGGCGTGGCTCAGCAGCGCCGTCGTCGCCGTCGCGATGCCCAGAGCGAAGAGCGCCACGCCGAGCGGTAGGAGCATGGCGAAGATCGAACCGAACGCCAGTACGAGTACGATCGCCGTCGCGATCAGACCAAAGACCTCGCCGGGACTGCCCTTTTGCGCGGCGAGTTGCTCGAAGGCGTTGCCCGCGAACTGCACGTTGAGGGTCGACGATCGAGCGGTGATGCCGGCGTTCTCGACCGGCTGGATCTGCTTCGCTTTGAGTTTGTAACCCTGGGTCTTGAAGTAGACGACGGAGTAGGCGATCTTGCCGTCCTTACTGACCTGCAACGAGCCGCCGACGAAGGGCGACACGACGCTCGCGACGGCGGGAACCTTCGCGACCCTCTTGTCCATTGCGAGGATTGCCTTCTCGTGACTCGCGATAGTTCCCGACGTGGCTTGGAAGACGATCTCGTCAACGTCACCGGACTTGCTCTTGAAACCCGATTGCAGGAGTTTCAACGCGTGCGTCGAATTAGTCCCGGGCAGGGAGAAGGTGTTGGCGTAGGAGGTGCCGAATGACTGAGAGAGCGCATTCATGCCTAGGAAGAGGATGATCCACAGCACGAGGATCAGCCAGCGACGGCGATAAGCGAAACGGGCGACTGACTTCATGAAGGGGGAATCTCCTGATTGGGCGAGAAGGGGGCCGAATAAAATGCGGTGAAGGCGTGCAGCGCACCAATACTTTAGGGGAGATTCACAATGGCGCCAGACGGCACGAGGCCGGCGCGTTTTGAGGGACACGTCTACCCTCAAGTCCTTCCCGAACCTGATGACATTCGAGCCGGCAGCGACGCGCCGTGGTCACATCTACCGGTCTCGCGACGCACCAATATCTCTCTGGAGCACGTCGCCGCGCGATTGAACGACATCGCTGCTGTGAATCAGACGTCCATCGTGCCGGGAGCCCCTTCGCTCATGGCGCAGGTCGGTGACGCGGAGCCCCAAGAGATCACTCGCCGCTCGGCCGTGCTCGTGGCGTTGTTCGAAGAGGATGGCGAGACCCACCTCATACTGACGAGGCGTTCCTCGACGCTGCGCGAGCACCGCGGCGAGGTCGCATTCCCGGGTGGGCGGAGTGACGAGGGCGAGACGCCCATAGAGACCGCGCTGCGCGAAACCCACGAAGAAGTCGGTATCGCACCCAGCGCGATCACGCCGGTGAGCACGCTGAGCCCCATCGTCACCTTCGCCTTCCAATCGTCGATCTTCCCCGTCGTCGGATTTCTGAAGGAACGCCCCGTCATGGTGACGGACCCGGCCGAGGTCGAAGTCGCCTTCAGCGTGGCGCTGCGCGATCTCTTGGCCGACGGAGCGTTCCTCGAAGAGCGATGGCATCGCCGCGAGAGTCCGCTCCGTTCCGACGCCGACGGCTACTTCTCGATCTACCTTTTCCAGTTGCCCCACGACCTGCTCTGGGGCGCGACGGCGAGGGTCGTCACCGAGTTGCTGTGCATCGTGACCGGTGTCGAGTGGCCCGAGGCAATGGGGTCCGGTCCCGATTTCGCCTAGTAGAATCTCTTCAACGCATTCCTATTTTTGGGTGCCGTTTCTTAAGCGGAGGAAGCAATGGCGGAAGTAGAGATCGGCATCTACAAATCAGCGAGGCAGGCCTACGGCTTCGACGACATCGCCATCGTTCCTTCGCGCCGCACCCGTGACCCCGAGGACGTCGACATCTCGTGGCAGATCGACGCCTACAAGTTCGAGTTGCCGGTGCTCGGTTCCGCCATGGACGGTGCGATGTCGCCCGACACCGCCATAGAACTTGGCCGTCTCGGCGGACTCGGCGTCCTAAACCTCGAAGGCCTCTGGACTCGCTACGAGGACCCGATGCCACTCTTCGAAGAGATCCGCGAACTCGACGACGACAAGGCGACCGCGCGCATGCAGCAGATGTACTTGGAGCCGATCAAGATCGAACTCGTCGCGCAGCGCATCAAGGAGATGAAGGCGGCGGGCATCACCACGTCGGCTTCCGTGACGCCGGCACGCACCGACTGGATGGCCAAGACCATCCTCGACGCCGGCCTCGACATCCTCGTCATCCAAGGGACCGTCGTCTCTGCCGAGCACGTTTCCAAAACCGTCGAGCCGCTCAACTTGAAGAAGTTCATCCGTGAGTTCGAACTGCCGGTCATCGTCGGCGGCTGTGCCAGCTACCAGGCGGCCCTGCACCTCATGCGCACCGGCGCGGCCGGCGTGCTGGTCGGTGTCGGACCGGGCAACGCCTGCACGTCACGGGCGGTCCTCGGCATCGGTGTCCCTCAGGCGACGGCCATCGCCGACGTCGCGGGCGCACGAATGCGCCACCTCGACGAGACCGGCGTCTACGTCCACGTCATCGCCGACGGCGGCATGAGCAAGGGCGGCGACATCGCCAAGGCCATTGCCTGCGGCGCAGACGCGGTCATGATCGGTTCACCCTTGACCAGCGCCGTCGAAGCGCCGGCCCGCGGTTTCCACTGGGGTATGGCGACCTTCCACCCGACGTTGCCACGCGGCACCCGTGTCCGCACGCAGGTCCGGGGCACGTTGAAGGAGGTCCTGCTCGGACCGGCGCACGAGAACGACGGCCGACTCAACCTGTTCGGTGCCTTGCGCACCTCAATGGCCACGTGTGGTTACGAGACGTTGAAGGAGTTCCAGAAGGCCGAGATCATGCTCGCTCCGTCACTCCAGACTGAAGGAAAGCAGTTGCAACGCTCCCAGGGCGTCGGCATGGGACATTGACCCAGAACGTCCTCGTCGTTGACTTCGGCGCCCAGTACGCCCAACTGATTGCGCGCCGTGTGCGCGAAGCACACGTCTACTCAGAGATCGTCCAGAGCACCATCACCGCCGACGAGGTTCGCCAGAAGGCGCCGGCGGCGATCATCCTCTCGGGTGGTCCCAAGTCCGTCTACGAAGTACCGGCGCCGTCACTCGACGCGGCGATCTACGAACTCGGCATCCCGATGCTCGGGATCTGTTACGGCGCGCAACTCATGGCGTTGCAGCTGGGCGGGGAAGTGGCCAACACCGGGATCGGCGAGTACGGACGCACGACCATGACGCGTCAGGGTCCGTCGGTCCTGATGCCGGAGTGGCCCTCGTCACTGACGTGTTGGATGAGTCACGGCGACGCGATCGCCACCGCGCCCGAGGGCTTCGTCGTGACGGGCTCGTCACCGGAGGGACCGGTCGCCGTGATGGAGGACGTGGATCGTCGACTGCACGCGGTGCAGTTCCATCCCGAGGTCGCCCACACCGAGCGCGGCCAAGAACTCCTGTCGAACTTCCTGCACCACGTCGCTGGCATCCCACCCACGTGGACGAACACCTCGATCATCGAGGACCAGGTGGCGGCGATCCGCGCGCAGGTCGGCGACGAGAAGGTGCTCTGCGCGCTCTCGGGGGGCGTCGACTCAGCGGTCGCGGCCGCGCTCGTCACCAAGGCCGTCGGTAAGCAGTTGACCTGCGTGTTCGTCGACACGGGACTGATGCGCAAGAACGAGGGTGATCAGATCGAGGAGACCTTCACTCGTCAGTTCGGCGTCGATCTGATCCACGTGAAGGCGCAGGACCGTTTCTTCGACGCACTCGCCGGGGTCCTCGACCCCGAGGCGAAGCGCAAGATCATCGGCGAACTCTTCATCCGCGAGTTCGAGACGGTGGCGCGTGACCTCGGCGCCGGCGGCGACGGACCGCGCTTCCTCGTCCAGGGCACGCTCTACCCCGACGTCATCGAGTCGGGTTCGGGCCACGCGGCCAACATCAAGAGCCACCACAACGTCGGCGGGCTCCCCGAGGACCTCTCCTTCGACCTCGTCGAACCACTGCGCAGCCTCTTCAAGGATGAGGTCCGTCACATCGGCGAGGAGCTCGGACTGCCGGCCGAGATCGTCTGGCGTCAGCCCTTTCCCGGTCCGGGACTCGGCGTGCGCATCGTGGGTGAGGTCACGCGCGAACGTGCGGAGATCCTGCGAAACGCCGACTACGTCGTCGTCGACGAGATCAAGAAGGCCGGACTCTACCGGGAGCTCTGGCAGAGTTTTGCCGTGTTACCGGCCGTGCGTACTGTGGGCGTCATGGGCGATGGCCGAACATACGCGTACCCGATCATCATCCGCGCCGTCACCAGTGACGACGCGATGACCGCCGACTGGGCGCGGCTTCCCTACGACGTGATCGAGTCAATCGCCAACCGATTGATTCGCGAGGTCGACGGCGTGAACCGCGTGGCGCTCGACGTGACGAGCAAGCCGCCGGGCACCATTGAGTGGGAGTGACGCGGTCCTCGTTCTCTGACGAGTCGCTGTGGGGTAACGACGGCTTCGTCAAAGAGCCCGCCCTCGACCCGGACTCGCTGCTCGAAGGACTCACCATCCCCCAACGCGAGGCCGTCCTCCAGCGCGGGGGACCGCTGCTCGTCATCGCCGGTGCCGGATCGGGCAAGACCAGGGTCCTGACGCGTCGCATCGCGCACATCCTCGCGATGGGCGACGCGCGTCCCTGGGAGATCATGGCGATCACCTTCACCAACAAGGCCGCCGACGAGATGCGCCGACGCGTCATCGACCTCGTCGGCTCCGACGCGCAACAGATGTGGGTCTCGACGTTCCACTCGGCCTGCCTGCGGATGTTGCGCGCGCACGCCGACGTACTCGGTTATCAGCGCGGCTTCACGATCTACGACGCCGGCGACGCGGAGACCGCGGTCGAGCGGATCATGAAGGAACTCAACCTCGACACGAAGCGTCTCTCGCCGCGCAGTGTCGCGGCCGCCATCTCGGCCGCGAAGAACGAGATGCTCTCACCGGCCGCCTACGCCGACGCCGGGTCCGGTGACGACCCGCACCACAAACGCATCGCCGAGATCTACTTCCTCTACGCCGAGCGGCTCATGTTGAGCAACGCCATGGACTTCGACGATCTGTTGTTGAACGCCGTGGCGATGCTCCAAAAGGACGAGGGGATCCGCGACTCCTACCAGAACCGGTTCAAGTACCTGCTCGTCGACGAGTTCCAAGACACCAACGGCGTGCAGAACCAGTTGGTGATGACCCTCGCCGAGAAGCACCGCAACCTCTGTGTGGTGGGCGACTCCGACCAATCGATCTACCGCTTTCGTGCGGCCGACGTCCGCAACATCTTGCAGTTCGAGCAGCGTTTCCCCGACGCCAAGGTCATCCTGCTCGAGCAGAACTTCCGCTCGACCCAGACGATCCTCGACGCCGCGAACGCGGTCATCGCGAAGAACGCCAGTCGCCACGCGAAGAACCTCTTCACCGACGACGTGGTGGGTGAGAAGATTCGACTGTATCGAGCGGGCGACGAGTACGACGAGGGTCGCTGGGTCGCGACCGAGCTGCGCCGTCTCGCGAACGAGTCGTCGCTCTCGTGGAATCAGATGGCGGTCTTCTACCGGACCAACGCCCAGAGTCGCGTGCTCGAAGAGGAGATGCTCCGCGCCAGCATCCCGTACCGGGTCATCTCGGGCATGCGGTTCTACGACCGCAAGGAGATCAAGAGTGCGCTCGCCTACGCGCGACTCATCGTCAACCCCCGCGACGAAGCGTCGGCGCGGCGGGTCATCAACGAGCCCAAGCGCGGCATCGGTGCGGCGGCACAGGCGAAGCTCGGCATCTACGCCGCCCAGCACGCGCTCTCCTTCGCCGAGGCGACGCACTACGCCAAGGAGGCGGGCCTCACCGGCAAGGCCCTGAGTGGGTCCCAGCGCTTCTCGTTCATGCTGGACGAACTGCGCGCCCTGTCCAACGACCTCGCGCCGCGCGAAGTGATCGACGCCATCGTGCGCGAATCAGGTATGGGTGACGCCCTGCGCGCGGAGAACACCGACGAGGCCTATTCGCGCCTGGAGAACCTCGGTGAACTCGCCTCGGCGGCGAGTCAGTACGACACGCTGATGGACTTCGTCGAGCGCATGGCGCTCGTCGCGGACTCCGATCAACTCGACGGTGGGGCCGGGGCGATCTCCATGATGACGTTGCACGTCGCGAAGGGCCTCGAGTTCCCGGCGGTCGTTATGACCGGCCTCGAGGAGACGATCTTCCCGCACCGGCGAGCGCTCTCTGACGATGCCGAACTCGAAGAGGAGCGACGGCTCTGCTACGTCGGCATCACGCGCGCGATGCGCCACCTGGTCCTCACCCACGCCTGGAGCCGCACCATGTGGGGACACCGCACCGACGCGCTCGCCAGCCGATTCCTCCAGGAGATCCCGAGCGAACTCATCCACGACGTCTCGGCCTCGATGCCGATGCGTCGCATCGACTACACCGATAGCGACGGCTTCGTCGGACGCAGCACGCAGTTCACCGAAGGGCGGGCCTTCGGCACGGGTGCGGCTCCGCCGGTACGTTCCACGGGTGCCGAGAAACTCGGTCTCGTCGTGGGCGACCAGGTGGTGCACGATCGCTACGGAGCGGGCGTGGTGACCAAAGTCGAAGGCTCGGGCAGTCACGCCCGAGCCGCAGTGGACTTCGTGGAACACGGGACGAAACAGTTGGTCCTGGCGATGACGCCGCTGCATCGAGCCTGACTCGTCTAAGGGTCATTCAGTCGCTCGTCGTCCGCGAAGCGAGGTTGGTGCCAGAATGAGGACCAATGGTCAATACGCGCCCGGCCTACCGACCACCATCGCCGCCGAGGCCGCGGACTCACCGATTGCCCGCGCACGTCTACTGGCGCCGCCGCGCGATCGTGCTGCTCGCCCTCGCGACGATCATCGTGATCTTGTACTTGGCGACGACGCTCTTCTTCGCACTCTTCAATCCGACGTACGGCACCAGCCTGTCGGCGCGTGCCGCGGAGTGGGGACGCCAGCACAGCCTGGGCGGGTTCGTCACGTGGGTCGAGAACGAGCTCTACAGCCCACCAAAGACCGGTGGAGCACCGCCGAAGGGATCGTTCGGTTCGGGCACGACGGTGAAGAAATTCGCCTCCCACCTCGTCCTCGCTCCGCCCACCAACATCGTCTCCCCGGCGAAGACCCCGTTGCCCGGTGAAGGCGTCTGGCACGTCGCCGGTCGCACGACCGCGAACGGGATCCCGACGGTCTACGAGGCTTTCGTACGGCCCGACGCCGTGCACACGAGTTTCGTCGTCGGCGTCGCGTGGATGGACACGAACCTGCTCTCCGCCCAGTTGTACTCCGGTTCGGTCATCCCCGGCGGAGGACACTTCTCGCACACGGCGCCGGTCTCGGCCAAAGACACCGAGGACCTGGTCGCGGCGTTCAACGCCGGTTTCTTGACCAGTGACTCCAATGGCGGTTACTACACCGACGGTCAGACGATCATCCCCCTTCGCAAGGGCGCGGCCTCGGTCGTGATCTTCAAGAACGGTCGAATGACGGTCGCCAAATGGGGCCGCGACGTCGTCATGACGAATCAGATCGCGTCGGTGCGCCAAAACCTCGACCTCATCGTCGACAACGCCAAGCCCGTCGCCGGACTCAACAATCCCAACTCCATCAAATGGGGGAAGGTGCTCGGGAACAGTTACAACGTCTGGCGATCGGGACTCGGGATCACCAAGGACGGCGCGTTGGTCTACGTCGGCGGCCCGAGCATGTCGATCGCCGACTTGGCCGACATCCTCATCCGCGCCGGCGCCATCGAGGGGATGGAACTCGACATCAACGTGGACTGGGTCCAGTACTCGACCTACACGGGAGCGCTCAACACGCCGATCAACGGCGGCGACGGGAAGAGTCTCTTGTCGTCGATGCCCGGCACGCCGAGCCGTTACTTCGAGTCGTACTGGGGCCGCGACTTCTTCACGATGTCACTTCGAGCGAATGAGACGAAGAGTACGGCGTCGACCACAACGACAACTTCGAAGAGCGGCTAGCGGTCCATCACTTTGCGCCACAGCGACCTCGGCACGTGGCGCAAGATCATGAAGACGTAACGAAGGATCGGCGGACTCCAGATCACGGGGTCGCCATTGGCGAGTCCCTTGAGGATGTTCTCGACGGCCTCGTCGACGTCCGTGGTGAAGGGAACCTTCGGAAGGCCCTCCGCCATCCTCGTTCGCACGACGCCCGGTCGAACCAGCTGGAGTCGCACGCCCGTGCCCTCGAGTGAGTCGGCCATGCCCTGACACAGTCGGTCGAGTCCGGCCTTCGCGCCGCCGTAGAGGTAGAGGCTCCGGCGAACCCGCACCGCGGCGACGGAGCTGATCACGAGGATTCGACCACTCCCTTGGGCGACGAGGCGTCGGCGCGTCTCGGCGAGGGCCGCGACGGGCCACGAGAAGTTCACGGTCGCCACCTCGCCCGCGAGCGTGGCGTCGTCTTCCTTCTCGAACTGGTCGCCCATGAGTCCGATGGCCACGACGACCAGGTCGACCGTGTCGTCCACCTTGTCAAAGCACTCACTCACCACGCGCCCGGCGTCGGTGACGTCGTTCGCGTCAAAGACCACGGTGTCGACCGTGGCGGCGCCGTAGGTCGTGGCCTCCTGCGACGCTTCGTCGAGCAAGGACTGACTGCGTCCGGCGAGGACGACGCTGTGGGTTCGCGCGGCGGCCAGTTTCTTCGTGAGACCACGCGCGATGTCCGAGGTCCCGCCGAGGACGATGAGCGTCTGGGGCTGTCCGAAGGCGTTCTCCATGTGTCTACTTTCCTACTAGGTCAAGTCGTCGAGCGAGGTCGCTCGACATCTGGTGTTCGGGGTCGATCCGCTCCTTCACCGCGAGGAACTCACTACGACGTGGATACATGGCGGCGAATTTCTCGGGACTCAGCCGTGAGTCCTTCGCCAGGTACACGCGGCCGCCGGCCTCGATCACGAACTCGTCGAGTCGGTCCAAGATGTCGGGCAGTTTGGAGGGCCCGACCGGTATGTCGAGGGCCAGGGTCCAGCCTTCGAGCGGAAAGGAGAGCGGCCCTTCGTTCGCCGGGCCGAAGCGCTTCAAGACCGCGAGGAAGCTCGCCACCTTGGACGACGACAGCAGGTCCACCGCCGCCACGACCGTCTCTGACGACCTGTCTGGTACACAGAACTGGTACTGCAGGAATCCCCGTCGACCGTAGAGTCGGTTCCAGTCACGAACGCCGTCGAGTGGGTGGAAGAACGTCGAAAGTGATTGCGGTTCTCGTTCCTCGTGTCGAGGTGCCGAACGGAACCACAACTCGTTGAACGCCCGGACGGTGAGTGGATTGAGCAGACCACTCGGCGCGTCGAAGGGTACGAAGAGCTTCGCGTCCTTGGGGCTCGACAACGACGAGGCGTCGAGATCGTCCTTTGTCGCGTGCGCGCCGCGGGTGAGGATGGCGCGCCCCATGTGCTTGCCACGCGACATGCAGTCGACCCACGCGACGGAGTATCGATAGTCGCGGTCACCGAGCGCCATTGCGCTCATCACGGCATCGAGATTCGCGAGCCGGTCGGTGTCAACGAGTACCTGATCGGTCTCGATTGCGGTGAGTCGGAGCGTCACCGACGTGAGCACACCGGTGAGACCCATCGCGCCAAACGTCGCCCAAAACAGTTCGGCGTCGATCTCGGGCGAGACGGTGACGGGACCGCTAGGCGTGACCAGTCGCAGTGAGAGGACGTGGCGCGCGATCGAACCATCGACGTGATGGTTCTTGCCGTGGACGTCGGCCGCGACCGCTCCGCCCATCGTGACCTGGCGTGTACCGGTGGTGACCGGAACGAACCAACCGCGCGGAATGGACTGCGCGAGCAACTCGTCGAGCGAGACGCCGGCGCCCACGGTGACGACGCCGTCTGCGCCAATGGGACCGATGCCACTCAGTTCGCGGTTGGAGAGGACGACGCCACCACTCGATAGCGCGGCGTCACCGTAACTGCGGCCGAGTCCGCGCGCGATGACGTCGCGCGACGTCGCGAACGTGAGGGCGATCTCGGACTCGTTGTTGGGCGAGAGGACGTCGGCGTAACTCGTCGAGGTGCGGCCCCAACCCGAGAGGGCGGTGCGCGTCATGCGTAGGTCCCGAGGGCCAACGCGAGGGCCCAGAGGAGGAAGAGCACCTGAACGATGCGGTTGTGCAAGAGCAGCTCCTCGGGCGCCTCGGCGTTCGATGACTCCGCGGCGCGAATGATGAACAAGACGGCGAGGACGACCGGGACGACGCTGAGTCGAATCGGCACGAGGTCGTGGCGAATCGAGGAGAGACCCGTCGAGGACGTATCGAAGGCCCAGAGGCAGTAGCCGGTCACGACGACGGTGGCGCTCAACGTCAGGGCGGAGTGCAAGAACCCGGGCGTGTACTCCGACAGCACCTTGCGCGTGGCGCCGGCGCCGTGGGTCTCGAGTTCACTGGAGCGTTTGCCCACCACCAGGAAGAGGGCGCCGAAGGAGATGACGACCAGGAACCAGGTGGACACGTAGATGTGCGACGCCGCCGCACCCGCCCAAGCGCGAAGGATGAAGCCGCTGGCGACCGAGGCGAGCTCGATGATGACGACGTTCTTCACCCAGAGGACGTAGTTGATCGTGATCACGACGTAGAGCCCGAGCACCAGGAACAGTTGCTCGGGGTGCCAGAGGGCGAAGGGAATGGCGAAGCCCGCCAAGAGCAGGAGCGCGGCCGCCGCCTTGGCCACACCGAAGGGCAGTTGTCCCGAGGCAATCGCTCGGAACCGCTTGGTCGGGTGCTCGCGGTCGGCCGCCACGTCACGCAGGTCGTTGAAGAGGTACATCGCGGAGGAGACGCAGCAGAATGCGAGGAACGCCGCCACCGTGTGGCGGATGATGTCCGCGTGGGTCAGCACGCCCGCCGCGGCCGGTGCCACCGCGATAAGGCCGTTCTTCACCCATTGGCGTGGACGCATTGCCGACACCAGCGCCTTCAAAGGACTGCGGTGCGGCAGTTCGGTATGTGCCATGGCAACGACGCTACACGGGGTTGTTTCATTGGACTTTTCGAACGCGCCATCCAAATTGGGTCGGTTCAGCCCTCATCTATGATTTGGTTCTAATGAATCGTACGTACCGAGTCGTCGTTGCCAAGCCCGGACTCGACGGACACGATCGAGGGGCGAAAGTCATCGCGCGGACCCTCCGAGACGCCGGATTCGAAGTCGTCTACACCGGTCTGCATCAGACACCCGAGCAGATCGTCCAGGCGGTGATCCAAGAGGACGCTGACGCACTGGGACTCTCGCTCCTGTCGGGCGCCCACTTGGTACTGGTGCCGCGCGTGATCGATCTCTTGAAGGCGCAAGGTCGCGACGACGTGTTGCTGCTCGTCGGCGGCATCATCCCCGACGACGACATCGCGGGACTCGAGTCGCTGGGCGTGGCGAGGGTCTTCACGCCCGGTGCGTCACTAGCCGAGATCGGGACGTGGCTCGAGTCCACGCTCGACTCACGAGAACACCAGCACTGAATCATTAAGGTTGTCACCCGACAGTCACTGAGTTGAAAGTTGATGTAGATGGATCTGTTCGAGTATCAGGGCAAGCAGTACTTCGCGCGCTTCGGCATTGCGGTGTCACCGGGCGACATCGCCGACACCGTCGAAGAGGCGGTCGCCGTCGCAGAGCGGGTTGGTTACCCGGTCGTCGTCAAGGCGCAGGTCAAGGTCGGGGGTCGTGGAAAGGCCGGGGGCGTCAAGCTGGCCAACGACATCGACGAGGTTCGACTGCACGCGGGCAACATCCTCGGCCTCGATATAAAAGGCCACGTGGTGCATCGAATCTGGATCGAACGATCCAGTGACATCGCCAAGGAGTACTACGCCTCGTTCACCCTGGACCGCCAGAACAAGACGCACCTCGGGATGCTGAGCGCCCAGGGTGGCGTCGAAATCGAAGTCGTCGCGGAAGAGAACCCCGAGGCGATCGCCTTCTTGGCCATTGACCCAATGCACGGTCTCGACGTCGAAACCGCTCGGCGCTGGGTGAACGAAGCGCAGCTCGACGAGGTCGCTCGCGAACAGGCCGCCGAACTGCTGGTGAAACTCTACGAGTGCTACACCAAGGGGGACTGCGACTTGGCGGAGATCAATCCGCTGATCCTGACGCCTGACAACAAGGTGCACGCGCTCGACGCCAAGGTCACACTGGATGAGAACGCCTCGTTCCGCCACCCTGAGTGGGAGGAGTTCCGAGCCGACGAGTTCGAGGACCCGCGCGAGAAGATGGCCAAAGAGAAAGGTCTCAACTACATCGGACTCGACGGCACGGTCGGCATCATCGCCAATGGCGCCGGTCTGGCGATGTCGACACTCGACGTCGTCAATCAGGTCGGTGGCAGCGCCGCCAACTTCCTCGACATCGGTGGCGGCGCGGACGCGGACGTCATGGCCTCCGCTCTCGAGGTCATCAACGCCGACCCCAAGGTGAAGGCGATCTTCGTGAACATCTTTGGCGGTATCACGCGCGTCGACGACGTCGCCAACGGCGTGCTCGAGGCGCTCAAGCGCGTCACCATCAACTCGCCGATCGTGTTGCGTCTCGACGGCACGAACGCCGTCGAGGGCCGAGCCATGCTCGCGGCGCACCTGAGCGACACCCTGATCACTGAACCGACAATGTTGGACGCCGCCCGCCGGGCCGTCGCCCTCGCGAACGCCTAAGGAACGACATGAGCATTTTTGTAGATGAGAACACCAAGGTCATCGTCCAAGGACTGACCGGCGGGCAAGGAAGGTTCCACGGCCTACGCAACCGTGACTACGGCACCAAAGTCGTGGGCGGCGTCACGCCGGGCAAGGGCGGGACCGATGTCGACGGCATCCCCGTCTTCAACTCCGTGAAGGAGGCCGTTGCGGCGACCGGCGCCACCGCGTCCTTCGTCGTGGTGCCACCCAAGTTCGCAGCGGCCGCGATCATCGAGGCCGCCGAGGGCGGCATCACGTTCATCGTGTGCATCACCGAAGGGATTCCCGCGCAGGATGAGGCCATCACCTACAACCGTCTCGTCGAGGACTTCCCCGGGGTGCGGCTCCTTGGACCGAACTGCCCGGGCATCATCAGTCCCGGTAAGTGCAATATCGGCATCACCTCGGGCGACATCGCCCTCGCCGGGGGACCGGTGGGCATCGTCTCACGTTCGGGCACGTTGACCTACCAGGCGTTGTACGAACTCAGCCAGCAGGGAATTGGCCAGACGACGTGCGTCGGCATTGGCGGCGACCCCGTACCCGGCACGAACTTCATTGACTGTCTCGCGGCCTTCCAGGACGATCCCGACACGCTGGCCGTGATGATGATCGGTGAGATCGGCGGATCGGAAGAGGAGCGCGCCGCCGAGTGGATCAAGGCCAACATGACCAAACCGGTCGTCTCGTACATCGCGGGCGTGACCGCGCCGGCCGGGCGAAAGATGGGCCACGCCGGCGCGATCATCTCGGGGTCGAAGGGGACCGCGCAGGCCAAGATGGAGGCCCTCGCCGCGGCCGGTGTGTACGTCTGTCAGAACCCGACCGAGGCCGGCCAGAAAATGGGCGAGATCGTCAGGGCGCTGTAACGCGTTGAGCGACGTCCGTCTCTGCGTGCTGGTGTCGGGCTCGGGCACCATCCTTGAATCGATGTTGCGTGCGGGCGTCGACGTCGCCCTCGTCTGCGCTGATCGGCCCTGTCGCGGGCTCGACGTCGCCTTCGCCTCGGGCGTCGAAACGCTGATGGTCGATCGAAAGTCGTACGGCGGTTTCGCTGATTCCTTCGACCGCGAAGGCTTCACGGTCGAAC
Organism: uncultured Acidimicrobiaceae bacterium; assembly: GCA_963800765.1. Classification (GTDB taxonomy): domain Bacteria; phylum Actinomycetota; class Acidimicrobiia; order Acidimicrobiales; family RAAP-2; genus RAAP-2. The sequence goes on from CAWDCF010000005.1 coordinate 49,401, forward strand.
TGACTGAGGCACTTCGCTCGCGCGAGGTCGACCTCGTCGCGATGGCCGGTTTTGGAACCATCGTCACGGGAACGCTCCATCGTGCCTTCCCCGGCCGAGTCCTCAACACGCACCCGAGCCTCCTCCCCGAGTTCAAGGGCTGGCACGCGGTCAGCCAGGCACTCGAGGCGGGCGTCAGCGAGACGGGGTGCACGGTGCACATCGCGACCGAGATGCTCGACGACGGACCCATCCTCGCTCAGCGTCGTGTGCCAGTTCTCGACGGTGACACCGAGGAGTCATTGCACGAACGGATCAAGCTCGTCGAACGTGAGTTGTACCCCTTGGTGGTCACTAGGGTGATGGCGTCACTGAGCGAAGGAATCGAACCTTCGTCGATAGCTGGCACCTTGGAGGAGGCGGAGTGAGGGCACTACTGAGCGTCTGGGACAAGACCGGATTGGTCGAATTCGCCACGGGCCTGCACGCCAACGGTGTCGAACTCGTGGCCTCGGGTGGTACCGCGAAGGCCCTGAGCGACGCCAAGATTCCTCACCTCGACGTCGCGGACGTCACCGGCTTTCCCGAGATGCTCGGTGGTCGCGTCAAGACCCTGCACCCACGTCTGCACGCCGGGATCCTCGCCGACCGCTCCAAGGCCGAGCATCTGGAGGCGTTGCGGGAACACGACATCACCGCAATCGATCTCGTCGTCTGCAATCTCTATCCCTTCTCCTCGGACCCTTCGGTTGAACTCATCGACATCGGCGGCCCGAGCATGGTGCGCGCCGCCGCCAAGAATCATGAGCACGTGGGCGTTCTCACGAGTCCCACGCAGTACGACGAGGTCCTGGCCGAGATCGCCGCTTCGGGGTCCCTGACCGACGCCACTCGGCACAACCTCGCACGCGCGGCCTTCGCCCACACGGCGGCCTACGACGCGCAGATCGTCCAGTGGTTCGACGCGGGGGGCACGATCGGCGATCAGCCCAGTGACGTTGAGCGCATCATCCCCTCGACGCTGCACCTCACCCTTGAGCGGGCCGACGTCGTGCGCTACGGCGAGAACCCGCATCAGGTCGGCGCGCGCTACCGCATCGCCGGCACGACACCGTGGTGGGACGGTGTCGTCAAGCACGCCGGTTCCGCGCTCTCCTATCTCAACATCTTCGACGCCGACGCCGCGTGGCGCCTCGTTCATGAGCTGGCCCAGGACGTGCCCGGACAGAAGGCGGTCGCGATCATCAAGCACGCGAACGCGTCAGGGGCCGCCGTCGGTGCGACGTACACGGACGCATTCTCCAAGGCGCTCGCCGCCGACGCGCAGAGCGCCTTTGGCGGCATCATCGCCGTTGGTGGCGTCCTCGACGCGTCACTGGCCTCGTTGATCGCCGAAGGCCCACAAGCCGACGTGATCATCGCGTCGTCGATCGACGAGGACGCGATCGCCATCCTCGTGAAGCGCCGCAAGGCGACGCGGCTGCTCAGCGCGCCCTCGCCCGAGCCCCTTGGACTTTCCGTGCGGACCTTCGGTGACACCGCGCTCGTCCAGAACGCCGATGAACTTCGCGTCCCCGTCAGTGAATGGAAGTGCGTCACCGAGGCTGTGCCGAGCGAGCAGCAACTCCAGGACTTGGCGATCGCGTGGCGGGTGTGCGCGCGCACCACGTCCAACGCGATCGTGATCGCGCGCGATGGCGTGGCCGTCGGCATCGGCGCGGGGCAACAGTCGCGCGTGGTCTCGGCCGGCATCGCCACGACCAAGGCCGGCGAGTTTGCGATGGGCGCCGCCGCCGCGTCCGACGCCTTCTTCCCCTTCGCCGACGGACTCGAGTCACTGACGAGCGCCGGCGTCACCTCGGTCGTCCAACCGGGCGGATCGGTTCGTGACCAAGAGGTCATCGACGCCGCCAACGACGCCAAGATCGTGATGATGCTCACCGGCGAGCGTCACTTTCGCCACTAATAGGAGCAACATGAGCGCACAACTACTTGACGGTGAAAAACTGGCTCAGCGAATCAAGATGGAACTCGCGGACCGCGCGGCTCGCCTTACCGCCGAGGGTCGGACACCCGGCCTGGGCACCTTGCTCGTCGGTGACAACCCTTCCAGTGCTCGCTACGTCGAAATGAAGATTGAGGAGTGCAAGGAAGTGGGCATTCGCTCCTTCGACGAGCACTTGCCGGCGTCTGCGACCCAGGCCGAGATTGAAGCCGTGGTCGATCGGTTCAACGCCGACCCTGACGTGCATTCGATCCTCGTGCAACTGCCGCTGCCCGACGGCATCAACGAGGAGGAGGTCCTCCTTCGCGTGAATCCGGCCAAGGATGTCGACGGACTGCACCCGACGAACCTGGGGCGACTCGTCATGGGCGCGCCTGGCCCGCTGCCGTGTACGCCCAACGGCATCGTCGAACTGCTCGCGGAGTACCGGGTGCCGGTCGAAGGTAAGCACGTCGTGATCATCGGTCGCGGACTCACGATTGGACGCCCACTGGCGCTGTTGATGGCGATGCGCCGGCCCAACTGCAATGCTGCGGTCACGGTCGTGCACACCGGCGTGAAGGACATGGGGGCGTTGACGCGCACCGCGGACGTGATCGTGTCCGCGGCTGGCGTACCGGGCATCGTCACCGCCGACATGGTGCAGGCCGGCGCTGCGGTCGTGGGCGCGGGAACGACGTTCGCGGGTAAGAAACTTCTTAGTGACATCGCCGATGACGTTGCTGAGAAGGTCGCGTGGATAACGCCTCGTCTCGGTGGCGTCGGTCCAATGACTCGTGCGATGCTGTTACGCAATGCGGTACTAGCAGCGGAGAAGGTGCGATGACCATATCGACGACAGACGACAAGGGTCGCGAGTACAGCGAGCGCCCCTGGGGCAGTTACACGGTGCTCGACGACGAAGCGTTCGACCACAAGGTCAAGCGGATTGTGGTGACACCCGGTAAGCGGCTCAGCTACCAGTTCCACGCGAAGCGGGCCGAGCACTGGTTCATCGTGAGCGGTCAGGCGACGGTGATCGTGGACGGCGTGGAACACGATCTCGGACCCGGAGCGAGCATCGACATCGCGGTCGGACAGGCCCACCGATGCGAGAACTACGGGACGGTACCGGTGGTGTTCATCGAGGTCCAGCACGGAACGTACTTCGGCGAGGACGACATCGTCCGCCTCGAGGACGACTTCGGTCGGGCGAACTAACTCGGTGCGCATCGACGAGCTGCTCGCAGCCGGCCCCACGAGATCGTTCGAATTCTTTCCGCCGAAATCTGACGAGGAGAGCGCCGTCCTCGCCGCGTCACTGGAAGACATCCAGCCCCTACAACCGTCGTTCGTGTCCGTGACCTATCGCGGGGGGCGCGAGTCGCGCCAGCGGACCTACGACCTGGTCAACCAGATCGAGCGTGACGGCTACGTGACGGCGATGGCGCACGTCATCTGCGTGGGCCACACCCGCGCCGAGATGCGCGACCTCTTGAAGAACTACTCCGACGCCGGCGTGGTGAACATCATGGCCCTCGGCGGTGACCGCCCCGACGACGTCTTCGGCGCGACGTCGGAGTTCGACTACGCGATTGACCTGGTCGAACTGACGCGCGAGATCGGCGACTTCTCGATCGGTGTCGCCGCACATCCCAACGGTCATCCCCGCTCCACCGATCTGCGAAGCGACCGCCGTTTTCTCGCGGAGAAGCTCTCGTTGGCCGACTTCGCCGTCACCCAGTTCTTCTTCGAATCGACGCAGTGGACGCAACTCGTTGAAGAGCTCGCGGAGCTCGGCGTGACCAAGCCGGTCCTCCCGGGCATCATGCCGGTGACCACGATCTCGGGCATCGAGCGGATGCGTGTCATGGGCGGTCCCGTGCCCGACGCGCTCGCCGACCGCCTACTGCAGGCGAGTGCGCGCGGCGGTGCACCCGCGGTGCGCGCCGAGGGAATCCGTGCGGCGATCACACTCTGTCAGGAGTTGATCGCGGCGAACGCGCCCGGTCTGCACTTCTACACGCTCAATCGCTCGACCGCCACGAGCGAGATTTATCACGCGCTCTTTGAGTAGATGTCGGGACCACGACGAGGACTTTGGACCCAAAAGGAGCTCTCGATATTCGCCGTAGGATGGCTCCATGGCTGACAAAATCACACAAAACGCGCAGGGCGTACTCAACGTCTCTGATAACCCCATCATCCCCTTTATCGAGGGCGACGGCATCGGCGTCGATATCTGGCCCGCGTCCAAGATGGTGCTCGACGCCGCCGCGAAGAAGTACGGCAAGACCATTGAGTGGAAGGAAGTCCTCGCCGGACAGAAGGCCTTCGACGAGACCGGCGAATGGCTCCCCGAAGAGACCGTCACGGTGTTTCGCGACTACCTGATCGGCATCAAGGGGCCCCTCACGACGCCGATCGGCGGCGGCTTTCGTTCGCTCAACGTCGCGCTTCGCCAGATTCTCGACCTCTACGTCTGTCTGCGTCCCGTGCGCTGGTTCCAGGGCGTTCCCTCACCGGTCAAGCAGCCCGAACTCGTCGACATGGTCATCTTTCGTGAGAACACTGAAGACGTCTACGCCGGACTTGAGGTCGAAGCTGGATCACCGGAGGCCGAGAAGCTGCGCGCCTTCTTGAAGGAGACCTACGGCTGGGACATCCGCGAGATGAGCGGCATCGGCATCAAGCCGATCTCGAAGGAAGGCTCCGAGCGGCTGATCCGTGCGGCCATCGTGTACGCGCTGAAGCACGATCGCGAGTCGGTGACGTTGGTACACAAGGGCAACATCCAGAAGTTCACCGAGGGTGCCTTCATGAAGTGGGGCTACCAGCTCGTGAAGGACGAGTTCAATGACGTGGCCGTGGGATGGAATGACTGCGACGGCAAGCCGGGATCGAAGTTGCTCGTGAAGGACGTCATCGCCGACATCTGCTTCCAGCAGTCGCTCACGCGAGCATCGGAGTTCGACGTGATCGCGACGATGAACTTGAATGGCGACTACCTCTCGGACGCGTTGGCGGCCCAGGTCGGCGGCATTGGCATCGCCCCGGGCGCGAACATCAACTACGTGACCGGTCACGGCATCTTCGAAGCGACCCACGGCACCGCGCCGAAGTACGCCGGCATGGACAAGGTGAACCCTGGTTCGGTACTGCTTTCGGGTGTCTTGATGTTCGAGCACCTCGGTTGGACCGACGCGGCCAACGACATCGTGCGCGCCATGGAAGCGACCATCGCCGACAAGATTGTCACCTACGACTTCGCCCGCCTGATGGATGGCGCCCACGAAGTGAAGTGCTCCGAGTTCGGCTCGGCCATTGTTGATCGTCTGTAATTAATCCAACTGGAGGAAGTATGACCACGCCCGTCCACGTCACGGTTACCGGCGCCGCCGGTCAGATCGGCTACCAACTGTTGTTCCGCATTGCGTCGGGACAGCCTTGGGTCCTGACACCCCGGTCGTCCTACGACTCCTCGAAATCGAGCCGGCGATGAAGGCGCTCGAGGGCGTCGTCATGGAACTCGACGACTGCGCGTACCCGTTGCTCGCGGGTATCGAAGCGACCAGCGATCTCAACGTGGCCTTCACGAACACGAATTGGGCGCTGTTGGTTGGATCGGTACCGCGCAAGGCCGGCATGGAGCGCGGCGACCTCTTGCAAGTCAACGGTGGCATCTTCAAGCCCCAGGGTCGAGCGATCGCCGAGAACGCCGCGAGCGACGTTCGCGTCCTCGTCGTTGGTAATCCGTGCAATACGAACTGTCTGATTGCGCGCTCCAACGCGACCGAAATCGACGCCGACCGGTGGTTCGCCATGACCCGACTCGACCAGAACCGCGCCGAGAGTCAGTTGGCGAAGCGCGCGGGCGTGCCGGTGAAGGACGTGAAGAACGTCGCCATCTGGGGCAACCACTCCGCCACGCAGTTCCCGGATTTCGCGAACGCGACGATAAACGGCTCCTTGGTTCCCGAGGTCATTGACGACCGGGATTGGCTCCGCGGTGCGTTCATCACGACCGTCCAGAAGCGCGGAGCCGCAATCATCGAAGCACGAGGCCAAAGTTCCGCCGCGTCGGCGGCGAACGCCGCCATTGACACGGTCGTCAGTCTGGTGCAGCCAACCGCCGGGGACGATTGCGTGTCGGTGGCGGTGACGAGCCACGGAGAGTACGGCGTTCCCGAGGGCTTGACGTTCGGCTTCCCCATCACGTCGCAAGGCAACGGTTCGTGGCGAGTCAAAGAGGGTTTCGACGTCGACGAGTTCGCGAAGGACCGCATCAAGATCACGACCGACGAACTGATGTCAGAGCGCGATGAGGTCCGCTCACTCGGACTGATTTAATCGCCGCTTCGAATTCACGCAGTCTCGCCGAGTCTTTCCTGGGTCGCGATATTCATGCGAAAGTTATCGCGACGTTCGCACATGTCTCATTAGTGTCTGCACAACATCAGGATCGGGAGATGAAAAATGTCGAAGTCCACATCGCGGCTGCACGTGGAAAATCGAATCACGGTGGTGCTCATCGTCGTCGTGGTCGCGGCGCTGACTTTCGCGCTCGTGGTCCTCGCCGGACACTCCGAGCCACCGCGTGCCATGACCGACGAGGCCGGTTCCACGTGCGCCCCCAACACGTTCCCGACAGTGAAACTGGGACACCACGCATCCGCCAGTGCCTCCTTCGACGGCTTTCGCGCCACCTTTCGCGCCACCGCCACCAAGGAGGACACGATTCCTTTCGGGCCAATCGGCATGCCCTTCACGGGGACGCTCACGGTCTCGAGCGGTACTCGAACCTGGACGCTCCCTCGACCGTCGGTGACGAAGGACTATCAGATCGACTATCTGTGCGTGATCTCGTTCGCCAAGGGTCAGGGGCCCGCTGTCTTGACCGAGGGCTTCACCGGGGGAGCGCACTGTTGCGAACTCCCCGTCCTGTACTACCTCCAGCCGTCGAGTGAGCGCTTCGTCAAAGTCCTCGACTTGACGCCGACGGAGATCAAGTACGCGCTGGCCTTTGACGACAACGGCGGCTTTCGACCGATGCTCGTCGGCTCCAAGGTCTTGTTGCGGACCGAAGACGATCGATTCGCTTACACGTTTGGCTGCTTTGCCTGCACCCCAATGCCCATCGTGCTCGATTCCTTCAACGGAACGCAGCTCACCGACGTCACGGGTCAGTACCCGTCGTTGATCCGCCCAGAAGCTGTTTCGTTACTGAGGCAAGCGACGCTCTACGCGAAGGGTGAACACAGTCCCTCGTTCAGTGGCATTGGGCCCTTTGGCTCCCTCGCGGCGTGGGTCGCCGACGAGTGCGCCCTCGATAGAGGTTCGATGGCTTGGGGTCAGGTGTTGCGCTTCCAGGCGACTGGAGAACTGAGCAACAAGGTCTATTACGCCGACACCCTGATCAAAGGGTCGTACGTCGCGCAACTACGTAGGTTCTTGCTGACCGGGGACTATTGCACCGGCCAGTTTGGTGAATAATGCATACAGAAAAGTATGTATTATAACCTATAATGGCGTTAAAACACAAAAGAATGGATATTTGTGTCTGCCACGCGCCCCATATCAGGTATATTGATATACAAATATAGATATTGAGAGGTACCAATGTCGGATATACCACGAACTCGTCAAACGATTGACGAGCAGCTCAGTGCAATCGGCTCGGCGCTACGAGACCGCCGCGTTCGCTCCGGTTTGACGCAAGAAGATCTCGCAAAGAAGGCGGACATCAGTCTGGGCGCCGTTCAGAACCTCGAGCACGGCCGGGGTTCGAGCGTTCGGACGCTACTGCGTGTCTCGCGGTTGCTCGGGAGTGATCACTGGGTGGACGTGTTGCAACCGACGCTGACTCCCGCGCTGAGCCCCATGCAACGCCTTCGCGAACAAAAGAGTGCGGCAAAGAGGACGAGGGTGCGCCACGGTGTGTCGCGTCCATCGACGACGTGACCTACGTCCCAGCCGACGTCATCGAGGTTCGAGCGTGGGGTCGGACGGTGGGTGCCGTGACACTCGATCCGGCGAGCGAGTTCTACGCCTTTGAGTACGCGCCCGAGTGGCTCCGCACCGGCATCGAGCTGGCGCCCCTTCGCATGCCGGCGCAACGAGGTGTCTTCGAATTCCCCGAACTCGCGCAGCGGACGTTCTATCGACTTCCAGCGCTCTTGGCCGACGCGTTGCCCGACAACTTCGGCAACGCCCTCGTGAACGCGACACTGGTGGCCCAGGGTGTGCGTAGCGAGATGATCACCCCGCTGGATCGATTGGCCTACGCGGGTACCCGTTCGATGGGGGCGTTGGAGTTCGCGCCGCCAATGGGAAGTCCGAGCGAGGGATCGACCATCATTCAGGTGGCCGACCTCGTGGTCGCCGCGAGATCGGCCCTGCGCGGGGAGTTCAGCGGCGACGACCAAATCCAATCGGCGCTGGCCGAACTGATCTCGGTCGGCACGTCGGCCGGCGGCGCACGGGCCAAAGCCGTGATCTCCTTCAATCCCGAAACCGGACAGATCCGTTCGGGACAGTTCGACGCACCGTCAGGGTACGAGTACTGGATACTCAAACTCGACGGCGTCGACGAACTGGGACAGTTCGGAGCGACGCAAGGTTATGGTCGCATCGAGTTCGCCTATTCGAGGATGGCCCACGCCGCGGGCATCGACATGATGCCGTGCCGTCTCCTCGAAGAAAGCGGTCGTGCCCACTTCATGACGCAGCGATTCGACCGCGACGTCGACGGCGCCAAAGTTCATATTCAGAGTCTTTGTGCAATGGATCACCTCGACTTCAATGCGACTGATACGCACAGCTACGCGCAGTACTTCGACGTCATTGACCGCTTGGAGCTCGGTCGTGAATCACTCGAACAGGCATTTCGACGCTGCGCATTCAACGTCGCGGCGGCCAATCGCGACGACCACACGAAGAACCTGGGTTTCGTCTGTCAACCCAACGGGGAGTGGGCCCTGGCACCGGCCTACGACGTCAATCACTCCTACAATCCCGAAGGGCTCTGGACGCAACGACATCAAATGTCGGTCAACGCGAAGTTCGAACACATCACGCGCGGCGATCTCCTCGAGTTGGCTGAACGATTCAACGTGCCAGGCGCGCGCTCGGCTCTTGGGGACGTGGACGCAGCGGTGGGCCGGTGGAGAGAGTTTGCTGAAGAGTGCGGCGTCGAGCCGGGCCACGTTGCTCGAATCGAAAGTGACATCGAACGATTTCGCCCCGACTGAACTGCGGATACGCCAACACGGCGACCGTGCAACTACTGCTTTGCTTCGTGGGCCCTGCGGTGCGCGGCCTTCAACTCCTCAAACGAAATGGAGCGCTTGCCACCTTGGTGGTCGGGATGGTGCTTGGGACAGGCGACGTACGGCGTGCCGTCGACGCGACGTCCGAGGTGTGCGCACCCCTTCACATGGCAGTTGTGGTGTCGGTACAGCGTGACGATGCCGACGAGAATCGTGGCCTCTCCGATGTCTGAGCCGAACCCACTCCAGAATCCGTAATAGGGACCGGACTCATTGACGGTGCCCGTGTGGATCTCAAACCAGTGGAAGTAGAAGTCGTGCCACGTGGCGAAGACGATGGCGAGGACCGCGATGATGACGAAGGCGATGCCAAGTTTCAGCCCCCGCGGAATGTTGTCGAACCAGGTGGCGACGTCGGATGCCTCTTCGTTGGCCGGTCCACTGGTCGCCGGCGACACGGCAGCGTTGGCCGGCGCGGCGGTGTTCTCGTTGCTGTCGCTCATGGCGTCTCCCCGGTCACTGCGTCGTGTTCTGTCCTTGGCAATCGTAGGCGCGAGGACAAATCCGACCGTCGATGCCCTACGCTTGGTGCACGCTGGCGCCGCTCTTCGTGGTGGCCCGTTCACCGTCAAGTACCGCAGATTCGAGCACCCCGAAGGAGATACCGTGACACACCCAATGCGAGTCATACTCGCGTTGTCGCTCACGGTCTCGAGTGGACTCGTAGCGCTCAGCGCCGGTGCGGCGCCCAGCGCCCTCGTCAAAGTCATCCAGGGGCCGGCCTACGGCTTCGACAACATCACGGCTATCGCGTCCAACGGCGCACACGTATGGGCGGTCAGCACGTCGAACAACTCGGTCACCGAACTCAAATCCGGTTCGGGTACCGTCATCAGCGTCCTCAGGGACAAGAAATTCGACTTCGAGGGACCGGAGCGGCTGAGTGACGACTGGACCCACGTCTGGGTCGCCAATGACGCCGGCAACTCGGTCACGGAACTGAACGCCAACACGGGAAAACTCATCGCCGTCATCAAGGGCTCGACGTACAAACTGCACGGAACCGGATTCGTCACGTCCAACGGTGTCGACGTGTGGATATCCAATCTCCGTGGCAACGAACTCGCCGAGATCAACGCGTCGACGGGTGACTTCATCCAGGTCGTGAAGACCAAACCGCTGGGCATCGCGCAGATCAACAACCTGACCTCGGACGCGAAGCACGTATGGGTGGTCGATAGTTTGACCAACACGGTGGTTGAGCTCGAAGCGGGTAGCGGGCGACTGACGACGGTGTTGAAGGGCAAGGCGTACCGCTTGGATGGTCCGCTGGCCATCACGACCGATGGCGATCACGTCTGGATTGCGAACAGTCGAAGTAACTCACTCACCGAGGTCAACGCCGAGTCGGGCGAATTCATACGGTTCATCCACGGCGCTCAGTTCGGGCTGAGCGTCGTCTCGGCCCTCACGTCCGACGGCAACGACGTCTGGGCGACCAACCTAGGTACGTCGGGTCCCAAGGGCACGACGGTGAGCGAGATTTCGGCCGCGACCGGCAAGGTGGTTACGGTGCTCTCTGGCGGGCAGTACCACTTCGACCTCTCGAACGCGATCACGTTCATCGGGAACCGAGTCTGGGTGGCCAATCAGGGATCGAACTCCATGACGGAGTTATCGGCGAGTTAGAGCGCCGCGTGTAGCCGCAGTGCGGCCGTGGCACTGAGTCGAAACAGACTCTCTCGAATCGACTGGGCCGAGTCCCATGACCGGCTGTCCCACTCCTCGCCCGCGAGTGAGTCGCCGGCGTACAGGAGTTGGGCGAAGCGAAGACCGCGATAGCGTGCGACGGCGATGAACGCCGAAGACTCCATGTCGACCATGGTGCAGCGCTCGTCGATCCGCCGCTCGACGCGGCTTCTCGTCTCACGAAAGAACGCGTCGGTCGTCCACGTGCGCCCGACGAAGTGGTCGACGTCGTTCTCGGTGAGCACCTCGTCCAGGATCGCTACGCCGAGGGGGTCGGCGTCGATTATCCGACTCGGCGCCGCGTAGTGGAAACTGGTACCTTCGTCGCGCAGCGCCGACGCCACGACCATGACGTGTCCGAGCGCCAAGTCGTCAACGAGCGCCCCCGCGCCCCCGCAGGCGACGAATGTTGTCACGCCCAGCGCGGCGACCTCCTCGACGAAACCGGCGGCGAGCGGCGCGCCGACGCCGGGGTGCACGACAGACACGGCGCCGTCGTCGGTCTGGAACTCGTAGATGGGATTTCGGCCGATCTCGCTTCGTAAGACGTACTTGACGCTGAGGAGACCTTCGCCCTCCAACTTCTCGAGGAGCTCGTTGAAGAAACAGAGCACCGCGACGGGGGGAACGTTCGCTCCGTTGCGGTGCAACATGTGGGCCTCGAGCACACCCGGCTCGGTCAGGTCATCTTCGTGAAGGGGGAGGTCCACCGAAGAAATCTAATGGGCGCTCGGATGGGCGCGTTGCAACCAACCGAGCACCGGCACGATCGCGTTGATGTCGCCACGTACTTTGATCCGACCATCGCGCAGCGCTGACGCGCTGTCAATCGTGCCATTCGTGAGTGACGTCGCCTCTTCGTAGGAGAGTCGCACGATGGCGTCGGCCGCGAGGTGGTCACCGGCCTCGACGCTCGCCCCTTCGCCGCTCAGCGTGAAAGTCAGTGCGTGCGGAGCGGACTTGGGAGCGTCGGGGAACTCCAGCACGACGCGCACGGTGGACGCGGCACTCTCGAAGGGCACCGGTCCGGCGTTTCGAAGCGTGTCGTTCAACTGTTCGATCCACTCAACCGAGAGGAAGTCCGCCACGGACTAGGGGGCCGGCTGGATCGCCGCGTCGGCGGCCGACTTCTTCGTTCGGCGACGAATCTTGCGGCCGAGCCACGCCACGGGGTCGTAGTCGGCGTCGACGACTCGTTCCTTCAACGGGATGATTGCGTTGTCGGTGATGTGGATGTGCTCGGGGCAGACCTCGGTGCAGCACTTGGTGATGTTGCAGTAGCCGAGCCCCATCTCCTCGCGAATGAGCTCTCGACGGTCATTGGTGTCGAGGGGGTGCATCTCAAGCTCGGCGTAACGGATGAAGAACCGAGGACCGGCGTAGTGCACCTTGTTCTCTTCGTGGTCGCGAATCACGTGACAGACGTCTTGGCACATGAAGCACTCGATGCATTTGCGGAACTCCTGGCCTCGTTCGACGTCCTGCTGGAACATCCGGTAGCCGCCCTCGGGCATGGGTGGGGGCAACAGGGCCGGAACCCTCTTCGCCATCTCGAAGTTGAACGAGACGTCGGTGACGAGGTCACGGATGATCGGGAAGGTCTTCATTGGCGCGACGGTCACCGGACCATCGGGCAACTGGTCCATGCGCGTCATGCACATGAGTCGGGGCTTGCCGTTGATCTCGGCCGAACAGGAGCCGCACTTTCCGGCCTTGCAGTTCCAGCGACACGCGAGGTCTGGTGCTTCGGTCGCCTGAATACGGTGGATCACGTCGAGGACGACCTCCCCTTCGTTCTGGCTGAGCGTGTAGTTCTCGAAGTCGCCGCCGGTCGCGTCGCCGCGCCAGACTCGCATGGTCACGTCGGCCATCAGTGTGCCTCCTCGAGCAGTGCCTTGAGTTCGTCGGGCATGGGTAGCAACGGTGACTCCGTCGCCGTGATGGGACTGTCCCAGTTGCCGCCCTCGCTGGTGAGCGCGAAGTTGAACTTCGCGAACTCCGGGTCGGGGTTCGGGTAGTCCTCGCGCGTGTGACCGCCGCGTGACTCCTTGCGCAAACTGGCCGCCAGCGCGGTGCTTCGAGAAACGGTGAGCATGGAGGGAAGGTCCGTCGCGAGGTTCCATCCCGGGTTGTAGGCACGGCCACCCTTCACGGAGATGTTGTGCACGCGCTCGTTGAACTCCTCGAGTTTGCCCTTCGCCTCTTCGAGTTCGGGACCGGTCCGGATGATGCCCACCAACGCCTGCATCATGTCCTGGAGGTCGCGCTGGATGTCGTAGGGGTTCTCGCCCGTGGCGCGGTCGAAGGGCGCCAGGGCCTCTTGCACCGCGGCTTCGGCTTCGGCCATGTCGAAGGAGGTCGCAACGTCACCGGCTTCGATGTACTCAGCCGCACCCATACCGGCGCGACGACCAAACACCACGAGGTCGCTCAGTGAGTTGCCGCCGAGGCGATTGGCCCCGTGCATACCGCCCGCGGCCTCGCCGGCCGCGAAGAGTCCCGGTACCGCGGTCGCGGCGGTGTCGGCGATGACCTGGACGCCACCCATGATGTAGTGGCAGGTCGGACCGATCTCCATGGGCTCTCGGGTGATGTCCACGCCGGCCAACTCCATGAACTGGTGGTACATGGAAGGGAGACGACGTCGAATGAATTCGGGCGTCCGGCGTGACGCGATGTCGAGGTAGACCCCACCGTGGGGAGTGCCACGCCCGGCCTTGACCTCGGTGTTGATCGCCCGCGCCACTTCGTCTCGCGGGAGCAACTCGGGTGGTCGACGTCCGGCGGAATGGTCGTCGTACCAGCGGTCGCCCTCTTCCTCGGTGTCGGCCGTCTCGGCGCGGAACATCTCGGGGACGTAGTTGAACATGAAGCGCTGGTTCTCCGAGTTGCGCAAGACCCCGCCGTCGCCGCGCACGCTCTCGGTGACGAGGAGCCCGCGCACGCTGTTGGGCCAGACCATGCCCGTGGGGTGGAACTGGATGCACTCCATGTCGATGAGCTTCGCGCCGGCCCACAGCGCCATGGCGTGTCCGTCGCCGGTGCCCTCCCAGGAGTTCGACGTGAACTTCCAGGACTTGCCGACGCCGCCGGTCGCGATGATGACGGTCTTGGCCTGGAAGGTGACGAACTCGCCCGTCGGCCGCCAGTACGCGACGCAGCCCGCGATTCGTCCGTCGCCGTCGTGCACCAACTTCAAGACCTTGCACTCCATGAAGACGTCGGTGTCCATCGAGACGACCTTCTGCTGGAGCGTTCGGATGAGTTCCAGTCCGGTGCGGTCGCCCACGTGTGCGAGACGGGCGTAGCGGTGGCCGCCGAAGTCGCGCTGGTTGATCTTGCCCTCTTTCGTGCGGTCAAAGAGGGCGCCCCACTGCTCGAGTTCCCAGACGCGGTCCGGCGACTCCTTGGCGTGCAGTTCGGCCATTCGATTGTTGTTGAGGTACTTGCCTCCGCGCATGGTGTCACGGAAGTGCACCATCCAGTTGTCCTCGTCGTACACGTTGCCCATGGCTGCCGCCATGCCGCCTTCGGCCATCACGGTGTGGGCCTTGCCGAGCAGCGACTTGGTGATGATGCCGACCTTCAAGCCACGCTGCTTGGCTTCAATGGCCGCACGAAGTCCGGCGCCACCCGCTCCGATGATCAGTACGTCGTAGTCGTGATGTTCGTAGGCAGAGTCAGTCACTGAGATTCCTTCTAGAAAAGCTTGTAGTCGGTTAGTGCGCCCGAAGCCACGAGGCGCACGTAGACGTCGGTGAACGCCACGAAGAGGAGCGAGGCCCACGCGAAGTTCATGTGTTTCGCGTTGAGCGGCGAGACGAACTTCCAGAACCGGTAGCGAATGGGATGCGCCTTGAAACTCTTCACGTGGCCACCGCAGAGATGGCGACAGGCGTGGCAGCTGAGCGAGTACATCCACAGCAGTGTCGCGTTCACGCAGAGCACGATGGTGCCGACCGAGACGCCCCAACCAATGCCCGGTTCGCGGAACGACTCCACCGCGTCGATCGTCAACAAGGTGTTGAAGACGAGACCGGCGTAGAAGAAGTACCGGTGCAGGTTCTGCATGATGAGCGGGAACCTGGTCTCGCCGGAGTAGGCGGCGTGGGCGTCGGTCACGGCGCAGGCCGGCGGCGACCACCAGAACGCGCGGTAGTAACTGCGGCGGTAGTAGTAGCAAGTCAGGCGAAAGCCGAGCGGGAAGATGAGGATCACGAGCGCGGGGGAGAGTCGGAACCAATCGAACGCGAAACCGGCCTTCGCCCCGGGGACGCAACTGCCGGCGATGCACGGGGAGTAGAACGGACTGATCAGGTCGCGGCCGAAGGCCGACCCGACGTAGTAGTAGCGATTCTGGAACGCGGCCCACGTGGAGTAGATCACGAAGGCGGTCAGGATCGACGCAGTAACGACCGGCTGCACCCACCAGCGATCCTGGCGCAAGGTTGGAACATCGGGTCCACCGCGAGTGCCGCCCAGTACTACCTTCGTCGAACTCTCTACAGCGGCCACTCTCTCCCCTTGCTGCCCTGGGCCTACTTTCAGGCGCCCCATCAATACTAGGCAGCAATACAAGTGCCTCCCGTTAGCTCATTCCTCTCAGAAACGACAGTGGAGGCATATTTCGCCGCCGCAATCTCATTTTGGAATAGCAAGAATTCCTCGGGGAGGAATCGTCGGCAGCTTCGTCGCTAGCCTTTCGTAATGCCGAGTGAGATTTCCGACGATGTAGTCACGTCGGAAGGCGTCAGTTCGGCTCCGCCCGAGACGACGCGCTCGCGACGAAAAGTCTTCATTGAGTGGGCCGTGATACTCGTGGTTGCGGTGACGGCCTCGTTCCTCATCAGAACGTACGCGGTCCAAACCTTCGTCATTCCATCGAAGTCGATGAACCCCACGCTGCACGTCGGCGACCGGATACTGGTCAATAAACTCAGCGTTGAATTTGGATCGATCAACGTCGGTGACGTCATCGTCTTCAAGGCCCCACCAAGTGAGCACTGCAACGACGAAGGCATTGCGGACCTCGTGAAGCGCGTGATCGGTCTTCCGGGCCAGCTCCTCACGTCGAAGGGCAACACTATCTACGTGAACGGCAAAGCCCTGAAGGAGCCGTGGACCTATTTTCCGACGATCGGGACTCCCATTGGTCACGTCACGGTTCCACAGGGCCGCTATTTCGTGATGGGCGACAATCGAGCCGATTCGTGCGACAGTCGATTCTGGGGCACCGTGCCGCGTTCGGACATCATCGGCAAGGTATTTCTCCGAGTCTGGCCCCCATCTCGGATTGGTTTTATCTAGCCCAGAGCGACGTGGTCACACGCCGACGGGCGTCCAGTGCACGTCGCCACTCATGAAGGCGTGCAGCGCGGTCAAGAACTCGTGCAGGTCGCAGGGCTTTACGAAATAGTCGTTGGCCCCGGCGGCGAGGCACTCATCGATTTTGCTCTGATGGGCCTCGGCGGAGAGCATGACAACTGGCGTATCCGTCGTTCGCACGTCGGTGCGCAGCTGGGTCAGTACGCCAAGCCCACTGATGTCCGGGAGCTGGAGATCGAGCAGGATTAGATCGGGTTGGAGAGTGGTCGCGATGTCCAAACCTTCGAAACCGAGGGTCGAAGTGATGAGTCGCCAGTCCGTCTTCGCGTGGAGCAGACGGCTAATGATGTCAATGCTCTGCACGTTGTCGTCGACGTAGAGCACCGTAGGCGCGAGTGACAGTTCTGGGCGTATGTCGTTGGAAAACATGAGTGGTCCTCCGACCGATAACGACCAACTGAGAGTTCATCTCATGTGGTCGGTGAAGAGTGTTTCGCACTGCAGATACTTTGCCGCGATCACTTCACGTGGGAGGAGTGTTTCTCTCCCTGTAGCCAACGTATCGAGTGGCATTGTGAGGCGCCTGTGAGGGATGACTACAACGTCTGTGAGTTCGTCGTCAATGTCAAGACAAGGGACCCGGACATTATGTGTACAACGAACGTTGGTGACCTAGATCGTTGAACGTTGCGCGGTGGTCAGCGCCGTCAGGAGTGCGATCTGATCGTGACCATACGTCGTGCCCCACGAACGTGCCGTCGCCGGCGTCGCGAAGGCGAGATCGTTCACATGCGTTGAGAGGAGCTTGATGGCCTGGACGGCCGCATCAATGTTGGACTGCGCGGCACCGGACCAACGATCGGCCGAGAGCTTCGCGGCGCAGTCGTCGAGCGCCACGACGAAGGGATGATCAAAAGGCGCGGCCTGCGAGGCGGATCCATTGCGGTTCCCCCAGGCCTGGAACTCGACGAGCCACCGGTTCATGGCGTCGTACATCGGCACCGTGGCGGCGGCGAACTGCGTCGAGAGTGGCGTTGGAGTCTCCACGACGATGCCCGTCGACGGCACCTTTTTGAACTGTTCGAGGGTCCACGTCTGTGCTTCGGACTTGGTGGTGCCCGAGACGAGATCGAGCACGATGACGTTGGCGTAGGACCAGCCGATCGACGTCGAGAGGCGAACCCCCTTCTTCGTGACGCACTGGGCCTCCGTCGATCCGGGTATTCCCTTCAGCGCGGTCGTCTTCTTTGGCGTCACGCCGGTGGCAGCATTACAGCTCACGAGCACTTCGGACAGCGCCTGCGCGGTGGGATTCACGATGGTTTGGGTGAATGCGCCGATCTCGACAATGTCCTCAATGCCGTTGGACTGAGAGATCCATCCCTTCGTGGCGACGTGGGCGACGCCGTAGGTGGGCTCGAGCGAAACGAGACCGGCCAGCACCTTGGCGAGATAGGGCTGCAGCGTCGATATCGGCAACGCCACGGCGCCGGCAATCGGGTCCTTCATCACGTACGCGCTCACCTTGGCGTCGCCCACGGCGCCCGCGAGCGACGGCGACGTCAGAGTGACGAGCGTGGCGAACACCGTGCCAATGACCATCCAGCGGCGCGTTCCCTTGACCACGTGGCTCTCACTCGGCGTTCGTCGTATGCACCGCGATGAGCTCACTGCTTCGTTGAAACCACCACGCGCTGTTCGCAATCTTGAGTGCTCGTGTCCACGTCTCGACCTCGAGTTCGACCGCGACGTGCAGTACCGAGATAACGGTATAGAAGAACGTGGTTTCGGGGTCCACGGTCGTCGTCGTCCAGTACTTCAGTCCAATGAGGGTGCCGCGGCGCAGGTAGTACTGAAGGAAGTTGACGCGGGTGAAGAGTTCGACGTGACGATCGAAGAGCCCGACGTACGTGCGAGAACCGGTCATGACGACGTTCCATCGGGTGATGAGTGCCTGATTTCGAATCACCAACTCCTCGACGACCTTGAGCATTCCCTCTCGGCGAGCCGCGTCGCCCAGTGCTTCGTCGAGGAACGTCCGGATTCCTTGGACGACGTCAGGGGAATCGAGCAGCGCGTGCACTTGTGATGCCTCGAGGTCGCCAGCGCCGGCGACATCGAGTTTCTTTAGGATGGTGAGCCACGTGACGTTGGCGTTATCGGCCAACTCGAACAGACCGTATTGCGCCAGCAGGCGCCAACGCTGTTCGGAGCGTTGGTCGAGTACGACCTCCACGACCGTCACGGACACGAGCGCCACCAAAATGGTCGACGCGATCGCGGTGAACATCGTGTGGCGCGCCCAAAAGGATCCGACAATGAAATCCGAAACGCACGCCGCGAGCAAGAACACCATGGCGGTGGCGGCGGCCAATCGGCGCGGTGTCAACCACTGATGACGCCCTTCGATTTTCGGCGTACTCATGTCGCCAGAGTAGACGAGGCGAACTCCGTGACGTCGTGGTCACCCTTTCAGATCGACGTCATCTCACGACCAGTTTCGAGGCGCTGAATGAATGAGAGGGTGAACCTCGCGAGGTTACGACGCATCGTGGCGACGGCGCAGGATCACGAGTGACGTCACCGTCCACACGGCGATCAGAATCAGCCAGAACAAGAAGATGACCCATGGGTACAACATTCGTATTTGCGTGAAGGACGCATTGTTCAGTGGGGCGTAGCCGACCCAGCCAGTGACGCCGCGCGAACCGAACTCCAACGTCTCGAGCAGCCACTGTCCGAAGAAGTAGATGGCGAATCCGAGTGCGACGACGAGGACGATGCGTTGTGCGTCGTTCAGCGGCCGACGTTTCATCTGCTGAGTCTGGCACAGGGTGTGATTGATCCCACCGGGTTCGATGTTGTCGATGTACCGCGTGGCGTCGCCACGGCGATCACGTTGGCCGAGACCAACGATGCGTCGTGGTTAGACGTTGCCGCCGCGACGGCCCTCGGCGGTGCCGCCGAGCATCGCCCAGACGAAGAGACCGATCCCCGGCACGAGGAACCAGATGCCAAAGACCAGGGCGAGGACCACGAAGAAGGCGCCCATGCCCAGCGTGAAGGGGAAGATGGACGTACCCGGGAAGGAACCGACCACGCCCGCACCGCTCGACTGGGTGGCGTGGGGGTCGTCTTCGGGACGGGCCTTCATGCGTCGGCTCCACCAGTAGTAGTAGCTACCTGGCAAGAAGCAGAGCAGCATGCCGGCGAACATCATCACGCCGCCGGCGTTCTCCAGGCTCCAGTTCCAGTAGACGGCGCACATGACGCCAAAGAAGGTGCCGAGGCTCAGGAGGATCTTGGCTTCGACCCTCATCCGTCCTCCTCCTGCCCGTGCTCGAGGGCTGAGGTCAGGGCAGCGGCGAGCGGCGGCGGTTCATCCGTCCCGCCACCGTGCGCGAGGGACTTGTGCTCGGGGTGGTTGTAGTCCCACGTCGGACGCTCCGAGCGGATCTGGGGCAGACGGTAGAAGTTGTGGTGCGGCGGAGGAGAGGTCGTGAACCACTCGAGGGTCTGCGCGTCCCACGGGTTGTCGCCGACCGGGTACTTCTTCCAACTCGCCGCGACGTTGACGACGAAGATGATCGTAGAGATGCCGACCAGGACCGCGCCGAAGGTGCTCCAGTCGTTGAGCGTCTTCCACTGCGGGTCGTGGAGGTAGACGGCGACGCGTCGCGGCATGCCGTCAAGTCCGAGGATGTACTGGGGGAAGGTGAAGACCTGGGTGCCGATGAAGAGGAACCAGAACTGAATCTTGCCGAGGCGCTCGTTCAGCATGTAACCAGTGATCTTCGGACCCCAGTAATAGAGTCCGCCCATGCCCGCTAACACCAGGGCCATGACGATCGAATGGAAGTGCGCCACCACGAAGTAGGTGTCGTGGGTGAAGAAGTCCAGCGGCGGACTGGCGAGGTACACGCCCGTGAGGCCACCGATCAAGAACGTAAACAGGAAGCCGAGGGCCATCAACATGGCGGTGGAGAACCATATCTCTCCTCTCCACATCGTTCCTATCCAGTTGAAGATCTTGATACCGGTCGGCACCGCGATCAAGAGGCTCATGATCGAGAAGAAGGGGAGGAGGACGACGCCCGTGGTGAACATGTGGTGCGCCCAGACGCCCAGTGACAGCGCCCCGATGGAGAGCGTCGCGAAGACCATCGACTTGTAACCAAAGACGGGCTTGCGCGAGAACACCGCGATGATCTCGGTCGCCATGCCGAAGAACGGCAGGGCGAGAATATAGACCTCGGGATGGCCCCAGAACCAGAAGATGTGTTGCCACAGGACCGGAACTCCACCTCCCGCCACCGAGAAGATATGGGTGCCGAAGTGGCGGTCGCAGTACAACATGATGAGTCCGGCCGTGAGAACGGGGAAGGCGAGCAGGATGAGGATCGCCGTCACCAACATGTTCCAGGTGAAGATCGGCATTCGGAACATGGTCATGCCCGGGGCCCGTAGGTAGAAGATCGTCGCGGTCAAGTTGACGCCCGTGAAGATGGCCGAGAAGCCCGTGAGTAACAGGCCGCCGATCCATAGGTCGGCACCGGCGCCGGGGGTGTTGATGGAGTTCGACAACGGCGCGTAGGCCACCCAGCCGAAGTTGGCGGCGCCACCGGCGGTGAAGAAGCCCATCAACATGGTGATGGCGCCCATCAGGTAGAGCCAGTACGACAGGGCGTTGAGTCGGGGGAACGCCATGTCGGGCGCACCGATCTGAATCGGCACGATGATGTTCGCGAGTCCACCGAAGGCGAAAGGGCCGGCGAAGAGGTAGATCATGACCGAGCCGTGCATCGTGAAGAGTTCGTTGTACTGGGCCAGCGAGACGATCGAGCCGTTCGGCGATGAGAGCTGCGCGCGAATGATCTCGGCGAAGAGACCACCGATGACGAGCATGATCACCGAGGTGACGGTGTAGGAAAGCCCGATGATCTTGTGGTCGGTCGTCGTCAGCCACTTGAGGATCCCGGTCGGACCGTGGTGCTCTTCGTGGTGTTCGCCGTGCCCGTCGCCCGAGAGGACGACTGGCGGATCGAGGACGTCAGTCATCAGTTGTCTCCGTGACTAGTGGCTGGCTTCGTGGGCACGCCCGTGTCCGTCTGCTGCTTCGTCGTGGCCTTCGCGGCCGCGGCGGCGGCGGCGTTCGACGTTGAGGCCAGCCACGCGGTGTACTGGGGCATCGTCACGACTTTGACGTTGAAGAACATCAGCGAATGGTAGAGGCCGCAGAGCTGAGTGCACTGGCCGAAGAAGGTGCCCGTCTTCACGGCTTGAATCGTGAATTGGTTGAGGACACCGGGCAGGGCGTAGCGCGAGAAGTTGAACTCCTTCACGTAGAAGCCGTGGATGACGTCGGTCGAGGTCAGGTTGATGTGCACGTTGGTGTCGACCGGGATCACCATCGTCGGGGCCTGGGTCGTTTGACCGATGACGCTCGTCGACGTGCCCGGGTACGTGAACTTCCAGCCCCACTGGAATGCATTGACGTCGACGGTGACGTTGGTCTTGGGGTTGGCCACTTCCTTGTTCTCCACGACGAGCGTCGCCGCGAAGAGTCCAAAGACGACAAGGATCGGGATCACCGTGTAGAGCACCTCGGCGGGGAGGTGGTACTGGCTCTGGCGCGGGATGTTGTCACCCTTACGGCGAAAGCGAAGGATCGCGTAACAAAAGAGGATGACGACGAAACCGCCGATAACGACGGCGCCGATGGAGAAGCCCTGCCAGAGGTGGTAGACGGACTTCGAACCTACGGTGGCGCCCGCGTGGGCTCCGAAGGATGGCACGGTGCAACCCGAAAGGGCCAGCGCCGCGAGGGGCAGTGCAATGAAACGTCGGACGCGACGCCACCGTCCACCATGTTTTATTGCACCCTGAGGGGGCAGGGTAGGTGTTTCCACGAATCAGAGACTACTCAATATTTCACGAAGGATTCGTCGCCGAAGTCGAGAAAGTCCGTTCACCCGCTGGGGGAGAGAAGGCAGCGTCAACCCCTACTGCGAAGCGGCAACGCCACGACGACCGAGGCGAGGCGCCGGTCGCGACCGGGTGTTACTTGTCGGCCTCGGGTGCCTTGATCTCGGTCGGGGTCGCGGGGGCGTCGGTGCTGCCGTCCGCGTTCTTGGCCGTCTTGAGGCCCTTCTCGAACTCGGTCTTGGCCGAGCCGAGATTACGAGCCAACTTCGGAATAGCGGAGCCCCCGAAGACGAGGACTGCCACAACGATGACAACGATCAAGAGATCGGGCCCAAAAATTTCGCCTAAGAACATCGCCTTCTCCTTTCACGTACGTACTGCCAGAGTAGTGCCCTTCACGTAGGTTCGTGAAGGCGCCCACTTTCTCCATCTGGTTATTCGATTCAGCAAGAATGTTCAGATGTCGAACCTGACCAGAGGGACCGTTCGCGATTCGCTCAGCGTGGCGTTGACCGTTGGCGCCTACGGGACCGCTTTTGGGGCCGCGGGCGTCGCCGGAGGCTTCTCGGTCCTGCAAACCTGCCTCTTCTCTCTGCTCACCTTCTCCGGCGCCAGCCAGTTCGCCGCCGTGGGGGTGATCGCGTCGGGTGGGGTGGCGGCCAGTGCCATCACGACGGCGGCGTTGCTCGGGACCCGCAACGCCCTCTACGGCATCCAGATGGCACCCCTCTTGCGGGTCAAGGGGGTCCGGCGCATCGCCGCCGCGCAGATCACCATCGATGAATCGACGGGCGTCGCCCTCTCGCAGGCTCCTCGTGGCACGCGCGCGATGCGCGAAGGCTTCTGGCTGACGGGCACCGGGGTGTTCATCTTCTGGAACCTCTTCACGCTGGCCGGGGCCTTGGGGGCCAAGGCGCTCGGCAATCCCGCGTCGTACGGACTCGACGCTGCGGTGCCGGCCGCGTTCCTGGGACTCATCTGGCCCCGGCTCCAGACGAACTTCCTGCGAATGGTCGCCGTGGTGTCGATGGCCTTCGCGCTGCTCGTCACGCCCTGGCTGCCAGCGGGACTCCCGATCATCGCCACCACGGTCGTCGCGGTCGCTCTGGGTTGGAGGGCGCGATGAGCACCTCGACGATGTGGATCGTGCTGGGCGCGACGAGCGCGCTGTGCTTCGCGATGAAACTGTTGGGCCACCTCGTACCGGAGTCGTGGCTCGCGAACGAACGACTGCAACGGATCAATGCGCTGATCCCGATCTGCCTCTTGAGTGCATTGGTCGTGGCCGAGGGGTTGGTGGTGAAGACGCACATAGTCCTCGATCACCGTCTGGCTGGCCTGGGCGTCGCCCTCGCTGCACTGTTCGCGAAGGCGCCATTCCCCGTCGTGGTCGTCGCCGCGGCGGGGACCTCAGCGCTGGTGTACCACCTGCACCTGGGCTAGCCGCCGAGCGCGACGCCGAGCACGAGTGCGGCAACCGAGGCCAAGGACGCGATTCCGGCGTAGATGCCCTTGGTCTTCGGGGCCTTCGCGCGGCTGTGCACGACGGTGCCCACACCGGCCAAGACGACACACACCATCTTGATCATGAACACGACCTTCCAACTGGACGTCGCGTGCGAAGGACTCACGGCGGCGTAGTTCCAGAACCCCGTGGCGACGAGAACCCAAAAGGCCGGCCAACTCAGCTTTGCGAAGGCGTTGGCGACCTGTCGTGGCGCAGTGTCACCGAGTCCGCGCACGGTCGGCAACAGTCCGGCGATCACGAACTGTCCACCGACCCACACCGACGCGGCGAGGACGTGCAAGGACAGTCGAACGATCGTGACGCCACTGGCGAGCGAGGTCTGGTCGGCGAGGAGGGCGTGCACCTACTTGCCCTGCCAGTTCGGCTCGCGCTTTTCGGCGAAGGCGATCGCGCCCTCGAGGGCGTCGGCGCTTCGACCGATCATGCCGAAGGCGTCACCGTTCAGTGCCCAACTTTCCTCTTCGGAGAGCTCGCGTGACTTCTTCATCACGTCCTTGCTGGTTCGCACGGCGAGGGGCGCATTCTTGGCAATTCGTTCCGCGAGGGCAATGGCCTCGTCGAGGACCTGGACGCCCGGTACGACGCGATTCACGAGACCCAACTCATACGCGCGTTGCGCGGAGATCGGCTCCGCCGTGAGCGCCATCTCGTAGGCGATCGCGAGGGGGATCCGCTTGGGCAGTCGGATCAGTCCACCACCGCCCGCGACCAGTCCGCGCGCCGCCTCGGGAATCCCGAATTTCGCGTGGTCCGCGGCTACCACCATGTCGCAACTGATGAGGATCTCGAAGCCGCCGGCGAGCGCCGATCCGTTGGCGGCCGCGATCAGTGGCTTCGGGAAGTCGCGCTGGGTGATGCCGCCAAATCCCTTGTCGGTGATGGGGAACTCGCCAGCGGCGAACGCCTTGAGGTCCATGCCGGCCGAGAAGGCCTTGTCGTCGGCACCGGTGAGGATGACGACCCAGACGTCGTCGTCGCGCTCGCAGTCATCGAGGGCGTCACCCAGCGCGATCGCCGTGGCGCGGTTGATCGCGTTGCGGGCCTCGGGTCGATTGATCGTGAGTACTTCTACGTGTCCGCGTCGCTCGCGCAGTATTTCGTTCGCCATGGCTCTCCTTCAACGGCCCCGCAGGGCACCGAGCCAGACGCTACCGGAAGTGCTCGAGGGCGGGCGTGCGAAACTCTTCTCGTGGAGACTCGAGCGCGTCGTTACGTCACCCTCGAGGGCTACGCCGTCGAGGGGGGACTCGATGGTCCCTACCAACCAGCGACGTGTTACCGGCCCACCATCGCGCTCGGACGCCACGCCGGCCCAGGCGACGCCGTGGAACTCTGGCGAGAGTACGAACTGGTCCTCGATCTCGCCGCCACCCTCGGTCTCGACGGCGTGCGCCTCAGTGTCGAGTGGGCCCGCATCGAACCGCGCCGGGGCGAGATCGATACTGCGGCCCTGGAGCGCTACGCGCAGGTCGCACGCCACGCCGCGTCGCTCGGCCTCGGTGTCACGGCGGTCATCGTCGACGCCGCGTGGCCCGCGTGGCTGGGCCTCGAAGCGTGGCTCTTGCCGTGGGTCGTGCCCCACGTCATCGAACAGGCCCGTCGCGTCGTCGTCACACTCGATTCGCTCAGCGGCGTCGTGATCTTTGCCAGCCCCGATGAGTTGGTGACCGGTGGCTTCGTGGAGTCGTCGTCGCCGCCGTGGCGCCACGCGGCACGGGTCGACGCGTCGTTGGCGCGAAAACAGATCGATTCGATCCTCGCCACACTGAGCGCGGACCCGATCGTCGGTCCCAAGATCGTCGCCACGACACGGACCGTTTCACTCGCGAGACCGCCGGCCGATATCGCCAGGGCATTGCGCGACGCCACGGACGTTGACGAGGTCTACCTACGTTCGCTGGTCAAGGGGCGCGGTCCGACGCAGTCGCCCCTCGGCCTCCTCGTCAAAGGAGAGAGTGGCTGGCGCGTAGACGTGCCCGAGGACCTACTCGAGGCTCTGCGCTGAGTCGTCGTCGCCGTGCTCGGCGAGCCACTCGTTGTCTTCATTGGTTTCGCGGCTCTTCTTCACGAAGTGGTAGATGATGAAGAACGCCAGGAGCAGTATGAGGACCGCGAGACCCATCCAGCTGGCGTACTTTTCGATCCGGGTGAGGGCCGTGCCCGCGAAGTAGCCGAGTAGCGAGAACGAGACGCCCCACAGCAAACCGCCGGCTGCGTTCGCGATGAGGAATCGCCGGTAGTTCATCCGACTCATGCCCGCGAGGCCTGGCATCACCGCGCGCATGAACGCGGTGAACCGTCCGATGAAGACGTAGATCGGTCCGCGTCGGCGCAGTCCTTCGAGGGCCCGTTCGAGGGCGGGGCGGCGCCGGCGAAGGATCTTGAGGCGCGTGAGTTGTTCGCCGTAGCGGCGTCCTATGGCGAAGCCCACGGAGTCGCCGGCGATCCCGGCGGCGACGACGAGGACGCAGACGAGGACGATGTTGACGTGTCCTTGACTGGCGGCGACGCCAGCGACGAGTACCGCGGTCTCGCCGGGCAGGACGAAGCCGAAGAAGAGCGCCGCCTCGCCAAAGACGAGCACGGTGACGAGCGCGTAGGTCAGCCCCGTCGGGAGTTTGTGGATCTCGCTCAGGAGGTACGAGACAATGGAGGCGGACTGCACCCCTACATTCTCGTTGATAAACGTTCGTTAAGACCTAAGGCCGAGCCGTATATGGAGTATTTCGGCTGTGGCACGATGGTGCATGCCCCAAACCCGTGCGCCGGCGACCCGGCACGCCTCGCGTCGTTTGCCCTTTGGCGCGCCGGTCCGGGCGTGGACCATCGCCGAATGGGCCTTGTTGCCGCTGCGCATCTTCCTCGGCGTCACCTTCGTGTTCGCCGGCCTGCAGAAGCTGGCCAATCCGAACTTCTTCAGAGCCGCGAGTCCCGTCTCGATCCAGGCGCAACTCATTGCGTCCTCGCATACGAGCCCCATCCACGCGATCCTCATCCACCTGATCCCGCTCGCCAAGCCGATCGGTATCGTCATCTCCTTCGCGGAGTTGGCGATCGGTCTAGGCGTACTGCTCGGCCTGTGGACGCGGATCGCCGCCATTGGCGGTGCCATTCTTTCGCTCAGCCTGTTCCTAACGGTGAGTTTCCACGCGTCGCCCTACTTCACCGGCGCCGACATCGTCTTCTTCTTCGCGTGGCTGCCCTTCATCGTCGCGGGCGGTGGGTCACGGCTCTCTGTCGACGCGTGGATCGCGAACCGGACTTCGACGCGTGAAGGTATGGCGTCGAGCGAACTGGTCGCGATTCCTTTCGCCACGGTGCAGACGATCTGTGGAAACTTCCACAAGGGCAAGTGCGCGGCACGAGAGAATCTGGACTGTGATGCCGCGGTCTGTCCGGTGTTGCTGGGCGATCGCGCTCCCATCATCACGCGCGTGCAGATCGATACCGTCGATCGGCGCGCACTGGTACTGGGCGGCACGGTCGCGGCCGGCGTCGGTGCCGCGGCGCTGATCCTCGGGGGAGTCGCCGCCGAGACGGGAAGGGCGATTGGCGGAGCGCCCGCGCCCAAGAGCACGACGCACCAACTGTCGACACCAACCACGCAGCCCGGCGCAACGTCGACGACCACGCCGAGTTCGACGGGAGCGGCCGGTGGCACGCTGCTGGGGGCGGCCTCGGTGGTGCCGCCAGGGCAATCGGCCAGCTTCACCGTCCCCAGTTCCGGTGACCCCGGCATTGTCATCAACACCAACAAGACGTTTTACGCCTACGACGCGGTCTGCCCGCACGCCGGTTGCACCGTGGGCTGGGCACCGCAGAACAACCTGATCGTCTGCCCCTGTCACGGATCGGAGTTCAACGTCATGACCGGTGACGTGATCAATGGGCCCGCACCGCACGGCCTCACGAAGCTCAAAGTCGTCGAAGAGAGCAACGGTAACCTCTACTTGCAATGAGTGAAGAACGTCGCCGTGTGCTGGTCATCGAAGATGACGACGACCTTGCTCGAGCGATCAGAGACCTCGTCGAGGATGAAGGTTTCGCGGTAGAGCTGCGCAGTGACGGTGAGTCCGGATTCGCCGAAGGTCTGAGCGGCGAGTACCACGTCATCGTGCTGGACCTGATGTTGCCGAAGCGAAACGGCTTCAGCGTCTGCCAGGATCTGCGCTCCGCCGGCATCGACACGCCGCTCATGATCCTGACCGCGAAGGAGGGTGAGCTTGACGAGGTGGAGGGGCTCGACGTCGGCGCCGACGACTACCTGCGCAAACCCTTTGAGAACTCGATCTTTCTTGCCCGGATCCACGCCCTACTGCGTCGTCATGAACGTGGACGGCCCAAACCGCTGACGGTCGGCGCGGTCGAGCTCGACCCCTTGCACCGCAGCGTCGTGAGCTTCGGGCGCAGCGTCTCGCTCACGCCGCGCGAGTTCACGTTGCTGGAGTACCTGATGGGTCACCCCGACGAAACGCTCGCGAAGTCCCAGATACTGCACGCCGTGTGGGGGAGTGGCTTCGACGGTGATCCGAACATCGTCGAGGTCTACGTGGGCTATTTACGCCGGAAGATCGATCTCGCGCCCAACCAGTCGATGATCCGCACCGTTCGAGGTGTGGGGTACTGCGTCAAAGCCAACTGATGGCGACGAGGAAGCATTTCTCGATTCGCGCCCGCCTCACCTCCATCTTCGTCCTGGCCATCGCGCTCATCCTGACCTTCATCGGCATCGCCTTGGTCAATCTCGTGCACCACTCCCTCGAGACCGATGCGAAGAATCAGATCCAGGGAGACATGCAGCGCACACAACAGTTCTTCGTCAATCAAAAGAGCACGTCGGCCAGCACCGTCGTTCTCGCGATGCACGGCGACGTCGTCGTCCAGGTCACGAACCTTTCGGGCACGAAGGTCTGGGCGGCCAGTTCGCCGATCGACCACGCCCCGATACTGGCGCATGAGACGCGCAGTCCGACCTCCATCAACGGCCTCGGCGTGAGGCTCGTCCACTCATCGCAGACCAGCGCCATGGAGCCCGAGATCAGTTCGGCCCAGGTCGCCACGATTGACACGAAACGGGGCCCCGGCCTCGTCTTCGGGTTCGTCTACGCCAAGGGAATCTCGCACAACGTGCGCGTCCTGCTTGCCAGTTTGATGATCTCCTTTCCACTGCTCCTCCTGATCTCGGGCGTCCTGATCTACTTCGGGATGGGCCTCGCCCTCGCACCGGTCGAGTCGATTCGTCGCCGAGTGGACGCCATCGCGGCCTCGGACCTTACGAAGCGAGTTCCCCAAACGGGCGGGGACGACGAGATCGCGCGCATGGCCAAGACGGTCAACGCGATGCTCGACCGTCTCGAGGCCGCCTCGCAGTTCGAGCAGGAGTTCGTCTCCAACGCCAGTCACGAGCTTCGAAGTCCTTTGACGACGCTGCTCGTCACGACCGAGCGCGCGCAACACGACCCCGAGCGCGCGGACTGGCGAGAGGTCGGCGAAGTTGTGATGCGCGAGGGACGACGGCTCGAGACCCTGATCGACGACCTCGCGTGGTTGGCCCGACACGACGAGCACCGTCCCGACATGCAGAGCTCCGACGTCGACCTCGACGACCTCCTCTTCGAGGAGAGCCAACGCGTTCGTCTACTCAGCACGCTCGACGTCGACACGACGATGATCCAACCGACGAGGGTGAAGGGCGACCCCGCGATGATGAAGCGAATGATTCGCAACGTCGTCGACAACGCCACGCGCTACGCCAGCAATGAGTTGCGCTTCGACTCGCACTACGAGGGCGCAGAAGCCGTCGTCACCGTCGAGGACGACGGGGAGGGCGTCGACGTCGCGCAGAGTGCGCGTTTCTTCGACCGGTTCGTGCGCGCTGACCGTGCTCGCAGCCGCCACTCGGGCGGTACCGGCTTGGGTCTGGCGATCGTGAGTGAGATCGTCCTACGCCACGGCGGCTCCGTGCGCTTCGTCGCGGTCGAGTCGGGATCGAAGATCGAACTTCGGGTCCGGCGCGACGGTCGCTCGAACGTTCCGCGGGCACTTGGCGCGCGCTGAGCGGGCGCGTAAAGTGCGCGCTATGGACTCTCTCGAACTTGCCAACGTAACCGCCGACCCGATTCAGGTGATCGGCATGTCGTTTTACTTTGACCCACTGACCGGCGAGCGAGCGAAGGAGAACGGCGTCAACATCTACGAGTTCTACGGTCTCGGTCGCGCCGGCACGCTGGGTGATGTCGACTTCGACTACGTGGTCGACGCATTCACGTTCTTCCACCCCCGTCTGCTCGAGCGTATGTACGCCAACGCGAAGACGAAGGCCGACCCAGTCGCGATTGCGGAGCAGTACGTGAAGGCCGCCTACGAGTTCGCCGACCGCACGTTCGGCGCCATCGACCAAGAGGTCCTCGCCGACTTCGCGTCGGCCGCGCACAAGGTCGCGGCGGCGGTCGAACACGGCCATCATCATCTCGTCGATGGCTACCGCCAGTACGACGTGCCAACCAATCCGGTGCACGCCGCGTACTTGGGCGCCATCTTGATGCGCGAGCTGCGAGGCTGCGTGCACATCGACGCCGTCAACGAGGTGGGCCTGGCGCCGGTGGAGGCCTGCTACCTCCAGGACCCGATGATCTTCGCCCTCCACGGCTACAACGAGGACGAAACGCCCGAGGTCACACCCGAGACGCAGGCGAAGAAGATCGAGGCCGAGCGCCGCACCTCAGAGATGATGGCTGAGTGCTTCGGCGTGTTGAGTGATGACGAGCGAGAGCATTTAGCGAACGGCGCCCTCGCGATGTTCGCAGCGATAAAGGCTCCCGTCGCCGTCGTTGCCTAATCCGTCAGTCGTAGTGCACGCCTTCGAGGTCGAGGAGATAGCGCTTCACCTGGTCGCCGCCGCCGTAACCACCGAGTCCACCTGACGCGACGACGCGGTGACAGGGCACGACGATGGGCCACGGATTGGCGTGGTTGGCGTTGCCGACCGCTCGATGCGCGCGAGGCCGGTTCACCGCATCGGCGACGTCGCCGTAGGTGCGAACCTGCCCGTAGGGGATCGCTCGCAGGGCCTTCCATACGTCACTTTGGAAACTCGTAGCGGGGAAGTCACTGAGTTTGACCTTGAAGGTTCGACGAGTGCCGGCGAAGTACTCCTCGAGTTGTTGCGCGGCGTCGGCGACGGGCTTTGGCGCAACCCCCTTTGAGGGCGGCAACCTGTCGTGGGGCAGATGTATGTGCTCAACACCGTCGTCGGTGCCCAGAACACTCCACACGCCGACGGGTGATTTGACGTTCACAACGAAAGATTCCATGAATCTTTTTTAGTACGTGCGTGTCACACGATGGTCGGAGCAGCCGAACGCAAGAACTTCGACTTGTCGCGGGCGTCGTGAGGTCGTAGGGTACTTTGACCCTGTAGGGGCTGTTGGTTGGGATGGTAGAAACAGGAAATGAAGATTGCGCTCTTTAAAGAGTCGCGCGCGGGCGAGACACGGGTTGCACTGACTCCCGACGCAGTGAAGTCGCTCGTCGGCGAGGGATGGGAAGTCGTCGTGCAACACGGCGCAGGGACCTCGGCCCACTTCAGTGACGACGTCTACGCGAGCGCCGGGGCGACGCTGAGCGACGCCCCCAGCGGCGACGTCAATCTTCGTGTCAACCCTCCGACGATCCCTGAGATCGCGCTTCTACCCGAAGGTTCGATCCACCTCTCGTTCCTCTCGCCGCTCCTGGCCCAGGACATCGTGCGAGCGCTCAACGATCGGCGCATCACCGTGCTCTCCTTTGACCTACTGCCGCGTATTTCGCGCGCTCAGTACATGGACGCCCTATCGTCGCAGGCGACTGTCTCGGGCTACCGCGCGGCGCTCGCCGGCGCGCACTACTTCGACCGCTTCTTCCCGCTCCTCACCACTGCCGCCGGAACTATTCGTCCCGCCCGCGTCTTGGTGATGGGTGTGGGCGTGGCGGGTCTGCAGGCGATCTCCACCTCCAAGCGACTCGGCGCCAAGGTTCGCGCCTACGACGTACGCTCCGCGGCCAAGGAAGAGGCCGAATCGGCCGGCGCCGTCTTCGTCAAACTCGCCGTCACGGCCGACGCCGCCGGTGGGTACGCGCGAGAGCTCACCGATGAAGAGCGCCTCGCTCAGCAGGCGGCTCTGTTGAACGAAGTCGCCAACTCTGACGTCGTGATCACGACCGCCGCGGTACCGGGACGTAAGTCGCCGATCCTCGTGACGGCCGCCATGGTCGACGCGATGGGCGAGGGTTCGATCATCATCGACATGGCCGCCGACGGTGGCGGCAACTGTGAACTGACCAAGGTCGGTGAAGTGATCGACCAAAAGGGTGTGCGCATCGTCGGCATGTCGAACCCGCCATCCGAGATGGGCGCGAGTGCGAGCTTCATGTACGCGAACAACGTGTTGAAGCTGCTCGCGCTCTTTGGCACGAAGGGCCAGTTGGCCCCGGACTGGAACGACGAAGTCGTCATCGGCGTCACCGTTGCGCGCAATGGTGAGATCAATCACGCGGCCACGGCCGAGGCACTCGGTGTGGCTCACGTTGCGATCACGCCCGTGACCAAGGAGATCGCCTAATGGGCAACGTGTTGCTGCAGTACCTCACCGTCCTGATTCTGACGGCCTTCGTCGGTACCGAGATCATCGCGAAGGTGCCGAGCATTCTGCACACGCCGCTGATGAGCGGATCCAACGCGATTCACGGCGTCATTCTCGTTGGTTCGATGCTGATCCTCGGGGGAGCGACCTCCAACCTGCAAGAAGTACTCGGATTCCTCGCCGTCATCCTCGCGACGCTCAACGTCGTGGGCGGTTTCGTCGTCACCGACCGAATGCTCGAAATGTTCAAACCGCGGGCCAAGCCAACCGCTCCCACGAGCGATGAGGTCACCAAGTGAGTCGTGAAACGCTAATTGACCTGCTGTACCTGTTCTCCGCGACGACGTTCATCCTCGCGCTCAAGGGCCTCGGAAGTCCCAAGCACGCGCGACGCGGCAACATGGTTGCCGCATTCGGCATGCTCGTCGCCGTCGTCGCCACGTTCTTCAAGTACGTCGACGGTCACTCGCTGCACCACGTGTGGCTGATACTGCTCGCGATGTTCATCGGCGTCATCATCGCGGTGCCGACGGCACGATTCGTGAAGATGACCGCCATGCCCCAGCTCGTGGCGATCTTCAACGGCGTTGGTGGCGGCGCCGCGTCACTGGTCTCGCTGACCGAATTCATCCACGTGAAGTCGACCCACCCCGCGACCTACGTGATCCTC
Organism: uncultured Acidimicrobiaceae bacterium; assembly: GCA_963800765.1. Lineage (GTDB taxonomy): Bacteria > Actinomycetota > Acidimicrobiia > Acidimicrobiales > RAAP-2 > RAAP-2. The sequence goes on from CAWDCF010000005.1 coordinate 82,450, forward strand.
GAAGTGTTGCTCGGTGTGTTGATCGGCACGGTCTCCTTCGCCGGTTCGGCGGTCGCTTTCGCGAAACTGCAGGAGCTCATGACCGGTCGACCCGTGACCTACCCCGGTCAGCAGGTCATCAACGCGATCGTCGGTCTCGCGGCCGTCGTCCTGATCGTCACCATCCTCGTCACCGCCTCGACGCCACTGCTGTGGGTGCTGCTCGCGCTCTCCTTCGTGCTCGGTGTGATCTTCGTCTTGCCCATCGGTGGCGCGGACGTGCCGGTGTTGATCTCCCTGCTGAACGCCTTCACTGGACTGGCCGTCGCGGCGTCGGGTTTCACGCTCGGATCGAACCTTCTCATCGTCGCCGGTGTGCTCGTCGGGGCATCGGGCATCTTGCTGACGCGTCTCATGAGCAAGGCCATGGGGCGCAGCCTCTCCAACGTGCTCTTCTCGGCCTTCGGCTCGGTCGTCACCGCCAGTGGCGCCACGACGCGCGACGATGGGCGAAGTGTGCGCTCAGGTACGCCCGAGGACATCGCGATCCTGCTCGGCTTCGCCAGTCGGGTCGTCATCATCCCGGGCTACGGCCTCGCCGTCGCCCAAGGCCAGCACGTGCTGCGTGAGTTGGCGGAGTTGCTCGAAGCCAAGGGCATCGAGGTCTTCTACGCCATTCACCCCGTCGCCGGTCGCATGCCCGGCCACATGAACGTCCTGCTCGCCGAGGCGAACGTCCCGTACGAACAACTCCTCGAGATGGATGAGGCGAACTCCGAGTTGGCCACGGCCGACGTCGCGCTCGTCGTCGGTGCGAACGACACCGTGAACCCGGCCGCGAACGACGACCCGAGTTCGCCGATCTACGGGATGCCGATCATCCACGCCGACTTGGCGGAGAACGTGGTCTTCCTGAAGCGATCGATGCGTCCCGGTTTCGCGGGTATCGAGAACGACTTGCTCTACAACCCCAAGACGACCTTGGTCTTCGGCGACGCCAAGGACACGCTCACCAAGATGGTGGCGGCCGTCAAGGCGAACTAACTCGTCAGCACGTTGAGCGCAGCGACGACGTCGTCGCTCAATGCTCGCGGTGAGCCCGCGTTCGCGCGTATCTGATCCGCGTTGGACGCGCCGGCGATCACGCTCGAGACCGCGTGGTGGCTGAGCAGCCACGAGAACGCCAGTGAAAGGATCGGGACCTCGATCTCGTCGGCGTACTCGAGCAGTGCCCCGACCTTGCCCTGGAGTTCGTCGCCGAGCCAGTGGACGCTTCGCTCCGGTGACATCATCGCGAGGCGTGACGCTTCTGGGAGCGGCTCACCGGGGCGGACCTTGCCGGTGAGCAGTCCGTTGGCGAGCGGATAGAAGGGCAGGAAGCCCACGCCCAGTGCGTCGCAGGCCTCGAGGACACCGTCACGCTCGGGACCGCGCTCGAGGAGCGAGTACTGGTTCTGCACCGATACGAACGCCGGACCGTCGCCGGCGGCGCTCTTCGCCTCTCGCAACTGGGCGACGGTGAAGTTCGAACAACCAATCTCGCGGACCTTGCCTTGCGCGACGAGTTCGTGCAGCGCACCGAGGGTCTCGGCGATTGGCACGGCGTCGTCGGGGTAGTGCAGTTGATAGAGATCGATGTGGTCGGTGCCGAGTCGACGCAGCGACGCCTCGCAAGCTTGGCGCACGTACGCGGGACTGGCGCCGAAGTGCGTGTCGTCGATCGGCATGCCGAACTTCGTGGCGATGACGAACTCGTCACGCCATTTGCCGAGCGCGACCCCGAGCATCTCCTCGGATTTCGTCCCCCCGTAGATGTCGGCCGTATCGAAGAAGTTGATACCGGCGTCGATGGCGGCGCTCACGACGTCGTTCGTGCCGGCCTGGTCGAGTCGGCTCCCGAAGTTGTTGCACCCCACGCCAACGACTGACACCTGCAGTGATCCGAGTGCTCGCTTCTCCACCATTCTCCTCTTTGACGATGCAGAGTGTACGCCGTCGCATCGCCGATTGGTCGGTCCTTAGTACGATGGGAGCGTTCGTCACTTGAAGGAGTCCCTATGAAGGTTGTGGTCGATTACGACGCCTGCTCCAGCAACGCCGTCTGCATGGGTATCGCGCCCGAGATCTTTGAAGTTCGCGACGACGGATTCATGTACGTGCTCAATGAGAACCCCGGCCCGGAGTTCGACGAACGTCTGCGCGAGGCGGTGGCGAGCTGTCCCAACGGCGCACTCTCTCTTGAGGAGTAAGTCGTGACCGGACCCAGGGTCCGCATGGCGCCGTCACCGACGGGTTTCTTTCACGTTGGCTCGGCGCGCACGGCCCTGTTCAACTGGCTCTTCGCCCGTCAAAACGACGGTTTTTTCATCCTTCGTATCGAGGACACCGACGCCGAGCGCAATCTCGATGACGCGCGCGAAGGCATCGTGACCGCCATGAAGTGGCTCGGTCTCGATTTCGACGCCGGCCCCTTCCTCCAGAGCGAGCTAGCGGCCGAGCACGTGGCGAGTGCCGAAGCCCTCTACGCGCAGGGCTATCTCTACGCCTGTGACTGCACGCGCGAGCAGATTGACGAGCGCATCAAGGGCAACGCCAAACCGGGCTACGACGGCTACTGCCGTCATCGACACGTCGTGCGTTCGAACGCGACGGTACTGCGCTTTCGCGTGCCCGATGACGGCGTGACCGTCGTGCCCGACATCATCCGTGGCGACGTTTCGTTCCCGCACGACAGTTACGAGGACTTCATCGTCGTGCGCTCCAACGGTGGTGTGTTGTACCCACTCGCCAACATGGTCGATGATCGAAGTGACGCCATCACCCACATCATCCGCGGTGAGGACCTGTTACCCACGACACCCAAGCAGGTGATGATGTGGGAGGCGTTGAACCACTGTCCCGACGTCGCGTTCGTTCCTCACCCGCTCTACGCCCACCTGCCGATGCTCGTCAACGAGCAGCGCAAGAAGCTCTCCAAGCGCAAGGACCCGGTCGCCGTCGAGTCCTACCGGGACCAGGGTTACCTGTCGTCGGCCTTCGTCAACTACTTGGCGTTGCTCGGCTGGAGTCCGCGCGGTGACGAAGAGATCGTGCCGCTGGCGACGCTGGTCGCCCAGTTCGCCTTAGAGGACGTCTCGCACTCGCCGGCCTTCTTCGACGTGAAGAAGTTGACGCACATGAACGGTGAGTACATCCGCGCGCTCTCGCTCGAACAGTTCATCGAGGCGGCCACGCCATGGGTCGCTCCGTGGTCGAGCGAGTGGCGACCGAGTGACCGAGAGGTGCCCTGGTCACCCGAGCAGTTCGACGAGGCGCTGTTCGCCAAGGTGGCGCACCTCGTCCAAGAACGGGTCGCGATCTTGGGCGAGATCCCCGCGATGGTGAGTTTCTTCTTTGTTGACGACGTCGTCTTCGACGACGCGGCGTTCGACAAGGTCATTCGCAACGACCCCGCAGCCCACTCGTTGCTTCGCTCGGCGATCGAACGATTCGAGACGCTGCCCTGGACGACCGACGTCCTTCACGAGGCCACGTTGGCGCTCGGTGAGCCGCTCGGTATGGCGCTACGCAAGAGTCAGGCCCCCATTCGCTGCGCGGTCACCGGCACTTCGGTGGGCCCGCCACTCTTCGAGTCGATGGAACTGCTCGGACGAGAGAAGGTGCTGCTGCGACTTCGTGCCGCGCTCGTTCGTGCCGGCGCGTGATCTTCGGCCCATTCAAACTGATCCTGCGCATCATCTCGGCGGTGGTCAGCATCCTCATCATCTACTTCGCAATCACCTTCGTGCAGATTTGGCTCACCGGTCACGAGCACTCCACTCGCCACGCGCAGGCGATCCTCGTCTTCGGCACGACCGAAGACAACGGCACGCCGTCGCCCGAGTTGCAGGCCCGCTTGGATCAGGCGCTCGTCCTGTGGCACAAGGGCCGAGCGCCGTGGATCGCGGTCACCGGGGGCAAACGTCCGGGCGATCAGTTCACGGAGGCCGGTGTGTCCGCGGCGTACCTCGAAGGCAAGGGCGTTCCCGCGTCGAAGATCCTCGTCGGTGCGGGCACCAATACGTGGCAGAACGTCCAGACGGTGGTGCCGAAACTGAAGGCTCATCACATCACGACCGTGCTCACCGTGACCGATCCCTTCCACGAGGACCGCGCAATGGCCATCTCCTCCTCGCAAGGCCTCACTCCATTTCCTTCACCCGTTCGCAATTCGCCAACGGTCAAGCATTCGCTGTGGAAGTACTACGCCAAGGAGACGTTCGAAGTCGGCATCGGTCGCATAATCGGTTACGGACGATTTAGTTCGTGGTTCGACTGAATCGATCAACGCATGGCGTTGGCTGCTTCTTTCGATTGTCGGGTAGGATTTTCGAGCCCTTCGGGGGTGGTGTAATTGGCAACACAACTGGTTCTGGTCCAGTTATTCAGGGTTCGAGTCCTTGCCCCCGAGCGAATGCAGCGACGAGGAATCGGGCGTCGTTGACTTCATGGTCCCATCGTCTAGTGGCCTAGGACATCACCCTCTCAAGGTGGAGGCACGGGTTCGAATCCCGTTGGGACTGCCCTGACCTCTTCACGTAGCACGGAGCCGCCGTGGCGTGTTACATCGACTGTTCACGGGCGTGCATTGGCAGCGCGAAGACGAGGGCGAATGCCGCCACCAGCGGCACGAGGCACGCCCACGCCGTGATCGCGAGGGCGTGGGTTGGCACGTGGTGGGCGAAGGCCGAAAAGAAAATCGTGCCTAACGCCGCGACACCAAGTGCGCTCGCGAGTTGCTGCACGGCCTCGAGCACACCCGAGGCCGATCCGACCTGGTCCATCGTGACGCCGGCGAGAATGAAATCAAACAGTTGTCCGCCGCTGACGCCGAGTCCCATTCCTAGGAGCAGCAGCCCGGGCGCGAGCTCCCACGTGGAAGCCGTGCTACTGCCGCTGATACTCAGCGCCAATGTCACGGCACCCGCGGCCATCACCGCCACGCCGAGATGCAGCAGATGGCGCCCCATCGGCTTGACCAGTGCGAAGGAGAGGGCCATGCCACCGAGAAGCCCGAGCACCATTGGGGTTAGGGCGAGTCCGGCGTGAATCGGTGTGAAGTGTTCGCCGAGCTGGGTGAACAGCGAGACGCACAGTATTAAACCGCCGAAAGCCCCGAAGAAGGCGAGCGCGACGAAGAGTCCCGACGTGAACGTTCGATTCGCCAGCAGTCCAGGCTCGATGAGCGAATCGCCGCGTTGGTGACGTTCCCACAGCATGAAGGCACCGAGCAGTAACAGGCCGACGACGAGCGAGACGAACGTCCACGCGGGCCACCCGGCCGAGCGCCCCTGGATGAGGGGATAGATGATCGCGGTCAACGCTGCGCCAATCAACACCACGCCCACTCTGTCGAGTCGAATACCGGGATGAGCGACCGTTCGCGGGAGAACTCGGACTGCGCCGATGAAGGCGACCAAGCCGATGGGCACGTTGATGAGGAATACCAATCGCCACCCAATTCCCCAGAGGTTGGCCTCCACGAGGGAGCCGGCGAGGATCGGCGCGGCAAGTATCGACAGTCCCACGCTCGGCCCGAAGGCGCCGAGGACCTTGCTCATTTCGTCTTCGTCGAAGACCTCTTTGATCATTCCGAATCCCTGGGGAATCATCAGCGCGCCGAAGGAGCCCTGTACGACGCGCAGGACAATCAAAATTGTCGATGAAGGAGCGGCCGCGCAGGCTGCGGACGCCAGCGTGAACCCGGCGGAGCCAATGAGGAACAGGCGACGTCGTCCGAACATGTCACCGAGTCGAGCCCCCATGATCAAGAAGACCGCGAAGGCGAGGGTGTAGCCCGCGCTCAGCCACTGCAACGTCGACGTGCTGCCTCCGAGTGCCCGTCGAATCGACGGACCGGCGACGTTGACAATCGTCGAGTCCATGATGTCCATCACATTGGCGGCAATGACGACGGCGAATACGGACCAGCGCAGTGGATTGCGCGTGATCGTTGTGGTCATGGTGTCGGGTACGAGGGAAGTGACGTGGTCAGACATCGAAGGGCTCCTTGTGAACGAACAGCGTTCGTTACGAACAGTGTACGTCACGAACGATGTTCGCGCAAGCGGCTAGCATCAGGGTGATGGCGCCAGACAATCGACTTCGCTCGACTCGCGACCGTCCCGCGAAGCCGCCTCTCAGTGTGGCGGCGATCGTCGAGGCGGCCCTCGCGGTCACCCAAAGCGAAGGACTGGCGGCGGTGACGATGCGTCGAGTTGCCGCCGAACTCGATACGGGTGCGGCGTCGCTCTACGTCTACGTGCGCAATCGCGACGAACTGTTGATTGCGATGCTGGACCGCGCCACGAGCACGATTGTCTTGGTTGCGCCGGACTCGCAGCACTGGCGCGCGCAGGTCCACGACCTTCTCGGTGATTCCTTGAAAGCGCTGGCGTCCTATCCCGGCCTCGCGGCCGCGTTACCGGTCGAGCCGCCGACGACGGAGCACACGCTGGCCTTCGTCGAAAACCTTCTCGGCATCCTTCTCGCGGGCGGCATCACCGCCCAGGATGCGGCGTGGGCCTGCGACATCTTGAACATGATCGTGACAGCGACCGCGAGTGAGGCGGACCTACGCGACGCCGCCGGCCATACGACCGATTCCTATCGAAACGCGGCGGTGCAGCGGATGTACGCGACATTCTCGGGTCAGCCTCCGGAGCGCTACCCGAACGTCGTGGCCCACGCGGGGGAGCTCGTGGCAGGTGAGGGTGACGATCGATTTCGTTTCGCCGTCGACACGTTCCTCGACGGTCTCGTCGCGCGTTCCGCCAGGTACGGCAGTTGACGAGAAGGAAATGTCGTCACCTCACATCGTGAGCAGAAACGTGACGGCGCGCGCAGCGTCGCTGAACGAACACAACAGGGGCATCGCGAAGCCCGGTACGACGGCGGGTCTCGGTCGCGAGGATCCGTTGCATCGTCGAGATCGACCGGGCGAAAATTCCTCACGTTCGACCTGCGTGTGGACCGTGGTGGCCCCATTGTCGGGCAATTGAAGCCGATATTATTCAAACTCGTGACGAACGTGCCGTTAAGAGTTTCAAACGGCTCGTGGTTGTGACGCTTCCGAAGCGTTCCGCGCCAAGAGTCCTGCTCAACGATTTTCTTCGAAAGGCCCTCACTAACGTCTCGATCGTCTTGGATCCTCTTCGTTCAGTAGTGCGGGACAGACTTCAGAGGAAGGCTTTGGCGCCCCCGGAGTCCATTGATCTAGCCCTCAACAACGACCCACCCGTGCTGGTACTGATGGTGTATCGCGCAAAGAATGCTGAAATCGTGAAGGCATTCATACGCCAAGTGAATTCCAACGCTGACGTTCGTCTTTGGGCTCTGGACGCGATTGCGCCTGAACTTGAGGAACAGACGATTGGCTCGGGGCCGGGATCTCGTTTCTCCAACTTCAACAGGCTTTACAACGCCAAACCGATTGAAGAAGGGTCATGGGTGGTGCTGGCTGACGACGACGTCTTCTTTGTCAGAGGAAGTCTGACCCGGACTATCAGCATCATGAAACAAGGAGGACTCTCGCTCGCGCAACCATGCCAAAGCATTCTTGGGTGGTGGACCTTTCCCTTCAATGTGGCAAGGCCCTTGCTGGTAGCGAGAGACACCAATTACGTTGAGCAAGGGCCACTGCTTGTCGTGGACCCATTGTTTGCCAAACTGATTCTGCCCCTCCCTGATGAGGGAGACATGGGTTGGGGGATCGAGGCTGAATGGTACCGAGCAAAGGAAGGGCGATATCGAATCGGCGTCATCGACGATTGTCGAGTTGTGCACTGCGCGCGGGCCGGGTCGACATACTCGTTTGGCCCTGAGACGCGCCGCATGGTTGAGCGATTTCGTAAGGCCGACGTCGACAGCCTTTTGCAACTGCAAAGCGTCAATGGATACTGGTGGAAGTGGCAGCGGACACCATCGTGGACGGAGATCTGAGCCCTTCGGTGTCGACTGGGGGCGTGACCGAGCCGAAGAGGACCGTGAGCGACGTCGACCAGAAGGGATTTAGATAATGCTCGCCTCGTCGCCATCGCCGACGAGTGGCTCTCCTTCGTCGGCCCAGGCCAGCATCCCGCCTTCGAGATTGATGGCGTCATAGCCGTTTTGGAGTAGAAACGTGGCCGCGCGCGCAGAGCGCGCTCCGGAACGACATACACAGACGATCAATCGCTCTTTGGTGAAATCCTCCAGATGATCGGGCACAGCGCTCAGCGCAATGTGCGTGGCATCGGCGGCGCGCCCGGCCTCCCACTCGTTGTCCTCTCGAACGTCCAGGAGCAGGGCGCCGTCGCGAACGAGGGTGAGCGCTTCGGCGACGTTGATATTGCGAAGTTCGGACATGGTGCAACCTTTCGTGAGCGTCAATCGACATTATGCGCGAACTCCTAGACTTTTCGCGTGGCGAAGAGCGACTTGATTTCGAGCATCTCGACGGACGAACTGCTGCCCCTCTTGGACAGTACCGAGCGTCCTTTCCTCTTGGACGTGCGAGACGAGGACGAAGTCGCCGAGTGGGCGATTCCCGGTGTCTACAACATCCCCTTGGGAGCGTTGGAGGGCCGACTCGACGAGGTTCCAATCGCCGCTCGCGTCGTCACCATCTGTGCCATGGGTGCCCGGGCCCAGCAAGGGGCCGAAGTACTCGCGCGCCACGGCCGAGCCAGCGAAGTCCTCGACGGCGGCATGAACGCCTGGGCCTCCACATATGACTCAGTCGAAGGGGAAATCGCTGGTGCGACCGTCGTGCAACTGCGTCGTCGGGGCAAGGGATGTCTTTCGTACGTGATAGGTGCGGGCGCCCAGTGCGTCGTCATCGACCCGTCGCTCGAGATCGATCGATACCGCAGGGTTGCTCGAGAGCACGGGTGGACCATCACCCACGTCCTCGATACCCACCTTCACGCCGATCACTTGAGTGGCGCGCGCGACCTGGTCGCGGCGACCGGTGCAGCATTGTGGCTCAACCCGGCCGACCACTTCACGTTCGATTTCGAGCCGCTACGCGACGGGCGGAGTATCCCGCTCGCTCCCGGCGTCGCGCTCGCGGTCTCGGCCGTCAGCGTGCCCGGTCACACCGAGGGTTCGACCATGTACCAATTGGGCGACGGTGCGATCTTCACGGGTGACACCATCTTCCTCGAAAGTGTGGGACGACCGGACTTGGCCGATCAGGTCGAGCCGTTCGCGCACTCGCTCTATCGAAGCATTCATGAACGGGTCTTGCCCTTGCGCGACGACATAGTGGTCTTCCCCGCGCATTACGGGACCAGCGTCGAGGTTCATTTCGGCCATTTCGTGGCTCAATCTCTCGGAGTACTTCGTTCGACGCTCCCGGCCCTCTCACTGAGCGAAGACGAATTCGTGGCCTGGGCCATTGCCAACGTCAAGGATCGGCCACCGAACTACAAGCACATCGTGCGTATCAACGCCGGGACCGAACAGAGGGGCGACGAGGCCGCGACGCTCGAGCTTGGCCCGAATCGCTGCGCAGTGGCGTGAAACGCCGGAGTTTTCTCGACTGAATTCGAGTAGCGGACTGGGGTTTCGACGTCGAACCGCTGAATGCCAAGGACTGCGATGTCGTTACGTATATATAGGTCGGCATCCGGGGCAATCTGGAACTGTCGAAGGGAGTTCGCTCGACGCTCAGTGGCGACTGAGGTCATTCGAATCGACCGGTTGAGATCTCCAACGGGTGACGTCAAACGTGTCAGTTTCCCGGTCGAAGGCTCCACTACGAGAGCGGACACGAATTGAACGCTGACCGCGAAATCGCGACGCACATTTCGGGACGAATCTGATCGCCAGGAACGCCCTGCGCCGATGGTTTGTAGTGGTGACATCGGTGGTCAATTTCTGTCGAGCATTGAGTGCGCGCGCGACGTCGCGCAACAACATCGCGTCAAATATTGGAGTTACGACTCTGTGACGATTTTCGGTTCACCCACGGGTGGCTACAGCTTGCCTGAATGGCCTCGAAGTTTCAACGCCCTCATCAGGTACTACGAAATTGCCGACAAAGTTCTCCACAAGGAGTTCCCCTGATGAAGAATGTATTTCAGTATTCGCTCTGCCCCAGAGCCGTTCTCTATACTGACTGCAGAGGAAGCGACCGTGGATTGTCACGGGGCGCCCGCCTCGTGTCAATTTTCTGCTGTGCCGCATTATCTCAAGTTAATTAGGTCGATGGGAGTCGGCCCCTGTGAATGGAGTGAAGTGAAATCATTTAGTCGCATACCCCGCCAGATGGCTAAGGGCCTTGCTGGCCTCGCCGTGCTGGTTGCCTCAGCGGTGCCCTTGGTGGCATTAGCTGGAACCGCTAGTGCGGCCACCGCGCCCACGCTCGCCTGCTCCGTTGCCTCCTCGGCCGCCAGTCCCACCTGCAGCGGTGGGTACGCAATCGTTGGCCAGGGCTTCACGGGTAACTTCTACGCGGCCGGTACGAACTTCTCGAGCGACCAGGCCGTAGGCGGAAACGTCACGTTGACGACCACCGCGACCGGCGTGTCGTTCTCGAACGTCTCCGAGTTTCCGGGAGTCCTCCCTGGTTCTGGATACGTCACCGCGACGATCAACACCTCCTCCGCCACGCCGACTGGCTTCTACCCAGTGACCTTGACCGATGACAATGGCACCGCGACCCTCCCGGTCGGCCTTGGCATCGACAACGGTCCCCAGATCACGACGATCAGCGGCAACGCTGGCACGGTCGCGGGTGCGCCTTCGACGGTCACCGTTACTGGTACGGGCCTTGAAGGTGCGACACCGGTCGTTACGGCCACCACGGGAGCCAACCCTGGCATCAGTGCGGTCGTTTCGAACAACGCCGGCACCTCGTTGACCTTCACCGTCAATAACGCCACTGTGGGTTTCGTCGCTGGTACTGACACGCTTACCGTGTCAAGCACCCAGGGCGGCGAAAGCGGCGTTGAGGCTGGTGTTGCCACAAGTTCCTACACGGCGAATGCTGCAGCGACTGCGCTCTCCATCACCAGTGTGACTCCCAGTGAACTTGGCGTGCCTACTGTCAACTCTTCGACCGTGACCGTAACTGTGAGTGGTACCGGCTTCGAGTTGGGCGCTGTTCTCACGATCACTCCCTACACGGGCGTCACCGTCGCCAACCCCACGTTCGTGAACAGCACGACGATGACTGAGCAAGTGACGGTTGCCACGGGAACCATTCCTGGTCAGCTCCCCGTGAGCATTGTGAACCCGGACACGACACACACCACTCCGGCGGACCTCATCGGAATTAACGAGCCCGCAACCGCGAACACCTCGGGTCCTGCGGCTCCGGTGGCACCGGCTCTGAGTTTGGTCTCGGGCTTCCTTGCTCCAGGAACGGCCTCGATCATCCACGTCACCGGCACCTCAACCTTCCCCATCACGACCACATCAACGGTCAGCGTGAAGCAGGCCAACGTCACCAACGTCAGCGAGTCGTTGACGGGCAAAGTCGTGTCGGTTGACGCGACGAATGACGCGACGATTCAGGTACAGGTGCCTCGCTACGCGACCTCAGTGACCACGGCCGCCGTTCTTGCGGGCGCTGTCACACTGACCGTTACGGACGCCAGTGGAATCCTTCCCGCTACGGGCGCTATCGCAGCGACCATCGTGGACGGAAAGTCGACTGAGCAGGTCACGGGTACTTTGAACCCCGCAACTGGAGTCCTTTCAGGGATTCAGCAGTTCGGTGCCGTCAACGGGACCCAGTTCGCGCACGCGGCTGGCGTTACCGTCGAATTCCCCTTCCCCGCCTCTGCGGCACCAGGAACGACAAACGTCCTGTCCGTGAGCAATGGCACGAACACAGAGTCTTCGAACGTTGGTATTGAATTGACCGCTGGTTCGCCTCCGGCTGCATACCCAGTCAGCACCTACACCGCTTCAGGTACGGGCGCAACGGTGGGAACGCTTGACCCAGGTACGTACTCGATCAACGCCTACCTCCCTGGCTTCGGCTACGCCACTGGCTCCGCCGTCACGTTCCAGAGCTACACCACGGGCAACGTCGCCAACAGCGACGGCGTCACCGGCACGGTGACCGTCGTCAACGGCAACACGGCGACAATTGCTGTGACGGTTCCGAAGGTTCGCTCCGGCGACACTGGTGACCACCTGACTGCGTCGGCTACGCCCGGCCAGAACGCGATCACGCTGCAAAGCATTACCAACTCGTCGGTTGCAGGTCCGATCCTCGTGGGCGACTCGTTGACGATTGAGCCGGACGCGTTCTATCTGACTCCTGAGACCGTGACGGTTACGTCGGTTAGTGGCCTCATCGTTGGTATCACCCCGGCACTCGCTGACAACCACACCGGTGGTGCGGCAGGTGTCGGCGCTGAGGTCATCGACAACTCTGACCCGCAGTCGATCAACGACCGCGTGCAGGCGACGATCACCAATGGCGCTGGCGGCGTGGAAGTTGACCCCAGCTTCTTCGCCTTCACCACTGCTGGCACGATTCTCAGCACGCAACTGGCTTCACCGGCGACGGTGACTGGTGGCATCGGTATCGCTCCGTTCGGTGCGTCCAATGAGGTTGGCGCTGGCGCGAATGGTGCGACCATCAACCTGACCCTTAGTCAGGCCACCGACCTCTCGGCGCCTGCCGACTGGACTGGCTCCTCGACGAACACTGGTGTGACCTTTGGTCCCATCACCAACGACTCGACGGGCGACAACATCACCACGACGATCAACGTGGCGCCCGGCACCGCTGCAGCTGCGAGTGTGCCGATCTCGTTCACCGATGGTCTTGAGACCTTCAGTGGCACGATCGCCATCGTCGCTGGCCCAACGGTTTCTGCGGTCACCACCGTCGGAAACCTCACGGCAGGCGGTACGGAGACGATCGGCGTCACTGGTACGAACTTCGTGGCTACTCCATCGACGACCGAAATGACCTGCAGCACGTCTGACCCAACGGTCGGTTGTGCAGTCACGGCCGTTTCGCCTACGAACACGTCAACGACAGCTACGGTCGTTCTCACGGCTTCGCCAGGAATGCTGAACGGTACGTTCGCGCTGACCCTGACTTACTCAGCCGGCGCGGCTGCCACATACGGTGCGGGTACCTTGACGGGTGCCTTCACGGTCTCGGGTCAGCCGGTCATCACGGCGATTGCACCTGCCTCGATTGCCGCCGGTGGCACAGTGCCATCGCCGACGATTCCGCTTGTGGTTACCGGAACGGCCTTCTCGACGGGTGTTCTTACGTGCTCGTTGGTTGCGACGCATCCTGATGGCTCGACGGTCAGCGGCATTGGTACGTCCTGCTCAGCGGTGGCCGTCAGTGCGACGACCAGTGACATCACCGGCTTCACCTACACGGGCTACGGCACGGGTTCAGGTGGCGACAGTGTGGTCTTCACTGTGGGCACCGCGACGTCAACCGCGAATACACCTGCGGTCGCCATCGTGTCGGACCCGCTCCCATCGTTCATGATCAGTAGCAGCGTTCTGGGCAACTACACGCCTGATGACAACATCGCCGCTGGTTCGGCTGCGGTGCCGTTCTACATCATCGGTGCTGGGTACAGCGCTGGTGCGACGGTGACGTTCGCCACAGTTGCGGCCGGTGGTACTCCTGGTACCGCGACGATCACCTCGGTGACGCCGAACGGTGTGTACGGAACGGTCACCGTTCCTGCGCCATTCGCCAGTTCCCCCGCGACGACGAGTCAGGAAACTGCGACAGTCACCAACCCCAACGGTGGTGCGGGCGTATTGCCAACGGCACCAAACGTTACGAACGCCTTCAATGCCGTTGCGGCACCGACTGTGACTTCGCCGATAACCGGCACGCCAAAGGCAATCCTTGATGGTGTGCCTACGACCGTTACCATCACCGGTACCGGCTTCGTTACCGGTGCCGTCGTAACGGGCGCCGTGGCTGGTGTTGACACGTTCGGTCCGACTACTGTGTCGAACCCGAGCAACCCTCTGGACAAGTGCACCGGAACTCCGAATGACTGCACCCAGATCAAGGTCCTCGTGACACCAGTGAGCTTCTCTGGCTCCACGGCGATTCTTGACGGACTCGTTGTCACCAACCCAATTGGTGCCGGTTCAGCCACGGAAGTGAACAGCATCACCGTGAACCCGGTTCCGGCTGTGACGGGCGTGTACTACGTACCGACCTTCACCGCTAACCGCGAGATCACCATCACCGGTACAGGCTTCCAGAGCGGCATCGCTGCCTCGAGCGCCAACCCGGACTACACGGTCCTGGCCGTTGCTTCGACGCCCACGACTGTGACGTTGCTGGTGACCACTGACTCGAATGCCACTGCTGGCACGTCGAGCACGGTGACACTGACCAACGTCGATGGCGGTTCTGGTACCTTCACCCTTAATGGCGGTCCGAACCCGAACACGGCGACACCCGCACCTAAGGCTCTGGCTGCTCACGGAGTTGCTCACCTCGGCAAGACCTCTTCGGTCAAGGTCTCGGGTACGCACTTCTATGGCCAGCCGAAGGTCACCAGCAACGACCCAGGCGTTAAGGTCACCGTGAACGGCGACACTGGCAAGTTGCTCTCGCTGCGCATCACCACCAAGAAGACGTCGAAGACGGGTGTACACACCTTGACGATCACCTTCAAGAACGGTGAATCAACGCACGTGAAGTACAACACGACGAAGTAACTTTCACGCACGAAGTAAAGAGACCCTCTCCGAAAGGAGAGGGTCTCTTTACGTTGGTGGCGAGAGGGAATCGCGCTATGGCGTGGTTACGACGGCGTGAGTAGTTGAAATCGCCGAGCGTTACTTGATCGACCAGGTTGAGCCGGCGGGCGTGTCCATCACGTCAATACCCGCGGCCACGATCACGTCGCGGATCTCGTCGGCCAAGGAGAAATTCCTCTCGCTGCGTGCCTTCACTCGAAGGTCCAGAAGTCCCGACACGAGGTCCGTGGGGTCGATGTAACCAGCACCCCCGGTCGTTGCTCGACGTGCCAGCGAGGCGATCGCCTCGGCCGACGCCGGTCCGCCTTGGCCGGCGAGGGCGACGAGCGTGTCAAGGTCACTCTGGTCGATGGCCGGCTCGCTGCGAACCGTTGTCGCGTCGGGCGTGAAGTTCTGAATCTCTTCGAGATCGACCGTCGAGCCGCTCGAGAAGGTTCGCGTCGAACCGTGACGGCGCCAGTAGACGCCTCCCTTGCCGAGGACACTCAGCGTGTTGTGCTCCAGGTCAATGATGCCGGCGGTGTGTTCGTCGACGCCGAGAATCCCCGTGTCGTCGGGTAGTTGGTGTTCGAGTTCAAGGAGGCGCTCTTCGCCGAGATAACAGAATCGGGTGTCATAGTTGCCACCCTCGGCGTTGTCGTAGTGCGGGATGACTGCGCCACGGATCCCGGCCATCGAAAGGACGTCAAGTCCGGGCAGCCAATGGGGCTTCGTGCCCACCTTGTAGATCTCGTACACGGGGACCGTGAGCGACCCCAGCGTCAGTGCCGCGGCTGAGGCGAAACAGAGGACGCCGGCCCCTTGCAGCGTTCCGCGCAAATCCTCGTCGATGCCGAGAGGAGCCCATTGATGCACGGCATAGCTCGGGCTCCCGGGACCGGCGAAGACGTAGTTCGCGGCACGAACCTCTTGGCGAAATACCGCCCGTTCGACCTCGGATGAGCCCTCGAAAGAGATGAAGTGCAGGGGCTTGATGTCGAGGCGAAGCGACGTCGCGAAGTACTCCACGATCTTCTCCGTCATCTGGGGCACATTGGCCTGGAAGCCATAGGCGGTGTCCAGGGAGACGGCCCGAGCGCTCTCGAGGCGTTTCAGTAGTTGACGATGCACTTTGGTCATGCTGGGAGCGATCTCACCCGAGCCCAGAAGTGCGAGGACGCCCAAGGTCACGACTGCAGCGTACCGTCAATCTTTGTCAGATTGGGCGGCCCATTGACTAAGTTGTGGCTATGAGCGCAGTCTTCATCCAGGCCAGAAAACGAGCTCGAGGCAATGTGACGGCGCCAATGATTCTCTGGTCGATCGTGATGGCGGTCGTCATCTTCATCGCTGAAGCCCATCACGGCGCGCATCGCGGCGACTACTGGATCGGTTTTGGTGCCACGGCGATCTTCGCCGTGTACCTCGGCGTTCGTCGCCGAGTGGCTGCATCGTTCGTGGCCCCGTTCGTGAGCTGGATGGTGGCCTGGGTGCCCCTATGGATCGCCGCAATGATCCGTGACGGCTTCTTCAAGGGCCTCGCCGTGGGTCTGTTCTGGATCACGATCGGTTGGATCTTCATCGGGGTACTCGAGTTCGTGACGTTGTTCGTCATTGGTTCGTTCGTGCGACTCCTGCGCGGTTCGTCGGGCACGCGACCCGGCGACGTCATTATCTTCGGCCCTGGTGGGAACGAAAGCTAAGTTGTCCGCGACGTCGCGGTAACGACGGGTGCCAGCCGGCGCCATTCCTCGAGCGGCGGCTCATTCAAGTCATTGCCCAGCACCTGGAGGCAGACGTGGTCGGCTCCGGCCTGGCGATGCTCATCGATACGAGCGAGCACGTCACCTTCGTCACCGTGCACGACCATGGCGTCACAGAGCCGTTCGGACCCGCCGCGAACGAAGTCCTCGTCGCTGAAACCGTGACGTCGCCAGCTGTTCTTGTAGTTGTCGAGGCCGGTGTAGATCTCGAGGTAGGCGTGGGCGCGCTTCAGGTACTCCTCGTGGCTCTGGCCGAGGACCACTCCCTGTTCAACGCCCACGAACTTGTCGCCCACCGCGGCACGCGCGAGTTGCGTGTGTTCTGGGGTCACCAAGTACGGATGTACGCCGTCGGCCAAGGTGGCCCCCAGTTCGAGCATCTTGGGACCGAGGGCCGCGATGACTCGCGCGACTCGGAGTTGGCCTTCGGGCGCGAACATTGGTGCCGCGTCCATGGCGCTCAGGTAGTCACGCATCGCCACGACGGGGGTGGCGTACTCGTGACCGCGTAGGCGCTCGACGAGCGGTCGGTGGCTGACACCCAGACCCAGTACGAAGCGGTCGTTGTAGGCCGCATTGAGGGTCTTGGACGCGCTGCTGGCCGCCACGGCGTCGCGAGCCCAGATGTTCGCAATACCCGTCGCGACGGCCATCGACGATGTCGCGCTGAGCAGGAGCCCGGCGCTCGTGAATGCCTCGCGGCTCCACGCTTCGGGGATCCACAGCGCTGCGTAGCCGAGCGATTCGATCTCGCTGGCGACCTCGCCGCTTTGACTGGCCGGCAACGACTCGTGGGTCATGGTCCAGATGCCCACGGTGCCGCGCAGACGCTCTAATGAAGGAGGCAGATT
The DNA here is from genome assembly GCA_963800765.1 of uncultured Acidimicrobiaceae bacterium. Lineage (GTDB taxonomy): Bacteria > Actinomycetota > Acidimicrobiia > Acidimicrobiales > RAAP-2 > RAAP-2. The sequence continues at coordinate 99,764 of CAWDCF010000005.1, forward strand.
CGACATACCTGGCAGCCTACGTACTGGGTCACGCCGCGGGCGCGAACCGGCAAACTAGACAGATGGCCTACTTCGCCGCTGCGCTCAGCGCGTTCCTCGTGATCTCCGCCGCGACCGCGCTGCGCCCGGGTCGCCGGGGTCTGTCGGCGGTCTTGGCCTACCCCGTTGGTTGGGCGGCCGGTGAGTTGCCCGCCCAGGGGATCGTGACCGAATTGGCGCTGCTCGGTCTGCTCGCGTGGTGGGGCTGGCCCACGACGTCGTGGCTCAGCCTGCTCGTGTCGGTCCTCGCCATCGTCAGTGTCGTGGAGAACCTGGCGTTGATCGCCATCGCGTTCTACGCGCGACGCATCGTGCGTCTCGCCATGCGTTGCGCACCACTGCGTCCCCTCGAGATACCTCGACCCCGCGACGACCGCTTCGGTTCGTGGTGGCGAACCGCCGCACAGTTTCCTTTCCACCCTCGTGACATGCAACTGGTGAAGAACGTCTCGTATGGTCCACTGCCACGACAGCGACTCGACGTGTGGCGCTTGTCCACCACCCCGCTGCACGCTCCGGTCGTCCTCTTCATCCACGGTGGATCGTGGATGATGGGCGACAAACGCGAGCAGGGCCGTCCGATGCTGCACGAGTTCGTGCGACGCGGATGGATCGCCGTCGTTCCGAACTACCGACTCGCACCGCACCATCCCTGGCCCGCGCAGATTCTCGACGTCACGCGGGCGCTCGGTTGGGTCAAGAAGAACATCGCGACCTACGGCGGCGACCCCGAGCGCGTCGTCATCTCGGGCGGCTCGGCCGGGGGGCATCTCGCCGCGCTGGTGGCCCTCACCCAGGACGATCCCACGTGGCGCCCGAGTGACATGGAGGGCGTCACCGACTGGTCGGTGCGTGGCGCCATGCCCTTCTACGGGGTGCTCGAGATGACCGGCGACGAGTCGCACTGGCACGGACTCGGGAGGGGAATTCGAATCCTGCTCGAGCGCCGAATTATCCAAGTTTCCTACGAAGAGAACGAGCCCCTCTATCGTTCGCTCTCTCCGTACGAACGAATCCACGTCAACGCGCCTCCCTTTCTCGTCGTGCACGGACGAAATGACACACTCGTCGACGTGCACGTCGCGCGCGATTTCGTCGACAAGTTCCGCCGTGAGGCCGTCGCGCCCATCTACTACGTCGAACTGCCCTTCACGCAACACGCCTTCGATATCACCGCCAGTCCGCGCACGTCAGCGACGACGCGAGCGGCCGTGGCCTTCGCCGAGTCGGTCGCCGCGCCGAGGCCCGTGATGACGGACGAACTGGTCAAGAGTTACCAGGTGCCGCCGACGGAGCTCGTCGTCGAAGTGCCCTCGGGGGAGTGGCTGAGCGCCACGGTGGCCGCACGAGAGCTCGGCCCCTTCACCGTGTTGACGTCCGACAACCCATTCAGCGGCGCCACGGACGTCGAAGTGAATGAGGATCGCCGCGGTGAGTTGCTCGCTGACCTCGTGCGCCGCGGCGTGCAGTTCCACAACGCCGTGGGTCGAGACCCGAGCGGCGAGTGGCCCGGTGAATCGGGCTTCGCTCTGGTCGACCAGAGTGTCGATTTCGCGCGTCAACTGGCCCGGACCTGGGACCAGTTCGCGATCTATGACGTGAGCGAGGACGAGGTGCTCGTACGAAGTGTCGGCACCGGTGAGGTGCTCACGTAACGCTCAGGTGATGTCGGTGACGACACCTGGTGCAGCCAACGACCTAGTGGGGCGTCACTTCTCGAACCGGCCCTACTGGTGCGTGCACGAGGCGAAATGCATCGGCCTTCGCCGCGGTCTTCGCCAGTGGAATTGAGATCCTGTGAACGTCGGGGACGCAGGTCAGCGACGTCTGGTCCGGGCGTTGGGCGAGGATCGAGACCTTCAACGCGCCCGCTCCGTCAACGGCCGTGAGGGCCCCGAACGTTGCGCAGTGGGGAATGGTCGCGCGGAACGTGATAGCGCCCTTCGACGACGCCCGGCCTTCCTGGTACCACTTGATCGACATCTGCTCACTCGGTACCCGCAGGCCCGAGTAGCGCGTCAGCCCACAACCCGGTGGTACGTAGACGTCGGCGGGGGTGCCCTTCTCGTCACCGATGACGACGAACGCCTCACCGTTCGAGCGATAGGCACCGCTCTTCTTGATGCAGGCGGAGGAGTTACCGTTGGCGAAGCCCACCCACGCGGCGGTGCCCTTCATGGGCTTGGAGGTCGTCGACGATCCTCGCACCGTGACGATGCCGTAGCCCAAGGTCTGGGGCTGGAAATTCAACAGTTCGGTCGTCGCCCAGATCTTGGCGGTCATGCCGCCGATGCCCTGTTGGGACTGGAGTGTCGCGGGGGCGGGCTTCACGATGATGAGGCCACCATCGAGGACGACGGTCGAGACGAAGCGACCGCCGACGACCTTGGCGGTCGCGGGATTCGTCACGGTCGCTGACGAGGATGCAGCGGCGGTGGCGAGTTGGACTCCCGCGACACCTACGAGCGTCATTGCGGCCAACACCAAGCGCCGAGATTTCTTGAGTCCATTTCCCTTGGTCATCACGATGATTTCAACCTCCCATATCGAAGTTAACGGTAGGGGTCGGTGTCCGAGCGGTCAGCCCAATTAAACCTTTGTGACGAGGAGATACACACTGTGTCTCGTTGAATACTAAATATTTACGACGCTCACTCTTGGACCAGCGCGACGACGAAGGAGATGTCGTCCGCTTCTTCGACGGTGAGCAGGCGCACCGCGCCCGCGGCTTTGAGGTCGTCTTCGCCGCTTCGAACGCCGTCGAGGAACGCCGCGGGCGCGCGCACCAGGACTGACGCCACCTCTGCACGCTGGGAGACCTTGGCCGAACTCTTCTCACGTCGGATCGCCTCGAGCACTTCGCAGACCGGTCGATACAGCGACCCTGACGCCGCGCCATCGAGGACCGGGAGTTCGCCCACCGTCGGCCACGGCGACGTGTGCACCGAGGTCTCGTGCCACCAGTGCCACACCTCTTCGGTGACGAAAGGAAGAATCGGTGCGAAGAGCCGTTGCAGCACCGAGAGCGCAATGGCGAGCGTGGCCCGCGCCGAGTCGGTGGCGCCTTCGTTCGCTGCGCCGTAGGCGCGGATCTTGACGAGTTCGACGTAGTCGTCGCAGAACGACCAGAAGAAGGTCTCGGTTCGCTCGATCGCGCGCGCGTAGTCGTAGGACTCGAAGTCGTCGGTCGTCTCGGTGATCAGTTTCGCGAGCAGCGAGAGGAGATCCTTGTCGAGCGGTTCGCTCACGGCATCGGGACCGGGGATGGCGGCGCCGTCGAGGCGTCCGAGGACGAACTTGCTGGCGTTCAGGATCTTGATGCCGAGTCGTCGACCGATCTTCATCTGACCCTCGTCGAAGGCGGTGTCGTTCCCCGGTCGCCCACCGGCCGCCCAGTAACGAAGAGCGTCCGCCCCGAACTGCTCCAGCAGCGGCATCGGCGTGACGACGTTGCCGAAAGACTTACTCATCTTCTTTCGGTCGGGGTCGAGCACCCAGCCCGAGATGAGCGCGTCACTGAACGGCAGGCTGTCGAACTGGAAGTGACTGCGAACGACCGTGGCGAAGAGCCACGTGCGGATGATCTCGTGGGCCTGAGGACGCAAATCCATGGGGAAGACGCGCGCGAACAGGTCGGTGCCCCACTGACCAGCGATCTGAGGCGAGAGCGAACTGGTGGCCCAGGTATCCATGATGTTGGCGTCGCCGACGAATCCGCCCGGTTGACCCCGCTGGTCCTCGCGATAGCCCGGCGCCGCGTCGCTTGAAGGGTCGACGGGCAGGCTCTCTTGGTCCGGCAGGATCACGATGTCGAGGTTGACCTCCCCGTCGTCGTCGATGGGGTACCACGCGGGAAACGGAACGCCGAAGAACCGCTGACGCGAGATGTTCCAGTCGACGTTGAGACCCTCCACCCACGACTTGTAACGAAGGCGCATGAAGTCGGGGTGCCAGACGATCTCGTCGCCGCGCGCGAGCAGTTCATCGCGGTGTTCGAGCGTGCGCACGAACCATTGGCGCGACGTGACGATCTCGAGAGGTCGCTCGCCATATTCGTAGAACTTGACGGGGTGGGTTATCTCGCGCAGTTCCCCCATGAGCGCCCTGGTCGCGCGGAGTTGGTCGACGATCGCGGCGCGCGCCTGATTGACGGTCTTGCCCAGCACCTGCGCGTCGTAAAACTCCTGGGCCAGTTCAGGGTCGCGCGCGTTCCAGCCATCGGCGGCGAAATCGGCCTTGAGGAATCGACCGTCTCGACCTATGAGCGCACGCGTTGGCAAGTTCAGTTCTCGCCACCAGACCACGTCGGTGGTGTCGCCAAAGGTGCAGATCATCGCGATCCCCGTTCCCTTCTCGGGATCGGCTAACTCGTGCGCGAGGATCGGTACTTCGACTCCGAAGAGCGGTGTGACCACCAAGGTACCGAACAGAGGTTGGTAACGCTCGTCGTCGGGGTGCGCCACGAGTGCGACGCAACTCGCCAACAGCTCGGGCCGCGTCGTGTCGATGTCGATAGTGCCGGTGTTGTCGGCGCGATCGAAGGCGATCCGGTGGTAGGTGCCTGGCCGTTCCTTGTCGACCAGTTCCGCCTGGGAGACCGCCGTTCGAAAGTCGATGTCCCAGAGCGTCGGGGCTTCGGCCGAGTACACCTCGCCGCGCCCCATCATCTCGAGAAAACCACGCTGGGAGATCGCTCTCGCCGGTGCCGAGATGGTTGAGTACTCGAGGCTCCAGTCGATGCTCAGGCCGAGGTGACGAAAGAGGTTCTTGAAGATCTCCTCATCGATCGCGGTGAGCGACACGCACAACTCGATGAAGTTCTGGCGCGAAATGGAGATCTTCTCCTTACCCGGCTTCTCCGGTGGCGTGAAGGAGGAATCGTAGGGGAGGGAAGGCTCGCAGCGCACGCCGTAGTAGTTCTCGACGCGACGCTCGGTCGGCAGACCGTTGTCGTCCCAGCCCATCGGGAAGAAAACGTCCTTGCCTCGCATGCGCCAGTAGCGAGCGACGATGTCGGGGTGGGTGAAACTGAAGATGTGCCCCACGTGCAGGGAGCCTGACACCGTGGGGGGAGGGGTGTCAATTGAGAAGACCGACTCGCGAGTGGCGTCGCGGTCGAAGCGGTAGACCTTGTGTTTGTCCCAGTGCGTCATCCACCGCTCTTCGAGCCCGTCGATCGAGGGCTTGTCGGGCACCTCGCGAGACGGTGGGTCGAGAGCGTCATTCATGGTTGGCGTAGTTTAGAACAGTGATTCGCCTCTTTGATTCCGTGCACGGCGAGGTCCGGGACCTCGAACTTCGTGACCCGGGCTGTGTTTCCATCTATAGCTGCGGTCCCACGGTCGACAACGTTCCTCACATCGGGCACGGTCGCCAAACGTTGGTGTGGGACGTCGTGCGACGATGGCTCGTCTTTCGCGGCTTCGACGTTCGCTTCGTCTCCAACATCACCGACATCGACGACAAGATCATCGCTCGGGCGTTGACTGAATCGACGTCGGTACCCGAAGTGGTGGCGAAGTACGAGGACGAATGGTGGACCGCGATGACGGCTCTCGGGGCCGCGATGCCCGACGAGACGCCCCACGCCACCAACTACGTGTCCGACATGATCGAACTGATCGTCGCTCTGCTCGAGCGTGACGATGCGTACATCACGAGTGACGGCGTCTACTTCGACGTGACCTGCATCGACGACTACGGCCTACTCGCGGGCCAGCCGCTCGAGAGCCTGCGCGCCGGCGCGCGCGTGGAGACCATCGAAGAGAAGCGCTCGCCCTTGGACTTCGCACTGTGGAAGTTGGCGAAGCCGGGCGAACCGAGTTGGCCCGCGCCCTTCGGTGATGGTCGCCCCGGTTGGCACACGGAATGCGTCGTCATGGCGCTCGACCTGTTGGGTGACGATTTCGACTTACATACCGGCGGGTTGGATCTGAAGTTTCCGCACCACGAGAACGAACGGGCCCAGGCCGTCGCGGCACACCGTCCCTTCGCGCGCCACTGGGCTCATCACGGCTGGGTCATGGTGAACGGCGAGAAGATGAGCACGTCACTGAACAACTTCACCTCGCTGAAGGACCTTTTGGCCAAGACCGACGCTCGGGCCTACCGACTGCTCGTCCTTCGCTCGCACTATCGCTCGCCGATCGAGGTGACGCCCACGACCACCGCCGACGCGCAGCGGGCATTGGCTCGGCTCGACAGCCTGGCGCGCCGATTTGATTTGCCGGCCCTGGCGGGTGAAACCCTCGAGGTGGCGAGCGACTTCCTCTGGGAGGGAGTCGGGCAGGACCTCTTTGACGCGGTCGCCGCGCTCTCGACGACGACATGAACACGCCTCTCGCGGTGGCCCTCCTCTTCGACGCCCTGGCGGCGGCCAATACTGCGGCCGACGAGGGTAATGATGACGAGGCGCGAGCGCTCGCGGACGCCGTCAACGCCCTCTTTTCCGCGATGGGGCTGGCGCTCAATTCCCACGGTGGCGACGTCGACGTGACCAGTGGCCAACTGGTCGCGCAGCGCGACGCGGCGAGAGCCGCCAAGGACTGGGCGCAGGCCGATCGACTTCGTGACGAATTGGTTACATTGGGCTGGGTTGTCGAGGATTCCGAGCGGGGGACCGTCATTCGACGGCCGTAAGAATATTTGGCGGTTGTTGAGTTGTCCAGTAGGCTTTCTAGTTGAGGTTGCCGTTGTGGTTCCCTCCGGAACCGGTGCAAATCGGTCCAAAGAAACAAGGAGGCCCACAGTGGCTGTAGGAACCGTCAAGTGGTTCAACGACGAAAAGGGTTGGGGATTCATCGCTGTCGATGGCCAGCCCGACGTCTTTGTGCACTACTCGGAGATTCAAGGTGAAGGTCGAAAGACGCTCGTCGAAGGTCAGACCGTAGAGTTTGACATCGAGCCGGGCGACCGAGGACCACTCGCCAAGCGCGTCATCTTGAACTAACCAAATCATCTAGTAGTAGACAACCGCCGCCTTCGGGCGGCGGTTGTTTCCTTTCCGCCCGGCAACCTGCGTAAAGTACGTACTGGTTACCCGTGGGTAACGCAACTCGAGGCAAGGACACGCAATGGGCGACTTTTCGCTGGAACTGAACGACGACCAGAAGACCATGCAGGACTGGGTCCATGGATTCGCCGTGAATGAGATGCGGCCCATCGCGGCTGAATGGGACGAGCGCGAAGAGACGCCGTGGGAGTTCATCCAAGAGGCCGCCAAGATCGGCATCTACTCGCTCGACTTCATGATGAACGCCTTCTCGGACAAGACCGGTCTTTCGTTGATGATCGCTACCGAAGAGCTCGCGTGGGGTGACGCCGGGCTCACCATGGCACTCATGGGCACCTCGCTCGGGGTGGCCGCCATCGTCGCGAACGGGACGCCCGAGCAGGTCATGGAGTGGGTCCCCCAGTGTTACGGGACACCCGACGACATCAAACTGGCGGCCTTTGGTGTCTCAGAGCCCGACGCCGGGAGCGACGTGTCGTCGCTGCGCACCCGTGCCGTCTACGACGAAGCGAGCGACGAGTGGGTCCTCAACGGCACCAAGACCTGGATCTCGAACGGTGGCATCGCGAACATCCACGTCATCGTGGCGTCCGTCGAGCCCGAGCTCGGCAGTCGAGGACAGGCGTCATTCATCGTGCCCGACAAGACCAAGGGCATCCGACTCGGCCAGAAATTCAAGAAGATGGGCATCCGCGCGAGCCACACCGGCGAGGTCGTCTTAGAGGACTGTCGAATCCCGGGCAAGTGCCTGCTCGGCGGGAAAGAGAAGCTCGACGAGAAACTCGCTCGCGCTCGCGAGGGCAAGCGCTCGCAGAGTCAGGCCGCGATGGCGACGTTCGAAGCCAGTCGACCGGCCGTCGGCGCACAGGCGCTCGGCATTGCGCGTGCGGCCTATGAGTACAGCCTCGACTACGCCAAGGAGCGCAAGCAGTTCGGTCGCGCGATCATCGAGAATCAGGCCATTGCGTTCAAGCTGGCGGACATGAAGATGCACATCGACGCCGCGCGTCTGCTCATTTGGCGCGCCTCGTGGATGGCCGCCACGCGCCAGAAGTTCCTCAACGGAGAGGGCTCGATGTCCAAGCTCTACGCCGGCGAAACGGCGGTCAAAGTGACGGAAGAGGCGATCCAGATCCTCGGAGGTTATGGCTACATCCGCGAGTACCCCGTTGAGCGGTGGCACCGCGACTCCAAGATCTACACGATCTTCGAAGGGACGTCCGAGATCCAGCGACTCATCATTTCGCGCGCCATCTCGGGCGTTCACATCAAATAGATAAGTCAAAGGATTCTTGGTCTTTAACTCTCGTGGCGGATGCCTGGCGCCGTTCGAAATCGGTCTCGAACCCTTTGCGGCGAGATCATTTTTGGACCCACAAATGGGATTGTCGATCTCTCATCGGACTTCGGCATCAAGGCGCTTTGTAACAGCCGTCATGTTACAATGCAAGTATGTCAACTCCCGTCAGTCAAGCCCGAGTGTCGCAGCGTGGTCAAACCAATCTTCCGGCAGAACTCAGGCATCGCTGGGGCATCGAGGATGGTGGTGAGATTGCCTTCATTGACCTTGGCGACGCAGCCTTAGTCCTACCTGGAGGAATGGCACGAGCCAAAGCCGAACTGAAGAACGTTCTTACGTCGCGCTATGACGCCGGACTAGCAGCAATCGACGACCCCGATCTTGCCGATCGATAGTGAACGTCGTCCTCGACGACCGCCTTTTGGTGGAGGAGCTTCTCGTCGGCATTCGCAAACCGGATGTGACTTTGCACACCACCGCCTACTGGTACTACCGCGCGTGCCGAGCGGCCGTACTGGGTGCCGGCGGCCACCTCTCCGGACCGTTCCGCGAATTGCAGACTCGTGAACAGGAACGGGCAATCAGGTCGATGCTTCAGCTGCCAGAGGACATCGGTCTACCCGACACACGACTACTTGTACCGATCATGGTTGAGGTCGCTGGGCGCCACCCTAAGTTAAATCTTCTCAACCTCGAGGCCGTGGCTGCGGTGCACGCGCTCAACGCCACGCTTTGGCTGTCGCGCGAGGCGGCCGACGGCGTATTGCCGGCTGTACTTGACGTTGAACATCTCGCGTGGGAAGTCGTTGCCGTACATTGAAATGAATGTGGCGAAGCAGCGTTTCCAACCCTGTAGAGATCAGCGCGGAGCGTCGTAGAGATAGCGTATCGAGCGCGAGAAGTTGAGTGGGTCGCCACAACACGCAGCCTTCGTCCCTACGCCTTTTGGTGTTGGCGTTGTGTCGCACTGCTGAGGTGGGTGTGATGGGAGTTGTCCGGATACTTGAGCCCGAATGTGAGCATCCGGTCCATACCAATATGCGCGAGCCAGATGATGCCTAGGGCAAGCACGATCGAACGGTCCTGCCACCAACCAATGCCGACTACGAGCGCGGGCAACGGCGTAGCGTGCGCCAGGTTGTATAGGTGAGCCCCAATTCGTGTGCCAAACGCGTAGCCCACGGCGAAGACATCGGGCACCAGTAACACCAACAGGACTAACCACCACGATTGGTGGGTGGTTGAAAACGCCACGAGAGAACCGACGAAAAGGGTCAACCCTTCGAGCAGAAGCCAGATGCGAGGCGCGCCCACCACCGTTCCAGTGGGCGAAACGACGTCGGACGCTGTTTGACTTTCGACGGTCATGCGCATCGCTCGAACGTGGAAGTGACCGAGACATTCTCGAACTGCTGGTTACGCATCACGGGCAACCTCTTTGAGGAAGCTCAGCACGGCTTTCGTCGTGATCTGCGGTTGCTGCGACTGGGGATAGTGGCCAGCATCGGGGACCATGACGACCTTCGCGTGCAGGGTCTGTGAGATCCACTCTGCCTCGACGCGAGGGTCCGGAAAATCGGGATCCTTCTCACCCATGACGACGAGCGTTGGCACCGTAATCTCCCCCAAGCGTTGTTCCGCAGGCGTGTGATCGGTCCGAGTGGTGAGCGAGAACGATTTGGCGTAGCCGGAGCGTCGCAGACTTTTCACGACGTCCTTGCGGTAGCTGCTGAAGTCAACGGGAAGCGTTCCTTTGTAGAGCTTTGGCAAATAGCCGTTCCATGACAGCGCCGCCCAGGGTCGGGCCATTGCGATACGCAGGAGCAGTTTTTGCGTCGCGGTCGTTCCGCCGTTGCGTACGAATGGACCGACGAGGATCAGAGCGTTGACCAGTTCTGGGCGCTCCGCCGCCGCCAACACCGCCGCTCCGGCACCCATGGAATTTCCCACGACGATCGCAGGACCGCCGAGTTCCTCAATGAGCGCAACGATGTCGCTCGCCGTTTCGACGTCGCCGTACGACGCGAAGTTGGCGTCACTATCGCCGTGACCGCGCAGATCAGTGCAAGCGACACGGTAGCCAGCGGCGCGTAGTTCGGGAGCCAAGAATCGATAGGCGGCTCGCAGGTCTCCCATGCCTGGAACAAGAACGATGAGCGGGCCGACACCGCCGACGTCGTAGCCAATTCGACCTTCGGGTCGGTTGAGATATGACGTACCCCGTGTTGGGGATTCCGATTCGATTTTCATGACGTACCTGCCGTTTCTTTTGGTTGCCGCAGGGATCTCTCGAGCTCGTCGAGTCGCTGGTCGCTGCGTTGGTGTGTTTCTCACGGCACTAAGTCAACTTCCACGCGACGCTCGTGTCACCAGTGAATGACCCCAGTTTTGACCCTAGGTTTCAAGAAATCTTGATGTTGAGGCGGCGCTACTGCGAGCGTGCGAAGAGATGGTGCAAGTGCGCGCGAGGGTCAACGAAGAGGCGCAAACGGTTGACTCGACGTGGACAATCAGACGTCGTGGCGAAACCAACGGCGATCCCTACTCGGCCAAAGCAAATTCCACTGCCGCAACCGCGTGAAGATGAGCGGTGGGGAACATGGGCACTCGAAGGTCCTCAGGGTGAATGAGCAGTTCGATTTCGGTGCACGCGGAGATGACCCCTAAGGCCCCTTTATCGATAAGTCGGTCGATGATCTTGAGGTACTCACTCTTTGACCTCGGATTGATGATGCCACGAACGAGCTCGTCGTAAATGACTCGGTGGATTGTGGTGCGATCGGGTTCGTCGGGAACGATCACGGTCAGTCCGTGCATTGTTCGCAGTCGACCCACGTAGTAGTCCAACTCCATGGTGTACCGGGTTCCCAGCAGCGCAACGACATCTATTCCTGACGCCTTCACTGCCGAGGCGGTGGCGTCAGCTATGTGCAGTAGGGGAACACTCACCGCCGACTGGATGACGTCAGCGAGGCGATGCATCGTATTCGTACACACGACGATGGCGTCGGCTCCCGCGTGCTCCAAGCACGTTGCGGCATCTGCCAGGATTCCTCCGGCTTCGTCCCACTTCCCCTCAACCTGGAGTGCCTCAATGTCGGCGAAATTGAACGAACGGATAATTAGATCGGCTGAGGCGAGACCACCAACGCGTTCGCGAACGAGTTCATTAATCGTTCGCTCGTATTCGATCGAGGATTCCCACGACATGCCACCGAGTAAGCCCAAGCACTTCACCGCGCCAATCTAATGGCGCGGGTCACCTCGTTGCGTGCTAGTTGAGTGGACGTCGGGGTCCACGTTGGAATCCCCAGGGTTGTGACCGGCCAAGGCCACGATGGCAAAGACAAACGACACAATCGCGAGGAAGACCCAACCAGTGTCAAAGCTGGTGTGAGAAACGAGATGTCCAAAAATGATGGGAATGAAAAAACCGCCAACTGCCGCGAGGGCGAGCATTAAGCCGGCCGCTGTTCCAATGAATTGAGGCTTGATGTGTGAAACGCGGGCGGGAACCGCCAGCCACGCTGCAAAGCCGAAAATCAGAAAGAATCCAATCGCAATCCCTAGTGCCCAGAGCGCCTGGTTCGGGACAACGGGGATGAGGATGAGCAGAAGTGAGACGACGACGAGTGGGACGAAGACAAACATTCTCAAGTTCTTGCTGCGGTCGGCGTAGTAGCCACCGAGCAGACTTCCAGGTATGCCGGCAAGCAGAATAACGGCAGAAAGTAATCCGCCGGTCGATGGATCGAAGTGGCGAACGGTAGTCACGTACTCACTGAAGAGTTGCGACGTGGTGAAGTACGCACCGTATCCACCCAGTAGCGCAATGCCGTAAATCCACAGGTCTCTGCTCGCAAGCGAGGCTTTCAATGACGATCGATCGAACTTCATACCTCCGAGCAGTGGATGACCTTCGGGAATATGGAAGGTGAAGAGTGTTATCAGCATGACGATCAACTCGATGACACCGGCCAGTATCAACGAAGCGTGCCAACTCGTCGCGTCTTGCACGTAGACCCACACGTAGAGCGCAAAGCCAGCACCGGCGCTGAAGGCGGCGCCACCAGTTATCCCGAGTGCCAAGGTGAGGTGATTCTCGTCAAACCACACAAACATTGCGGCCGTACCCATGGCCACAAACACTGAACCCCCGATGCCACTTGCGACCCGGAAGAGTGCCAGTTCGGTGTAGTTGTATGACAGCCCTGACATGACGCCAGCCAGTCCCTGTACCAAGAGGCCAAGCACCAGCACTCTCTTCATCCCAATTCTGGTGGCGAGCATGCCACCGGGGACGTGGGAAAGTCCGTAGCCGACGATGTAAAGCGAAATGAGATAGCTCAACGATCCCAGTCCGACGTGAAACTCCTTGCCAATGAGTGGGAATGCCGTCGCAACGTCGAACCAGTTAAGTGTGAGCGTCATGATTCCAAGACTGACGACCGTGAGCATTCCCCAGCGACCGGGGTTCTTGGTGGCGCTACTGACGGAGTTCGTCATCGTCTTTCGATCAGACGTGCAGCCTGCAAGATTGGGTGAGTACGCGTAGGAACCATGCTGATGCTTTCGCCTCAGGACTGCTGTGCGGTCATTGGACAAAGTAACATGACATCGTGTGTGGCCCACCCGAGAAGCTGTAGGTTGCGACTGGTCGCATGACGCACTCGGCCCTCGTTGCGATGCTTACTTGATGGCGCGAAGGTGGAAGAACGCGATGGCGCGTACTACCCAACTTGGTTGGTCCCATGACGAATCTTGAGGGCTTCGTCGGGCGTCAAGTGGAGTTGCGAATCCTCGACGAGCGCCTCGCTGCTGCTGAGTCTGGCCATCCGCAAGTTGTCTTCGTCGAGGCCGAGGCCGGCGCGGGCAAGTCAACTCTCCTTTCGCGATTCCTCGCGACGCACTCCAACGTCGTGGCTCTTCGTACCAGCGGCGACGAAGCCGAGACATTGCTCTCTTATGGCGTCATTGATCAACTGATTCCGGGCACGTTGACCGAGCCCGGCGCGGATCCAATGGTGGTCGGAGCACAACTGGTGGACTTTCTCGACCGGTCTCAAAACGGCGACAAAGTTGTTGTGCTCACGATTGATGACGTTCAGTGGGCCGACCGATTATCGATGCGCGCCATTTTGTTTGCACTTCGTCGGCTTCGCGCCGATCGAGTGTTGGTCATTGTCTTTGCGCGACTTGGTGAAATGAATGATCCCGGCTGGGTGCGATTTATGGGCGGCGACCCCCGTGCAACGCGCATGCGCCTAGAGGGTCTCGCTGCGGACGACATTTCGCAAATGGCGAGCGCACTGGGCCTTGGAGTTCTCACTCGAAGTGGAGCCGCTCGGTTGGTCGCGCACACCGGCGGTAACGCCCTCTACTGCCGAGCATTGCTCGATGAAATTGGCGTGGTTGGACTAAGTACTGATCTTGGCGGCCTTCCGGCTCCTCGCCAGTTGTCAGGCGTGGTCCTCTCTCGTGTGGCGTCGCTTTCGACGTCGACGCAAAATTTTCTCGCCGCTGCCGCAGTGCTCGGCCAACACTCGCCGCCAGGAACAATTGCGTCGGTAGCCGGGCTTCCCGATGGGCGCCGCGAGATTGAAGAGTCAGTTCAATCCGGACTGATGACAGACGGGGCGACCGCCCCAGAACTCTCCTTCACGCATCCCTTGTATCGAGCGGCGATCTACGGCGACCTGAGCCCAACAACTCGAAGGACGTTGCACGAGCGCGCCGCACAATTCACGGCTGGTCGGACCGGACTTTCCCATCGCATATCGGCGTCGCTTGGTTCGGACGAAGTGCTCGCGAACGAGCTCGATGAGTTAGCGGTGTCCAGCGTTGAGACCGACGAACTGGGCGTTGCCGCATGGGCGTTTGAGCAAGCCGCTGCATTGTCATCAGTTGGTGAGGAGCGAGAACGTCGACTTCTCGACGCAGGAGTCGCTCTGTTGAATTCAGCCGACACGATAGCGGCAGCTGAGGTTCTCGCATCGTGTCAAGTTTCGAGCGCCCGCCGTGACGCGTTGATGGGTCTTCTTGAGGTGTTGACGGGCGCACCGGGTGCGGAGAGTCGCTTGCTCGGCGCGTGGACAACGCATGATCGCGACACGGAACGTGAGATTGGAGCACGGGCCGCGACGTCAATGGCCAACTGGATGGTGATTACTGGTCGGCCCGATCAGGCGTTGTTGTGGGCCGATCGTGCAATTGAAGGCACTCCCGCGGACTCGGCGCTGAGATCGATGGCACGAACCGCGCAGGCGTACGGATTGGCGTCGGCGGGGCGCAGCCCCGAAGGCTTACGAGTGCTTGGTTTTCTGCCCGTCGCGGGCAGCGAGGTTTCTGAGACCGACGCGCTCATCATGCGAGGCATGTTGAAGTTGTACGTTGATGATCTGCCGGGATCGATCGCTGACCTCGGGTTGGCGGCGGCTCGCCTGCGCGCCGGTCTGCCCGCGACCTATCCAGGACCGTGCTTGTCGCATTTGAGCGATGCGTACTTTCGACGAGGTGATTGGGACGCCGCGGTCACGCACGCTCAATTCGCAACCGCGATGGCCCAAGACGCCGATCGACCGCTTGACCTCTCTCGCGCTCACGCTCGTTGCGCCCAGGTCTTTTCATCACGTGGTGAATGGGTCCTTGCTCTCTCTCACGTGAACGCAACGCGCAATGCCGCAGAGCGGTTTCCAGCGGTGTTGCCGGTGGCGAACGCAGCCGTCGCAGCCATTACGTATGCCTCCGCTCGCTCCGACCACGACGGAGTCCTCGCTGCAACTGAGCGGCTGCGGGCAACCGAACTCCTTGGTGTCGGCGGACGACCAGGAATGTTCAACTGGCGCGCGATGGAGGTCGACGCTCTGATGGGCCTTAAGAGATTCACCGAAGCCGGCGTCGCGATTGATGAATTTGAAGCGGCGATTCCCGAGTCGGGATTGGCTTCGGCATCGATGGCGATTGCACGTTGTCGCGGCAATCTCGCTGTAGCTATCGGGAATGCGTTGGAGGCAGAAGCTGAGTTTGCCAAGGCGCACGCCATGGAGGCCCACGTCCTCACGCCGTTTGAGCTCGCGATGGTGTGCTTAAACGACGGCCAACGATTGCGAGCGGTCGACAACATTCCCTATGCGGTCGCGCAACTCGAACGAGCGCATCAACTTTTCTCCGATCTCGGCGCTGATCCTTACGTCACGATGTGCGCATCTGAACTCGCAACCTTGCACGTGGTGGCGGCGCAAAACAGTCCCGGCGTCAGTTTGGGCTTGAGTCGAGCGGAGTTGGCAGTCGCGCGTTTGGTCGCGACCGGACTCACCAACCGAGAAGTAGCGAACGAACTGTTCGTATCGGTCAAGACTGTCGAGTATCACCTCCGCAATAGCTACATGAAGCTCAACATCACATCACGCCGTTCCCTCGCCGCACTCCTTAACTAGTACGTTCCTAAGGCTGCGTCCCGAGAAACAACCCGCGAAGAGCGATGCGTCGAAACCTAGGGTGAAAACTGGGGTGCGTCACTGGGGACAAAAGCACGCCATCAAAGTTGACTTGGTGTCATGCATAACTCACCAAATCCACGCCCTCCAGTGCGTCTCGCACTTGACGTCAACCGTACGCAGGATGGTCGCTTAGAAGGACGAGTAGTCCTCGCTGGGACCAGCACCCGGCGGCCATTCTCAGGCGTCTTGGAGTTGCTCAAGGTCATCGAGGAGTTGGTCAATCAATTTGAGCCCGAAGGTCCGGGCTCAAATTCCCCTGAGGAGGAATCGAAATGAAAAATCACATTCACAATGGCGTTGACGTAGCCCTGAAGCGCTCACTTCGTCGTCGTAGTGACACGCGGATGCTGGGCGGCGTTGCGAGCGGCGTTGCCAACTTCTTCGACGTGGACGTCCTTTACGTTCGCCTTGGATTGGTTGCGCTGGCAGTTCTCGGCGGCGGTGGCGTCGTGCTCTACGTCGCTGCCTGGACGCTCACTCCAGAAGAGGGATTGGACATTTCCCTCGCCCAAAAGTTCCTGCGGCGCGCTCGCAGACGCGCAGTCTGACCACGAAAGCTCAATCGAAGTGCCTCTCTGTAGTTCCGTTCTGTAGTTCAAGTGATGTTTAGAAAGGTTTGCCATGAGTAAGAAAATTTCAAACGTAAATGATCCTTCCCCGCAAAGTCGTCGCCGAGCCCGCCACTTTCTTGGGGTCGCCGGCGTCATCGCACTGCTGGGACTCGTGGGTGGGGGAATTGGTTCCGCCCATCTCACTTCATCGCTGAGTGACTACGACGCACCCGGTTCGGCCGTGGTGCTCGCCCAACACGCGATCCAACGTGCCACGGGGGCCAATCCCGAAGAGGGGTACGAAGTTGTGGTTCGCACGAATGCGTCGATTGGCGAATCCTCTCCATTGCCGGCACGGGTCAAGGAGATTGTGGCCCTGCTGCACGCGCGTCCAGAGGTGAAGCAGGTTTTTGACTACGCCAATACTGGCAGCGCCTCCATGATCGCGAAGAACGGCAATCTGGCTGTCGTCGTGGCGACCGTTGGCGCCGTGCAAGAGAAGCGGGCAGTTGATGCCCTTCAAAAAGCGATTGCCGCCCAACCCATATTGAAGGACAACGTGTGGCTCGGAGGGCCGACGGTCGCCGATGTCCAAATTGCCGCGGTGTCCTCCCAAGACCTTGGTCGGGCCGAGCTGTACGCCTTACCGTTTCTGGTGTTGTTGCTCCTTTTGATCTTCCGCAAATTCCGAGCGGCAATGTTGCCGCTTCTCGGCGCCCTCTTTGCCATTGCCATCACCTTGGGTGCCATGGGACTCATCATCGTGTTCTTGCCGCTCTCCGTGTTCGCCCTCAACCTGGTGATTGCTCTCGGGCTCGGGCTGTCCGTTGACTTCAGTCTTCTCATGTTCTCTCGATTTCGCGAGGAATACGCCAGGCAAGGCTCTCTGGAGGCAGCGATTTCAACAGCACGAAAGACTGCCGGCCATACCGTGCTCTTCAGCGCGCTCACGGTTGCCTCGGCAATGGCCACACTCGCCATTTTTCCGGAGCGCTTCGTCTATTCAATGGGGATCGCGGGCGCGATTGTTGTCTTGTCCGCCGGTGCCTTCGCGCTGTTCGTGCTGCCCTCGCTACTGATGGTGTTTGGTGATCGACTCGTGGCGCAACCGTCGTCTCGTCGTCGTGGCTCTGCCGCTGACGGCACGGGTGAATCGACTGGACGTTGGTACCGCATTGCGACGGGCGTGATGCGTCGACGCATTGTGATGGCCTTGTCGGCGGTCCTCGTGTTGATCGTCGTCGCGGCGCCATTCCTGCACGTCTCGTTCACCGGGGCCGACGCCAGCAGTCTTCCTTCGAGCAGCTCCGCCGGTACGGCGTACTCATTAGTGCAGAGCAAGTTTCCATCGTTTTCTGAAGCGCCCGCCACCCTTGTCGTTGATGCGTCTCACACAGTTCCGGGTGAACTTGCTTCGGTCGCCGCAGCTGCTCGCGCGGTGCCAGGAGTAAAGGCGGCGTCCACGTTCGAGCACGTTGGTGGTTCACTCTGGGAGTCCAACGTGGCACTGTCCTCGGCGCCACTGTCGCCAAAGGCGCAGCAGACAGTGAAGAGTCTGCAGAGTCTCGCAAGTCCGGGACGACTCACGGTCGTGGGGCAAACAGCCTCGTTCTTGACGCTGCAAAAGAGCCTCGAGTCGCGAATTCCACTCGTCCTCGGTCTCATTGTTCTTATCGCCCTCATCATGCTCTTCGCAATGACGCGGTCGATACTTCTGCCCCTCATGGCGGTGCTGATGAACATCTTGACCATCGGCGCCACTTTCGGCATGTTGGTGTGGGCGTTCCAGTGGGGACACCTTCAGCACCTCTTGGGGTTCAGTGCGCCCGGAGCACTACAGTCGACGTCGCTCATCATCATCCTCGCGGTGGTGTTCGGACTTTCGACTGACTACGGCGTCTTCTTGCTCGGACGAATGAAGGAAGAGCACGACGCGGGCACGTCGCCCGACGAGTCGGTGGCTCGGGGTCTTAACCACACGGGTGGGATCGTAAGTTCCGCAGCGCTCTGTCTTGCGCTCGCCATGGGTGCACTCGTACTGTCGCGGCTGGTCTTCGTCAAAGAACTCGGCCTCGGTGTTGCCTTTGCGGTCCTCATTGACGCAACGGTGGTGAGGGCGATCTTGGTGCCGGCTCTGATGAAATTCCTCGGCTCGGCCGCGTGGTGGTCGCCGACTTCAAAGGGACCACGTTCGCCACACGCAAGTATTCCGACGTCGACTCCTTCGCCACTGCAACTCCACGCCGACGTCGCCGACTTTGTCGACGCCTCGTCCTCAAAGTAGGTCGTCGTGTCAACGAACGATCGCGCGATGCACGTGGTATTGGGATCCGGCCAAGTCGGGCGTGCGCTCGCCGCGCACTTGGCCGGACTGGAACTTCCGGTTCGCGTTGTCTCGCGGCGGCGACCCGCTCAATTGCCCGAGGGGATTGAGTGGCGGGGAGCTGAGGCCACCGACGTCCGGGCACTCACTGACGCCGCCCAGGGAGCGACGGTGATGTACCAATGCCTCAACGCTCCCTATTCGAAATGGCCTGAGTTGTTCCCGCCGCTCCAGCGTGGCGTCCTCGCTGGCGCCGAACGTCTCGGCGCACTGCTCGTGAGCCTTGAGAACCTGTACGGCTACGGTCCAACGGCCGGTGCACCAATGACCGAGGACCTCCCACTTGCCGCCACAACGCAGAAGGGGCGAACTCGTGCCGCAATGACGGCGGAGCTGTTGGCGGCCAGAGACGCCGGATGCGTGCACATCGCAATTGGGAGGGCCTCGGACTTCTTTGGGCCAGGAGTCACCGAGTCGTCGTTAGGCGAACGTGTCTTTGCGAACGCAGTGGCCGGACGTCGAGCTGACTTCATTGGTGATCCCGATCTTGCCCACACGTACAGTTACGTGCCCGACATCGCGGCCGGCTTGGCAGTCCTGGGCACTAACGAGCGCGCGGTCGATGAGATTTGGCATCTGGCCGGGCCAGAAACGGTCACGACGAGACAGATCCTTGACCTTGTCTCCAATCACGTCGGGCACCGCGTTGGTATCCGGTCGGTGCCGAAGCCGCTCCTGCGCGCTCTCGGTCTCTTCAATCCGACGCTTCGCGGGATGGTCGAGATGGCGTACGAGTTCGAAGAACCCTTTGTGCTCGACACCACGAAGTTTCAGTCGGCTTTCGGTACGACAGGAACCCCACTTGACGTCGCCGTCGCGACAACCGTGACTGGCTTTAGAGGCGGAATCAATCTTGCAACAAAGCAACCGAGTTCATTAGTCAGCAAGTCGCTGACCGAAAGGAAGGCATCATCATGAAAACAAAGCGGATCTACAGCTTCAGTCGGATTGTTGCCCTGGCGGTCATCGGGGTAATGTTGCTCGGCCTGACGTACCTCGGGATGGCATCGGGCGACGCCGCAGTCTCGGTCCCGCAAGGGGCGCACGCTGGCCAGTTGACCATGCACCCGTGCACCTACGCGACCGAGAAAGGCGCCTACCGCGCCGACTGCGGAACGCTCATCGTGCCCGAGGACCGGGCAAACCCCCGGTCACGCCTGATCGCGCTGCCCGTGACACGCATTCTGGCTCGCTCATCGCACCCGTTGGCGCCAATCTTTCATCTCAACGGTGGCCCCGGCATAACGAACATGACGTTCCCCCAAGCGGACCGTCTGGCTGTCGACCACGATGTGGTGATGCTTGGCTACCGCGGCGTCGACGGCTCCTCGGTCCTGAACTGTCCCGAGGTGACCGCGGCGCTCGAGAAAGCCAACGATTACCTCGCCAAAGCGTCGTTGAGTTCGTATTCGAACGCCTTCGCCGGGTGCGCGAAGCGCCTTGAGCGATCTGGCGTCGACCTCGCCGGCTACACGCTGGAGGAGCAGGCCAGCGACATCGAAGCCGCTCGCGTCGCGCTCGGCTACAAGCGCATCGACCTGATCAGCGATAGCGCCGGGACGCGTCTCGCGATGATTTACTCGTGGATGTATCCGAAGAACGTTGAGCGCTCGGTGATGATCGGGGTCAACCCGCCCGGGAACTTCATCTACAGCGGGGCCGAGATTGATCAGGGGATCGAGAGTTACTCGGCGCTGTGCGCGAAGCAACCCTCCTGCCGCGCCCGCATTGGCAACCTCGCCGCGAGCATGAAGCACACGGCGAAGCACATTCCAAAGAGTTGGCTCGGACTGCCAATCAGGCCCGGCAACGTGTTGACCGGGACGTTCCTCGGGCTCACCGATGCGACCACCGTGCTGTCGCCACTGGGTGGACCGATCACCCTCGACTCGTGGATCGCCGCCGCGCATGGCGACCCGAGTGGCTTCTGGCTGCTCTCAACGCTGGCCCAACTCAGCCTTCCCCAGTCGTTCGTGTGGGGCGAGTTTGCCAGCATCGGGATGGCCGACGCGCAGCCCGTCGATCGCTACTTCAGCTCCGGCGCGGACCGGGGCTCGATCATCGGAAATCCCCTGGGAACCTTCTTGTGGGGAGCGGGGGGCCTTGCGCACGCGTGGCCGGCCAATCCCAGTGAGTACCAGTACACCAAGGTGCCGAACTCGAGCGTTGCGACGCTGCTCATCGGCGGGACACTCGACTTCGAAACGCCGGCCCAGAATGCCACGAAGGAACTATTACCGCACCTTTCCAACGGGCATCAGGTCATCCTGTCCGGACTCGGGCACTCCGAGGACTTCTGGTACTACGCGCCGAAAGCCAGCACGCAGTTGCTCACCACGTTCTACGCCACCGGCCAGGTCGACACGTCGCGCTACTCGCCGAACGTGGTCAGCTTCACCATATCGCCCACGCAGGGATCGATTGCCAAGGACCTCCTTGGGGCGATGCTCGGCTTCGCCCTGTTGGCGTTGCTCTGGCTCGCGGTGTTGGCGATCCGGATTCGCCGCCGACGCGGTACCGGACGAAAGACGGGCGCGTGGATCCGTTCGGCCGGTCCGATCGTCTTCGGACTCGGCGGATGGTTCCTCGGCGCACTGTTGGTATTGCGGTTCTTGCCGAGCCTGCCGCTCGACGACCAGCTGCTGGCGGTGGTCTCGGTCGCGGTGCCGATCTGGCTCGGGGTCTACGCCGGATGGGTCCGCACCGACACGACGAAGGCGATGCGTGCCAAGGGCATCGGTGCGGCGGGTGTCGGTGCGGTGGTCGGAGCCGAATTCGGCTTCCACATGAGCAGCGGGCTTATGGCGGTGATCACAACGATCATCGGTGCGGCGATCGTGTCGAACTTGAGCCTGCTCGTGCTCGACATCAGGACCGAGCGGATCGCCTCGCGGGTGGCGGCCGCTCCGGCGATGGATCTGTTGGAGATGGAGCGCCTAGAGCTGGTTTTGCACTAATCACCCGAACCGTGCCGGGGAATCCTTGTGGGATTCCCCGGCACGCAAGTGTGATGGAGAGTGAATGGGTCGAGTAAGGCGGCCCGAGATTCCCTCGTTCGAGCGGAGCGACGCGTCCCTTCAAATACCTACACGATCTTCGAGGGGACGAGCGAGATCCAGCGACTCATCATTTCGCGTGCCATCTCTGGAGTGCACATCAAGTAGATCGGTGACACCGATCAGCGCTCTCTTGCGTACAACGAGAGTTGCTTCCGAATATTCCCATAGCCATCTCGACTGCTTTCGAGTTTTCCTTCTTTACCGGCACGAATGAACGAGCTCGTTGGCGGTGATGGCGTCGGCGGGGTAGAACGCTTCGATGACCAGTTCGGCCACCGTCACGTCTAGTGCGGTTCCGAAAGTGGCCACCATGTTACGAAATCCCGTGCAAATCGTGTGGCGCACCGACGATCCCGCAATGCCTCTCGCGACGTACCGAGAAGGGGCCCGTATCGCTGCTGAAATGTCGACCATCATTCGAATTCCCGGGAAACATTGCCCACAGGAGGATCAGGCTGAATTCATCGCTGAGCACATCACAAACTTCGCGATGCGGGTTTGATCGTTTTCCCGGCACTTTGCAGCCGCATCGTGGTGACCACGTTAGTCAGGGAAACGACCATTTTCTTTGGGACTTTTGGCACTATTCGTAGAGCGCCGCGTGCAACGAAAATCAAGAGTGTAGGTCGTTCGGTCGGACCGTCATGGTCGCGAAACGAGAGGCGGTGCGGCATGTTCCAACAGGCATATCGCCCGGTGTACTTGACGCCGGTGCTGTTGCCTCATTGCGAACGGCAACCCTCTCTTCGAAAGTGCAATGCGCGGTCCATGTGCGCTTTCGAGCGAAGCGATCAAAATCTCAAAAGGAGAGGTGCACTATGAAGAGTTCCAAATACGTCATGTTTTTCGAGGAGATTGGCATCGAAGATGTCCCAGTCGTCGGCGGCAAAAACGCCTCACTCGGTGAGATGTACCAGAAGTTGTCCCATAAGGGCGTGCGTGTGCCCAACGGCTTCGCAACGACCGCCGACGCGTATCGCTATGCGCTTGAACAGACCGGAGCGGTGAAACTGCTGCACGAGGCACTTGACGACCTCAATCCCAGTGACGTGAAGGACCTCGCCCGGCGCGCCAAGCAAGCCCGTGAAATCGTGTACGGAGCGGGACTTCCCGACGACTTCGCCGCCGAGATCATCGCGGGCTACCGCCAACTTCAACAGGAGTACGGCGAAGACGTCCGTCTCGCGGTGCGCTCCTCGGCGACAGCGGAAGACTTGGTGACAGCGAGCTTCGCGGGTCAGCAAGAGACCTTCTTGAACGTGCACGGCGAGGAGAGCCTGCTCGACGCCTGTCGGCGCTGTTTCGCGAGTCTCTTCACCGACCGCGCCATCCACTATCGCGTGGACCAAGGTTTTGACCACTTCGACGTCGCGCTCTCCATTGGCGTGATGAAGATGGTCCGTTCCGACCTCGCCTCGTCGGGGGTCATGTTCACACTGGACACGGAGTCAGGTTTCCGTGACGTCGTGTTCGTCACGGGGGCCTACGGACTCGGTGAGAACGTCGTCCAAGGTGCGGTCGACCCCGACGAGTTCTACGTCCACAAGCCGATGCTCGCGCAAGGGCACCGAGCAGTCCTTCGTCGCCTGCTCGGCGACAAGGCCGTGAAGATGATCTTCGTCGAAGGCAACACGGGAGCGACGGTCCGCAACGTTCCGACACCGAAGAATGACCGGGAACGATTCTGTCTGTCCGACGAGGATGTTCTGGAGTTGGCCGACAATGCCGTCACCATTGAAGATCACTATCACAAGCCGATGGACATGGAATGGGCGAAGGACGGCCTCGACGGGAAGATCTACATCGTCCAGGCCCGGCCAGAGACGGTGGCGTCACAGCGCCAAGCGAACGTGTTCGAGAACTACGTCCTCGACGGCAGTGGCGAGATCATCGTGGAAGGTCGCGCGGTGGGCGAGAAGATTGCGTCGGGCACCGCTCGCGTCATCGACAGCGTGGCGCATCTCTCCGAGTTCCAACCAGGTGAGGTACTCGTGGCCGACTCCACCACGCCCGACTGGGAACCGGTGATGAAGACCGCGTCGGCCATCGTCACCAACCGTGGCGGACGTACGTGCCACGCGGCGATCATCGCACGCGAACTGGGCGTGCCGGCCGTCGTCGGCACCGGGAACGCGACGACGATCGTGCCGAGCGGCACGGTGGTCACCGTCTCGTGTGGCGAGGGCGACTCGGGCCGCGTGTATCGCGGAGAGGTCGGCTTTCACGTCGAGCGCAGTGATGTGGGAGATCTGGCGCGTCCCAAGACAAAGATCATGATCAATCTGGGCAATCCCGATCTCGCGTTCAAGACATCCTTCTTGCCCAATGACGGTGTCGGTCTGGCGCGTATGGAGTTCATCATCAGCGAATCGATCCGTGCGCACCCACTGGCACTGATCCACCCGGAGAAGGTGAGTGACCCCGTCGCGCGCGAGGCGATCGAACGGCTCATAGAGAACTACCCGAGCGGCGAGGAGTTCTTCGTCGAACGGCTCTCCGAAGGGATCGGCACGATCGCCGCGGCGTTCTGGCCCAAGCCCGTCGTCGTACGAATGTCAGACTTCAAGACGAACGAGTACGCCAGCTTGCTGGGTGGGGCCGATTTCGAACCCCTCGAGAACAACCCGATGATCGGATTTCGCGGGGCGTCGCGTTACGCGCACCCGGCGTACGAAGAGGGCTTCGCGCTCGAATGCAAGGCCATGAAGCGAGTCCGCGAGGAGATGGGGCTCACCAACGTGGTGCTCATGTTGCCGTTCGTTCGTCGAGTCACTGAGGCCGAACGGGTTTTGGCCCGCATGGCAGAACACGGACTTCGACGCGGCGACAACGGTCTCGAGGTCTACGCCATGTGCGAGATTCCCAACAACGTGATCTTGATCGACCAATTCGCGCCGTACTTTGACGGATTCTCGATTGGTTCCAACGACCTCACGCAGCTCACCTTGGGCGTCGACCGCGACAGCGAGATCGTGGCCTTCGACTACGACGAACGTGACGAGGGCGTGAAGATGATGATCAGGCTCGCCGTTGAAGGTTGCCGCCGTAACAAGATTCACTCTGGGCTGTGTGGTCAGGCACCTTCGGACTATCCGGACATGGCCGCGTTCCTCGTCGAGCTCGGCATTGACTCGATGAGCCTTAACCCCGACACGGTGCTGAAGACCACGAGGCAGATCCTCGAGTTGGAAGAAAAGGGTCAGTTGACGTCATGACGTTCGAGACCAGTTCGTCTCGGAGTTGAGTACATCGCGTCCCCCTGGTGTTTCGACACCAGGGGGACGCAGTGGCTTTCCTCACGTCTCGTCGGTGCGCACCTATTTATGCGGCCCTCAACGTCACATGGCGAGGGACGAACTCGACGAGCAGTGGCGAGGTTCATCCGCGTACGATGCGGCACTCATCGCTGCACAAACGTGGCGGGTGCAGTGTTGCGAGCCGGTTGCTGTGGACTGCGGGGCCGGCGTTAACTCGCCGTTGTGGCACCGACGAGCGCGGTGAGGTCCGCGAGTCGGCTTGAGTAGCCCGATTCGTTGTCGTACCAGCCGAGCACTTTGACGAGATGACCGTTGGCCATTGTCAACAATGAGTCGAAGACGCACGATGCACTCGAGTTGATGATGTCACTTGACACCAGCGCCTCTTCGGAGAATTCGAGCACACCCGCGAGGCGACCAGAATCTGCGGCCGCACGGAAGGCGTCGTTGATCTCCTCGACGCTG
This sequence comes from uncultured Acidimicrobiaceae bacterium, assembly GCA_963800765.1. GTDB lineage: Bacteria > Actinomycetota > Acidimicrobiia > Acidimicrobiales > RAAP-2 > RAAP-2. The sequence continues at coordinate 125,329 of CAWDCF010000005.1, forward strand.
GGCGTGGCGCGGACGTTCACGACGAGATCGGTGATCGATGCGTCGGGGACGGGAACGCGCAGTGCCAAGCCGTCGAGGTGGCCGACCAAATTTGGTAGTACCAGTCCCGTGGCCTTGGCGGCGCCCGTCGTGGTCGGAACGATATTGATCGCCGCCCCACGTGAACGTCGCGCGTCCTTGTGCAGCGCGTCAACCAGGTTTTGGTCGTCCGTGTACGCGTGCACCGTCGTCATGAAGCCGTTGTCGAGTCCGAACGCGTCGTCGAGGACCTTGGCCAGGGGAGCGAGACAGTTGGTCGTGCACGAGGCGTTCGAGATGATGAAGTGCCGAGTCGGATCGAACTGGTCTTCGTTGACCCCGATGACGAACGTCGCGTCGGGGTCTTGCGCCGGGGCAGAGATCACGACACGCTTCGCACCAGCGACCAGGTGTTCCGCCGCCTTCTCGCGCTTGGTGTAATGGCCCGATGATTCGGCGACGACGTCAATCTGGAGTTCGCCCCAGGGAAGGTCCTTCGCGCTGGGCACGGCGAGCATCCGGATCTGACGGTCGCCAACGAACATCGACTCTCCCTCGACGCGCACTGGTTCCGGGTAACGGCCGTGCACCGAGTCACGGGCGAAGAGTCGCGCGAGCGCCTCAGGTGCGCCGAGATCATTTATCGCGACGACTTCGATCTCTGAGTGCAGGGCGATCGCAGCTCGTAGGTACGATCGCCCGGTACGTCCGAATCCATTTATCGCTACTCGCACCGTCATCGGGACTCCTCTTTTGGGTACGTCGTTCACGTCCTGCATCACATGCTCGCAGCCTCTCCTCGTGCGCGACTCGGGTCAAAGGTCACAATGATGCGTCGTGCGCGTCTCGTGCGGCATCGTGTTGTCAACGATGCCGTAGGGTGAAAGTGATGTCAGAAATACGTGAAACCGATCGACGCGACATTCACCCTCGATCGAGATTCGGAGGTTCGCCGTGGGCTTCGTAACCGCAGCGCAGAACTTCGACGTGGTCAGTTTGGGCGACGTCGTCACCGATGAGTTCATCCAACTTCCCGATGGTCCCGTGCGAGTGCGCGTCGATGACGAGGGCCGTTGGCTCGAGATTCCCCTCGGCACCAAACTCGTCGTCGCGGACGGCTCTGCGTCGAGCGCCGGCGGCAGTGCCGCCAACGCCGCCGTCGCAATGTCGCGACTCGGGCTTCGCGTGGGGCTTTCGAGTTACCTGGCCCATGATCAGATCGGCCTTGACATCTTGAGCGCGATGCGAGGTGACGGTGTCGTGACCGAACTCGTGCACGTTGATTCACCGAGTCACACGGTTCGTAACTTCATACTCACCCTCGGTGGAGAGCGAACGATTCTCGTGCGTCACGCCGATTTCAACTACCACTGGAAGGCCCTGAGAGAGCACGAGATTCCTGCGTGGCTCTACATCAACTCGCTCGGTCCTGACGCACTTACGTATCAGGACGAGGTGGCCGACTGGTTGGACGAACACCCGAACGTACGCCTGGCCTTTCAGCCGGGAACCTTCCAGGTTGACGCCGGTACGACGCGACTCGGCCGCCTGTACGCGAGGGCCGAGATACTTATCTGCAGCCGCGCGGCCGCTGATGCGATCACGGACCAGTCCGGCGCCGACGTTGGCCAAACGCTCGAAGCTTTGAAGAAACTCGGACCGCGAACCGTCGTGGTCTTCGACGAATCCGGTGGCGGCGTGGCCGATGACCAACGCCAACACCTTGTGGTCGAGGCGTTCCCAGAAGCCAAGGCGGCCTTGGACAATACCGGTGCGGGCGACGCGTTCGCCGCGACTATCGTCGCGGCGGTTATCTCGGGTGCGTCCCTCAACGAGGCGCTTCGCTGGGCCGCGCTGAACGCCGCCGAGGTAGCACAACAGTACGGGACCCAGGTCGGCCTCTTGCGCCATAGTGAACTCGTCGCTCGACTCGAAGCGTCGCCGGAGTTTGTTGCCCGCGAACGATAGAGCATCGTCGTGTCATTGTGGCCACGGCGTCACTTGAACGCAGTGTGGGCTTTTAGTGCACCGTGAGTTCGCTGGCGACGGCGAGCAGCGCCGAGGGGACGGGTCGTGGTCCGAGGGCCACGAAATTGAGCGGCACGAGTTCGGTCGTGGTGTCGCCGGCGTCGACGAGCGTGGCGAACTCGCCCGAGTGCACCGCCTGCATCGCCGCGACCCCGCAATTCGACGCAAGCAGTCGATCTGACGCAATCGGCGGGCCACCGCGCTGAATGTGGCCGAGCACGGTGAGACGAGTCTCGTAACCCGTGCGCTCGGCGAGCGCGTTCGACACGATCGTGCCGGCTGATCCGGCGATGTTCTCACCACGCAGTGCGCCCTCGGCAACGACGACGACCGAGGAGGTCGATCCCGCGTCGTGGCGCTGGGCGATGGCCTTGGCCAGTTGGTCGAAGTCCACTGGCATTTCGGGCAGACACAACGCATTCGCACCAGCGGCGATGCCCGCGCACACGGCGAGCCAACCAGAGGTGCGCCCCATGACTTCGACGATCATCAACCGGTCGTGGCTCTCGCCGGTGGTTTGGACGCGGTCTATTGCTTCGGCCGCGGTCGCCACCGCCGTGTCGAACCCGATGCAGCGATGAGTACCCGTGACATCGTTGTCGATTGTCTTGGCGACGCCCACGAGGGGCACGCCCAGTTGTGTGAGTTTGAGCGCCGCGCCCAGCGTGCCGTCTCCCCCAATGACCACGAACGCGTCGAGACGTTCGCGCGCGAAGGTCGTGAGCACCGCTTCGGTGCCACCTTCGTGCTTCTCCGGGTGGTAACGAGCGGTACGTAGGATCGTGCCGCCCGTCTGCAGTAGTCCTTTGGTGTCGGCCTCGGTCAAGGTGGTGCATTCGTCTTCAGCCACGCCTAGCCAGCCATGGTGAAAGCCAATGACCTCGTCGCCGTCATTCTCCGCGCACAAGACGATGGCACGAATCGCCGCGTTCAGTCCGGGACAGTCTCCGCCGCCGGTGAGCAAACCTATTCGCATGACTCCTCGATTCAACGTCCGTCCCCAGTGTGACCGTGCCCGCCCAATGCCCTCTAGGGAAGAAGGTCCCCTTTTACCGTCGGTCACGGGCGGGGAATATTCAGGCCATTGGTCCCTAACGAACCACGTGCGCTCGGGGACATCATTGAAGAAAAGCGAGGTGAAGATGGCTCAAAGTGAGCTCCTCCGAGAGTCAGCGGTCGCCCACGAGTACCCGCTGGCGTGGGCCTTTGACGGGTTACTGACCAACGGCTCGTCCGTTCGTATTCGACCGATCCGGGCGAGCGACGCGCCGCAACTCGACCGCTTCACCGAATTCCTCGCTCGTCGTGCTGGCGTCGATCCCAGTTCGACGCACGAGGCGGCCGAACGGGTGGCCGACGCCGACTATTTGTGGAGAATGGCCTTCGTGGCGATTGCTTTCGAAGAAATCGTGGCGGTCGCCACCTTCGATCGAGACCACGTCGACGACGTCGCGGCCACCATCGTCATAGACGTCACGCAGCCCTATCGTCAGCAAGGGGTCGCGACGCTGCTCTTCGAGAGTCTGGCCGCGTACGCGCGGTCAATAGGAATCGAACGTTTTCACGCCGAGGTGGCGACGGGCAACGAGAACATGCTGGGCGTCCTCAACGCGCTGGGCTTGCGGATGGACGCAGTTCGAGAGTTCGACGTCGCAAAATTCGATATCGACCTTCGCCCGACGAGCGAGTACCGCGCGACGTGTGATGAACGAGAGGCCGTCGCCGAGGCGGCGAGCATGACCGCGGTCTTGCGTCCGAAGGTCATCGCTGTCGTGGGTGCGGGACGAAATCCCGGCAGTCCGGGGCACGAGGTCGTGCGATCGCTGCTGGCGGGCGACGTGACGGGCACCGTGTACCCCGTCAATCCAAAGGCCCGCTCCATCTGTGGCGTCGCGGCGTTCCCCAACCTCTCCTCGGTGCCCGAGCGCGTCGATCTCGCCATCGTCGCGGTACCGGCCGCGCAGGTGCCGAAAGTTCTCAAAGAGGCCGCGCTCAGTGGCGTGCGCGCCGTAACGGTAATCACGGCGGGGTTCGCCGAGACCGGTCAGGCCGGCGCGGCGATGGAGACCGAACTACTTGCCATGGCGCGCGAGAACGGCATGCGCATCGTAGGACCGAACTGTCTCGGTCTCGTGAATACCGATCCGGAGGTGCGGCTGAACGCCACCTTCACGGGCCTCGATCCACTGCCCGGTCGTCTGGCACTGATCTCACAGTCGGGAGCGGTCGGCATCGTGCTCGCCGAACAGGCGAGTGCCTCGGGTGTTGGACTCTCGAGTTTCATCTCGGTGGGCAACAAACTCGACGTGAGTTCCAATGACCTGCTGTGTTTTCTCGAACGAGACGAGCGCACTTCAGTCATCGCGCTCTACCTCGAATCGCTCGGTAACCCGCGAAAGTTCGCGCGCATCGCTCGGCGCATCGGCGAACACAAGCCAATCGTTGCGTTGAAAGCCGGACGAAGCACCGCTGGGGCCCGGGCCGCGCGATCACACACCGCGGCCGCCGCCACTCCGGAGGTGTCGGTGGAAGCCCTCTTGCGAAGCGCCGGCGTCATCAAGGTCGACCGTCTTGAAGAGCTCCTGGACGTCTCGACGCTCGTACTCGCGGCGCCACTGGCTGCGGGACGGCGTGTCGCGCTGGTGGGCAACTCCGGAGGTCCGCTCATCCTCGCCGCCGACGCGTGTGAGGCCAACGGATTGCACGTGAGTGAACTCGACGAGTCGACGAAGGCGGCGCTCAAGGAATGCCTGGTCGACGCCGCCGCGACGTCCAACCCAGTGGACCTGACCGCCGACGGATCGTGCGCGACGTTTGAGCGGGCGCTCGAGATCGTCCTGGCCGATGAGGCGATTGACGCGGTGATCGTCGTGGTGACCGAGGTGTTAGCCCTATCGGGTGACGACGCTCGCGTCGCCGTCGAGGCGGTCGCGTCACGCTTTGACAAGCCGCTCGTCGCGTGCGTGCTCGGCGCATCACCTCGTCACGGGCAGGCGATGAGCCGCGTCGCCGAGATTCCCACCCCCGAGCGCGCGGCCTCCGCGCTGGCCCACCTGTGTCGCTACGCAGAGTGGCGCAACCGTTCGACGAACTCGTCGAACGAACCCGTGGCCATTGAGCAGCTTTCGATCGTTCGAGAGATTGTCGGGACTCGGCTCGCCGAATGCCCGGAGGGCGGATGGCTGGAACTTGACGAGGCGGCTCGGCTACTCAGTTCGTGCGGGTTGCCCATTCTTTCGACCCAAGCGGTCTTCAGCGCTGACGAGGCCGCCGCTGCGGGGGAGTCCCTGGGCTTTCCGGTCGTGCTGAAAGCACGTGCGGGCGACCTCGTCCACAAGTCCGACGTCGGCGGCGTGGTGACCTCGCTCATGAGCTCGAGCGCGGTGCACGCTGCCTACGAAGAGATGTCGGCGCGACTGGGACCACAGATGGGCGGCGCGGTCATTCAACCCATGGCGAAGTCGGGTGTCGAAGCGATTGTTGGCCTTACGGTCGATCCCGACTTCGGTTCGGTCGTGATGGTCGGGCTCGGTGGGGTGATGACCGACGTCCTGGGTGATCGGTCGTTCGCAGTACCTCCACTCGACGCCGGGGCGGGTGAGGCAATGGTCGGTTCGTTGCGAGCGGCTCCGCTCCTTGACGGTTTTCGCGGGGCTCCACCCGTCGATCGACAGGCGCTGGCGGCCCTCGTCGAACTGGTGGCCCGAGTTGCTGAGGAAGTACCCGAACTCGTCGAACTCGATTTGAACCCGGTCATCGTCACGCCCGAGGGGGCGCTCGTCGTTGACTGCAAAGCGCGTCTCGCGCCTCGCCACTTGGGCCCGGGACCACTGTTTCGAGCCTTGCGCCACCGAAGCTGAAACCACGAGGTAATGGGCCGCGAGACCCGAATCGTGAGGTGCTCTGGACGTCGAAACGTGACTTTTTTCCCTAGTTGACGTGTCGTACCCTGCGAGAAACTGCAGTTGTGTTCGACAACCACGACGCGAACGAGTTGCCACGACCTGATGAGACCGCGACCCTTCGTGTCGGATCGACGGTGGTACTGCGAGCGGACGAACTCACGACGCTGATCAGAAATCTCACCGATCTCGGTTACGAAGTGAAGGGTCCCGTCGTGCGCTCGGGGGCGATCGTGCCCGGCGCCCTCAGTGGTGTGGAGGACCTCCCAAAGGGCGTGCACGACGAACAGGGACCGGGCCACTACCGGCTGGCGCACGGCGACGACGAAACCCTGTTTGACTGGGCCGTCGGACCGAGCGGTTGGAAGTCGGAGTTCTTTCCCGCTCACGATGAACAGTGGCGCGCACGGAGCGTCGATGGCTACGTGGAACTGGTCGAGACCCTCGACGAACGACCGCCGCTCGCGGTACTGGGCGCGCGTCCCTGCGAAGTGGCCGCCCTGGCGGTACTCGACCGCGTCTTCATCGAAGGCCAGCACTGCGACACACGCTACGCACAGCGGCGCGAGAACGCCTTTGTCGCCGTCGTGGAGTGCTCGAGTCCGGCCGCGACCTGTTTCTGTGACTCCATGGGCACGGGACCGAACGTCGAGTCCGGTTTCGACCTGGCGCTCACGGAGTTGGACGATGAAGGAGGCCATCGATTCTTGGCGCGCGTGGGTTCCCCTCGCGCGCTCTCGGCGCTCGAAGGTGTGGTGTGCTCAAGCGCTTCGGGGGACGACTTGTCGGCACGCGACGCAGTACTCGACGGGGCCCGGGATCAAATGGTTCGCCACCTGGACACCGACGGTCTCGCTGGGGTGCTCGCGAGAAATCTGGAACATCCGCGTTGGGTCGAGGTGGCCGAGCGCTGCCTCTCGTGTGGCAACTGCACGCTGGTCTGCCCGACGTGTTTCTGCAGTGACGTGCGCGACGCGACCGATCTCGACGGGGACGTGATCCGTGAGCGTACGTGGGCGTCGTGCTTCAGTATCGATCACTCGTATCTGCACGGTGGCGCGGTGCGCCCGACGACCCAGTCGCGCTATCGCCAGTGGATGACCCACAAACTCTCGACGTGGTGGGACCAGTTCGACACGACCGGCTGCGTGGGCTGTGGCCGATGCATTGCTTGGTGTCCCGTCGGCATCGATATCACCGAAGAGGCGTCGGCCATCGAACGTTCCGACGGTGCGACCACGGTGTCGCTATCGAGCGCTCGGAGTCGCTCGTGATCACGATCGACGAACTCGTCGGCGCCCACCCCTTCGCGGCCGGACTGAGCGACGAGCACTTGGCGTTGGTGGCGGGGTGCGCCCAGAACGTCGCATTCGACGCGGGCGCGATGCTCTGCGCCGAAGGAGAGAGCGCTGACACGTTCTTTCTCTTGCGTCGAGGTCACGTCTCGATTGAAGTGCATCAGGCCGGTCGTGGACCGATCGTGATCGAGACCGTGGGATCGGGGAATGCAGTCGGTTGGAGTTGGCTCGTGGCCCCGTACCGCTGGACCTTTGACGCGCGCGCGCTCGAGCCGGTGGGGGCCCTCGCCATCGATGGCGCGTGCCTGCGCGCAAAGTCGTTCGAGGATCCGGCGCTCGGCTTCGCACTCTTGTCGCGGGTGACCCAGGAACTTCTGGGAAGGCTCCAGTCCACCCGGATACGGCTGCTCGACCTCTACGGAGAGCACCGTGGCTAGCGCGATCGAGCTCGACGCGCCACGCTCGGGGTTGACCCCGGTGCTGTACCGCGTAGTCGCTCGCCGCAACGAGACGGCCGACGTCGTCACGCTCTGGCTCGAATCGCTCGATGGCTCGCGGCTCTCGTTTCAATCGGGTCAGTTCAACATGTTGAGCGCCATCGGGGTCGGGGAAGTCGCCGTCTCGATCAGCACTTCGCCGAGTGACCCCGGACCGCTGCTCCATACGGTTCGTGACGTCGGTGCGGTGACCCACGCACTCTGTTCGAGCGGCGTCGGCGACGTCATTGGCGTGCGCGGACCCTTTGGCACCGACTGGGGTGTCACGGGAAACGCGGCCGCGATTGACACGGTCATCGTGGCCGGTGGTATCGGACTCGCGCCGCTGCGCGGGGCGGTCGAGGAGTTGGTCGCGGCTCGCAGCGACGGTGCGGGGCAGGTCTTCGTACTGGTGGGTGCGCGCGAGCCGGACCAGTTGGTCTTCTTGGACGACATGGCGAAGTGGGAGAAGGCCGGCGCAGTCGTCCTGAGCACGGTCGATCGTTCGGCGCCCGGTTGGAGCGGTCGCGTCGGACTGGTGACGACGCTGCTCTCGAGCGCGGGCTTTGACGCTCACCACTGTCGAGTGCTCATCTGCGGCCCGGAGATCATGATGAGGTTCACGGCGCGGGCGTTGATCGAGCTCGGCGTCGATCCCGCGTCCATCTGGGTGTCGCTCGAACGGAACATGCAGTGCGGGCTCGGTTGGTGTGGGCACTGTCAACTCGGGCCCCTGCTGTTGTGCCGCGATGGTCCCGTGGTGGGCTACGTCGAGGCGAACGTGTTGATGAACGAGCGTGAGCGATGAGCGTCGACAGCGTCGTAGAGCGCCCGACGCTCGCAGTGTGGAAATTCGCCTCCTGTGACGGTTGCCAACTGAGCCTGCTCGACCTCGAGCCAGAGTTACTCGCGATCACCCGCGCGGTGCGGATCGCGCACTTCACAGAGATGACGCGCGCCCACGTCGAGGGGCCCTACGACATCTCATTGGTCGAGGGTTCGATCACCACCGACGATGACGTCGCGCGCATCCTCGAGGTCCGTGCACAGTCGCGCTACCTCGTGACGATCGGGGCCTGCGCCGCGACGGGCGGCATCCAGGCCCTGCGCAACTTCGTCGAGCCGGGGGCTTTTCCCGCGATGGTCTACGCGCACCCCGACTACCTGCGCGCCCTGGACACCTCGACGCCCGTGTCGGCCCACGTCGCGGTCGACTACGAACTTAGAGGGTGCCCCATCGACCGGTTCCAGCTACTCGAGGTGCTCCTCGCCCTCCTCGCTCACCGTCGGCCCATCGTGGCGACCCACTCGGTCTGTCAGGAGTGCAAGGCCCGTGGCACCGTCTGCCTCGCGGTGTCCGGCGAGAGCGCCTGCCTCGGACCGGTGACGCGCGCGGGTTGCAACGCGCTCTGCCCGTCGATCGGTCGGGGCTGTTTTGGCTGTTTTGGCCCGAGTGAGGGCGCGAACGTGACCTCACTGATGCAGTGGCTGCGTTCGCACGGCCACGACGAGGTCACGCTGGCTCGATCTTTGCAGACCTTTAACGCCGCGGCCCCCGCCTTTCGAGACGCCGCGACGAACCTCGGTGCCACGAAGGTGACGATCGGCACTACGGCGCACTCGCGAAAGGATGAGTCGTGACGCACGGAACGAATCGCAATCGCACGGTGAGCGCCGAAGGGGTCGCCCGGGTCGAAGGGGAGGGGTCGCTGCGCGTCGTCGTGCACGACGGCACCGTGAGTGAGGTGTCGCTCGACATCTTCGAGCCGCCGCGCTACTTCGAAGCCATGTTGATCGGGCGCCACTACAGCGAAGCCCCGGACATCACGGCGCGCATCTGTGGGATCTGTCCCGTGGCCTATCAACTGACCGCGTGCGCGGCGATGGAAGATGCCCTGGGGATCGTCGTCAGTGATCGGGTCCAGGTCCTGCGCCGGTTGCTCTACTGCGGCGAGTGGATCCAGAGCCACGCGCTGCACGTCTACTTGCTCCACGCGCCGGACTTCCTCAAGTGCCAGGACGCGGTGGAGTTGGCCGAACGTCAACCGAGCGTGATCGAACGTGGCCTCGCGCTCAAGCGGACGGGCAACCTCATCATGGAGACCGTCGGGGGTCGGGCCGTACACCCAGTCAACGTTCGTGTCGGTGGCTTCTACAGCGCGCCCGAGCCCGAGGCAATCGCCGCACTCACCGCTCCGCTCGAGCGCGCGCTCGACGATGCGCTGGCGACCGTGCAGTGGGTCGCGGGGTTCGACTTCCCCGCGGTCACTGGAGCGTACCGATTCGTCGCGCTGCGCCAGGACGGGCGCTACGCGATCGACTCGGGATGTCCGGGATCCTCAGACGGACTGGACGTCACGCCCCAGCGCTTCGCCGAACTGTCGGTCGAGGAGCACGTGGCGCGCTCGACCGCGCTGCACGCGCGCCTCGATGGACGCAGCTACCTCACCGGTCCGCTCGCACGCTACGCACTGAGCGGGTCACTCCTCCCCGAGGTCGTGCGAGACGCGGCTCGCAAGGCCGGACTGGGCGAGACGTGCGCGAACCCCTTCCAGAGCATCGTCGTACGCGCGCTCGAGATCGCGTTCGCCTGCCACGAAGCCCTACGTCTCGTCGCGCAGTATGAGCCACCGGTTCCCGCGGCCGACCTCGGCATCACTCGCGCCGGTGTCGGCACCGGGGTCACCGAAGCGCCGCGGGGGCTGCTCTTACACCAATATGAAATCGACGGCGACGGCAACATCGTGCGTGCGCGGATCATGCCGCCCACCTCGCAGAACCAGCTCACCATCGAAGAGGATCTGCGCCGCGTCGTCGAAGGCGGTCTCGAGCTCGACGACGACGACCTGCAGTGGCGCTGCGAGCAGGCCGTTCGCAACCACGATCCGTGTATCTCGTGCGCCGCGCACTTCCTCGATGTCGTGGTGGAACACGCATGAGTCCTCTCGACATCGTCGTGGCCGGTCTGGGCAGCACGTATCGGGGCGACGACGCCGTCGGTCCGATGGTCGCGGCACTGTTTGCGGGCGTGCATGACGACGTGCGTGACGTCGGACCACTGGCAGAACCACTCGATCTGCTGGGTCGCTTCGACGGGGCAGACCTCGCGGTCGTGATCGACGCCGTGCGCTCGGGCGCGCCGATCGGCACCGTGCAGGTAATGGACATCGACGTCGCGCACGTCAACGACGACGGCACGGTCGAACCGGCGGTCACGAGTACCCACGGCATTGGCCTGGTCGGGGTGCTTCGCGTGGCGCGCGCTATCGATCGGGCTCCGCGGCGTTTGGTGGTCGTGGCGGTCGAGGGCGAGGCCTTCGAGCTCGGTTCTTCCATGAGTGCGGCGGTGCAGGCCGCCGTCCCCGAGGCATTCCTGGCGGTCGCCAGGTTGATTGAAAGCGAGCAACTATGTGCCTAAGTCGGCTCTACAAAGTGCTGGGCCGTGAGGATGACGCCTGGGTCGACGTCGAAGACGTCGATCGCGTGCACTCGCGAGCGTCGTTGCTCGCGTACGACGGCGCAGATCTCAGCGCAGGGGATTGGGTGAGCGTGCACAGCGGTTACGTCATCGACCGCGTGGACGCCGTTGAGGCGGCCCGTGTCGTCGAGGAGATTCGACACGCCACGGCGTCGTCAGTGAAAGGGGAAATCTCATGGGGAATCTAAAGGCACGCGCGGGGCAACGCCGACGCGTTCCCGGCGTCGCTATCGCGGGAGCGACCGCGCTCGTGAGCGGGGTATCCGTGTTCGTCAATAGCTACGGCGTGCGCGCCGGAGCCACGCCCGCCGTCTACACCACGGCCAAGAACCTCGTCGCGGTCGCGGTGCTTTCCATCGTGGCGCTGATCGGCTGGAGGGTTCGCAACCGTCAATTCGGATCGGCCGCGGCGAACTTCGTCACGACCGCGCCCGAGGCGCGATCGGTTCCCCCGACACGGCGATGGATCGAACGTCTCGGGCTTCTCTACGTGGGGGTCGTCGGCGGAGGACTGGCCTTCGTGCTGTTCTTCGACGGCCTCGCCCAGAGCGAGCCGACGCCGGCGGCGTTCTGGCGCGACACCCTCGTGCTGTGGGTGGCCGTGATCGCAGTGCTGTTCCTGCGCGAGCGGCTGCGCTGGTGGAACCTCGCAGCGATCGCCCTTCTCATCAGTGGCGAGGTCGTGGCCAGCGGTGGTGTCGGACAACTCGCCGCCAACCGCGGCGAGCTCGACGTGCTCGTGTCGAGCGTGCTCTGGGCACTCGAAGTGGTCATCGCGCGACGGCTCCTAAAGACTCGTCCGCCCGCGGTGCTCGCCGTCGTGCGCATGGGGCTCGGGGCACTCACGTTGATCGTCTACCTCGCCGCGAGCGGATCGCTCGGCCAACTGGGGTCGATGAACGCCGACCAATGGCACTGGGCGTTATGGACCGGTCTTCTCCTGAGCGCCTACGTGGCGACGTGGATGAGCGCGCTCGCGCGGGCGCGGGCCGTTGACGTGACGTCGGTACTCGTCTCGAGCGCACTGATCACGTGGCTGCTGCAACTCGCAGCCGGTACGACGGTCGTGAGTGGCAACACCATCGGACTCGTGCTGATCGGCGCGGGCGCGACGTTGGTGCTCGTCGGGGCTCGCGGTCGTTCGGCTTGGACGAAGCCAGCGCTCGGAGTGTGACCGTGTCCGCCGAGCGAAGGGCCGTCTCTGGCGCGGAACTCTTCGCTCGTTACGCCTATCCGCCCAACGAACTTGGCTACTGCGGCCCTGGGGAGCCGGCCGCGTTGCTCGAGGCCGCGGTGGAGGGTGGCCAGGAGTCCCTGCTGGCGCATTTGGCGCACCAGTTCGAGGGGGCGTGGCCCTACCTCGAATTGATCGCTGGCTGCAACGCAGTCGCCGACCCGCTCGATCCTCGCGTGGTGGAGGCGTACTGGATCGGCAACGACCTGACGCGACGCGTCCCGCCCTCAATACTCGCTGCGTCACTCGACGAGCGCTTCGCGCATCGGGCGGGGACTCGATTCCCGCCGCTGATCGAGGCGGCCTGGAATGGGGGAGTGGCGCAGCACAACTTTCACGTCTTCGCCGTCTATCCCTGGATCGGCCTCCTGCGCGCCGGGCGCTCGAGTGCACCTCTGCACGTCCTGGACCAGTGCCGCATTCGCTGGGGTCGAGTTGAGTCACTGCGCGGCGACCTCGTCACCGTCACCAGTCGCGGACTCGAACTCGTGGGAAGCCAACTGTTGCTCGGCGACCAACGCGTGGAAGTCGTTCGCCGCGGGGTCGAGGGCCTCGGATTCGTCGATGATCTCGCCGTCGGCGACACGGTGGCCCTTCACTGGGACTGGGTGTGCGAACCACTGAGTGGACGTGCGCTCGGGCGACTCCAGGCCGCGACGCGCGACAACCTCTGGGCCGTCAACTCACTCAGCGCTCGACCTCCGGCCGCCGCCTTGGAGAGTGCGTAGTACCCGTCGACCCAACGTACTGTGGTTGGACCTAGTTGCGTTCGGGGATCATGTCGATGGCGCCGCAGGGGCATTCCGTGACACAGATCCCACAGCCCTTGCAGAAGTCGTAGTTGAACTCGTACCGCATTCCCTCGCCCAGCTTGATGACCGAATTATCCGGACAGACGCCAAAGCAGTTGTCGCACTCGAAGCAGTTGCCGCACGACATGCAGCGCCGTGCCTCGAAGAGCGCGTTGTCCGGCGTGAGACCACCGATGACCTCTTCGAAGTTCGTCTGACGTCGGACCCGCTCGAGTTCTGGACGTTCGGTGCGCGGAGCGTCCGCGTAGTACCAGGTGTTGAGACGTTCGAACGAGGCGAGTTCGTGGCGTTCTTTCACTTGGGCGTCGCTGCCCATGACGAAGTTGTCGATGCTGTGCGCGGCGCGCTTGCCGTGTCCGACCGCCACCGTCGCCGTGCGCTCAGCCGGCACGGCGTCACCGCCCGCGAAGATGCCCGTCGGACTGGCCATCATCGAGTCGAGCACCTGGACCGCGCCGTCACGTACGGTGACGTCGTCGGCGTGCTCGAGCAGCGAGAGGTCGGTGTCTTGTCCGAGGGCGAGGACCAGCGAGTCAGCGTCGAGCTCTTCGAACTCGCCCGTCGGCTCGGGGAATCCCTCGCTGTTGAGTTGCATCTTCTCCAGCACGATTCGATCACCATCGAACTTGTTGATCGTCGAGAGCCAACGCACGGTGACGCCCTCGCCGAGCGCCTGCTCGAACTCTTCGCCGCTCGCGCCCATGCGTTCGCGGTTGCGACGATAGACAATGACGGCGTCGGTCGCCCCGAGACGGCGCGCGGTACGTGCGGCGTCAAAGGCCGTGTCGCCCCCGCCGTAGATGACGACTCGCCGACCGAGTAGCGGTGGATCGTCCTCGGCGACTTGGTGCAGGAAGTTCACCGCGTCAATGACGCGAGAGGAGTCACCGGCGGGGATGTCGACCCGCTTGCCCAGTTGCGCTCCGACCGCGAGGAACACGGCGTCGAACTTCCCGTCATGGCGCTCCTGTTCGACGTCGTGGACGACGTGTCCGAGTTGAACCTCCACGCCCATCGCGATGACGCGAGCGATCTCCGCGTCGAGCACGGCGCGCGGGAGTCGATAGGCCGGAATGCCGTAGCGCATCATGCCGCCGAGTCGTGGGGCGGAGTCGACGAGTCGCACCTGATGGCCGAGGCGCCGTAGGTGATAGGTCGCACTGAGTCCCGCCGGTCCCGCGCCGATGACGAGGATCCGTTTTCCGGTGTCGGGGCCTGCGTCGGGCAACGTCCAGCCATTCTCGAGGGCCAGGTCGCCGAGGAAGCGCTCCACGGCATTGATACCGACCGCTTCGTCCACCTGGACTCGGTTACACGCCGTCTCGCACGGGTGAAAGCAGACACGACCCATGATGGCCGGAAGCGGGTTCTCTTCGACGAGCTTGTGCCACGCTGCCTCGTAGTTGCCCGATTCGGCTTCGTAGAGCCAAGCCTGGATGTTCTCGCCTGCGGGGCACGCGTTGTTGCACGGCGGCAGTCGGTCCACGTACACCGGGCGTTCGACGCGCCAAGAGCCGGTGTGGTTCGCTCGACTCGAACCGACGTCCAGGGTGATGGCAAAGGGGATCTTCATGACGAATGCTCCATCTCGGGCGCGATGAGCCCGTAACGCGCGATGTTCTCGTCGGCCATTGCCTGAAGGTGCGCGACGATGTCGGGACGAGGGTTGGCGCCGAAGAGGTGGTTGAATCGACGCTGTCGTGACAGGTACTCCTCGACCGGCACCGGTCGGCGGATGTGCGACACCGACGTCACCACGCCGTACTCGGCCTCGAAGACCGGGAACAGTCCCGACTCCTGGGCGAGGCGGGCGATGTGGATGGTCTCGGACGACGGCGATCCCCAACCGAGCGGGCAGGGCACCAGGACGTGAAGGTAGCGAGCGCCGTGGAACTCCATGGCGCGCTCGACCTTGCGCTCGAGGTCGTGGAGGTCGGCGACCGTCGCGGTGGCGACGTAGGGGATGTCGTGGGCCATCGCGATGCGCGGGACGTCCTTACCCTGACCGAAGACGTTGCCCGGTTCAGGCCCCACGGCTTCGGTGGTGGCGGTGCGGGCGGCCGGCGGGGTCGCCCCCGAGCGCTGCACGCCCGTGTTCATGTAGCCCTCGTTGTCGTAGCAAATGAAGAGCACGTCGTCGTTGCGTTCGAACATCCCCGACAGACATCCAAAACCGATGTCCACGGTTCCTCCGTCGCCGGCCTGCGCGACGACGCGAACGTCCTTCTTACCCTTCGCTCGCAGTGCCGCGGCGACGCCGGTCGCGACGGCCGGTGCGTTCCCAAAGAGTGAGTGCAACCAAGGGATCCTCCACGACGTTTCGGGATAGGGCGTCGAGAAGACTTCGAGGCAACCGGTGGCGTTCACCGCGACGACTTGGCCGTTGGTGGCGCGCATGGCGGCGTCGAGGGCGTAACGCGCTCCCAACGCCTCGCCACAGCCCTGACAGGCGCGATGGCCCGAGTCAATGGAGTTCGTCCGATCCGCTTGCGCCTGGATCGTGCGCTCCTCTTCGTTGAGAAGTCGGTTGCCGACCGCGAAACTGCCGACTTGGTAGAAATGGACTCGCTGGCTCGTCATGCTCGTACCTTTGGTGCAACCGTGGCGCGGTCACGTAGGAGGTTCTCCGCCGACGGGCCCGATCGTCGGGTCGCCTGCATGCGGGCGCGCTCTCGATCGACCGCGTCACGGTCGAGGTCGAGGAACGTGAGCGTCGCCAGTTCGTCTCGTGATGCCTCCTCGAGGACCTTCTCTAAAGAGCGCCGCGTGATGGCTCGGCCGCCGAGACCGGCGACGACGGTACGCAACAGCGTCTGTTCGTGATGGATGGCGATGGCGATGTCGTTCGAAAGGACGCCACCGGCGCCGATGCTGAAGGCCTTTTCGATCACGACCACCTGGCGGGCGCTGGCGAGCGCGTCGCGCACCGCTTCGCTCGGGAAGGGGCGAAAGGACGTGACGCCGAGTACGCCGACTCGCTCGCCGAGGTCGCGTCGCGCGTCGACCGCGTCCTTCAACGTGCCCAACACCGAGCCCATGGCGACGATCACGGTGTCGGCGTCGTCGGTGCGATACGGGCGCACGAGCCCACCGCTCTCACGTCCCGTTGCTTCGAAGAACTCGCTCGCGATGGCGGGGATACGTTCGAGCGCGTCGAGCTGGCGTAAGTGGGCGAGATAGCGCACCTCTTCGAACGCTTCGGGTCCGACCATGGCACCAATGGAGACGGGGGCCTCGGTGTCGAGCATCTGACGCGGTTCGTACGGCGGGAGGAACGCGTCCACGAAGGACTGATCGAGCAGATCGACGCCCTCGACGGCGTGGGTCAAGATGAAGCCGTCGACACAGACCATGACCGGGACCGAGAGTTCCTCGGCGAGGCGAAAGGCCTGGACGTGGAGGTCCGACGCCTCCTGGTTGCTCTCGGCGAAGAGTTGAATCCATCCCGAGTCGCGGACCGCCATTGCGTCGCTGTGGTCGTTCCAGATGTTGATGGGCGCACCGATGGCGCGATTCGCGAGCGTCATGACGATCGGTAGTCCGAGGCCGGCGGCGTTGTAGACCGCCTCCATCATGAAGAGCAGTCCCTGGCTCGCCGTCGCGGTGTACGCGCGGGCCCCGGTCGCCGAGGCACCGATCGCCACGGACATCGCCGCGAACTCCGATTCGACGTTGATGAACTCACAGGGGGCGAGCGTGCCCTCCTTCACCATCGCGCCCACGGCTTCGATGATGTGGGTTTGGGGTGAGATGGGATAGGCGCACACGACCTCAGGTCGACAGAGCGCCACGGTCTCGGCGATGGCCTTCGAGCCTTCAATTTGTCGAAGCACGAGCGGTCTCCTTAATCTTCGAGTCCACGTAGTCAAAGGCAGCCTTCGCCGCGATGGCGTTGCGCTCACCGACGGGGCCCGAGAAGTGTTCGCGCACGGCTTTGTCGATCGCGTCCCACGTGAGCTCACCGGTGAGTGCGGCGAACCCGCCGAGCAGCGCCGCGTTGGGCAGTGGACGGCCAAGGTGTTCGAGGGCGATCTCGGTGGCGGGGCAGGTCATGAGGCGCTCGGGGCAATAGTGGTCGAAGAAGTCGCCAAAACCGAGGTCCGAGAAGCCGTTGGACGTATTTATGAGGACGTACCCGTCCGACGAGAGGCCGGAAAAGAGATCCACCTGGTGGATCAGGGTGACGTCTTGGATGATCACGGCGTCAGGCTCCATGACCGGCTCGTGGGTGCGAATCTCGCGGTCGTCAAAGCGACAGAACGAGACGACGGGAGCCCCGGTGCGTTCGGACCCGAAACTGGGGAATGCCTGGGCGTGACGCCCCTCGTCAAAGGCGGCGACCGAGAGGATTTCAGCCGCCGTGACGACGCCTTGACCACCCCTGCCATGAATACGGATCTGAAACACGTTTCCGTCTGCCTTTCGCCTGGAGAATAAGGGCCGTGATGTGAAAGTACCTCGGCGGCACCCCGATTACATAAGGGCTTTAGTCACGAATGTGCGCTATTCGGACGACGAATCGCGTACGGCGTCTGGGGAATCGACGGGCCCGATCGCGAGGCGAACATCGATCTCTCCGCGTGAGATCGATGTGGTGATCGGGAACCCCGAATGTCGAAAGACGGACATCATGTCGTGGTTCTCGAAGAGGGTCTCGGCGCTCAACGTCGTGATGCCGCGCGCGCGTGCGGCATCGGCCAGTGCCTCGAGTAGTCGATGACCGAGGCCCAAATGCTGGTAGTCGTCGCGAACGACGAAGGCCACCTCCGCCGTCGGTGTCGAGGGGTAGCGGTCGTAGCGTCCAACCCCCACGAGTTCGTCGCCGTCTTCGATCACGAGGGCCAATCGGTCCACGTAGTCAACCTCGGTGAGGTGCGCGACCTCGGCGGGCGAGAGTTCCGGGTGGACTGAAAAGTACCGGCGGTAGATGGAGTTGAACGACAATCGGTGATGGAACGCGATCAACTTGGTGGCGTCGTCGCCACGGATCGGTCGCAGATGCAGCGTGGCGCCGGTGCGCACGATGATGTCCGTCTCCAACTCGGACGGGTAGCGCCCGGCCACGAAGGGCACATCGTCCAGAGGGTCGCCCTCTCGCTCGAGTCGTGATGAATCACGAGTGTCGTTCATGGCGCCGCTCGGACTTCGCCTGATCCACTGGCGCTCGCGGACGTTTCGTTCGCGCCGAAGTCGCCATGGTGGAGCTGGCGCGCCGCGCGTCGAACTTTGGCCATTCGCACCCCATGGGCTCGGACGTTCGTCGGACAATCCGACATCAATCAATGGTCGCTGTTCGACGTCGCGAAGGGTTAGGGACGAAGGTCACTAGCTCGACGTCGCGTGACGTAGGGGACTGCGACGTCACTTGCAGGAACTGCGGAGTCGCGAAGCGTAGAATCGCAGCAACACCCGGGACCTATTCCCCTGTCGTCACCTAACTCGTCAGTCCTAGATTGGCCGCGTGGCGTGCATCTTGGCGACCGATCGGCCGTTGCAGGGACCGACGCGACATCGTTGGGCCACGTTGTCGGTCCTTTGCGTCACGCTCCTACTGATCAGTCTTGATAACACCGTGCTCAACGTGGCACTGCCCTCGATTGCCAACAAGTTGGGCGCGAGCGCCAGTGAACTTCAGTGGATCGTCGACGCCTACGCCGTCGTTCTCGCGGGACTGCTGTTGTCGCTCGGGGCGCTCGGTGACCGTGCGGGACGCAAGTGGGTGTTCATGGCGGGACTAGTCGTCTTCGCGGGCGGCTCAATGCTCGCCGCGTGGTCGCGGAGTCCACTCGAGTTGACCTTGTCGCGCGCGATCATGGGCGTGGGCGGGGCCGCCCTGATGCCCTGCACGTTGTCCATTCTCACCAACGTGTTCACCGCTGAACGTGATCGGGTGCGGGCCATCGGGATCTGGTCCGCCACGATGGGCATCGGTGTCGCTCTCGGACCGATTCTCGGTGGCGTGCTCCTCGCGCACTTCTGGTGGGGCTCGGTGTTCTTGATCAACGTGCCCATTGCGGTGGCCGGATTGATCGCGTCGGCTTGGCTGGTTCCTAACTCCAAGAACCCCTCGTCGCAACGCCCGGACGCCGTCGGTTCATTTGTCTCGATGCTCGGTCTCGGTCTCTTCTTGTGGGGGATCATCGAGGCACCGAGTCGAGGGTGGTCCTCTCCGTTCATTCTCGGTTCCTTGATCGGCGGCGCACTCTTCTTGGCGGCCTTCGTCATCTGGGAGCGCGCCATCGATCATCCGATGCTGCCGCTTCGCTTCTTCTCCAATCGTCGCTACAGCGTCGCGATCTGCGCGCTCGCCTTGGTGCTGTTCTCGCTCATCGGGATGTTCTTCCTCATGACCCAGTACCTTCAGTTCGACCTCGGATACAGCCCGCTCCAAGCCGGCATTCGCGTGATCCCGGTGGCGTTGGCGCTTCTCGTCGTCGCGCCGTTCTCGGTGCTGGTGGCCCGATTCCTCGGCACCAAGTACGTCGTGGGCACTGGGCTCTTGCTCATCGCGGTGGCGTTCGCACTGTTGTCGCGCACCACGGTGTTCGGGAGGTATCGGGACAACTTCGTACCGTTCGTGCTCGTGGGTGTCGGCGTCGCGCTCGCCATGGCGCCCTGCACGGAGTCGGTCATGGGGTCGTTGCCCAAACGTCACGCGGGAGTGGGATCAGCCACTAACGACGCGGCCATGCAGGTCGGTGGCGCGCTCGGCGTCGGCGTGCTCGGCACGGTGCTCAACCTGCGCTACCAGCACCTCATGACGAGTGTCGTCGCCCACGCGGGGATCCCGACGGTGGTCCAGCGACTCATCGACAGTTCGCTCGGCGCCGCATTGGCGGTGGCCCAACGAGCACCGAAGCATCAGGGGGAGGTGCTCGCGTCGTTGGCGCGGCGGGCCTTCGTCTCGGGGATGGACGAGGCGCTGGTCATCGCCACGTTCGTCATCTGCGCGGCGGGCATCGTCGTCCTGGTCCTGCTGCCGAACCGGGGCCACGAACCACACGAATGAACGCTCGCCACCCGGCGAGTGAAGGAACCGGTCACTCGCCCTTGAGGTCCCGGCGCCGGAAGAACGCGACGCCGAGCAGCATGGACGCCAGCGCGATGGCGGCCATGATTGCATTGGCGCTCCAGGCCACGGGCGCGGCCGGCGACGCGGCCATTTGGTGGAACGCGGAGAGGTCAAGAACCCAGTGGTTCATCTTCACCTCGCTGCCGACGAGCTCGATGAGCAAGAACCATACGAAGATCGAATAGGTGGCGATGCTCACGAATCTCGGCGCGACGCCCAGGACGAGCACGCCCACGCCAAAGAGGAGCAGCGCGGGGAACGCCACATTGAGTCCGGCGTTCAACAACGAGGAGAGGTGGACGCTCGCGTGATCACTGACGGCACCGACCCACGTGGCGAGGCCGGCGAACAGTCCACCGACCACGAGCACCATGATGCCAAGCGCAACTCGTTGAGCGAGCCAGACGGTCCTCGAGAGAGGACGGACGAGCAGGTTTTCGAGTTGCCCGCTCGACTCTTCCTTGCGTGCCGCACTGATCTGACCAACTGCGATGAAGCTCATCACGACCGCCATGAGGAGCAGCGCCACGCTTAAGTAGGCCTCCGCGCCCGAGACCCCCAGGCGTGCGAATGCCCGTCGCAGGCTCGGTGAGCTCGTGATGATCTTGCCCCCCGATTTGGCGATGCCACCGAGCAGCAGGCCGTAGGCGAGGATTGACGCGGTCCACGCCAGGAGAACAGCGCGTGTCAAGTACAGGGTCAGCCCGAGGGGCGTCGACGGCAGACGGCGACTCACTTCAATGGTCGAACGATCCGACAGTACGCCCGCCCCGAGGTCCCGGCGTCCCGCGAGGAATACGGTGCCAAGAGCCAGAGCCGTGACCAGGGCCGCGACGGGCACGAGGGCAATGGCGTGGGGCGTGGTCAGCGGCTGGAGGTTTTCAATCCACCCGAGCGGCGTCGCCCACCGAAGCCACCCGAGAGTACCGCTCGAGTCGGCGATCATTCGCAGTGCGTAGCTGGCGCCAAGGAACACTGAGGCCAAACCGGCGGCCTGGCGTCGCGACGTCGAGAGTTGGCTGGCGAACGCTCCGACGGCGAGGAACATGATCGCGCCGCTCACGATGGCCACCGAG
Source organism: uncultured Acidimicrobiaceae bacterium (assembly GCA_963800765.1). Taxonomy (GTDB): domain Bacteria; phylum Actinomycetota; class Acidimicrobiia; order Acidimicrobiales; family RAAP-2; genus RAAP-2. Next base: position 146,723 of record CAWDCF010000005.1, read on the forward strand.
AAGTACACGGCGGCCCCCGCGCTGATCCCGACCTTCGCGTCACGCCCGACGGCCACCGACAGAATCGACGTCGTGACGAACAGTGCGCTCACTCCTGCCGCCATGCCCAGCAACGCCTGCGTCGCCGCGCCCTTGCGAGAGACGGCGCCGACCAGGAGGACCTCCCAACGACCGGCGTCCTCTTCGCCCCGCGTCAGCTTCGTACTCGTGAGAATGCCCCACACGGAGCCGATGATCGCGAGCACGGTCAAGCACTTCCACGCCGTGAAGCCGGGCACCGTGCCGATCTGATTCGCCGGTCCCACCAACGCACTGATGCCCGCGTTATGGCCAAATTGCTGCTCGAGGAGTTTTCGGGCGGCCGGCGTCTTGTAACTCGTCGCGTAGGTCAGGGCCTGGACGGCGATGTAGAACCCAAAGACGGCGCCCCAGACCACACCGGATCGAACTGCCTTGCGTGTGGTCACTCGCCCAATGACTGAGCGAGTCCCGCGTTGCTTCAGCCGATCGGCGTCCGTCGAGGAGCTAGTGAGCGTCGACATTCACCGCGCCGTCCGCTGGTGCACCGTAGTGGGACAGGAACAGTTCTTCCAGGGATGGTTCTCGACTCAGCAACTCACGCACACCAGTGTTCGCGAGCGCGTTGAGCAGCGGTTCGACCGAACCGAGTACTTGACAGCGCAAGGTCAATCCTTGGACGTCGACCGAAGAGACCCCGGGGACTGCGCTGACGTCGGGCACGCTGCGCTCGAAGACGACCTCCACGGTCAACGCCGAGAGGTGTCGCATCTGCGCCATTGTGCCCATCTCGACGAGGCTGCCGGAACGAAGGATTGCGATCTGGTCGCAGAGGGCTTCAACCTCGCTCAGTATGTGCGACGACAACAAGACGCTCTGTCCGCGGTCCTTCGCTTCGTGGACGCAAAGTCGAAAGGCCTGTTCCATCAATGGATCGAGACCGCTGGTGGGCTCGTCGAGAACGAGCAGATCGGCTCGGCTCGCCAGTGCCGCGATGAGAATGAGTTTCTGTCGATTGCCTTTCGAGAGTGCGCGCACCCGTTTGGACGGGTCCAAACTGAACCGATCGATGAGCTCCTTCTGATAGACGAGATCGACCGTGCCCTGGACTTGACCGAGCAGCCGTAGCGTCTCGGCCACGCTCAACGTGGGCCAGAGGTTCGCCTCACCTGGCACGTAGGCCAGTCGTCGGTGCGCCGCGACGGTGTCACGTCGAGCGTCCAGTCCGAAGATCTCGGCACGGCCACGCGTAGGAATCAATAGGCCAAGCAGGAGTCGAATCAACGTGGTCTTACCCGCGCCGTTGGGGCCAAGGCACCCGACGACTTCACCTTCGTCGACGCGGAGGTCCAGTCCGAGCAGAGCTCGGGTCGCACCATAATTCTTGGCTAAGTCGAACGTCTCGATAGCCGGAGATTTCATCGCGCCTTCTCTATATGACCGTGCCTCAAAATTAGAATTTGAGTCCCGTTACCGACAGGGCCATAAGTCCAAAATTGAAAGTCATCGCTGAATTGGCGCAATACGAAGGCCGAAGGGTGAATCTTCGCCCGGACGACGCGACGCGGGTCGAATGCCAATGAACGTGAGAGCACTAGCGTCAGATTGAGGTCCGCAGCAACATTCAACGGACATGGCGCAGGAGAGACATGAGTTCAGTACCAGCAGAACAGCTACCAGAAGACAGGACGGAGAAGAGTCGCCGGATCGTTGCGGGGATCGATGGCTCCAGCGCGTCGCTCTCCGCCCTTGAGTGGGCAGCGCGCCAGGCAGAGTTCACGAATGCCTCACTCGAGATCGTGGCGGCGTGGGAGTGGCCAACCAGCTTCGGCTGGTCGCTCGTCCCCGATGGCTACAATCCTTCGGCTGAATTGCTCAGCGTGATCGATCCGATACTCGAGTCGGTGCGTGCCGCCCATCCTCAGATCGTTGTGGTGTCAAAAATTGTCGAGGGCCATCCAGCACCAGTGCTCATCAAGGAGTCGCGAGGTGCGGATCTCCTTGTCGTTGGCAGTCGGGGTCATGGCGAGTTCTTTGGAATGTTGATCGGCTCGACCAGTGAGCACTGCGTGGCCAATGCTCACTGTCCCGTCGTCGTCTTTCGCCAGAAGAACTCGTAATCTCCGAACCCACGACGGAAAGGTCGGCCTAGAGATCGTTTCCCGCGTACGAGAGATTGAAGCTCTTGTTGACCAAAGGAAAGTCTGGAACGATCGTGTCGGTAAGCGCCACAGGTAACGCTGGCCACGCAAAGAACGAGGGGTCCACGACCTTCACGCGCTGCAGCGCTCCATCCGATCCGAAATCGACTCGGTGAACGATCGCGCCGCGCCAGCTTTCGACGATGCCCGTGCCGTGTCCCCGTTGGCGAATGAACTCGCGAGAGCCGTCCACAGTCAACGGACCTTCGCGCGACACGAGGTCGGTCATTAGGCGAATCGAGACGTCCACTTCGTCACATCGCACGTCGAAACGCGCGAGCACGTCCCCGGTGTCACGCACGACGCTGTTGAAACTCGTTGGCATTTGCATGAATGGATGCGCCACCCGAGCGTCGTCGTTGAGTGACGAAGCTCGAGCGACGACGCCCAGTACCCCAATCTCGCGAGCCTGATTCGCGCTCAAGACACCCGTGCCCGTGAAGCGGTCCATGACGATGTTGTTGGTGCGCGACAGGTCAACCAACGCGTGGAACTCTCGAGCGATCTCGCTTAACTCGTCCATGGTGGGCAGCGCGAGCAAACTCGCTCCGCCGTAGTGGACACCGCCGCGCAACAAACGATGACCCGTGACTCTCTCGTTCAATCGAAGGAGCCGTTCGCGTAGCGTCAACGCGTGGGCGTTGGCGAGGCCGAATCCAACGTCGTTGCACAGGGCGCCCACGTCACCGACGTGGTTGTAGAGCCGTTCGAGTTCGACCAGGATGGCGCGTAGTTCCTGGGCGCGCGCGGGTACGTCAATGCCGAGTGCCTCTTCGACGGCTTGGACGAAGGCGAGGGAGTGGCCCACGGCGCTGTCACCCGAGATCTTTTCGGAGAGACCCAGGGCGAAGTCCAGGTCACGACCCTCGAAGAGCCGCTCGATGCCCTTGTGGACGAACCAGAGCCGGGCTTTCATGCGCACAATGGTCTCGCCGACTACCCAAAAGCGGAAGTGCCCCGGTTCGATGACCCCGGCGTGCACCGGTCCGACCGGGATCTCGTAGACGCCGGGGCCGTCGACTTCGGCGAAGGGGAATGAACCGGCGTCGAGATCCATCGGCGGTTGAGGTCCGGCGTCGGCGCGCATCGGATGCCAATCGGTCGGCCAGTGCTGGTGCAGTACGAGGGGTCGGGGCTGGGGATGGCCGATCGGTTCGACACCGAAGAGGTCGCGCATTTCGCGTTCGAAGCGTCCCGCGGGAAAGGACAAGTGGGCGAGTGATGGCACGCGAGGATGCTCGGCGTCGAGACGAACGTGCAATTCCAACCGTTGGTCGGGCGGGCCGTCGACGAAGAGGTACACGACTCGAATGGCGTCACCGTCGTGGCTGGCACTGACGAGCGCCAAGCGGTAGTGGTTGTCGAGCAGCAACGCGGCCGCGGCGACGAGTTCGTCGGAGGAAAGCTCCGCGACCGCTCGCGACGGTCTCTCTGCGACGAGCCGTTGGACCAACGAAGGGACGATCATCGAACCACCACCATCGCCGCGGCGCGCAACAGGCCGTCGAGCGGCCAGGCGAGGACGCCGAGAGCGGCGCAGCCGACGAGGCCGCCGATGAGCGGAACGGTGACGAGCGAGGGTGTTCGGCGCACCGGTTCACCTTCGCTTCGCGCCCCGAAGAGCATGTGACGACCGTGGGACATTACGGCTCCAAAGATCACCGCCATGCAGATGAGCGATATCGCCGCCACCCAGCCGAGCCCCACCGTCACCTCGGCGCGCAACATGTTGAGTTCGCTCACGAAGAGGCTGAAGGGCGGCAGCCCGAGTAGCGCCACCAACCCGAAGGCGAAAATGCCCCCGAGGGCCGGTCGCCGCGCGAGTAACGCTCTCACTTGGTCGATTTCGGTACTGCCTTCGACCAAGAGGATCTCGCCCGACGCGAGGAAGAGCACGGCCTTCGCGAGGCCGTGGCCGAGGACGTGCAGCAACACCGCGGCGATGGCGAGCGGTGTGCCAGCGGCTGTTCCCAGCGCGATGAGACCCATGTGCTCGACACTGTGATACGCGAGCATGCGTTTGTAATCGTGCTGGCTGAGTAGCAGCGACGCGGCGATGATCAGGGAGAGCAGACCGACCGTGACGAAGAGCGCCCGGGGAAAGTTGACCCCGAGCGCACCGTCGCAGATGGCCTTGAATCGAAGCAGGGCGTAGAAGGCGACGGTCAAGAGCACCCCGGACATGAGCGCCGAGACCGGCGCGGGGGCCTGACTGTGCGCGTCGGGTAACCAACTGTGCATCGGGGCGAGGCCCACCTTGGTCCCGTAGCCGAGCACCAACAGACCGAGCGCGAGGCGCATGACGCCAGGATCGAGATGGTGTGAGACGCTCATGAGTGAGGTCCACTGCAGCGAGACGTGCGTGCCGTGTCCGACGTGCAGGGCGGCCAAGTACACGAGCACCGTGCCGAGAAAGGCCAGGGCGATGCCGACCGAGCAGATGATGACGTATTTCCACGACGCTTCAAGGGCTCCTCGGGTCTTGCGATGACCGACGAGGAACGTGGTGATGATCGTCGTCGCCTCGACCGCCACCCACATCACGCCGACGTTGCCCGCGAGGACCGCCAACAACATGGCGGTGATGAATCCCTGGACCAGCACTGCGTAGAGCGTCGCGTGACGCGCACTGGCGCGCCCGGAGGCGATCTCGGTGCTCAGGTAGCGCACGCTCTGGGCGGTGGCCAAGAGGCCGATCGCGCCGATGACGATAACCATGAAGGCGCTCAACGCGTCGGCGCGCAAGAGTCCGGAGAAGGCGCCGACCGCTGGGCCGTGGACGACGCGCGTCGCGAGAACGATGCCTAGGACCAGGACGCAACCGAGTGAAGCGGTGCAGAGCCATCCGACCCAGCGCCGCCACGACTGCGTCGCCGCGACGAGGCCCGTCGCGAGTGGCACGGCCAAGAGAAGGAGCGTCAACATCAGTCGTGCAACTCTCGCAGTTGGTCGAGGTCGAGCACCGAGAACCGCGACCACAGCTGGACCGCGAGGACGCGCAGCACGACGACCACGAGCAGTACGTCGAGCGACGCTCCGAGCTCGACCAACAGCGGGACCCCCGCCGTTGCGAGGAAGGCCACCAGGGCAATGCCGTTGTCCACCAGCAAGAGACCAACGATTTGTGACGCCGCCTTGCGTCGTACGACCATCGAGAAGAACCCGATCAGCAGTGTCGCGACTCCGAGCGGAATCAAACGCCCGGCGCTCGTGGCTACCAGTGCGACGACTGGCCGCGTGGCGCCGTAGGCGAGGAAGGTGAGGGCCCCGGCGCCCAACAGCGACGCGGGCACGTTCACGAGTGGCGAGGTCTCACGGCTGAGCGGATCGTTGGCCAGCACCCGCTTCAAAAGGGTCGGGATGACGGCTCCCTTGGCTGCGATGACGAGAACCCCCACGGTGACGAGCACCGCGTCGCGGCGGTGAAGACCCAGCACCAACGCGACGACGCCGAGCGAAACGCCCTGGACGCAGAGCGCGCGCACGATAGCCGAGAGCGATCGGCGCCACAGGACGACGTAGGCGCAGAGGATGACGAGGCCGGCCGCCAGTTCCAGCAGGCTCGTGTAGGTGGCGTTGTTCAACGGGCCACCACCGCGGTGACGGCGCCGAGCAGGGCCAGGACGAAACCTCCGGCGAGCAATTCGGGCAGTCGAAAGAGTCGCATCTTGGCGGTAAAGACTTCGAAGACCGCGATGGCGACGCCGGTCACCAAGACCTTGGCCGCGAGTGCCCCCACGCCGAGAATGAAGAAGAGCGCTCCGGGCCGCTCGGCTACTCCCCACGGCACGAACAGGTTGACGAGCAGACCGAGCAGGAAGGCCAACCGCATCGACTCGCCGAGGATGATGAGGCCTAGGTCGGGTCCGGAATATTCGAGGACCATGGCCTCGTGGATCATGGTCAGTTCCAGGTGGGTGCTGGGATTGTCGACCGGGAGTCGGCCACTCTCGGCCAAGATGACGACCAGGAATGATGCCAACGCCAGTATGCGCGAGGGGCTCGCGATGAGCGCCGGGTGATTGAGTCCGGCGCGCACCAGTGCCGGAAGGTTCGACGTGCGCGCGGGAATCGCCATCGCCAGGATGGCCACCAGGAGCGCCGGTTCGGCCAGTGCCCCGATGGTCATGGAACGGCTCGAGCCCATGCCGGCGAAGGCCGTGCCGGTGTCGAGGGCGGCGAGCGCCAGCACGACCGAGCCGAGGAGCAGCGCGAAGATGACCGCGAAGAAGTCGGTGCTTTGACCCAAGGGAGGTCGGGTCGTCGCCAAGGGCGAAATGGTCGAGACGCACACGACGGTGGCGACCAGCACGAGGGGACCGGTGCCGAAGAGCCAGCTGGATTCCCTTGGACGCATGCGCTGTTTGGTGAACAGCTTTCGCAGGTCGAGCAGTGGTTGATAGATCGGTGCGCCGACGCGGCCTTCCAATCGACTGCGAACCTTACGCATGACGCCGAGGAGAAGCGGACCGCCCACCACGATGAGAACCAGTTGGACCAGGGCGACGAGAGCGGAGGTCAAGAGATGTGTGAACCCGTTCACGCCAGCACGACCAGGACAACGACGAGGGCGAGAAATCCGTACGCGAGGTAGCGGTGCACGCTACCGTTCTGAAGTTTTCGCGCGAAACGGCCCCACCGACGTACCGCGGCGATGAGGGGTTGGTAGAAGACTCGCTCAATGACGTCGTCGTTCGACGTGCGGTAGGCGATTCGCTCGACGTAGTAGTGCGACTCGGCGGCGGGGCTCACGTCGAGGTCGCGCGCGGGACGGATGACGTCATCGAACACCCGCTGGAGCGGCTCGGCGAACGACGTTGACGTGTACTGCATGCGAACCGTCTGTGTTCGGCGCCCTGATCCCCACGGTTCGACAGGCGCTAACGCTGGCCACGGACGTGATCGTCGATGCGACACCCGGCGCACGAGCACAGTCGCGACCAACGCCGCGAGGAGTCCACCAGCCAGCAGCGAAGGCGCCAGGATGCCGTGCAGCCCGAACAGATGTAGCGAGATCCAACCGTGAACCGGCGACGGCACACCAACACGCTGCGCGCTGCGCGCTCCAAGTTCGAGGGACGGCAAGATGAGCATCGGCACTAATCCCAACGCGAGACACGAGAGCGCCAACAGTCCGGCGCCTAGTTGCATGGTCGCGGGCACTTCGTGGGCGTCACTCGCTTCATCACTTCGGGGCCGTCCGAGAAATCCGATGCCCATGGCCTTGACAAAGGCGGCGACGGTGAGTCCACCCGTGAGGGCCAGCGCGGCTACCGCGACCGCCACGGTGATGACCACCAAGGTATTGGCACTGGGTAACGCGTGCAGCAGGCTTTGCAACAAGAGCCACTCACCGACGAAACCGTTGAGGGGAGGCAGGGCGGCGACCGAAAGGGCGCCGATGAGAAAGACCACGCCGGTGACGGGCATTCGTTTGAGTAGTCCGCCGAGCCGGTCGAGTTCGCGGGTGCCGGTGACCATCTGCACCGCGCCGGCGGCGAGGAAGAGAGCTCCTTTGAAGAGAGAGTGATTGAACATCAAGAGCAGGGCCGCCACCATGGCAATGGCCGCGGTGGTGCGACTGCCCGACGCGGCGAACATGCCCGACGCCCCCAACGCAATAAGGACCAGCCCCATGTTGTCGGCGGTCGAGTAGGCGAGCAGGCGCTTGAGATCCGACGTGGTCGCGGCGTAGAGCGCGCCGTAGAGCGCGGACAGAACGCCGAGTGCGCTCACGAGCAACCACCACCAGAGCGGACCACCGCCGAGCAACACGTTGCCCACGAGGACGATGCCGTAAATACCGAGGTTCACCATCGCCCCCGACATGAGCGCGGACGCGGGACCGGGCGCCTCGGCGTGGGCCTTGGGCAGCCACACGTGCAGTGGCACCGCGCCCGCCTTGGAGGCGAAACCGAGGAGGGCCAACACGAAGATCGTGCCGCGAAGGGCGCCGGAGAGATGATGGGCGTGCTGTTCGATCTGGGCGAAGGTCTGGCCGCCCGCGTGCGCACTGAGGAGCACGAATGCCAGCAGAATGGCGGACGCTCCGACGTGCGTCATCACGGCGTACCACTGGCCGGCACTTCGCGCCACTTCGCGTCGCGACTGATCGGTGAGCACCAACACCAAAGAGGTCAGTGCCATCAACTCCCAGAGCACCAGAAAGGTCGCGACGCTGGCGGCAAACGGCACGAGGATCATGCTGGTGACGAAGAGTGGCAGGGCACACGAGGCGCTGCGCGTCGACAACCCGTGACTCGCGTAGCCGAGCCAGTAAAGCGTGGAGGCCATCGCCACCACCACGATCGTGAGCACGAAGACCGCTCCCAGTGGAGTCAGCGTCAACGAGACGCCCGTGAGGGGCAGAATCGCCGCGGTGTGTATGACGATGTCGTGACCGCTGCGCAGCACCGAGACAGCAGCAACAAGCGCGGCCGAGGATGAGACCCAGGTCAGGAGGACGGCGACGCCGACCCGGCTCCTCGCCGGCAGCGTGGCGCCGGCAATCGCTGCCGCGAGACCGGCGAGCGCCGTGATCAAGACGCTGACGTGATTCACCTTCCGGTGAAACCCCTCAGGGCTTCGACAATCGCGTGTGGATGTGGAGGGCAGCCAGGGATGTGGACGTCGACTGGGACCACGTCGCTCACCGGCCCTTGGACGCCGTAGCCACCCTTGAAGACACCGCAGTCTTTAGCGCAGTCGCCGAGCGTCACCACGAGGCGCGGTTCGGGTAATGCCTCGTACGTTTTGCGCAGCGGATCGGACATGTTCTTAGTGACCGGGCCCGTAACGAGCAGGGCGTCGGCGTGGCGTGGCGAGGCAACGAGACGGACTCCAAATCGCTCCGCGTCGTAGACCGGGGCGAAGGCCGATTGCACCTCCATCTCACAGCCGTTGCAGGAGCCTGCATCGACGTGACGCACTTGGAGCGAACCGTGCAGGCTCCTTTGGAGCTCGACGTCGACATTCGTTGCGGGACCGAGATCCTCACTGGCTTTGCGGGGGTGAAGCACGGTGGTGAGGAGGACTCGAAGTGTCATTGTTGCCGCAGCTTTCTGCGCTGATTGGCAGTAGTTATCAAACGTACCATGGAGACGTCCGTGCACTTTTCGGTGAGACGACGTGATCGCGTGATGATTTCCATGGACGACGTGTCAACAGAGTCGTTCATTCGTTGACGGCCATCGATCAGTGCGGTTTATTGTGCAGGTTCTCACGAGTTGGCTTGCAAGTTGGTTGCCACTTGCGTGAGGAAGGAGCGCACTGTTGACGCGGCCACTCGGTGGAGCAGCGCACGGTCAACCTGAGCGCCGAATCTTCCTAGCGCAGGTGTGTAGGTCGCGGCCAAGGAGATGCGACACCTGACGGGACCAAGTGGGGCAAGTTCCAGATCACCTTCAAGCAATGGGAATAGGAATTGCCAATCACTTGGCGTCCAAGTGATGGACCGGGCCAATGCGAAGCCTCTCTCGCGTGGCGACCACACAGTGACGTTCACTTCATGGGTCACGATGCCCGCGGCCCACGTCGGACCAACTCGCATTTGAAAACTGTCGCCGTCCTGCGTGGCGACGGTGGCGAGCGGCGCGAGCCACTGACCATCACCACTAAATCGCGCGCGAAGTGTCTCAAAGGGACAGTCCACGTCGACAAAGTCGTCGATGAAGCAAGGGGTTCGTTTTTTAGAATCGGGTTCCCCCACGTCGCCTTGATCCATCCGTAAAGTATTGGCGGTCTTTCTCGCCACTCCATAGGGCACAAAGCCCCTACGTGGAAAGAGGTTGCACGTTGAGAAAAGTTCAACGGACTTCGACGTATCGAGCTTGAGAGACGTTCTGGGCGACCTGGACGCTGTTCGCCGATTCATTTGCGCCCGGTCAGTTCCCTTATGATGTGGCCAATACCTAAATGAACTGTCTCCAAGGGAATCGAATTTCAAATCTCAACTCGGAAAGAACTCTTGACGAGGAGATTTGTGGGTCGATGTGAAACCGACTCAATCTTTCAAGGGACCAATGAGATGCAGCGTCTGCTTATCGCTCGCGTGATCTCGGGCGTCAATTTTCGTTGAACATCGTCACGCTCTGCACGGGCAACGTCGCGCGCTCGGTCATGCTCGGCTACATGCTCTCCGCGATCGCCGAGGAATCGGGCGAGCAGTGGTCCGTCCGCACGGCCGGCACCCTCGTCGCGGAGGGCTCCGCAATGAGTTCACGGACACGTGCTGCGCTACTGGGCATCGATGGACTCGGCGAACGCCGATATGGGGCCCACCGCAGTCACCAGATCAATGAAGATGACGTCGAGTGGGCGGACGTGATACTCGCAAGCGAGGCCGATCACGTGCGCTACGTTCGCGCGCAGTTTGACGACGCGAACTCGAAAACGGTGCAACTAGTTCAGTTTGTGCGACGCGCACCGATCGACGTGGCGTTCGCGGATCAGTTGGCGGCGGTGTCCGACCTCGATCCCTCACCGGCGTTCGACGTGGTCGATCCGGCCGGTGGCGATCAGGCCGTCTACGACGCCTGTGCATCGCAACTCTGGGACCTGGCGAAGGCGTTCGCGTTACTGGTCGGGGAGGACGCTCCGTCCTAGTCCTCTTCGTGGACGGTGCGCAGTCCACCCCACGCCAACGTGGCACTACGCGCAGCGAGTCGTTCGGCCGCCCCGGGTGCGGGCGGCGGCCAACCTTTGGACTCTTGTTGCTCCAGCCACACAATGGCCGCACCTTCAGCGATGCCGACGACACCACCCGCGAGTTGCCTTCGATGTTCTTCACTGAACGACGCGTCCATGAAGGGGATGACGAAGGAGATAAGTCCGAGTTCGAGCGCGCGGAGTTCCTTCTCGGTGTCGCCTTCGTGGGAGTGGATGAAGAGAATGCGAAAGGTGTCAGTCTCGCTGACGACCATTTCGAAGTAGACGCGGAACGCCACTTCGATTTTCGCGCGCGGTGATTCTGCGGCGCCGACCGCTTCCTTCAACGACGAGAGCAACGAGTCGGCCAGTTGGGCCACGATCTCGTGGTAGAGATCGGTCTTGGACTCGAAGTACTGGTAGAGGATTGGCTTGGTGAAGCCGGCCTCCTTCGCGATGTCATCCATGGTGGCCGATTGGAACCCACGCTCCGCGAAGATCGACGTCGCAACCCGCAACAACTGTTCGCGCCGCTCGGCGTGCTGTGGTCGGTCGTCCTGGATCACCATGTCGTTAGAGGTTAGTTGGCCTCACTCGATTCCCATAGTTGCCAGAACCGCTCGAAGACGACCTGGAAGCGCCGCCACATTGAAGTGCGCTTCGGCGATTGTGAGGTTGTTCGCAAGGAGATCTACGTCGGGCGACGTAAGAAAATTCGTGATGTCGACGACGTCAACCAAATCGAAGAAGCGGAACCCGTACGAAGCGATCTCCTTCGCGACGGGGTAGGGGTAGAGGGCGAGCGGTCGTTGATGCGTCACCGACTCGAGCACGGGATTGCCGAATCCTTCCCACGTTGAGGGCATCACGACGAGGTCACAGGCGGCGTAGGCATCGTGGATGTCGAGGTCGTCGCGAGGACCGCGCCGAACGTCAACGGGTGACGAACGGAGCAGTTCATGGAGTTCTTCGTCGTAACCATCTTCGGCCGGACCGAGCAACCAAAGGACCGCGTGGAGCGCTTCGCACAACGTCAACGCTCCGGCGACATTCTTGCGAGGCAGCGCACGCGTGGGCATGAGCACGAGTCGCTCGTCGTTCACGTCGAGGACTTCGCGTGCCACCTGTCGTCGACCGAGCGGGGGAGCGCAGTCGAAAGAGTTCATGAGGGTCACGGCCTCGATGCCGCGCTCGTGCAATTCGCGTCGTGAGAGTTCATTGATCGTCACGTGATACCAACTGTCCGCGTCTCGAGGTCCCTCCAGATGTGTGAGGTGCGGCCGCTGCCACGGGAGATCGTGATGGTGAAAGAGAGCGCGACGCCCCTCGAGCACGTCGTAGAGGACGTCGCGTGCTCCGACGTTGAGTGGTATCGACGCGAGGTTCTCGACCACCACGAGGTCGGCGTCGCCGAGGGCACGATTCATCTCGTTCGGCGTCGGTGGGACTCCTGCACCGATCGAAAGACCGGGAAGAATGTTGTCGGCACTCCCTTCGCCGGCGACGGTCGTGACGTCGTGGCCGAGCACCTTCAGCGCGTCGATCCACTTCTGCGCTTCGATGGCGACGCCATCGGTCCCACCGAGTCGAAAACTAACCACCGCGACGCGAGCCATCAGTCAAGGCTACGTACGCAAATGAGCACGATTGGGCGCCTCTAGTAAGGTTGCTGGCGGTGGTGACGAGAAGTCAGCGCCCTTTTCTGGAGGACTGCCGGTGGCCAAACGAGCGCTGATTACGGGGATCACCGGTCAGGACGGCTCCTATCTGGCAGAGCTCCTGCTCACCAAGGGCTACGAAGTCATTGGACTGATCCGACGAAGTTCGACGCTCACGATCGAGCGAATCAGCCACATCCAAGACCAAATCACTCTCGTGTCGGGCGACCTCGTGGACGAAGTGTCGCTCATCAATGTGCTGCAAGATTTTCGCCCGAGCGAGGTGTACAACCTCGCGGCCCAGAGCTTCGTGCAGACGTCCTGGACCCAGCCCGTCCTCACCGGAGAGATCACGGCGCTGGGCGTCACGCGCGTGCTCGACGCCATTCGCATCGTCGACCCGGAGATCCGTTTCTACCAGGCGAGTTCGTCCGAAATGTTCGGTCGGGTCCACTCAGTGCCCCAGGACGAACTGACGCCCTTCTATCCCCGCAGTCCTTATGGCGTCGCCAAGGTCTACGGCCACTGGATCACCGTGAACTACCGCGAGAGCTACGACCTGCACGCCTCGTCAGGCATCTTGTTCAACCATGAGTCGCCGCGTCGTGGCCTCGAGTTCGTCACGCGCAAAGTGACCAACGGCGTCGCCCGCATCAAGGCCGGCTTGGCGAGCGAACTGCGCCTCGGCAATCTCGACGCGCAACGTGACTGGGGCTTCGCCGCGGACTACGTACGAGCCATGTGGGCGATGCTCCAGCAAGACACACCGGACGACTACGTCGTCGCGACGGGACAGACGCACTCCGTTCGCGATCTCTGCGAAGTCGCGTTCAGCGCCGCCGGGCTCAACTACGAGGACTACGTCGTCGTCGATCCGAAGTTCATCCGTTTGGCCGACGTCGATCTGCTCGTTGGCGATGCGACGAAGGCGCACGAAGTGTTGGGATGGAAAACGGAGACCGACTTCCACGGTCTCGTCGAGATGATGGTGGCCGCGGACATCGACGCCCTCGCGCGATAGTCCTGTCATGACACTCGAGGGACCTCCCGTCGTCACGCTGCGAGGCGCTGTCGCGATGGCCAACGGCTTCCCCCTCCTCAGCGGGGTCGACCTCGAACTCGCACCATCGTCGTTGACCGTGCTCGTCGGCGCGAATGGAGCGGGCAAGACGAGCCTCCTGCAACTCTTGGCCGGGCTCATCGGTCTGACCAGCGGCGAGGGGACCGTCCTGGGATTCAACTTGGCCACTGATGACCGTCGTCTGCTTCGTCGACATGTGGGATGGCTCGGTCACGAAGGATCCTTCTACGACGATCTCACGGTCCGCGAGAACTTGACCTTTGCCGCGAAGGCGCTCGATCGACCACTCGACGATCTGTCGAGCGTGCTCGCACGTGTGGACCTCGAAGGTCGCCGCGACACCATTGCCAAGTCGCTGTCGGCCGGGCAGCGCCGACGACTCGGTCTGGCGTGGCTGCTACTTCGTCGACCGCAGCTCTGGCTGCTCGACGAACCCTACGCGTCGCTCGACGACGAGGGTCGGACGTTCTTCGACGCGCTGCTCGGCGAAGTCATCGACCGCGGGGCGACGGTCGTCGTCAGCTCCCACGACCCACTTCGCAGTGCGCAGCTCGCCCCGATAACGCTGACGATGGTCGGCGGGCGGGTCGTGACGCCGTGATCCGAACTGCATTGTTCGTTGCGACGAAGGACCTTCGAATTGAAGTGCGCAGTCGCGTGTTGCTGTGGCAAGTCGTGCCCTTTGGCGTCATGGCCCTCTTACTCAGCGGTCTCGCGCTCGGACCACAACAGGTCGGTCACTCGAGCGCCGCGCCGGGACTGTTCTACTTGGTCGTCGTCCTCGTGGCGCTACTGATGATCAATCGCAGTCACGCAATCGAGACGTCCAGAGGCACGCGGGCGTCGGTGGCGACCCTCGGTCTGGACCCGGCCGGTGTCTTCTTGGGCAAGGCCCTCGCGCTCGCCATTGAACTCTGGTTGAGCGCCATCGTGCTGCTCGCGGGCAGCGTGGTGGTGTTACACACGGCGCTTCACGGCACGCTGATGGCGGTACCAAGCGTCCTGGTCACGCTGGGCGCCATCGCTGCCGCCGGGACCCTGTACGGGGCGCTCACGACCGGTGGCAACGCTGCGGCGACCTTGTTGCCCGTCCTCAGCCTGCCCGCCTTCGCGCCGTTGTTGATCGCCGGAGAGCGCTCATACAGCGCGGCCCTGCACGGCGGCGCGCTGCTCGAATGGTGGGTCATTTCGGTGGTCGCCCTGGCCGTATACCTGGGCATGGGGATTCTCCTTTACGGTGTTCTCGAGGAATCGTGATGAAACTGACCGCCCAACGACTACTAGGCCCAGCGACGATCGTGACGATGGGACTGACGATCTGGCTCGGCATCTGGGTGACGCCGCCGGACAAGGTCCAGGGAAATCTCGCTCGACTTCTCTACGTTCATCCCGCGATTGCCACGGTGGCGCTCTACCTCTCCTTCGGGACCGCCACGATCGCCAGTGCGTTGTACCTCTGGCGACGAACGCGATCGATGGTCATGGACCGTGTCGCTCATTGCGCCATGGAGGTCAGCCTCGTCTTCATCGTCCTCACCTTGATCACCGGCTCCATCTGGGGCCGACCGGCGTGGGGCGTGTGGTGGGCGTGGGACGCGCGCCTCACCTCTACGGCGATCCTCGGTGTGCTCGCGCTCGGCTACCTCGCACTGCGGCGAGCCAACGACGACGCGGAGCTGCGGGCGCGCCGCAGCGCGGTCTTCGCGATACTCGCGGCGATCAACGTGCCGATCGACCACTTCTCCGTCCAGTGGTGGCACACGTTGCATCAGGGTGCGACCTTGCTCGGACCGAACCGTGAGTTCAAGGTCCATGGCAGCATGCTCTGGACCTTGCTGCTCAGTTTCGTCTCCTTCAGCCTCGCCTACGTGTGGTTGCTGCGCGCGCGCTATCGCCTCGAGGTGAAGCGCGACGCGTCGAAGACCCAGACGATCGAAGTGGCGCTCGAGCGACGTCGCGCCGAAGGAGTGCACTGATGGGCTACGTCGCGGCCGGTTATTCCTTTGCCTTTGGGGGGCTGGCGCTCTACGCGCTGTCGATCTGGTGGCGAGGGCGACGTAGTGACTGAGACGAACCTCGATCTCTCACCAGTCGCGCCGCCGCCATCGAAACGTTCGAGTCGGCGTCGTTCCGTCGGCGTCCTTTTCGTGATCGTCGCCGCGATCGTGGTGCTGCTCAGTCAGGGCCTCTTGCATTCGCTGAATTATTTCGACACGGTCGACCAGGTCTTTGCCAGTCGAGCCAAGGTCGGCACGACGACGATCCGACTCGAGGGACTCGTCAAGCCGCACACGATTGTGCGCACGTCCAGTGGCGCCTCGTTCTGGCTCACTGGCTCGGGAACCCACGAGGTCTACGTGGAGAGCAAGGGCACCCCTCCTCAGCTCTTCCAAGCGAACATCCCGGTCGTCGTCGAGGGTCACTTCACGACGAATCGATCGACGACCTTCGACGGGACCCAGATCCTCGTCAAGCACACGTCGACGTACATCGCCCAACATCCCAAGCGGGTGAAGGCTCCTAACGGCACGTCGCGATGACCCTCACGTGGCTCGGGCGCGTCGCGCTCTACATCGCGTTCGGGGGTGCCATCGGGGGCATCGTCCATCAGGCGGCCGCGCTCCGTACCGGTAGGCCTTCGCGTTCACTTCGCTGGGCGTTGGTTTCGTTATTCGGGGTCTGCTCAGCCGTCGCCGTGATGCAGTTCGCGCTCATCACGCACAACTTCTCGCTCGCGTACGTGTCGGAGAATAACGCCACCTTCACGCCACTGCTCTATTCGATCACTGGTATGTGGTCCGCGCTCGAGGGATCGCTGTTGTTGTGGGCGCTGCTGCTGGCGGGCCTGATCGCGGTCGTCGTGCGCTTTTATCGTCGCCAAAGCGACGATCACGTCGTTGGCTGGGCGACGATCGTCCTCTTTGGCGTCAGCACCTTTTTCATCGGACTCATGTGTGGCCCGGCCGACCCCTTCATCCACAACGGGGCCAAGATCCTTCAGGGCGCCGGCCCAAACGCGCTCTTGCAAGACAACCCCCTGGTCGCGATCCACCCTCCACTGCTCTACGCCGGTTTCGTCGGTTTCACCGTGCCGTTCGCCTTCGCGATCGCGATGCTCATCACCGGGCGCGTGCACGACCGGTGGCCGCTCGAGCAGCGCCGATGGACGGTGTTGGCCTGGGGCGTGCTCTCCGTGGGCATCGTGCTCGGCGCCTGGTGGAGTTACCAGGTACTCGGGTGGGGCGGCTTCTGGGGATGGGACCCCGTCGAGAATGCGGCCTTGCTGCCGTGGTTGACCGGCACCGCCTACATTCACTCGGTCATCGTCCAGGATCGGCGCGGACTGTTCCGCGTGTGGAATCTCTCACTCGCGATCGCCACGTTCGCTCTGACCGTCCTCGGCACCTTCTTCACCCGCTCGGGTGTCCTGCAGAGCGTGCACGCCTTTTCGTCGAGCACGTTGGGGCCACTCCTCATTGGCTTCTTCGCCGTCACCGTCGTCCTCGGCATCGGACTTCTGGCGTGGCGCGGAGACCGGTTGCGCTCGCCGGTCGGCATCGACCAGGCCCTCTCTCGCGAAGGACTCTTCATCGCCAACAACGTGCTCTTCGTCGGCTTCGCGGTCGTCGTGTTGCTCGGCACCGTCTTCCCGCTGCTCTACGAGGCCGTGAACGGTGGTCAAGTGACCGTCGGCACCCCCTATTTCGCGACGGTCGCCGTGCCCATGAGCATTGTCCTCCTCATCCTCATGACCCTGGCACCGCTCGTGGGTTGGCGAACGCTCGACACGGGCGTGCTGTGGTCGCGCGTTCGCGTGTCGGCCTGGACCTCGTTGCTCGTCGTCGTCGCGCTCGTGCTCTTCGACGTGCGCCGACCCATGGTCCTGCTCGCGTACTTCCTCGCCACGGCCGCGGCCGGGGCCGCGCTTCGAACGTTGCGCGGCGCGTTCACCACGGCGCGACGGCGCAGTCAGCCGTGGTGGGACGCTCTTCGCGGTCCGAGCGCCGGGGGCATGATCGTGCACCTCGGGGTCGTCGTCATGGCGCTCGCGATCGTGACGGCCACCTCGTACACGACGCGCAACGAAGTGACATTGGCGACCGGTCAGAGTACGGTCGTATCGGGTCAGTTCGTGACGTTCAAGGGATTTCATACGGTGAAGGATTCGCTCGAAACGGCGACACAACTCCGTGTTGAAGTTGACCATCACGCCCTGTTGCCGGCGATCACCACCTACAACGGACGCAGCGACCAGAGCGTGGGGACCCCAGCCATCGACTCCAATCTCGAGCGCGACGTCTACGTGACCTTCGACGCGGTCGGTGGCAACGGCGCGACCTCCGGCGCGCAGGTCGAGGGCAATCTTCCGGCCGGATCGATAGTGCTCGGCGTGACGGTGGAGCCCCTGCTCGCGTGGCTCTGGATCGGCGGGCTCATGCTCGGTCTGGGCTCGGTGCTCTCCTTCGTGCGGCGCCGACACAATGAAGGCGACGCCCAATGAAACGCACGGTGATGATCATCTCGCTCTCGGTGCTCGTGGTCGTCATCGCGTTCTCGGCATTTCTCGCGACGCGCCAGCCGAGTGACGCGACCGTCGCGCAGAGCCCGCTGCTCGGTAAACCGGCGCCCAACGTCGCCGGGACCGAACTCGGGGGCGGGACGTTCACACTCAAGCGTGACCTCGGCAAGGTCGTCGTCGTCAACTTCTGGGCATCGTGGTGCGGACCGTGCAAGCAAGAGGCGCCCGAGCTCTCGACGTACGCGTGGGCGGAGAGAGATAAGGGCGTCGCGGTCGTCGGTGTTGTCTACGACGACACGATCTCTTCGGCCACGGGATTCGCCGCGCATTACGGATCGCTCTACCCCTCGATTGTCGACCCCGGCGGCGTCATTGCCAACAACTTCGGCGTTGACAGCCCGCCCACTACGTTCATCATCAACCGTCAGGGCCGGGTGGCCGCGACACTCTTAGGCCCGACCACCGCGAAACAGTTGGCGGCCGTCGTTGCGAGGGTTTCGCAATGAACGTCGTCAAGTCGTTTCGACTCTGGTTCGTCGCGTTCCTCTGCGTCCTCGCGCTGGCGCTCGTGGCCGCGCCGAGCACGGCGAGCGCCCAGGGTCGCATTGCGCACCTCGAGACACTCGTCAAGTGTCCCGCGTGCGACGACCTGTCGGTGGCGCAGAGCAACGCAACATCGGCGCTCGCGGTCCGTGAGGACATCACCCGTCGCGTGAAGGCGGGGGAGTCCGATAACAAGATCCTGACCTCGCTCGAGGCGACGTACGGGACGTCGATCCTGCTCAGCCCGGCGACCTCGGGACTCGGCTCGCTTCTGTGGGTGGTGCCGCTCCTGGTGATCGTGGCGCTCGTCGTCGCCGGTGTGCGCCTCGCGAGGCGACGATGAGCCGCGACGTCGCCCAACTGCGCGACGAGATCGCGCTTCGTGAGGCGTCGATCGTCGACGCCGCGAAAGAGCACGCGGCCGGGGAACTCACCATCACGCAGTTCGAGGCCATCACGCAACGAGAGCAATCGGCGCTCGAGAGGGCCCGTCGTGAACTGAGCGATTGTGATGAGGCGACGCCCGACGCGTCTCGTCGTCGAATCCGGCGGACCCGCTGGCTCGTCGTGGCGCTCATCTGCTTCGCGATCGTGCTCGTCTACGTCCTCTACTCTTCGACGTCGCCGCGCCAGGTGGGCAACTCCGGTGACGGATCCATCTCACTCACGAAGTCCCAAACCATTGCGCGTCTGCTCACGGAGGGTGAATCGGAAGTCGCCAGTGGTCAGGTCGTGACCGCGCTCAACGCCTATCAACGAGTGCTGGCCCTCGACCCGAAGAATGCGACCGCACTCACCGAGACCGGCTGGCTTGACTTCACGGCGGGCAGTGCGGCGAAGAAGGCCAGCGTCGTTGAGTTGGGCATCAAATATCTGGAGGAAGCCATCACCGTGGCGCCCCGCAATCCTGCGCCACGCCTGTACTTTGCCATCGTGGCCGACGCGACGCCGGGCAATCAGAGGGTGGCGACGACCGAGTTCAAGGAGTTCTTGCGACTCAAACCATCGGCCGGTCAGATGGCGATTGCCGAACCGTTCCTGAAGAAGCTCGGGCTCGCTCATTAGACACGAGTGTCCTCGAGAGCGATCGGCGCGACGCAACGAAACGGTCGGTTGTTCGTTGTGCGAACATAATGTGTGCATTCGTAGCGGTGGCGCGGTCGACAGAGCGGAGGAACATGGAGGACAGTGGTCGTGACTTCGTGCAGTCCTTGGAACGTGGACTCGAAGTCATTCGGTCCTTCAGCGAAGAGAGCCCTCGCCAGAAGTTGAGTGATGTCGCCCGACACACCGGCTACAGCCGGGCCGCCTGTCGACGACTGCTGCACACGCTGGTCACGCTCGGCTACGTGGGCGTGGACGATCGTGACTTCTACTTGCTGCCGCGCGTGCTCGAGTTGGGCTACTCCTTCTTGACCTCCCTGCCGTTTCGAGCGATCGTCGAACCCTTCCTCGAAGAGCTAAGCGACAAAGTGAAAGAGGCGGTGTCAATTTCTGTGCTCGACGGCAACGACATCGTCTACGTCAGTCGAGTCGCGACGTCGCGCATAATGACCTTGTCACTGTCGGTCGGGAGTCGACTTCCGGCGTACTGCACGTCGGTTGGACGCGTCCTACTCGCGGCGCTGCCAGTGGATGAACAACGTAAGCACCTGTCCAAGACCAAACTCGTGGCGCACACGAAGTTCACGCTGCACAGCGAGAGCGAGATACTGGCCGAACTCGAGAAGACCGCGAGGAGGGGTTGGGCCCTCAACGATCAAGAGATCGAAATCGGCCTTCGTTCCATCGCTGCGCCCATTCGAGACGGATCGGGACGAACCGTGGCCGCGATGAATATCTCGACGCCGGTCGGAAGGACCAATCTGAAGGAGTTGCGCGAGACGTTGCTGCCCCAACTGCTGGCCACCACGGGACGAGTCAATTCAATCCTGGCGAAGCGCTGACGCTACGCGGTGACCCGGCACGTGTCGTCGCCTCGGGCGCGCGACGTCAAGGTCACGTTGCGGCGCTCGGCGCCGAGTCCGTCGAGCATTCCGGCGATAAGTCCGCGGTCGACGGCACAGAGTACGGGGTGCTGGACGGCCGCGTTCCCGAAGGGACAGTTGTCGGACACGACGGACTGTTCGAGATCGTTCTCTTCCGCTCGGGCGGCGAAACCGTGCGCGGTGAGGATGCCGGCGATCGACGACATCGCGGCCTTGAGGGTCGGGTTCGACTCATTGGAGCCAACGGTTCCGGCCAGTGTGCGTCCATATTCGACGCCTACGTCGTGGGCCATGGCCTCAGAGGCCTCCGGTCCCAGGCGCTCGAGGGCCATCTCCAACAATGCGACCAAGAGGGCGTCGCGGCGCATTGATCCGTCCATGGCGAGATTCGCGTCCACGACGCGGTAGCCCTTGGCGGGACGTCCGACGGTCGTCTTGTGGACGTTGTCGAAGGTGACGTAGCCCGACTCGGTGAGGCGCTCAAGGTGGTGGCGTACGACGTTGGCGTGGACGAGACAGTGCCGGGCGAGTTCGGTCGCGGTCGAACCGGGGTTCTCGCGCAGGTACAGGTAGATCTTCCTGCGGGTGTTGTCGCCAAAGGAGTGCGTCAGGCTCGTGACCGTTGCGGTGAAGAGGGCCGGGTCTAGCTCGTTCTCGTTGGTCGCCGTTGACACGTGAGAAAGTCTAGGAGCAGGTGGGCAGTGCGCGCCGGTAACCTCAGAAGGCCCTCTCAAAGGAAATCCGTGACCTCCAGCAGTCCCTCGCGTAGCGAACTCAGCGCCATTGTCGAACCACAACTAGTGCGCACGCTCGACGAGTTGGGCTTCCTCGGGACCGTCGATGAAGTCAACGGTTCATTGCGCGTTGAGCTCGTGCTGCCGGTCACCGGATGGCCCAACCTGGCCCACCTCGAGGCCGCCATAAAGGGACTCGCGCCTGACGCCACCGTGGTGGTGCGCTCCATGGACGAAGAGGAGCTCCTCAAACTTCGCAACTTCCTACGCGGTGAGATGGCCGGCGACCCTGGTCCGGGGCAGCATGACCACGGCGGTGATCCCAAGCCCAAGTTCCTCGACCGGCTCTCAAAGACGCGGGTCCTCGGCATCTCATCGGGAAAGGGCGGGGTCGGGAAGTCCTCGGTGACCGTCAATCTCGCCATCGCCCTCGCGCAGAGCGGCTTTGACGTGGGCGTGCTCGACGCCGACGTCTACGGGTTCTCTCTTCCCAAGATGCTCGGCGCCGTCAACGATCCCATCGTGCTGGGCGATACGGTCATCCCGACGCTCGCGCACGGCGTGCGCTGCGTCTCGATGGGCTACTTCGTGCCCGACGAGCAGCCCGTCATCTGGCGCGGGCCGATGCTGCACAAGGCCATCGAACAGCTCGTCACCGAGGCGTGGTGGGACGAGCCCGATTTCCTCTTGATCGATATGCCGCCGGGGACCGGCGACGTGGCGCTCACGCTCTCTGAAGTACTGCCCAAGATCGAGATGTACGTCGTGACGACGCCCCAGGCTGCGGCACAGCGCGTCGCCCAACGCTCCGCGTACGCCGCGCGCAAACTCAAACTGAGTGTTCGTGGCGTCATAGAGAACATGAGTTGGTTCACCGGTGACGACGGCAAGCGCTACGAGATCTTCGGCGAGGGGGGCGGAGCGAAGCTCGCCCAGGAGTTGGGTATCACCTTGCTCGGTCAGATTCCGCTCGAAGCGAAGCTCCGCGAAGGCGGTGACATCGGCGAGCCGATCGTCGTGAGCCAACCGGACAGCGAAGTTGCGCGTGCCTTCACCGCACTGGCGAAGACGGTCGCGGCCCAAGGACCGGCGCGCGTCTATCGACAAGAACTCAAGTTGATGTAGTCGAGAAGTCGAGATGTTGCGTCAGTGCGAACTGACTGCATCATTTCACTCGTGGCGACTGCAATAAAAGCGAAGTACGCCAGTTCATGATGCATTGGGTCTAGACAATTTACGATTTGTCTGGTATTTTGCCGCTCACTGGGCATTAGCGCCTGGGCTATCGGGGGGATAGATATGGACGACACCAGCACGAATGCTGGCGCAGGGACTTCTTCGGATGACCAGAAGGACCTCGCAACATTTGGGTACAAGCAGGAGTTGCACCGAACACTCGGATTCTTCAGTTCGTTCGCGGCGGCTTTCAGCTACATCTCACCGTCGACAGGAATCTTCACCCTCTTCGCCCTAGGTCTCACGACCATTGGTGGTGTCTTCATTTGGAGTTGGCCCATCGTGGCTGCGGGCCAGATGTTGGTCGCGCTCAACTTCGCCGAAGTATCGAGTCACTTCCCGGTCGCGGGGTCGGTCTTCCAGTGGACGAAGTATCTCGCCGGACGTCCCTACGCGTGGTTCACCGGTTGGATCTACATCTTCGCCGGAGTGTTGACGGTCACGGCGGTCGTCGTGACGCTGCCGTTGACCATCCTGCCGATGCTCAACCTGATGGGCTGGAACCTCAACGCCGCTGCGCACTCGGACCAGATCTGGGTCGCGGTCATCACGCTCCTGGTGATCACCATTTTGAACATCTACAGCGTTAAGGTCGTGTCGGTCGTGAACAACACCGGCGTGTTCTTCGAGATCGTCGGCCTCGTCGTCTTCGCGGTCGTCATGCTCATCGTGCACCGTCACCAACCGCTGTCGGTCATCACCAACACCGGTGGTCTGCACCTCGGCTTCGGCTCATTCTTCCTCGCGATGTTCATGAGCCTCTTCGTGATCTACGGCATGGACACCGCCTCGACGTTGGCCGAAGAGACCAAGGACCCGCGCCGCGCTGCGCCTCGAGCCGTGCTGTCCTCGGTCGGCGGGGCGTTCATCATCGGTGGCATCTTCCTCTTGGCGATGCTGATGGCGATCCCTCACCTCGGCTTCGCCATCAAGAACGCGTGGGGACCGGCGCAGATCATCGAAGCGAACTTCTCCAAGCCGTGGGCCATCATCTACCTCGCGGTCGTCTCCGCCGCCATCCTCGTGTGCTGCCTCAGCATCATGACCGCGACCATTCGACTCTGCTTCGGGATGGCGCGCGACAACCGTCTACCGGGATCAAAGGCGATGGCGAAGGTGCACCCGAATCTGCACACGCCGATTCTCTCCTGCGTGGTCGTCGCCGTGCTCGCCGCGATCCCGCTCCTCAAGTACGCCGGTGCGGGCTACGTCGCGATCGCGGCAACGGGCATGATCTACCTGGCCTACTTCTTGGGCAACCTGGCGGTGTTGCGCGCTCGTCTCAAGGGTTGGCCGCGCGAGAAGACACCGTTCACGCTCGGCAAGTGGGGAATTCCTGTCAATATCCTCGCGCTGTGTTGGGGCGGCGCAATGTTGGTGAACTTCGCGTGGCCCCGCGCCGCGAGCAACCCGACGCCGAACCAGACCGCCGGTTCCCTGAGTACGGGACTTTCCTTCCTCAACAAGGTGCCCATCCTGTACACGGTGCTCGGCCTCATCTTGCTCATTGGAGTCCTCTACTACTTCATCGTGGAGGTGCACAAGACGCTGCCGGTGAATCCACCGTCCGAGACCGGGACGTTCACCATCCCGAGCGAGTCCCTGCCACCCAGCGAAGTCACCGACTAGGGCGAAGCGACGGATTACTTCGAAGGAAGTTCGAAGCTCCAGACCAACATCCGACTTCGGTCGGCGCGCAGAATGTCGCGCGCGCTCTCGACGGGAATGCCGTTCACGTCGAAGGCAACGCGCTCGACGCGTAGCAGTGGCGTGCCGCGCGTGACGCCGAGCAGGCGCGCGGTCTTGACGTTGGCGTTCACCGGGGTGATCCGTTCGACCGCGCGTACGGGACGGGCGTCGTAACGGCGGTCGAGTACTTCGTAGATCGATCCGTGCAGCGGCTCGCCGAGCAGGCCCGAGAAGCGTTCCGCGGGGAAGCTCGAGTGCTCGAGCAGCACCGGTAGTTCGTCGGCGAAACGCAAACGGTAGACCTCGTAGACCTCGGCGCCCTCGACCAGTTGTAACTCGTCGAGTGTCGTCGGGTCGGCGACCACCTTCTCGGTGTGGAGGATTCGTGCACTCGCCACGTGACCCAGACGACGCGCCTGTTCGGAGAATCCGGCGAAGGTCGTGAGGTCGTATTCGATGACGGGTTCGGCGATGAACGTGCCGCCGTTGCGTCCGGTACGACGGTGAATGAGTTTGCGAATCTGCAACTCGGCGAGGGCTTGGCGCACCGTCAATCGGTTGACGCCGAACTCCTTGGCCAGTTCGCGCTCGGGTGGTAATCGGTCGCCGGAGCGGAAGTGTCCGAGGGTGATTGACGACGCCACCGCGTTGGCGATCTGCGTGTGCAGCAGCCCTTTGGAGCGAGAGATCTTGGGCGGCCACTGCGCTTCTTTCGCCATGGTGCCTCCTTTCGAAGTGGGACGTGTGCCCTTACAACCGTTTGCCACGACCACTATTTATGGTATAGACAGTTCGGAACTTACGTGCGTCGGGGGGCGAGGATGATCGATCGAGCACGGGTTGTCGTTATTGGCGGCGGCATCGGCGGTTGCTCGATCCTCTACTGGTTGACACGATTCGGCTGGAGCGACGTCGCCCTCGTCGAGCGCTCAGAACTCACGAGCGGCTCGACCTTCCATTCGGCCGGCCTGGTGGGACAGCTCCGTGGTTCGCTGTCGCTCACCCAGATGATGATGAACTCCGTCGATCTCTACCGGACGCTCGGCGACGAGGTGGACCTCGAGACCGGGTGGCGCGAAGTCGGATCACTACGACTGGCGTCATCGCGCGAACACATGGAGGAACTCGAACGTCAGGCCGCGTGGGCCGAGACCTTCGGGCTCCCGTTGCACCTCGTCTCGCCCGACGAAGCGCAGGGGATGTTCCCACCGATGTCGACCGAGGGAGTCCTCGGCGCGGCGTTCCTGCCCTCCGACGGTTACGTCGACCCGAGTCAATTGACGTTGGCGCTGGCGCGCGGCGCTCGTCAGCGCGGCGCGACGATCCTCACCTCGACGCGCGTGACCGGCATCCGCGTGGAGCGAAATCGAGTGCGCGGTGTCGACACCGATCAAGGCTTCATCGAGTGCGAGATGGTCGTCAACGCGGGTGGTATCTACGCCCACGAAATCGGACGACTCGCCGGAGTGCACGTGCCGCTGGTCGCCATGGCTCACCAGTACGCGATCACCAAGCCGACGGGACTGTCGCGCGATATGCCCACGTTGCGCGACCCCGCACGACTGGTCTACTTCCGAGCCGAGAGCGGTGGACTGGTCGTCGGTGGCTACGAGCGAAACCCCTCGGTGTGGGCACTCGGCGGCATTGCGCCAGACTTCAACTCGCGGCTGCTCGAGCCCGATTGGGACCGCTTCGCGCCGCTCTATGAAGCGGCGACGACGCGCGTGCCCGAACTGGTCGACGCGGAGATCGTCACGTTGATCAACGGTCCCGAGGCCTTCACCCCCGACGGAGAGTTCATCCTCGGCGAGAGCGGCGTCGCCGGCTTCTGGGTCGCGGCGGGCTTCTGCGCCCACGGCATCGCCGGGTCGGGCGGTATGGGCAAGGTCATGGCCGAGTGGATCATCGACGGTCAGCCCTCGATCGACGCGTGGGCGCTGGACCAGCGACGCTTCGGTCCGCAGTACCGCAGTCGCCAGTACACGCTCTTGCGGACCAATGAGATCTACGCGACCTACTACGACGTCAAGTACCCGGGACACGAACGAGAAGCCGGTCGTCCCCTCAAGGTGTCGCCGGCCAACGCGCGACACCGCGACCTCGGGGCGGCCTTCGGCGAGAAGTCTGGATGGGAGCGCGTCAACTGGTACGAGTCGAACGCGAAGGACGGTGATGAAGCGACGAGACCGCAGGGGTGGGCGGGCATGTTGTGGTCGCCGGCGATCGGAGCGGAACATCGCGCCTGTCGCGAATCGGCGGCGTTGTTCGACGAGAGTTCGTTCTCGAAGCTCGACGTGACCGGTCGTGACGCGGCCGTGTTCCTCGATCACCTTTGTGCCAACGCGGTGGCCCGACGCGTCGGTGCCGTCACGTACACGCAACTGCTCAACCCTCGCGGCGGCGTGGAGTGCGACCTCACGGTGACCCGGCTGGCCGAGGACCGTTTTCGCCTCGTCACCGGCACGGCCTTCGGTAATCACGACGCCGCGTGGATCCGTCAACACCTGGATGACGAGATGGACGTGGCCGTCGACGACGTGACGTCCAAGTACGCCTGCTTCGCGCTGTGGGGCCCGCGCTCGAGGGAGATCCTCGAGTCGCTTACCGAATCTGATGTGTCCAATGACGCGTTCCCGTATCTCAGTTGTGCGGAGATAAACGTCGGCGCGGTTCCGTGCCTCGCCGTGCGCGTGACGTTCGTGGGAGAACTCGGCTGGGAGTTCTACTGTCCGAGCGAATACGCGCTCGGTCTCTGGGATGAGCTCGTGCGCGCCGGTCAACCGTACGGCCTCGTGCCCGGCGGGTACCGCGCCATCGAATCACTGCGGCTCGAGAAGGGGTATCGCGTGTGGGGCAGTGACGTGACCACCACCGACTCACCGTTCGAAGCCGGACTCGGCTTCGCCGTGAAGATGAAGAAGGAGGAGTTCATCGGACGTGACGCGTTAGCGCAGTCCGGTCCTCCGACGAGACGTCTCGCGTGCCTGGTACTCGACGAGCCGTCGTCGGTCGTGCTCGGCTCTGAGCCCGTGCGTTCAAATGGTGCGCCGGTTGGGCGCGTCACCAGTGGCGGTTACGGCTACACGCTCGACGCATCCATCGCGTACGCCTACCTTCCCGCTGAACTCGTCGAGCCGGGAACACGCGTGAGCGTGGGGATCTTCGGACGCGATGTCGGAGCGGTCGTCATGCGAGAGCCGCTCTTTGATCCGAAGAACGAAAAGGTGAAGGCCTAGCCGCTTCGCGCGTAGTCGCTGGCGGCAGCGAGTTGGCCGTCGAGGTCATCGTCGTCGGCCAACGCGAGCGCGTGGTTGCCCCGTGCGGCGGCGTAGGAGGTGAAGTCGACGTCGAGTTTCGATATCGCCATCTGCACGACGCCCCACATCGCTTCGCGCAACTCCGAGACGATCTTCATGACGGCGAGCGTCGCCATGCGTGCGCGGTCATCCTCGCCGAAGTAATGGCGAACGAGCGAATGCTCGGCATCGTCGGGGAAGAAGTTGTTGACGGAGACGTTGGCGAGGTCGAAGAAGGGATCGGACATGCCCGCGTACTCCCAGTCGACGATTCGAAGTCGGCCGTCGAAGAGGAAATTTGCGTTGAGCAGGTCGTTGTGACCGAGTACGGTCGCTCGAAACGGTCGGGCGACCTCGATGGCGTCGAGGAGGGCGAAGGCGCGCTCCGCGTCGAATGGTGCGCGCACCTCGCGCGACGCCGCGACGTCACGATGATCGCGGATGACGTCGTAGGGATTCCATATCGTCGGCGCGGTGCCCGCGGCGTGCACGACGCGCAGCGTCTGCACGAAGTGGCTGAGCATCGGCTCTTCGCAGAGCTCCGTCGCAGGGACGGGACGGCCGTCGATGAAGCGAAAGACGATGCACCCGGTCGCTTCGTCGGTGGTCAGCACCTCGGGGCCGACGCCAGCCGCGGCGGCGAGTCCACCGGCGATGACCTCGTTGGTCCGGTCTATGCCGAGCAACTGGGTGTTGGCACCGGGCACGCGCACGACGACGCGTTCGTCGCCGAGGTCCACGACGTAGTTCGAATTGGTGATGCCGTGCGCGAGTACCTCGATCGACTGGACTCGACCCGGCCAGAGACGCGACGCCAGTTCGTCGACGACTTCCCCCATTCACGAAGATTAGTAATGCGCCGAGGCCGCGCGGAACGGTTCGCGAGTGTGTGACGGACCCGATGCTCTTTCGGCGCCTTGACTATCGCGCTCCTAGGATATGGAAAAACCGGGGGGAATAATGGAGAACTTCACTGGACGCATTGCCGTCGTCACGGGTGGCGGCACCGGTATGGGACGCGAGCTCGTACGCCAACTCGCGAAGGAGGGCTGTCACGTGGCGACGTGCGACGTCGCCAGCGCGGCTCTGGAAGAGACGAAGTCGTTGGCGTTGGAGGACGCCCCGTCGGGCACTCGCGTGACGACCTTCATCGCGGACGTTGCGAACGAGAGCCAACTGATCGCCTTTCGTGGCGCCGTCGAGAAGGATCATTCGACGACGTCGATCAACCTTCTCTTCAACAACGCTGGCGTCGCCGGTGGAGGAAGTTTCGTCGATGACGAACGCTCGTCTTGGGAGCGCACCTTCGCCATCGACTGGGGCGGCGTCTACCTGGGCACGCGGACGTTCCTTCCCCTGCTGATGGAAGCGACAGAGGGCCATATCGTCAACACGAGTTCAATCAACGGAATCTTTGCGTCGATCGGTCCGACGATTCCGCACACCGCCTACTCCGCCGCCAAGTTCGCCGTGCGGGGATTCAGCGAGGCGCTGATCACCGACCTGCGTATCAACGCGCCACACGTCAAGGTCTCGGTCGTCATGCCCGGTCACGTCGGCACCTCGATCGTCATCAACTCGGGCATCGTCCACGGCAAGGAACCTGATGATCTCAATGAGGAGGACCTCGTGAAGATTCGTCGCCAACTCTTCCAAGGCGGCACGCCCGTGGACGACGTTGCGGACGAAGACCTGCGCAAGGGCGTGGCAATGTTCGGTGAGGCCTTTCGTGACCTCGCACCGCTCAGTGCGGCGTCCGCGGCCACGATCATCCTCGACGGCGTTCGAAAGAATCAGTGGCGGATCCTCGTCGGCGACGACGCCGTGGTCATCGACCAGATGGTGCGCTCGACGCCGGAGTTGGCGTACGAGCCGGAGTTCTGGCAGTCACTGCAGGCCCAGGGACTCTTCCAAGGTTTCGGCGTCTGAAGACGAGAACATCTAACGTCGAGCGCTGAGACGTTCGAGATCGAAGAAGGTTGCTAATGGAACTCAAAGGGAAAACTGCCGTCATCACTGGTGGGGCGAGCGGCATAGGCCTCGCGACCGCCAGAAGGTTTGCGTCATCGGGGGCGAATCTCGTACTTGGTGACATCGAGGACCAACCGCTCCAAGCGGCAGTGGCCTCGTTACGCCACGATGGTGCGAACGTGATCGGGGTCCGGGGCGACGTCTCGATCGAAGCCGACGTGGTAGCGATGCGCGAGGCGGCCCTCGCAGAGTTCGGTGCGGCGCACGTGGTGTTCAACAACGCCGGCGTCGGCGGCGGCATGGCGATCGGCACGCCCAAGGCAGTGTGGGACTGGGTGCTCGACATCAACCTGGGTGGTGTCATCAACGGTGTCAACGCCTTCGTGCCGCTCTTCCTCGAACAGAACGAGGGACACGTCGTGAACACCGCTTCGGAGTCGGGACTCGTCGGTAGCGCCGGTTCTGGTCCCTACTGTGCGAGCAAATTCGCCGTCGTCGGACTGTCCGAGGCACTCTTCCAAGAACTGGCCCTGAGCGGCAAGGACGTCCACGTCACGGTGCTCTGTCCCAATTTCGTACGCACTCGTATCAACGACTCTCAGCGCAACATGCCGGCCGAGCTTCGCGGCGATCCCGATGACCCCATGACCAAGATAGTGAAGAAGATCGCCGACGATCTCGTCAACGCCGGTATCGAAGCTGACGAAGTTGCCCTGGCCGTCGAGGACGCGATTCAGCAGAACAAGTTCTGGATTCTCACCAACGAGCACTCCGCAACCCGGATCACCGAGCAACGTCTCGAGTGGATGCGCGGCGGGCGTCCTCCACGGGCCAAGAAGTTCACGACGCCCGAAAGTTAGCGATCGATACCACTCGGTAGTTGATCTTCGGGCCAGTCGAGCAACGTCACCGCGCTACGACAGGCGAAGCGGTCGGTCATCCCTGCCACGTAGGCGACGCTGAGGCGCATCGCCGCCGACGCACTCTCGACGTCGCTGCTCGAGTCCGCAACGTCGGGAATGAGCCAGGGATGTTGGGCGAAGTATTCGACGAGGGCGCGCAGCATGGACACGACGGCCTGCGCCTGTTGGCGCGACGCTCCGCGCAGGTAGATCGACTCGTAATTGAAGGTGCGAAAGGCGGCCAGTGCCTCTGAGTGTCGTGCGTCCATCCCGATGACGCCCGTCGTGCGGATCGTGTTGATCATGGCGTTGATGAACGAGCCGAGTTGTTGGCTCCGGCGTGTGCCGCAACGTTCGGCGACGACGGCGGGAAGACCGTCGGCCTTGACGATGGCTGCCGAGACGGCGTCTTCGAAGTCGTGGCAGCTGTAGGCGATACGGTCGGCCCAACTGACGACCTCGCCCTCGGGCGTGCTCGGCGCCGGCCGCGACCAGGAGTGGTTGCGGATGCCGTCGAGCGTCTCCACGCAGAGGTTGAGGCTCACGAGCGAAACGTCCGCGCCCCAGGTGGCGTGATCGAAGCCGCCGAGTACGAAGGGGTCGAGGGCTTCCTCACTCGCGTGGCCGCCGGGCCCGTGGCCGCAGTCGTGTCCGAGGGCGATCGCTTCGGTGAGCGCGACGTTGAGTCCGACGGCGCGCGCGACACCGGTGGCCACCTGGGCGACTTCGAGCGCGTGGGTGAGCCGTGTACGCATGTGGTCGTCGGGGAAGACGAAGACCTGGGTCTTGCCGGCCAGTCGACGAAAGGCGCTCGAGTGCAGTATCCGGTCGCGGTCGCGCTCGAAGCACGTCCGAAACTCGTCGGGCTCCTCGGGCCGCGCACGATTCCCGGCCCCGTGACCCCGGGTGGCGCCACCGGCGAGCAAGGCGTCGATCTGTTCTTCACGCTCTCGAAGCGTTCCGGCCACACTGGCCGAGCCATTGGCCACGTCGATCGAGGCGGAGGAGTCCTTGTGGGCCACGGTGACGTCGTCGGCCGAGCCCTCGTAGCCCTCCATCGTCGCAGCCCACCGGCGACTGCGTTCGGAGATTGGTTCGTTCGTCTCGTTTTCCATAATGCGTCAGCCCCGTAGCATAGAGAGCATCGTCAACGTTTCAGAGGGGTCGCAATGGAAGTACGCATAGGCATCGTGCAGTCGATGAAGGAGATCGAGGTCTTGCTTCCCGAGGACGCCAAGCGCGAGAAGGTCATGAAGGACATCGAATCCGCCATGAGCGATGACACGGTGCTGTGGCTCACCGACCGCAAAGGTCGCCGCGTCGGCGTCCCCGCCGCTCGAATTGCCTACGTCGAGCTCGGTACGTCCTCGAGCGAACGCATCGTCGGTTTCGGCTCGGCCTGATAGCGACTGGTTCCGTGCGGTGATCGACTACCACCTGCACCTGTGGCCCCACTCGGAGTCGTCCGTCTGGTTCAAACTCGATCAGATCGCCGCCTACTGCGATGAAGCGGCGGCCCAGGGCGTCACAGAGTTGGCGCTCACCGAACACACGAGTCGCTTCGTCGACGTGCTCTCGGCCGTCGGGCCGTTCTGGCTCAAATCCGGCCACGAGCCAACGAGCCCCGTGCTGGCCAACTATCTCGACTTTCACGCGCGCAACTCACTCGAGGAGTACGTCGAGCTCGCCCAACGGGCGAAGGATGAAGGCCTACCCGTCAAGGTCGGCCTGGAAGTCGACTATTACGCGGACCAGATGGACGTGGTGTCGCCACTGCTCGCGCAGTACCCCTTCGACGTGCTGATTGGATCGATTCATTGGCTCGGCACCTGGCAGTTCGACGACTACGACGTACCTGAACACCTTCGCGAATGGAGCGTGCGCGACGTCGATCAGTGCTGGGCCGACTACGCCCGGGCCTTCGAGGAGCTCTGCGCGTCAAACTCTGTCGACGTCCTGGCGCACCCCGATCTCATCAAGGTCGCGGGATTCATCGCGACCAAACCGGCCGAGTACTGGGACCTCATGGTCCAGTCGGCGCAACGGTCCGACCTCTCGATCGAGTGTTCGTCGGCGGGATGGAAGAAACCGGTGGGGGAGCAGTACCCCGCGGAGGGGTTCCTCGATCGTTGCGTGTCAAAGGGTCTGACCTTCACGACCGCCAGTGACGCCCACAGTCTCGAGCGAGTTGGCGAACGCAGCAATGATCTCGCACTGTTGCTCGAAGCGCGCGGCGTGCACGAGGTCGCCTCCTACGAAGGTCGACAGCGCACCATGATTCCCCTGCGGGCGACCTAGTGGCGACGCTGGCCGAACTGGCCGCGCAACAGACGTCGCTCGGTGAACCGGTGATCGACCATCTGCTGCGACTCACCGCCTCGTGGTCACTCCTCTCGGACCTTTCCTTCTCCGACATGTTGCTGATGGCCCGCGTCGACGAACCGAACAATCGCTACGACCAGCACTTCGTCGTGCTCGGCCAGATGCGCCCGAACAACCGCTCGACGATGATCAACGACGACCTCGTCGGCACGTTGCAGGGACCGGACGCCTGGCCCCTCGTCCAGTTGGCGTTCGACAGTGGTACGCGGATCATTGGTGAGGTGAACGTCGACGCGATTGACGACGTGGTCCCGGTGTGGTGCGTGCCCGTTCGCTTCGACGGGAAGATCGTGGCGGTGATGGTCCGTCTCCAGGGGCCGCTGCGGGGACCGGCCTCCCTCTACGAACAGGCCTACCTCTCGATCTTTGAACGGCTGTGCGTGATGGTCGCCGACTCCACGTTCCCCTTTCGTGAGGAGGGCGTGGCCGGACCGGGACTGCCACGGGTCGGCGACGGCATCATCCTCATCGACGGAGACGGACGAGTCGAGTTCGCCACGCCCAATGCGTCAAATGCGTTGCACCGAATGGGCGTCTACGGAGCGGCGGAGGGACAGACGCTGACCGAACTCGGACTTCGCGTGCGCGTCGTCGAACGATCCCTCGAGTTCGCGATCCCCGCGATGGAGGAGATCGACCGGGGTCACGACGTCGCAATCCTCTTTCACTGCGTGCCGTTGTTGGAACACGGACTCGTTACCGGCGTCGTCACAATGCTGCGCGATGTCTCGGATCTTCGTCAACTGAATCGGCTGGTCCTCAACAAAGAGGCGGCCGTTCGAGAGGTCCACCATCGGGTGAAGAACAACCTGCAGACGATCTCTTCGCTCCTACGTCTCCAGGCCCGTCGAAGCGACGAGGAGGAGACGCGCATCGCCCTCGGCGAGGCCGAGCGACGCGTTCGCTCCATCGCCGTCGTGCACGAGGTGCTCAGTCGAGAGCCGGGCGAAGAGGTCTCGTTCGACGAAATCGTGCGCTCACTGGTCCTGTTGGTCGAGGACACCGTCTTGGCGTTGCATCCCGTCGAGATCAACGTCAACGGGGGACTCGGCACGTTGTCCACCGACCTCGCGACGCCCCTCGCCGTCGCGCTGGCGGAACTCTTGACCAACGCAGTCGAACACGCGTTCATCGACTTCGGCGGGGCGAACAACGACCACGTCGGCGTCGTCACCCTCAACCTCTACCTGCAGGACGGAAACGCCATCGCGGAGATCCGCGACAATGGTCGCGGTCTCGGCGACGACTTCTCGCTGGACGTGCCGACGAGCCTCGGACTCTCAATCGTTCGTGACATCATCCGAGCCCAACTGCACGGCACGATCGACATGAAGAGCGTGGGCTACGCCGGCGGTGGCGGGACCTTCGTCAAGGTCGCGGTACCCCTGTCGCCGCGGCCCTGAAACCTTCGATACACGAGAAAGCGGGAGTCGATGCAAGAGTTCGTAGCCCAGCCATGCACGACGGACACGTACTACCTCGGCGAATGCTGCCGTTGGGACGAGGTGCGTCGCGAACTCTCGTGGGTGAACGTCGACGCCGGGGAGTTCTATCGCGCGACGGCCGACGGGCCGACCGTCGACATCGTGCAACGCTACGAACTCGGTGCCTTCGCCACGGCGGTCGCGCCGATGCAGGAACGCCGTGACGGATGGATCGTGGCCCGCGGACAGTCAATCGTGGCGTTGAGCGAAGCCGGTGCGATCACCCCGCTCGCTGAACCCGAAGCGCGTAACGTCGGCATCGTTCGCATGAACGACGGATCGGCCGATCCGTGGGGGAGGTTCTGGATCGGGTCGATGGCCTTTGACTACGAGCCGGGTCGCGCCAGCCTGTACCGCTATCACCAGTCCACGGGGTCGCAAACCATTCTCAGCGACGTCACAATCTCGAACGGCATCGGATGGAGCCCCGATGAGCGCACGATGTATTACGTCGACAGCGCGCCCGGGACCATCTCTACCTATGACGTCGACGAGCGCGGAGAGATCAGCAGTCCCAGGCACTTCGCACAGTTCGACGTTGCGACCGAGGGCGCGCCCGACGGACTCTGCGTCGACAGCGAAGGAGCCCTGTGGGTCGCGGTGTGGGGGGGTTACGAAGTCCGCCGTTATGCGCCGACCGGCGAGCTGATCGGCCGTGTGCACATCGGAACGGCGCAACCTTCGTGCTGTGCGATTGGTGGCGCCAATGGAACGACGCTCTACGTCACCACCGCGCGCGAACACATGACGCCCGAGCAGCTCGAACGAGAGCCGGACGCCGGACGATTGTTTTGCGTCGATGTTGGCGTCGCGGGTCTGTCGATCAATTCGTATCGCCCGTCACTTCGCGCGTAGCAGTTTCCCCGTCACTTCGAAGTACGGCGTTTGGTCAGAGCGTGAGTGGTTTCATGGTCGGCGTTGACCACAACGACGGATCGTTCCAATCGACGCCCGGTACGTCGATGTACAGCTCGATCTCGTTGCCGTCGGGGTCCTCGATGTAGAGGCTGTGGGTCATTCCGTGGTCCGTCGCACCCACGATCCTCACATGGTTCTCGCGAAGGCGCTCGATCGCTTCACGCAACTCGTCGTCACTGTCGCCAACCTTGAGTCCGAAATGATAGAGGCCGACGCGACGGCCCGGCGTTATCGGCGCCGCCTGGGGACCGACCTCGATCAGCAACAGTTCGTGGTGCGTGCGATGGGACGATGAGTTGAACGCCATGGCGGGGAAGGCAAACTCCTCTCCGGGATCGAGAATGGGTTGCCAGCCGAGCACGTCGCGGTAAAAGTGGGCCGACGCGTTCAAGTCGCGCACGTACAACACGAGGTGACCGAGTTCTTTGACTTCCATGGAACCTCCCGGGTCGGATTTTGCAACGAGGGTGCTCGACGGGCGTTGAAAACGACCCGCGGAAACGGCGGAAAGTAGCGCGGTTAGTTTGCGCTCGCGCGTCGCCGTGCCGCCAGCCACTGCTTGCGAAGCTTGCGACGCTCGTCCTCGGTCGTGCCACCCCACACGCCCGATTCCTGGTTGGTCGCCAACGCGAACTCGAGGCAGGCCTTCTGCGCGTCGCAGTTGAGACAGACACGCTTGGCCGATTCAATCTGGTCGGTCGCCATTCCGGTGGTGCCAATGGGGAAGAACAACTCCGGCTCGGTGTCTCGGCACGCTGCATCGGAACGCCAGTCAGCGTCGTCCCAGGCGTGAGTACGGTTCCAGATCAACGACATTTCAAATCCTTACATTGGGGGGTAATTCCACGGCATTTTTCCTGAGAAATGTGCGGTGGTGGGAGTCCAATTTTAACGAATTTGAAACATAAATACAAGGGCAGATTCACGAATAATCAAGATGACGTCCATGTAATTCGTATTCGCCTCTGCCAAACTCGTGCGGTGATTGCCGTCTATGCGCACCGTGGTCTGCACTCGGACGAACGTGAGAACACGCTCGCAGCGTTCGCCGCCGCGGTGGCACTCGGCGTCGATGGCGTCGAACTGGACGTTCGTCGGACCCTCGACGGGACCCTCGTGGTCCACCATGATCCATCGGTTGACGACCAGATCATCACTCACAGCGACCGCTGGGGCCTGCCTTCCTACGTCCCGACGCTCGAAGAGGCTCTGAACTCCTTGAACGGAGTGCGGGTGAACGTCGAGATTAAGAACATTCGTGACCCCCGCGAGCCCAGCTACGACGAGACGGGCGACGTGGCGCGCCAGGTGGTGACGACGGTTCGAGAGATGGGCTGGCATGAATCAGTGAGCATCTCGTGTTTTGACCTCACGACGTGCGCTGTCGTCCGGTCCTTCGACCGCGATATCACTGTCGATTGGCTCCTGTGGGACGTTGAATTGGGCGAGGCGATGATTCGCGCGCACGTGCTCGGGTTCGACGCCATCAACCCGCACTTCTCGGTCGTCGACGCCAGCGCGGTCGCCCGGGCGCGCGAACTGGAATTGGACGTGAACGTCTGGACCGTCAACAGCCTCGAAGACCTCGAGCGGATGGCCTCGTTCGGCGTCGCGAGCATCATCACCGATGAGCCGGCGCTGGCGCGTAGGGTCGTGCGCTGACTCGAGGAGGGCTCCGCGCCAATGGCCTAGATTGAATGCCATGAATATCGTCGTATGCGTAAAGCAAATACCAGACCCGGCCGCGCCCGCAGTCCTTTGACGCG
The DNA here is from genome assembly GCA_963800765.1 of uncultured Acidimicrobiaceae bacterium. Lineage (GTDB taxonomy): Bacteria > Actinomycetota > Acidimicrobiia > Acidimicrobiales > RAAP-2 > RAAP-2. The sequence continues at coordinate 183,755 of CAWDCF010000005.1, forward strand.
CAGCACAACCTCAATCGAACGGGGAAGTTGATCCTGGACGAGGCCGACACCTTCGGTGTCGAGATGGCATTGCAGTTGGTCGACAAGGCCGGCGATGGGGAGGTCACGGTCGTATCGATGGGTTCAGCGGACGACGTCGGCGGCATTCGCAACGCCCTCGCCATGGGCGCCGCGAAGGCGGTCATCGTGAGTGACGTGTCGCTGCGCGGTACCGACGCGCTGGGCACCGCCAAGGTGCTCGCCGCGGTCATCGAGCGCATCTCGCCCGACCTGGTACTCGCCGCCACCGAGTCATCTGATGGTTACACCGGCACGACGCCGGTCCAGATCGCTGAATTGCTCGGCCTACCGTCGATCACCTTTGCCAAGTCGGTGGCGATCGACGGGTCGACCGTCAAGGTCGAACGTCAGACCGATTCTGGTTACGACGAAGTCACCGTTCCCCTACCGGCGCTCGTGACGGTCACCGCCGGCGTCGTGGAACCGCGTTACGCGTCGTTCAAGGGCATCATGGCCGCCAAGTCCAAGCCGCTCGAAGTGCTGAGTGTCGCTGACCTTTCACTCGGCGCCGAGACCGGCCAAGCCGGCGCGCGCGAAGAGATCACCGAGATCGTTGCCGCCGAGGCGCGCGCCTCGGGTGAGAAGTACGTCGATGATGGAGACGGCGCCGAGAAAATCGTCGCGTTCCTCGAGTCAATCAAAGTTCTGTAGGGAGATCGAAATGCCACTGTCAACTATCTGGGTCGTTGCCGAGCCGTCGAATGGTTCCTTCACCACGACATCGCTCGAACTGCTCTGCCAGGCGCGAACGTATGGCGCGACGGTGTCGGCCATCACGTGGGGCGAGGACGTCACGTCATTGGCGGCACAGGCTGGAGAGTATGGAGGGGCCGCGACGCTCTACAACGTCGGTGCGTGGGGTGGCGCCCTACCGGGCGTGCCGGTCGCATCGGCAATCGCCGCGCTCGTGGCGAGCGTCGGTGCACCGGACGCGATCCTCATCCCGACGAGCTACGACGGGCGCGACATCGCCGGACGGCTTTCGGCACGTTTGGACCGACCGGTCCTCACCAACGTCACTGGTCTGAGTGACCAAAGTGGCCTCGTGACCGAGCACCCCGTCTTTGGTGGATCCCAGACCGTCAAGGCGCGCTTCACCGGCGAAGGTCCGGGCATCGTCGTCGTGCGAGCCAAGTCATTCCTCGCCGAACCGGCCGGTGGCTCGCCGGCGGCAATTGTCGCCGCGGCGCCGGGTGACCTCGGTTCGACCGGCGGCGCGACGATTGTGACCAGTCACGTCGAAGAGCGCGTTGGTCCAAAGCTTGAAGAGGCCGCCGTCGTGGTGTCGGGTGGTCGAGGACTGGGAGAGTCCGACAAGTACGCGCTCATCGAAGAGACGGCGAAGTTGCTGAAGGGCGCTGCGGGCGCCAGTCGCGCCATCGTCGACGCCGGATGGGTGCCCTACAGCCACCAAGTCGGCCAGACCGGCAAGACCGTCAAACCCACCGTGTATATCGCGTGTGGCATCTCGGGCGCGACCCAGCACATGGTGGGCATGAAGGGTTCGAAGAACATCGTCGCGATCAACAAGGATCCCGACGCGCCCATCTTCCAGATCGCCGACCTCGGCATCGTCGGTGACGTCCACAAGGTGCTGCCGGCGCTGATCGAGGCTCTAAAGGCGCGCGGGTAGCGAATCGTTGCCATTTCGCGGAGAATTACGGTTCGTCCGTAGTCGTGCGCATCGTTCATCGGCGCACGCCGCCTACTTAGGCTGTTGGCACGATGAGTAGCGCCCCCGCGACGTCACCTACTACTCGGTGGTGGGCACTCGGCGTCTTGAGCATCACCCAGTTGATGGTGGCCCTCGACGCGACCGTGATCAATATTGCACTACCGCATGCGCAGCGCGATCTGCATTTCTCCCTGGCGAATCGACAGTGGCTGATCACTGCCTACGCACTCTCATTCGGTTCGTTGCTCCTCCTCGGAGGACGTCTGTCGGACCTCTGGGGCCGACGCACGTCGCTCTACGTGGGCTTGGCGGGCTTTGCGCTCGCCTCCGCGGTTGGCGGTACCGCGCACAGCTTCACGACGTTGGTCGCCGCCCGGGCCGTGCAAGGAGCGTTCGGTGCACTGCTCGCGCCGGCCGCCCTCGCCGCCCTCTCAACGACGTTCGGCGATCCCCGAGAGCGCGCCAAGGCCTTCTCGATCTACGGCGCCATCGGTGGGTCCGGTGCGGCGATCGGGCTGCTCCTCGGTGGCGCGCTGACCCAGTGGGCCTCGTGGCGCTGGTGCCTCTTCATCAACCTCTTCTTCGCGGGCTTCGCCATCATTGGTGTGGCGCTCTTCATTTCGGGTGGCCGGCGCGAGCACGAGACCCGTCTCGACGTGCTCGGCACCCTGCTCGCCAGCGCCGGTCTCTTCTTCGTCGTCTACGGTTTCGCGCACGCCGTCACCACCAGTTGGGCGAACTACGCGACATGGGGGAGTCTCTTTTTGGGCGTCGCATTCCTCACCGCCTTCGTCTTCTGGCAGCAGCGCACGAAGTATCCACTCTTGCCACTTCGACTGCTACTCAACCGGGCGCGCGGCGGTTCGCTCATCGCGCTCTTCCTCACGAGCATCGGCATCTTTGGCATCTCGCTCTTCCTCGCGTACTACTTGCAAGGCACGCTCGGCTACTCGCCACTTCGCACCGGCGTCGCGTTCTTGCCGTTGGTCGCGGCAATCGCGCTCTCCGCGTTCATTGCCAGCGCCCGGCTCCTCGCGGTTTCGGGACCGCGGCCCTTGGTACCCGCTGGGATGTTGCTGTCGATGATGGGCATGATCTTGTTCACCCGATTGTCGCCGGGCAACGACTATTTCTCGAACGTGCTGCCGGGACTTGTCGTGACGGGGCTCGGCCTCGGGCTCATCTTCGCGCCCGCGGTCGCGACGGCAACGTCAGGCGTGCGCCCCAGTGACGCCGGTGCCGCGTCCGCACTCGTCAACACGACCCAGCAGATTGGTGGCTCGATGGGCGTCGCGTTGCTCAACACCATCGCGGTATCGGTCACGGCTCGAGCGGCCAACCACAGTGTTCCTTCAGGCGCGGCAAAGTCCGTTTTGATTCACGCCACGCTGCACGGCTACGCCGTCGCGTTTTGGTGGGCGGCAGGATTCTTCGGCGTCGGTGCGATGCTCACCCTCGGCTTGATGCCATCTGGCGTGCCCGAGGGTGAGACGGGGCTCGTTCCTGCGACCTAGATCAGTGGCCACGGATAGGGCGGCCAGTCGGCGTGTTCGTCGGGAATCGGGTAGTACGCGTTCTCCACGAGTCCGTGCGCGCGCGCCTGCGCCAGTGCGAGTTCAATCGGATTGAGCCAGTCGCCGACGTGGCCCGTCTCACCGTTCGCGAAGCGCGACAGTCGCTCGAGGAGGTGACCCTCCACTTCGAGTCCCGCGTACTCCCAGATGACGGTTCGCAGTTTGTCCTGTTCGTGGAAGCAGAGGCCGTTGTCGATTGCCCAACAGCGCTCACCGTCATAGATGACGTGGCCGGCCTTGCGATCGGCGTTGTTGGCCACCACGTCAAAGGCCGCTAACTCGGCGAACCAGTCGTGGAACTCGGGGTTCTCGCGAAGCGTGAAGTAGTGGTCCTCCAAGTTGTCATCGACCCACCACTGCAGCGACCCGACACCGAAGGGGCCATCGTCGCGGCCGACCGTTGGGGGCACGAGGTTCGTCGCCAAGACGACGTCGAGTTCGTAGGCCGCCACTTCGCGTCGCCACAGTCCGTCGGGGAAGTCCCACAGTGGCCGCTCGCCGGCTTCCGCCTTGTAACAGGCCTGCGCTTCGACGCCGTCGAGCGAGACGGTCACGAGCAGCGCTTGGTTGGACGATCCGACGACGCGACCTTCGACTTCAATGGCCCCTTTCAACAGCAAGGTCTGCTGCTCGTCGCGGTCCATGCTCTACCTGATCGGGGGGGCGTGGCCGTTCGTGCGTGGACAGTCGTGACCCCGAGGGTCCAGTGGTCCTGCGCAGAGAGGGCAAATCGGTCGACCGGCTTCGACGAGACGGGTGATGGCGATCGCGAGTCCGCCGGCCCACTCTCGCGAGAGTGTCAGGGTCAACTCGTCCTCACCTTCGAGTGACTCGAACGTGACCTCGACGCTGTGCGCATCTTCGTCGATCGCCACGGCGATGTCCCCGGCGACGAAGTCCGATTCGTACTCCGGTTCGAGGGCGAAGTCGTCGGGCAGGTGCCCCGGTCGCCCGAGCTCGGCAATCACCTGGGCGAGCCACTCGCCGAGTGCCTGGAGCTGTTGCTTCTCACATTTGACGATGACGAGGCGGCGACCTTCGCGAACCTGCAAGAGGAAGAGCCGGTTGCCGACTTCGCCGCGCACGCCGACCATGACCTTGTCGGGGTTCTCGAAGACGTAGTTCATGACGGCGCCAGCTCTTTGAGCGATCCCGTGTTGTTGACGGTCAAGACCACGGGTGTCGAATTCGTGAAACCAATGGCGCTGATCGAGCAGGTTGAGATGACCGTGCGCTGAAAGAGGTCGAGGGGTACGCCCTGGGCGTAGGTGACCGCGGCCTTGATCGGGTCGGCGTGGCTCACGACGACGATGGTCTTGTTGCGATGCTTGTGGGCCAGTCGTTCGAGCGTCGTCCAGATCCGTAGTTGCATCTCCGTGAACGATTCGCCCTCGGGGAAGCGAAACGTACTCGGAGCGTTCTGGACGGCGCGCCACTCGGGCTTCTTCGCCAAGAGGCTGAGTCGTTTGCCCGTCCACAGTCCGAAGTCGCATTCGAACAGTCCACGCTCGATGAGTGGACGAAGTCGAAGTGCTGTCGCGATCGGTGCCGCGGTCTCACGAGCGCGTTCGAGGGGTGAGACGTAGAGGGCGACGGGTTTCCGAGTGAGCTCGGCGATCCGCGCGGCGACCGCTTCGGCCTGGGCGACACCGCGTTCAGAGAGGTGGAGTCCGGGCGCTCGTCCCGGCAGCACGATGCCGGTCGTGGCGGTGTTGCCATGTCGCACGAGGAGCACGGTGGTGAAAGTTGGACGAGCCGGCACAACTGGACCTTACCGGCGCTTTATTTGATGTGGTCTCGTAGGGCCGGACGTGTCTCTTCGGGCTCTGGAGTCGACGATCCCACCGCCGAGTGTCTCGGGGCCAGAAGGTCTGGTTATAACTTGCCGTGGAGGCTCACCACCAGTGGCACGTGTGATCCGGCGCCATTGGCGCCGACCGCTCCAGACCCCACCGCGACGCAACTGTCCGTGAGGCACGACAGCGCCCGTAACGAGGGTGCGGAGTATTTGCCAAGTTTCGCAAGATTCAGCGTATCGACGACGGACCAGTGACCCGCACCGCGCATCGTGGCGACGCCGATGGGATATCCAGCCGTTCCTCCAGTGACCAGGCCACTGCAGTCGGTGTCGCTCACGCACGATACGACCGGCATTTGTGTTGCCGCCGCATAAGGACCGGCCGGGTAGGGGGACGCCAAGGTGATGGGCGCCGCCCACCGCCCGGCGGACTCCGACATGATCAGGGGGTCCCCATCGAGGGGATTCGTCTTGTTCACGGTCTGACCAGTGGCAACACACGTGCCGGGCGCCACACACGACACCGAGGTCAGTTCATTGATATTCGTGGTGCTGTGATATCCCTTGTGCGCTGTCAACGGCCCCCATTTCCCTTTCGCCATCGACACACTCAAGGGCGTTGTCGATCCATGATCACCGGAGAACTGGCCCACCGCGGTACAGAACGAGATGGAGGGGCACGAGAGCGCCATCTCCGCCACGCTGGCCCCTTTGCCCAGCGCCGAGACGGAGAAGATATGTGCTGCGCCCCATTTTCCGTTCTGCCACGTTTGAGCGAACGGCGAAGATGCGTCAACGGTGATGTTGGTCAATCCGAGGATCACGCAAGCGTTCTTCGAGGGGCACTGTAGGGCCGTGATGAAGTAGCTGGCGGCTCCCAACCCCATGAGGGGAATTGGCTGCACAGTCGACCACCCGGAACCGTGCTGGAGGGCCAAGAAGCCTGAGTAGCGATCGTTACCAGTCACTGGCACTACGTGATCGTAGACACCAACGGCCACGCACGATCCGGGAACTGGACACGCGATACCGCCGATTCTCGAGGTAGTGCTGCCCGTCAGAGCCGGCCCTACACCCTGCGCCGGACCCCACACTCCACGTTGCTCGGTCGCTACCATGGCTCGCGATACCCGGCCCGATATCTCCGTCCCGCCCGCGGCGCACGATCCGGCGGACGAACAACTCACAAAACTCAGCGCAGCGTACGTGGAGCCGGTCGGAACATGAAGTGCAACCACCGTGGGAGGGGCCGTTGCGCTGGCGTGAGACGAACTCGCTGCGGCCGTGCTCACGCAAGCGAGTGAACTCAACGCGAGTAGCCCGCTGGCAAGACAAGCTGCGCGACGCGCGAGGGTGGCCATTGGTGAGATTGTACGCCGGTCAAATGCAATGGCACTGAGGGCCACCATGGCTCGCACCGTCCCAATCGTCTGGCGCGGCAACGCCACGAGCCAACTGAGGCTCAGGATCGATGGACTCAAGAGACTCGACGGGCCCTGCTACTGCACTCAGACGGACAGTGCCCTCACTTGATGACGACGGGAATGCGACGTGGCGCGGGCGCCGCGTCAGCGGGCCAGCGTTTTCTCGACACCACCGCCAACTTGTGCAAGAGCGCAACGGCACCGGGATCGTCATCGCCGGGCCGCGTCTCTATGAGACCCTGGTCCTTCATGGCGGTTATCAAGTCGCGGCCGATGTCGGTGCGTACGATGACGAGGGTCCAGTCACCAAAAGCGCCGATGCCACCCGTTGAGATGTCGGCGTGTTCGGCCGCGAAGTCGGGGCATTCCTTACAGCCCTCTCGGGTGTACGCGTGCGCCTCCTTCAGTGGCACTTCGTGGAACGTACCGTCGTGCGTCCAGATCTGAAAGACGCCCTTGATGTTCATCTTCGCGATGTCGGCTCGCTTGATCCCGTACTTCTCTTCGAAGAGTTCCTCGAAGATTGCGTCGTCAAACGTCTTGGAGCACATGAGGCCGATCGTGAGACTCAGTCGACGCGCGATCTTACCGGCCTTGCGCGACTGCATCGCTCCGGGTGCGGACGCCATGCAACCCATGCCCACGACCGCGATCCTCTCCGCACCGCCCTCTGCCGCTTCGGGATAAGCGAGCAGATTGGCGCTGTAGGTGTAACGAGACTTCGCGGTCTCGATCACGTCGAAGCGGGTGCGCGCGACGCGTGGCACCGCGCGCCACGTTGAGCCATCGCCCTCGAGACCGCTCACGAGCGCCGCGTCGATGACGTCGTTCTCCAATGCGTAGATCAACAACGCCGACACGAAACCGCCGTCCTGGCCGTTCTCGACGAGCGTGTCATCGCTCGCGCGAGCGAGCATCACGTCACCGATACCCCAAACTTCGTCCTCGGTGCGCTCGCGAGCGAACTTGTGGGTGTCGATCTCACTCTCCCAATTGCGAAAGCGCGGACAGGCCCGCGTGCACATCGTGCAGCCCTTCTGACCGTGCGTGCAGTCCGCCGGTCCGCCATCGATGTCGAGGTGGAATGGCTTGTAGACCCCATTGGCGGTCTCGTAGTCGAGTACCGGGTGCGGACAGGCGATCACGCACGCCGCGCAACCCGTGCACAGTCCCGAGGTCACGACCTCGCTGAAGAGTTCTTTCCACTGCGGCTTCTCAATTGCCATGGAGCAACCTTACCGACGAGGCCAAATGGGGATTCCCGATACGCTCGCGCAATGCCCGAAATTCTCGAGGTCGAGTCCTATCGACGACTGGCTGATCGCGTCGTGGGGGCGACCGTCGTGCGCGGCTGGGCCGACGCGTACAGCGCCAAGAAGTTGACGAGTGTCACCGCCTGGAATCGCGCGGTGAAGAACCTGACCGTGACGGGGACCGGTCGGCGGGGCAAACTGATGCTCCTCGACACGAGCGGCGTGCAACTGGGGATCCGTTTCGGCATGACCGGGGTGCTGCTGATCGACGACGACGCCGGGATCGACGGACTCTTCTACGGGCCGCACACGTTCAAGCGCGAATGGGTCCGAGGGGGTTTGGAGTTCTCCGACGGACGCAAGCTCTTGCTCCACGATCCGCGTCGCCTTGGTCGATTTCGAAGTCGATCCGGACATGAGTGAACTCGGTCCGGACGCCCTGTCCTTGACGCGCAAGGAGTTCAACGCAGTCGTGACGACTCGCGGTGACGGGCCGGCAATCAAAGCCCGGCTACTCGACCAGTCGGCCGTGGCGGGCGTCGGGAACCTCCTCGCCGATGAGATTCTCTTCCGGGCCGGCATCGACCCGCGGACGCCCGCGGGGACGCTCAGCGAGGCACAGCGCACCGCGCTCTACAAGAGCTTCACGCAGACCATGCGTACGCTCCAACGTCGTGGCGGCTCACATTTGGGCGATCACATGGATGCTCGATTCCCCGGTTCGTACTGTCCGCGCGATGGCGCACCAATGCTCATCGCCACCATTGGCGGGCGAACGACCTACTGGTGCTCGAAACACCAGGTCTAGGCGCCGTCGAGTAGTCCCCTGAGACCGGTCGGCGCGTAGGGGCCGACGACGAGCTGCTCGAGGACGCCGAGCCCGACCTCGTCGGCGCGCGTCGCACGCACCACGTGCTGCACGTGGATGTTGGGATAGTCAAGCGGGTCGAGCTGATCGAGATTCAAGTGGTCGTCGCCCGTGATCGGTCCACCGTGCCATCGTCCGTGCGCGTACTGCGGGTGGTTGTAGCCCGCACCGCGCATCTGGAATCGCAGCAGTGGCTCGAGGTAGATCTCCTCATCGCCCATCGTGAGGACCGCGTCCTTCATCCACCGCGTCCCTGGTTGCATCGTCAGCGCCAACGATCCCTGTGTTGACGTCGCACTTGCGTCGTAAGGGAGATAGCTCGCCGCGCGACTGACCGGGGTGCCGTTCGAGTCATCGAACGTCATGAAGTGCAGTGCGCCGTCGTCAAAGTTGAGTGGGGCCCAGAAGAAACAGAGTTGGGGAACGCGAACGCCCGGCGCACCGGGCAGGGGTTCGCCGACGGGCCGTACGCCCCACGAGCGATCCTTCGTTCCGAGGAGGGGAGCTTCCAGGTCGACGCGGCCGTTGGGCGTCTCGTACCAGCCACTCCATGTGCCGAGCTGCGTCGCGCGCGTCACGTCCATGAAGATGCGCGGTCCGTCGTGCATTGTCTGGCGGGGCTCTTCACTGACGGCGGAGCGTCTCGTATAGGTGAGGTCAGCGCGCAGTCCCTGTTCGGGTGCGTTGACGAGAAGTCGGTTGACGCGCAGCGGTTCGACGATCTCGACGCGCAGTGGGCCAACCTCGGTCGGACGGCCGCGCAGCGCATCACTCGCGAAGACCGAGTACTGACGATGTCCCTGCACGACGGAGAAGGCCCCATCGATGACACCGCGGTTGGGATAGAGACCGAGGGCGAAGGCGAAGTAGGACTCCTCGTTGTAACCGTTGAACCAGAAGCGGTCGTAGGCGTTGGGGTGGCCGTCCATGACGTGGGCCAAGGGCAGCGCGCTCTGGTGGAGGGGGTAGTCGTCCTCAGGAAGCAGCATGATGCTCCAACTCTTCGAGTGCATTCCAACGAGACGCCGCCACGACGGCGCGCGCGATCATCGACAGAAACATCTCGTCACCTCGCGCCGTCTGTTCGACGATGACCGAGGCTGCGACCAGCATGACGATGGGTTGCAAGGTGTAGCGCGCGAACTCATGGTGCGCAACGGTACGCGAGATACGAACCTGTTGGTCACACATCGCGTCGAGGTAGTAGTCGATGAGTTCTGTCTCGTGCCGGATACAGTCCTCGGGAGAGAGACTGGTCGTGAGGAAGTACGCGACGTCGAGGAGCGGACTGCCAACGCCGACGGTCTGCCAATCGACGACGGCGAGCGGCACGACGCCGTCGCAGGCGTCGATCAAGAGGTTGTCGGTGCGAAAGTCGCCGTGGGTGACGCAGGGATGTGGCGTCGTGTAACCGCTGAACTGGGTCAGTCGCTCGCGCAGTGTCGTCACCATCGCGCGAACGTCGTCGTCGAGTCGTCCGTCGTAGCGGACGAGGAACTGGTCGAAGAGCGCGGGCAGCACGCTCGCGTAGAGCGGGGCGAGCGCTTCACTGACCCCGCGAAGCCACGACGAGCGGTGGAGGTCCTCGAGCGCGTGCGTCGGACCGTGAAGTCCGGCGAGCGCAGTGAGACCGTGGCGAGCCATCTCCACGTCGATCCCGCCAAACTGATCGATCAACGCGGCCGGACTGAGGTCCTCGAGGATCAGGAGAAAGTCGTCATTCTCGTCACGGCGCGCAAAGAAGCATTCAGGTGTTCGAATCGAGACCTTCGAGGCCAGGAGTTGGTAGAAGGAGACCTCTCGTTCGTAGAGGCGCTGGAGCGCTGCGGTCGAGCGACTTACCGCGTCGAGCGAGGGGACTTTGGCGATGAAACTCGTAGGCCGGGCGTCGCCGCGCTCGACCTCGAGGCGATAGCAGTTCGCCACTTGGCCGTGACCAACGCTCGAGGTCGTGACCTGCGTGACGTCGCGCAACGTCAGGTGCTCCGCGAGCCAGCGCGCGTCAATCTCGTCAATCGTCGGCACTCGCGCCATGCGATCCCCCCGGTCAGTCTGCCCGAGATTAGGACGTTTCGTTCGTGCACGCTGTAGCGATAAGAATGGCCCGATGCAGTCCTTCATCCAGCACTACGGCTACTACGCGCTGTTCGCGTTGTCGGTGCTCTCCTCGGCGTGCATTCCGATTCCCTCCGAGGTGGCGTACGGCTTCGCCGGCGCGCTGTGCACGGCGGCCGTTACCGGCCACGTTCGCTTCACTCTGTGGGGCGTCATTCTGGTGGGGACGATCGGCTCATTGGTGGGAGCGATCATTGCCTACGAGATCGGGCGAAGTGCGGGCCGCACGATTGTGGACCGTTGGGGCAAATGGATCCTCGTCACGCACAAGGACCTGGACCGCGGCGAGCGCTGGTTCGAGAAGTACGGCGACGCCTCGGTGCTGATCAGCCGGGTCCTGCCGGTCGTCCGCAGTTTCATCTCGGTGCCCGCGGGTATGGCCGAGATGAATCGAGCGCGCTTTGCGGTGCTCACGACCATTGGTTCTGCGGTGTGGGTCGCGCTACTCGCGGGCCTCGGTTACGCCGCCGGGAAGAACTGGAATCACGTGAGTGGCGACTTCAAGACGGCGGAGTATCCCATCATCGCGATCGTCGTGCTGGGCTTGGCCTTCGGACTTTGGCACCGGATCCGCTCGGTTCGTCGCGACAACGAACCTAACCCTCGAGCGAGCTGAGGACCTTGGCGGCGTGGCCGTCAGCGCGCACGCCGTACCACGCCTGTTCGATCTTCCCGGTCGGTCCAATGACGAACGTCGAGCGGATGACGCCGGTCACCAACTTGCCGTACATCATCTTCTCGCCGTAGGCGCCGTACTTCGCCATCACCTTCTTCTCGGGGTCGCTCAGCAGGTCGAACTTGAGTCCGTACTTCGTGCGAAAGGCGACGTGCTTCTCGGCGCCGTCAGGCGACACACCGACGACCTTCACGGACAGTTTGCGAAAAGCGGCCAATCCGTCGTTGAACTGACAGGCCTCTTTGGTGCAACCCGGGGTGTCGTCGGCGGGGTAGAAGTAGAGGACGAACCGCTCTCCGGCGAAGTCCTTGAGTGAAATGGGTCGACCGCCCTGATTTTGGAGGGTGAAAGCCGGTGCCTTGGTGCCAATTCCCAGTCGTGCCATGGTCTTTCCTCCTAAATTATGGAAAATGTCGACTTCTACGCTCTAGACTGTAATTGAAGCTCTAGGAATTGAGCTTGGGCCCACACTTTCGAACGCCGGTTCCGGGTCCAACCGAGAAACGTCGTCCCCGTGAGCAGTGAAACCAAGCAGTCGGTGCCGTCGGCACCCGATTCGTACGCAACCAATAAGACGTTTGCCGAACTCGGCGTCGCCCCAGAGCTCGTGAAAGTCCTGGAAGAACAGGGCATCACGACCGCCTTCCCGATCCAGGCGCTCACCATCAGTGACGCCCTCGCCGGTCGCGACGTCTGCGGCAAGGCCAAGACCGGATCAGGCAAGACGCTGGGATTCGGCCTCCCGATGCTCCAGCGAATCTCCGCTGGCGAAACCTTCAAGGCCAAAGAAGGCGGTCCGGCGCGACCCAGGGGACTGGTGTTGTTGCCGACCCGTGAACTGGCCGTCCAGGTCCACGAAGTCTTGAAGCCCCTGGGCGCCGCACTCGGGCTGCACGTCAACGCCGTCTACGGCGGCGCGGATATCGAGAAGCAGGTCAAGTCACTGCGCAAGGGTTGCGACGTCATCATCGCGACGCCGGGACGGCTCATCGACCTGGGCGACCGGGGCGAGGTGAACGTCGAGAACCTTGACGTGCTGGTCCTCGACGAAGCCGACCGCATGGCGGACATGGGCTTCATGCCCCAAGTCGAATGGGTACTTCGACGAATTGCCGAGCACCCCCACCAGACGCTGCTCTTCTCCGCCACCCTCGACGGTGCCATTGACCGACTCGTCAAGCGCTACCTCACCGATCCCGTGTTCCACGAGGTCGCCAGTGATACCCAGACCGTCTCACTGATGGTCCACCACTTCTTGAACGTCCATCAAATGGACCGCATCAAGGTCGCCGCGACGATCTGCGCCTCCTTCGACAAGACGCTCATCTTCTGTCGCACCAAGCGCGGGGCTGACCGGTTGGTCGAGCAGCTCCAGAAGGAGGGCGTCGACGCCGCGGCGATTCACGGTGACCTTCGTCAAAGTCAGCGCGAAAAGGCCCTGGCCGACTTCTCGGGGGACCGCCTGGCGGTCCTGGTCGCCACCGACGTCGCTGCCCGCGGACTGCATATTGACGCGGTCGACTGCGTCATGCACTTCGATCCACCGGAAGACCACAAGGCGTACCTCCACCGATCAGGGAGAACGGCTCGAGCTGGCTCGACGGGAGTGGTCGTCTCTTTGTTACTGTGGAACCAAATTATTGAGGCTGAAGTGATCATGCGCCGTCTTGGACTCAAGCGACCGATCGTGGAGGTTTTCTCTAACGACCCGCACTTGAAGGACCTAGCGAGCTGGGATCCGTCCAAGGAGGACTCAGTACTGTGAGCAAGAAGAAGCAGGCGTTGCCCGTCTTCAAGTACGACAAGTCCTTGAAACGCGCCCTCGTGGTGGTCGCGCACCCTGACGACGTCGACTTCGGTTCTGCGGGCACGATTGCGACCTTGACGTCAAAGGGTGTTGACGTGGCGTACTGCCTCGTCACGTCGGGCGACGCCGGTGGCGACGGCTCGACACTCACTCGAGAAGAGCGCTCCGAGATTCGAGAGACCGAGCAGCGCGCCGCGGCGCGTGAGGTCGGCGTCACGAACATCACGTTCCTTCGTTGGCCCGACGGTCAAGTGGAGCCGACGCTCCTGCTGCGACGTGAGATCGCTCGCGTCATTCGCACCCACCGCCCGGACCTCGTGATCACCCAGAGCCCAGAGCGCAACTGGGAGCGGATGCGCGCAAGTCACCCCGACCACATGGCTTCGGGTGAGGCAACCATGCGCGCGGTCTACCCCGACGCCCGCAATCCCCACGCCTTCCCTGAACTGTTGCGTGAGGGGCTTTCCCCCCACACCGTGCCCACCGTGTGGCTGAGTGGGAGTCAAGCGAACATGGTGGTCGACATCACCAAGCGCTTCAAGTACAAGCACGCGGCACTCAAACGCCACGTCAGTCAGGTCGGGGACAACAAGGGTCTGAAGAAGATGCTCAAGACCTGGGCCCGTTCGGTCGCGAAGAGCGCCGGCATGGACAAGGGTCGCCTCGCCGAGGGCTTCAAGGTCGTCATCACCAGCTAATCGTTCGACGGGCTTTGTAACCTGTCGCTATGGCCGCACGCGACGACGTCACGCAACGCACACCAATCGGTCAACGTACCGTTGCGCGCGGAATTGGTCAGACGTTCATCGGTCTCACCAAAAGCAACTTCCCAGGTCAGTTCCTCGCCGGCATCACGTTGCTCGCCATTGCCATACCTGAGCAACTCGCCACGTCCCAACTCGCTGGGGTGCCCGCTTTCACCGCGCTCATCGCGTTCATCGCGGCGTCGCTCGTCTTCTTCGCAATCGGTTCGAATCCCATTGTTTCGGTCGGCGCCGACTCGACGATTGCGCCACTCTTCGCCGTCGCGCTGCTGCGCCTCGCTCCGGCGTCGTCCGCCGAGTATATGGAACTCGTCGCGGCGACCGCGGTGGTCGCCGGTCTCATCGTGATGATCATCGGTCTCTTGAAGCTCGGGTGGCTGGCCGACTTCCTTTCCCTGCCCATCGTGGTGGGATTCCTCGGCGGCATCGGCGTCATCATCATCACCCACCAGCTACCGCGTGTCCTCGGGGTGCCGTCGGGCGGTGAGTCGTTCGTGCAGCGCCTCCAATGGATCTCTCACCAGTTCGGTCACGTCAGTGTGTGGTCCGTGGTCCTCGCACTGGGCACCTTGGTCGTCATGGTCGTAGGTGAGAAGTTGAACGCCAAGCTCCCGTGGGCACTCGGGGCCGTGCTGGTCGCGACCGCCATCGCGGCGCTCGGATCGCTCGCCTCGCACGGTGTCCAGGAACTTGGCACGGTCAGCGCGGGGCTCCCGACGTGGCGACTGCACTGGCTCAACGGACACGAGTGGGCCATCGTGTGCACGACGGCGCTCACCTTGGTGATCGTGATCCTCAGCCAGAGCGCCGCGACCTGTCGCACGTCGGCGGACGAACTGGGCATTGCGGACGATCTCAGTCGTGACTTCGTGGGCATCGGACTCGCGAACGTGGCCTGCGGCCTGGTCGGCGCCTTCCCCGTGAACGCCAGCCCCGCGCGCACGACGGTCACCCGGCTGGCGGGAGGGCGGACCAAGCTCGTCCTGCTCGTCGCGGGAGTGGGGGCATTGGTGTTGTCGCCCTTCGCCAAGTTCGCCCACATGATCCCCCTCGCCGCACTGGCGGGCGTGCTGCTCTTCATCGGCGGACGCCTGATCAAGATCGGAGAGTTCCGTAGGATTCTGTTCACGAGTCGCTGGGAGTTCGCCCTCGCGATCATCTCCGCGCTGGGCGTCATCTTGATCGGCGTCGAACAGGGATTGGGCATCGCCGTCGGCCTCGCCATCCTCGACCAGACCTGGCGATCGGCGCGACCGAGCATGATCGAATTGGGTCGGCGCACGGGCACCACCAGCTGGGAACCGGAGGAGGACGAGGGCGTTGAACGCGTCGATCACATCTTGGCGATCTTCTTCGGGGAAGAGTTGTTCTTCGCCAACGCCGGCGTCTTTCGCCGGGCGATGCACGACCACCTGGCGAAGGTGCCCGAGACGCGTCACGTCATCATTGACGCCGTGGCGATCACCGAGATTGACTTCACGGGATTGACGGCGCTCAACCAGGTCGTGGACGACCTCATCAAGGACAAGATCTCGGTATCCTTCGCCCGCGCCAATTCCGCGGTGAGCGACCGGATCGTGAAGTCGGGCAATCCGGCGTTAGCCAAGATCTCCTTCTACGACAGCAATGACGCGGCCGCGAGCGCGGCGATCGCGAGCGAGGCTACTTCTGGGCCAACTGGCGAAGCACGTAGTTGAGGACACCGCCGTGGCGGAAGTACTCCGCCTCGGTCGGGGTGTCGATACGTAGCCGGACCTCGAACGTGACGACTTCACCACTGAGTCGCGTGGCAACGAGTGTCACGTGCGGCACGGTTTCGCCCCGGTTGATCGGGTCGAGTCCCGCGATGTCGAAGGTCTCGGTTCCGTCGAGCTGGTAGGTCTCGGCGCTCTCGCCGGGGTGGAACTGCAACGGCAGTACGCCCATGCCGACGAGGTTCGAACGGTGAATGCGTTCGTAGCTCTCGACGAGCACGGCCTTCACACCGAGCAACTTCGTGCCCTTCGCGGCCCAGTCGCGTGACGAGCCGGTCCCGTACTCTTTGCCCGCGATGATCATGAGGGGCGTGCCCTCCGCCTGATACGCCATCGCGGCGTCGAAGATCGAAAGTTCGGTTCCTTCGGGCAACTTGATCGTCACGCCGCCTTCGGTACCCGGCGCCATCTGGTTGCGGATGCGGATGTTGGCGAACGTGCCGCGCACCATGATCTCGTGGTTCCCTCGACGCGTGCCGTAACTGTTGAAGTCGGCCTGGGCGACGCCGCCATCGATCAGGTAGCGGCCGGCCGGGGAGGTGGCTCGAATGTTGCCGGCCGGCGAGATGTGGTCGGTCGTGACCGAGTCACCCAGCTTGGCCAGAACGCGCGCACCGGAGAAGTCGCTCACGACGCCCGGCTCCATGGTCAGTCCGTCGAAGTACGGCGGGAGCTTGACGTAAGTCGACTTCGCGTCCCAGGCGTAGGTGACGGCGTTGGTCGTGGGCACTTTCTGCCAGCGTTCGTCGCCGCTGAAGGCGCTCGCGTAGCGCTCCTTGAACATCTCGGGCGTAATCGACGCGCGGACGGCTTCGGCGACGGCCGCGTCGCTCGGCCAGAGGTCCGCGAGGAAGACGGGCTTCTCGTCGATGCCGATGCCGAGCGGTTCGCTCGAGAGGTCGATGTCCATCGTGCCCGCCAGGGCGTACGCGACGACGAGCGGGGGACTGGCGAGGAAGTTCTGCTTCACGTCGGGGTGGATACGTCCTTCGAAGTTCCGGTTGCCCGAGAGCACCGACACCACCGAGAGGTCGTGCTCATTGACCGCCTCGGAGACGCCCGCGAGGAGTGGCCCGGTGTTTCCAATGCACGTGGTGCAGCCATAGCCCGCGAGGTAGAAGCCCAACGCGTCGAGTGGCTTCACCAAGTCGGCACGCTCGAGGTAGTCCATGACGACGCGACTACCCGGTGCGAGCGACGTCTTCACCCAGGGCTTCACGACGAGGCCGAGCTCCACGGCTCGTTTCGCGACGAGGCCGGCCGCGACGAGCACCGACGGGTTGGACGTGTTGGTGCACGAGGTGATGGCCGCGACGACGACGGCACCCTCACGAAGGTGCTCGGCCATCTCGGTGCCGTGCACTTCCTTGGGCTCGCGGCCGAGCGCGTTCAAGAACGCGCCGCGCGCCCCCGAGAGCGACACGCGGTCCTGTGGTCGCTTGGGGCCGGCCAGGCTCGGTTCGACAGTCGCGAGATCGAGCTCGACGTACTCCGAGTAGGTCGGCTCCGCAACGGAGTGATCGTGCCAGAGACCCTGCACCTTGGCGTAGGCCTCAACGAGATCGAGTTGTTCCTGGGGCCGTCCGGTGAAGGCCAAGTAATCGATGGTCACCTGGTCGATCGGGAAGATCGCGCAGGTCGCCCCGTACTCGGGCGACATGTTGCCAATGGTGGCGCGCGTCTCGAGCGACAGCGACGTCACGCCGGGGCCGTACGCCTCGACAAACTTGCCGACGACGCCGTGCTTGCGAAGTAGTTCGGTAATCGTGAGCACGACGTCAGTTGCGGTGACGCCTTCGCGTGGCGCGCCCGAGAGTCGAAGTCCCACGACGGGCGGAATCAACATCGACGTCGGTTGGCCGAGCATGCCGGCCTCAGCTTCGATGCCGCCAACACCCCAGCCGAGCACGCCGAGGCCGTTCACCATCGTCGTGTGCGAGTCGGTGCCCACGAGCGTGTCGAGGTAGGCCACGCCGTTCTGTTCGAAGACCACGCGTGCCAAATGCTCCAAGTTGACCTGGTGACAGATGCCCATCCCCGGGGGCACGACGCGAAATCCGTCGAAGGAGCTCTGCGCCCATTTGAGGAAGGTGTAGCGCTCGACGTTGCGTTCGTATTCGATCGCGACGTTCTGTTCGAAGCTCTCGGCAGTGCCGGACCGCTCGAGGATCACTGAGTGGTCGATGACGAGTTCGACGGGCACGAGCGGGTTGATCCTGTTGGGGTCACCTCCCAGGGCGATGATGGCGTCGCGCATGGAGGCGAGGTCGACGACAGCCGGCACGCCGGTCAAGTCCTGCATGAGGACGCGTTCGGGCGTGAAGGCAATCTCCTTGGCGGCCTCACCCGCGGCCTCGCCGTGATGTGTCGGGTTCTCTCCCCAACGAGCGAGGGCCTCGATGTCCGCGGCGTGTACTTTCACGCCGTCTTCGTGTCGAAGGAGATTCTCCAAGAGGACCTTGATCGAGTACGGCAGTCGGTCGACGCCCAACGCCGAGAGCGTGTCGGCGCGAAGTGAGAAGTACGTCAACTCACGACCTTGGACAGAGAGTGTTGCTTGCGAACCGAATGAGTTGAGAGAGGTCATCTCTCCATTCTGCCGTGTTCGCCGCGGTGCCGTTCCCCCTCATTGGCTCCGGGGACCTTGTCAAGGTGCGAGACTGAAATCCATGACTTCGACGTACGACACGCTCTTGGCGAGGCTCCAACTCGCCTTTGACGTACTCGAACCCGGGGCCGATCCGGTGCTGCGCACGTCGGACCGCTCCGACTTTCAGTCGAACGGCGTCATGTCGCTCGCTAAACGCCTCGGACGGCCTCCTCGAGACGTCGCCGAGGAGATCGTGGGCCACGCCGACCTGGGCGACGTCGCGAGCGTGGAGGTCGCCGGTCCCGGCTTCTTGAATCTGACACTGGGCCCCGCGTTCTTGGAGCGACAGCTCGTGGCGCTGCTCGGCGATGAACGCCTCGGCATCGCCACGGCTCCCGTGCCCAAGACCGTCGTCATTGACTACTCGGCACCCAACGTCGCCAAGGAGATGCACGTTGGGAACCTTCGCTCGACCGTCATTGGCGACGCGCTCGCGCGCAGTTACCGCTTCGCGGGCCATCACGTGATCGCTCGCAACCACGTGGGGGACTGGGGAACGCCTTTCGCGATGCTCATCGAACATCTCCTGGACACCGGCGAAGGTGAATCGGCCCTCTCCATTGGCGACCTCGACGGCTTCTACAAAGAGGCCCGGGTGAAGTTCGACAGCGACGACGCATTCAAGGAGCGGTCTCGCGCCCGCGTCGTGGCGCTCCAGTCGGGCGACCTCGAGACGCTGCGTCTGTGGCGGATCATCGTCGACCAATCGATCACGTATCTCGACCTCGTGTACCAAGACCTCGGCGTCTCGCTCGTCGTCGATGACGTCGTCGGTGAGTCGTTCTACAACCCCATGCTCGCTGACGTCGTGGCCGATTTAGACGAGGCCGGACTGCTCGTCAACAGCGGCGGCGCGCTGTGCGTGTTCCCGCCGGGCTTTACGAATCGTGACGGTGAGGCGCTGCCCCTAATCGTCCAGAAGAGTGACGAGGGCTTCGGGTACGCCGCGAGCGACCTCGCCGCCGTGCGCGACCGGGTCGACAACCTGCACGCCGACGAGATGCTGTACGTCGTGGGGGTGCCTCAGGCGCAGCACTTCGAGATGGTCTTCGCCGTCGCGCGACTCGCGGGCTGGCTGCCCGATCGAGTCCGCTGCGAACACGTGACCTTTGGCAACGTGCTCGGCACCGACCGCAAGATGTTCAAGTCACGCAGTGGCGAGACGGTCAAACTCGCATCGCTTCTCGGCGAGGCGATCGAACGCGCTGACGAGGCGTTGAAGGAACGCAACACCGATCTCGATGACGTGGCGAGAGTCGAGCTCGCGGTGCAGATCGCTCGTGCCGCGATCAAGTACGCCGACCTCTCGACCGATCGTCAGCACGACTACGTCTTCGATCTCGACCGCATGATCGCCTTTGAGGGCGATACCGGGCCCTACTTGCAGTACGCACACGCGCGACTTCGCTCGATCTTTCGACGACTGGGCGAGACGTGGACGCCATCGCCGATCACGTTCGCTCTCCGAGTCGACCAGGAGCGTCACCTCGCCCTCGGCCTCCTCGCGTTCCCCGAAGCCTTCGACGCGGCGCTGGCGCACTTGCAACCTCATCGTCTCTGCGTCTACCTGTTCGACCTCGCCCAGCGCCTCACCGCGTTCTACGACGCCTGTCCGGTGTTGAGCTCAGAGGGCGCACTCCGCGAACAACGTCTGGCGCTGTGTGACCTGGCGGCGCGAACGTTGTCCATTGGACTGTCGGTCCTCGGCATCGACGCACCCGAGAAGATGTAGCACTTCGGGCTCGCCGCGTACGCGCTGGCGTCAGTAGAGTGAACTCGCGGGTCGAAGGATGAATTGAACGGGGGAAATTATGGACGTCAAAGCCTCAATAGTTAGCGAACTCAATGGTCCGTGGCACACCGAGACCATCGAAATCGACGAGCCTCACGCCTACGAAGTCCGAGTGAAGGTCGCATTCTCGGGACTCTGCCATTCGGACGAGCATCTACGAACTGGCTCGCTCGGGAGCGATCCAGCGGTCCTCGAGATGATCTCCGGCCGAAGTTCCATGTATCCGATCATTGGTGGTCACGAAGGTTCGGGCGTGGTGGAGGCGGTGGGCGAGGGCGTGACGTCGGTCAAGCCCGGCGATCACGTGGCGACGTCCTTCATCCCATCGTGTGGCAAGTGCGAGTACTGCATCTCTGGGCGACCATACATCTGTGACATGGCCGCGGGCACACTGGCGGGGCCGATGATCTCAGACGGCACGTGGCGCCATCGCCTTGGCGACGTCAATCTGAATCGAATGTGCAACGTCGGATCGTTCGCTGAGTACATTGTCGTGCACGAGGCATCAGTGATCCGCGTCGAACCCTGGTACGACCTTCGTGCCGCCGCCTTGCTGTCGTGTGGTCTTTCGACGGGCTTTGGCGCCGCCGTCAACCGAGGGGGCGTGAAGCCCGGCGACGTCGTCGCGGTCATTGGCTGTGGTGGTCTCGGCTCGGCCGCGATCCAAGGTGCCGTGCACGCCGGTGCTCGCGCGGTCGTCGCGATCGACACGAATCAGTCGAAGATCGACCGCGCGTTGAAGATCGGCGCGACGCACGGATCGACCTCGGCGCTCGATACGGCCTTCACGATCCTTCCGGACTTGACGTGGGGTAAGAACTGCGACGTGGTGGTCATCACGGTGGGGGAGATCACTGCCGAGATCGTCGAACAGGCTCGCTCCATCACCGCCAAGGGTGGCGTCGTCGTGATCGCGAGCATCGCGCCGTGGAACATGACCTCCATCGACCTGAACGTGTTCATGTTCTCGATGATGAATCAAGAACTGCGCGGCACCGTGTTCGGTTCCGCCGCGCCGCGCCTGCAGATCCCCAAACTCCTACGGCTGCACCACGAAGGAAAGTTCATGATCGACGAACTGATCACCCAGGAGTACTCGCTCGACGAGGTGCAAAAGGGATACGACGACCTCGAGGCGGGCGAGAACATTCGCGGGGTCATTCGCTTTTAACCAGCGACCGGTTGGTCGTGTTCTGGGTCTTGGCTCGGTGACCTCACGTGTTGGTAGGGGATAACCCCGAAGGGTCATGCTCCGCCTACGAGTAATCCCCGATTGTGGTCGGAAGCCGCCCATCGTACCCTTGGAGCGTGGAATCAATTGCTCAAGGACGTCACCAAGGCTTCGGACATCCACGAAGCAGGGCACTTTCGGCGCCGTCACTACGAGGACTCAGGGTTATTGACTAACGAGACCACATCGACCACTTGACGTATTGATGCATATGGAGTAGCATACTCAGTATGTACAACTCCCTGAGGTCGAAATGAGCATCCGCCACTCACTGCTGGCCCTCTTGAGTGAGGGTCCAAAATATGGATTTCAGCTCCGCCAGGAGTTCGAATCGAGCACCGGTGAGGTGTGGCCCCTCAACGTTGGCCAGGTCTACACGACACTCCAGCGACTCGAGCGCGACGGTCTGGCCGCCTCAGATGACGCCGGCGACGACGAGCGTCAAAAGAACTATCGCATCACCGAGCTCGGCAGCGAAGAGCTCACAAAGTGGCTTCGAACACCACCCGATCTCTCTGAGCCCCCTCGCGACGAACTCGTCATCAAGGTGCTCGTCGCGTCGAGACTGCCCGATGTCGATGTGTACGAGGTGATTCAAGTGCACCGCCGATACATCGTGCAGTTGATGCAGCAGTGGACTCACCTGAAAGAGGACGAGTCGCACTTCGATCTCGCGTTCGCGCTCGCCGTCGATGCCGAACTATTCCGATTGGACGCCGTCGTGCGCTGGCTCGACGCTGCCGACGGACGGCTCCACCGCGCCGAGTTCGAGCCGGCGCCCGAGAACCCTGTCGCACTTCCAAGTATTCGACGAAGGACTGGAGCACACCGATGAGCATGCTGGAACTACGAAAGATCTCGAAGAGTTATGGACAGGGGGCCAATGAAGTCGACGCCCTTTCCGACATAGACCTCAACGTTGAACGTGGGTCACTCGTCGCCATCATGGGGCCGAGTGGCTCGGGGAAATCCACGTTGCTCACGATCGCGGGAAGCCTTGAAGAACCGACGACCGGTGAGGTCGTGATCGATGGCGTTCGCCTGTCGGGCATGTCGCGCAACGACAAAGCTCGACTGCGCCGACGCTCCGTGGGTTACGTCTTCCAAGATTTCAACCTTCTCGCCGGACTCACGGCGGTCGAGAACGTGTCGTTGCCGTTGGAACTTGATGGTATGTCGATGAAGAAGGCGCGAGCCAAAGGAATCGAGGCGCTCGATGGACTCGGGCTTGGTGAACGTGCGACGAACTACCCCGACCAGCTCTCGGGGGGTGAGCGTCAGCGCGTCGCCATTGCCAGAGCGGTAGTTGGCGAACGAAGTCTCCTACTTGCCGACGAACCGTCGGGTGCCCTGGATTCGCTCAATGGCGAAGCGGTGATGAGGATGATCTTGGCGGCGTGTCACCACGGAGTAGCGGCAGTCGTCGTCACGCACGACGCGAAACTGGCGTCGTGGGCCGATCGCGTGGTGTTCCTCCGTGACGGGAAGGCAGTCGACGAGACCCTCCCGCCGCCGACGCCGGAAGAGTTGTTGACGCCCGACGTACCGAATCCGGCATGAGCATGGACGACTTCAGAGTTCAGTCCGAGGCTCGCCCGTCTGACGGCGGCCTACCGGCGCGCCGAGCGGTGATGCGTTGGGCGTGGCGTCTCTTTCGACGCGAATGGCGTCAACAGTTCCTGATCCTCGCACTCATCACCGTGGCTGTGGCTGCGACCGTACTTGGTTCGACGGTCGCCGTGAACAATCCGCCACCGAAGGACGCCGGCTTCGGCAGTGCACCGTATTCGATCTCTTTTGACTCCTACGGTGCGAAGGCCCAAAGCGTCGTGTCGAAAGTTGAGCACGATGGCTACGTCCAGTTGATCGAGAACCAGACGCTCTCAATCCCCGGAACGATCAACACCTATCAACTGCGTTCTCAGGCCGTGCACGGACTGTTCGGTGGCCCCATGCTCGCACTGGTCAGTGGTCACTACCCTTCGAGTGCCGCTCAGGTGGCCGTGACGAGTGGCGTCGCCACCGCCTTTCATCTTTCGATCGGTACGACGTGGCAAGTTGGTGGTGTCCAGCGCAAGGTGGTCGGCATCGTGCAGAATCCAGAGAGTCTGCTCGATGCCTTTGCCTTGGTCGCACCGGGTCAAGTAACCAAGCCGTCGGAGGTCACTGCGCTCTTCGACGTTCCGCGCGAAGACCTGCAATCGATTGGAAAGAGCCTTAAAGCAAACGTTCCGTCGTCGCAGATCAGTACACCGGCCTCGGTGGCGAAATCGAACCCCTTGAATCCCGAGACCATTTCTCTCGCAGCCTTGGTACTTGGAATGCTCTTGATCGCTCTGGTGTCCATCGGTGGTTTCACGGTACTCGCGCAACGTCGCATGCGATCCATTGGAATGCTCGAGTCGATTGGTGCGACGGATCGACACGTGCGACTCGTGGTGAGTGCGAACGGCACGGTCGTCGGCGTCGTCGGTTCGATCCTCGGTCTCATCATCGGCGTCGCGGGATGGCTGTTGTACCGCCCGAGTTTCGAACAGAGCGCACACCACATCGTGGGCATGTTCGCACTACCTTGGCTGGTCGTCCTCATTGCAGTGGTCCTCGCCGTCGTGGCCGCGTACTTCGCGTCGTCTCGACCGGCGCGCGCCGTGACGAAGGTTCCAATCGTTCACGCGCTCTCTGGGCGACCGGCTCCGCCGCGTCAGATCCATCGTTCCATCGTGCCGGGCATCGTGTTCCTCGTCGCTGCCTTCCTCTTGCTCGGTTACTCCGGAAGCACTGGCGGCGGTGACGGTAACGGTGGGGCGCCCGAGCTACTCCTCGGCCTCGTCCTGCTCATGCCTGGTCTGATCTTGCTCGCACCCTTCTTCTTGTCGTTGACGGAGCGCGTCAGTCGACGTGCGCCGATTGCGCCGAGGCTCGCACTTCGCGACCTCGCCCGTTACAGGGCGAGGTCCGGTTCGGCTCTCTCGGCGATCAGTATCGGTGTGCTCATATCAGTCATCGTGATACTGGCATCGGCGTCGCGATTCAGCAACGTCTTCGATTACGCGGGCCCGAACCTCGCCTCGAATCAGATCGCTCTGCACACCGGCTTCCCACCGCAGGGCGTCAAAATCGTGCAGCGCAATTCCA
The DNA here is from genome assembly GCA_963800765.1 of uncultured Acidimicrobiaceae bacterium. Taxonomy (GTDB): domain Bacteria; phylum Actinomycetota; class Acidimicrobiia; order Acidimicrobiales; family RAAP-2; genus RAAP-2. The sequence goes on from CAWDCF010000005.1 coordinate 208,331, forward strand.
AGGGTCAACTTGTACCGGTTGGACACCATAAGACGGAAACAGCGACACCGGCCCAGCTCGCCTCAGGGGCGCAGCAGATCGCGAAGGGCCTGGGCGGCCAACTCGTCGCCCTCGAATCGCCGAATGCTCAATTGAACGGCACGCAGGGTGGGCGGAACTGGTCGGGACAGATCTACGTCGCGACACCGCAACTGTTGCGAGCGTTCGGCATCAGCGAGTCCCAGATCAACCCGAAGGCGCTGGTGCTGACGTCGAGGCCCGGCCTCGATGTTGTCTCGGGTCTCTCGATGGACTTTGGCACCACCAAGCAGCCGGTCGGCCAGGGTGGACCCGACGGAGGTATCAAGAGCCCGTTGATCCAGGAGGTCAGTGCGCTGCCCGCTGGCACCTCGGCGCCGAACACGGTCATCACTGAGTACGCAATGAAGAAGTTCCATATCGGCGAAGGCCTCAGCGACTGGCTGGTGGTGGGCAACCAAACCTTCACCGCCGCCCAGATCAGCAGCGCACAGTTGACGGCGGCCTCTCAACAGCTTCGAGTCGAATCGAGGAACGACGTACCGTCCGGGTCGACCATCATCAATTGGGCGACGATCTTTGGGATCCTCATCGCTCTCGGTGTCCTCGCGATGTCCGTCGGGCTGGTGCGCAGTGAGACCTCGGGCGAACTACGCACACTCGCGGCGACTGGCGCGTCGAGCTACACACGTCGAACGTTGACGGCCGTCACCGCGGGTGCGCTCGGCTTCCTCGGAGCGCTCCTTGGAGTGGTGGGCGGCTACGTCGCCATGATCGGTTGGCTGCGGAGTAACTCGTTGAACGGCGGCATCTCGGCTCTCGCGAACGTTCCCTTCGGCGACCTCATGCTCATTCTCTTTGGCATGCCGGCGATCGCCGCGGCCGTGGGCTGGCTCTTTGCCAGCCGCGAGCCCGCCGTGTTGGGTCGCCAACCGATCGAGTGACGTCGGTTCGTGTCCGCGTCGAACAGTCGCGTTCAGGATTTGGCTGGGCCGGATTTGAGACCGAGAACCTGACGAAGCCCGAGCGTTGACTTGGTGATGTGGGGCGTGAGTGCCAGGAGCGTGCGCGATGTCACGGCACCGCTCAGCAGTCCCACGCCGTAGGCGGCGTCGTCGGCGATGGCGAGAGGGATGTCACTCGCGCGCACCCGCGAGGACCTCCATCGCCACGCAGTGCCAAATGCGTAGAGGAGTAGTGCCCGTCGACGAAGTTTTGGAAGCAGCGCAGACAGCATGACGACGGCGCCGAACTGACGCACGACGGCTCGCGCCAACGGACCTCCGGCGCGCAACATCCCGCGTCCAACTAGTTTGCGCGCCACTTGGTCGGCGTCATCAGTCGTCGGGCGTAAGCGCTCGCGCAGTTGATCTCGCGCGGTGTTCATGATGCGAAGTCCAATCACCGGTTTGCCCACGAGCACGCTCGACCACGCGGCGAGCGTCCAGGCGTCAACGCGAAGTGGGGCGAGGCGTTCTCCGTGTCGCTTGGCCAGTTCGCTGGACGACTGTCCGTAGCGAACGCGCTGGCTCCACCACGAACTCCACGACGGACGTGCTCGGTGCGCAACGGTGACCTCGGCCACGAAACGGACCAGCCAACCCCGATCGTGAAGGCGCCACACGAAGTCAACGTCCTCGCCAGTACGCAGCGACTCGTCGAACCCTTCGCCGTAGCTGGCTCGACGAACGACGAGGCAGGCACTCGGCACGTAGCTGACCGCGCTCGTGGGCACCACGAGTGCGCTTCGACGGCCGACGTCGAGTGGGCTGAAGCGCTGTTCGAATCGATCACGTACTGAGACGCCGGGAGCACCGATGATCCTTGGCGCGACCGCCCCCTCGAGGGGGTCGTGAAAGTGGGCCTGGAGTCGTGCGAGCACGTCGAGTGGGTTGTCCATGACGACGTCGACGTCGATGAACCAGATGAAGGGACGCGACGTCGCGTGCGCGCCCGCGTTGCGCGCGGCCCCGGGTCCGCTATTGACGTCAAGCCGTACCAGGTCGACCTTGAACTCCTTGGCGCATTTGGCGACGGACAACTGGTCAGGTGAGCCGTCGTCGACGATCGTCACGTGGAGTCGGCGCAACGACGCGAGCAACGCGCGAAGCGAGGCCACGTCATCGTGGACCGGGATGATCACATCGACGTCGTCGACGTCGAGGTCGCTCGGAAAGACGGGGTGCAGTAGGCCCTGCTGAACGAGGGTGCGAGCGAAACGGCCTTCGCCAGCACCGACGCGGCCCCCGTGCACCCATCGCTGGACCACGGACTTTGAGCCGCCGGGAAGTCGCAGGAGACGCCATGGCGAGCCACCACTGAGGAGATCTCGGTCGAGGAACTTCGCTTCCTCATCGAGTTGGACCCATGTTCCTTGGCTGATTGGCTCGTCGACCGGCACGGGGGCGAGAGGCAGGTGATCGCTCACGGCGCGAGTCTTTCACGATTTCGACCTGATGTGATTGTTCGATACGACAGAATGGGATGGTTCGAGGAGGAACCATGTCAATCGACACTGTGGTGGAAGAAGTAGAGGAGACCGAAGAGAGCGAAGAGCTTCTCGTCGAGGAGGTTTCCATCGACGGTCTTTGCGGCGTCTACTAGACGGTGACGCTTTCGACGACCGAACTGTTCGACGCTTCGGCGCCGTGGTCCCTGAACGCACAGGTCTCACTTCGCGACGAGGCGTTCGGGGCACTGGCCTATCACCACGTCACTCGCCGGCTCGTCTTCCTCAAGTCACGCGAACTCGTGGAGCTCGTGCGTCAGCTCGACAGGTTCGAGAGCGCCCACGCCGCGCTTGCCGTACTCGTGCCCGCCGACCAACACGATCGATACGTGCGCGCCCTGGCGTCACTGGCCCGCTCGGAGATACTCCGTGGGCGCTGAGTCGTCGCTGCGCGACCGCTTCGAGCGCGGACTCGCGGCGCCAATCTGTCTCACGTGGGAGTTGACCTACGCCTGCAACCTCGCGTGCACGCACTGCCTCTCTTCGTCGGGACGCCGCGACCCCATGGAGTTGACGACGAGCGAAGCCAAAGCGCTGATCGATGAGATCGCGGCGATGCAGATCTTCTACATCAATATCGGTGGCGGCGAACCAATGATGCGTGACGATTTTTTTGAGCTGATCGAACACGCTGTGGACCAGCACGTCGGCGTGAAGTTCTCGACGAACGGCACGCGAATTGACGCGGCGGCCGCCGAACGACTCGCGTCAATTGACTATCTCGACATCCAGATCTCGATCGATGGTGTTGATGCGTCGACGAGTGACCGGATCCGTGGTGCGGGTAGTTACGCCCGGGCCCTGCGGGCAATGGACAACCTCAAGGCCGCGGACTTCGGCCAGTTCAAGATCTCGGTCGTGATGACGAGGGAGTCCATTGAACAGCTCGATGCCTTCGAGGCGTTGGCTCGCCACTACGGCGCCCAACTACGACTGACGCGCCTTCGCCCTTCGGGACGGGGAGCCGATGTGTGGGAAGAACTGCACCCGACGCTCGAGCAGAATCGTCGACTGTATCGCTGGCTGTTGGAACGCCCCAACGTACTCACCGGGGACTCCTTCTTCCATCTCTCGGCACTGGGCGAATCTCTCGAGGGTCTCAATCTCTGTGGCGCGGGACGTGTCGTCTGTCTCATCGACCCGGTCGGCGAGGTCTACGCCTGCCCGTTCGTCATCCACGACGAGTTCAAGGCCGGCCACGTGCGCGACGCCGGCTTCGCGTCGGTATGGACCAACAGCGAACTGTTCCGGTCGTTGCGGGAACCGGGGAGCGTTGGCGCGTGCAACTCGTGCGGCTCCTACGACGCCTGTCGCGGTGGCTGCATGGCGGCGAAATTCTTCACCGGGCTCGAGATGACTGATCCCGACCCCGAATGCGTCTTTGGTCACGGTGAAGAGGCGCTGCGAGCCAAACGCGTGACATTGCGGCCTATCCCATCGCCCGACCACTCGCGAAGGATTCCGGTCTCGATCTCGTCGAGGTGACGAAGCCCGTCATTTTGGTCCTCGGGTAATGTCGCGTTGAGTCGGGAACGGGGAAGCAATGGCGAGCACGTGGTTTGAGTCGGTGGCCGTCGCCCAACGACGGGCCGAGAAGCGTCTCCCGAAGTCCGTGTACATGGCGCTGGTGGCTGGGTCGGAGAAGGGTCTTTCGTCGAAGGACAATCTGGCGTCGTTCGACGAACTCGGTTTCGCGCCCCACATCGCGGGTAATAAGAGCGAGCGGTCAATGGCGACGACGGTCATGGGTCAATCGGTGTCGATGCCGGTCGTGCTCTCGCCGACCGGCGTGCAGGCGGTCCATCCCGACGGCGAGGTCGCCGTGGCCCGCGCTGGCGCGAACCGCGGTGTGGCGATGGGCCTCAGCTCCTTCGCCAGTCGCTCCCTCGAAGAGGTCTGCGCCGTGAACTCCCAGGTGTTCTTCCAGATGTACTGGTCCGGCGACCGCGACACGATGCTCCAACGACTCACGCGAGCCCGCGAGGCCGGTGTCAAGGGCATCATCTTGACCCTCGACTGGTCCTTCGCTAATGGGCGTGACTGGGGGAGCCCGTGGATTCCCGACAAGATCGGCGTAAAGGCGATCGTGAAACTTGGGCCCGAGGTGGCGCTGCGCCCGCGATGGTTCTGGTCGTTCGCCAAGACCGGTCACATGCCCGGGCTGCTGACGCCCAACATGGCCAAGCCGGGGGAGAAGCCGCCGACGTTCTTCGGTGCCTACTACGAGTGGATGCAGAGTCCATTGCCGAGCTGGGACGACGTGGCGTGGTTGCGCAGCGCGTGGGAGGGCCCGTTCATGGTGAAGGGTGTCAGTCGTATTGACGACGCGAAACGCGTCGTCGACCTCGGCGCGACGGCGCTGTCGGTCTCCAATCACGGTGGCAACAATCTCGACGGTACGCCGGCCCCGATTCGAGCGCTGCCGGCCATCGTGGACGCCGTGGGTGACCAGATCGAGGTCCTGCTCGACGGTGGCGTGCGTCGCGGCAGCGACGTGGTCAAGGCGCTCGCTCTCGGCGCGCGCGCGGTGATGATTGGCCGGGCCTACCTTTGGGGACTCGCCGCCGAAGGACAGGGTGGCGTCGAGAACGTGCTCGACGTGTTGCGCGGCGGCATCGACGCGGCCCTCCTGGCGTTGGGCAAGTCCGACGTGAGTGAACTCACCCGAGACGACGTCGTGGCCCCGGAGGGATTCTTTCGAAGGCTGGGAACGTGAGTCGTGTCGCGATCGTCACCGGCGCCGCTCGAGGAATCGGCGCGGCGACCGTCGACGCGCTCGTGAACGAGGGGTATCGCGTCATCGCTGTCGACCGCTGTCGCGACATACCCGAGGTTCCCTACGCGCTGGCCACCTCCGCGGACTTAGACGCCGTCGTGGCGCATCACGGCGATTCGGTGCTGGGACTCGTGGGCGACGTGCGAAGCGCCGCGGACATGCAGCTCGCAGTCGAGACGGCGACGCGCCACTTCGGTCGTCTCGACGCCGTCGTCGCGTGCGCCGGCGTGATCGCCGGTGGCGCCCCGATTTGGGAGATCAGCGACGCGGCGTGGGACGCCGTGTGGTCGGTGAACGTGCTCGGTACCCGCAGGCTCATCGAGGCATCGGTGCCCACCCTGATCGCGAACGGCAAAGAGGCGAACGGGCGTATCGTCGCCGTCGCGTCCGCGGCCGGTCGCACCGGCCTCTATCACCTCGCCGCCTACTCCGCGGCGAAACACGCGGTCGTGGGACTCATCCGCGGCTCCGCGATGGACCTCGCGCAGTACGGGATAACTGCGAACGCCGTGAGCCCCGGCTCGACCCGCACCAGGCTGCTCGACGCCTCAGCCGAGGTGTACGAACTGGCGAGTCCCGAGGAGTTCGCCCAGCACCAGCCGATTGGCCGACTCATCGAACCAATGGAAGTGGCCGCTTCGATTGCCTGGCTCTGCTCGCCGGCGGCGTCAGCGATAACTGGCGCGGACGTTGCCGTCGATGGCGGTATGACCGTCGGCTGAGACGCGCGCGATCGACGTCGCCGGTGCCGACGAGTGCGATGTCACGAAGTCGTGAAGGAACACAATGGCGCCGACCAGGATGGCCATCAGGATCAGAATGACGACGAGTTGGCCAATCATGTCGCGACGCGATCGCTTCGGAGAGTCGGACATGAGGTCACATTACGTCGTGGGCCCGCCATTTCCAGAGGCATCGCTCAGCGCATGAAGTAAGGTCGAAAGTGCCTCGCGGCAGCGAAGTTGGTGAGATTCCAACGCTGTCCCGCAACTGTAAGTGGTCATAGAAGTTCGACCATGTAGCCAGGTCGCCTTCCGCGAGGAGATGTGAAAGACAGCTCTCGAGGTAAGGAGCGGTCGTTCGGATATCCATCCGTCGCCCAACCCACTTCGACGGAAAGGAGATATCCATGTTCAAGTCCATTCGGTTGGCACTCGCACTCACACTCGGTGTGGTGGCCCTACCCTTATTCAGCTCGGCGGCCCACGCCGCGAGCGCACCGCAGTGTGTCGTGTCACTGTCGCCCACGGCGACCGAAACGCTCTTCGCCATCGGCGCCGGGCACCAGGTGCAAGCGGTCGACAAAGACTCCGACTTCCCGACCAGGGGTCTGCCCGCAAAGCGCATCGATTCACTCAATCCCAGTGTCGAGGCCGTGATCGGGATCTGCGCGACATCCTCAACGCATCCGTCCACGAAGCCGGATCTCGTGATCATCTCCTACGACGCCAACCAGATCAAGGAGAAACTGACGTCGGCGGGCGTCAAGGTGGTCGAGCAAGACGCACCGTCGAACGTGGCCGGCGCCCTCGCCCAGATTCGACAACTCGGTGCCTTGACCGGTCACGCGACCAAGGCCGACGCCTTGGCGACGTCGATCAAGACGACCATCGCGAATGACATTGCGTCGATACCGACGCACAAGGGAAAGAAGCTCACGGCGTACTACGAACTCGATCCGACGTTCTACTCGTTGACGAGTTCCACCTTCGTCGGTTCACTGATGAAGTCGCTCGGAATCGTCAATATCGCTGACGCCGAGAACACGACGGCCGACGCCGGCTACCCGCAACTGAGCAGCGAGTACATCGTGAGCGCAGATCCCAAGATCATCTTCCTGGCCGACACTCTGTGTTGCAAGGCGTCGCAGTCAACGCTCGCGAAGCGGACGGGCTTCTCCAAGATCGCGGCCGTCGCCGATCACGAAGTGATCGGACTGAACGATGACGTCGCGTCGAGGTGGGGGCCACGCTTGAGCCTCCTCATGAACGAACTGACGTCGGGCGTCAAGAGCGCACTGAAGAACCCCAAGCTCTGGGGTTAGCGTGAGCACCAATCCTCCGTCGAGACGACGCGTCGCGATCGTCACGGTCTTCACCGGCGTCGCGCTCCTGGTCGCGGCCGTTGGAGGATTGGTGATTGGCCCCACGTCCATTGGCACGTGGAGCGTCGTCGGCGACGCCTTCTCACACATTGGTCTTGGCCACTCCACTCTGACGTCGCTGCAGTCGTTCATCGTCTGGCAGTTGCGCGCACCGCGAATGGTGATGGGACTCCTGGCCGGCGCGATGTTGGCCGTCGCGGGAGGGACCTACCAAGGGGTCTTTCGCAACCCCCTGGCCGATCCCTATCTCCTGGGCGTCGCGTCGGGCGCCGGACTCGGGGCCACCTTCGCCATCGTCGACATTGGCCATGGTCTCAGTACACCGACGTGGACACCACTGCTCGCGTTCGTGGGCGCGTTGGCGGCCGTCACGGCGACGTGGCTGATCGGTGGTCGCAGCATGCGCACGGGCGTGGGCACGCTCATCCTCGCCGGTGTGGCGGTGGCGTCACTGCTCACGAGTGCCCAGACATTTCTGCAGCAACAGTCGAGCGCCGGGTCGATCACGCGTGTCTACATCTGGTTGTTGGGTTCACTCGCGAGCAGCACCGGATGGGGACCGGTGACGTTGGTACTTCCCTACGTGCTCGTCTGCATCGCGGTCTGCGTGGCGGCCGGTCGAGCGCTCGACGTCATGAGCGTGGGGGAGGATGAGTCGCGTTCGCTCGGCGTGCCCGTGCGTCGGATCCGCTTCATCGTCATCGCGGCGTCGTCACTGGGCACCGCGGCCATCGTGTCGGTCGTCGGACTCATTGGCTTCGTGGGCATCATCGTGCCCCATATCGTTCGATTGCTCGTGGGGACCTCGTATCGCCGGATCCTTCCAATCTCGGTCATCTTCGGCGCGGCGTTCCTCGTGTTCGCCGATACCATCGCGCGCACCGTGATCGCTCCCTCGGAGTTGCCCCTTGGTGTCGTTACCGCGCTCGTGGGGGCTCCGGTCTTTGTCGTGATCCTCAGCCTGCGTCGACCGGTCGCGGTATGAGTGCGGTCGATATCGAGGGACTGACGGTCAAGGCCGGTTCGAAGGTCCTCGTCTCGAACGTGACGTTGGCCGTTGAGGCCGGGACCTGGTGCACGATTGTCGGACCCAACGGCGCGGGCAAGACAACGCTCGTCGAAGCAGTCGCGGGGCTCCGGAAGCCGTCCCACGGGTCGGTGTCGATTTCGGGTCACGCCCTCGCCGAGATGCCGGAACGCGAGCGTGCGCGTCGCGTGGCGTTGGTGCCCCAGCAACCGGTCATTCCGAGCGGGATGAGCGTCGAGGACTACGTGGCGCTCGGCCGTGTGGCCTATCACGGACTGTTTCGACCTCCCAGTGCGAGTGATCGCCGCATCGTCGAGTCGGTGCTCGAGCGGCTCTCACTGGTCGATTTTCGAGAGCGCGACGTGATGACGCTCTCGGGCGGCGAACGTCAACGCATGGTGCTCGCTCGGGCTCTCGTGCAATCGACCGCGGTGATCGTCCTCGACGAGCCGATCACCGGCCTCGACCTGCGTCACCAGATGGACATGTTGGAACTGTTGAAGGGCGAGATCGCACAGTGCGGTCTCACCGTGGTCGCTACACTCCACGACCTCACGTTGGCCGGGCAGTTCGCCGACCGGCTCGTCCTGCTCGACCACGGGCAAGTGGTGCTCGACGGCGCCGCGGGTGACGTGATCCGAAGCGACGAGTTGGCGCAGTGCTACGGAATGAAACTTCGAGTCGTCGACGTCGACGGCGCCGACGTGGTGGTGCCCGTTCGACGGTGACTCGGTGAGGTCGCGTCGAGTCGTCCTTTTCTCATCCCGTAGACTTGTCAAAAGCAACGAAGGGAACCACGTGCGACGCACGCGAATCGTAGCCACCATCGGACCGGCCTCGGAGAGCGACGAGGTCCTCCTCGACCTGGTCAAGGCCGGTGTTGACGTCTTTCGCCTCTCCTTCGCCCACGGTGACATCCCCTCGGGCATCGCCCGGCTTCGCCGCGTGCGCGCCCTGGCGCCCGACCTCGCCATCATGGTCGACATCCCCGGGCCCAAGATTCGCGCCGGATCCTTCGGCACGACCCCGGTCGCGCTGACGGTGGGTGACCATATTGAGCTCACCGAAGGCTTTGAAGGTGGCTCAACGGCCCAAAGCATCGTGGTCGAGCGCCTCCATGTTCTCGCCCAACTCCAAATCGGCGACAAAATTCACATTGGCGACGGCGGCGTGTCGCTGCTCGTCGAGCAGCCCGGACCCAAGGCCAAAGCCTTGGTCACGTCGGGCGGCATGGTCATGGGCAAGCCCGGACTGAGTCTGCCGTCGTCCTTGGTCAACGACCGACTTCCGACCGACGACGACCGCGCACGTCTCGAGGCGCTGCGATCGGAGTCCTTCGAGATTCTCGCGGTGTCCTTCGTGCGTTCGGCCTTCGACATGGTCTCGGTTCGAACCGTGTTCGTCTCGTGACGACGTCATGTTGATGGCGAAGATCGAGACGGGCGAAGGTGTCGAGAACCTCGAGGAGATCATTGCGGTCTCTGACGCGATCATGGTCGCGCGCGGCGACCTCGGTGTTCGTATGCCCATTGAAGAGGTGCCCCATTTGCAGAAGGAGATTGTCCGCCACGGCGTTCGTTACGCCCGCCCAGTCGTCGTCGCCACGCAAATGCTCGAATCCATGACCCACGCGCAGGTGCCCACTCGCGCCGAGGTGACTGACGTTGCGAACGCCGTCCTCGATGGCGCCAGTGCGGTCATGTTGAGTGGCGAGACCGCGATTGGCGATGACCCGGTCGCGACGGTGACCACGATGGACCGGATCGTTCGACGGGCCGAGGAGTACTTCGACTACGACGGATGGGGTGCGGGCCTCGGGGTGCAACAGATTGGTGTCGGCACGCGCTCGACGAGGATCACCGCGGCCATCACCGGTGCGGCGTGGCGCGCCGCGATGGAGGAGAAGGCCGTCGCCATCGTGGCCTGCACTCGTTCTGGCATGACGGCCCGCGCTATCTCGCGCTTCCGTCCTCCAATGCCCATCGTGGCCATCACACCGAGTGACGCCACGGCTCGCCAGCTTCGTTCGTCGTGGGGTGTCGAGGAGATCTACGTCTCGCCAGCGCATGACATCGACGAACTCTGTGAGGTCGCGGTCACTCGACTGAAGCATTCGGGCATCGCGAAGTCTGGCGATCCCATTGTCATCATGGCCGGATCGGCTTCGGGTGGCGCGCAGATCACCGACACCGTTCGAATGCTCATCGTTCCCTGAGAACCCTGACCTCGTTGTCGTCTCAGGGTTTTTACTAGGGAAATCCCCACTAGGCGAGTGACAACCGGGCCAAGAGAATGGCCACGTGCACACTCGTCGAACGGCAACCAGGCGTTGGTGGGTGCACCTCGGGCTCATGGCGTCGGTCGTCGTCTCGCTCAGCTTCGAGTTCATACTCACCGTGCACATCGTCGTTGGCCTCATCTTCGTCGCGCTGGTCATCTGCCATCTCGTGCAGCGACGCAAGATCTCGTCCACATTGGCTCGTCGCCTCACTCGCTTCACGACCTCGCAAGGCCGTCTGGGCCGAATGGCGGTCTCCGACGCTCTGCTCGCACTCCTCACGCTCGCGATGCTCGGATCAGGCTTCGTTGACGTGGCGCTCGGTCACCCCACCCAGATCCGATGGCACGCCCTGCTCGGCGTCGCGCTCACCGCGTTCCTCGTCGTGCACACGCTTCGACGTCGACGGCGTCTGAAGTCTTCAGCCATTCGCTGATGTCCGCGGTGTCGACGCCGTAGCGAAATGCCGGCGTCGAGGCTGACGTCGGATCGATCACCGTTCCTACACGCGCAGCGCGAACGACACGGGCGCTGGGCCTCCTTCAACTTTTCCTAAAAAGATCGCGATTCGGACATCCGGACCTTTCGCGGCGACGAATAAGCCTCAGTGCCGTAACTATCGGGACGTTCGAGGATGCACTCTTCGTTCGCGCTCGCATCCGGTCCACGAACGTGGTCCACGAAGGAGGAGTTGAAATGCAAGACATCTCACGCAGGGGCTTTCTAAAGGTTGCGCGTAACGGAATCGCGGCGGCGGGCATCGTGGCCGTGGCGCCGACGGCGTTGGCCGCGACCGCGGGTGCCGCGACGAAGCCCAAGGTGGCGAAGAAGGAAGCGACGGTTCGTCCGGTCTCATCGACCGAGAACCTCGTGGTCCACATTCCCAACCCCAGTTCGGGCGAGATCCACTTCATGGTTGGTACTCGCGAAGTCGTTCGTCACGACCGCGCGCTCGTCGCCCGTCTCGTGCGCGACGTCAGCTGACCAGTCGCTCATTCACCACATCCCGTAGTACGCGAACTCCAATCAGAAAGGTCTCACCAATGTCTTCCCACTCAGAAGCTCCAGAAATCTCCAAGGACCCCGTTGCCGACAGCACGGACCTCTACGCATTCATCAGTCCCGACACCCCCAACAAGGTGACGCTCATCGCGAACTACATCCCGCGTCAGCAGCCGGCCGGGGGACCGAACTTCTTTGAGTTCGGCGACGACGTGCTCTACGAGATCCACATCGACAACACCGGCGACGGCGAGGCGGACATCTCGTACCAGTTCCGCTTCAAGACAGTGCTGAGCGACACGGGCGCCAATGACACGTTCCTCTACAACACCGGTCAGATCACATCGTTGAAGGACTCGACGTGGAATCGCAAGCAGTTCTACACCGTGACCCGCACCGACAAGCACGGCGCCCACGTGCTCGGCCGCGACCTCGCCTGCCCCCCGTGCAACGTGGGGAAGAACTCGATCCCCAACTACGCCACTTTGACCGAACAGGCCGTCCACGCGCTGGGCTCGTCCAAGGTCTTCGCCGGGCAACGAGCCGACGGTTTCTACGTTGACCTCGGGTCCATTTTCGACCTCGGCGACCTGCGCCCGTTCCAGCCAGACTTCCTCTTGAAGGGCGCGGCGATCGCCGGGGTCAACTCGCTGGCGGCGACGAACGTGCACTCCATTGCAGTCCAGGTTCCGATCTCTGAGCTCACGAACGATGGGACGGTTCCCACGACGTACACCGCGGCGAACTCGACGATCGGCGTCTGGACGACCGCGAGCCGTCAAAAGACCAAGATCTACTCACTGCCCCAGACCAACACCGGTCCGTGGGAGCAGGTCTCGCGACTGGGCAACCCGCTGATCAATGAGGTGATCATCCCGATGGGTCACAAGGACCGCTGGAACTCCACGGCCCCGAAGAACGACTCGCAGTTTTCGCAGTACTACGACCACCCGGGTCTGGCCAGTTTGCTCAACGTGCTCTACCCCGGTGCGTTCCCGAACCTGGCGGCCTACAGCGCCGTCGCGACGAACACGCGCCCCGACCTCGACGCGGTCTTGCTCACGGGCGTCCCGCCGCTGTTCCCCGGTTTCCAGAACTACACGGGAACGACCCAGGCCGACATGCTGCGACTGAACGTCGCGATCAAGCCAACGGCGACGGCGAGCGCCAGCATCCTCGGCGTCGTCGGCGGTGACAACGGCGGCTTCCCCAATGGCCGACGAGTCTTCGACGACGTCGTCAGTATCGAGCTCAAGGCCGTCGCCGGCGCGCTGCTGAACGCGGTCGTGCCGAGTTACAAGCCCGACGGTGCCGCCGGACTCCTCTACGACGTGGGTGGTCCCACGGCCGAGCCCAAGTCGGTGTCGAGTCTGCACGCCTTCGGTCTCACGTACCGCACGAGCTTCCCGTACCTGGCTGACCCGTGGGACGGTTACGACAACCCGGCGACCACGCGTCACGCGATGGCTGGTTGATGAGCCTCGCCGAAACGACCGGCTCACCTTCGTGGGAGGACACCGCCAGCTCGGATTCACACCGGGCTGGCGGTGTCGAACACGGTCACGACCGGCACGACGGGCACGTTCACGAACACGACGGACACGTCCACACCGAGGCGAAGGCGCCCACCGTGCCGAGTCGGGCCGTGATGATCGACGTCGGTGCGACGAAGGGTGCGTTGATTCTTCACTCCACTGCAGCCCTCGAAGGCATCGAGGTCGAGATTCACCCCGTGTCGGAACCATCGAAACGAACACACGTCTGGGTACTCCCGCGCGAAGGCCGTGATGGCGTGATCTTCGCCGCGATCTTTCCAAGTCTGACGACCGGAGAGTACTGCGTGCTTGGTCGCGATGGCACGGTGGCGACGACGGTGGATGTGCCTCCCAACACAATCACGCACGCCGCCTGGGACTGATCTCCTTCGCGAGCCACGTGCCGCGATGGCACGCTTGGACAGCAGTTCTTACGCCAACATTCCAGCGAATGTTGCCACTTTCACCCATCTCCTACGATGAAGCCTGTCGCGAGTAACCACCTCGGCCACCGATGTTCCTTCGCGCGTCGTTTCGAATCTGAACCGATGTGACGGACCGAGATCGGAGTTCGGGCCACGTGCGCGATATCCCATCGAGATGGAGGTTCCATGAAGAAGATAAGTGCGCGTATGACGAAGCAGCCACTGGCCGTACTGGTACTCATTGCAGTTCTCGTCGGCGCAGGTTCGGGTGTTGGCTACGCCGCCACACGTCATCCTGCGGTGCAATCGAGGGCCACGGTGCAGCCCGCGGCGCTCGTCTGGCACAACCTGCATCTCCTCAACGGGGCAACGTCGTCAGGCTCGAGCAACCACGCCATCGCCAAGAACCCCGGCAATCCCCAGTACGCGGTCTCCTCCCAGGGTGTCGTGTACTTGGCCGGCGGCATCGTCGGGCCATCGAACTCGTCGCTGCCCGCGTTCAACCTCCCCGTGGGAGCACGTCCCGGCTTTTACGACTGCTTCACGATTTACTCCTTCGACAGTTCCTACAATCAGCAAGTCGGAGCGTTGCACATTTACGCCAACGGCGATGGGGAGTTCGATGGCGCTGGTGCCAGTGTGTTCGACTCGCTCGCCGGCGTGAGCTTTGTGAAGGGTCATTAGATGGGGGAGACCTTTACGACACAACGCCAGCGATGACCGACCGGATCCTGCTGATCGGCATGATGGGCGTCGGAAAGTCCACGGTTGGACGTGCGCTGGCCAGCCGACTTGGGTGGATCTATCTCGACTCCGACGAACAGGTACTGGTGGCGACTGGTCGCAGTGTCAAGGAGATCTCCCTAGAAGACGGACCCGAGACGCTCCACGCGTTCGAAGACGAGGCGCTCGTCACTGCACTGCAGAGCCCGACGTCCGTCGTGATCGCCGTGGCCGGGGGAGCCCTCTTAGCGGAGCGTAACCGAGCGCTGTTGAAGGGTGAACAACATGTCGTGTGGCTTCGTGCGTCCATCGACACGTTGGCCGAGCGCATCGGCACGAAGGGCGACAGGCCCCACTTCGACGACGACCCCCTGGCCACCATCGCTGAGCTCTACGAAGTGCGCCGCCCACTGTACGCAGAGGTCGCCCACTTCACGGTCGACGTCGATGAATGCAGGCCCGAGGAGATCGTTGAAAGGATTCTGGGCGAGGTGCATTTATAGGAACGTGAGTCGGGTTTCGGGGTACCCCTACCTGGTCAAGGCCCGACTCACGTGCGCGAATGCTTCGAGGCGGTTGAACTTCGGGCGCCTGTTAGCGTTGAATCCGCGATGAAAGCCCTCTTGAGTACCTATCCGAAGACCCGACGCCGATCGATGCGGGGCCTCACGGCGGCGACCTTGGCCGTGCTGGTGCTCGCGGGGGGCGAGTTGGTTCACATCGACGCCGGATCGGCGACGTCGCTCAACTCGCGCGTCAGCCGAGCAACGATAGCTTTGGAGACGCGGCCCCCAGCGCCGACGCGGAGCGCCTTGACCCGTACGGCTCGAAGTAAATCCTCGAAGTCGAAGGTCCCACTAGATATTCCCGTCGCGGACGGCGCGGCGTTTCGTACCTCCTTGCACGGATGCGGTTTCACTCCGGTGTCAGCGCTGGTGCGAACGAGCGCGAAGTCGACGACGACGACCATTGCTCATCACGCGCCATTCGCACTGGGCCACTGTCGCCTTCTCGAGATTGGCGACTCGCTGGGTGATGACCTCGAATATGGCATTCGACACGAACTGCAATCGACGCCCGGATTGAAACTGATCCAACGCAACAAAACGTCGACCGGTCTTTCGGCGTCGTGGTTCTATAACTGGCCGGCACATCTGAAGACCTTCCTGCACGACTACCATCCCAACCTCGTGGTCATCATGTTCGGTGCGAACGACGAGCAGGCCCTCGCGGTCGGAGGCGTGTCGCAACCGTTTGGCTCGCCGAAGTGGCGTAGTGCGTACATCGCGCGCGTCCAGAAGATCGATCGCATGGTGACCAAGGCCGGTGCGTACGCATTCTGGGTCGGTCTCCCCATCGCCGCGCCGAAGAGTTATAGCCAAGGTCTTCGTGCGCTCAATGCCATTTACGCGCAGGTCGCCAAGTCGACGCCCGGCGTCACGTTTCAGCCAATGTGGCATCTCCTGGCAACGAAAAGCGGCAACTACCGCGGTGGTGCCGACGTCAACAACGTGCAAAGCGCCCTTCGACTGTCCGACGGCATTCACTTCACAATGACTGGTGAGTTGGTCATCGGCACCTTCGTCGCTCGACAACTGGCGACGGTCTACAACGTGAATTTGCGCCCCGAAGAGCCGGCGTACATCGACAAGTAATCGCGCTCGGCTGACGCTGCGTTCTCCACTGGTCTTTCTTGAATCTTCCTGTGGTTGGGCGAGCGCTCAATCGGCTCAAAGCACCAACGATCAACTCCGCCAGGCGAGTAGTTGGTCTACCAAATGAACCTTCATCTCCGAGTGCCGCCGCGGGGATTCGAACCCCGATCGCCACCTTCGGAGGGTGGAGTCCTATCCATTGAACGACGGCAGCGCGCCCGTTGATTCTACGCCGAGACGAAGTTGGCGCGGGTGCCGAGGTGCGGCGCCAGGTGATGGGCTTCATCCAAAGCGCCGATGGCTATTGACGTCCCGCTCCACCCATCGTCGGCCACGTCATGCGAGGCGGAACTCGCCGTGTGGCCGGGCGGCCCCGTGGCCCCGTCACAACTGGCATCGCCGCGCTACACCCCGTTACTTTGCTGACAACGATCGAAACGAAGTTGTAAGACCGACCGCGCGGGCGATGACGTCATTCGACGGGTGGGTCGTTTGACATATTTGTCGAAGGGCACTGCCGCAACTCCTATTCTTCATCTATGACTGCAGAGCCGATCCTCGTCTCGTTGCTACCTGACACGGCGACTCTCGTGGAGAACGACGTGCTGGTTGGCGGTGTGTCGTTACGTGGTCTGGCGGGCGTCTACGGCACGCCACTCTTCGTCTACGACGAGGAGACGTTGCGTGCGCGCTGTCGTGAGGCGGCGAGTTCCTTCGACGACGGTGTCGCGTTCGCGTCCAAGTCGTTCCTCTGCGGCGCGATGGCGCGCGTGGCCTTCGAAGAGGGTCTCTGCATCGACGTCGCGACCGGGGGAGAGCTGGACATCGTGCTTCGCTCCGGGGTGCCTGCGCGACGCGTGATCATGCACGGCAACAACAAGTCCGCCGAAGAGCTCGAACGAGCGATTGCCGTCGGGGTGCACCGAGTGGTGGTTGATAACTTCGAGGAGATTGCGTTGTTGAAGTCGCTCGTGAGCGAATCGACGCCGCTCGACTGTCTGGTGCGGGTGACCCCCGGTGTTGAAGCGCACACGCACGAGTTCGTTCGCACGGGCCAAGAGGACACCAAGTTCGGCTTCTCGATCTCCTCGGGTGACGCGCGTATCGCGATCGAAGACCTCCGCGAGATCCCCGGTCTCACGTTGCACGGTGTGCACGCGCACATTGGATCGCAGGTCTTTGGCCTCATTGGATTCGTCGAGTCACTCTCGATCCTCGCGAACTTCATCACCGACGATGGATTTGACGAGCTCTGCGTCGGGGGAGGCCTGGGCGTCGCCTACGTCGCGGGCGAGACCGCTCCTTCGATCAGCCAATGGGGCGACGCCCTACGTGCCGCGGCCGTTGAAGTCGGTCTCGATACGAACGTGCGCCTCCTCGCCGAACCGGGCCGCGCGGTGGTCGCCCAGGCGGCGCTGACGCTCTACCAGGTCGGTGCGGTGAAGCCCGTCGCGCAACGCACGTACATGGCGGTCGACGGCGGGATGAGCGACAACCCCCGACCGGTGCTCTACGGATCGGGCTACGAGGCTTTTGACGTGAGCCAGCCCCTGGCCGAGCGCCCCCAGAACGTGCGACTGGTCGGCAAGCACTGCGAGAGCGGCGACGTCTTAATCGACGAGGCGTGGCTGCCGGCGTCGACGGGCGCGCGCAGCATCATCGCCACCCCCGTGACGGGAGCGTACGGCTATTCAATGGCGTCGAACTACAACCGAGTCCCGCGACCGGCGGTGCTCTTCGTGCTCGACGGCGAGGTGCGCGAAGTGCTGCGGCGTGAGACCTTTGACGACATGGCCGCGCTCGAGATGTAGGGACGGAGCAACGCAAACGTTGCGTTAGCCTTTAGTGGTGAACAAGCCGGTCATTCGAGTGGGGATCATCGGTGCGGGCAACGTCGGCTCCGCGCTCATCCAACTACTGAGTGATCCCTCTCGAAATGAGGCCCTCCTCGACGCCGCGACCGGTCCGTTCGAACTCGTCGCGGTCGGGGTTCACGATCTCAACAAGCGACGCAAGGGTATCCCCAAGGAACTCCTGACCGCCGACATCAACGGCCTCGTGGCGCGCGACGACCTCGACGTCCTCGTCGAGCTGGCCGGTGGCATCAAGCCAGCGCGCATCTACATCGAGACGGCGCTGCGACGCGGCGTCTCGGTCGTCACCGCCAACAAGGCCCTGATGGCCGAGTGTGGTACCGAACTGGCGCAGCTCGCGAATCAGAACGGTTGTGACCTCTTCTACGAAGCGGCGGTGGGTGGCGGCATCCCGATACTTCGGGCGCTGCGCACGTCGCTGGCCGGGGAGCGCATCACTCGGGTCATGGGCATCGTGAACGGAACGACGAATTTCATCCTCACCAAGATGTCCAGTGAGGGCAGTAGTTTCGAGACCGCACTCAAGGAGGCGCAGTCACTCGGCTACGCCGAAGCGGACCCCAGTGCGGACGTCGAGGGTTTCGACGCGGCCGCCAAGGTACAGATCCTCTCGTCGCTCGCCTTCGGGACCGAACTGTCCGGCGACGCGATCACCCGCGAAGGCATCACGGGCGTTCGTTCGGTCGACGTCGAATTTGCGCGACGCTCGGGCTACGTCATCAAACTGCTCGGCGTCGCCGAACGTATCGGAGCGTCGGGCATCTCGCGCAGGGCCCATCCGGCGATGATCCCCGAAGAGCACCCACTGGCCTCGGTGCACGGGGCAATGAATGCGGTCTTCGTCGAAGGTGAGCGCAGTGGACCCCTGATGTGGCTCGGTCAGGGCGCGGGCGGCGAACCGACCGCGACCGCGGTGCTCGGCGACCTGCTCGACGCGATACGCAATCGCGTCAGTGGCCGTCACAACGTGCCCTTCAGTGTCGACCGGACACTGCACAGTGTGCCCGCCGGTGAACTCGAGAGTGTCTTCTACATCAGCATCGACGTGCTCGACAAGCCGGGCGTGCTCGCCGCGGTCGCGGGCATCTTCGGTGACAACGGCGTCTCCATCCAATCAATGGAGCAGTCGGGCTACGGCGACGAAGCGCGTCTCTCATTCCTCACTCACATGGCCGTCACGGATCGCGTCGCGAACACCGTGAAGGGCCTCTCGACGCACCCTTCGGTTGACTCGGTGGGTGCGTGCATTCGCGTCATTGATGGAGGCACCACGTGATCGGATGGAAAGGGCTCCTGCTCGAGTACGCACAGTGGTTCGACCTCGACGGAGTCGACGAGGTCATCACGCTCCAGGAGGGCCACACGCCCCTCATTCACGCCGATCGACTCTCGGAACGACTAGGTGCAGACGTGTGGCTCAAGTTCGAAGGCCTCAATCCGTCGGGATCGTTCAAAGACCGCGGCATGACCATGGCGATCACGAAGGCCAAGGCGAACGGGGCGAAGACCGTCATCTGCGGATCGACCGGCAACACCTCAGCCTCAGCCGCCGCGTACGCCGGCAAGGCGGGCATGGACTGCGTGGTGCTCGTGCCCGAAGGCAAGATTGCCCAGGGCAAGTTGGCCCAGGCCATCGTCTACGGCGCCAAGGTGCTCCAGATCCGTGGCAACTTCGATCAGGCGCTCAACCTCGCGCGCGAACTGACCCAGCACATGCCGATCACGATCGTCAACTCGATCAACCCCGACCGCATCGAAGGTCAAAAGACCGGAGCCTTCGAGATTGTCGACGTGCTCGGCAAGGCGCCCGACATCCTCTCGATCCCCGTCGGTAACGCGGGCAACATCACGGCCTACTGGCGTGGCTTCACCGAGTACCACTTCGCCGAGCGCTGTAAGGCTCTGCCCAAGATGTGGGGATTCCAGGCGGCCGGAGCGGCGCCCATCGTGCTCGGCCATCCCGTCACCAACCCCGAGACGATCGCGACGGCGATTCGGATCGGCAATCCCGCGAGTTGGGTGCCGGCCCTCGAAGTCATTCACGAGTCGCTCGGCGACATTCGTGCGGTGACCGATGATGAGATCCTCGACGCGTACCGCTACGTCGCGCGCCACGAGTCGATTTTCTGTGAGCCGGCCTCCGCGGCGTCGATCGCGGGCATCATCAAATACGGCGTGCCGAAGGATTCGACGGTGGTGTGCGTACTCACGGGCAACGGACTGAAAGATCCCGAGACGGCGGTCCAAACGAGCGTCACCCCCGACGTCGTCGACGCCACGTTGAAGGCGCTCCTCGCGAAGCTCTCGTAGCAACTTCTATTCGCCGCGCATCACCTGTCCCGCCGAGGTTCGAGCGGCGCTTCGCCCCGGTAGCGCGGCGACTAGGTTCGCGAGCACCAGAGCGCTCAACGCCACGATGACCAGAGGTATGAACGGCACGGTTGGTCGGGGCACGGCGTAAATGTTGTTCGCAAAGAGGGTCCACAACCATCGGCCCACCAAGATGCCGAGGGGAATCCCAAAGATCGCACCGATGGCGCCCGCCACTGAGGCCTGCCACGCCACCGCCGACAGCAACTGCCGTCCGGTGAAACCAAGGGTGCGCAGCAGTGCGAGGTCACGCCGTCGGCGATTCACCGAAGCGATCAACGTCAGGCCGAGCGCCACGATCGCGCCGAGGGCCAGGGCGAGGGCGAGCAGGTCCGGGATGATGCCGATCGTGCGGTAGTTCTCGATCTCGGCGGGGTACAACACGGACTGCACATCCACATTTGAACCGCCGCCATTAGGTACTTGTTCCATTAAGTGTTGTCCGACTTGCGCGATCTTGCGCAGCGACGCGACGGCGAGCGACGTCGGCGCGCCCGGTCGAAGCCGCACGAATTCAACGGAGTGTCCGTCGAGCGTTTCGTCCTTATTGCGAAGGAAGTTCTGAAACGCCGGCGGCTCGACGCTCAGCGGAAGCACTGCGCCGACTCCCATTGACGTGTGCAGCGTCAACGTCCCGCCGATGGCCGGCAACGTCGCGGTGCCCACGATCTTCATTCGTGTGGGTGGGACGTAGACCGGAAAGTCCTTCTTCGTGCCGTACTGGACGATCACCGAATCGCCAAGATGCTTGTGGAGCTCTTGCATCGTTTCGGCCCCGAGCACGATCTGGTGGGCACCCGTCACCTCGTGACCGGAGAGGATTGGTGCCGTTACCTTGGCGCGATACGTCGTCAGGATGATGGGCACGGTGACGCCATTGATTTGCGCGTTCGCAAAGTTGTCACCGGAGTACGACGCCACGTAGGGATCGCTGCCGAGGAGCCGGGCGGCCTGGGGAGGCACGCCGTTCCCGTTGGATGCGATGGCGTAATTCCAGTTCCAGCCGTAGAGCGACGGATGCGACACGAGCGTGCTCAAACTGCTGCCGAAGGTCAGCGTCGCGACGACAATCATCACCGCGAGCACCGCGCCCACGAGGGCCGAGCGCACCGGCGCTGCGTCGCGGTCGGCGGTTGGCTCGAGCGCGAAGCGAATACCCACGACCGCGGTGATCGGCAAGCCGACGTCGGAGGCCAAATGACCGACACGAGATCCCAAAGGTGACGTCAGTCGACGAGTGCGAGCGGCGACCCTGCGCGAACGCCGAATTATCAGTGCGACGGTGATCGCCCCGAGTAGGAGAAGGAGCGCGAGAAAGCCGAAGCCCAGTGTCAACCCGTCGAAGGAAAAGCCCCCGTCGGGGTACACGGCGCGTACCGGACCAATAGGTGAGAGCGGCGACAGAGCGAACGCGACGAACACCGCGAGGATCGAGCCGACGACGACTGATGAGAGCGGACCGATCACACTGGCCAGCGCCGACGTGGTTGGACTGGCGCCCAACGCGCGAAGGACATTGGATGTCCTCGCTCTCTCGCTGCAATCCTCGTGCGATCACGCCCCCGGCGATGATCAATGCGGCGAGTCCAGCGATAAGTCCGAAGACGCCCAACGAGATCGACTCGGGTTCGAGTGATCGGTTGACCTCGGCCGATACCGAGGAGTTGATTTGGAAGCTGTACGTCGTACCGGGGGGAAGGGCAGCGATGATCTCTCGTTCGACGGCGGATATGTCACGAAATCCGTGGTCGAGTTGAAGGTCGTAGTCGTTGTAGTGAGGTTGGTTGTTCACCAACTTCTTCGTCAGCGCGGGTGTGAAGATCATCAGTTCGGGAATTCGATCGACCTCGTCAAGGAGGACATCATTGTTGGGAATGATGGTTCCAACGAGATGCATGACGGTGTTCAGCGTCGGAGTGATCTTCTTGACGCCGAAATCAGGACTATTGGCCTGGGCGTCGGTGTAGATGTACATGTGGATGTACTCTCCGACACGCCAACCCAAGGCCTTGGCCGCCAGTGCGTCGACCATGAACTCGTTGACACTCTTCGGATTGGGCATACGACCCGACACGAGTGCGACACGGTCTTCGGTGAAGTACTCACCGACGAGGCTCCCCGCCGCAGTGATGTCGCCATATTCGACGGCCTTGGGAACGGCCGGAAGGCCGTGTTTCCCTGCGGGGAATGCGTTGACCGAGTACGACGCCACGCCGACGTGTCGCACGAACTTGAGCCGAGAGAGATCGGGTGCAAGATTTGGTGCGAAGACCGTCATTCTGAGGTCCGAGGGATTCGTGCTGGCGAGGAACGTGTTGTAGGACGATTGCGTTCGTCGTGCTGCGGCGACGGAACCTAACGTGAGACCGCCGATCGAACCGATGAGCAGGATGATGGTCAAATAGTTCGCCCAGCGACGTGCGAAGTTCGCTCGGAACCAGAACCAACCGACGCGCGTCGAATTGGCGTTCATCGCAGTATCGTGACCTGAGTTTGACTCACCGGGTGCCAGCCCCCGCTCTCGATCGGTGTTGAATCCTCACAGACAATCTCCCTCGTCGGAGAGGTCCCAATGAAGTAGGTCAGCCTACGAAATGGAGTGGTGCCAGCACGAGAGGCGTGTCGAAGGCCGTTTCCAGAGGAGGCCCGCTCGAGTCAGCAAATTCGGTCCTGCATGGGGCTGTTCTTCACGTCACTGCACGAAAAGGCAGGAGCCAACTCTCGTAGGCTCGTCACGAGGGACGTTCTCCGGTGCTCGTCCACGGTTGGAGAAATCTATGTCGCGCGTTTCGAGAGTTGTGGTTGCGTTCATGGCCATGGGGACGCTCATGGTCGGACTCGCAACGCCGTCGGGTGCGTCGACGTCCCCGCTGGCTCAAGCCCTCGCCTCGCTTCGTTCACACGCAGAGAGCGGAAGTTGGGGTACCGCAGTCGAAGTCACCGGCACCTCGAGTCTGAACGCTGGCGGCAATGACGAAGTTGACGACATCGCGTGCGCGTCGCCGGGAAACTGCGGTGCTGGCGGTTTCTACACCGACGGTGCGGGTCACCCGCAGGTCTGGGTCTCCAACGAGGTGTCGGGAATCTGGAACAGCGCGATCGAAATTCCGGGCACGGCGTTACTGAACGCTGGTGCCACCGCCGACTTCAACGCGATCTCCTGTCCCTCCGCCGGCAACTGCACCGCGGTGGGCGACTACACCGACGAGTCCAATTCGCTTCAGGCCTTCGTGGTCGACGAAAAGGGTGGCACGTGGGGGAGCGCGATCGAAGCCCCGGGGACCGGTTTTTGAATTCTGATGGCGTGGCGTCGGCATTCACCGTGTCGTGTTCGTCCGCAGGGAACTGCACTGTCGGTGGCACATTCGCCAACTCGGCGGCGCAGCTCCAGGCGTTCTCGTTGAATGAAGTGAACGGCGTCTGGGACAGCGCCGTCCTGTTACCGGGCATCGCGACACTCAGTACTGGCACGACGTCGGCGCTCACGTCAGTCTCATGCGGGTCGACCGGCAACTGTTCGGGCGTGGGGATTACACCGACGCGTCGGCACACAAACAGTCGTTCGTGGACGACGAAAAGAACGGCATATGGGGCACCATACAAGAGACACCGGGTGACGCGACATTGAACGGCGGCGGCGACATGGAGTTCAACGGCCTTTCATGTTCGTCGACGGGGAACTGTGCCGCGGGAGGTTATTACACGGACTCGGCCATACATCTCCAGGCGTTCACCGTCAATGAAGTAGGCGGGGCGTGGGGCTCGGCGGCGGAACTGCCCGGTATCGCGACGATGAACGCGGGTGGCGCGTCGGCGGTGTTCAACCTGTCGTGCACGGCGTCGGGATCGTGCAGCGCCGTCGGAAACTATACCGACGCCTCGGCGGGGCAGCAGGCCTTCGTCGTCGACGAAGTGGGCGGGACCTGGGGATCGATTGAAGAGGCCCCGGGCAGCGCCGCTTTGAATGTCGCGGCGGGGCAAATCTCAATGACGTCGCCTGTACGTCGCCCGGATACTGCGACGCGGGCGGTCTCTACAGTGACACCGCGAACAGCACGCAGGCATTCATCATCGACGAAGTGAACGGTACGTGGGGCAGCGCACAAGAGGTTCCCGGCACCGCAACGCTCAACGCCAACGGCAACGCCTCGGTGCTGACGACTTCGTGCTCCACGTTTGGCAGCTGCACGGCCGCTGGGTACTACCGCGACGGTACGGGCAACTATCAAGCCTTCGCCATCAACGAGTCGTTCACCAAAGCGACGGTGAGGATTCACGTCACGGTGACCCAGTCCACCAAGTTGGTCAAGAAGAAGGTCACCGAGACTCACTCAAACTCTCAGCGACCGGCCTCGCCACGGCTGACCGGGTCCGTCGTCTTTCTCTGGAACCGCATCATCCGCGCCCTCAATCTCTTCCTGGCTGATTTCGGTTCCGAACTGGCAACCATGCCCGCCTATTTCGCATTGCCGGCGCCGAGGGACAGCCTCGACCGGTCGACGCCCCGCGCAGCCGCCCGTCTGGACGCCAAGGGCAGCGGCTTCATCTTCATAAACAACTACCAGCGCAACTACGGCCTTGGCGACAAACCGGACTTCCGCGTTCTTCTACGGCTGCCCGCTGCCGCGGTGCCTGTCCCCACTGGGGTGCCTGTCCCCCGGCAGCCGGTCACCATTCCGGAGGGGGTGTACACGATTTGGCCCGTGAATCTGGATGTCGGGGTCGCTACGCTTCGCTATGCGACGGCGCAGCCGGTCTGCCGGCTGTCAGATCCGGAGACTCTCGTCTTCTTCGCATGGCCCGGCCTGCCGGCCGAATTTGAGTTTGCGGCCGCTGCGGGACTCCGTGTCTCGGCGCCCGGCGCCAGCGTCGTCCGCGAGGCAAATTCAATCCGCGTCACGGGCATCGTCCCCGGCGCCGGCCCTGCGATTGAGGTCGGGTCGGCCGATGGCCGCCAGACGCGGATCGTCGTTCTGACCCGCGCCCAGGCGCTGCAGCTCGCAAAGACGAGGCTCGGCGGCCGCGATCGCCTGGTGCTCTCCGCCTGCGAGACGTATTTCGACGGAGGGCGAATCCATTTGAGTGCGCGCGATCCAGCGGATCTCGGCGTGGAACTATTCCCGGCGCTCAAGCAGCCGGGGCGGGGCTTCCGCGAAGCGGGGGCGGATGGGCTCTTCAGGCGTTACACCCCGACGGCTGAGTCCGCGCCAAGGCCACCGCCGGTCGAAGCCTCATTGATCAAGGCAGCGGGGCTGTCCCTGCCGGCGAAGATCAACCCCAATCCCCGGCGACCCGTCGCCATGGAGCCCGACGACGGCGACTTCAGTCGCGCCGCCGTCTGGCGCCTGAGTTTTCCCGGCGGCGCCCCGAAGGCGGACGAGCGCGTCGTTCTGCGGATCTCCTACGAGGGCGACGTGGCGCGCCTCTACGCCGGCAACCGGTTTGCCGATGACAATTTCTACAAGGGCACGCCATGGGAGATCGGCCTCTGGCGCTTTTCGCCCTCCGAACTGGCAGCGGGCCTCGAACTGAGGATCCTCCCCTTGCGGCGCGATACGCCCCTGTTTCTCGAACACTTCGCCCGGCCGGCGTTTCCTCCGGCAGGCGATGTCCTTCGCCTGGAGGCGGTAGCGCTTGTGCCGGCTTACGCGGCCGACATGGATGCTTCCGAATAGGGCCTGAACGGCGGCCCTGGGGGCAGGCCCTTGGAATCGGGCTCAGCGCAGGCTCAGGACGCGCGCCAGTTCCCGGCGGAAGCCTTCGACCGTGTAGGGTTTCTGGATAAAGCCATCGATGCCCTTCCCGAGCAGCTCGTGGCCGTCGCCCCGATCGTTGCTGTAACCGCTGGATATGATGACCTTCACTTCGGGCCTTATGGCGCGCAATTCGCGGAAGACGGTCATGCCGTCCATCTGCGGCATGGACAGGTCGAGCAGAACACAGGTTATCTCTTCGGAATTTTGCCGGAATAGCGTGATCGCCTCGGACCCCCCCGCAGCGGGCAATACCTTCCAGCCGTCGTGGGTGAGCATCCGCTCGCAGACGAGGCGGACCATGTCCTCGTCGTCGACCAGAAGAATGGTTCCCTTCGCCTTGGATTTCGCCTCGGCGGGCGATCCGCCCACCGCCGAAGCCGGCGCATTCGCGATCCCGGCGCGACCCGTCTCCTCGATCGCGGGGAACAGGACTTGGATCGACGATCCCCGCCCCACTTCGCTTTCGACGAGAATGGCTCCCTTGTGGCCGCGAACAATGCCGAGAATCGCCGACATGCCAAGGCCGCGGCCCATGAACTTTGTCGTGAAGAAGGGATCGAACAGCCGCTGCTGGGTGACAGCGTCCATCCCGCAGCCCGTGTCGGCCACGGATAGGTAAACATAGCGGCCCGGCATCGGAATTTCGTCAACCCTGCTGCGGCGCAGATAATCGCCGCTGCAGTCAAGCACGCCGGTCGCCAGCGTAATGACGCCCGCCTGCTCGCCGATCGCCTCGGACGCATTGGTGATCAGGTTCATGACAATCTGCTGCAACTGGCCGGCATCGGCGGTGATCAGGGGGAGGTTGTGGTCGATCCGCAGGTTCAACCCCACGATCTTCGAAATGCAGGTGCGCAGAAGGTGGGCATTCTGCTCGACGAGCTCGCTCAGGTTGATCCTGCGCACGTCGAGACGGCCCTTCCCCGAGTAGGCGAGCATCTGGCGCGTGAGATCGGCGGCGCGGCGTGCGGCGATGACGCTTTGCTCGATGCTGGCCCGGGCGGGAGAAACCGGGGAGAGGTCCATCAGCGCCAGGTCGAGGTTGCCGAGGATCGCCATGAGCAGGTTGTTGAAATCATGGGCGATGCCTCCGGCGAGGACGCCGAGGCTCTCCAGCTTCTGCGTATGCAGCATTCGCCGCTCGAGCTCCATCCGCTCAAACTCCGCCCGTCTCAGGCCGGTGATGTCGTGGCCGAATCCGGCTATGCGGTACACCCGCCCGAATTCGTTGCGGATCGGGACGAGCGTCGTGCTCCAGAAGCGCCGTCCTGGTGCATAGCCAAGGTCGGCCTCGAATTGCAGGACTTTTCCCCTGTCCCGGCACTCGCGGTAGCGGGGCATGAGCAGGGCCGCCTCCTCCGGAGGCAGCACCTCCTCAGGCGAGCGTCCCCAGACATCGGTCGACTTGAGTCCGGTCATCTCCTCACAGCGCGGATTGAAGCTTTCGTAGATCAGGCGGCCATCCTCCATCGCGTTGAGCACAAAGACGGCCCCATCCATGTTCGCGAACACCTCGGTCAGCCGGGCCTCGCTAGCGCGCAGCGCACTCTCCGCCCGTTTTCGCTCGGCGATATAACGGGCCTGCTGCAGGTTTTGAAACGCGCTTCTTGAAAGCAGGTTGGCAAAGGTGAAAAGCGCGTCTGCCACCCGGTTGAACTGCTCGCGCGACATCGCGGGCACTTCGCGGAATGCCTTGAGGAACTCTCCCTCGTCCACCCCGATCTCCCGGGCGTATTCGAGCACGCCCTGTTCGGTCTGGGTTTCGTCCCTCACCTGCCCGATCAGCCAGTTGGCAACGTGCTGGCTCCCGGCGTTGATGCTGGCGCCCGCCTCCCACAGCCCGCCGCTCAAGCAGGGCTGGATCTTCGGACCGTCGGGATTGTTTAGGCCCAGGGCCGCATCGGAACGGAAACAGTTTGCCCGCCCCAAGGAGGTCTCGCGGATGATGTCCCGGCACAGCCTGCAGAAATTGCTAGGCCGCGTGATTGGCGTGCCGTCGGTGTGGGTGATGATCGAGGCCACGCCAGTGGCATCCGCGAACAGGTCCTGGATTCGCTGAATTTCCTCGAGATCGAAAAGATCCTCGAATCGGATGCTGCCGACATCGGTCGTGGGCCGGGTCAGGGCCTCAATGCGCTTCCCCGCGTCGGTGCTCTCGCGTATTCGTGCGGTTACGTCGCGGAAAAGCCACACGCGCTCGGCTTCGGCACCCGCCGGCCGCGCAAGCGGATATGAAATGCGCTCGAGAACCCGGCCGTTCTTGAGATGCACGAGATCCTCCGTGCGCAACTGGGTCTGATAGATCTCCGCGATCCGCTTCTGGAATGCCTCCGGGTCGGGTACCGTCGATCCGACAAAACTTAGCCGTGGCGCGCTCTCCTCGGTCAAGGTCCATTCCGGAGGGATCGCGTGAAGTTCAAGATACCGCTGATTGTAGTACAGGACCCGGCCGCTCGCAGAGATGATCAGCAGCCCGTCGGCCATCATGTCGAAGGCTGCGCGCAGAACCGAATCGCCCCCTCGCATCCCCTCACCCTCCGGGGTTTGCACCACAACCGCCTCCCCGGGCGCGACCGATTGATCGGCGTGCCACTCGGGCAATGAGTTGCTTTGGCTGCGGGAATTCATGGGTCTGGAAGGCGGCGCAACTGGGTCTGGATCAATTGCTGCCGAAGACCATTCGCTGGCTATCCGCGGATAATATCGGCCCAGACGGGCTGTGACTGAATAGATGCTGCGACAATTATCCGGATGGCACAGCCCCTTTCAACGCCATTCCGGATGGGAGCGGCCTTTTCGCCGCCGGAAATAGGTTGGTAACGCGCCAATCTCCCATATAGACCAGACCCTCGCATGGATACGGAACGCGTCAACCTGCCCCTCGAAGAAATTCCATCGGCTTGGTACAATGTCCTCGCCGATCTGCCGCAGCCCCTGGCGCCGCCGCTTCATCCGGGCACCGGCCAGCCGCTCGGACCCTCCGACCTCGCGCCGATCTTCCCGATGGCGCTGATCGAGCAGGAAATGAGCCGCGAGCGCTGGATAGGGATTCCGGACGCGGTGCGCGAGCTTTACAAGATCTGGCGGCCGACGCCGCTTGTCCGGGCGGTGCGCCTGGAGAAAGCGCTGAAGACGAGCTGCCGGATTTACTACAAGAACGAGAGCGTCAGCCCGGCGGGCAGCCACAAGCTGAACACCGCCCTGGCCCAGGCCTATTACAACAAGCAGGAGGGCGTCCGGCGCCTCAGCACCGAGACAGGCGCCGGCCAATGGGGCTCATCGATGGCGTTTGCCTGCCAGCTTTTCGGCCTCGAGTGCACAATCTACATGGTGAAGGGCAGTTATCACCAAAAGCCCTACCGCCGCTCGATGATGCACATCTGGGGAGCCGAGGTCCTGGCCTCCCCGTCGGAGCGAACCCAGGCCGGAAGGGGAATCCTGGCCGCCTTCCCGGACACCCCGGGCAGCCTCGGCATCGCAATCTCCGAGGCCGTGGAGGACGCCGCCACTCACGACGACACCAAGTACACCCTGGGCAGCGTCCTGAACCACGTCCTCCTGCACCAAAGCGTGATCGGACTGGAAACCAAGCGCCAGCTCGAGATCGCCGGCGAAAAACCCGACATCATGATCGGCTGCGTCGGCGGCGGGAGCAACTTCGGCGGATTCAGCCTGCCATTCCTGCCCGAGAAACTGCGGCGCCCGGCCATGCGCATCATCGCGGTCGAGCCCTCCGCCTGTCCGTCGCTGACCAAGGGCGTCTATGCGTACGATTTCGGCGACACGGCCAAGCTGACGCCGCTGGTGAAGATGTTCACGCTCGGCCACGGCTTCGTCCCCGAGAGCATCCATGCCGGCGGCCTGCGCTACCACGGAACGGCCCCGATCATCGCGCAACTGGTCCACTCGAAGGCGTTTGAGGCGCAGGCCTATCCGCAGAGCCAGGTGTTCGACGCGGCGCTCCAGTTCGCCCGCACCGAGGGATTCATCCCGGCGCCCGAGACCGCCCACGCAATCGTCGCCGCGATTGTCGAGGCGAAGCGCAACGCCAACAAGTGCATCGTCTTCAATTTCAGCGGCCACGGCCATTTCGACATGTCGGCCTATGATGCGCACCTCGCGGGCGACCTCGAGGACTACGAGCATCCCGCCGAGAAGATCGCCGCTGCCCTGAAGGACCTGCCCAAGGTCGGAGCCTGAACCTCCGCAGTAGACGGAATCGTTGAATTGCATCGCCGGTTGACCCACCGGCGCACAGGAGCACCTTTGTCTCCTCCCATTCGTCCTGCGAGTGGACGATCATGACGACAAACCCCCGTGTCTGTTGCTCCCGCCTCTTGCCTTCGCCCTGGTCGCCCGCAGCCAGGGCGCCGAGACTCCCCAGGTCACCGACCTCTGGACGGCGGCGGGAACAACTTATTGAGCGGGCCTGCGTCTGGCGCATCGGGCCCCATTGATTCGGTACACCACCCCATGATCCCTTCAAAGCCGCCAGTGGTCCTGCGCGCCCGGCGCCCAGTGGATCTACCTCTTCCGTCCCGAGCGGCTCACGGCCAGGGGAATGATCAGCGGTGCCGACCTGATCCGGAT
Organism: uncultured Acidimicrobiaceae bacterium; assembly: GCA_963800765.1. Lineage (GTDB taxonomy): Bacteria > Actinomycetota > Acidimicrobiia > Acidimicrobiales > RAAP-2 > RAAP-2. Next base: position 238,973 of record CAWDCF010000005.1, read on the forward strand.
GGGCCTTTTCCACTCCGAGCGCCTCGTGAACATGTCCAGGCACGACTACCGCCTGGAGCCAAATGTGACCTTCACCCCGGACGCCAAGTTCGTCGTCTTCCGCTCCAACATGTTTGGCCCGACCTATGTTTTCGCAGTCGAAGTCGCCAGCATGCATCCATCACAAAACCGATGAAGATTGCGCAAGATCGTCGGAATTTGTGACGGATGCGGGCTGCGGCAGCCCCCTGGGCGGCCCGCTCAATTCAACACCCTTATGACCATGAAAAAATCGCTGAATCTCGTGCGCGCCCTGGGTCTATCCGCGGCGTTTTCGTTCACCCTGACCGCTCCGGCCCTCGCGCAGACGGCCGAAACGCCGACTCCCCCCAAGAGCTGGATCGATCCCGACACGGGACACCGCGTCATCCGGCTGTCCGACGAACCCGGCTCAGACAGCTTCTATTTCAACTTCAACGCCTATACGCCCGACGGGAAGGAGATGATCTACACGACGACCAACGGTGCAATCCGTGTCATAAATCTCGACACGCTGCAGACCAGGGCGCTGGCGAGCGATGTCGTTCGGGCGATCGTCGTCGGCCACAAGACGCCGACCATCTACTTCACCAAGGCGACCGACGATCCCGCCTTCGTCACGCTCTGGGCCGCCAACATCGACACCGGGGAAAGCCGCAAGATCGCGGACCTTCCGCGCCGCGGCAGCGTCGTCACGATCAATGCGGACGAGACCCTGGGCGCCGGCAGCTACATCGAGGGCGATGCCGTCGGACCCGGCGTCTATGGCGGAAAAATCGTCAGCCAGAACCGGATGGGAGACAAGAATCTCGGCGAGCCCGTGAACAAGGGCGAAATGATGGCGCAACGCCTGGCGGCGAAGCTTCCCGTCACCCTGTTCACCGTCAATCTGCAGACCGGTGCCATCACCAAGCTCATCGAGCACAGCACGGACTGGCTCAACCATTTCCAGTTTTCGCCGACCGATCCCACGCTTCTCATGTACTGCCATGAAGGGGCCTGGCACCAGGTCGACCGTATCTGGACCATCCGCACCGATGGCACCCAGAACCAGCTGATCCACAAGCGGACCATGAAAATGGAAATCGCCGGCCACGAGTGGTGGGGCCTCGACGGGAAAACCCTCTATTACCAATTGATGTTTCCGCGCGGCGTCCAGAATTCGAGCTTCCTGGCCAGCTACAACATAGAGACCGGCGAACGGGTCTGGCTGCACCAGGTGCCGGAGGCCGGCTCGATACACCACAATACCTCGCCCGACGGAAAGCTCTTCTGCGGCGATGGCAACGGCCGCAATCCCTGGATCGTCCTTTGCCGTCCAGTGCTCAGCGTCGACGACCACACCCTCGGCACCGGCCTCATCCAGGGCGGCACCATCGAGGTGGAGAAGCTGGTCAACATGTCCAAGACGGCGATCCATGGGGCGCAGAACTACCGGCTCGAGCCCAACCCGAGCTTCACGCCCGACCAGAAGTACATCGTCTTCCGGGCGAATATCTTCGGCCCGGATTACGCCTTCGCGGTCGAAGTCGCCAAGGCAGCGACCCCTTAAGGCGCAACCCGGAGGAGGGACAGCCTCCTCTAATTTCTGTCGCGCAATTCCCGGTTCGGCATAGAAGTCATCGGATGGGATCCATGGCTTCCATGCCGGCCGCATTGAAACGACTGGCCCTGCTTCCGCTCGCGGCGGCCGCGCTGGGCGGCTGCCAGAGCCCCGGACGGGGCGGAGGCAACGCGGTAGAATTTGGGATTCCGCCGCTCAAGCCCGGTGTCTATGACGTCAAGAGTGTGGACTCCCGGCCTGTGGCGACGAAGGAGCCGCCGGCTGACTTTCCCCCGGAACTGCTGAGGGAAGGCGTGCTTGGGAAGGCCCTGATTGTGGTCACCGTTCGCGCCAACGGCACAACGACGGACGCCTCGATCGTGATGGCGGATGACATCCTGTTCGGGGATTCGGCGGTGGCCGCCATCGAGAAGTGGCAATTCACCCCGGCCAAACTCAAGGGCGCCGCGGTCGACTGCCGGATCCTCGTGCCATTCTATTTCTCCAACCCCTGGGGCTCGAGCCAGCTGGACCCATCGCTGTCGACGCCGCCGCCCGATTTCCCGGAGGGAGTCCTCAATCCCGGGAGCGGCTCCAACGGCCCCTCGTCCCAGCCCGCGCCGATCGAACATCATTAAGCGGCGAGATACGGAATGGTAAGCGGCCCCTCGGGCAGGATCGCGACCGGCGCGTCCTTCCCGATCCGGGCAAGCTCCCGGCGCAGCTCCGCGCCGAGGTCCGGCACAGCCTGGAGATGCGCGCGGCCCAACTGATCGGCGGGCACCTCGCAGTGAAGGCCGACCCGCGCCTTGCACTGGATGATCGCCAGCAGCTGCGCCTGCCATTGGTCGAATCTCGCAAAGCCCGGCCGTTCGATCGTCGCAAGGAGAGCCTGCGGAGTCGCGTGCGAAAAGAGCATCTCCCTGAAATTGCCGTGCTCGGGAAAACCGTCGTTGCAGCGCGCGGCGCACAGGATCAGCCCTCCGTGGCTCACGATGCGGGATGCGGCAGAAATGCCCTTCACCGACTGATAGACATTCTGGTCGAGCGGGAAGCCGCTGTTCGTCGTGACAACGATCGGAAACGGCCGCGGGCAGCCCGTCATTGCGGTCGCCCTGGCATAGGCGCAGCCGGCCTCATGGGCAGCCGGCGTTGCGCCGCAGAAAAACCGGGTGATTCGCCGCTCCGCGTTGAGCGTCACGTTGATGCAAAAATCGATCCCCAGAAGCGCCCCGCCCTCCCGCACCCGTTCCTGCGTCGGATTGTTCTCCAGCTGCCCCCACGTGCTGAGCGGATCGCCTATCACGGCCGCGCTGTGGTAATGCATGATGGCCCCGATTCCGAGGATGCCGGGGAAGACGGCCTTGTAACCGCCCGAAAACCCCGCCATGAGGTGCGGCTCGATGAATCCAAGGACGATGCGCCGGTCGGCCGCGACCGCCTCGCGGTTGAACGCCAAATCGTAGCCGAAGCGGGACCGCCCGACTCGCGTGAGCGTGGCCGGATCGTGCGCGTTGTGATTCACCACCCGGTGGCGCCGCGCCACTTCGGGCCCGAGCATGCGGTCCAATTCCTCCGCGGTGTTGGCCCGGTGCGACCCGGTTCCTACTACGATCGTAAAATTTTCCGCGGGCACATGGACCAGTTCGGCGAAGAGCCACGGCAGCAGCCGATCGCTCGGCAGCGGCCGCGTGCCGTCGGGAATGACGACGGCCACCGTCTCGCGCGCCGAGACGACTTCACGCAGCGGCCGGGCGCCCAGCGGCGAGCGCACCGCCTCGGTGAAAGCCGCCGCCTCGTCCGCGAGGCCGGGCAGGTGCCGCGGCCGCAGCACCGTGGCGTTCACGCCGGCCAGGTCGAGCTCCAGCCCGGCCGTGCCGTAGTCGAGGCGGATGCGCATTTACCGGGCTCCAAGCGACTCCTGTTCCGCGCCGGCCACGCGCCGATCGGAAACACCGGGGGAATCGGCCACTGAAAAATCGCTGACCTTGCGCAGGACGAAAAAGGGCGCTCCCCCCGCGCGCTGGGCCTTCACGTGCTCGAATTCAGCCCCCGCAACATCGTCGAGGACGATCGCCGGGCGCGAATCGTCCTGGGCGAAGCCGAGGTCCACATCGCGGAAGACAAGGCCCTTCGCGTGGCGCGCATAGACGCCGTAGGCGGGCAGCACGCCGAACATCGAGGGCTCGGGATAGGCCTTCTCCTGCTCGGGCGGAAGGTAGGGATCGCGCGGATCGGCAAGCCCCGGAGCCCGGAGGAAGAACCGGTTGACGAGCTCGGCCGGCTGCTTCGCCGCCTCGTTGAGCGACAGCCCTCCGCGGGAGACGACCCGAATGTCGCTCAGGCGCACGTCCTCGATCGGATGGCCCGGCAGGCCGGCGATCAGGATCGGGTAGCGGGAGTCGACGTCCGATGCGACGACATGGCTTATCGACACCCGGCGGATCACGCCGACCGGCGTTCCCGCGGGGCCGCGGGCGCGGTTGCCAAGGCGAAGGAAGATCGCCGCGTTGCAGATGTTGCGCATGGCTATGTTGCTGATCGTGACGTCCTCGATCGTGCCTCCGTCGACTGTCTCGAGCGCAAGTCCGCGGCTGCGGTCGAATACGCAATTGGAGATCGTAATGTTCTTGAAGCCCCCGTCGGACTCGGTGCCGAACTTGATCCGGCCCGTGGGTCCGTCGCGGTCCACCGCGCGCGCCTGGGTCGTCTTGAACGTGCCGTCGAAGAACGAGCCCGGATCGTAGCCGCTCACCTGGCAGCCGGTGATGGTGAAATTCTCGCAGGCGCGAAGGGTCCCGAGGGCGTAGGTGCTCTTCAGGACGATGGCATCGTCGTTGATCGCGTTGACGGTGCAGTTGCTGATCCGCACGTTGCGGCAGGCGTCGATGTCAAAGCCGTCGCGATTGGTGTCCACCTTGACATTGTCGATCGTCAGGTTGTCCACGCCGGTCGTGATGAGGGCGAACCAGCCCCCCTGAAGAATGGAGAAGTCGCGCAGGAGCACGTTGCGGCAGTTGAAGAATGCGATCGACTTGTTGCCGCCCCGGCCCCTTGCGGAGACGCCCGCGGAGGCCGGCAATGCCGGCATCGGGGGCAGCGCCGGCATCCCGGCAAAATCGCCCTTCGGAGTGCCGTTGTTGCTGGGACCGCGCCCGAATCCGCCGTTGGCGCGGGGGAGGCCCTTGCCATAGATCATGCCGGGGCCGGTGATGGATACGTCCTCGAGGCCGTCGCCCCAGATCAGGCTGTTGTGGAAATGACTGTGCCCAAAGTCCTGGTATTGGAACTTGTCGCCCCAATCGTTCGGCTCGGCCGGATCATAGGCGCCGAAGCCGGGCGCCTCGGTCGCGGCGATGATCACGCTTCCCTGACCCAGGTGAAGGGCGACGTGGCTCTTCAGCCGAATCGAAAAACTCAGGTAGTTGCCGGCCGGCACCTCCACGGTCCCGCCGCCCGCGGCCGCCGCGGCCTCGATCGCCTTGTTGATGGCGTCCGTATCAAGCGTCTTTCCGTCGCCCGTGGCGCCGTAGGCACGGACGTTGTAGGTCTGCCCGGAATTCGCCGGCGGGACCGCCTGCCCGCGGGCAAGGCCTGCGGAGAAGGCTGCGATGCAGGAAACGAGAAGGCTGCGCCGGACAGTGGATGAAATCATGGGTGAAACGGGGTTATTGGGGAAATGAGCGGGGCGGCCGCCTGCCATCAGTCCAGATCGATTCGGCGCCCTTCTTCGGCGGATAGATATGCCGCATAGATGATCCTGACGCAATCGACGGCCAAATCGATTCCCGCAAGGGGCTCTTTTTTCTCCCGAATCGCGCTTGCAAAATCCGCTATTTCCTGGGCGAAGCCCCGAAACCAGGCCTCATCGCAGCTCGGGCGGTTCCATCCGGCCCTGGTCTCGAGTTTCTCGGCAAAGTATTCCTGCTGAAAGACCGACGCGTCAGGGGCATAGGTCTCGACTGCGTCGTTGGAGGTCATGTTGGCCTTGATCACCCCGTCGGTCATGAAGGCTGTCACCCGCGTATTCAATCCGCCGAGCCCCGTGTCGCTGACCACCACGCTGGCGCGCGAGCCATCGTCGAATCGGATGACGACGCTGGCCCAGTTTTCGACGTCGATCGGGTTCGCGCTGATCCACTGGTTCGCCCCCGCCCGCAGGGCGAGGGCCGCCGCCTCGGAGTGAACCAGCTCGGCCGTGTCCGCCAGGACCGACACGGGGCGGACGCCCTTTCCCCGGCGAAGCTGGCCCTCCCAGTCCTTGAGGTGGAGGCAGGCGCCCACGGAGTGCACGCCCATGCGAAGCAGGGCTCCGCCGCCCGTCGCCTTCCATTCGCGCGAATACACCGAGTTGGAGCCTGAGTGGTTTTCCTCGGCGCGAAGTTCGAGGATCGATCCCTTTGAGGCGGCGATCAGCCTGCGCATCTTGGCGATCGGCGGGGCATAGACCCAATTCTCCGCGTAGCAAAATAGTATGCCCGCCTTCCGGACCGCCTCGCGGACGGCCTCGGCATTGCGAAGGGCCCCCTCCCTCATCCGGGCGCGCGGCACGCACCGGCCGATCGGCTCCGGATCGCCGGGGGCTCCAAAATAGCCCGTCAGCGGCTTTTCCATGATGATGTGCTTGCCTGCCTCGGCCGCGCGGATGGCGAATTCATGGTGCAGGGCGGGCGGCACGCATATGTCGATCACATCAATATCCTTGCGGGCCAGCAACTCGCCGAAGTCGCCGGCAACGAACGGGATCTTCGCCTCCCGGGCGAGGCCTTCGGCGCTTTCGCGCGTGCGCGCGCAGATTCCCCTGACGGCGACCGACCCCGGCGGCAGGCCGGCATAATTGGCCAGATGCATCCGGGCTCCGAAGCGCGCCCCCGCGATCCCAATTCCGATGGTCCTCATGGCCTAAGCGGCAGCCTGCGGTCAAAGCGTTCGAGGAGCATACGGGCGGCGCCGGGGTACATTCGAAGGAAGAAAGCCGTGGTGCTGCGCAACGTCAACCCGCACGGTTCGTCTTGAGTGGAGCTGGGACGAAAGGCAGGCTCCGGCCCGCCCCCTTCCCCGCCCTAGATTTCCGCGAATTGGCGACCTTAGCCTGCATCAATCACAAAACCGATGAAGACTGCCCAAGATCGTCGAGCGAAAAGGGCCGAAGGCGACCGAGCTGTGCTGAAAGCACAGCGCAGGGAGCCAGAGGACCTTTGTGCCGACGAGATTGGGCAAGATTGTGGCCGCTGCCGCGGCCATCCCTTCGGGACTCGGCCTTCGGCCTCGCCATCTTTGCGCTGCTGCGCTTTGTCGTCGGAATTTGTGATGGATGCAGGTTAGGGCAGCAAACCCCAAAAAAACATGGCCCTCCCAAATTCAAGCCTCCTTCGTTCTTGGATCCTGTCCCTTGCGCTGTGTGCATCAGCCCGGTTCTGCCCGGCAGCCACCGAGGCCGAGCGCAACATCGTCGTGCCTGGGCACCGCAACCAGGCGTACATCGACCCGGTCCCGGACGCGGATTACCACCACGCCCCCGAAGCGGCGTACGATGCCTTCCGGGACATGAAATACGCCGTGCGGATCCACTGGGGCATTTACGCGGTCGCGGGCATGGCCCACGAGTCCTGGCCCTTCCTGGGCCTGTCCGACGAGGAGCGCCAGCGCTACAACCAGCTCTACAAGACCTGGAATCCGCAGGGATTCGATGCGGAACAGTGGATGCGGTTTTTCGAGCAGGCCGGTTTTCACGGCCTGGCCTTCACGGCCAAGCACCATGAGGGTTTTTCGATGTTCGACACAAAGACCCGCGTCCACTCCCGCGTGAACTGGGCGGCTCCCGGCGGGCCCGCCCTGGAAGACTGCGATCTGGCGTACAGCATCATGGAGACGCCATACCACCGGGACATCGTGAAGGAGATATGCGACGCGGCACACCGGCATGGGCTCATGATAGACCTCTATTTCTCGCACCCGGACTGGTACGACGCCGACTTCCGGCCGTACGGCTATGATCCGGCGCAGGTGGAAGGCAGCGACACCCTGGCGGGGGTCGTGCAGCGGCAGCACCGCCCTGCAGCAATGTTCCCCCCGGTCACGGCGGCGGAGCAGGACCGCATGATGGCCCGCCACCGGGAGCAGCTGCGCGAGCTTCTGACCAATTACGGCAAGATCGACATGCTCTGCCTGGACATCTCCCTGGGCGCGAAGGTCTGGCCGCAGATGAAACAGACGGTCAAGCAGCTGCGCGCCATCCAGCCCGACGTCATGTTTCGCGACCGCGGGATCGGCAATTACGGCGATTACTACACGCCGGAGCAGGTCGTTCCGAGCGACAAGCAGCCGACCGGGATGCCCTGGATGGTCATCTATCCGCTCGGCAGCGGGTTCTCCTACGATCCGGTGAACGGGAATTACAAGGGCGCGAAATGGATCGTGGACAATCTCGTCGACTCGGTGGCCAAGGGCGGAAACTTCATGGTCGGCATCGGACCGGACAAGGACGGGCGCTTTCATCCGACCGCGATCGCACAGATCACGGAGGCCGGCAGCTGGATCCGCGCCAACGCGGAGGCAATATACAGCACGCGGGAGAGGCCGGGCCTTCTTTGGAAGGAGGGCGCCGGCGTGCGGTTTACCCGGACCAAGGACAATCGCTTTGTGTATGCGATCAGCCTGTCCCGGCCGCAGGGGACGCTCGTTTTGAAGACGGTCACGGCCCAACCGAATTCGGAGGTTGTGCTGCTGGGGGGCGCAGGCTCGGTGCCCTGGCGCCAGACGGCGGACGGCCTGGAAATAACCGTGCCGGAGAATGCACCCGCGGCCCTCGCGTACGCCTTCAAGATCCAGACCGGCGCATGATCAGTCGGAATTTCATCGCCGACGGCGACAATCCCGTACAACAGAGAGCGGCAAGATGACAGCCTGGGCGCAAAACTACAACCCGACCGGGATCGCCGCGCTCTCCACGATCCTGGCGGCCCTCCCGGTTGCCGCCCTCCTGGTGATGATCGTCTTCATGCGAATACGCATCCACCGGGCGGCGCTGATTGCGCTGGCCCTGGCCGCGGTCATCGCGGTGGGCGTATTCGGAATGCCGGCCCACATGGCGGCGGCCAGTGTCGTCTATGGAGGGGCCTTCGGCCTTTTCCCCGTCGGCTGGATCATCCTCAACGCCATTTTCCTCTACCAGCTGACGGTGCACGGGGGGCATTTCGACGCCCTGCGCGAGAGCCTGGCTTCCATTGCCCCGGATCCGCGGATACAGTTGATCCTGATCGCATTCGCCTTCGGGGCCTTTCTCGAAGGGGTCGCCGGCTTCGGCGCGCCGGTCGCAATCACCGCGGCGATCCTCGTGCAGCTGAGGTTCAGGCCCCTGGAGGCCTGCGCTCTCGCCTTGATCGCCAACACGGCTCCGGTCGCCTTCGGTGCAATCGGCATACCGATCATCACGCTCGAGCAGGTTGCCGGCCTCGACTCCCACCTCGTCAGCATGATGGTGGGCCGGCAGCTGCCCTTCTTTTCGACCCTGATGCCCTTTTGGATCGTGGTGATCTTCGCCGGCTGGCGGGGCATGCTCGCCATCTGGCCCGCCGCATTGACGGCGGGCCTCGCATTTGCCGTGCCCCAGTTCCTCGTCTCCAATTTTCACGGCCCATGGCTCGTCGACGTCATTTCAGGCACCTCTTCGATCGTGGCGACGATCGTCCTCCTGCAGTTCTGGAAGCCGAAGACCCTCTGGCGCATGGAAGGCTTGGAAAACGCTGCGGCGGACACCCGGCCCGCCCGCGGCCGCGGCGAACTCTGGCGGGCCTGGCTTCCCTGGATCATCCTCACGGTTCTCATTTTTGTCTGGGGGATCCCCTCGGTGGCCAGCGCCCTCGATCGCATCGTTTCACCCCTATTCGCCGTCCCCCACCTTCACCACCTCGTGCAACGCATGCCGCCGGTCGTGCCGGTGGGTGCCAAGCCTGAAGCGGCTGTGTTCAAGCTGAACCTGCTCTCTGCCACAGGCTCGGGCATACTGCTGGCCGCGATTGTGGCCGGATTCACGATGGGTTATTCCCCGCGGCGGATGCTGGCGTGCTACGGCAGGACCCTCTGGGATGTCCGCCTGGCTCTCCTGACGATCGCGGCGATGCTGGCGCTCGGGAACCTGACCAAGTACTCCGGCACGGATGCCACAATGGGCCTCGCCCTCGCGCACACGGGCCGGCTCTATCCGTTCTTCGGCACGCTTCTCGGCTGGCTCGGCGTGGCCATGACCGGCTCGGACACCTCTTCCAACGTCCTGTTCGGCAATCTCCAGGCGATAACCGCCCGCCAGGCCGGGATCAGCCCGATCCTGATGGGTGCGGCGAACAGTTCCGGCGGGGTCATGGGCAAGATGCTGTCCGCCCAAAGCATCGTGGTCGCCACCACGGCGACCAACTTCTACGGCGAGGAGGGGCGGATCATCCGCTCCGTTTTCGTGAGCAGCCTCGTGCTCGTGACGCTGATGGGCATTCTCATCACGCTGCAGGCTTATTGCCCGCCGTTCACGGGCATGGTTCCGAAGTGACGGCCGGCCTCACGGATGCTTTAGCAGCCCGCGATCGCCCATCCATTCGATCAGGCGCGAAGTCCAGCCGGTGACGGCCAGCGGCCGCTGGCGCACGCCAAACCCGTGGCCGCCGCTGTTGTAGATGTGCAGTTCGGCGTTCACGCCCGCCTTGTGGAGGGCGATGTAGAGGTTGGCCAGCCCGTCCGACATCGTCGGGCGGTCGTCATAGGCGCACGCGAGAAAGGCCTGCGGGGTGTTCTTGTCCACCTTCACGTCAGGCGGCAGGCCGGGGTAGATCAGGACCATGAAATCCGGCTTGGAGGATTGCCGCTCGACGGGATCGGCTGCGTCCGGCTTGCCGGAATCATAGCTTGTTCCGGCGCGCGCCGCGACCTCGCCTCCGGCGGAAAAACCCAGGATGCCAACCCGGTTGGGATCGACCCCCCACTCCGCGGCTCGGCTGCGGACCAGCCGTATGGCGCGCTGGCCGTCGGCCAGCGCCTCGACGTTCGACCGGTAAACGGAAGTACCGACCTTGTCATGGGCCAGCCGGTACTTGAGGACGAACGCCGCGACGCCATGGTCGGCAAACCACTGGCCGACGTCATAGCCTTCGCGGTCCATCGTCAGGAACATATGGCCGCCGCCAGGGGCTATGATGACCGCCGCCCCGGTCGCCCGGTCCGCCGTCGGCACGTAGGGCGTGATCGACGGATTGTGAATATTGAAAGTGACGGGGAAGACGAGGTCCGGCTCCTGCCGCCAGGCGACCTGCTCTTTTTCATCCCGGCGCGCCTCGA
>CAWDCF010000006.1:0-180190 GCA_963800765.1 uncultured Acidimicrobiaceae bacterium
TATTGATCGGAACTGTGCAGGTGGCAACGCCCGAGCCGTTAACGCCGGTACCCAAGGCCCCGCCACACGAGGCGATGACGGCGGCGGAGTCGAGGAACTCAACGTTGCCGGTCGTGGGGGTGCCCGAGCCGGGGCTGGTGACCGAGACGGTCGCGGTGTAGGTGACCGACTGGTTTACGAGGGATGGGTTGGTACCGGAAGCGACCACCGTCGTGGTGGCAGCGACATTTACCGTCTGGGTGATCGGAGCGGAGGTTCCCGAAGCCGCATAGTTACCAGAATCCAGGTACGTGGCTGTGATGGTGTGCGAGCCCGTTGCGGTATACGTCGACACGGTGCAGGTGGCAACGCCCAAGCCGTTGACACCGGTGCCTGAGGTCCCGCCACACGCGGCGACGGCTGTTCCGTTGTCGATGAACTCGACGTTGCCGGAGTTCGGGGTACCGGTGCCGGGTGAAGTCGCTGTCACGGTCGCCGTGTACATGACTGGCTGGCCGACGACCGATGGCGAACCCGTTGTCGATACGACCACGGTGGTGGTGGACGCCATGTTCACGGTCTGGGTGATTGGGGATGACACGGCCGACGCCACGTAACCAGTTCCGCCGAGGTACTGGGCAGTGATCGTGTGCGAGCCAGTTGCGAAGTAGGTAGGCGGCGTGCAGGTCGCAACGCCCGAGGTTACGGCGACGCCCGAGGTTCCGCCACATGACGTGATGGCGACGGCGTTGTCGAAGAACTCGATGTTGCCGGTCGACGGAGTGCCCGAGCCCGGGCTCGTGACCGAGACGGTGGCGGTGTAGATGACGGCTTGACCGACGACGGTGGGCGAACCAGTGGTCGACACGACGGCGGTGGTGGTAGCGGCCGCGTTCACAACTTGCGTGATCGACGACGACAGGGCCGACGCCGCGTAACCGGTCCCGCCGAGGTACTGGGCGGTGATCGGGTGTGAGCCTGTTGAGGTGTAGGTCGTCGGAGTGCAGGTGGCAACGCCGGACGTGACGGAGACGCCCGAAGTCCCGCCACACGATGTGATGGCGACGGCGTTGTCGAAGAACTCGATGTTGCCGGTTGACGGGGTGCCCGAACCGGAACTGACGGTGGCCGTGTACGTGACTGGCTGACCGACGACCGAGGGCGAGCCCGTTGTCGAGACAACCGCAGTGGAGGTGGCGGCACCTGCGGAATTGATCGTTACGATTGGCGAGGTCGGGATATTCGTGAGCGTGCCACCGTAGTTCCTGGACTGGGTGGTGAACGTATAGACCGCGGGACTGGCAGGAACGGTCACTAGATGGCCCGCGATGCCGTAAGTGAATAGTGATTGTATTTCCGCTAGTGCACGACGAGCCGAAACCAGAGGTTGAAAGTCACGTAATAAGTTGAGAGTTGTAGGTAGGCGTCGAAATCGCACAGGTTGAGGTGACCGATGTGTTGGTGGCCGTAGGTGCAGTGAAACCGGTAGGAACGGCGACGGTAATCGCCGGTTGAGCCGCGCCAGAGAAGCTGAAGTTGGTCGTCAATGTGTACGTAAAGGTGAAGGTGTTGTTCGACGTACTGGCAGTCGCACTTGTAGGCGACACCACCATCGTCCCTGTCCCGTCGCCGGAGGCGGCAGAGGCCACGCCCACACCCACGAACGGTGAGGCGATCGCTCCGATCATCAAGATCGGCAAGAGGATTCGTACGATGCGCTTCATAGTGATTCACCAATCGATGGGCAGCTCGTAGTCGAGCTGGAGTTGTTGACGGAACCGCTGATCATGCGGGCCCACCACTCCTGCACCCCACCTTGGGGTGCCGGAGTGCGGACGTACTGCGATGTTGGTGTGGGAGTCGTCGTGACGACCTCGAGGATTGCGGAAAGTGCCTGTTCGTGCACGCTTGGTGCAGCGACAGCGTCGTTGGGAGTGGAGATTTCCTTGGACGAGTTCGAAAAAGTCGATTCGTCGATGTTGAGGTAGCGGCCCAGTTCTGCGGCCATGGAGTTGCCTGAGATGCTGGCGCGCACGTAGAGATCACGGAGTGTGAATTCGCTCGCAGGTTCGTTATTGCGTCGCGAAACAAGTTGCCGCACCAGGGGCGGCAATTCTGTGTTACTCACTGCATTTCCCCGATCCGCCCTTGCGGAGAGAATTTCTAGTTGAAACTTTTTCCGTTGTCAAATGGTTGTGATTCGTGAGTGAGCGCGTAGTTATGCAACCTGGCCCGAAATGGCCGAATTACAGGAAATATAGACCTGAGATTTCATCAGCCACCCGCTCGGTCGCCTCATGGATTCACCTCGAAATGAGGGGGGGTCGATGACTTTTTGAAAGGGTGGCCGCACGAACCGGTGCCGGCCAATTCCTCACCCGCAATTCGTACCTCAGGCGTTGAGGAAATCGTTCATCGCGCTCGGTTCATCGCGATCAGTGCCGACATTCGTTGGCACCATGAATCAATGCAAAGAAACTGCGGAAGGGATTGCGATTCCCTTGAGTTCATGGCCGAAAGCGCAACGCCCCTCGGCATCGGTTCGCGGCCCTGTGCATTTTTCTTCAGAATGCCGAGACGCTCTGCGGTTCAGAACTGTCGAGAGCGATGTGATGGACGAAAGTCCCGTGCCCGACGTGGTGACGGTGTCGTAGCGCTGGGTCGTCGCCGGAATGGCTCACGGCGACGTCGCAAACGTTCGTCACCACCAAACGCGCCAACTCGATGCCGTCAGAAGTGGCGAGGTCTCCCCCACTCGACTTAGCTCGGCAGCGCCACGCCGTTGGTATTGACGGAATGCGTTGTCAAGTCGGACGCTCATCGTCGTTGTTCCTCAAGCTGAGCTCCCCCGGATCAGTCGGGCTGAGTGTGAACAACGTGTGACGCGGCGTGCGCCACGAACCTCAACGACGCCGTCGCCGTCGACGTCGCCGCCGTCGCGCACAAGAGGTCGCGCTCTTCGCCACAGCGACGGCGAATCGAACTGGCGAAGTGACGCCGACAACGCAAACGAGGTGAGGTCGGTCTGGCCGTCATAGGGGCCGCCTTGGATCGCGGACTGCACTTTCAGTCCCGCGATCCAACGGCGAGGTCACGACGTTCTCGTATGTCCGGCTGTGGATGACACCGCCCGCACGTTCGACACGAATGAACGCCGTCAGTCGCCCTTACGACACATCCGCTACGACGTCGCCCACGTCCATTGATTCGTGGTCGCGGCGAAGCCGCACACTCCCTGTCCGCCGGTGCACGTCGAGGAGAGGAGACCCCCGCCGCCTGACGGGTAGTCGTCAAACACGACCACGGCGAGCAGCGTCGGATGTGCTTCGCAGTTCGAGGCGGATGACGCGTAGTTCGCCAGATTGAGAGACGTCGCCGTCTCCAGGCACGCCGCGAAGGTGACCGTTCGGGTGTTAGGACTCTGGAGCTTCTCGACCGTTGAGCACCACACGCCGACGAGGTCGTTATTGTCCGCGGTGAAGGGAACCTCTGCGGCGTAGGTGCCCGATGGTGGCGTCCAGCAGTTGCCGTAACCGGGGCCACTGTAATTGGGGTAGTAACGCACGCTCTGAATGGCGACCTCGGTGGCGCCGGAGATGGCGTTGTCCATTTTGTTGGCGTTCTGGAAGTGCGTCGTGTTCGTCAGGTCGTTCATCGCCCAGTCGGCCAGGGCGCCAACGATCAATCCGATCGAGACGATGTAGACGAGTGCCAAGATCAGCGAACTTCCTCGCTCCGACCTTTGACGGCCGTGTGGACCTGCGCCACGCTCGGTGTCGCGAGTACTTCGACGCGACGGTTGGTTCTCGTCAACACCACGTGCCCGTCCAAAGGTTCGAGTCACGAACTTCATTGATCCTCCGTGTCGTTCAGATTCGGTCGTTGCTCGCATGTTCATCTATCTATGGGTTGGTGTAGGTGACGATCCAGAAATAGGTGTGCAGACCATTTCCGGCTCCCGCCATATTTATTGTCGTTCCGCTCGCGATGGACACCGTGCTGGCGGAGTAGGAACAGGATTCGGTCGAATTGGCCAACACCGTGCAGGCCATCGCCGTCGGGCTGTAGACACCGCTCGTGACCTTGCCCACCGTGGCCGTTTGGTTGGATCCCGAGTTTGACGCTCCGTTAAAGATCATCGTGATGCTCGTCAGCGTTATCGCGCTACCGGGGTTGATGGTATTGGCCGTGTTGGTGCCAGATCCGTTGATGGTCGAACTGTTGATGGTGTAGTACTCAGGACCGGTGGGTACGTCGGCATTGGTCTGTCCGATGAACAGTCCGAAGGTCTTGGGTGTCGTCACCGAGTTGTAGTTCGTGTCACCCCCGTAGACGGCCGAGGCGGTGTAGGTCCCAGCGGCCGGCGTATTGATGACGCAGGTGGCGGTAGACGTGCCCCCGACCGCGACCAAGCCGGTCGTGGAGGAGCAGGACGTGACCTTCCCGCCAATGGTCCAGGTCAACGTGCCCCCCGGCCCAACGCCGGTCCCCGTGACCGTGGCCGTCAACGTGAGGTTGCCAGCTCCAATCCCGGTCGGATTTATGGTGTTCGTCACCGCGATCGTGGGGTTGATCTTGGTGACCGTGAGCCCGGTCCCCGACGTGGCCGTCGCTGAGGCCGCGATATCGGTGTCGCCGGCGTAAGTGGCGGTCACCGTGTACGCAGTGGTATTGCCCGAGATCACCGTGCCGCTGCTGGGCGAACACGTGCCGGTCTTGGTCACGAGAACCGTGGCGGTGCACACGAGGGTCCCGCCCGCGTACACCTTCACGGGGTCCTGGGTGGGCAGGTTCTCACCGTTGCCGGTCGTGACGGTGACCGTGAAGACCACTAATCCTTCGGAACCGAACGCGACATTGGTCGGACTCTCAGAAACCGCCAACGTGGAGGAATCCTGGTTCACGGTGATGGTGTTGTTCACGAAGGTCGTCGTGTAGTCCGTGGTGTCAGTCGGGGTGAAGGTCGCGGTCAAGACCTGGTTGGCCCCGACCGGCAGGACGGTCCCCGAGACGGGACTGTAGGCAATTGCCCCCGCGAGGGTGTCCGAGGCATTCAGCTGGGTGGCGCCCAGCGCCTTGCCGTAGGTGATGGCGGCGATGGCGCCCCAGGTCGGGGTGGGGGGGGTGGCCTTGTTGACGGTCAGGCCCGTCGTTGCGGTCGCGAGTGGCGAGACGCCAAGATCGGCGTCCCCGGCATAGGTGGCGGTGATGGCGTACGGGGTGGCGCTGGCCGTCAGTGCCGCGGCGCCAATGGAACAGGTCCCGGTCCTCGTGACGGCGACCAACGCAGTGCAGGTCACCGTACTGCCGACGTGCACGGTCACGTTCTCCGCCGCGATCAGGTTCTCGCCGTTGGCGGTGTTGACGGTGACCGTGAAGACTGCTGTCCCCTCCGCGTTGAAGGTCACGTTGGTGGGACTGGCGGACACGGTCACCGTCGTCGTGTCCTTGTTGACCGTGAGCCCGGTCGTTGCCGTGGCCATCGTCGAGACCGAAATGTCGGTGTCACCAGGGTAGGTGGTGGTGACGGCGTAGGGCGTGGTACTCGCGGCCAGGGCCGTCGCCGTGATCGAGCAGGTCCCGACGGTGGTGACCGCGACGGCGGCGATACACGAGGCGGTGCCGACGTTGACGGTCACGTTCTCGACGCCCGGCAGGTTCTCGCCGTTGGCGGGGTTGACGTCGACGGTGAAGACCGAAGCCCCTTCGTTGCCGTAGGTGACGCTGGTGGGGGTCTCGGAGACGGAAACCGTGGCGGTGTCCTTGTTGACGGTGAGACCGGTCGCCGCCGTGGCCGGGCCCGAACCCGAGAGTTGGGCGTCACCGTTGTACGTCGCGGTCACGGCGTAGGCCGAGGCGTTGGCGGCCAGCGCCGAATTGGTGATCGAACAGGTGCCGACCGTGGTCACCGCGACCGCGGCCACACACGAGGCCGAACCGACGTTGACGGTGACGTTCTCGACACCTGGCAGGTTCTCGCCATTGGTCGG
Organism: uncultured Acidimicrobiaceae bacterium; assembly: GCA_963800765.1. Classification (GTDB taxonomy): domain Bacteria; phylum Actinomycetota; class Acidimicrobiia; order Acidimicrobiales; family RAAP-2; genus RAAP-2. Next base: position 5,970 of record CAWDCF010000006.1, read on the forward strand.
ATTGACGTGGACCGTGAAGATGGAAGCGGCCTCGTTGCCGTAGGCCACGCTGGTCGGCGTCTCGGCGACAGTGATCGCGGTGGTGTCCTTGCTCACCGTGAGGTTCACGTTCTGGGTCGCCGTGGTGTAGTCGGTCGTGTCCGTGGGCGTGAACGTCACACCAAGGGTCTGGGTGCCGACGGTGAGCAACGACCCTGCCGCTGGGCTGTAGACGAAGGTACCCGGGATGGAGTCGTTCGCGTCGAGCTGGGTCGCGCTCAGCAGCGTCCCGTAGGTGATCGCCGAGGGGGTGGCCCAGGTGATCGTGGGGGGTGCTGTCTTGGTGACCGTGAGTCCGGTGGGCGCCGTGGCCGTCGCGGACAGGGCGATGTCGGTGTCGCCTGGGTACGTGGCCGACACGGTGTAGGGGGTGCCACTGGCGGGAAGGGCCGAGTTGGTGATCGAACAGGTGCCCATCGTGTTGACCGCAACCGCCGCGATACACGAGGTCGATCCGACGTTGACGGTCACGTTCTCGACGCCCGGCAGGTTCTCCCCGTACGTCGGGTTGACATTGACCGTGAAGACCGACGTTGATTCGGCGCCGAAGGCGACACTGGTCGGCAATTCCGAGACCGTGATCGTCGAGGTGTCCTTGTTGACGGTCAGGCCCGTCGCCGCGGTCCCGAGCGCCGAGGCCGAGAGGTCCGTGTCACCGAGGTAGGTGGCGGTTATGGCGTAGGGGGTGGTGCTCGCGGCGAGGGCCGTCGCCGAGATAGAGCACGTTCCGACGGTCGTGACGGCGACGGAGGCGATGCACGAGGCGGAACCGACGTTGACGGTCACGTTCTCGACGCCCGGCAGGTTCTCACCGTTGGCCGGGTTGACGTCGACGGTGAAGACCGTGGCCGCCTCGTTGCCGTAGGTGACCGATGTCGGACTCGCCGAGACCACGACGGTCGTTGAGTCCTTCGTGACCGTGAGACCGGTCGGGGCCGTCGCGCCTGATGAGGCCGAAAGATCGGTGTCGCCGGGGTACGTGGCGGTGACGGTGTAGGGGGTGGCGCTGGCGGCGAGCGCCGTTGCTGAGAGCGAGCAGGTTCCGGTGCCACCGGTACCGGACGGAGTGACCGCGGCGACGCAGGACGCGGTTCCGACGTTGACCGTGACGTTGTCGGTCGAGGGCAAGACCTCGTGGTTACCCGTCACGACCGTGACCGTGAAGATCGATGACGCTTCGTGGCCGTAGGCGACGCTGGTGGGGGTCTCTGACACCGTCGCGGTCGTCGAGTCCTTGGTCACGGTGAGGCCGGTGGGGGCCGTGGCGAGGGCCGACGCGAGGAGTTGTGCGTCACCGGGGTAGGTAGCCGTGACCGTGTAGGGAGTGGCGCTGACGGGCAGCGCAGAGTTCGCGATGGAACACGTTCCCGTGCCGCCAGTACCGGCCGGCGCGACCGCGGCCACGCACGAAGTGGATCCGACGTTCACGGTGACGTTGTCGGTCGAGGGCAAGACTTCGTGGTTACCCGTCACGACCGTGACGGTGAAGATCGACGACGCTTCGTGGCCGTAGACGACGCTCGTGGGGCTCTCGGAGACCGTCGCGGTCGTCGTGTCACCGTTGACATTGAACGAATAGGGCAGTGAGGTGATCGAGCCCTCGGAGGCGGTGACGAGGTCTGGTCCGACGGCACTTCCCGTCACGGTGTCGTTGGCCACGCCACCGCTCGCGGTGATGGTTCCGAGACCGCTGACGGCGCCCGCTCCACCGGCGTCCGCGAAGGTGATGCCCGACGCAAAGGAAGAGACGAGGTTGCCCCAGGTGTCCTGGACCGCCGCCGCGAGCGTACAGGTGCTCTTGTAGTTGACGCCGGTCGCACAGCCGGAAACGACAATTGCGCTCGGCGGCCCAGGGGCGGTCGGCATGAACGATGAGCTCACCGCGGACGTCAGACCGAACGCGGTATCGATGATTTCGTAACTTGTCCCGACGACCCCACCGAATGCGCACGAACTCTCGACGTTGAGGTAGCCACTGACGGGGACCAATGAGACGGCGCCACCGACCGGTGCGTAGTTCGAACAGTTGAGAAGCGAACCGGCCTGGACCGTGGGACTCGAGACCAAATAGGTTTGCATCTCAACCTGGGTCGTGGCCGAGGTGACGATATTGCCACCCACGTCCTCGATGACGGCGACGGGCTCGGTCGTGAAGGGCGAACCGGCGGCGGCGGGCGTCGGCTCAACGCCGGGCGAGGGGGTGAAGACCAACTGGCTCGCGGGGCCGGGACCGGTCGGCGAGAAGGTCGCGCTGACCGGTGAGGTGATCACCGTCCCCGAGGTGGTCGTGGCCTTCATGGTGTAGTTCGTGCCGACCAGGCCCACGAACGTGCAGTTACCGGCGCTGATGATGCCGTTAATTGGGGGGAGGTTCGAGCAGGTCGTCAACGTGCCATTGAGGGGCGTGCCCTGCGTACCCGACGCGTACGCGGAGGTGTACGAGACCGACGTCGTGTCCGAGGTCACGACCTCTGGACCGCTCTCACCGAGATTGAGTCCGGCGTCCTCGTAGGCCAGCACGGGTTGGTTCGTCATGACCGCACCTGACGCGCCGGCGACGGGTTGGCCCGAACTTCCCGCCAGGGGGTAGCCGTTGTACCACACCAGCTGGGTGACGGGTCCCGTGACGTTGAAGGACGTACTGACTTCTGGCGTCACGCCACTACTGCCGGTCCCAGTGGCCGTGGCGGTCAGTGTCATATTCGCGCCCACGGGCGCAACGCATCCGCTGAAGGTGAATATCCCTCCCGATGACGAGGGCGTGCAGGTCAACGCAGATGACGCGCCCGTCACTTTCACCGAGATCGATCCGGCGTAGGGGGACTGCCCCTGGCCGCTCAAGATATTGCCCCACGAGTCTTCGATGGCAATCTGGAAGGAGTTGAGCGTCGCGGTATTGATGAGTATCGTGGCCGCGCTCCCACCGCTTGGTTCGGAAATGAACTCCATTTGCGACGCAGCGCCGTAGCCGGTGGCGGCGAACGGCTGGCTCGTGGCCGAGGTGACGTTGTTGGCCGAAGCGGTCATCGTGTAGGGCGTGCCGACCGCGCCGCTATTGACGTCATAGAAGAATTGGCCGGAGAAATGACAGCCCGTGACCACGAAGGTCCCCCCATGTCCGCTGGCGTCAACCACCGTGACGACGCCGTTGGTTTCGTAGGTCGTCGAGTAACCCGACACTCCCCCACACGAGGTCAGCTGCGGCGAACCGGACACGGATCCCGACGTCGTCAGCGTGATGGACAACTGGGTGGTGTCGACGGTCGTCGTGCCACCCTGGTACGCCGTGATGACGGGTTGGGTACCCATGATCGCACCCGAGTACCCCGCCGCGGGCTGGGTGGTAAACGAAAGATACGACGACGTTGATCCGGAAACGGCGATCTCACCCGACAGCACGTTGCTGAACGACGGGCTGTTCGCGACGAGCGTGAAATCAACAGCGACCGGTGACGACGTGGTCAGGCTGATCGTGCAGCCCGAGTAGGTCACCACCCCATTGAGCTCGTTGGAACTACACCCCGACAGAGTCCCCGCACTCGTCGCGGCACCACTGGCGTCGCCGAGGGTCAGGGAGATCGGTGAAAGGTCGGTCGCGTCGGGGCTGTTGCCGTAATACACCTCAACGACCGGATTCGAAGGCAGTGCGGCTCCGGAGGTGGCATTCACGGTCGCACCACCTAAAACGGGATTGACGAATGCCATCTTCGTGGGAGCCCCACCGACGAAGTTCGATCCGGCCGTGGGGCTGTCGACGACAAAACTGAGCGTTTCATTGTTCGAACCAGACAACACCGAGACCGTGATCAGTTCCGAGGCGTTCGCCACGCAACCATTTACGAACGACTCCGACGCCGAACTCCAGTACTGAATGCTGGTTATTTGTGGGCTGTACGGCGCAATGCTCGGGATTGCCAGTTCCGTCATGAAGCTCGCGGGGGTATAGGCGGTTCCTGGGCAGGTGAAGAGCGCCGAGTCCGCTTCAATGCCTGCGGTCACTTGCTGGGAATAGTTGTTAATCGCCAGGTTCGCCGAGGCCATCTGACGGTGCTGAGCGGAGGCGGAGATTGTGGTGGAGAAGCCAATAAGTAGGGCGACCGAGGTGAGACCGAGGACAACCAGGGACAGGAGGATCTCCACCATGGTGTCACCCCGCTCGGAACGATCCATCCTTCGAGCGAGCCATGACCTTTGTTCCAGTAGTTCGTCGCCTTCGATGACAGCCGTTCGCTTGATCATGGGAGATACATTCCAAAGACGATTCCCTGGAGACCCGCGAAGCCCGGACCGCCGGAGACCAGATTTACCGTCAGCGTGTTCGGCGTCGTGGCCTCGACCATCGCCGCTCCGGTCTTCTGGTTCCCGGTCTCCTGCTCGCTTCCCATGACCGGGTTGCAGGAAATCGAGTCGGTGACGGTATTGACAACGAGACCAGACGTTGTCTGATCGCTCAGACAGGCGTTACCGGCCGGGTACATCTGATTGGTGCCGTCAAGCACGGGAATATCGTTCGGTACGACCGAGAGTGGCTTGTCCGCGGTCCAGGTGAGCCCTTCGTAATCACCGGCCGTCGTGGTAGTGGCGTCCGTCGACTCCGCGTCGGCACTGATTATTGACCAGTTGGTCGCGAGCGCGTTCGATCCGGTCACGACCTTGATGTCGCTGAACGTGATGTTCGTCAGGTCTGCGTAACTGTTGCTCTTGACGCGTTCGTAGATCGCGGGGTTCCCGGGGATGCCGGTGTAAAAGGCGTAGGACTTACCACTGACGGTGACGAGGTTGCCAAAGAATGCGCCCGTGTAGGTCGGAACGGGCCAGGGCTCGGGATCGGTGGGCGTGGCTCCGGTCGTCGGGTTCGAACCGTTGGGCTCCGTGATGCTGATGCAGAAGAAGAGTTTGTCGTAGTCGTAGTTCGGACCCAAACTGGCCGACATCTCGAGACACGTTCCCGGAGTCTCGGCGACCGCCATGTACGCGGGGTTGAGTAACGGCGTGAAATCGACGAAGCAGAGGTTGTTGGCGAGCGGGCCAGAGCCGGGGTCAGCCTTGTAACAGTTCGTGGTCGCTTGCGTGTTCACTGGTGAGCCGGAGTCACTGTTCGAGCTGCTCGCTGCGGGACTCGCCACGACCGTGTAGGTGTAGGCACCGAAGTTCTTGGCGGCGTCTTTGCTGGGTTCAGCGATCGTCATCGATACCTGGGCGACGTTCTGACTCGAGACATATTGTTGGCCGGCCAAAGTGTTGCTGCACAGGTTCGGCACGTTGGCGACGCACGTGATCGTCGGTGCAGGTTGACTCACGGGAAGGTTGCTCGACAGGGTCGTCACCGTGCCGGTGAGCAAATTGCCGCCGAGGCCGTTACAGACGATGCGCTTGAGTGAGTACGTGGCCGACGATCCACTTCCAGTGGTCACACTCACGTATGAAACGAGAAGTTGGTTCGCTTGGCCCACGTTCGACAAGAGTCCTAACAACTGCGTGCCGGATACCGACCCCGAGGTGCACTGTGTATTTGGGGTCCCATTCGTGATCTGCGCGGCGCCCTGAACGTCAGTTTGAAAGTCGGCCGCAACGACCTGCGCATCAGTGGTGTTGGAGAGGCGACTCGAGACACCGCTCTGAAGTGAGAACACCGAAATCAGCCCCACCGAAAGTGCTCCGATGATCAACGGAAGAACTGTGGTGACGATGAGCAACTCAACCAGTGTGAAACCTTGCTCGGAGTTGCGCCGGCCAGTGTGGTGCGAGGAACGTGGCCATCCGGGGTTTTTCGACATATCATCAATACCCGAACTGACGCGAACCTTCATTCAACCTTCACCTAGCCGAGGATCCGAAAAGGGACGAAACGTGCCCAAAGGTCACGTAGTTACTTCGCCCTTGCGTGGGATCACCCATTGGTCAATTGTCCTGAGTCCACGGCAATGCGGAGACAACTCTGAATAAACATCCCGACAATATTCATTACTTTGTATTTTAAGTCGGCACGTCATTCCACTTGTGGCAATCCAAGTAACTATTAATCAGTACTTTTGCCTTTAAATCAAGGGATTCAGAGATCAATCATGAAATAGTGCGAACGTAATCCTCATTGAGTTGCATGAAAATCGCCGTACGGCCACTCAATAGTACGACCGCGTTTTTATCCATGAGAGGGCGTACGCACGTACGTGCTCAGCATCGAAGAAGCGTTCGATGAGTGGGTGGTGACTTAGCCGACCTTCACCTGGTTGTAGATGCCGTACATCGCGGAGATCAGGGCAACGGCGACGAACCCGACCACGACACCCATGAAGATGATGATGGCGGGCTCGAAGAGCGCCGTCGCTCGTTCCAGTTTGGTCTCGAGCTCACGTCCGTAGTAGGCGGCGGCGACTTCGAGTTGCTGGTCGAGGGTTCCTGTTTCCTCGCCCACGCGAAACATCTGGCGGGCGGCGGCTGGGAAGAGTCCGCTCTGCGCAATCGGCTCGGCCAGACCCTGGCCCTGCATCATCGCTTCGCGGATCTTCTCGAGCGCATTGCGGTAGACCGCATTGTTCGCCGACTCCGCCGTGACGGCCATCGATCGAGGAAGGTCGACACCCGCCCGCAGCATCGAGGCAAGGACGCGGCACGTCCGTTCGATGATCGCGGTCTCAGTGAGGTCGCCAATGACCGGAAGCTTCAGTTTGACGGCGTCGAGCCGGGCTTTCCCCCCGGGTGAGCGTTGCATCGCCATCAGCCCGCCCACGACGATCACGACCACGGCAATCTCTCCGTACCAGTACTTACCCATGAAGGCAGTCGTGCTGAGCAGCATCCGAGTCACCAACGGAAGCTTGGCGTGGAGTGAAGCGAAGAAGACCTCAAATCGAGGCATGACGAAAACTGCGAGCACCAAGACTGTCACGACCGACATCGCGGCAACGACTGATGGATAAATGAGCGCCGCAGTGACTTTTCCACGGGCCTTCTGGTCACGGTCGATGTAGTCAGCGAGTTGGTTGAGTACGGCGTCCAGATTTCCGGTTAGCTCGGCCGATTCGAGGATACCGACGTAGAAGGTCGGGAAGGCCTCGGGGTGGGCGGCGGCGGCGGCGGCGAACGTATCCCCGGCGCGGAGGCTGTCGACCATCTCAGAGAGGATGAGCTTCAGCATCTTGTTCTGCGTCTCTTCGACGATGACCTCGAGCGCCTCCATGATCGGCACGCCGGCCTTCATGAATACCGCCAACTGGCGGGTGAAGTTCATGACGTCCTGTCGTGGGACCTTCTTCTTGGTGATCTCGAACTTCAACAGGCTCGACTTGCTCTCCACCGCCGTGGGCTGGAGGCCCCGGGCGAGCAGTGCGACGTGGGCCGCGCCCGTCGATGTCGCCATTTCCGTGCCTGAGACCTTTTTTCCGGTCTCATCAAGCGCTTTGTAAGAGAACTTGACGAGGGATTTGTCTTTACTCATAGTGTGTACACGCTCCGAATCACTTCTGAAATGGACGTGATGTCCTGGTTGACGAGGTTGATCGCTTCTTGACGCAACGTACGCATGCCCTGCTTTACCGCCATATTGCGCAACTCCTCCTGGGTGGCCCATCCAACGACCAAACGCCGTAGTTCGGGGGTCATGATGAGTAGTTCGTAGATACCAATTCGGTCCTTGTAACCGGTATGGGTACAGAAGTTGCAACCGGTGCCCTGGTAGAAGACCTCCTTGGGAGGCCCCCCACTCTCTTCGTAGAAGATCAACTCCTCGTCACTGGGCGTGTACACGGCCTTGCACGAAGGGCAGATCCGTCGAAGGAGCCGCTGGCCGACGACGGCGAGCACTGACGACGCGATGAGGAACGACTCAATGCCCATGTCCAGGAATCGGTGTAGCGCCGAGACCGAGTCCGTGGCGTGGAGCGAAGAGACAACGAAGTGACCGGTCAGCGCCGACTGCACCGCGACCCGAGTCGTCTCGACGTCACGAATCTCACCAACGAGGATGACGTCAGGGTCTTGGCGAAGGATCGAGCGCAGGCCTGTCGCGAACGTGAGGCCAGCCTGCTCGTTGGTTTGAATCTGGTTGATGGACGGGAACACGTACTCAACGGGGTCCTCGATCGTCATCACGTTGAGCGATGGGTTACTGACTTCGCTCAGGGTCGCGTAGAGGGTGGTGGTCTTGCCACTACCAGTGGGCCCCGCGCAAAGCACCATGCCAAACGGTGCACGGACGATCTTTGAATAGGCCGCGTGTGTGTCCACGGGCATGCCGAGGTCGTTGAGGCGCAGCACTGATCGCGTCTTGTCGAGAAGTCGCATGACGCAACTTTCACCCATGATGGTGGCCGTCGTCGCGACACGGACGTCAACCTCTTTGCCGTCGATGTTGATCGTGAGCTGACCGTCCTGAGGTCGACGCCGTTCGACGATGTTCATGTTCGCCATGATCTTGATGCGACTCACGAGTCCCGGACCAATCGCCGCGGGCAGTTGCAGAATCTCCTTCAGTGCCCCGTCAATGCGAAAGCGCACGCGAACGATTTCGTCGGCCGGTTCGATGTGCACGTCAGAGGCACGGTCGCGCATGGCCTGCGTCAAGATGCGGTCGACGACCTGTACGACGGGAGCGTCGTCCGCAACGATCTCAGGTTCTGAATTATCAACGCTGCGCTTACGTGAGCCTTCCACGGACTCGAACGCTTGGACGAGTTTCTCAACGCTGCCGAGTGCGCGGTAGTTGCTGTCAATGGCCCAGCGAATGTCGCTGAGCGGCGCGATGAGAAGTTTGACCTGCTTGCCGCTCGCCTGTGAGAGCGCCTGACGGACGTCTTCACTTGGCTCCGCCACCGCGACGTAGAGCCCGTCGTCAGTCATTCGAACCGGGAACGCCTCGAACTTTCGCGCAGCATCTTCATTGAGAAAATTCAAGACCAGCGGGTCGACCGCGTCACGGCGAAGGTTCGCGACATCGAAGCCGAAGAAGGCAGCGAGCGCACGGGCCAGGTCCTGCTCGTTCAGCGCACCGATACTGACGAGCACCTCGCCGAGGAGGCCGCCGGAGTCGCGCTGCATGGTGAGCGCCTGTTGTAGTTGCGCATCGGTGATGAGGTTGCTCGCAATGAGCTGATCACCGAGTCGGAAGTTCTCACGCTCTTCACCTGACAGAGCCGCGATGTTCATCGCGTCGATCGAATCAGGTGTGGTGTCGGAGTTCGAAAATGGCTGGGCGGGCGCGCTGGAAGCCATTTCACGACTGTCGACCACGGTGGCGACGTTGCCGCCACCGCCGCCGGACGAGCGCTTATCCGTGACGTCTTCGTCTTTGGATTTCTTCTTGAATGCCACTATCACCCCATTGAGACGTACACAACAGTTTTTCTGTTGAGCAATCTATCCCGAATATAGGAAATCTACTTTCATTGCAAGCCAATTACTATCTCGGGGACAAAAACTCTTTGAGCGCCCTCCAATGAATGAAGAATCATTGTGCCACATTTTTCTTCTCTCATCGGGCGAGCCACAACAATCGGACAACGCGCGAGCCGATCCACCGCATCCGTATGACCCCCCCTCCGGACCCATGCGATGCCAGATACCCAAAACTGAAGGCAGGTCTCCGAACTCCTTTGTTTAAGAGGGGATGTTCCATCACTCGATTCGCTCAACGTGCAGCGTTGAACGAGGTCGCTGCGGGACGTTTCACTCACTACATTTATGGGTCCGCATCGAGTCAGATAACAACAGACTTCACTTGGTCTGCACTAAACAGCATCGACGATTTCTGATGCGATAGCCACATTTCTTCAGAGTTGTGTTTTCGCTTCGTCGTCTCTCCGACGTCGTGACAGGTTTGCAGAAGCGAAATGACAGCGATTCACCACCCAGACTCAAAGCAATTCTCCGTCTGGGGTGCGGGCACCGGCGTACGAAACCGCCCATCGATCCCAGAACGTCGTGATCCACATGTGAGACCAAACGAGACTTTGTGCGCGACGAATCGTTGGCAATAAGGTTCGTCGTGTCGTATCGTCTCTGCAGGTCGATCGGAGGTCGTCATGGATGTCGCAACCTTTGTTGCCTCGGTTTTCAACAACCAACTCCCCTTCCGTGTTGAGGCGTACGACGGCAGCGTCGCGAGCCCCACGATCGTGTCGTCGGCGAACGACGTCACGCTCAAGATCCTTAGTCGCGACGCTCTGACTCGCGTGCTCACGCACCCCGGTGAGCTCGGTCTCGCTCGCGCGTACGTGGCCGGCGACATCGACGTCGATGGCGAACTTGATTCGCTCTTCGAACTCTCGGTCCCCCCGGTGCGTCAACTCTTGAAGGTCGACAATCTTCGATCGCTTCTTTCGGTGGTCGGCCTTGATGCACTGCGCCCGATCGCACCTCCACCAATCGAAGCGAAGCAGCGAGGCGTACTGCACAGCCGCTCACGCGACCGCCAGGCAATCTCGCACCACTACGACGTGTCGAATGCTTTCTACGAGATGGTCCTTGGTCCCTCGATGACGTACTCGTGTGCGGTCTTTCGATCGCCCGATGACACGCTCGAAGACGCACAACGTCGCAAGGTTGACCTCGTGGCACGCAAACTTGAACTGTCACCACACACTCGCCTGCTCGACGTGGGAAGTGGCTGGGGCGCAATGGCCATTCACGCCGCGAAGGAGTACGGCGCGAGCGTGGTCGGCGTCACCCTCTCCCACGAGCAGCAGCGTTACGCCACGAACCTCGCGGAGAAAGTTGGCGTGAGCGACCTCGTCGAGTTTCGACTCCAAGACTTTCGCGACGTGCACGACGGACCGTTCGACGCGATCAGTTCAATTGGGATGTCCGAGCACGTCGGGCGAAAGTCGCTCGCTCCGTACACGCAACAGCTGTTCGACCTCCTTCGACCTGGCGGTCGATTTCTTAATCACGCCATCGGTCGACCGGTCTCCTTTGATCCCGATCCCGATCCATCGAAATCTTCAGAACTCTCGCGTCAGATGCGGATCGCGCTCGGCCTTCGCGGACCATCGAAGATCGGCAGTCCCTTCATGGAGCGCTACGTCTTCCCCGACGGGGAACTGCACGAAGTCGGCATGATGGTGTCGATGTTCCAAGCCCACGGTTTCGAAGTGCGTCACGTGGAGAGCTTGCGCGAGCACTACGCGCTCACGTTGCGTCACTGGGTTTCAAATCTCACGAAGCGCTTTGACGAAGCCGTCGAAGAAGTTGGTGAACAGCGAGCTCGGGTCTGGAAGATGTACATGTCAGGTTCGGCAGTGGGTTTTGAGCGTCACCACCTAGAAATTCACCAGATTCTTTGCGCCAAACCACTGGATGGACAGAGCGGATTCGATCTACGGTCGGATTTCGAGCCGACGTTCTGAGTCTGGGTGCAATTCGGGCGTCCAATATCTCGCCCACATCATTGAGAGACGGAAACTAGGAGTTCATCGACCTCTCGACCGTGGCGACGATCCGTTCGACCGAGGGGATCGCCAGGTCCTCGAGGGCGTCGGCCGCCGGGAGGGGGATGTGCGGCGTCGTGATGCGCACGATCGGTCCGTCGAGGTCGTAGAAGAGCTCTTCGGCGACGATGGAGGAGAGCTCGGCCCCCCAGCCACAGAGCCGGGGGTTCTCCTCGACGCTGAACATCCGTCCGGTCGCTGACACCTCGGCCAGGATCGTCGCGGTGTCGAGGGGCACCAGGCTGCGCACGTCGACCACGGTGCAGTCGATGCCACTGTTGGCCAGTTCCTCAGCGGCGGCCAAGGCCCGCGGGACCATGGCGCCCAGGGCCACCAGCGTCGCGTCGCTTCCTTGGCGCAACACCTTGGCTGAACCCAACGTGTCGACGATCTCTTCGTCGGGGACGTCCATCTTGGTGGCGTAGAGGGACTTGGCCTCTAAGAAGATGACCGGGTCCTCGTCACGGATGGACGCGGCCATGAGGCCAATGACGTCGAGGGCGTTGGAGGGGACGACGACCTTGAGACCCGGGATCATCATCGCCCAGTTCTCGACGCTCTGGCTGTGTTGGGCCCCGAAGCGCAGGCCCCCGCCGTTGCCCGAACGGATCACGAGCGGGAAGGTCAACTGGCCGTTGGTCATGTAGCGCGACTTCGCGATCTCGTTGGCCACAATGTCCCAGCACACGGCGAAGAAGTCCGAGAACATGATCTCCGCGATCGGCCGCAGCCCGGTCATGGCGGCCCCCATGGCGGCCCCGAGGATCGCCTGTTCAGAGATGGGCGTGTCGCGCACGCGTGTGGGTCCGAACTCCTCGAAGAGACCGACCGTCCCCTTGAAGACGCCCCCGGCCGCCCCGATGTCCTCGCCGATCATGACGACGTGCTCGTCGCGGCGCATCTCTTGGGCGATGCCGCGGGCGATGGCCTCACGAAAGGTCAGTTGCGCCATTGGTAGCCCCCGTCCGCCCAGACGTCCTTCAGTAGGTACTCCTCGCCGGGGACCGCCCCGGCCTTGGCCTCCTCGGTCGCGAGATCGACCATGGCCGCCACGTCGGTCTCGATCTCGACCAGCTGCGCCTCGCTCACCCCCTGGGCGAGCAAACGCTGGTGGTAGATGATGATCGGGTCGCGCAACTTCCAGGCGGCCACCTCCTCGTCGGGCCGGTACTTGCCCGGGTCGGCGCGCGAGTGGCCCCCGTGACGGTAGGTGAGGGCCTCGATGAGACTCGGTCCCTCGCCCGCTCGGGCCTTCTCGATGGCGCTCGTGGCGACGTCGTAGACGGCGTCGGCGTCGTTGCCGTCGACGATGATCGAGGGTAGGCCGTAGGCACCGGCGCGGTCGGCGGCGGGGTTGGGCACGGCCGTCACCTCGGTCGTGCGGGTGTACTCCATCCAGAGGTTGTTCTCACAGACGAAGACGACGGGCAATTTCCACACGGCCGCTAAGTTCAGCGCCTCGTGGAAGGCGCCGATGTTGGTCGTGCCGTCGCCGAAGAAGCAGACGGCCACTTGGGTCGTCCCGCGGAACTGGGCCGACCACGCCGCGCCACAGGCGATCGGCAGGTGCGCCCCGATGATGGCGTAGGAACCCATGACGCCGTGCTCCACGCTGGTCAGGTGCATCGAGCCGCCCTTGCCGGCCATCAAGCCGTTGGTGCGACCCATCAGTTCGGCGAAGACGGCCGTCATGGGCACGCCCCTCGCCAACGTGTGGTCGTGGCCCCGATAGGTCGCGAAGGTCCAGTCGGTGGGTCGCATCGCCGCGGCGAAACCGGCCGCGATCGCCTCTTGGCCGACGGCCAGGTGGCTCGTGCCCTTCACGAAGTTCTCTAAGAACAGGTCGTAGGCGCGGTTCTCGAACTGCCGCAGTTCGACCTGGCTGCGGTAGAGCGCGAGTCTGTGGTCGAGGTCTTCGGTGGAGGTCGCTATGTCGGTGGTGGCCATTGTCCTATTCCTTAGTACTTGTTGGCGATCATCAGCTCTTGAGCTGGAAACTTCGTCAAGATCGCCGGACCGTCCGGGGTCACGACGATCTCTTCTTCGATGCGAGCGGCCGAAACACCGTCACTCGCTGGGCAGTAGGTCTCGAGCGCGAAGACCATCCCTACCTTGAGCTCAATGGGGTCACTCAGGCTGTTCAGGCGGCTGATGACTGGACGTTCGTGCAGACCGAGGCCCAGGCCATGGCCGAATTGGAGTCCAAATGCGGCCATTTCATCGGGAAAGCCGAACTCCGTGGCGGCGGGCCAACTCCGAGCGATCACGTCGGTGCTCACCCCCGGACGAACCAAGTCAATCGCCCCGTCCATCCATTCGCGAGCTCGGGTATAGGCGTCGCGCTGGGATGACGTCGAACTCCCGACCGACATGGTGCGGTAGTAACAGGTCCGGTACCCGTTGAACGAGTGAATGATGTCGAAAAATGCCTGTTCACCAGGACGAATGATTCGGTCCGTGAAGTTGTGCGGGTGAGGATTGCAACGCTCCCCCGAGACCGCGTTGATGGCCTCTACCTGATCAGAACCCATTTCGTAGAGGCGCTTGTTGGCGAGGGCGACGATCTCATTTTCCCTGACCCCGGGCTTCAGCGCCTCGAAGATGTCCTGGTACACGCCGTCCACCATGGCGGCCGCTTGCGACAGCAACATGATTTCATCAGGGGATTTGATCTGTCGGGCATCGAGCATCAACTGCTGGGCGTCGTGAATATCCACGCCGGCCTTCTGCATCTCGAAGAGGAACGGCAGTTCGATGATGTCAATACCTATGGGCTGTCCGGTGAGGCCCTGTTCGGCCAAGATCGCCACGATCTCCTTGACCGCCGATTCGAACAGACCGGCCCGAGGCGCGATCGCCCCTCGCAGTCCGAGCATTCCCGCACGACAGTTGTCCGGTTCGAGCCACGGCGCAAAGAGTTTGTGGTGGCGCGCAGCGGAACCGAAGTCCCACACGATCGGCTCCCCGGTACGGGTGAGGAGGCAGTAGCGCGTCATCTTGTCGCCCAGCGCGCCCCCAATCCACGTGCCCGACACGTAGCGAATGTTGTAGAAGTCAAAGAGGAGGACGGCGGCGAGGTCGCTCGACGCGAGGGCCTCGCGGGCCCGAGCGAGTCGGTAGTTGCGCAGACGGTCAAAGTCAACGCGCGACTCGAAGTCGACGCCCATGTGACCCGGCGTGTTCATCGTCGGCCCGAATCCCTCTCTCACGACTGCCCCAATCCATCATCGACCGCGATGTTCTCTGCTTCGAGTTTCATGCCCGCTCCGCGAGCCGCTTCGAGGAGCAGTACCGCGAAGTCCTCTTCGATGTAGCCGGCGCCGATGGCGCTCTTCACGATCTCGGTGCAGAGTGAGGAGAGCGGCATCGGTACGTTGAGATCATGGGCCTGCGCCATGCCCAGGTCGAAGTCCTTGCGCAACAACGTCGGCGTGAACGTCGCCTTGAAATCGAGATTGACGAACGCGGGCGTCTTGTACCTGGTGAACATCGAACCCATCACGGAGTCATTGAGGAAGGCGAGCCAGTCACTGCGTTTGATGCCACCACTCTCCGCGAGGACGGTGATCTCGGCCATCGCCTGAGCGACGATGCCGAGCATCATGTTGTGACAGATCTTCACGAGTCGGGCCACTTCCCCGTCGCCGACGTACGTGACACCGTTGCCGAGCTGCTCGAAGTACGGCCGCACCGCTTCGAAGGCGTCGGTGGTGCCCGAGACCGCGAGGGTGAGCAGACCGGCGGCGACGACCTTGGGGTTCCCGCTCACCGGGGCGGCGAGGAACGACGTGTCGCGCCGCGCGCACGACTGACGGACCTCGTGCGACGTGTCACTCGACACGGTCGAGCAATCGACGATGATCCCTGGGGCGTGTTCGGGATCGCTCAAGAGACCCCGTGGTCCCGAGATCACTTCAATGAGGTCGTCGTTGGCCGACACCATGATGAAGACGATGTCACAGCCTGCCAAGTCACGCGGGCTCTCGGCGACTTTGGCACCGAGCGTGGCGAGGCTCTGCGTTTTCGCTAGCGTCCGGTTCGTGACCGTCACGTCATTGCCGGCGAGGACGAGCCTGCTCGCCATCGCGGTGCCCATCCGACCGCAACCGATCCATCCAATACTTCGTGTGGCCTCACTCATGGCCCATCCCCTCAGGATCCCGGTCCACTCGATGGTGGCGCGATCGAACCGCCCAAGTACAACGCCCCGATCTCTGGGTTGTTCAGTACCTCAGCGCCGGTACCGCGTAGTCGAACCGTTCCATTCTCTAGCACCACACCATCGTGGCTCATTTTCAGCGCCTGGCGGGCATTTTGTTCCACGAGCAGGACGGTGCGGCCAACCGCGTTCATCTTTCGAATCGTCTCAAAGACGAGTCGAAGGGTCTTGGGGTCGAGTCCCATCGACGGCTCATCGAGGACGACGAGCTCGGGATCGAGCATGAGGCAACGGGCGAACTCGACGAGTCGTTGTTGTCCGCCCGAGAGGCTCCCCGCTTTGTCCTTCGCCCGTTCGCCGACGATGGGAAATACGTCACGGATGTGCTCCATCCGCTGGGCGATCACCTTCTTGTCCTTCACCAGGAACGCACCGAGTTCCACGTTCTCCATCACCGTCATCTCGCGAAACAGGCTGTGCTGTTGGGGAACCTGCACGACGCCCAGTTGAAGGATCTCCTTCGGGGTCAGACCGACGAGACCGCGACCCTTGAACCAGATCTGGCCCAGGCGAGGCTTCACGAGACCACTCACCGTCTTGAGCAACGTCGACTTGCCAGAACCGTTGGGACCGACGATGCACGTGACACCACCCTGGCTCACGTCAAAGTCGACGCCCTTGAGTACGTCGCCCCCGCCGTAACCGGCGACGACGCCCTCGAATCGTAAGAACACGTCGGTGTCGCTCACGCGAACTCCGACTCTTCGTCGTCCCCGCCGCCCAGATAGGCGTCGAGGACGAGTGCGTTGGACCTGACGTCGTCCGGCGTGCCGCTGATCAGGGCTGAACCTTGATGCATGACCGTCACGCTCGCGCACAGGCCCATGACGAACTCCATATTGTGCTCGACGATGAGGAAGGTCTTCCCGCCCTCATTGAGCGCCTTGATCTTCTCCGCGATCGTGTTGATCAACGTGAGGTTGACGCCGCCGGCCGGTTCGTCGAGCAGGATCACGTCGGGGTCGGCCACGAGCACGTAGGCCAGTTCCAGCAGTTTGCGCTGACCAAAGGAGAGCGCGCCCGCCGGCAACTCGGCCAGTTGGGCGATGCCCACGAACGAGAGCCACTCCATGGCGTTCGCGACTTCGGCCTTCGAGGACATCGAACGCGTGAGTCCCCGTAGCCAGCTGTCGTCACGCTGGGTCGCGACCAGCATGTTCTCCAGTACCGTGATGCGCCCGAAGATCCTCGTCAGTTGGAAGGTCCGCCCGACGCCCAGTGCAAAGACGGTGTCGGGGCGCGCATTGGTGATGGTCTTGCCATTGAACGTCACCGTGCCGGCGTCGGGCTTGACGTAGCCAGTGATCACGTTGAACAGCGTCGTCTTCCCAGAACCGTTGGGACCGATCAGTCCGGTGATGCTCCCCTTCTCTACGTCCAACGAGCACTCGCGCAAGGCCTGGACCCCGCCGAAGGACCGCGACACGTTGTCGACGCGCAACAACGTCGTCATGTCGCACCTTCGTTCAACGAAAGACTGTTCTGCGAAAGCACCGAGCGATTGCGATCGGCCTTCTTCGAATAGCGGTCTCGGAAGTACACGATGATCCCTTGCGGCATGAACATGATGACGAGGAGGAAGAGCGACCCGAGCAAGATGAGATAGAGCGAGTCATTCGAGAAGGTGGACGTCAGGTACTGTTGCGCCGATTCGAGGATGAGGCCGCCCAGGAGTGGCCCCGCCACCGTGCCGAGTCCTCCGAAGAAGGCCATCAACGCAATGGAGATGTCGAACAGTGGATCGAACACGAACTGCGGATAGATCTGACCCTGGAACATCGCGAAGAGGGCGCCGCACATCCCGATGGTGAACGCCGACATCGCGAAGCCCGTCAGTTTCACGGCGGCGACCTTGACACCGAGTCCGAGGGCGCGATCCTCATCGTCTCGAATCGCGAGTAGCTGCAGACCGAAGCGTGAACGTCGCACCGATGCCGAGAGCAACGCCGCGAAGATCACGAGGCCCAGCGCCACGTAGTAGAAGGGCACGTCGAAGTAACTGGCGTTCCATGAGATGTAGGGGAGGTTCAGTCCCGCGGTGCCACCGGTGAAGCTCATGTTGATGGCGAAGAGTTGGAAGACGAAGAAGATGGCGATGGTGATGACGACGAACGTATGACGGCGCACCCGAAGCGCCACCCATCCAATGGGAATCGCCACGACGACCGCGACGAGACCACCGAGCGGCACGAGCCAGAACATGGCGGCGCCGGGCGCCATGTTCCAATGGATCGACAAGAGCGCCATCGTGTAGGCCCCGGTGCCGTAGAACGCGGCCGAACCGAGGGCGATGTAACCCGAATAGCCCGAGAACATGTTCCAGGACGTCGAGCAGGCCATGAAGATGAGCGTGTAGACCCCGATGGTCTGGTACGAGGGATTGGACTCGAATATCGGAAAGAGGGCGAGAAGCCCCGCCGCCAGCAACCACCACAGATTCCTCGCCTTGAGCACTACGCAACTCTCGCTGTTGGTTTGCCAAAGAGACCTTGGGGGCGCACGGAGAGCACGAGTATGAGCAACAAGAAGAAGGACAACGTGGCCCACGTCGGCGACCATACGTTGACGATGTCCTCGATCGTGACCATCGCAATGCCCGCGACGAGGGCGCCCCCGAGGCTGCCCATCCCGCCGAGCACGATGATCACCAGGAGACGCGAGATCAAGTCGTAGCTCGTGCTGGCGTTGAACGCAGTCGTGGTGCCATAGACCATGCCGCCCGCCGCGGTCACGGCCACCCCGATGCCGAAGCAGATCGTCGAGACTTTGCGCACGTCGATGCCCACGAGGGCTGCCGCCGTTTGGTCGGCCAGCGACGCGCGCACGCTCGCTCCGAATCGGGTTCGATAGAGCATGTAGTACAGGGCACTCAACAACACCACCACCATGATGAAACCGAACAACTCGATGTAGGGGATGTAGATGCCAAAGATCGGGAAGGACCGGTTGACGTACCACGCGTTCAATTGGACGTAATTGAGCGAGAAGACGTAGTTCAAGACCCCCTCGAAGATGAGCGCGATCGCGTACGTCACGAGGATGGACATCGCCGTCTTCTCGGGACCCTTCAGTCGTCCGATGAAGAGCCGCTCGATCACGATCCCCACCACGAAGAGGGAGGGGATCGTGATCAAGAGACCGACGAACAGGTCGATGTGCCAATGCACCGACAGGGCGTAGCTCAAGTAGGCGCCGAGGATCACGAGGATCCCTTGTGCCACGTTGATTATTTCCATGACGCCAAATATCAGTGTCAGGCCTGTCGCCATCAAGGCGTACACCGAGCCGATTAAGACGCCGTCTATGACTGCATGGAGGAGTGCAGTGCTATTCAAGAATTACTTCCCCCAAACCGGCTTCGGGTACTCGATCTTCACCGTGTTGGGGTCGCCGACTGGGTTCACCTGCACGAACTTGTTGCCCGTCGTGCCCTGCCACTGGAAGGTGTACGCCGTCATCACGGGATTCTCACCGAGGGCGTTGAACTTGGCACTGCCGAGCACCGTCTTGAACGTGACCCCCGAGTGGAGGTAGGCAATGATCTTGGCGTTGTTGAAGCCGCCGGTCGCCTTCACGGCGTCGGCGACTACCTGTCCGACCGCATAGGCCTCGGCGACGTCAGCGTTCACACCAGCGGGCGTGCCGCCGTACTTCTTGATGTACTCAGCGACCATGGCCTTGCTCGCGGCGTTGGCGGCGAGTCCGTACCACGAATTGGGCACCATCACGCCGTCCGCGTTCGACTTGCCCGCGACCTTGATGAAGGCCGCTCCCTGGTCGGGTCCGGCGGTCGCGATGAACGCTTTGGGCGAGTAGTGGGCCTGCTCGAAGGCCTGCATGAAGGCCTGCACCGTGGGCACGTCGACCGAACCGAGCACGACCACCTGCGCCTTGGCGGAAACGACGTTGTCAGCGATCGACGAGAAGTCCGTCGCTTCGGCGGGGAAGACCTTGTAGTACACGGTCTTAATGCCCGCGGCACTCATGATCTTCTGGGCGACGGGGATCTGCGGCTCCGTGAACGGGTCGTCCGACGTCGCGTACGCCACGGTCTTTGGACGCTGCGCTTTGGGCAACGACGAAATCCACGTGGCGAAAGGCACGAGGGAGTTGGCGACGGGAAGGGCGACGTCAAAGACGTTCTTCAGTCCGGCCGAGAACACCGATGGCGCACCGCCGGCCCCTTCGACCATGGCGTACCCGTAACGATCGACGGCGCGCGCCGCGGGCTCGGTCAAGAGTGACGAGAATGGACCGAAGGTCAAACTCACATGGTCCGTGGAAATGAGACTCTCGTAGTTCGTGACGACCTGGGTCGTGCTCGATGCGTCTGACTTGACGATCAGGTCGACCTTGTGGCCGAGCAGGCCACCCTGCTTGTTCACGTCAGCGGCCCAGAGGTTGTAGCCCTGTTGGAAGGCAATGCCGTCGGCAGAGAAGTCGCCCGTCAGCGACAACGAGATGCCGATCTTCACGGGAGCGCCCTTGGCCGGTGGGTTGTTCCCACTCGATCCGCTCGCCCCACTTGTCGTCACCACCATCAACATCGCCGCTCCCGCGACCGATGTCACTGCGAGCGCGCGAAACAGTCTCCTCGATTGGTTCATTTCCCCCCCTGCGGTTATGCGGCTCTGGACATCCCCCGAAATTGCCGTCATTCCAGAACCGATCACTCATTGAGCGATTTCGTAACCCTAAGGCTGGGGTCTCCGACAAGCAAGCGCAGGACTCTGAAATCAGTTCAAAAACCATGAAACGATTTCAATCGCGACCTTAAAAGTTTTCGAAGCGATTCACGCCGTTCCTGCGTGAGACTGTTCACAAAGACCACTGAATGAGTGATCCGAGGGGGATGATGACGGACGCACTTCTAGAGACGGCAATTTCGAACTGGGGGCCGCGCTTCACCGCGAACGGTGTCGATGCGAGTGACTACGCGCGGATCACGAACGTGCTCGAACGATGGGACGATTGGTGTCGAGCCTGGAGCTCGGGCGCCGAGGACCACCTCGAGCTCGGTGTCATCGCCCTCGAGGAAGGTCGACGTCGCAGCGCCTGCGAGTCCTTTGCCCGAGCCGCGACGTACTTCCACTTCGCGAAGTTCCTCTTCGTCCACGACCGCGATCAGTCCATGGTGGCGCACGCCCGGGCCGTGGAGGCGCTCAATCGGGCCACGCCCCTCTTCGACACGCCTTCGAGTCGCGAGGTCGATCGATTTCAAAGGTTCGCAACTCGTCGCGCTCTTTCGAACGCCGAGCGCAGAGGGCCCCCACCCCACCGTGCTGCTCATTCCCGGTCTCGACTCGACGAAGGAGGAGTTTCGCGACGTCGAAAGGGCCTTCCTGGAGCGCGGAATGGCGACGTTCGCGCTCGACGGTCCGGGGCAGGGTGAGGCGGAGTGGACTCTCCCCGTCCAACCGGAATGGGAAGAAGTGGGTGAAGTGGTGCTCGCGCACATGCGCGCCATGCCCGCGATCGACCGTGAGCGCATTGGTGTCTGGGGGGTCAGCCTCGGTGGTTTCTACGCCGCGCGACTGGCGAGCGCGGACTTGCCCATTCGCGCAACGATTGCGCTCGCCGGACCGTACAACCTGGGCGCGACGTGGAAGGACCTCAACCCACTCACGCGCCGTGCCTTCGAAGTCCGATCGTTCTCGTCGTCACCCGAAGAGGCAGAGCGGCGCGCGTGGGACCTGACGCTGGAGGGTTTCGCAGAGAAGATCAGCCAACCGCTCATGGTCATCATGGGGAAGCGTGACCGGCTTTTCCCTTGGCGCGACGGGGAGCGCCTCGCCAATGAGTCGCGCGGCGAGAGTACGTTCGTCCTGCTCGAGGACGGGAACCACGGTTGTGCCAATGTGATCTATCGCCATCGTCCACTCGGCGCTGATTGGATGGCGGCGCGACTCGGCGTTGCCCAATAGTTCTACGAAGGCCGAGATCCGAATCCGGACCTCGGCGTCATCGACGAGATAGCGCGCAACTGCTCGCCCGGCGCCTCGCTCTAGACGCATGCCGATCGCGTGAGTAGGCTTCATCCATGTTGACCCGAGCCAGGATTTTGGACTCAGCGGCGCTGGAAATTGAGCGCAACGGAATGACCCAGTTCCGCGTGAAGAGGGTCGCGTCCGAGGCCGGCGTATCCGTAGCCCTTCTCTACAGTTACTTCGACGACCGCGAAGACCTCATTGCCGAGACCATCGTCCACCGCTACTGCCAGGTGCTCCTCGGATTGGTCGAGATCTTCACCAAACCACTGAAGGACGTCGAGACGACGGCCGATTTGCGCGCGGCCCTCAAGATAATGATCGCCGAAGCACAGATCCCCGAACGTACCGAGGCGCGCATCCTTCGCATCGAAGGCATCTCATTCGCCAAACACAATCCGACCGCCTCAGAAGGGATTCTCGGTGCGAAGAAGGAGGCGAGTGCTCGAATCCTTCGCTGCGTACAGCCACTCGAGGAAAAGAACCTGCTCGTCGAGGGAATGAGCGCCGTGGCATTCGCTCGGATTTGGTACGCGCTGTTCTTTGGTCAGATCGCCCTCGAAGGCGAACACGCTCTCTCCATCGATCCAGAAGATTGGCTCAAGGCGTTGCACGTACTGGCCGACTCGGCCATCCGTCCGGAGTACAGCGACCTCGCTTTCTGAGACCAGTCGCTCACGAAGCGTTAGCCCGGGAAACGCGCCCTCGACGCTTCGAGTTCCTTGACGGCCTCCGCGCGACCGACCCAGTTCTCGACCTTGACCCACTTGCCCTCGTCCAAGTCCTTATAGACGGTGAAGAAGTGGCCGATTCGTTCGAGCGTCGCCTTTGGCACGTCGGAGATATCGTTCGCCGCCTTCCACCTCGGGTCATAGAGGGGCACGGTCAAGAGTTTGGCGTCTTCACCGTTCTCATCGGTCATGTTGCACATGCCGAGGATCTTCGTTTCGATCAGACAGCCGGGGAACGTCGGGTATTCGGTCAAGACGAGCGCATCGAGGGGATCTCCATCACCACCGAGGGTGTCGGCGATGAATCCGTACTCGGCGGGGTAACCCATTGACACGATGAGGTGACGATCCAGTTTGATGGTGTGGTTCTCGTGGTCGTACTCATACTTATTGCGACTGTCACGAGGAATCTCAACGATGACGTTGACCTTGTCCATGAGGTCGTCTCCTTAGTAATGGGGCATCTCAGCGACTGCGGCCCTCGTCAATCGTACTTCGACAGTGGCGACATTCCCGCTGGCGCCCAAAGTCCTCGAACCGGGGCGGACCTAGACTTTGCCGTCGTGAGGCCATGGCTCCACGAATTGAGGAGATCTAATGGAACGAATTGGTGTTGTCGGTTGTGGCCTCATGGGCTCCGGAATTGCCGAGGTTGCGGCGCGCGCCGGGGCCGACGTCATCGTGATTGAACGTGACGCCGACGCGTTAGCCCAGGGCAACGCTCGCATAGAACGTTCGCTCACGAGGGCGGTCGCCTCGGGCAAACTCCCTGAAGACGAGGCCAATCGCGCTCGCGGACACCTCACCTTCGGCGAGGACTTCGCCCGGCTCAGCGAGTGCGAGATGGTGATCGAGGCCGTGGCCGAGGATGAGGACTTGAAGGTCGAGGTATTCAAAAAGCTTGACGCAACCTTGCAGAATCCGACCGCAATTCTGGCCACGAACACGTCGTCGATTCCAATCATCAAACTGGCCATGGTCACGAGACGTCCCGAGCAGGTGATCGGAATGCACTTCTTCAACCCGGTGCCGGTCCTCAGACTCGTCGAGGTGATCTCATCGCTCCTTACGAGTGCCGACACCACCGAACGCGTCCACGAGTACGCCAGCACGTCGCTCAACAAGCGCGTGATCACCTCGAAGGACCGCGCTGGCTTCGTCGTCAACGCCTTGCTCATCCCCTACCTCCTGTCGGCGATTCGTATGCTCGAGTCCGGCTTCGCGAGTGCCGAGGACATCGACACGGGCATGGTCGTCGGCTGCGCGCACCCGCTGGGACCGCTGGCTTTAACTGACCTCATTGGTCTCGACACCACCTTGGCGGTCGCCGATTCGCTCTACGAGGAGTTCAAGGAGCCCCACCTGGCCCCGCCACCATTGCTCTCACGGATGACCCAGGCCGGACTGCTCGGTCGAAAGTCCGGGCAGGGCTTCTACGCCTACAAGGCGTAGCGACGGGGTCTGCCCGTCGTTCATTCCTAGGACGTCGCACCCGTTCGAACACCCGGTGACAACAGTTCGTCGGCTCGACCAGTCGACCCGTACACTCAAATGCACCAAACATGAACGAAGGGACTGTTGTGGCGACGTACATCGCGACACTGCAGTGCGCTGACGCGCCCGGCATCGTCCGCGCCGCGAGTTCGGCGATCTTCGACGTGGGCGGCAACATCCTCGAGAACGATCAGTTCACCGACCCGGTCACGAACCAGTTCTGCATGAGGTCGCGATTCGAGTCGCAGGTCGGGATCGAAGAGGTCCGAACACGCCTTCAGAGCGACCTGGTCCAATTCTCGCCGGCGCTGCACCTGCGCAACGAGGAAGTTCGCCGCAGGTCCCTCGTCATGGTGTCGCAGTATGAACACTGCCTCGCCGAACTCCTCTACCGGCGCGATCAAGGTGACCTTCCGCTCGACATCGTCGCCGTGGTGAGCAATCACGCGAACTGTGCCGACCTCGCGCGTCGCTACGACGTTCCGTTTCACGAGGTCGCGATCGACGCCGCTTCAAGGGCCGCCTCTGAAGAGAAGTTGCTCTCCCTGGTTCGCCAGTACGACGTCGACTTCGTCATCCTGGCTCGATACATGCAGATCCTCTCGCCGGAGCTCTGCCGCGAACTGATGGGCAAGGTCGTCAATATCCACCACTCGTTCCTGCCGGGGTTCGCGGGTGCGCGTCCGTATCACCAGGCGTACGAGCGCGGCGTGAAGCTGATCGGCGCGACCGCCCACTTCGTCACGCCCGAGCTCGACGAGGGTCCGATCATCGAACAGGACGTCGTTCGCGTGACCCACGCCCGCGGACCAAACGACCTCGTTTCACTCGGTCGCGACATTGAACGAAACGTTCTGTTCCGTGCCGTGCACCTAATGGCGGAGGACCGGGTCACCCTCGTCGGGAATCGAACGGTTATCTTCTCGCAGTGATCTTCAGGTAACCGCGCTGCGCACGGCGTAGCGTTCGTCGAGATACGACGCCTCCTCAACGACCGCAGCGATGCGCTCAACGGCGTCGTACACGTCCACGAAGCGTAGGTAGAGCGGCGTGAAACCGAATCGACAGATGTCGGGCGCGCGGAAATCACCGATGACCCCCTGGTCGATCAGCGCTCGAATCACTCCATAACTGTTGTCGTGGCGCAACGCCACCTGACTTCCACGCCTCGCGTGCTCGCGCGGTGTCACCACGTCAAAGACGCCCGGGAGACGTTCCTCTATCAAGTCAATGAAGAGGTCGGTGAGGGCCAGGCTCTTTGCGCGAACCTGCGCCATCGACGTCCGATCCCATATCTCCAGGGCCCCGTCCAATGCGGCGAGGGCCAGTATCGACGGCGACGACGTCACGAAGGCCTGCATCCCCTCGGCCGATGCGTAATCGAGTTCGAAGTCGAAGGGACGAGCGTGACCGAGCCAACCGGGCAATGGGTTGCGAAGAACCCCCTGCCACGATTCGCGGATGTACATGAAGGCCGGTGCGCCCGGTCCCGCGTTCAAGTACTTGTAACCGCATCCCGCGGCGAAGTCGACATTGGCGCCGGTGACATCGAGGGGCACGGCACCCGTTGAGTGCGCGAAGTCCCAGAGCATGAGCGCACCGGCGGCGTGCACCTTGTGCGTGATGCCCGCCATGTCCAACGCCTCACCGGTGCGGTAGTCGACGTGGGTGAGTTCGACCAACGCAACATCGTCGTTGAGTTCGTCGTCAAGCGTGTCGCGGTCGATCGTCTTGAGCGTGACGGGGCGTCCCGCGCGGGCACACATCGCCTCAAGGATGTAAATATCGGAATGGAAGTTCGCGGCGTCGGTCAGCACCACGTGACGCTCGGGCCGTTGCTCCAGTGCGGCACCCACGAGTTTGGCCAACAGGATGGTCAGCGTGTCCGCGACCAGCACTTCACCGGGTTGCGCGCCAATGAGGGGCGCGATGCGGTTACCGAGGCGCGTAGGTTCGTCCATCCAACCGGCCTCGCCCCAACTACGCACCTGCCCTTTGCCCCATTCACTGTCAAGCACTTCGTGCACCCGACGACGAACGGCAGCACTGACCGGACCGAGCGAGTTGCCATCGAGATAGATCTCGCCCTCGTTCAGCGAGAACTCACTGCGCAACGGCGCCAGTGCGTCGCTGGCGTCCATCGCGGCGCAGGCTTCGCGAGTGATCACAAGATTGACCTCACTTCCCACAAGACGGGATACAGACGTTGGGCGAGCGTCGTGTCGAGATAGGCCATTCCCTCACTGCCCCCGGTCCCGGGTCGCCTTCCAATCTGGCGCCCGGCCATCATCATGTGCTGGTGACGCCAGACCGCCAGTCGTCCGTCGTGGTCCATGAGGAGCTCGGCGACGGCGTGCAGCGCGTTCGGTGCGGGGTCCCCGTGCGAGAGGTAGAGGGCGCGCAGAATGTCGAGCAGGTCGTCGTTCGCAGCCCCCAAGGTCGTGCGGAGCGAGTGCTCGAACCCCGCCCACACCGAAGGAACTTCACTCATCTCTTTGAGCCACGCGCGCTGCTCGTCGTCGAAGATATCGAAGGTGAGCATCGCCTTCTTACCGGCGCCGCTGAGAAACTCGATGGCGCGAAATTGGAACGACTGGAAGCCCGACGCCGGGTCGAGGGGATCGCGAAATTCGAGGAAGCCCTCGGGTGACATCGAATCGAGCAGTTGCAAATGTGTGAGCAGGAGGTCTTCGATGCCGACGATCCGGCGCAGGTGCGAGATGGCGCGCCACGGGGCATTCGCGTGTAACTCGGTCGCCGCACGTTTGAGTTCGTCAATGATGACCTTGAACCAGAGTTCGTAGGACTGGTGGACCACGATGAAGAGGAGTTCGTCCGGGGCGTCGTCCGTGAGAGGAATTTGCAACTTGAGCAGGTCGTTGATTCGCAGGTACGTCGAGTAATCGGTGCCTTTAGTCACGGGTCCACACTACGACGACAGCACCGACCTTTTCCGACCCGACCTAGCGAGTGATGGGCTTGTAGCGGATCCGGTGCGGTTGGTCGGCGTCGGTGCCGAGGCGCTTGTGACGCTCGGCCTCATAGTCCGAGAAGTTCCCCTCGAACCATCGCACGACGGCGTCACCTTCGAAGGCGAGGACGTGGGTCGCGATCCGGTCGAGGAACCAGCGATCGTGGCTGATGACGACGGCGCAACCGGGGAACGTCAAGAGACCGTCCTCCAACGCTCGCAGCGTGTCGACATCGAGGTCGTTGGTCGGTTCGTCGAGCAGCAGGACATTGCCACCACTGCGCAAGACCTTCGCGAGCTGCACGCGATTGCGCTCGCCACCGGAGATCTCGCCGACCTTTTTCTGCTGGTCACTGCCCTTGAAGCCAAAACTCGCGACGTAGGCGCGAGCGTGAATCTCCCGGTTACCGACGACCATCTGCTCCTGGCCCTCGCTGATCTCGTCAAAGACCGTCGCGTCAGCGTTCAGGTTGTCGCGAGATTGGTCGACGTAGGCGAAGGAGACGGTGCTACCGACCTCGAACGAACCGCTGTCGGGTTTCTCTTGGCCGAGCATCATCTTGAACAGGGTCGTCTTACCAGCGCCGTTCGCGCCAATCACCCCCACGATGCCGCCGGGTGGCAAGAGGAATGTCAGGTCCTCGATCAGTAGTCGATCGTCAAAGCTCTTCGAGATCTCGTGCGCGTTCACGACCGTGTCACCCAGTCGTGGGCCGGGAGGTATTGCGATCTCGAGTCGGTCGGCTCGGCGATCGACGGACTCCGATTCAGCGACCAGCTCGTTGAAGGTGGTGAGACGGGCCTTACCCTTACTCTGGCGAGCGCGGGGTGACATTCGAATCCACTCGAGTTCGCGCTCCAGCGCGGCTTGGCGCACCTTGTCGGACTTCTCTTCCTGGGCCAGTCGTGCCTGCTTCTGCTCCAGCCACGACGAGTAATTGCCCTCCCAGGGAATACCTCGGCCACGGTCCAGCTCGAGGATCCACGACGCCGCGTTGTCGAGGAAGTATCGGTCGTGGGTGATCGCGACGACGGTGCCGCTGTAGTCCTGCAAGGTGCGCTCCAACCACGCCACGGATTCGGCGTCGAGGTGGTTGGTCGGCTCATCGAGCAACAAGAGGTCGGGCTTCGACAAGAGCAGTCGACAGAGGGCCACGCGCCTGCGCTCGCCGCCGGAGAGGACGGTGACGTCCGCGTCGGCTGGCGGTAGTCGAAGCGCGTCCATGGCGATTTCGAGCGTGCGCTCGAGGTCCCACGCGTTGGCGGCGTCAATGCTCGTCTGCAGCTTTGACTGCTCCTCGAGGAGCGCATCGAAATCGGCGTCGGGATCGGCGAACGCCGCGCAGACTTCGTTGAATCGGAGCAAGAGGTCGCGGCTCTCCGCGATGCCGTCGGCGACGTTCTCGATGACGTTCTTGGCGGGGTCCAACTGGGGTTCCTGGCTCAGGTAGCCCACGCTGAATCCTGGGGTCAGACGAGCTTCGCCGGTAAAGCCATCATCGAGCCCCGCCATGATCCGAAGGAGCGAGGTCTTCCCTGATCCATTCGCGCCAATGACGCCGATCTTGGCGCCCGGATAGAAGGAGAGGTTGATTCCCTTCAGCACCTCGCGGTCCGGTGGGTAGTAGCGACGAAGGTCGCGCATGGTGAAGATGAACTGGGCAGCCATGACATCAAGTGTGGCGCAAATTCGAGGGACCGTGACACCGACCAGTGGCACGAGGATTTGACCGAGACCCCTACACTCGCCCTATGTCCGACGAGACGGAGCTTTCCGAAGCGACCACGCTGAACCGACACGCCCCGGACTGGGTGATCTTGTCGATCGCGTGCATCGCCCAATTCATGGTCGTCCTCGACGTATCCATCGTCAACGTGGCGCTGCCGCGGATGAGCCACGATCTTCACTTCACGCTGTCCAGTGCGCAGTGGGTCGTGAACGCGTACGTGTTGACCTTCGCCGGATTCCTGCTACTCGGTGGCCGCGCCGCGGACATCTTTGGACGACGACGGGTCTATCTGCTCGGCATTGCGATCTTCTCGATCGCCAGTGTCGGAGCGGGTTTTGCCGAATCCGGTGGTCAGATGGTGGCCATTCGCGCGATTCAGGGTCTCGGTGGCGCGATCCTTTCGCCCGCGACGCTCACCATCATCGTCACGACGTTCCACGGACCTCGCCTCCCCAAAGCAATTGGTGCGTGGAGTGCGGTTGCGGGTGCCGGCGGTGCGGTGGGAGGCCTCCTCGGTGGCATCCTGACGGGCTACGCCTCGTGGCGCTGGGTCTTCTTCATCAACGTCCCCTTTGGCATCATTGCGGCCATCGCCGCGTCGATGTACCTGCGCGAAATGCGCAACCGCGACGCGACCGTCAAACTCGACGTCACTGGTGCGGTGCTCGTGACCGGCGGACTCGCTTCCGTGATCTACGGCGTCGTGAACACCACGAGCCCGGGCCACGGTTGGACGTCGTCGTCCACCATTGAATGGATCATCGGCGGATTGGTGGCGTTGGTGGGCTTCCTCTATTGGGAGTCCAACGTCGCGTCGCACCCGCTGGTGCCGTTTCGCATCTTCAAGTCACGTTCACTCTCGACGGCCAACGTCGTCATGTTCTTGGTGGGCGGTGCCTTCTTTGCGATGTGGTACTTCCTGACCTTTTACTTCCAATTCATCTTGAAGTACGACCCAGTGAAAACCGGGTTCGCGTTTCTGCCCATGGCGGTGGCGATCATCGTGGGCGCCCAGATCAGTTCACGACTCCTCGTGAAGACCGGCGTTCGACCGCTGCTGCTCGTCGGCGCCACCTTGGCGACCCTCGGATTCCTTTGGATCTCGCTGATCAAAATAAACAGCTCGTACCTGGGTGCGATTCTGGTGCCCGCAGTCATCTGTGCCTTCGCCATGGGGCTTCTCTTTGCCCCGCTCGCGACCGCCGCGACCGCTGACGTCGACCGGGCCGACGCGGGACTCGCCTCGGGGGTACTCAATACGGCGCGCCAAGTGGGAGGTTCACTCTCCTTGGCCATCCTCGGCACCGTGGCGGCCGACCGCACCGCCTCACTGCTCAGCGGCAACTCCTCGGCCGTCGCGCTGGTGGGGGGCTACCAGCGGGCCTTCCAGATCTCGGCGGTCATCACCTTCTTGGCACTCGGAGCGAGTTTGGTTCTGCCAGCCGCAACTGGTCGACGCCTCAAGAACTAATCGCCTTTGTGACGCAGGACTCCGCAATGACGTTGCCTCGATGCGACCGCGCGCTGAGTTACTCGCGACTGAAGGGCACACCGTCTGCCGCCGGCGGGCGTATCCGACCAACGAGTCCCGCCACGGCCGCGATCGTGATGATGTAGGGCAGCATGCTGATGAACTGTTGGGGGATGACCAACTGGTCAAGGTAGATGTTGAGGTTCGCACTGAGCGCGATGGTGAAGCCGAAAAGCAGCGATGCCATGAGGGCCCCGTAGGGGCGCCAGCGACCGAAGATCATGATGGCGAGGGCGATGTAGCCGTAACCGTTCGTCATGCCGAAGGTGAAATTCGTACCTGGACCGATGGTGAACGCGGCGCCTCCGAGTCCGGCGACGAAGCCCCCGAGGATGACGGCGCCGTAGCGCATCCGCGTGACGCTGACACCCACGGTCTCTGACGCGATGGGCTTTTCTCCGACCGAGCGCACCCGCAGTCCCCACCGAGTTCGAAAGAGCGCAATGTTGACGATGATGACACCGATGATCGCCACGTACACGAGGATGTTCTGGTCGAAGAGGATTGGGCCAATAATCGGGATGTGAGAGAAGAACGGCACGGCCCAGACGGGCAGCGCGTACGCCCCGTTGAGATTCTGGTGAGTGGTGAGGACTTGGAACATGATGAACTGCGTCACGGCAGTGCAAAAGGCGACGATCACAATACCGACGATGATCTGATTCGCCTGGTAGCGCAGTGACATGACCGCCAGGACCCAGCCGAGGAGTGCCCCGAGGATCCCGGCCACGAGCACCCCGAGCAGTTTCGAGATTCCGGTGCCGTTCATGGCGCTCACGACCATGACCGATGAAATAGCCCCCGTCATGAACTGACCTTCGATTGCGATGTTGACGACGCCAGATCGCTCGCACAGTGTCCCCGAGAGCGAACCGAAGACGAGGAACGTGGCCGCCGCGACGGCGGCGGCGAGGATCCCGGTCAATTGAAGGTGGAGGCCCGACACGTTGGATCCGCGCGCTACCCACACGAGGAATCCGAGCATGAACACCATCAATCCGAGGTACAGGAGGGGTGCCGCGCCACGGTCGAATCGACGCCAGGCGAGGAGGCCACCGGCAGCGATCGTGAGGATGCCGATGACGTAGCCCGTCGTGGAGACCGGAATCGTCAACGTCCGAAGTGCCCCTGCGCTATTAATGCCCCACCACAGCGCGATCGGCCAGAGTACGAGGTAGCCGCCAACGATGATGCAGCCGTTGCGCACGGCGTTGGTCAATTTGATCCGTTCGGGGAGGTACTTTCGCGCCGAGCGAGAGATCACGGGCGCGAGGAGAAGTAGTCCCAGCAACAGCGGAATGATCCTCAACGCACCGTCAATTGACGGCATCACCGTCGAGCTGTTGTAACCAAACTCAATCGTCGTCCGGAGTGTCGCACGTGCGCCGCCAAACCAAAGGACTTCGAGCGCGCCGATCAAGATCAGTGTGATGCCGTAGCCGAGTGCGCGCTCGCGAGTGATCCGTCGGAGGTTCTCGAGCGTGACAATCTCGGGCGTGATGATCTCGGGGGCGAGGCTCATTTCGTCCAACCTCCCGCGGAGCCGGTCGAGCGGAAGCGCCCGTTGTCGGTGAGACGGAAGATCTCGACGATGAGCGCGGGCGTCGCGACGCAAAAGACGACGACCGCCTGGATGACCTGTGCGAGGGAGTACTGGATGTTGGTGGGCGTGAACGCCTGCATAGCTTCGCCGCCGGCGTACATGGCGCCGAAGAAGATCGCCCCGAAAAAGACGCCCCACGGCCGGTTGCGTCCGAGCAAGGCCACGGTGATCGCATCAAAACCGTAGGAACCGCCGAAGTTTGGGGAGAGGAAGTGGTCGACGCCCGTGAGCTCCAACATGCCAGCGAGACCGCAGAACGCTCCGGCGAGACAGAGAGTGATGATCGTCGTTCGCTTCGCGTTGATACCGGCGGTCCTCGCCGCTTCGCCGTTTTGACCCACCATCAGTAACTCAAAGCCGGTTTTGGAACGGTTGAAGAACCACTGGACGACGAAGACCATCGCGAACGCAATCACAAAGCCCACATTGACCAGTAGTGCGGGGCTTAGATGCGAGAAGAAGTACGGCAGCTGCCCGGTCGGCGTGACAGCCTTGCCGGCGCCGTCCTTCAGACCGGGCCGAGCGAAGAGATTCGTGATCAACAGGTACCCCAGCAAGAGCACCATGATGTAGTTACTCATCATGGTGACGATCACTTCGTGGGCGCCGGTATAGGCCTTGAGCACTCCCGCGAGGGACGCGAGGAGAGCGCCCGCAATCATGGCCGCCACTAATTCAAGCGAGACCTGAAGAACCGGAGTGAAGTGCCAGCTGAAGCCGATGAGGCCGGCGATGAGGCCGCCCGCAATGACCTGACCCTGACCACCGATATCGAAGATGTTGCTTCGAAAGCCGATGGCGAGGCCGAGACCCGCGACGATAAGTGGCGTCGCGTCTTGGAGGGTGAGGGAGATCGGTCCCAGTGCGGTCGCCAGGTTGGCCTTGTCGGGATGGTCGATGAGAATCCGCATCGCGTGGAAGTCGAACAGCGAGCCTTGGAAGATCTGCTCGTAGGCGAACCACACGGTATTGAAATTCTCTGAAATCGTCGCACCCGGGTGTGAGAAGAACGTGGCCCAGGAGTGCACGAGCGTCGGTGTGGTCACGATGATCATGAACGCCCCGACCGTCAACCCGACGAAGAGGGCGAGCAGCAACACGAGCGCCATGTTCGCGCGTCGAACTCGCAAGGCGATCTGGAGTAGCCGACTCGATCGCGGCTCTTGGGTTACGACGTCAGTCGTCATGACGTCGCCCCCACATTCGCCGTCGGCCGCGCACCCGCCATCAGGAGACCGAAGTCTGCGCGGCTCGTTGTCGGTGGCACGATGTCCTGGATCTTCCCGTCGTAGAGGACCGCGACGCGGTCGCCGAGGGCGATGACTTCGTCGAGTTCACTCGAGACAATGACCACGGCAACGCCTTGGTCTCGTATCGCGACGATCTGGCGGTGCATGAACTCGATGGAGCCCACGTCGAGCCCACGAGTGGGTTGGGCACAGATCAGGACCTTGAGTTCTCGAGACAACTCGCGCGCCATCACGACCTTCTGCTGGTTGCCTCCCGACAGAGAGCTGAGTGGTTCGGCTTCGTTCTGGGCACGAATGTCATATTCGGCGATGCGGCGCGTGCCATTTTCTTCAATCGCTTTCAATTTGCGGCCCCACCATGACTTGTACTGAGAGCTGTTCAATTGGTCGAGCACGAGATTGTCAGCAATCGACAGGGAAAGTACGAGGCCGTGTCGCTGTCGGTCCTCTGGGACGTGGCCCACGCCGGCGTCGAGCACGTCACGCACAGATTGGCCAACCAACTCTGTCCCGTTAAGAACCACCGAGCCCGCCGTCACTCGTCGAAGCCCGGTGAGCGCTTCGACCAGCTCGGTCTGCCCGTTTCCCTGGACCCCCGCAAAGGCAAGAATCTCACCCGCTCGAACTTCGAACGACACGCCCTTCACGGCGGTCAGTCCCCGATCATCCTGCACAAAAAGGTCCGTGACCTCGAGCGTGACGTCACCGGTGTGGGCAGGTGGCTTCTCAACGACGAGGTTGACGTCGCGTCCCACCATCATCGTGGCGAGTGCCGCCTCGTTCGTCTCTTCAGGAGTCGTCGTGCCCACGACCTCACCGAGTCGCATCACGGTGATGACGTCGGCGATTTCGAGGACTTCCTTCAACTTGTGCGTGATGAAGATGATGGACTTACCCTGAGCCTTGAGCGCGCGCATGATGATCATGAGCGCTTCGGCCTCTTGGGGGGTGAGTACGGCCGTCGGCTCGTCGAGAATCAGTATCTCCGCGTCATGACTGAGAGCCTTCAAGATCTCCACACGCTGCTGGGTACCAATGGGCAGATTCTCAATCGTTGCGGAGGGGTCAATGTTGAAGTTGTACTCCTTCGCGAGGGCGACGATGCGTTCGGTCGCGCTCTGATGATCAATGAACGGCCAAGGCTTGACCGGTTCGCTACCGAGGATGATGTTCTCAGCCACCGTGAAGACCGGGATGAGCATGAAGTGCTGGTGCACCATTCCGATCTTGTGGTTCACGGCATCTTTCGGGTCGCGAATGGTCACGACCTCGTCATTGATGAGCAGTTGGCCGCTGTCCGGCGTGATCATGCCGTACAGCACGTTCATCAGTGTGGACTTGCCGGCGCCATTCTCCCCGAGCAGGCAGTGAATCTGACCCGGCTCTACGAGGAGGTTGACATTTTTGTTCGCCGCGAGCGATCCGAAGTGCTTGGTGACCGCTCGAAGTTCCAGCTTCATGAATCTCAAACCTAATCGGGAATCAAAAGGCAACGGGGGCCGAGTCCAAAGAC
This sequence comes from uncultured Acidimicrobiaceae bacterium, assembly GCA_963800765.1. Taxonomy (GTDB): domain Bacteria; phylum Actinomycetota; class Acidimicrobiia; order Acidimicrobiales; family RAAP-2; genus RAAP-2. The sequence goes on from CAWDCF010000006.1 coordinate 40,461, forward strand.
TCGACCCCCGTTCCCAGGCTTTACGTCGGGACTATTTGCCGCCGACTGCAATCTTGATGGAACCGTTTTCGATTCCCTTGGTGAGTGTCACGATTGCCGCAAGTGTTGCCGCGCTGTTCGCCTTACCCGCCGTGCCGTGGTCCTGAATGAACGCGGCGCCGCCGTTCTTCAACGTGCCGATGTAGTCGCCACCGGCGAACTTACCCGTCGCCTGGTCCAGGACAGCAGCCTTCACCGATGCCGTCACGCCCTTGGTGACCGAGCTGAGGAACAAGTTGCAGTTGGACGGGTCGTTGGTGCAACCGTCCGTGTCAACCCACTCCACGTTCGCTTGGAGCGTGTGCGCCTTATTCCACGTGGTCACCGCAGCCGTCGTACCGAGGCCGTCAGAACCGGCGACCGGGAAGATGGTCGTCGCGCCTTGGCCCAAGAAGGCCGTGGTGTCGGTCGCTGCTGTGGTCTGGTCGGTGAAGGAGCCAATGAAGGTTCCCTTCTGGGTCTTCTCGTTCCAACCGAGCACCGCAACCGGGACCTTCGGCTTCATCTTCGTGTTGTAGTACTGGACGCCGTCGTAGAAGCCGTCCATGTAATAGGTCACGGAGCTGAACTGCTCGCCGCCGTAGGTCGCGACCTTTGGTGCCGCAGCGTTGTGCGCCGCAGCGTACGCCGCCGCTTCGTAACCACCGAGGAATGCGTCCTGCTGGGTTTCGTACGTCAGACCCAGGATGTTCTTGGCGGTACCGCTGTACGGCTTCACCGCAACGCCGTCCTTACCAGGGCTCTGGTTGCCGTTGTCCACCTGCGCGAAGTGATCACTCTTGTTCTGCTGCGCAGCGTTCCACGTCGCGTCGGACATCAAGAAGCCGACGGTGATGATGATGTTGCACTTCTGAGAAACGAACGAACCGATCTCATTTTGGTAGGTCGACTCCGTGCCATTGGACGGCGTCGACTGCACTTCGGTCTTGATCAACTTCGAGACCTTGGCGGCCTCCTTGAGGCCGAGGTAGGCCGAAGCGTTGAACGACTTGTCGTTGACGCCACCGGTGTCGGTGACCTCACAGGCCAACGTTTTGTGGTACATCGACGTCGCACCGGCTGAGCCGGTTGCGCTGATTGTAAGTCCCGTCAACAGCAGACAGGCGGCACTGGCCGAGAGAGCGAGACGCCCCACACGGCCCTTTCCGATTGAATTCATTGCACTCCCCTTTTGGATTTATGGACGGTTCTTTTGAAGCCCTTATGTCTGTCCGAGCGTGAGCATAACAAGGAACCCCCCAGCGCGTCAGTGCAGAAAATCGGGTCTTTCGTGAACTCCGGCGTCCGAGGCGTGGCGACGTCGCGACCGTGGCCCCGCAACCGTCCGCGCCCAAAATCTCCTTGGACCGGCTGACCTGCTTTGATCGGTTGACCCGAGGGCGATGGAGTTCCTACGTCCGCGATTGACCGCGAGAACCGAGTCCCCGAACGATTTCCGAGGCGGCTCGCATGGCGCCGTAGAGCGAATCGATCATCGACGAACCACTGAGTCGCAGTGCGAGGTAGGCGCCCGTCGCCGCGTCGCCCGCGCCCGTCGTATCGATCACCACGTCACTTAACGAGGGCACTTCGAAGGCGTTGGCGCCCATTTGCGCCCGCGCCCCGTGCACACCACGGGTGACCACGACCTCACCGAAGTCCCGAGCCAGGGCCTCCATCGCGGACAGTACGTCACTCTCACCACTGAGGAGCAGCGCCTCCTCCTCGTTGGCGAACAGCGTCGACGTTCCTTTGATGGCGTCCCTGAAGACGTCCGGTGTCACGGCGGCCAGGGGTCCCACCGAGCAGACGTCCACCGACGTTGGGCGCCGCAGCGTGGCGGCCCTCGCCAACGCCGCCGTCCCCACGTGTCGCGTTGTCGGATCGAGGAACGTGTAGCCCGAGACGTGGAGGTGATCAAAGGGACGCTCGAGTTGCGTGAGGACGTGATCCATCGTGAGCATCGGGTTCGCGCCCCGGTCCGTCAACATCGCGCGCTGGGCGTCATCGCCCACCATGGCCACGACCACACCGGTCGGCGCGTCGACGCGCTCGAGCGCCGCGCGAACGCCGGCGTCGCGCAGGGACTCCTCGAAGAGCTGCGCCGCCACATCGTCACCGCTCGCGCCAAGGAACGTCACGTGGTGCCCCGTGAGTGCGAGCGCGACCGCCATGTTCGCGGCGCTTCCCCCACGGCTGAGCCGTATGCGCGCCGGTGTGTCGCTCGTCGGCGCCACTGCGGTCATTGGTTTGACCACCACATCGAGCATCACGTCGCCAATGACGAGGATGCGTCGAGGCGTCACGTCCGATTCCTGGCGATGGCGGTCGCGATCCGCCCAGCCAGACCAGCGTTCGCCACCACGAGGTGGCGATTGACGACGACGCTCTCTCCCTCGGTGTAGCGAGCGAATTCGGCCAGTAGGACCGGCGTCACCTCTTTGCCACTCACACCAAGCGATTTGGCTCGCTCGAGCGCACTGGCGAGCGCGGCGTCATGCTTGTCGCTAGAGAGTTCATGATCTTCGGCCACAGGATTGGCGACGAGGAAGCCGGTGGTCGACAGTTCCGAGTGAATCATGAACGCCGCGGCCGCTTCGACCTCGTCGGCCAACGACCATTCGACGCCGAAACCGCTGTCGCGTTTATAGAATCCCGGGAATCTGTCAGTTTGGTACCCCGCGACCGGCACACCCAACGTGTCGAGTCGCTCGAGGGTCGCGCCGACGTCGAGAATCGACTTGACACCCGACGCGACAACCAAGACCTGATTGCGCGACAGTGACGTCAGGTCCGCCGATTCGTCGTAACTCTCGCGCGCGTCGCGATGCACTCCCCCGAGTCCGCCGGTCGCCATGACGTCGATGCCGACGCGGCTGGCTACTGCGATGGTCCCCGCGACCGTCGTCGCGCCGTCTCGCTTCAGCGCGAGCGAGAGTCCTAGGTCACGAGCGGAGAGTTTCGCGGCGTGCCGATCACTTTCAGCGAGTCGGGCGAGCTCTGCCGTCGTGAGGCCAACGACGACTCGTCCATCGATGACACCGATCGTCGCCGGGACTGCGCCACCGGCACGCACCGCCGCTTCACACTCCGCCGCGACCTCAAGGTTCGTAGGTGAGGGCAGACCTTGCACGACGATCGTGGTCTCGAGCGCGACCACGCTGCGCCCCTCTGCCAGTGCGCTGGACACCTCATCATTGATGGTGAGCGGGGAGATTCGAAAGTTATTCACGCAAGGCGAAGTGTACTGTTTGGGGGTGAGTTCTTCGCCTGCGATTCCCTGGGATGAACTGCGCGAACGAGCCCGGCACGCAACTTCAACGTCGTACGCACCGTATTCGAAGGTGACGGTCGGCGCGTGCGCCGTCACGACCGACGGTCGGATAATCGTAGGCGCCAACGTCGAGAACGCGAGTTACGGCCTCACCCTTTGTGCGGAGTGCTCACTGGTGAGTGACCTCATTCGCCAAGGCGGAGGTCGGATCGTGGGCGTGTCGATTGTGGCGGGCGACGGTGAGCCCATTGCACCGTGTGGACGTTGCCGTCAAGTGCTCTTCGAGCACGGCGGCAATGAACTCGAGATCGACGCTGGCGACGGCGTGACGCCGACGCGGCTCGGCGACCTTCTGCCGAACGCCTTCGGGCCGGAGGACGTAGGACTTCGGAGGTCGTAGTGAGTTTCTTCTCCGCGGTCGACGTCATCACCACCAAACGCGACGGCGGCGCACTGAGTGACGCGGCGATTGCCTGGATGCTCGACGCCTACGTACGCGGTGAAGTCGCCGAAGAGCAGATGTCGTCACTCCTCATGGCGATCTACTTCAATGGGCTGTCCGTCGACGAACTCAACTGTTGGACCGATCGGATGATCGAGTCCGGCGAACGGCTGGACCTCAGTGGACTGTCGCGCCCCACGGTGGACAAGCACTCGACGGGCGGTGTCGGCGACAAGATCTCGTTGATACTCGCTCCTTTGGTCGCGTCGTGTGGCGCAGCGGTACCGCAACTGTCCGGTCGAGGACTCGGTCACACCGGAGGCACGCTCGACAAGCTCGAGTCGATCCCGGGATGGCGAGCGTTCCTCTCCAACGACGAGGTCCGCCACCAACTCGACACGATCGGTGCCGTCATCTGCGCCGCCGGTCAGGGGCTCGCGCCCGTCGATCGCAAGCTCTACTCACTGCGGGACGTCACCGGGACCGTAGAGTCAATCCCGCTGATCTCGTCGTCCATCATGTCGAAGAAAATCGCCGAGGGTACGCACGCACTCGTACTCGACGTCAAGGTCGGTCGCGGTGCGTTCATCAAGACAGTCGAACGCGGGCGCGAACTCGCGACGACCATGGTGGCGCTCGGTGCGAGCCACGGAGTCGCGACCGTCGCGCAACTCACCTCAATGGACGCGCCGCTCGGACGGACGGTCGGTAACGCGCTCGAGGTGAGCGAATCGGTCGACGTGCTGCAGGGCAATGGACCGAGTGACGTGCGCGAACTCACGGTGGCGCTCGCTCGCATCATGCTCGAACTGGTCGACATTCACGTTGATCCGGCCTCGAAGCTCGACGACGGCACGGCCTACGAGGTCTTTCGCCAGATGATCCAAGCCCAGGGTGGTGACCCCGACGCCGAACTCCCGACGGCGGCCTTGCGAAAAGAAGTGGTCTCATCGAGTGACGGCATCGTGGAGTCGATTGACGCGCTGAGCGTCGGCATCGCGTCGTGGCGGCTGGGTGCGGGAAGAGCGCGCAAGGAAGATCCCGTGAGTGCCGCGGCAGGTGTTGTGTGTCTAGTGCGTGAAGGCGAGGCCATCTCTAAGGGACAGCCGCTCTTCGAACTTCACGCCGACGATGAAGCGCATCTTCAGTTGGGCGCTGACGCAATTGCGCAGGCGGTCGTCATAGGTGAACGGGCGGTGAACGCGAAGCCGTTGCTGATGGAACGAATCACCAACTAACGCACAACCCTGTTGACTAGCCTTTCGACATGGCAGTAACCCCACTAACGCGTGACCTCATTGAACGGGCGCCGAAGGTGCTCCTGCACGATCACCTCGACGGTGGGTTGCGACCGTTGACCGTTTTGGAACTCGCGAGGGAGTCGCACTACACGGGACTGCCGACGAACGATCCCGAGGAGCTGCGACAGTGGTTCATCGCCGATACGCCCGGCAGCGACCTCGTTCGCTACCTCGAAGGTTTCGCCCACACGACGGCCGTCATGCAGACAAGAGATCACATTGAGCGCGTCGCCAACGAAGCCGCGCTCGATCTTGCGCGTGATGGTGTCGTCTACGCGGAGGTTCGCTTCGCCCCCGAACTGCATATCGCGGGTGGCCTCACGTTGCACGAAGTAGTTGAGGCCGCCCTCGACGGATTTAGTCGTGGCGTCAGCGACGCGAAGAAGGAAGGTCGCACGATCGTGGTGCGCGCGATCCTTTCGGCAATGCGGCAAGCGAACTTGAGTGAGACCATTGCGGGGCTGGCCGTCGAGTTCCGCGAACGCGGTGTGTGCGGTTTCGACATCGCCGGTCCCGAAGACGGTTTCCCACCGACCCATCACTTACGCGCGTTCCACCTCGTACAACGTGAAGATTTCCATATGACGATCCACGCCGGTGAGGCCTTCGGACTGCCATCGATTTGGGAGGCCGTGCAGTTCTGCAATGCGGAGCGACTCGGACACGGGGTGCGTATTGCCGACGACATCGTTGAGAAGGACGGCGAGTACCACCTCGGGCGACTCGCCAACTTCGTACGCGACCGGCGCATTCCCCTCGAGGTCTGCCCGACTTCAAACGTGCACACCGGCGCCGCCGCGTCCATCGCGACGCATCCCATAGAACTGCTTCGAAAGTTGCGCTTCCGCGTGACACTCAACACGGACAATCGACTGATGAGTGGCATCTCGATGAGCAGCGAGTTCGAGACCTGTGCCGATGTCTTTGGATGGACGCTCAATGACATGGAGTGGATGACGCTCAACGCGGCAAAGAGTTCGTTCTATCCCTTCGACCAACGCCTCGCGATGATCAATACGGTGATCAAGCCCGGCTACGCCGCACTTCGTTCCCTCTAGACGCTCAGTAGGTCCCTGAGGTCCGACGTCACCGCCTCCACCTGCTTCGCGCACGTGCGACGTTGGTCGCTAAGTTGCGTGGCCCCCGCCGCAGGGGCCGTGATCTCGATGTACGCCTTGAGCTTCGGTTCGGTTCCCGATGGTCGAACGACGACACGGCCGAATGCTCCGAGTCGCAGGAGCAACCCGTCAGTCGGTCCGAGACCTTCGAATCCGTCGGCGAGGTCAAAGACTTCACTGACCGCAATCCCTCCGAGGTCGCTCGGAGGTCGCTCGCGCATCGACTGCACCGCCTCCTTGATGGCGACCAACGCGCCAGGCCCTTCCGCGCGAAGTGAGAGCTGATAGATCGAATGAACGCCGAAGTGCGTTTCGATCTCGTCGAGTCGATCGAGAAGCGACTTTCCTTCACGTCGAAGTTCGACGGCCAACTTCGAGAGTGCGAGGGCGGCGCTCAGTCCGTCCTTGTCGGCGACCAACGGGTCGACCGCGAAACCCAAGGCCTCCTCGTACCCGAGACGCAAGGTTCCCTCGCCGGCGGCGCGCGCCAACCATTTGAATCCCGTCAGCGTCATCGCGAAGCGCACGCCGGCCTCTTGGGCCATGAGGCGCAGCAGTGTCGACGAGACGATCGTGGTCGCCACGACGTCAGAGCCGCTCGTCATTTCGGGCAACAGCGTTGAGGCGAGGAGCCAGCCGATCTCGTCGCCTCGCAGGACGTGCCAACCCGAAGGACTGCGCACCGCCGCGCCGAGTCGGTCGGCGTCAGGGTCGTTCGCAATGACCAACTCCGCGCCCACGCGATCGGCGGTCTGCGTCGCGAGGTCGAGCGCACCGGGCTCTTCGGGATTGGGGAATGGGAGCGTGGGGAACGCCGGGTCCGGCGCAAACTGTTCGGCGACGACGGTTACCGACATGTGGCCCGCAGCGGCGAACATCGACATCATCGTGTCGCCGCCGACGCCGTGTAATGGCGTGTACACGATCGCGAAATCATCCTCGTCGACGCCAAATCGTTCTGCGAAGTGAGCCTGATAGACCGCAAAGATGTCGTCGGAAATCCATCGGTGGTGCGCGCTCGGCCGCTCCGCCAATTCCGGCGTCGTGGCGGCATTCGCGTAGTGTTCGACAATCTCGTCATTGGGGGGGATGATCTGTGAACCGTCACCGGAGTAGAGCTTGAATCCGTTATCCAGTGGCGGGTTGTGGCTCGCCGTGATCATGATGCCCGCCTCGGCCCCCAGCGCCTTGACGCAGTAGGCGACCAGAGGTGTCGGCAGCGGTCCGGGCATCTCGTAGACCTTCACGCCGGCCCCGAGGAGCACGCGCACGACTTCGTTGTTGAATTTTTCGGATCCGTGTCGTCCATCACGACCCACGACGACGCCTCGCTCGCTATCAACGCCGCGTTCGAGCATCCACGCAATGACGCCCTGGGTCGCGCGACGAACCGTGTAGCGATTCATCCCCGCCGGTCCAGCCATCACCGGACCGCGAAGACCGGCCGTGCCAAATGTCAGTGGAGCGGCGAACCTGCGCTCGAGCTCAGCCTCATCGTCTCGGTCCAAGAGATCCTGGAGGGTCGCTCGATCGTCCCCGTCGGGATCGCCGGCGATCCACGCCACGACGCTGTCGCGTAGTTCTTGTCTCACAGGACAGGAATGACGCGGGTCAAGAGTGCGCCGAGGGAGGCCGCCGCCGACTGGCCCGCCTCAAGAACCTCCAGATGATTGAGGTGTCCCGCGGTCACTCCGGCCGCGTGGTTGGACACGAGGCTAAGACCCAGCACTTCGGCGTCGAGGTGGCGCGCAGCGATAGCCTCGAGCACCGTCGACATTCCCACGACCGTCGCACCCATCGTGCGGGCCATGACGATCTCCGCCGGCGTCTCGTAGTGCGGACCGCGAAAGCCGCAGTAGACGCCCTCCTCGAGGTCGGGCACGGCCTTCTTCACCGCTGATCGAAGTCGTGCACTGTAGAGATCGGTGAGGTCGACGAATCGAGAGCCGTAGTGCTTTGGAGGCGGCGGACCTTCGAGTGGCGACGTCGCCGTCAGGTTGATGTGGTCGCGAATCATGACCACCGTGCCGGGTCCCCACGACGGATCGATGCCGCCGGCGGCGTTGGTGAGGACGACTTTCGTCGCCCCGGCCGCAATGACCGTTCGGATGGGGTGCACGACCTGGTCGGCGGTATTGCCCTCGTAGAGATGTACGCGTCCGGCAACGAGCGCTACGCGTCGATCGCCGATGGTCAACGAGAGGATCTGACCGCTGTGTCCGGCGACCGTTGGTGCGACGAAGCCGCTCAGGGACGACGTTGGTACCTCACTGGTCGGTGTGCCCAGTGCGATTGCACCCTCACGCCAACCTGATCCGAGCACGATGGCGATGTCGTACGCGTCGTAGCCGCTCTCGTCTCTCAGTTCGTCGGCCGCTCGTTGCGCGAGTTTGTACGGATTCGTCATTACTGTCCAATCGTGTGCCACACCGTCGAAGTCTCGACAAAGGCACGTAGTCGTCGAAGCGAAAGATCGTTGTCCGCGCCATTGGGGCGCAACACCCGTTTGATGGACCCGGCAGCGGCGAGCGCTAACTCATCAGCCGTTTCGGGTGACGCGCCGGCCAGATCGATCCCGTCGATGTCCTCGTGGGAGGCGAGCGTCGGGGTCAACTCGTCGGTGAGACCAGTGATGATGTTGAGCACCCCCGCGGGGAAGTCCGATGACGTCGTCATCTCCCCGAGCAGGGCGGCCGGCGTCGGCCGGCGTTCGCTGGCAATCGCCACGACCGCGTTCCCGACACACAGCGGTGCGAAGACGGCGTCAACGAACCCCTCAAGTGACGCCTCTTGTGCACAGATCACGCCCACGACCCCACTCGGTACGGGAATCGAGAAATTGAAGAACGGCCCCGCGACGGGATTGGTGCCTCCCAGGACCTGGGCGATCTTGTCGGTCCATCCGGCGTACCAGACGATCCGGTCAATGGACGCCGAGACGGTGCTCTGGCTGACCTTCTTGCTGACCCCTTCGCTGAGGGCCACGTGCTCGGCCAACTCCTCGCGCCGCGACTCCGCCATCTCGGCGAGCCGGTAGATCACTTGGCCCCGGTTGTAGGCCGTGGCGCTCCACCACTTCGCCTGGGCCGCGCGCGCGGCGACCACCGCGTCGCGAACGTCCTTGCGCGAACCCTGTGCGACGTTCGCGAGGAAGTCACCCTTGGCGGTGGTGACCTCGTAACTGCGTCCGGACTCCGAGCGCGCGAAGGCGCCGTTGATCAGAAGCTTGTAGGTCTTGCGAACATCGAGGTGGCCGTCAGACATTGAGGTACGCCTCCAATCCGTGGCGTCCGCCCTCGCGACCAAAGCCCGACTCGCGCATGCCGCCAAAGGGGCTGGTCGGATCGAAACGGTTGTACGTATTGGCCCAGATCACGCCGGCGCGAAGGCGCTCCGCCACCCAGAGTGTTCGGCTGCCCTTCTCGCTCCAGACGCCGCACGCGAGGCCGTAGTTCGTGTTGTTGGCCTTCGTGACCGCCTCTTCAGGCGTGCGGAAGGTGAGCACGGAGAGGACGGGGCCGAAGATCTCCTCGCGCGCAATCCGGTGCGACTGCGCGACGTCGGCGAAGACGGTCGGCGCGAACCAGTAACCCTTGTCGGGCAGCGGGCACGAGCTCGTGTAGCGAGTGGCTCCTTCGCTCTCACCAAAGGCGGTCAACTCTCGGATCCGCAGCAACTGCGCCGCCGAATTGATTGCGCCCACGTCAGTGTTCTTGTCCATGGGATCACCCACGCGAAGTTGCTCGACGCGACGAATCAGTCGTCGCAGCACTTCGTCGGCGATCGACTCCTGCACCAGGAGCCGAGAACCGGCACAACAGACGTGGCCCTGATTGAAGAAGATCCCGTCGATGATGCCTTCGATCATCTCGTCGATCGGGGCGTCCTCGAAGACGATGTTCGCGCCCTTGCCTCCGAGTTCGAGCGTGAGGTGCTTGTGACTCGCCGCGGTTCGCTGCTGAATCAGTCGACCGACGTCCGTGGAGCCCGTGAACGCGATCTTGTCAACGCCTGGATGATCGACGAGCGCGCTGCCCGTCGCTCCGTCGCCGGTGATGATATTGACGACGCCGGGTGGCAGTTCCGCCTGCTCGAGGATCTCGGCCAGTACCAGGGCACTGAGCGGCGTCGTTTCGGCCGGCTTCAAGATGCAGGTGTTACCCGCGGCCAACGCCGGCGCGAGTTTCCAGGCGGCCATCAGTAGGGGAAAGTTCCAGGGGATGATCTGACCGGCGACGCCGAGTGGTTTCGGGCCCGCCCCAAAACCGGCGTAGTCGAGTTTGTCGGCCCACCCCGCGTAGTAAAAGAAGTGGGCGGCGGCGAGGGGGATGTCAACGTCGCGTGATTCGCGGATCGGCTTGCCGTTATCCAGAGTCTCGACGACCGCGAGTTCACGCGAGCGCTCTTGAATCAGTCGCGCGATCCGAAACAGATACTTCGAGCGTTGCGCGCCGGTCGTCTTGGACCACACCTTGTCGTACGCGCGACGGGCCGCGACGACGGCTCGATCGACATCCTCGGCGCTGGCCTGCGCCACGGTCGCCAACGTGGTTTCGTTGGCCGGGTTGATGGACGCGAACTGCTCGTGTGACGAAGCGTCAGTGAAGGCTCCGTCGATGAAGAGTCCGTAACTGGGCTTGAGTTTCGCGATGGCCGCCGATTCGGGCGCCGGGTCGTACGCCAACGCACCGAGCTGGGAGTTCGCGAGTTGACGCTCCGTCATCTCAGTCACCGCTGAATTCGTCCGCGCGTACGTAGGCACCGCGCGCCTGCTTCAGTCGCTGCATCAAGAGATCGTTGAGTAACGATGACGCGCCGAATCGGAACAGATCGGGGGTGAGCCACGTGGAGCCAACGGTCTCATTCACGACGACCAGGTAACGGATGGCGTCCTTGGACGTGCGGATCCCGCCCGCGACCTTGACGCCGACGATTCGCCCCGCGGTCTCCGCGAAGTCACGAACCGCTTCGAGCATGACGAGCGCCACCGGCAACGTTGCATTCACGCCCACCTTGCCGGTCGAAGTCTTGATGAAGTCGGCGCCGCCGAGCATCGCGATCCAACTGGCGCGGCGCACGTTGTCGTAGGTGACCAACTCCCCGGTTTCGAGAATCACTTTGAGGTGGGCGCTGCCGCACGCGGCCTTCACCGCAATGATCTCGTCGTACACCTGACCGATGCGACCCGAGAGGAACGCGCCGCGATCGATCACCATGTCGATCTCATCGGCCCCGGCGCTGACCGCGTCACGAACGTCCATCAACTTGACGTTCAGGGATGCCCGTCCCGATGGGAAGGCCGTGGCAACGGAAGCAACGGCGACCGGCGATGAGCCGAGCACGGTGCGGGCGTGCGCGACGAGGTCGGGATAGACGCACACGGCCGCGACGGATGGAACGGTCGCATCGCGCGGGTCGGGACGCATGGCCTTGGTACAGAGCGAGGTGACGCGACCGGGCGTGTCGGCTCCTTCGAGAGTGGTGAGGTCGACCATCGAGATCGCCATGTCGAGAGCGGCCAACTTCGTTGATTTCTTGATCGAACGAGTGGACAATTTCGCCACCCTCGCCTCTGCGCCGACGGCGTCGACCCCCGAGAGACTCGTGATAATGGCGCGAAGTTGCGCTTCCGATTCAATCGTCGGCACTGACACTAAATCCGCAACATGAACGTTGCGATCCTCAGCCGTCACCAGGCGAAGTGGTGTAGTACTCACTTGAACAACGCTACAGCGTGTGTCCTGGCGGACCCACAACGACGTCCCTAGGTGAACAACGGCAGTTCGTTCGCGGACGAGCGCTGCGCCAGCGTCGGGGCGCTCGCGTCCTTCGGGCTCAAGATTGGCTCGCCGGTGACCGGCCACGTCACGTCGATCTCATGGTCAAAGGGATGGATCTCTAACTCGAGCGCCGCATTAAATGGTGATGACAAGAGGTACGCCAGTTCTGCCAGATCGGTCGTCGGACAGTAACCGTGCGCCGCGCCCGCCGGCACGAGCACGGAGCGGCCCTCGCCGGCCGCGAGGTGCACGATCTCCACTCGACCGAAGGTCGGTGAACCGACACGAATGTCGACGATCACATCGTCGAGCTCTCCGTACGCACAGGTGACGACTTTGGCCTGACCTTCGGGCGCTAGCGAATAGTGCAGCCCGCGTACGACGTTGCGACTCGACATCGACAGATTCGCCTGCTGCGCGTGGAAGTCGACCCCGGCCTCTTCGAAGTCGCCCAACTTGTACCATTCGCGAAACTGTCCACGGTCGTCGCCCCATACCGGCGACTCGAGGAGATACAGACCGGGAATCGAGAGTTCAACCAACTTCATTGGTTGCCTTCAGTGGTCGCCACCACGCCTCGTTGTCGTGGTACCACTTGACCGTTTCGCTCAACCCTTCGTCAAAACTCGTCTGCGGCGCGTAGCCCAGTTCGTCATGGATCTTCGACCAGTCAACGCTGTAGCGGCGATCATGACCGAGACGATCGGCGACCGGTTCGATCATCGAAGCGTCGTAACCGCAGAGGTCCAGCAGTCGCGCGGTCAGCTCTTCATTCGTGAGCTCCGTGCCGCCGCCGATGTTATAGATCTCCCCCGGTCGGCCGCCCTCGAAGACGGCGAGCAGTCCACGACAGTGATCGTCGACGAAGAGCCAGTCACGCACGTTGAGCCCGTCGCCGTAGAGCGGGACCTTTTCCCCGTCGAACAGATTCGTGACGAAGAGTGGAATGACCTTCTCGGGAAACTGACGCGGCCCGTAGTTGTTCGAACAGCGCGTCACCATGACGGGAAGTCCGTAGGTACGGTGGTACGCGAGTGCGGCGAGGTCCGATCCCGCCTTGCTCGATGAATAGGGCGAATTGGGCTCGAGGATGTGATCCTCGCGCCACGAGCCTTCGCTAATCGATCCGTACACCTCGTCGGTGGAGACGTGGAGGAATCGCTCCACCCCGCCGGCGCGCGCGCTCTCCAACAACTGGTGCGTACCCAACACGTTGGTTTCGAAGAACAGGCTCGCGCCAGTAATCGATCGATCGACGTGACTCTCGGCCGCCAGGTGGACGACGGCGTGCGCACCGCGAAGCACGTCGTCGGTCACGTCGGCGTCGGTGATCGATCCCTCGACAAAACGTACGCGCGAATCACGCAAGACGTTGTCCATGTTCTCTCGGCGACCCGAGTACGTCAACGCGTCAAGTAGCACGACTTCATCGCAATTCAGTCGTTCGGCATTCTCGAGGAAGAGTTCCGCAAATCGAGAGCCGATGAATCCAGCAGCCCCAGTGATCACTACGCGCATGGCAGTACCTCGACCTTTAGAAAGGGATGGACGGACTTCTATACTAATGGAGTGAAGGGAATCATTCTGGCTGGTGGTAGTGGCACGCGCCTTCACCCGATCACTCGCGCAGTCTCCAAACAACTGCTCCCGATCTACGACAAGCCAATGATTTACTATCCGCTGAGCACACTGATGTTGGCGGGGCTGCAAGAGATTCTCCTCATCACGACGCCGCACGATCAAGACGCGTTTCGACGTTTGCTCGGTGATGGGTCCCAGCTCGGAATCCAGATCTCCTACGTCGTCCAGGATCAGCCGAATGGATTGGCCGAAGCGCTCATTCTGGGCGAGACGTTCCTTGACGGTGATCGTTGCGCGCTCATTCTCGGCGACAACCTCTTCTACGGTCCGGGACTCGGTACGCACCTAGAAACGAACTCCGATGTCGAGGGCGCCTTGATCTTCGCGTATCAGGTGAGTGACCCTTCGTCCTACGGCGTTGTCGAGTTCGACGATGAGGGCAAGGTGCTCTCCATCGAAGAGAAGCCGCTCAAACCCAAGAGCTCCTTCGCGGTCCCGGGCATCTACTTCTACGACGCGAGAGCGTCACAGTTCGCACGAGATTTGAAGCCGAGTGACCGCGGCGAACTCGAGATCACGGCACTCAACAACGTCTACCTCGAGCGCGGTGAACTGCGGGTCGAGATTCTTTCGCGCGCGACCACATGGCTGGACACCGGCACGCACGAGTCCCTCTACGAAGCGGGCGGTCTCATTCGCACCTTGCAGCATCGAAGCGGGTTGCGTATTGGTGACGTCGAACAGATCGCGCACGACCAGGGTTGGATCTAAAGAGCGACTCCGGCTGTGACTTGCGACTTCAGCGTGCGGTAGCGCTTCACCGCCCACCACGTCGACCAGAGAACGAAGAGTTCGCCTAGGGCGCTCAACCACTCGACGAAGGATCCATGACTGATCGCGACGGCGAGAATGAGCGCCAGTTCCGCCACGATCACGCCGAGGCAGATCAGCGTGTAGTACCCGTACTGCACGGCGGCCTCGGTGATCCGCGGTGTGGCTTCGACGCCTGATCGCCAAAACGCGTTGAGGACGTCACGCTTCTCCTTGAATGAGCAGCCACGGTAGACGTCGAGATTCATGGTGTTCACGATAATGACGGGTCCGCACGAACGTGGTGCGGACAGGACAAATTTTCCACAAGAACAACCGGTCGTTCTCTGTTCAGCGCGAGAACCCGAGCAGCGTCGCTTCGTCGCCGTGGGCCAACCACTTGTGCATCGCGAGCGTGGTGCGATCGAGCGTGGACATCGCTTCAGCGACGCCGAGAGCGTGTCCGAGCACCTCGTCCTGTGACGCGACAGCTTCGATGATCCCGAACTGCTTCGCCTCGGGAGCTGCGAATCGCCGTGCCGTCGTCGCCGCGACCGTGGCCGTCGCACGCGGCAATCGGTTCACCAGTATCGACCACAACGTCGCGTCCAGGGCGAGACCGATCTCCGCCTCGTTCATGCACCAGAAGCCGCGATCCTCGCGCATGACTCGATAGTCGAAGGCGCACGAGATGAGCGCCCCCATCGCAAAGGCGTGACCGTTGATGGCCGCGACGGTGTACGCCGGAAAGACGAGGAGCCGACCAATGGTTCGTTCCGCTTCACGCACCGTGGCGCCGAACTCCTCAGGGTTGTTGCCGAATCGCTCAAGGTCGAGTCCGTTGGAGAAGAACTTGCCGGTTCCGGTCAGTACGACCGCGAGCGGGCCGTCGAGACTCTCGAGTTCGTCGAGGATCGTGTTGAGTCGAGCGAGGGAATCCACGTTCACTCGGTTCTCGCCGTCGTTCCACGTGAGGACGGCGACGGAACCGACTTGGGCCACTGAGATATCCATGCTGGGAGCCTATTGCCATCGTCATCGCCGGTTGTAAGTTACGGATATGAATGACAACACTCCCGCATTCCCCGAACCTGACGTTTCGGCCGAGAACCCCACTTCGGAACACTGGATCTGGGCCGGCGAACATCGCCCGGCGATTCCGCGCGCGCTCGTCGAGCACATGACCAGCAACTGGGGGGACATCGCCACGATCCCCGAAGTGCACCCGGCGGCAACGCACTGCTCAACGAGACGAAGCCGGATTGGCGCGAAGTTCGCCAACAAGACCATCGTCATCCCGACGGGCAACTTCAAGGTCCGCGCCAATGACACGGACTACCGCTTCCGCGCGGGCACCGACTTCTTCTATCTGACGGGCTGCGATGAGCCCGACGCGGTCTTGGTGATCACGTCGGACGAAGGCGGGTCACACTCCACCTTGTACGTAGCGCACCGTCGCGACCAGAAGACCCACGAGTTCTTCTCCGACGCGCGATACGGCGAACTGTGGGTGGGGCCTCGCCGCGGCGTCACGGAAGCCGCGTCGTACTACGAGATCGACACCGCACCGCTGGAGAACCTCGAGAAGGACCTCGTGACACGCCAGGGCACCGAGATCGTGTGTGTCCGGGGATTCGACGCCTACGTGGACTCGATCATCGAATCGAACGACGACGATCAGCGACTGGCCACGGAGCTCAGTGAGTTCCGTCTCGTGAAGGACGAATTCGAGATCGCCCAACTCCAGTTGGCGGTTGACTACACCGTGAAGGGATTCGAGGACGTCGTTCGTGCGCTCCCCGCTGCCGAAGGTCGAGGCGAACGAGTCATCGAGGGCGTCTTCAATCTGCGCGCGCGCGTTGAAGGCAACGACGTCGGCTACGACACGATCGCCGCCAGCGGTTCCGACGCGACGGTACTGCACTGGACGAGGAACACGGGTGAGGTCCGTCGCGGCGATTTGTTGTTGCTCGACGCCGGCGTGGAGTGCCACAACCTCTACACCGCCGACGTCACGCGCACGATACCTATCAACGGCAAGTTCTCCGCGCCCCAGCGCGCGGTCTACGAGCTCGTCCTCGCGGCTCAGCAAGCCGGCATTGACGCCGTGAGGCCGGGGGCGGAGTTCAAGGCGCCACACGAAGCGGCGATGAAGGTCATCGCCCAGGGACTCTTCGACCTCGGCATCTTGAAGGAAGAGCCCGACGTGGCGTTGCGCAGCGATCGCCAGTTGCATCGCCGCTACACGTTGCACGGGACGAGCCACATGCTGGGACTTGACGTCCACGACTGCGCCAATGCACGCGATGAAACGTACCGCGATGGCGAACTGCAGGAGGGTTACGTGCTCACCGTCGAGCCCGGTCTCTACTTTCAGGCCAACGACCTCACCGTGCCCGAGGAGTATCGAGGCATCGGAGTGCGCATCGAAGACGACGTCCTCGTGACCGCGACGGGATCGAGGAATCTCTCGGCGAAACTTCCCCGAAGTGTCGACGGCATCGAAGCCTGGATGGCCGAACTCTGGAGTTCGGGCACTACCAATCTCCACTTGTAGTCGCGACTAGGCGAGTATCCGCAACGGAAGGTGACGAGGTCCCCGGACCTGTCCCGGTGCCCACGTGACGCCGGCGGGATCGGCCAACTCGAACTTCGGATAGCGCTTGATGAACTCTTCGATGGCGATGCGCAACTCCAGGCGGGCCAGGTTCGAACCGATGCATCGATGGATGCCCAATCCAAAGGCCGCGTGGCGATTGACCTCGCGGTCGATGATGAACTTGTCCGCGTCCACAAAGACTTCCGGGTCCCGGTTCGCCGCGGGAAATCCCAGCAGGACCCAGTCATCCTTCTTCATCGGCGTGCCGTAGAAATCGTGGTCCTCCGCGACGAGCCGAGCCATCGTCACCGGCGCGTAGAAGCGAAGGAACTCTTCGACGGCCACGGGCATCAGATCGGGCTCATTGACCAATCGCGCGAGGTCCTCGGGGTGTCGCGCGAGGTGCCAGATTGATGAGCCAATCGCCGACCACGTCGTGTCAATGCCCGCGATGAGGATGAGGGCGATCGTGCCGCGCACGTGTTCCGGCAGCAGTTTGTTCCCGCCGACCTCGACGTTCAACAAATACGTCGTCAGATCGTCCCGGGGATTCGCAAGATGGTCTTCGATCTGCTTCGTGAAATAGTCGGCCACGGGCTCAAACATCGGTCCGCGAACCTCCGGCGGAAGGTCGATGAGATCGAGGAACAGGTGGATGATCTCTCGGAAGGTCTCTTCGTCCTCGGGTGGGAAGCCGAGCATGGTCGCGATCACGCCCGGAGGAATGAACTGCGCGTAGTCGGTCCCGCCATCGATGAGCACCTGGCCCGCGAGGCGATCCAAATGCTTGTTGCACAGAGCGCGGATCTGCGGTTCCAGCGCATTGATCGGGCCCGGTGCGAACGCCGGGAGGATGACCCGTCGCGCGATCTGGTGGAACGGCGGGTCCGACGTGATGGGCGGCGCGCCACCCATTGGGGCGGGAATGAAGTTGGGTGGGTACTTCGTGTGCGTGACGACGACCATTCGACTCGTGAAGTGTGTGGTGTCGTTGGCGATCGACGACACCATCTCGTGGGTCGTGGGGAACCATCCCCCGCCGTAACGCTCGGTGTGCGCCACGGGGCACCGACCACGAAGTTCGTCCCAAATCGGGTACGGGTCGTTCACCCACTGCGGATCGGTGTGATCCCAGTCGGTGGCGAAATCCTCAACCGGCTCTTTGATCGTCATCGTCGCGTCCCCCCGCTTCGCTGAACTTTTACTGCGGTACGCGAATTGGTATGTTGCGCGGACCACGAACCTGGCCGGGCGCCCACGTCACCGCGCCGGCGTCGGCGAGTTCGAATCGCGGATATCGCTTGATGAACTCCTCGATGGCGACTCGTAGTTCCAGACGCGCCAGGTTCGACCCGGCACAGCGGTGAATGCCGAGTCCGAAGGCCACGTGGCGATTCTCCGCGCGATCGATGATGAACTTGTCGGCGTCTTTGAAGACCACCGGGTCGCGGTTGGCGGCCGGGAACCCGAGCAGGACCCAGTCGTCTTCCTTCATCGGACAGCCCAAATAGTCCATGTCGTGTTTCACCATTCGAGCCATGGTCACCGGCGCGTAGAAACGCAAGAACTCCTCGATGGCGACGGGCATGAGGTCGGGCTCGTTCACCAAACGCTCGAGGTCCTCGGGGTGACGGGCCAAATGCCAAAGTGCTGAGCCAATGGCCGACCACGTGGTGTCGATACCGGCAACGAGAATAAGGAGCATCGTGCCGAAGACGTGTTCGAGAGCCAGGTTCTGGCCGTCGAGTTCGACGTTCAAGAGGTACGACGTCAGGTCGTCACGGGGATTGTCCATGTGATCTTGGATCTGCGCGGTGAAGTACTCCTCCACGGGCATGAACTCCTCGAGGCGTTCTTCCTCCGGGTGGTCGATGCCTTCGAGGATGATGTGCACGAAGTCGAAGAACTTCTCAGTGTCACCTTCGGGGAAGCCCAACATCCCTCGGATCACGCCCGGAGGGATGAACCGCGCGTACATGGAACTGGCGTTGAAGATCTCCTCGCCCTTCACCTCGTCCAGGAGACTCGAGCACAGTTCACGAATCATCGGCTCGAGCGCATTGATCGGACCGGGCGCGAACGCCGGCAGGATCAATCGTCGAGCGATGGCGTGAAACGGCGGGTCTGAGGTGATGGGGGGCGCGACGCCGATGGGCGCGGGAAGATCCAACTCCCCCGGTCGAGTGGTGCCGACGACCACGGTTCGACTGGTGAAGTTGTCCGTGTCCTTGGCGACCTTCGACACGCCAGCGTGAGTCGCGGGGAACCATCCGCCGCCGTAGCGATCGGTGTGCGCGACGGGGCAGCGTTCGCGCAGGTCTTCCCAAATCGGATAGGGATCGGCGACCCACTGTGGATCAGTGTGATCCCAGTCGGTGGCGAAGTCTTGAACGAGAGGGTTTTCGGACATTCCTACTCCTCGATGAAGATCGCGTGCTCGGGACAGTTGGCTTGTGCGAGTTGGGCCAAGGAACGCGTGTCGGCGCTCAGTGTGCCGTCGCCAATGACCACGCCATTGCCGAGGTCATCGAAGTCGAAGATTGTCGGCGCGATAGAGAAACAGCGGCCCTGCCCCTGACAGATCTCTGGGTCAATTCGAACTTTCACCAGCCCCCCATTCGTATTGGAATAGGACCTTACTACCCGGTAAGGAGAACTTTGACTCGACCTAGAGCAATGCCACCGAGCGCACCCACCCGGCGCTGCTTCCCGGCGCCGCATTGGCCGGTCGCGCCATCGCCATTGCGGTGACGGCGCCTACTATTCGGCTTCGATCTCCTCACGGCTGATGCCGAGGAAATAGAGGACCGCGTCGAGATAGGGAACGGTGAGCGCCGTGTCGGCGTGCGCTTGGACGACCGGCTTCGCGTTGAACGCGATCCCGAGGCCCGCGGCCGAGAGCATGTCAATGTCGTTCGCGCCGTCGCCGACCGCGACCGTCTGTTCGAGCGGCACCCCGACCTCCTCGGCGAAGCGTCGCAGCGCCTGCGCCTTACCCGCCCGATCGACGATCTCACCCAGGACCGTCCCGGTCAACTTGCCGTTCGCGATCTCGAGCCGATTGGCGGCGAGGTAGTCCACCTTGAGTTCAGCCATCAGTGGCTCCAGCACCTCAACGAAGCCGCCCGACACCACCGCCGGAACGTAGCCGAGACGCTGGAGAGTGCGAAGGAGCGTGCGAGCCCCCGGTGTCAGTCGAAGTTTGTTCCTCACGTCATCGAGCACACTCTCGGGTAGTCCCGCGAGCAGGGTGACGCGCCGTCGAAGTGCTTCAGCGAAGTCGATCTCGCCCGCCATCGCCAGTTCGGTGATTTCTGAGACCTCCGCGGCGCAGCCGCATTCGACGGCCAGTAGGTCGATGACTTCGTCTTGCAAGAGCGTCGAGTCGGCGTCCATGACGACGAGATGCTTGGCCCGGCGGTGCAGACCGGCGCGCTGGACCGCCAAGTCCAGGCCGCTGCTGCTCGCGACCGCGACCAGTTCCTCGCGAAGCAGGTCGTGGTCCGGGCCACGCACGACGAGCTCGTAACAGTCAACGGGGTAACTCGCCAGGTGCACGATCCGTTCGCATGACGCCCCCGAGCGGGCAATGGCCGCGAAGACATCTTCCAATTGCGACGCACCTATCCGAGACGCGAGAAACGTGACCAGGAGTCGGCGACCATCACTTGCTTCGTTGGGCACCACTCTCTCGACCGTCGCGCTGACACCGTCGCGCACGATGTCTCGGGTGCTCAGAGCGGATTCGACGTCGGCGAGTGACAGCGACTTCTCGCTGCTGACCTCAGCGCAGAGCACGAGTGCTCCCTTAATAGTGATTTGGGCCACGTCGGTGACGTGCACGCCTTGCGCGCTCAACACCGTGAGGGCGGCGAACAGCTCGGCGCCGACGCCAATTCGATCCGGTCCGCTCACGGTCACGAGAAACGTCGAAGTGGGCACGCAAGAAGCGTAGAGGCTGACGAATCGCGTTTACGACTCCGAGTGGTCCTCACCGGCGCGAAGTTCACGGACCTCTGCGACGTGGACGTCAGTACGTGCGTCGAATCTCCAGAGCGCGGGCAGGGCAACCGCGACGGCACCGACCGACCCGGTGCAGGCCAACCCTCCGAACGTCAGTGAGAAACGCAACGTCGTCCAGGCCGCCATCACGCCGGCGCGGAACTGACCGGCGGTCGGTCCGAGCGAGTAGGAGATCATCTCGATGCCGGCCATGCGACCGCGTATCTCAGGCGGAATTGACTCGTTCCACATCGTCGTGCGAAAGATGCCACTTATGGCGTCGGCCGCTCCGCCGATCGCCAGTCCGAGGAGCACGAGCCAAAGAGAAGATGAATACCCAAAGAGCGCGATTCCCAGTCCCCACAGCGCTGCGGCGACCACGATGGCTCGCCCGTAACGATGGATACGGTGCGACCAACCCGACGTCAACGACGCAATGAGCGCTCCGGCCGGCAACGCGCAGTACAGCACCGCCAGCGCGTACGTCTCATGGAACCGGGCCGCGACGAACGGCAGCATGACCACGGGGAAGGCCAGGACCATCGCCAGGAGGTCGACGACGTACGTGCCCATGATGTCGGGGCGAGAGCGTGCGTAGCGCAGGCCGGTGCGCATCGCGGCCACGTCACCGTCGTCGAGTTTCACGCTGGCGGCCGTTGCTCGTAATGAATACAGCATGATCAATGAGAGTGTGAACGTCACCAAGTTGGCGAGGTAGACCGATCCCGGACCGAGCACGATCGCCGCCAGCCCCCCAAGGGCCGGGCCGATGATTGACGCCGTGGTCGAACGAAGATTCGCCAGCGTCGAGGCCGCACGCTGCATCTCGTGCGGCACGAACATCTGGTTCAGAGCTTCGATACTTGGCCGTTGGAGACTTCCGGCGCCTGAGGCAATGAAGGCGTCGGCGTAGAGGATCCACGCTTGGGGATGCGGGAGCAGGGCGTTCACGAACAAGACCGCCGTCGAGAGCATGAGGACCTGCTCCATCGAAATGATCAATCGACGTCGATTGAGTCGATCGGCGAGTACACCGCCGTAGAGGCCGAACACGATCAAGGGCAAGAGTTCCGCGAGGCCGAGCGACCCCACGGCCAGGGTCGAATGCGTGAGCAGGCGCAATTGGTAGGGCACCGCGACGTACGTCGCCTGGCTTCCGAGGGCCGTAATGAAGCCCGCGATGTAGAGGCGCCGATACTGGGTCGAGATACGAAGCGGCGTGAGGTCAATGCCGATGTTGCGTCTAGCCACTCGGCGGTCCCGACTGCCATCCGTTCTCTTCGCTGTAGTGGCGCAGGACCTTGGCCGGCACACCGCCCAGCACCACGTGATCGGGGAACTCACCACGCACCACCGCACCCGCCGCGACGACGGTGTTTCGACCGAGCACGGTGCCGGGCAGGATCACGACGTTGGCTCCCAGCCAGCTCCCCGAGCCAATGCGCACCGCCGCCTCGGTCGGAGGTTGCCAGCCAATCGGTGCGTTGGGGTCCTCGTAGGAATGATTCTCATCAGTGATGTAGATGTAGGGGCCCGTCTGAATCTCGTCACCGAGCACGATCGACCAGTGACCGATGATGTGGGACCCGCGTCCGATGATGCACTTGCGTCCGATGGTCACGACCGGCGAACTGAGCATCGTCTGTTCGCCACTGATGCCCGCCGTGAGCGCGACGTTTGGTCCGATCAAGGTCCCCTCGCCGATCGAGAGATAGCGCTCGTTGTAGATAACGCCTTGCGGTGCCATGAGTGCCGCACCGCTCCCAAAATGCTGAAACCTCTTGGCGTACGGGTCGTCCGGCCCTACGGTGGCGACCTCATTGAGATACCGACGCCAGGCGCGAACGCGCGCACCAAGAAACTGTCGGAAACGAATGCGACTCTGCACGAATGCACGCTACAGGCAGTGCTCATGCGCATTATGAGTCGATCAGGTGCGGCTCTCGCTTTTGGTCACGACGCGTTCTGCAGACCGAGGAGTTTCGTCACGCTCGGTATCGCGCCAAAATCTCCACCGTCCTCGCCCTTTCCCAAGAGTTGATGCGTCGACGAATACAGGCTGACCCACACGTCATCGCAACTCTCTCTATCAAAGAACACCGAAGCGAACTCGCGAGTGTGCGCTGAACGGAAGAAGCGAACGGTAATTGTTCCGGGTTTCACGTACGGACAACTACTGATGCCGGGGTACGCCACGGGGAGAGCGTCGATTTGCCGCCGGATCGCCGCGATGGCTTCGACATTTGTTGTGCTCGCCGACAATCGCTTCGACTCCGAGTGAGTCGTACCGTTGCCCGGTAAATACACGGCCTCCACCAAAGTCGCGCCGCTCGGAATAATCGAGAATCGTGACTTCTGTGGCGTCCACTCAACTTGTGCGTCAATACGGAGTTCAACATTTCCGTCAGGCAAAATTCGTTTTGTGTACTGCAAATCGGAATAGGGAAACGTAGCTGGCGATGCAAAGTAGTACGACCACTCGAGATTTGCCCGATTAGTACCTCCGCGGCCGTCAAGTGATCCACCGACCGGGGTTCGCGTATTGAGCCAGGAGACACCCTGGCTCTTCGGCCCTGCGAGATAGAAGCGAGCGACGTCGACCTGATCTGGATCACCAATCGAAGCTCCCGGTATAGAGAGCTCGAATCCCTTCAAGTGAACCCAGGTTGTGAGCCTCTGCGCGCCGGCCGGAAACCAAGCGAGTGACAGCAATCGATTGGCGTCGGCTCGGGCTGATGAAATTCGACTCGCGTCCGACGGACCGAGATAGTTGGCGTGCACGACGAAACTTGACCGACCGGATGCGAATGCCGGCACGGCACTTGCAGCAAACAAGCAACATAGGATCGTCAGTGCCGAAAGCGACTGAGCCGTTGAACTGCGATGACATCGTCGAGGCCTTGGGCCGCCAGACCATCGTGCTCGAGAATCACTCACCACTTCCATAATGTCCATGAGAACTGCATTCTTTCAGTCCCACTAGGAAGGCCGGCGAACTCAGTGTCGATGTCAATCTCGACGCCGGTGCTGAACAAAGTTGCGAGTGAATCAATCCAACGAGATTGGAGTGTCGATATCGATCTCGACGCCGGTGCCGACGACGTCTGGCAACAGGGCGTTCGCCATGTGTTCGCGCACTCGGCCGTCTATCTCAGCCATTGTCTGTGGATTCTCGCGAAGGAAGGCCTTCACATTCTCACGACCTTGCCCCATCTGTTCGCCCTCGTAGGTGAACCACGCGCCGGCCTTCTTCACGAAGCCCAGTTCGACGGCGACGTCGAGGACCGAGCCTTCTCGGCTGATGCCTTGGCCGTACATGATGTCGAATTCGGCCTGCTTGAATGGCGCGGCGCACTTGTTCTTCACGACCTTGACGCGCGTACGGTTACCAACGACGTCGGTGCCATCTTTGATCGATTCGATACGGCGGATGTCCAGTCGGATCGAGGCGTAGAACTTCAGAGCACGTCCGCCGGGGGTCACCTCAGGTGATCCGTAGATCACGCCGATTTTCTCGCGAAGCTGGTTGATGAAGACGGCGACCGTGTTGGACTTTGAGAGTCCGCCGGTCAACTTGCGAAGGGCTTGGCTCATGAGACGAGCCTGGAGTCCGACGTGGGTGTCGCCCATGTCACCCTCGATCTCGGCGCGCGGTGTCAACGCCGCGACGGAGTCGATGATGATGACGTCAAGCGCACCGGAGCGGATCAGCATGTCGGTGATCTCGAGGGCCTGCTCGCCGGTGTCGGGCTGAGAGATCAAGAGGTCATCGACGTTGACACCGATCGCACGCGCGTAGACCGGGTCCATCGCGTGTTCGGCATCGATGTACGCGCAGACGCCACCGTTTCGCTGGGCTTCGGCGACGACGTGCATGGCGAGGGTCGACTTACCGGAGGACTCCGGTCCGTAGAGCTCGACGATGCGACCTCGCGGGAGTCCACCGATGCCGAGGGCCATGTCGAGCGCGAGAGCACCAGTCGGGATCGACTCGATATTCATGTGCAGGTTCTCGCCCATGCGCATGATCGAGCCCTTGCCGAACTGCTTCTCGATCTGGCCGAGTGCGGCGTCGAGAGCCTTGGCGCGGTCATCGGTTGCCATTACTGTCTCCTTGTTCTTTGTCATCGGAGGAACGCTACGAACCTCTAGTGACATCGGTCGGTCTCCACCTGTATTTACGGTACTACGAACAAGTGTTCGTAAGAGGTATTTACCGACCACAACATCATGCCCCGTGGGCGGGCAAAACAACAGTGTTGTTCAGGTATTTGGAGCTCTAATCGACGAGCGCCTGATAGACGAGCTGTTGAAGGTCGCGGCGGATCGGATAGGTGCCGCTCGGCAGCAACTGGGTATAGAAACCAACTGTCAAATCCTCGGCCGGATCGACCCAGAAGGCCGTTGACGCAGCCCCACCCCAGGCGAATGACCCTTCCGATACGAGACTCTTGTTCTTCGCGGCGTCGAGCACCACCGAAAAGCCGAGACCAAAACCAATGCCGGCGTAGTCGATTTCAGAGAACGAATCGGTGGCGAACTCCTCCAGGTCGACGTCACCCGGTAGATGGTTGCGGGTCATGAGTTCGAGCGTGCGATTCGAGACGAGGCGAACGCCGTCGAGTTCACCTCCGCGCAGCAGCATCGTCATGAAGCGGTCGTAGTCGCTGGCGCTCGAGACCAGACCGCCGCCACCGCCGTGGATTCGCGGCGCGTGCGTCGCTCCCTTGGCCAGTTCCTCGTAGGGGAATGAATCACCCTTGCTCGGGACGTAGAGCATCGCGAGGCGGTCCCACTTCTCCTCGGGGCAGTACCAGTCGGTGTCGACCATGCCGAGTGGTCCCAGGACTCGGTCTTGGAGGAACGACTCGAAGGACTGGCCACTCCAGATCTCAATGAGGCGACCAAGCACGTCGACCGAGACTGAGTAGTTCCAGCCACTGCCCGGCTGAAAGACGAGCGGGCTCGAACACCAATCGTGCACGGCCTGGGCGAGATCGGCACCGGGGGCGAATCCGAAGTCGTAACCCTTCTGTCGATAGATCTCGTCGGTCGGGTGGGCGTAGTGGAACCCGTACGTGAGTCCGCTCATCTGACTGAGTAGATGGTGCACGCGCACCGGCTCAATCGCGGGGACCGTCTGGGGCTTCGCCGCCGTGCCGCCGGACCAGACGCGGGGCTCCTTCAACGCGTCGATCCACTGACCGACGTCGTCGTTGAGATCGAAGCGCCCCTCTTCGTAGAGCATCATCACCGCAATCGAGGTGATCGGCTTGGTCATTGAGTAGATGCGCCATATGGTGTCGTTCGTGACCTCGAGATTCTTCTCGCGGTCACGGAAGCCGCCCTTGTCACTCCAGACGAGCACGCCCCCGCGCGACACCGTCGCGAGCCAACCGGGCAGTCGACGATCGTTCACGTAGGAATCGAAGTGCGGCTTGATTCGTGCCAGGCGTTCGGGGTCAAAACCCATCGCCGATGGTTCAGCCTGAATCTCCAATGACGACATACGCACCTCCGTTAGGACGAGATTATGCGAGCCCGACAGTCACGATGGCCGGTCCAACGCGCGGCGCAGCACGTCGAGGGAACTGATCGCTGCGTACGCGCGCACTCGGGGCCGGTCACCGGGCAGGCGCAGCGCGGCGTGCTCCAGCGTTTCACCAATGGAGAGTCCGACGAAGACGGTGCCGACCGGCTGGCCGTCTTGTTCTTCGGGTCCCGCGACGCCGGTGACGCTGAGGCCAATGTCGGACCCGAGGAGTTCGCGCACTCCAATGGCCATCGCCTCGGCGGCCGCGGCACTCACCACCGGTCCCACCGGAACCTTCAAGAGGTCGTACTTCACGTCCGTGGCGTAGCTCACCACGCCACCACGAAACCACGTGGAGGCCCCCGCGACCGCCACGAGTCGACTGGCGATCAGTCCGCCGGTCACCGACTCAGCAACGGCCAACGTGGCGCCGCGAGCGAGCAGTCGCGCCGCGACGACGTCCTCCATGGTCTCCTCGTCGACACCGAAGATGATGTCGCCGAGTTGCTCGACGATGAGCGCGCGGACGAGCTTCTCCTCATCGGCGAGCAGTGACGACGCGTGCGCGGCGTCATCGCCGCGTGCGGTGAGACGAACCTTGATGCCCTCGATCCCCGAGGCGAGGAACGCAATCGTGACCCGATCATCGTCGCTCAAGGCATCGAACCTTTGGGCGACGGCTTCGGCGAGGGCCGACTCACTCGCGCCCCACGTGCGCAGGACCCGACTCGTGATGACCGACGTCGATCCGTCGGCGCGTTGGCGCGCGAGGAGGTCGGGCAGGATCGCGCGCTCGAACATGTCCGTCATCTCGTAGGGGACACCCGGTACGGCGTAGACGACCTTGAGGCCGACCTGGCAGATGAGCCCGGGCGCCGTGCCGCGCGTCTGGGGGATGATGGTTGCCCCCCGTGGCACGTCGGCCTGGAGCAGGTTGTTCTCGGGCATCGTTCGTCCCCGTGAGCCGAACATCGCGCGAATCTTCTCGACGATGTCCTCGTGGCGCTCGAGCGGCACGTTCATCACCTCGGCGAGCGCCGCACGCGTGATGTCGTCCTGGGTTGGGCCAAGTCCGCCGCAGACAATCAGCGCGTCGCTTCGCGCGAGCGCCGTTCGAAAGGCCAGCACGATTCGTTCGTGGTTGTCGCCAACGTGCTGATGGAACTGCGACGAGATGCCGTTGGCCGCGAGGTGCTCGCCCAACCACTGCGAGTTCGTGTCGGGAATCTGGCCCAGCAACAACTCCGTGCCGACCGCGACGATCTCAACGCGCACGTAGGCCAACCTTCTTGCCTTCGGCGTAGTACTGCCAACCCGTGTAGACGGTGAGGACGACCGCGATCCAGATGACGGTGACGCCGATCCAGCCGTGGTGGGCCGTCACCGGAATGACGCACAACGCAATCGCCCAGTCCTGCGTGAAGGTCTTCCACTTGGCGAGTTTGCTGGCGGGAATCGAGATGCCACGCTGAGCCGCCTTGGCCCGATAGAAACTCATCCAGATCTCTCGCAGCGTGATGATGGCCGCCGGGATGATGAAGTCCTTCAGGCCGTGGGGCCGGGCCAAGATCAACGCGTACAGCGATCCAAGGACGATGACCTTGTCGGCCAGTGGGTCAAGGAACGCGCCCGACGTCGTGGTGCCGTGGCGGCGCGCGACGATGCCGTCGAAGTAGTCCGACATGGCCGCCAGGAAACCAACGAGCGCGGTCCACCACGAAATTCGGTCAAAGACGATGAGGTAGATGAAGACCGGTGCGACGAGCAGCCTCGACGCCGTGAGCATGTTGGCCGGCGTAAGGAGCGCGGATTCACCGTAGGTGGGCTCGGTCGTCATACCAGCACCGCCTCCAGATCCGTTCCGTGACTCGCCACAATCTCACAGTCAACCAGCGTCCCGACTTCGAGCGACCGGTCCACCATCACAATGCCATCTATCTCGGGGCACTCGCGGACACTTCGAGCGACGCCCGGCGCATCGATGAGGAGCCGCTGGCGCATACCGACCAGCGCATCGCGACGTCGCGCCGTGATCGTGTCCTGCAGTTCGCTCACCTCACGCAGTCGCTCGAGGGCCAGTTCGTGGGGGACCTGCGCGCCCAGGTCGTTCGCGTAGGTCC
The DNA here is from genome assembly GCA_963800765.1 of uncultured Acidimicrobiaceae bacterium. GTDB lineage: Bacteria > Actinomycetota > Acidimicrobiia > Acidimicrobiales > RAAP-2 > RAAP-2. The sequence continues at coordinate 69,039 of CAWDCF010000006.1, forward strand.
CCTCCTCGGAGGAGAACGTGAAGAAGCCGGCCCAGTCGAGTTGCGCCTCCTCTATGAAGTCGAGCAAGGCGCGCTGGTCGTCCTCGGTCTCACCGGGGTAACCCAAGATGAACGACGAGCGAAACGTCGCGTCGGCGTCGCTGGCTCGAATCGCGGCAATTCGTTCGAGGAAACGCCCCGCGTCGCCCCATCGGCGCATGGCGCGAAGGAGCGGCCGCGACGCGTGCTGCAAGGAGAGGTCGAAGTACGGGACACCGCTCTCGAGGATCGCCTCGATGAGAGCGCCCGTGAGTCCCGACGGGTACAGGTACAAGAGCCGGACGCGCTCGACCTCGCGACTCAGCGTGCGCGTCAGTTCAATGAGGGGCTGGCTGCCGCCCTCGTCGAGAACCTCAACCGGTTCGCCGCGTCCGCCACGTCGACGGTCGTGACCCCAACTCGCGAGGTCTTGGGCGATGAGCACCAACTCTCGAACACCGCCTTGCGCGAGCGCGCGGCCCTCGGAGAGGATCTCCTGGGTGGAACGAGAACGCTGGTCACCACGGAACGAGGGAATCGCGCAGAAGCCGCAGCGTCGGTCGCAGCCCTCGGCGATCTTCACGTACGCCCACGGGGTCTTGGACTTCGGGCGCGGCAGATTCAAGAGGTCGAAGGAACTCGTGGGTCGGCTGCGCAACGCGACCGGCGTCGAGGGCGCCAACGCCGTGAGGCTCTCGCCGAATCCGGCGACGAGGTCGACCTCCGGGAGGGCGGCGGCCAGTTCCTCGCCGTAGCGCTCGGCCATGCAGCCCGTCACCACGAGGCGCGATCCCTTTTGCTTGACGTCGGCGAGCGCGAGCACGGTCTCAATGGACTCCTCGCGTGCCGCTTCGATGAAGGCGCACGTGTTGGCGACGACGAGGTCGGCCGAGGTAGCCGACGTCGCGACCGTATAGCCCTGGGTCTCAAGCAGACCGGCCAGCTTTTCTGAGTCGACGTGGTTCTTGGGGCACCCGAGCGTCTCGATCCAGTACCGCAAGAACATCTCCTCTAGTCACGACGACACCGAGCGCTGTGCGCTCGGTGGTGATGGCGGAGAGGGAGGGATTTGAACCCTCGGGCCCACTTTCGCAGGCCGCATTCTTAGCAGGAATGTGGTTTAAACCGAACTCACCCACCTCTCCCAGCCTCGCCATCCTAGTAAAAGGACGTTGTCGACACACAATGGCAAGCGACGCCCGTCGTTGTTGGTCGTCCCTCCCCTCGCGCGGAGACATAAGGAGTCATCGCCTCGGTCGCCCATGAGAACATTCTCTATCATTGCGCTTGAGAAATACCTACTGTGGCTGTACCTAGAAGGGATATCCATGCGCAACCTCCGACTCTCGCTCGCTGGTCTTATGACGCTCACAACGCTGGCGACCGTGTCGCTCACGACTGGCGCCAGCGCGAACGCGGCGACTGCACCGACGCTCTCCTCGTGCAAGACGACCGTGACGAGCCAAGAACACACCAAGGGCAAACTGACCGTCGCCACCGACGACCCCGGCTACACGCCGTGGTTCGTCAACAACACGCCCACTAACGGCAAGGGCTACGAGTCGGCCGTCGCCTACGCGATCGCGGGTGAACTGGGCGTGGCGAAGTCCAACGTGATGTGGGTGCACGAGCCCTTCGACTCGAGTTACGAACCCGGTCCCAAGGCCTTTGACTTTGACATCAACGAGATCTCCTACACCGCGACCCGCGCGCAGGCCGTCACCTTTTCGGTCAGCTACTACGACGTCCAGCAGTCGATCGTCGCCCTCAAGACCAATCCCATCGTGAAGAAGCACTCCGCGAGTGAGTTGAAGACCTACACCTACGGTGACCAGATCGGTACGACCGGTCTCGCCTACATCACGAACGAGATCAAGCCCACCCATGCGCCGCGCATCTACTCCACCTTGGACGAAGCGGTGCTCGCACTTCAAAACGGTCAGATCGACGCCATCGTCATCGACACGCCCGACGGTCAATACATGGCCTCGGCGCAGATCACGAACGCCAAGAAGAAGTTGATCGCGACCCAGGTCGGACAGTTCCCGAGCGTTGGCGAACACTACGGGCTGCTCTTCACCAAGGGCAACCCGTTGGTCGCCTGCGTCAACGTCGCGATCAACGCTCTCAAGAGCAGCGGCAAGTTGGCGGCGCTGCAGCAGAAGTGGCTCGCCATCTACACCAGCGTGCCCACGATTAAGCCCTAGGCGTCGTGTCGCTGTCGACGGACTCGTCGGAGGAGACGCCTCACCTCCTCTCGCCGCGCCGACACCTACTCTTCGTCGGTCGTCGAGGTCTCGTCGCGAGTACGGTATCGACCGCCGTGGTGCTGGTCGTCATCATCGCCCTGTTGTACTTCGCCCCGGGTGGGGTGCGCGTGCGCGCGAGCTACTTCAACTTCCACGACATGTGGGTGGCCTGGAACGGCGACCCCTCGAAGGGCATCCTCGCGATACGTGACGGCATCTGGACGAACGTGTGGATGTTTCTCGTCAGCGAGGTCCTGGTGCTGCTGTTCGGACTCGGGCTCGCGTGGACACGCATCACCAAGTCGCCGGTCCTGCTGCCCTTTCGCGTGTTGGCGACGGCCTACAGCGACATCTTTCGCGGGGTGCCGGTGTTGCTCGTGATGTTCTTGGTGGGCTTTGGTCTGCCCGCCCTCTATTCGAATCTCGCCACCGTGGCGCCACCGGTCTTTGGCGTGATCACGCTCACCTTGTCGTACTCGGCGTACGTCTCGGAGGTCTTTCGCGCGGGCATCCTCTCCGTGCCCAACGGTCAGCTGCTCGCCGCTCGATCACTCGGACTCACGCAGTCCTCGACGATGCGCCGGGTCATCTTGCCCCAGGCCGTTCGCACCGTGATCCCTCCCTTGTTGAACGACTTCATCTCGCTCCAGAAGGACACGGTGTTGGTCTCGGTGATTGGCGGCGTCGAAATTGCCCGTTCGGCGCAGATCTACCAGTCGACCGTCTTCAACGAGAGCGGTCTGGTACTCGCGGCCGGCTTCTTTCTCCTGCTCACCATCCCCATGACGCGCATGACCGACCGCTTGATCGCGCGCGACCGCGAGCGCAGACTGGCGGCCGCGCGATGACGAGCGTCGTCCTCGAACTCAATGAGGTCGCCAAGCGCTTCGACGACGTCGAGGTCCTAAAGGGCGTGTCGCTCACCCTGCATCGCCACGAAGTGGTCTGTCTCATCGGCGCGTCGGGCTCGGGCAAGTCGACGCTGCTGCGCTGCGCCAATCTCCTCGAGAGCGTCGACGGTGGTTCGGTGAGCCTCTTCGGCCAATCGTTGAGCGACCCGCGCGTGAGCGGCGATCTCGTCCGGCGCCACGTGGGCATGGTCTTTCAGTCCTTCAACCTCTTTCCGCACCTCAACGTCTTGGACAACGTCCTGCTCGGTCCCGTGCGGGCCCTGAAGCGACGACGCGACGACGCGACCGACGAAGCCCTCGCACTGCTCGAGCGAATTGGTCTGCGCGAGCGCGCCAATGAGTACCCCGACCGCCTCTCGGGGGGCCAACAACAACGAGTCGCCATCGTGCGTTCGCTCGCGATGAAGCCGGCGTTGTTGTTACTCGATGAAGTGACCAGCGCGCTGGACCCGTCACTCGTGGGCGAGGTACTCGACCTCCTACGCGACCTCGCGGCGTCGGGCACGACGATGTTGATCGCGACCCACGAGATGAACTTCGCGCGTGACGTCGCCCATCAGGTGGTCTACCTGGATGGCGGCGTGCTCGTCGAACAGGGCACCCCCGAGGAGCTGTTCTCCAATCCCAAGCACGAATCAACGAAGCAGTTCTTGGAGAGGGTCCGCTAACTGGCCTGCGCGCGCATCTCGGGGAACTTCGTCACTTCGTCGTAGAGCTCCTGATCGCGCTCCCACGTGAGATGCGCACGGACCTGTTCCATGGGCAGCCACACGAGTTCGTCTACCTCGTCGTTGGGCGAGAACTCGCCGGTGTTGGCTTCCATGAGGTAGTACGCGACGATCTTCGGTTTGCCCTTGCGGTGCGTGTAGTTCGTCGTACCGGCGAATCGGATGACGCTGCAACGCATGCCGGTCTCTTCCTCCACCTCACGCAGTGCGCCTTGCTCGAAGGTCTCACCCTCGTCGATCTTCCCCTTCGGAAACGTCCAGTCGCCGCGCGCCTCGCGATAGATGCACGCGACTTCTACGCGTCCGCCTCCCACGAAGCGTCGGATGATGCCGCCGGCGGCGCGGATGAGGTCATTGGGTGCATCTTTGGGGACAATCAATTCGCCGCTCAAGAGATACACGTCGCTAACGGTAGATGACCACGTGATGAATCTCGGGTATTGCCGTGTCGAGTTCGCAAAGATTTCACTTTCAATAGGCTACGGCAATGGTTGTCGCCACTCTTCCATTGCTCTGGCGACTGCCCATCTATCTGCTGGCGGGCATCGGCGCCGGCATCGCGAACGGGATCGCCGGTGGCGGCACCTTTGTGACCTTTCCCACCCTGCTCGCGACCGGCGCGTCGGCACTGACCGCGAACGTGACCACGACCGTCGGGGTCGTGCCCAGTTACCTCGGGGGCATCCGAGGATTCAGGGGCCAACTCCACGTTCATCGTGCCCTTATTCGTTCGCTCGTCCCGTACTGTCTCGCGGGGACCGCAGCGGGTTGCACGCTCCTGCTCCTGGGCTCACCGAAGACCTTTCAACTCGTCGTACCGTGGTTGATCGGCGCGGGGACCTTATTATTCGCGTTCGCGCCGCTCATCACCAAGCGTCTGGCCCATATTGACCACGCCCATCCCGGTCGACGTTGGGGCCTCTACGTGGGCATCTTCCTTATCGCGATGTACGGCGGTTACTTCGGCGCCGGCATGGGCATCTTGCTCTTGGCCGTCATGGCCGTCTCGCTGCCCTTCGAGATCGCCGAACTCCAGGGACTGCGCAGCGTGTTGTCGTTGATCATCAACTTGCTCGCCGCACTGATCTTCGTCGTGCGCGGCCACCTGATTCTCGACGCGGTCTACATGTTTCTCGCGGGCACGCTCGTGGGCGGCTGGCTCGGCGCGGTCTTGATCTTGCGCCTCTCGCCCAACGTCGTCCGTGTCTTGATCATCTGCGTCGGCGTGGTCACGACCGTGCGCCTCGCCATCACCGCGTAGCGTAATGTCGACAATTTCGCTAAGATTTATGGAATGAAGCGATTCTTCTCGTTCCCCAATCCGGTCAACGACGCCGCGGCCCGTACGGTCGCGATCGGTGTCTTCACGATGGCCGTGGTCGCCCTCGCGACCAATTGGGCGTGGATCCTCATCCCCCTCACGTACGGGTTCGTCGCTCGCGTCGCCGCGGGACCGAAGATCTCTCCACTCGGACAGTTCGCGACGCGCGTGTGCGCCCCTCGTCTCACCGCCTGGCACAAGTCAGTGCCGGGACCGCCAAAGCGATTCGCCCAGACCATGGGCTTGGCCTTCACGGGTTCCGCGACGATCGTGTGGCTGACTGCCGGTTGGGGCGACGCGAGATGGATCCTCGTGCCCCTCATCCTCGCTGCGGCGCTCGAAGGCTTCCTCGGCTACTGCCTGGGCTGCACGGTCTTTGGCTGGTTGATCCGCGCTGGTGTCATTCCCGAGACCATTTGTCTCGAGTGCGGCGACCTGGCGGTGCGTCGCGCGGCGCAGTCCCTCAATTCGCAGTAAGAATTCGCTAACTTCTGCGACAACATTTCAACCCTGCGACCACTCTGGCGTCAACTCTTTCCTAGGCTGAGGCCATGCGACGCCAAACCCTGAAACTGCGTTGGCCCGCTCTGGTGCTCGGTCTCACCCTCTTGGGCCTCGGGCTGCCCGCCACGAGCGCCGTGGCGACCCAACCACGCGTCACCGTTGCGGGCGTGGCGCCGATTCCCGCTCAGGACACGGTCGTCAACAAGGTCATCACGACGTCGTTCGATGTCACCCTCGCTCCGCGCAATGCGAGTGGCCTCTCTGCGTTCATCGCGAGTCTCTCGAACAACGCGTCGGCGAACTACCACCACTTCCTCACACCCGACGCGTTCGCGAAGCGCTTCGGCGCGACGGCCTCGTCCGTCGACGCGGTTCGCTCGTACTTACGTAGTTACGGACTGCGCGTGGGCTCTCTCAGTACCGGACGACTCGTCCTGCACGTGACGGGGACGACGACGAACATCGCGCACGCGTTTTCGGCCCACGTCGAGACGGTACGCCGTGGCGACGGCGTGCTCACGGCGCAGCTCGCCACGAAGGCGACGTTGCCCAGCGCTCTCGCCCACGACATCGCCGGCGTCGCGGGACTGTCGTCGGTGGTGCAGCCGTCCACCAACCTCGTGCACTCGCACGTGAGCAGTCACACCACGGTGCCGATGTCGTGTGCGAACGACGGAGGCGAAACGTCCACGACGCCGAACTCTTTGGGTGGCTACACCGCACTGCAGGAGGCGCAGCTCTACGGCATATCGGCGCAGTGGGCGAAAGGGAACGTGGGCACCGGGCAGACCATCGCGCTCTACGAACTCAGCGCCTACGATCCGTCGGACTTGGCGACGTTCCTTCAGTGTTACGGACTCAGCCCAACGATCACACCGGTCTCCGTCGACGGCGGACCGACGGGCGCGTACGACGACGAGCCGACCTTGGACATCGAACAGGCGGCGGCACTGGCGCCCGGTGCGCACTTCGAGGTCTACCAGGGTCCGAACAACAGCAACGGTCCCCTCGACACCTACACCCAGATCGCCGATGACGACACCGCGACCATCGTCTCGACGTCGTGGGGGACGTGCGAGGCCGACCCCACGGGCGACCCGTCGGCCGAGCAGCCCATCTTCGAACAGATGTCCGCGGAGGGCCAGACCATCGTCTCGGCCGCCGGCGATAATGGTTCTTCGGACTGCAACCAGAGCACGAACAGCAACGCCCTCGCCGTTGATGACCCCGCGTCGCAACCATTCGTCACGGGAGTCGGCGGCTTGACGGTCAACAGCATCAACCCGCTCGACCAGACGGTGTGGAACACCCCGGTCAAGTCCGGGAACGCCGGTGCCGGTGGTGGCGGCGTCTCGGTGCTCTGGAGCCGTCCGACCTGGCAGGTTGCGCCGGGTATCGCCGCGAGTGCCTCGATGCGCCTGGTGCCCGACCTCTCCACGCTGGCCGATCCCGGCACCGGGTTCATCCAGTACTTCACCGGGACCGCAGCCGGTACCTGCATCCACGAATGCAACGCCGGGTGGGACGCCATCGGCGGCACGTCGGTCGGCGCGCCGCTCGTCAGTGCGTTGGTCGCGGTGTCGGCGCAGGCCTGCGACGTGCCGCGACTCGGCTTCATCAACCCATCGCTCTACGCCATGGCGAGCACCGGGTTTGTCGACGTGACGACCGGTTCGAACGACCTCTACAACGTCGGTGGCTACAGCGCCGGTCCGGGCTACGACGAGGCGTCGGGGCTCGGCAGCCCCAGCGGCGCCGCATTCTTCGCCGGACTGTGCCCACCAAAGTTCGACCTCGCCGAGAGTTCGTTCGCGACGTCCAAGACCAGCGCACCAGTTGATGGTGCACCGATCAACGTGACCGCGACGCTGCACGACACGAACAACACTGCGATTGCCAATGCCCTCGTCAACGTGACGGCGACGAGCACTGGTTCCGGTTCCGTCGGACGCGTCACGATAGACAACGACCGCTCCAGTGAGACAACGAGCGGTCGCGCCGCGTACGTCGTCACGAGCGACAGCAACGGTGCGGCGACCTTCAGCGTCTCGACGACCGAACCGGGTCCCGTCGTGGTCACCGTGAGTTACCAGTCGCAGACCATCTATACGACGACGCTGCAGTTCACCGCTACGTCCAAGGCCGTTCCAACGGCGCCGGGTCGCGCGACGATTGCCCTGTTGACACCACTGGTCGGCGGATTCCAACTCAACGTGCGCGCACCGGCGAGCAACGGAGGCAGCGCCATCACGCTGTACCAGTACTCTGTGAGTGGAGGTTCGAAGTGGCTCGCGCTGGCGAATCGGGCCACATCGATCAAGGTGAGCAACCTCGCAAAGGGCAAATCGTACAAGGTGACGGTTCGCGCTCTCAATGCCTACGGGCCCGGTGCGGCGTCACCGGCGAAATCAGTCGTCACTCGCAAGTAGATGACCGTGCAGCCGTGCTGCACCGGGAGAAAAAAGGTCCACCTCTAGACTTATGCAAGGTGGGGGTGCACGACGGATTGGGCTGAGCCCAATGAAGGACACGAGTGAAACTTCGACGGACAGTGCTCTTGGCGGTGGTGGTGCTTGCGAGCATTACCCTCGCGGCCAGCGGGTCGCGTGGCGCCACCACGTCGAACGCGCCAGCCGGTCTGCCGATCTTCCAATTCAATGAATCGGGCACCGGCCCCCTGCCCTGGAACGCCGCGTCGCTCGAAGGCGCCATTGCACACACGACGATGCTCGGCGCTCCGCACGCGGCCAGCAATGCGAGTGAGGGCGTGCTCGCCTACCGAACGAACCTCAACCAGCTGGCTCTCTACACCAAGAAGTTGGTCGGCGGTCAAACGTGGACGGACTTCTCGACCCCCGCGAACAGCCTTCCAACACCGAGTGCCGATCCGATTCCCTTCTTCGATCCATCGGGCAACGTCGACCTTCTCTACATCGACACGGACGCGCACGTGATCCTGCTCAGCCAAAACGATCCCGTGACGACGGCGTGGCACCACTTGCGCGGTGACTCGGCGTGGCGTCCCTACGTCGCCACGGACCTCAGCGCACTGAGCGGCGTGAACGCGGCGAACGGGCTACCGAGCATCCTGGTCAACGGCCTCACCGCGCTCGTCGCGTACCGATCCGTCACCAACAACATCGAGATCGCGCAACTTGGTTGGGCCCAGGGCCACCCCATCCCCTTCATGACCACGACCGCCGGAAGCGTCACCGTCGTGGCGCAAACGCCAACGCCCACCACGACAACGACGACGACCAAACCCGTGACCACGACGACCAAACCGGTCACCACGACAACGAAACCCGTGACGACGACGACCAAGCCGGTGACGACGACGACGAAACCCGTGACGACGACGACCAAGCCGGTGACGACGACCACCAAGGCCCCAACCACCACGACGACCAGGCCCGCAACGACGACAACGACGAAACCACCAACCACGACGACAATCCCTAACTCGAGCGTCGCGGTAGCCAGCGATCCCGTCGTCATTCCCGGACCGGTCCCTTCGTTCGTCACGACCTCCAACGTCGGGGACCTCCTCTTGTACACCAACACCGGACCCACGCTGAATTCGTGGACGACCCTCGACGTGACCACGCTGACCCAGGCACCCAAAGTCAGCGGCACACTCGCCATGGCGTACAACTCGACCTCCGTCGACGTGGCTGCCCTGACGAGCGTCGGCTCCGTCGAGCTCTTCTCCACGCCGACCCCGGCGGTGGTTTCGCTCACCAGCCACGCCTCCCTACCCGAACCCGTGTGGGGAGCGCTCAACATCACCGCGGTCGCGACCGGTGCACCGCCCCTCAGCGGTTCGATCTTCGTGAGCGCGTCGCCAACCCAGGTCACCATCGACGGACAGGCCGCTAACTGGGGCGACCTCTTCGCCCTCTCCAACGCGAGTGGTTCTCCCACGTGGACCGCCACGGACGTATCGGCCACGGGCGGAACGTCGGCGCGAACCGTCGGGGGCTCGGTCACCGGCATTCAGGTGGGAACGACATTGACGCTCTACGCCGCCGGCGTGAGCTCCCCGCCGCCCCAGGGCGTGGGCGTGTACGCCATCCCTTCGGCGAAGTGGAGCCAAGCCATCACCGACGGGTGGCCCATCGTGAGCGAAACCGGGGGGCTCGGGACCCAGAGCGCCCCATGGGTTGGCTTCACCTCGACCAAGAGCGTCGCCAGTTCTCCTGACTTCTTGATGGGTCAGAGCATTTACAACTCGCACAAACGAGTCACGTGGCTCTCGTTCTGGACTGTGAGTGGACCACTCAAGTCAGAGACGCAACAGCCCTCGACGTACTACGACCACGGGTTTGCCGCCGGCGTCTGGGTGGCGACCCAGATCGACCAGTACCGCGGACTCGGTGTCGGCTTGAAACCGGACTGGGTCATCTTCGATCCCGAGGGCTACCCCGACAATCACTCGGGTCTCGACGCCCCGGGTGGGTCGACGTCGGCGACGCTCACGAAGTACGCCTCGTACTGGAGCGCGATGTTAAAGGGCTGGGCCGCCGGCATCGCCTCGGTCGATCCGACCCTCAACGCGGGCGTGTACGCCAGCCAATCCGAGTACCGCAACTACGACCTCGTCACACAGTCGATGCCGGTCTTCGTGGCCGTCGCCTTCGGCAACGGCGGTCCGCTCCCGGTCGCGGGCGCGAGCGGATCGAACATTCGCGGCTTCATCTCCTTCAGCGCCAGCTGCTCGCCACTCGCAACGCTCCAGCAAGAGGAAGCGACGTTGCTCAACCCGCCGTGGTCCGGACAGTTCAACACGTTGCAGTTCAACGCCGGCGTTTACTGTCCGCCCGCCTAGCCCTAGATTGTCTCCATGAGCGATGCCAACGACACGAATGAATCGAGCCAAACCGACGCCGGCCAGGCACAAGATCTCAAGAGCCGTCTAAAGCAGTTCACCCAGCCCCTCGTTGACAACCTCGACACGCGACTTCGTGAGCAGGTGGATCGCCGCGTTGACGAAAAACTCGACGATCGCGTTCGAGCGTTGGTCGAAGAGGAACTAACGGCCCGATTGTCGGTCATCGAACGAGCCATTGCTGACCTCGATCGCAGCCTGAAGGAACTCCAGGGACCTAGCCAGGGCTAGGGCCGTTTGTCCGTCGGCGTCTGAGCGGCGCGTCGTTCGCGGTCACGTCGAATCGCCCAGCGCACGATGAACACGACCAGCACGAGCATCGCGGCAACGAAGAGAGAGAAGACCGCGACGAACACATCACGAGGTTAGTGGTGTCACAGCGCGAAGCGAGAATTGTCCCATGACGACGTTGCTTGACTCCTCTCCCATCAGCGTGGTCGACGCACTACGAGGAGACCGGTCCAAGCGCCCCCTCATCGACACCGCCAGTGCCGCCGGACTTCGCTCGCTCCTCGATGACGGTATCTACGAGGTCATGGGGGCCGAGCGGGTGATGACGCCACTCGTGGTGCGCGCCTCGTCGCTGCACCGAGCATCGACGACCGACATCATGACCTCAGGAACCGGACGACTTCGCGGCGTCCTCGTCAGTCAGGTGCTGCGCCTGTTGAGCGTCGGCGTATCGATCGACCGCCCCTTCGACGACGCGCTGTGCGCCTGGCGCAGTGAAGTGGGCACCAATGATCTTCTCGAGCACCTCGACCGACTCGACGACGACGAACGCGCCCGTCTGGCCACCGACCTCGATGCTCATTGCGTGACACTGTCGCGCGCGCTGGGCGAGATCCCGGCTCGTTGGCGTCCGCGAAGCGCGGCGCGCGCAATCCAACGACTCGCCGGTGGCAACGTCGTGCTTCGCGACGTGGTCGACCTGGTGATTGGCAACACGACGAGCGACGTTGCCTCCATTGCCCTCTTCGACGTGACCACATCGCCGCTCGGCGAAGGAGCCGAGCGAACGATGCGCTACCACGCCCTCGTCCAGACGCTTCGCACGTCAACGATGCCGCTTCGCACGTGCACCTTCTCCACCGCGACCGGGGAACTCTGGGTGCGCGACGTCGACTACTCGCTGCTCGCACGAAGCGTCGATGAGGTGTTGTCGTGCGTGCAGGAACTCTGGAGTGCACGATGACGTCACTGTCACATCGCCGACTCACCGACGAGTACCTGAACGAACTCATCGAGAGTGCGCCGTGCGCCGTGGCTCAGTTGACCGACGACCACCGCCGTTCATTGACGGCCCGCTTCCGCGCCGTGGTCACCCCGGGCCATCGCCGCCTCGACGCGTGGTCGGTTGAACAGGCCGGCCAACGCGGACGCGCGTTTCGCTGGGCGCCGGCCACCGCGCGACGCGTCCTCGGCAACGCCGCGCTGCGGCGAATCGCGGTCCAGCCCCTCACCACGATCACGGCTGGCGTTCGTGACGAGTTGGCCGACCAGATGCTCCGGGCCACCTCGGGGTACGCCCGCGACGGTTCACTTTCGTATTGGCTGGCGTCAGCCCCACACCCGGTGCTTGGTTTGGTCACGGCCGAAGCGGTGAATTGGGCGACACAACTGCAAGAGGTCACCGAAGGAATCCACGCCAATTGGTCGGTCGCGCCGAGCGACGCCTACTACGACGTCGCGACCGCTCGAACGACACTTCGTGCCCGCCGCGACGTACTTATCGACCGCGACGACGCCCGCGTGGTCGTTCGTGTTCGATCCGGTTCGCCGGGCAAGAGCGCCGGTCCCGGTCTTCGGGCCGATCTGACCATTGACGCCTTGGCCGACCACGAAGGCCTCGCCCCGGCGCGCCTCATCGGACTTTGGCCCGAAGCGGGCGTCTGTCTCTGTGTGGACGGGACCATGGCCGACCTTCGTGCCGGGGCGCGTGACCTGGTCCGCACGGCCGTCGCCCAACGGCGTCAGCGCACCGCATTGGCAGCATGAGTTCGATGGAACGGACCTCTCAAGTAGTGTGTAACAGCCATGACATTACGAACTTCCCTTAGAAATATCGCCATCATTGCCCACGTCGACCATGGCAAAACGACGCTCGTGGACAAAATGCTCCGTCAGACGGGCTCCTTTACGGCCCACGAGGAGCTGACCGACCGGGTCATGGACTCCGGGGACCTCGAGCGCGAAAAGGGCATCACGATTCTCGCCAAGAACACCGCGGTGAAATGGCACGACCTCACCATCAACATCATCGACACACCTGGTCACGCCGACTTCGGCGGTGAGGTCGAGCGCGGCCTCGCCATGGTCGACGCCGTGATCCTGCTCGTCGATGCGGCCGAGGGGCCCCTCCCCCAAACTCGGTTCGTCCTTCGAAAGACCCTCGAGAAGCGACTGCCCGTCGTGCTCGTCATCAACAAAGTCGACCGACCAGACGCCCGGATCAAAGAGGTCGTCGATGAAGTCGAGAACCTCTTCTTGGATCTCGACGCCGACGAGCACCAGATCTCCTTCCCCATTCTCTACGCGAGCGCCCGTCAGGGATGGGCGTCACTCGACGTCAACGACACCTCCGGCGACCTGACGCCGCTCTTCCAGACGATTGCGGACTACGTGCCCGCGCCCGAATACGAAGAGGGTCACGGACTCCAAGCACTCGTCTGCAACCTCGACGCGTCGCCGTACCTCGGTCGCCTGGCACTTTGTCGCGTCATCAACGGCACGCTGGAACGCGGGCAGCGCGTGGCGTGGTGTCGAATCGACGGCACCATCGAGCACGCAAAGATCACTGAACTCTTCATCACCGAGGCGCTCGAGCGGATCCCCGCGCAGAGCGCGGGACCCGGCGACATCGTCGCGGTCGCCGGTTTCGAGGACATCACCATTGGTGAGACGCTCGCCGATCCCGACAACCCGATCGCGCTCGAACCACTCCACGTCGATGAACCCAGTCTGTCGATGACCATTGGTATCAACACGTCACCCCTCGCCGGGACCGAAGGCAAGCTCTTGACGGCGCGCATGGTGAAGGACCGCCTCGACCGCGAACTCGTCGGCAACGTCGCGTTACGCGTGCTCAACACCGAGCGTCCCGATGCGTGGGAGGTCCAGGGTCGCGGAGAGCTCCAACTCGCCGTGCTGATCGAGACGATGCGCCGCGAGGGCTTCGAGTTGACCGTGGGCAAGCCCCAGGTCGTCACGAGGACCGTCGATGGCAAGATCCACGAACCGGTCGAGCACGTCACCATCGACGTCCCCGAAGAGTTCGTCGGCAACGTCACGACGCTGCTCGCCACTCGCAAGGGCACCATGACGGACATGGTGAACCACGGCACCGGTTGGGTCCGACTCGAGTGGCGGATCCCGGCCCGCGGTCTCGTGGGCATCCGGACGGAGTTCATGACCGAAACGCGCGGTGGGGGCATCATGCACTCCAACTTCGACGGCTACGCCCCGTGGTTCGGGGACATTCGACTACGCCAGAACGGGGTGCTCGTCGCGGACCGTCGCGGCGACACGACCGGCAACGCGTTGCTCGACCTCGAACAGCGCGGCACCCTCTTCGTTGGTCCCGGCGTGGAGGTCTACGAAGGAATGATCGTGGGTGAGAACGCCCGATCCGACGAGATGAACGTGAACCCGACGAAGGAAAAGAAGCTCACCAACATGCGCGCGTCGGGCAGTGACAACACCGAACGAATCGCGCCGCCGACGATCTTTTCACTCGAACAGGCCCTCGAATTCATCGCCGATGATGAGGCCGTTGAGGTGACCCCCCAGTCGGTCCGACTTCGCAAGGCCGTCCTCGATGTCGCCGCGCGACACCGCCTCCACAAGAAGAAGTAATTCCCCTCTAGTAAGGTCGTCCCCGGAGGGATGACAGAGCGGCCGAATGTACCGGTCTTGAAAACCGGCGTGGGCTTGCCCACCGTGGGTTCAAATCCCACTCCCTCCGCCATATAGCCTTACCGTTTTTTTGGCGACCACCTTTGTGACAATTTGGTCTGGGTTAGTCGGGCTGAGCGTAGAGCTTCAAACTCGGTTGGTGGCAAGTAATTGAGCGCGCTCTGCCGGCGTTCGCTGCGGGGAAGGAACTCGTACGTCGCGGCGCCGAGCACTCCACTTCGCTCGCGGGTGCAATGTCCACGATCTTCGAATTTCCACATGCTGGAGACAGAGCCTCAACGGTGATCACGAGGCGAGGACTGGGCTGCGTATTTAATTAGTATATGTAATAATTGGCCTATGAATCTTTCTCACGTTGAACGGTCAGGGACCTCTGATGAAGTCATTGACGCGGTGCTTCTCGCCAGTAGGGCGCTCGTCGCGGTGGCTGCTCGTTCGCTCTCCGACGTAGGCGAGGAGGTGACCTTGGCTCAATACCGCACGCTCGTCGTGCTGGCGTCACAGGGACCACAGAGTTTGGCCGGTTTGGCCGAAGCCGTCGGGGTGACCCCAGCGACCGCAACACGCATGTGCGACCGTCTCGTAAAGAAGAAACTCATCGTACGAAGGACCGAGCGAGAGGACCGTCGTCAGTTGCGGGTCGACCTCACGCAAAAGGGCCACACCCTCGTACAGTCGGTGAGCAAACGTCGTCGACACGAAATTAGGAAGATCCTTTCTGATGTTCCTCTGAAGGAACAGACGTCGTTGGTTCAGGCGTTGAGGCGCTTTACCGCAGCCGCCGGTGAAATCCCGGATCAGGACTGGTCGACGGGATGGGACCTGTAGCTGATGTCGAGCTCGACCAGTGCGCGCGGACGACTCAAGAGGAGGGGCCGGTCCCTCCAAGCGAAGGCGTCGACGTGGCTCGGAGAGACGACCTATACGAAGAAATGGCTGCTCCTCGGGGTGATAATTGGCGTCGTTGCCGGACTGGGCGCGGTCGTCTTCTATGAGGCATTGCGATTTGCTGACTACTTCTTTCTGCAAATGATCGCTGGCTACAAGGTTCCGTCGCCCGCCGGAGAAGGGGCCGGGGTCGCTTCGTCGCACTTCGTTCGACCGTGGGCCATTCCCGTCGTTGCCTGTGGCGGTGCCCTGCTCGGAGCCATCCTCGTCTTTGGACTCGCGCCTGACGCCGAAGGGCACGGCACCGACGCAGCAATTGCGGCAGTGCACCACAACCCGCGAGGAATCCGAATGAGGACCGTGTTCGTGAAGATTGTCGCGTCGGCGCTCACGATCGGTTCGGGCGGTTCGGGCGGTCGAGAAGGCCCAACGGGACAGATCAGTGCCGGCTTCGGTTCGTTCCTCGCGCGATTCTTCGACCTCAGCCCCTCCGATGCTCGCATTGTCGTGGCCAGCGGCATCGGTTCGGGTATCGGCTCCATATTCGGCGCACCGCTCGGTGGCGCGGTGTTGGCGACCGAAATCATGTACCGCGATGACTTCGAAGTCGAAGCGCTCCTGCCATCGTTCATCGCGTCAATTGTTGGCTACTCCGTGTGGGGTTCAATCGAAGGGTTCGGGCCACTGTTTGGATTCGTGGGCAACTATCGCTTGACCAGCGCTGCGCAGTTGGGTTGGTTCGCCGTCATCGGCGTCCTTGGCGGCCTCTTAGGTCTCCTGTACGCCAAAGGCTTCTACGCGTTCGTGACATTCTTTGGCCGGTTGGCGATACCCCGATGGGTGCGACCGGCCATTGGCGGCCTGGTCGTGGGTTGCATCGGCCTCGCGATTCCAGAGGTGCTGGGTACTGGTTATGGATGGATTCAACAGAGCCTCGGACCCCAACTACTGCACATACCTCTTTGGATCGTGCTGATCCTCCCGTTTGCTCGCATTGCGACGACGGGGCTCTCGATCGGCTCTGGGGGGTCGGGCGGAATATTTGGTCCCGGCATGGTCATCGGCGCTTTCATGGGTGGTGCGTTTTGGCGCCTCATGGAACCGCTCGTACCGTCCCTCGGCCACGATCCCGCTCCCTACGTCATCGTGGGCATGATGGCCTGTTTCGGCAGTATCTCTCGTGCGCCCTTGGCCGTCATGTTGATGGTCGCCGAAATGACCGGAACACTCTCGCTCATGGTGCCCGCAATGGTTGCGGTGGGGCTCGCGACATTGATCGTCCGACGTGGAGATGACACGA
Source organism: uncultured Acidimicrobiaceae bacterium (assembly GCA_963800765.1). GTDB lineage: Bacteria > Actinomycetota > Acidimicrobiia > Acidimicrobiales > RAAP-2 > RAAP-2. The sequence continues at coordinate 85,761 of CAWDCF010000006.1, forward strand.
TTTATAGAAGTCAACCTCGTAATCGGGCGGAATCTCCCGCCCATCGAATTCTCACCGGTCTGCCAATACTCGATACCGTCCGCGCAACACAGGCAATGTCTGAACCTCGTTGTGTACTCGTCGAGACGACTACTATCGCTTCGGCCCAACGCCAGCAGATGGAGAGTGGCGTTCACGCCGCTCCGGTGATGGATCTTGATGGTCGATACGTTGGTGTTGCTACGCAAGAGGTTCTGAACTCTTCGAAGTCGGATGCCGAGGTCACGACGGTGGGAGCGGTGACCGATTCCACATTCGCTCCCGTCCATGCTGGCGTACACCTAAACGTCGTGCTCGAAACCCTCACGACGACTCCGCAAACCTGGGCCGCCGTGGTGGATGATGACCGGCGGATTGTCGGCACGATATCAATATCAGACATCGTGCGCAGCTACCGAAAGAATGTCTTGATGAGTCTGCGACGCGCCACCGAACTGGGCGGTATGAGCGGGATCACCGAAATCGTTGTGGGCGTGAGTTCACCGCTCGTGGGCAAGTCGCTACGCGCTTCAGTGCTGCCCCGAGGAGTGTTAATCACGTCAATTGAGCGAGAGCGTCAAGTCATCACGCCGGCGGGTGACAGTGTCTTCAACTCCGAGGACCGCTTGATGGTTCTCGGATCACCGTCCGAGCTCAGCAGCCTGGCGCAATTAGCTGGTGGGAGCGCGCGGTCACAAGACTGATCGACGGTGCGTTGGTGGTCATTGGCATGAATGTGCGAGCAGCTTCGCCCTTCGTGTCGCCACTCCAACGTTCGCCAGGTCAGCACATCGCCCCGGACGATGCGACCGGGGCGATGTGCTTGAACCGTGTTGCTTAGCTGACAGCGATGCCTTCGTAGGGAGTCGGCAGGTTCCACAGCGTCTCGAGCGGCGTGAGTGTTCCGTTGGCGTTGACCGCGAAGGCGTCGAGCGCACCGGCACCGCCGCTCTCGACGTAAAGGAACTGGCCATCGGGCGACGTCGCGGAGTCAGTGGTTCCGGGGTGGGTCGTAGCCGCAGTGGCGTTCAATACGGCGGGCACACCGGAAGCGCTCACGCTGAAGGAACTCACGGTGCCACTGCCGGCGTTGGAACCGAAGAAGTACCCCTGGGCTCCGGCGATCCAGCACAGCGCGTGGCCGGCTTCACTGACCGTCCCAATCGGCGACAACGATCCATTGGGGTTGATCGAGTACGTACTCACCGAACTGTTCGAGGCTTCGACCGCAACGAGACGTCCGTGGGCATCGAAGGTGAACGCGAACGGTACGGCATTCGTTGAAGGCGTCACGGTTGGCGACGACGAGAGGTTGCCGTTGAAGCCAACCGAGAACACCTCGAAGGAACTCGTCGAGGCCTTGGTGCTCACGATGAGGAACTGCCCATTCGGACTGTAGCCAACCTGGCCCGCGCCGGCCAGGAAGTTAGGTGGCGTGGTGTTGGAGAGTCCGAGTGAGCGCGTCTGACCGGTCGCGACGAGTCGTCCCCACTGCAGTTGGTACTGCGTCACTGATCCCGTGCCGCCGGAGTTGAGTACGGCGACCAAGTCGTTGTGGACGGAAATGGAAACGGGAAAGTTGCCATTCGTCGGAACCTGCTGAATGAGATGCAGATACGGACCGAAGACCGCGAAGACCGACACCGTGTCACTACCGGCGTTGACGGCCAACAGTTCGTTGCCATTGTCGGCGAGCGCGAGACCGCCCTGGCTCGCGAGTGGGTCGGCCGCCGATCCGGCGGCCGCGGCACCGGTGCCACCGGTTGGGTAGGTCGCGACGTACGAGACAGTTCCGTCGGTGCCGCGCGTATAGCTCAGCACCGAGTTGCCGGCCGATGCGTCGGTCTCAACGAAGAGGGCGTGGCCAGTCGGTTCGAGGTCATGGGCCGACGTCGCTCCCGCGAATGACGTTGTTGCGATGACGCCGACGCCGAGTATCAGGCTCGCCGCCGCGAGCGTTCGAAGTGGACGGTGAAATTTCATGTGATCTCCTTGGTTGTGGCGAGGGCGCCGATAGAACAGTCCGGCGGGCGCCGAACGCGTTACAGGATTTTCCATCGGGCAGTACTCTTTGCTTCGTGGATGACGCCGAGCTCTTAAGACGATTGCTCGGCGGCGACGAAGCGGCCTTCAGCGAGCTCGTGCGCCGCTACCACGCAACACTGGTAAAGGTCGCGGGCTTCTACGTCAAGAGTCACGCCTCGGCCGAAGACGTCGCCCAGGACACCTGGATTGCCGTGATTCGCGGCGCAGAGAGATTCGAAGGGCGCAGTTCGTTCAAGACCTGGCTGCTGCGAATCTGCATCAACCGGGCGCGGACGTTAGGGGTGAAGGAACATCGCACGGTGCCGACCGACCCGACGCAGTCCGGTCCCACGGTCTCAGCTTCGCGATTCGACCAGGGCGGCACGTGGAGCGATCCTCCCGTCCCGTTCACCGACACCGTCGACGCGCGACTGGATAACAGCGTGTTGGTGGACGCCGTGCGCAGCGCCATCGCGTCACTGGGCGAACCCCAGCTGTCCGTCGTAACGCTTCGCGACGTGGAAGGACTATCTACTGAGGAGGTGGCCACGCTCCTCGGGCTCAGCGAGGCGAACGTGCGAGTCATTTTGCACCGCGGTCGAGCGAAGGTTCGAGGACTCGTCGAATCGGCCATGAAGGGAACGAAGATATGAGGTTGCTGCCATCGCCACTGGTCTGCCGCGACGCCGTCGAACTCGTCAGTGACTATCTCGACGGCACCCTGTCGCGACGTGATCGACGACGCCTCGAAAAGCACCTCGCCGCCTGTGACGCCTGTAGCGCATACGTGGAACAGGTTCGAGCGACGATCGCGGCCAGCGGCCAGGTCGGTCCCGAGGATCTGCCCGCCGACGTCGTTGAGGGCCTCGTCAATCTCTTTCGTCAGTACCGCTCCGATAACTGAAAGGTCATCGCCATGACGTCATCATCCACGAATGCTCCACCCATCACGGTCTACGGAGCGAGTTGGTGCCCCGACTGTCGACGGGCGAAGCAGTTCCTCGCGTCGCACCGTATTGCCTACGAGTGGATCGACCTCGAGGAGTTCCCCGAAAGGACCGCCGAAGTTGAAGCGCGCAACGACGGCAAACGTATCATCCCCACCATTGTCTTTCCCGACGGATCGTTCCTCGCGGAACCGTCGAACGACGAGTTGGCAGACCGTATCGGACTCTCTCGTGTCGCGTCGAGTCGCGAGTACGACATCGTCATCGTGGGAGGCGGCCCGACCGGGCTCACCACGTCGATTTACGGCGCCCGCGAGAACGCCAAAGTGCTCATCGTCGAGAAGTCTGCTCCCGGCGGTCAGGCGGGCATCACTGAGCGCTTCGACAACTACCCCGGCTTCCCCGACGGTGTCGGCGGCGCGGAGCTGGCCGAGCGGATGACCCAGCAGGCGCAGCGCTACGGCGTTGAGATCCTCCAAGCCGTCGGGGCGACGTCAATCGTTCGCGAGGGTCCGATGCTGCGCGTCAACCTTTCGACTGGGGACGAGGTGTTCGCGCCGGTGGTCCTCATCGCCTCGGGTTCGACCTATCGCCGCACCGACGCCGAGGGCGAAGCGGACCTCATCGGCGCGGGTATTCACTTCTGTGCGACGTGCGACGGACCGTTCTACCGTGGCGCGAGTGAGTTGACCGTGGTGGGTGGGGGCAACAGCGGTCTGGAAGAGGGGCTCTTCCTCACCCAGTTCGCCAACCACGTGACCGTTCTGCAGGGCATGGCGCAGTTGACCGCCAACAAACTTCTGCAAGAGAAAGTCCTCAACCATCCCAAGATGTCCGTGCTGCTCGACGCGAAGATTCGGTCGTTCAACGCGAACGCGTCGGGCAAACTCGAGTCAATCACGATCGACCGCGACGGCAAAGAGGAGTCCCTCGACACCGCGGGCGCGTTCATCTTCATCGGACTTGATCCCAACACGAGTTTTCTCGATGGTGCGTTGGACGTCGATGGACGTGGCTTCATTGTCACCGACGCAATGTTTCGCACGAACGTCGACGGCATCTTCGCGGCCGGCGACGTGCGAGCAGGATCGACGAAGCAGATCGCGTCGGCGGTCGGCGAAGGTGCCGCAGTCGCGATCCAAATTCGTTACTACCTCGACGCCTTGATGCAACGAGCCTGACGCGTCGTCGACAATTCATCTAGTAATGCGCCGTCACGCGCGCTGATGAGTCGCGAGGTCGATGCGAATCGCAATACGACGTCAACCCCGCGACATATCTGTGACCTAGGACCTCACCAGGACGTGGAAGCGACAGTTCACGCTGACTCTCCGGAGTAAACGAAATCCTCACCGGTAGCGTTATAGGTACGCCACGTGGTTTTCACATCAGCGACGCGGCCGCGACGATGCACTGTCGACAACGTCAAATACTTGCCGAACGGAGTAGTACATGACCAGGGAGAAACTCGGCGCGTCTGACGTCGGGGAGTTCTTTTCGACGTCCACCGACCTCATGTCCATCCTGGACAGCGACGGCACCTGGAAGATCGTCAATGCGGCGTGGCCCAACTCCATGGGTTGGACCCTCGAGGATCTTCAGAGCGGCCCGTTCATCGACCTTATTCACCCCGACGACGTTGCGGCCACGCTTCGCGAGTTCGATCGACTCGTGTCACTTCCTGACGCCACGCTGGTGGAGTTCCGCAATCGCCAGCGGCGCCGTGACGGCGAGTACCGCTGGATCGAGTGGAGCTGTCAGGGCCGTGAGGGCATGGTGTTCTCGGCCGGTCGCGACATCACTTCCCAGGTCGAAAACCGAAGTGCGTTGGCCGCGAGTCTCGAGACCACGCGGGCGATCCTCGACGCGGTCGTCGACTCGATCATCACGGTCGACGACAATTTCCGCGTGCTCGACGTGAGTCCGGGCACCGACCGGATCTACGGCGTATCGAAGGTGGACCGGGTCGGCCGCAACTCGCTCACCATCGTGTACTCCGACGACCGCATGCACGTGGCGTCAGAGCTGCACCGCCTCTTCAAAGGTGGCGACGGGAACCTCACCAGTTACCGGTTCCGAGCGCAGCACGTCGACGGGCGAATGCTGAACATCGAGACGAGAGGGCGACTGATTCGTGACGCGAATGGGGACGCGGCTCGTGCCGTACTCGTCTCGCGTGACGTCACCGAGTCGGTGGCCGACGAGATGAACTTGAAGCAAGCGAAGGAAGCGGCCGAGCGCGCCAACAAAGCCAAGAGTGAGTTCATGTCGCGCATGAGCCATGAACTGCGCACGCCGCTCAACTCGGTGCTCGGCTTCGCCCAGATCTTGGAGATGGAACTCACGTCTCCCGATGAGCTCGAAATGGTTGGTTACATCCACAACTCGGGAAAGTACCTCCTCGAACTGATCAACGAAGTGCTTGATATCTCGCGTATCGAGGCCGGCCATATCAGCGTCATGATCGAGCCACTCGTCTTGAAGGAGCTCGTGAAGGAGTGCGTCGAGTTGGTCGCTCCCCAGGCCAGCGATTTCGGCATCACGATCATCTCGAGTTCCTGTTACGACGTCCAGGTACTGGGCGACCAGCAACGACTGAAGCAGGTCCTGCTCAACCTCTTGTCGAACGCGATCAAGTACAACCGTCCAGAGGGAACCGTGACACTGACCTGCTCCCAAGAGAGCGGACGGGTCCGACTCTCAGTCACTGACACGGGCCCGGGAATCAACCCCGAACTGCGCGAACGGCTCTTCACGCCCTTCGACCGCCTCGACGCCGAGTCGTCGGGTATCGAAGGGACGGGACTGGGGCTCGCGCTCTCGAAAGGTCTCATCGAGGCGATCGGCGGCACCTTGGGAGTGGACAGCGTCGTGGGACAGGGATCGACCTTCTGGTTCGAACTCCCCATCGCCGAACAGGCAACGATACTCTCATCGCGAGCCCGTCCCTCGCTCGTGCGCCAAGCTACGTCGTCGCCAGCGGTCACCGTGCTCTACATCGAAGATGACGTCGCGAACGTGCAGCTCGTCGAGCGACTCCTACTCAAGCGACCTTCGATCCGACTCATCACCGCATTGCAGGGGGTGCTCGGAGTCGAATTGGCGCAACAGTACGAGCCGTCACTCATCCTGCTCGACGTCCACCTGACCGATATCCACGGCTTCGACGTTCTCGAACGATTGCGCGGTGACTCGCGCACGATTGACATTCCCGTCATCGTGCTCTCGGCCGACGCGGCGGCGTGGCAACAGCGTCGCTTCAAGAACGCCGGCGTCGATGACTATCTCTCCAAGCCGTTCGACCTACAGCACCTGCTCGACGCCATCGACCGGCACCTCTTCGTCGCCGGCTTTGCACTCCCCTTCGCCCAACCGGCGCTTGAAGGGGTTCCCAACGCCTGACGCTCCTCTCGCGCCGGCGCGCGGTTAGGAGATGATGCGCGAGCGAATGTCGTCAATCCACGTCGCGGCAGACTTTCGCGCCGCAGCCACCTCTTCGCGCCGATCGGTCGCGTCGACGCCGGTGACGGGATAGGAACCGAGGAACTTGACTCGGGCCAAGTGTGCCTGGAGGTCGGCGAGGCAGTCCGCGACCACGTCGTCGCCAACGTGACCCTCGAATTCGATGACGAAGCAGTAGTCGCCCAGACCTCGCTTGGTGGGGCGGCTCTCGAGCTTGGTCAGGTTGATGTCGCGTGCGGCGAAACGTCCCAGGATTCCATAGAGCGATCCCGGGCGGTCGGCATCTTGGAAGCAGACGATCGTGGTCCGGTCGTGGCCCGTGGGTGCCGCGACGGCGTCTCGACCGACGAGAACGAACCTGGTCGCATTGTCGGGGTGGTCCTCGATGTCGGTGGCGAGTGCCACCAGTCCGAAGAGCTCGCCCGCGAGGGTGGAGGCGACGGCCGCCCACGGTTCGTGAGACTCAGCGACCTCCCTGGCCGCCTGACTCGTCGAGGCCGTCTGTTCGGTGGTGACGTTCATCGTGTGCAGAAAGGTCCGACATTGGGCGAGCGCGTGCACGTAACTACGGACGTTGGTCACCTGTTCCATGGTGACGCCCGGTCGGGCGAGCAAGTGCAGTCTGATCGGGATGACGATCTCTCGCACGATCACCAGATCGTGGTCGAAGACCAGACCGTCAATGGTGGCCGACACGGTACCCTCGATCGCGTTTTCTAAAGGAACGAGGCCCTGGTCGAACGTCGACCCGGCGACCGATTCGAGCACGTCAGCGATGGAGTCACAGGCCACCCCCTCGACATTTTCAATGGTGGACACGGCTTCGTGCGAGAACGAGCCTTCCGGCCCCAGAAAGCCAATTCGCGCCATTCCCATCAAGGAATTGTAGTTGCGCTCCAGCAACCGCCGAAGAGGGCCGAGCCGGTCAAGTTCGTTTGAGTGCGTACGATAGATGGGGGACAAATTCGAAAGGCGTGCAATGGGGCACCAGATGTTTGAGTACGACGCCGAGTTGGCGAATGAGGTCTTTGACTACTGTCGAGACCGCCTTTCAATGGATCCAGTGCCGTTGGACTACGGCAGTTTGCACGCGATGCCGCCCGGGGATATGAAGGGATTCATCCGTCCCGAGGGACATAGCGCCGACGAAATCCTCGATTTCTTCAAGGATGAACTCGCTCCCGCGGTGGTCTCCATCGACTCACCGGGATTCCTCGCCTTCATTCCCAACGCCCCGACGAAGAACTCGTTGCTCTTCGACATGGTCGTCGCCTGCTCCGGTCTCAACGGCACGAGTTGGCTCGAGTCGAGCGGCGTCGTCATGGCTGAGAACCTCGCGCTCGAATTCATCGCCGACTTGGCCGGGATGCCTGATGGATCGGGCGGGGCGTTCGTCTCGGGCGGTTCGCTCGGCAATCTCTCCAGCCTGACCGTCGGTCGCGATGTCGGACGCGCCAAGCATCTCGAACTCGCGCCGCATGAAGTGCGCTACGCAATCTCGTCGGACGCCCACTCGAGCATCGGCAAGGCCCTCCACGTCCTCGGCATCGAACCGCTCGTCGTCACGACGGACGACCATCGATTCACGAGGGCGAGCCTCGAAGCGGCGATGGCGGCTGACCCCAATCCGTCCAGTGTGATCGGCGTGGTCGCCACGTCGGGAACGACGAACGCCGGCATCGTGGACGATCTCGAAGGTCTGGGCAGCTACGCGCGTGAACATGACCTGTGGTTTCACGTCGACGGCGCCTACGGCGGTGCCGCGCTGTTCTCACCCAGCGAGCGTCACCTGCTCGCCGGACTGCGTCACGCTGACAGTTTCATTGTCGACCCGCACAAGTGGCTCTTCGGTCCGCTCGACTGCTGCGCGCTGCTCTATCGCGATCCCACGGTCGCGCGAAAGGTCCTCGCCCAACAGGCCGGTTATCTCGATATCCTGCATTCGAGCGACGATGAACACTACGAATGGAATCCGTCAGACTTCGCCATCCATCTCTCCCGGCGAGCTCGCGGCCTCCCGTTCTGGTTCTCGCTGGTGACCAACGGCACCGACCTCTACGAGACCGCGGTCCAGTGCGCCGTGGACTTAGCGCACCGCACGGCGAAGAAGATTGACGAATTGGACCACGTCGAAATGGTCCGTCCCGTGAGTCTCTCCATCGTCCTCTTTCGCCGCAAGGGTTGGACCACCGAGCAATACACGCAGTGGAGCCACCGGTTGCTGCGCGATCAGATTGCCTTCGTGACACCCACCAAATGGGAAGGCGAGACCGTGGGGCGACTGGCCTTCCTGCACCCCAATACCACCGACGAACTGGTCGACGAGATACTCGAATCGATGCGGGACTAGCGACCCTTCAAGAGCGGGTCGCTGGGGTTGCGGTTCGCCTCGCCCCGTTCGCCCTTTCGGCGCCAGGCGATGCCGCCCAGTGCCTCGAGCACGATTCGGTTGCCGAGGTAGGCAGTGATCTCCGCGTGGTCGTACGGTGGCGAGACTTCGACGATGTCGACGCCGCCGAGTGGCGTCTCCATGGCAATTCGTCGAACGGCGTCGAGGAGCTGGCGACTGGTGAGTCCCCCTGGCTCCGGCGTGCCCGTACCCGGCGCCGATCCGGGGTCGACGACGTCGACGTCGACCGACAGGAAGACCGCATCGCAGTCGGTCATCGCCAACGCGATCGCCTCATCGAGCACCACGTCCATCCCTCGCGACACGATCTCGCTCATCTCGAAGGAACGCATGCCCTGTTGGGCCATCCAGTCCAAGGTCGCCGGCTCGGGCCAGTAACCGCGAAGTCCAATCTGGAGGAATCGGTCACCGCGACAGGCGCCGGACTCGATGAGTCGTCGCATCGGAGTGCCGTGACCGTAGAGCGATCCCATTTGGGTGTTGCCCGTGTCGGCGTGAGCGTCGAAGTGGATCACCGACACTCGTCCCCACCCGACATGGTGCGCGACGCCCGTGACGTCGGGCAACGCAATCGTGTGGTCCCCACCCAGGATGACAGGAATGACACCGGCGCTCGCGACGGCGCGCACGCGCTCTTCGAGTCGGCGCAGTGACAAATCGGTTTCGCCCGAGGGCATCTCGACGTCGCCCAAGTCAACGACGCCGAGGTCGATGAGTGGGTCCACGCCCAGCGAGAGACTCGGTCGCATGCCGTCGTGGGGAAGATAATCGGTGACCCGAATCGCCTGTGGCCCGAAGCGACAGCCCGGACGATGCGAGGTGCCCCCATCGAAGGGGGCGCCGACGATCGCCGCGGTGGCACTCGACCATTCGCCGACTTCGTCGGGGTCGGCGCTCGGTATGCCAAGGAAGGTCGAATCGGCGCCGTAGAGATTGCCTATGCGCACGATGCTCCCCGCGACCAGCGACACGACAGTTTCACGCGAAGGCCTTCTTGATCTCGGCGGCCAACTCGTCGAAGTGATTCGCGATGATGGACAGGTGACCCTCTTCGCCGTAGTGATGCCCGATGGAGTCGGGGATCGCTCGCAACAGCCATTGGGCGTGCGTCGGCGGGACCATGAGGTCTTGGTCGCCGAACCACACCGACACGGGAATCGTGATGGCGCTCGGCTCGAAGCCCCAGTCACCCATCATCGCTCGGTCGTCGTCGTAGAAACCGCGCCAACCGTTCACGAAACCTTGACGAAGCGAATCGACGAAGAGTTCGCGAGGTGCGAGCGGCGCCAACGTCTCCTTGTCCGGGTCCGACAACAGGCCGCCGAACAGGTCGATGACGTTCTCGGCGGTCGCGTCGCCGAAGGCGGTGCCGATCATCTCCATGTGCGCTTCGTACTCGGGACCGCCCTTCACCGCGAGCTCCATCTCCTCGATGTTCTCGGGCCCCATCCCGTCGGTCCAGTCAAAGTCAGCGTTAAAGGGTGCGACGCCCGCGAGTGACCACGCCGCGATGCAGCGAGGGGCGTCGAGCGCGGCGCACGCCAACGCGTGTGGTCCACCACCGGACCAACCCACCACGGCGTAGCGATCGAGTCCGAGTGCGTCGAGCACCGTCCTCGTGTCGGGGACCGCGGCCGCGACGGTGCGACCTGGCTGGCGAGTCGACGTGCCGTAGCCGGCACGCGACATGGTAACGAGATAGAGGTCGCCCTTCGTGGCGATCTCCTCAATGGTTCGAACCAGCGACGCGGAACCGGGTGTGCCGTGATGAAAGAAGACGGGTGGACGTGACGGATCGCCCATCGTCGCCACTTGGAGGACTCGTCCGTCCGCGCTCTCGATCGTCCGCTCTTGGTACGCCATCCACCACCGTTCCTTCGCTTAACTCTCCACCCTACGCTGGGCTCATGGCGTCGCCACGAAGGATTTCCGTCACCCGCTTTATGGCTGCGCCCCCCGCGACGATCTTCGATCTGTTGGCCGATCCACGCAGACACCCACTCTTTGACGGCTCGGGCACCGTGGCAGGAGTGAAGGAGGCCCCAGTACGACTGGCGCTCGGATCCACATTCTCCATGGACATGAAGATGAAACTCGGCTACGTCACCCGAAATCGAGTCGTGGTGTTCGATGAGAACCGCTCCATTGCCTGGCACCACTTCGCCCGTTTCATTTGGCGCTACGACCTCGAAGCGGTCGAGGGCGGGACGATGGTCACTGAATCCTTCGACTACAACCGACCGTGGGGCTTCACCATTGAGTTGATGAATTTCCCCGAACGAAATCGTGTGGCCATGGAGGCAACGCTGCAACGCCTCGAGGCGATCGTTACGGCGTGATGGGCACAGCGGCACCTACGTTGAGCAGTTCGACCCAGGTCTGACCGGGCGTCAGCAGTGCTGGCTTGCCGTTCTTCAATGTGTACACGAGAACGTCGCTCTTGGATGGGCCGCGTGACCACGTGCCCACGGTCTCTTTGCCGTCAGAGAAGAAGGCCGCCGTCCCCGAACCCTGCAGGTCCGCGTAGGAGGCTTCGGTGCCGATGCCATTCGCGTAGTTCACCCACATGACGATGACGTTCTTCGGCGACTCTCGTACGCCCGTCCCGGTCACGTCGGCCTTTCCAAAGAGCGTTCGGTCCCACGACGACGTGGTGCCGTCCCACGTCCAGGTCACCCCATAGATGCTCGGGAAGGGGACCGTGAAACTCGCGACGGGTCGGCCGCTGAACGTTTGCCCCTTGGCGAGATACGTGAAGAGCTTCGGTGGCGGAACCGGCGTGCCGCCGAAGGCGAAGAGCTGGGGGGCAATCGCGAACAGGTTGTGCGGCGCGTACAGCTGAGGGTCGCGGAACATGGCCGTGCCGGCACTTGATTCGTCAATCAGTTTCAACCCCGGTACGGTCGAAATACTCGCCACGGCGTAGGGGGCGCCGCCCGAGTAAGCGAAGATGCCGCCGAGTGGCCACACGACCTGCGTGTCAGTGGGTCGCACCGATCGAACGGGCCCCACCTTGATCGGCGCGTGAGAGTTGAAGATCGCGGCGAGTCGGGTGATGCCGCCATTCACGATCTCCTCGTACACGACGTCGGCCTGATCGATGCCCCACTGCGGCAGAGCCTCGGGCGTGTTCTCGATCTTCACCGTGAGCGCCGAGCGCTTTCCCGACTGGAGGGTGGGATCTGGGAGGCCGGTCAGAGGAGCGGTCGGATACTTCGGAGCCGTGGTCGTGGTCGTGCTCGTCGTCGTGGTCGTGGGCGTCGTCGAACCCTTGAAATGAATGAGGGCGAATACGCCGGCCGCGATGATGACAATAAGTACGGTCACGTAGACCTGGGGCTTGCGCATACGTCTAACTTACTGAACGCCAATGCGCTTAAAGTTGCGCGTCGTCCAGCCGCTTGAAGATCACCGTGTGCGGCAACTCAGTCTCCGGGCTCAGATGCTCTGAGCCTTCAACGCTCAGCCATCTCGCGTTCCGATAGAAACCGAGTGCGGTGTCACGACCGTTGGCCCACATCTGCTGGGCGCCCAGTGCGCGAAGTTCGTGCTCGGCTACGGCCAACACCCGCGCGCCGTAGCCGCGACCCTGCACGTCAAAGTCGGTCGCCATGTAGCGCAGTTGGTACGTCACGAGCGTCGGGTTCATCGGCGGCGACGAGGGAAAGAATGAGGCACTGACCACCAGGCGGTCACCGAGGAGTCCACCGAAGTGAATCGACGTCACTTCGTCGTCGCGAGAATCAGGGTGATACAGCGCCGCATCATCGTTGCGCAGGACCCGCCGGCGAAGATCATGGAGTCGATCCGACGAAACTCGCTCGACGCGGAACTCCTCAGTCAAGATCGAGCACCATCGTCTCGAGCGTCAACGCGTTGTCACGGTCCATACTGAACGTCTCACCCGTTGGCCGAAAGCCCAGTCTGGTGTAGAAGGCACGGGCTCGTCCGACGCTCGAGGTCACGTGCAAGTAAATCTCATCGACACCTTCACCGCGCGCCCACGCACACGTCGTTGCGACGAGTCGGTCCGAGGTGCCGTTGCCGCGCTCCGGTGGTGTGACGTACATGGCGTAGAGCCAACGGGTTCCCGGGTGCATGTCATTGAGACCGCCCGACACCATGCCCACCACCGCGTCGTCGCGATACGCGAGGTAGTACAGGCGATTCGTCGCGGCGTTCTTCCATTGCGCGTCGGACCACTTACTGTTCTCCTTCCAGGTGGAGCCGTAGGCATCGGGAGTGTCAGCGAGCGCCTCGAGGCGAATCGACTTCAGCGCACGCCAATCGTCGCGCTCGCTTCGACGAATGGTTATCGTTGCCTCACCCATCGCGGGACATGCGCGCCGCCACGTTGCGCTCGTACGCGGTACCCGCAGCGAAGTTGTCGCGCACCGAATCGTGGTCGACGCCTGGTCGGTTCTGGGAGAGCTTGGCTTTGCCCGTGATGGCGACCACCTCCAACTCAATGCCCACGATCGCCTTCAACTGTCTGGCGACGTACGGAGCCGACGAATCGTCCACGCTCCATATCGGGGACCGTCCCGTTTCGAATTGATCGGTGACGAGACGCACCTGGCGTTCTAACCACTCAGGGTCGTCGTGCACGCGGACCGTTGCGCGGACTTCAGCGGCCACGTAGTTCCACGTCGGCACGACGCCGGGGTTCTCAAATCGGCTCGGGTAGTTCGACGGTGAGACGTACGCGCTCGCGGCGAGAAAGAGCGCCAGCACCTCGTCGCCGTCCTTCAGTGAACGCCACCACGAGTTCGCCTTCGCGACGTGCGTCAGGACTGTCGCCCGGTCGTCGCTGACGACGACCGGTACGAAGACACTCTGGAGTCCCTCGGGCGAATCGACCACCAGCATGCCCGCACCGGCCTCACGAACGATCGACCACGCGGCCTCATCGTCGACGGCGTGCTTCGGTGGAACGTACATCTCACCATTGTTTCACGAACGATTGGCACAAGCGCTAAGCGCCGAGCAAACGATCGAGTTTCGCGAATCCTTCCGCCCAACCGCGTTCTCCCTGCATGGCGACGAACTGGTCGCGATCGGCCATGAGCGGATAGGTCGTGGTCAGCGTGACGAGCGTGGCAACACCACGACCCTCAAATCGAGCCTCAAGGTTCCAGATGATCGGCACGTGCGCAATGTTGGAATCTCTCGGACGAAAGATCTCGATGAATTCGTCGGGATGTTCATCGAGGTGCGTCACCATGGTGAATCGCTCGCACGCCACGATGTTGTCAAAGGTACCGGTCGTCACGAACACCAGACCGCCTTCGTGCGCCATGACGATGCGGAACTGTCCGCCAACACGAAAGTCCATCTCGCATTCGCGCACGGTGAAGTCGAAGGGACCGTACCAGGCCTGCAGAATCGTGGCGTCCGTCCAGGCGCGAAAGACGCCGTCAAGGGAGCCGGCGAAGAGCCGGCGTAACACCGTCTGGGGCTCACCGTCCACCGCGAAGAATTCGAGTCCGCGGTCCATCGTCAATCCCTCGTCACTCACGTACCTTCAAGACTTGCCGTTGCGTCGGCGTCGTCACGTTGGGGAAGGCGCGCGGAGTAGATGCTGTAGCCATCAATCTGTCGCACGAGGACCGTGGCAATGGCGGTCGCCGCCATCATTGGGATGACGAGCGAGAAGCCGACGTGGGTGAGCTCAAGCACGAGTACCAGTCCGGCCAATGGTGCCTGCATTGATGCGCCAATCATCGCGGCCGCGCCCACAAGCGCGAAGGCGCCCACTGGTGTGCCGGGCCACATGTGAATCCACACGGAACCAAAGAATGCGCCAAAGAGAGCACCCGTAGCGAGGAAGGGCGTGAAGACTCCGCCGGCGGCCCCACTGCCGAGCACTAACGCCGTCACCAGCGGTTTGAGCGCGAACAGTGCCAGCAGTAGGCCGATCCCACCGAGACCAAGGAACGCATCGTGTGCCAGGTCCTTGCCGTTGCCAAATAATTGCGGGTACCAGATGCCGAGCACGCCAAGGACCGCGAACGCAATGGGCATCATCCAAAAGATCTGCGCACCCTTCGCTCGAAAGTGCGAGGCCCACGCAATGAGTCGGACGTACACCACCGCCAGGAGACCGATGAGGAAGCCCGCCACAATCGACCAGACCATCAGCGATCCGCTGAACCGATACTGAGGAATGTCGGCGTACGTCGCACTGTTGGGCAGGTAAAGCCAGGCGACCATCGTGGCGATCAACGACGTCGCGAGTGCCGGCAGCACAACGGGCAACGCAAAACTCCCGTAGAGCACTTCGGCGGTGAAGATCGCACCGCCGAGAGGCACGTTATAGACGCACGCCAGGCCCGCGCCGCCGCCGCAGGCCACGAGCAGACGCTTTTGTGCGGAACTCAACTTGAACCAGTGCGAGACGACACTTCCCGATGCGCCACCCATCAACTTCGGCGCCGCTTCTCGACCGATTGATGCACCGAGCCCAATGACGACCTCAGAGACAATTGACGTGAGGAAGCTTCGTCGAATCGACAGTTCACCGTCACCGTTCCAGACGGCGTCGTCGATGTCTGAACTTTCGCGACGCAGATAACGCCGGATGAGATACCACGAGACGGCGCCGATGGCGCTGGCAATCAATAGAGAAACGATTCGCCGACTCGACGACACGTCGGCCACGGCGCTCTGGAGGCTACCGGAGCGGTAGTGGAAGGCCACGCGCTCCGCCCGAGCGAGAACCCACATCAAGAGGTCGCCGAACAGACCCGTCGCGATGCCGGTCAGAACAACGGCGATCCAGAACTGCGGCGTGAGACGGGCGTCACCGTCGTGGGTGACATTGGGTTGCTCCATGGCGCCACGGCCCGAAGGCACCCGACGCTTAACAATCGGCTGGGGAACGCGGAGACGTTCGCTTTCTCTGCTGCGCTTACGCACCATCAACCTCTCCACGGCCCCGCTCGACCCATGGTAACGCTCACCAATACGCCAGTAACTCGCTGGAAAAAGTGCCGTCGCACCCGCAGGGCGCAATGTTGGCGTTCGCTCATCGCTGAGTGGTGCGTTGTTTCGCGCACGAAGCCGCTCAGATCAGAGGAGTCAGCGAGGTGGCAGCGTCCACGGGGGTGGATTCACGTCAATGCGGTCGAACGGCGATGCGACCTTGCCGAAGCGCTCGTCCCCCGTCGCCCACGCGTGCCATGCGTCAGAGATCTCGTCTTGCGTGCGAGCAACGAAGTTCCACCACATGAACAGTCGTTCATCGAACGGCACGCCGCCAATCAACATCGCGCGGCTTGAACGTGAGGAACGCAGACGGCACTCGTCAGCTCCACGACCGAGGTACGCAAGTTGTCCGGGTCGAACGGTCTCGGTCGCGACGTTCACCTCCCCGTTCGCCACGATCAGTGCGTACTCGAACGTCGGATCAAGTCCAATGGTCGTGTCACCACCGTGGAGATCAAGTTCCACACCGACGAGGGCGGTGTCATGTCGGGCGGTCGATCGTGCATCGGCGAACTCGCCCACTAACACCGTGGCAGTGGCGTTCTCCAACGCCAACCTCGGAGGTTCGGCGACGTGCACGAATTCAGACGGCGCATCACGGGTGTTCGACGGCTGTGCCACCCAGAGTTGCATCCCGTGCAACTCGCCCGACGTTCGCCCCGGATTCTCCTCCGAGTGCGCAATCCCGTGACCCGATGACATCAGGTTCAGTTGACCGGCTCGAATTAGCTGCTCTGAACCAAGGCTGTCACGATGCAGAAACTCACCACTGAAGAGCCACGTCACTGTTTGCAGTCCTATATGGGGATGCGGTGCGACATCAACTGATCGTTCAGGGGTGAGCGAAAGGGGTCCCATGTGATCGGCGAAACACCACGCTCCCACGGTGCGCCGACCCCGGGTCGGAAGCGCTCGGCGCACGGTGAGCGGCCCCACCTCCGCTGCACGGCTTGGGGTGATTTCGACATCGTCAACCAACACGGCCTCATGCTAACGATGGGTGCAGGAAAAGGCACTCGGACCCGGTCGCGACGTCGAAAACGGCCACAATGGGAGCGAAATCGTCTGCCCGTGCGGAAATCCGAGCCGGCCATATACTTCGATTCATGGTCGCCGTTCTGTTCTGGGTACTGATTGTCGGGTTCTCGTTCGTCCTCGAACTGCACTCGAACGCCTTCATCGCCGTCTTCATCGGCTTTGGCGCGGCCATCTCGTTCGTCCTCGCCCTGGCCGGTCTTCCGTTCACCTTCCAGGCCGCCGCATGGTTGAGCGTCTCGGCAGTCACCTTGGTCACACTGCGACCGTTCGCGATGCGAAGGTTCCACCATCACGCCTTCGAGATCAACATGTCCCAGCCGACGAACACGGCCATGACCGACATGCACGGTTTTGTCGAGATGCCTGTCGGCGATGCCACGCACCCCGGTCGAGTGAAGATTCAGGGCGAGTCGTGGAAGGCCGTGACCGACTGGCCCGCACAGTTACCCGATGGCACACCCGTTGTTGTCAAGAAGGCGTACGGCACGACGCTCTGGGTCGACCCGGTTTAATCTCCCCCGTTCTCGCACCCGCGAGCAACGACCGCGCACCACTCAATAGTTTTTAGGTACCTGGCGTTGACGGCACGTCGGCCATGACGCTCTTGATGGCCTGGGCTGCGCCGAGGAGCGCCGCACTCTCGGCCGGAATGATGAGCTTGGTGTTCGGGCTCTCGGCGAACTTGGCCAGCGTGTCGAGCTGAAGGATGGCGACCAACGTCGGATCGGGTGCCTGCGCCTTGATCGCGGCGTAGACCGACGCGATGGCTTGCGCACGGCCCTCCGCTTCCAAGATGAGCGCCTGTCGTCGGCCCTGCGCGCGCAGGATGTCAGATTGCTGGGCACCTTCGGCCTCTTTGATCGCGGCCTGACGCTGGCCGTCGGCGACGTTCACTGCGGACTGCTGTTGACCTTCGGATTCAAGAATGCGAGCACGCTTCTCCTGATCGGCCTGCTTCTGGAGGGCCATCGCTTGGAGGATCTGTTCCGGTGGCGTGATCTCGAGGACCTCGACGCGATTGATTCGTACGCCCCACTTGTCGGTCGCCTCCTCCATCTGGGTCTGCAGCATCGTGCCGATGCGCTCGCGCTGGGAGAAGGCCTCGTCCAGCGTGATGCTGCCAAAGACCGCGCGAACCGACGTGCGCGCCAGGTTGTCGACGCTGACGAGGTAGTCGGAGTTGGTGAACAGTGCGAGTCGAACATCCACCACTTGACTGAAGATCGTCGCGTTCACGATGACGGCCACGTTGTCACGGGTGATCACCTGTTGGCGGTCACCGGTACGAGGCGTCTCGCGGACGTCGACAATCTTCATCACTTCGATGAAGGGAATGATGAACGTCAATCCGGGGTTCTTGATGTCCTTGAACTCACCGAACCGGGTGATGACACCGACGAACCCTTGCTGGACGATACGGACGGCCTTCAAGATCGCCGCCAAGACGAGGAGCACGATGATGCCCGCGATTACTGCCAACACAATCCCAACCATTTGAATCCCTTCACTTCGGCTCGCTGCTCACAGAAGCGACGATTCACCTGTTCTTCGGAGTGTACCCGAGGAATCTCGACAATCAGAAGGCGATGTCGACAAGTACCGTGGGCGTTCTTTCCTTACCGGCAAAGGGTTTTTGGATTCCCGCCGGTCAACCAAACGTGAAGTCGTAGGCCTGCACACCGGGAGAGAGCGTCATCACCATCGTGCCGCTCGACGAAGAGCCGAAATGCAAGAGCCGATAGAGCGTCGGCACGCCGCTGACGTGGATGGTCCGCGCCGGTGTGCCGTCCCCGGCCGACACGGTCACCGTTCCGGTGCCACCCATGACGAGATAGACATTCCTCGCGAGGTAACTGAGCTCCAATCTTGCGCCTTTGCCCGCCGTTGCTTCCTCCGCGTGTTCGTCCCACACCCCCGAGAACGCGAAGGTTCCGAGCGACAACGACTTCGGAAAGTGGAACTTGGTCGCGACGTTGGATGGCGGTTCGGTGGTCGAATCGAAGTACGTCAGTCCGTAGTCGTACCCGACGTAACTTTCGGGATTGGTCTCCTCAGTTGGCGTGAGATTCGCGACCGTCGTCGGTGGTGGCAATTTGATGCCGGGATTGGCTTGGAGGAGCAGCGTACGGATCAGGCTCTCGGTCAAGGAGTAGTTGCCTTCGCCGTAGTCGACGTGGCGCACGACTCCCGACGCGTCGATGAGGTATTCGGCTGGCCAGTAGTTGTTGTCGTACGCGTGCCACGTTCCGTAGTCGTCGTCAATGGCGATGGGGTACTTGACCCCCAACGACGTGGACTGCGCCTTCACGTTGCTCACCACGTGTTCGAAGGCAAACTCGGGTGTATGCACACCCACGATTTCGAGTCCGTAGGGGGCGTAGCGCTTGTACCAGGCTTCGACGTGGGGAAGGGTCCGTTGGCAGTTGATGCACGAGTAGGTCCAAAAGTCGACGATCACCACCTTGCCACGAAGGCTCGACATGGTGAGCGGCTCATCGTGTGGCGTGTTCAACCACGACGTGATGTCGGTGAAGTTCGGGGCCTGCCCACAGCTCACCAGTCCCGGCGACGCGGCGGGGCAGTTGACCAATTTGCCCGTGGCGGCCTTGCCGCTCGGCAGATTGTTGAGCGCCTTTCGAATCGACGGCGTATTTTCGAATCTGTTCTGGAGCGCGTTCGTGTAGCCCGGGACCGCGGTGAGGAAGTTGAATGCGCTCGTCCCGATGCCCACCGCCATGAGAATCATCACGACACCGCCGATGCGCCGCAACAGCGGGGCGTGTTCGCGTACGGATCGCACGCGTGCGACCAGCCGTCCACCGGCGAGTGCGATGAAGAGTAGGGGGATGACCGCACCGATGGCGAAGGCCAGCGTGACGAACACCGACATGAGGTTGACGGTGTGGCGAGCCCCGATGGCGATCACCGCCGCCAGTACCGGACCGGCGCAGGGGGTGAAGACCAAGCCGAGCATGAGGCCAATGACGAGCCCGCCATTCGAACTACTGGGCTGACGTCCAGTGATCCTGGCGAAGGGACGCTCGATGAGACTCTCCAACTGAGGGATAAGGAATCCGAGGCCGACGAGACCGAGGATTCCAGCGCCGAACCAGAGCAGGAAGTCCTGGGGAAGATGCAGGAGCGAAAGTATCTCGGAGCCGGCGAGAATCTGAAGACTGAAACTGACGACGAGGCCAAGAACGATGGCGACCGATCGTCGCCAATTCTCTTTGCCGGATTCGGTGACGTCGCGGTTGGCGGCGCCCGCCACGAAGATGATGGGGAGGACAGGCACGATACACGGCGAGATTCCCGCGATCAGTCCGGCGGCCAGCGCCACGAAAATCAGTGTCACAATCGACTTCCCCAGTTGGAGGCACAACGCTCACCCGACGTTCGACCCGTTGTGAGAACAATAAATGTCCCCCGCGCGTTTGGGCTCATCACCAATAGTCTCGAGGGCACAATTTGCGTTACGGCGTCGCACATTTAGGAGATTCTTACGACGGGTCGCCACGCGAGCGCGTCGCGCGGCGACTCCTATGGGCCGAACGCGCAATGCGCTCCGTCACTGACGCCACGAGGCGTTCCTCGTACACTCGAGGCATGTTGGTCGACATCGTGGTCTTCGATGGCGTCGATGAACTCGACGCGCTGGGTCCTCTCGAGATACTTCGACGGGCCCAACAGGCGACGGACGACTTCTCGGTTCGACTCGTCACCCACAGCGGGAACGACAGCGTTCGCGGCGCCTGCGGCCTGACCTTCTCAGTTGATGCACCCTTCACCCCGGGTGAGGCCGAGATCGTCATCGTGGCCGGCGGCGGATGGAATGCGCACGCCAAGCAGGGAGCGTGGGCCGAGTATCAACGAGGCGAGCTCATGCCCCTGCTCGTGGCCGCGGCATCGAGCGCGAGCGTCATCGTGGGCGTCTGCACCGGGACGATGTTGTGGGCGCACGCCGGTGTCATTACGGGGCGTCGCGCGAGCACGCACCACTCGGCACTCGAGGAACTGGCCGAACTGGGCGTTGAGGTGGTGCCAGAACGGGTGGTCGACGACGGCGACCTCATCACCTGTGGTGGAGTGACGAGCGGGCTCGACCTCGCCCTCTGGCTCGTGGCGCGCGAACTCAATGACGTGCTCGCCCAACAGATCGCCAAAGGAATTGAGTACAAGTGGTTCCGGCCCAATCGACAGCAGTTGGCCTAACCAAACTACGCGCGGAGATGAAACGCCCTCGCCGGACCTCGCTCGGCGCGCCACTCATGTTCTAAGACGGCGTAGATGGCCTCGTCGGTCCACTCCCCCTTCACGTACTCGTTCTCAACGAGGTGCGCCTCGCGTCGCATTCCGAGTCGCTCGAGCACACGAGCCGAGGCGTCATTGCGAGCGTCAAGACGGCCACTGACTCGATGGGCGCCGAGTGCCGAGAAGGCCAGCTCGACCATCACCGCCGCAGCTTCGGTGGCGTAACCCATCCCCGCGTAGCTGGGATCGAAAACGTAGCCAATCTCGCAATGCGCGTGCGCTGAGCTGATCAGCGCCAGACCCACCTCGCCAATGAGGACTCCACCGTCGCGCACGTCAACGCCGAGGTTCACCCACGATCCTTCCGTCGGTAAATCGATGGTGCAGCGCCGTTTGAGATGTTCCCTCGCCGCCTCGAAGTCGAACGCCTCCTCGTAGAGGTAGCGCACAACCTCGGGATTGGAGTAGATCGCGAAGTGGCGTGCGAGGTCGTCGGGAGTGAGAGGGCGAATCGAAAGACGCTCGCTTTGCAGTGGTTCTAGGAACTGCATCTCTCTCCTGGCTCGACAGATTATGTCGGTGGCAAGACGAGGTTTGCCACTTCGTCGACCACGATATTAAAGAAGCGACTCGCGCTGCGTACCGAACCCTTGTAGTGACCGAAGAGTTCGAAGCTGATGCAGCCAAATATCTGTGACCACATCATCATCGCCAACACTCGCACGTGTTCGGGGACTCCCGGCATCGACTCGTCCAGAGCCTGTGTCTCGAGGACGCCCCTCAACGACGTCGCGGATGTGATGACGCGCGGCGTCGGCAACGTCTGCCACGCCTCCACCACTATCGAACCGAGGACCATCGCGACGCGGGCCGCTGAGGTGACCGTGTACTGCGGCGCCTCATAACCGGGCACCGGCGATCCGTACAGCAGCGCGTATTCGTTGGGATTGCGCGTGGCCCAGGTCCGGATTGCCGACGCGGCGGCGTGCAGTTGCTGGCGAGAGTCCTTCGAGTCCGAACGCCGCTGAGCGCGTTCGGCGAAATCGCCGAGGTCGTTGTAGGCATCGACGATGAGCGCAGTGAGCAAATCGTCTCGTGTCGCGAAATATCGATAGAGCGCGGACGAGACGAGGTCCATTTCGCGTGCCACCTCTCGCAACGAAAGTGCCGGAGCACCCTTTTCGGCCAGTAGGCGTCGCGACGTCGCTTTGATGCGCTCTATCTGGAGGAGCCGCGCTTGGGCTCTCGTGATGCGAACGTCGCTCATGGGACCCAGTATCGCAGGTCCTGGCGGGTTGGGCGCAATTATGAGAGCGGTGCTCTTGCAATTTCTGGCGAGATGTGTCACACTGTTTGCGAGAGCGCTGCTCTCTTAGTGAAGGAGATGCCTATGGGTAGCTATTTGATTGTGGGCGCGGGAGCGATCGGTTCGGTCGTCGCCGAACAGTTGGCTCTTGATGGACACCAGGTCCGTCTACTTTCGCGCCGTGGTGCGGGACCAGACCACTCGCTGATTCAAAAAATCTCTGGCGATGCATCGAACGCCGCGACCGTCGAGGAGCACGCAAAGGGGACCGACGCCATTTTCAACTGCGCGAATCCTAAGTACCACCGCTGGCCAACGGACTGGCCGCCCATCAGCGATGCGTTGCTGCACGCCGCGGAATCGACCGGCAGCGGCCTCGTGACGCTGGGCAATCTCTACGCCTACGGTCAGCCGACCGGACCGATGACACCACACGACCCGCTGGACGCGAAGTACGAGAAGGCCCAAGTGCGCGCGACGATGTGGCGCCAGGCAAAACAGGCGCACGACGAAGGGCGAATACGAGCGACGGAAGTGAGAGCGTCGGATTACGTGGGCCCCATGGCCCAGAGTTACCTCAACGTGCTGGTACCGCGCATCATCGCCGGAAAGAGCTGCCAGGTCATTGGCAACGTCGACGCAGTTCACAGTTGGAATTACACCGCCGACGTTGCGCGCACGCTCATTACCTGCGCGCAAGATGACCGTTCGTGGGGACGCGCCTGGCACGCGCCCGCCAATCCCCCTCGCTCTGTGCGACAGGCGACGAACGACATCGCCACTCTGGCCGGCGCGGCGAAGGTGAAGATGATGAAGATACCGACGACCGTGCTGCGCATCGGTGGACTTTTCAGCACCGACATACGCGAACTGCCGACCACTCTCTACCAATTCACCTCCCCCTTTGTGATCGATGACACCGAAACGCGAGCAACGTTTGGCCTTGAACCGACACCCTGGGACGATGTACTGAAAACGACAATCGCTTCATTCTCGTAGTTCGACGCTTTTGCGAAATTTGCTGGACGTCGCGAAGTTGCGCGGATATGTTGGCTTCTGAGTCAGGAGCGAACGTGTTCAATAACATTCCCAATGACGTTCGAGCCATCATGCGCGACTTAGAACATCGCGATGCCAAGGACCGCGACGACGGCACGCCGCACCTCGAGCGACTACGCCAGATCACGCCGGACACCGGGCGATTCATCGCGCTGTGGGCCGCATCGTCACCTCCCGGAGCAATGATTGAAATCGGCACCAGCGCGGGGTACTCAGCCCTCTGGCTCGCGCAGGCGTGTCGCTTGAATGGCCGGACCGTCACAACCTTTGAGGTCCTTCCAGAGAAAGTGCGCCTTGCCCGTGACACCTTCGCTCACGCCGGCGTGACCGACGTCGTGACGCTGGTCGAAGGTGACTTCCTCACGCACGTGGATGAATACGACGAGATTGGCTTCTGCTTCCTCGACGCGGAGAAGGACGTGTACCGATCCTGTTACGACGCTGTCGTCCCAAAGCTCGTTCCCGGCGGGGTACTGGTCGCGGATAACGCGACCAGTCACTTTGACGACCTTGAACCAATGTTGAACTTCGCTCTCAACGACGAGCGCGTCGACTCGATGATTGCCACGGTGGGCAAGGGCGAACTCGTCTGTCGCAAGCGATGATGAAGTAGTTCTTACGTGACGGCGAGGGCGACCGTAAGCGTGAGGGCGGTCACGATGACGCCGATCTGGCTAAAGGTCCACGCGGACGGCGCGGCGTCGTGTTGTCTCGCGATTCGTAACCAGAGCAGCGACGACATCGCACCAACCACGCAGAGATTGGGTCCGAGGTCTAATCCCAGTAGTAGTTGGTAGGGATGAGCGGGCAACTTCGACGAAAGGAGGGCCGCGGCGGGCAGATTGTTGATCACGTTTGCCGCACCGGCGCCAATGAAACCTGTCGCCCATGTTCCCGCGACCGACATCACGTGGGCGGGATAGTTCCAGACTCGCGCGAGCGACGCCACGCCGAGAGCCAGTGCGAAGAGCGTCGAGAGAAGTGGAAGATTGGCAATCTTCACCGATTCAGCAACGCTCCCGCGCCGCAGCGCCAGGATCTCGACGCATTCCGCGATGAATCCGACGATGAATACGGGTAAGGCGGGATTTCGAAGTACCAGCATGAGGATCGTCGCAGCGCAGAAGGCAATCAATCCGATGCCGCGTCGAATCGGCGGTGGATCCTTGCGTTGCGTTGGGTGCACTGACCTCAGGCGCTTCCAGTTCCACACCGCAATGACGAGCGTTGTGAGGAGAACGGACGTCAACCAGGCCGCCAGCATCGTTTGGGTAAACGCCACGCCGCGAACACTTCTTCCAGTGAACACCAGAATGTTGGTGAGGTTCGATCCCAACAACAACAGTGACGCCGCGTTCGCCATGAATATCGATCCGTAGAGGAAAGCGCGCTCATCAACGCCACTTTGGCGCGCCGCGTTCAACAGGATCGGCGTCAAGAAAACGACCGACGTATCGAGATTCAGCGTCGCCGTCACGACGGCAACGAGCATCATCATCGAAACGAAGAGCGTCACCCCACCACCGGGAAGGTTCGCGAGTCGAGCGCCCAGAGCCTCGAAGAGCCCGTCAAGCGCCGCGGTGTGTCCGATGAATATCAGACCAAGAATCAAGACGAACGGCTCCCACGTCTGATCGAGGGCGCCGAGGAATACGCTCATCCGGCTTCAATTCCCATCACGCACTAAACCTTAGGTACCATCGCGGCCGCCTTGGGCCGAATCAGAGATCCTTGAACATCGCCGTGGCGAGTACTTCGTAGCCGAGCGAGTCGTACAACGAGCGTGCGGTCAGATTCGGACCGAACACGTTGAGCGCGACACGGGTTCCGCCGCGCTCGCGGGTCCATTCCTCTGCAGCCTCCATGGCCGCCCTTCCGTAGCCGCGACCTCGGTGCTCCTTGGCGATTTCGACATCGAAGACGAACCAACTGTCGCCGGCGCCCGAAAAGGGCTGACCCATCCACAGCGTGCCCACGACGTCTTCGTCAACACGCACGTTCATCACGAACTGACCGTCAGCGGGGCGGCCATCGGGGAACAGTTGCTGTTGCTGAGCCTCCGAACCCTTACGAGCGGTTTGGGGATCTTCACCGGCTTTGATTCGCTCACTCACGTAGTGCTCCCACATTTCTGGAAGCCACTGGGCCAGTTCGTCGGGCGTCTTCATGTCCAATTTGACCATCAGAAAACCTTACTTGGATGACTCGTGACGTTTTGGGTATACGACGCTGCATGCGCGAGTGGCCCCACATAAACCAGTGTTAATCTCGGCCTCGACCGAAGGGGGCCAATGGCAACGTCCAATCTGGAGCTCTGCAACTTGACAGCGCGCGAACTGGTGGCACTCCTCGAATCGGGAGAGACCACGTCAGTGCAGATCGTGACGGCGCTGCTCGAACGGATTGCCCTCATCGACGCGCCCGACACCGCCATCGCGCTGCGGAGCGTCCTCGCAGTGGCCCCCGATGCCCTCGAGTCGGCGCAACGATGTGACACCGAACGGATGCAGGGCACGATTCGCAGCCGACTCCACGGCGTGCCAATTCTGGTCAAGGACAACGTAGAGATTATTGGGCTGCCCGGCACTGCCGGATCGACGTCGCTCGTGGGACGACCCGTCACCAAGGATGCGCCGCTCGTGTCACGACTGCGCGCGGCCGGGCTCATCGTGCTTGGTTCGACCAATCTCTCGCAGTGGGCCAACATGCGCTCCCCCTTTTCCACGAGCGGCTGGTCCGCCGTCGGCGGTCTGACGTCGAATCCCTATCGACTCGATCGATGCGCCGGCGGTTCGTCATCTGGCTCGGGCGCGGCACTCGCGGCGCGACTCGCGCCCCTCGCCGTAGGCACCGAAACGGACGGCTCCATCACCTGCCCCGCTTCACTCAACGGTGTCGCCGGCATAAAGCCGGCCGTGGGCACGGTGCCGAGTGAAGGCGTCATTCCGATCTCCGCCAGTCAGGACAGTCCTGGACCGATGGCCCGCACGGTTGGCGACGTGGCGGCACTCTACGAGGTGCTGGCCGACCTGGCGGGCGTCGTCTCTACGGTCGAAAAGGGAGCCCGCGACGTGCGAGTGGCGGTCGCCACCAATCTCATGACGGGCCATCCCGCCACGGACGCGGTCTTCCACGAAGCCGTCAACCGGGCCCGCGAGGATGGCATGCAACTCTCCGATATTGAAGTTGCGGAACCGGACGCCGAAGTCGGCGCCGATGAGGTGACGGTGTTGTTGAGCGAAATGTTCGATGACTTGACCAGTTTTTTGGTCCGACGAGGCGGCACTGGTCCTTCTTCGCTCGAAGAGGTCATCGCCTTCGAAAATGAACACGCCGACGCGGAGTTGCCGTTCTTCGGCCACGAGTTCTTCGACATGGCCTTCGCGACAGGGGGCCGCGCCGGCGAGAGTTATGCGCCGGCCCGGGCGAGAAACCTCGCGTGGGCGCTTGAGAAGTGTCTCGAGCCAGCGCTCCACGAGGCCGACTGCTTCATCGCCCCCTGCTACAGCCCGGCGTGGAAGAACGACCTTGTTCTAGGGGGAAGCGGCAGCGCCCACTGGTCCCTGGTAACCCAGGCCGCCGCCATCGCGGGATGGCCCATTGCTACCGTCCCAATGGGCCTCATCGATGGCCTGCCGGTGGGCCTATCGATCGTGGGGCGCCCCGGCGCCGAAGCGACGATGCTGGCGGTCGCGGCGCACTTCGAGAGCGTGTTGGAGTTGGTTGCGACCAACGCACTCGTACCCACGTTCATCGGGCCCCAACGGGGTTGATGCCGTGTCACGGACATTTGCTACGGTGGCGCCATGTCAGCACAACTTCAGGGGTTACGAAGCCTCATCTACCCATCGTCCGACGTAGCCACCGCGAAGGCGTGGTGGTCAGATTTCCTTGGCTTCGGCCCGTACTTCGATGAACCCTTTTATGTGGGCTTCAACGTTGGAGGCTATGAACTCGGTCTCGTCGCCTCGGACGATGGCGACGATGTTCCCACCACCTACTGGGCCGTTGACGACGTCGCCGAGGCCGTAGCCCAGGCACAGTCCCGCGGTGCCGTGGTACGTGAGGAGCCCAATGACGTGGGTGAGGGCATCGTCGTCGGTTCAGTCACCAACCCGCTCGGTCAGGTCGTCGGTTTCATCTTCAACCCACACTTCGTCGCCGGTTAGTCCCTCCGGCTCGTCGGTCACTCGTCCGAGACTGCCTAGTGTGGGCTGGCGTTTCGCGCGAGCACTTCATCGTGCACGACAGCAAACTCTGCCGCAGGATTCTCGGACCACTCGAGGAACGCCGCACTGATCTCGCTGAGTTCCGTGGGCGTCGTGAGTTCGAACTCGAGTCCTTGACGAGCGAACTCACTCTTGAGCACGCGGTCGGCCCACAGGCCTCCCCACCACGTCCTCTCTTCGTCTGTTTGGAACCGCCACTGCGACGATGACGACGTCCAACTTTCAAAGCCGGCGTCGCGTACCCAATCAACGAGGTAGCGGCCGGCATCGGCCTCGGCCCCATTGCGCTTCGTGATGTCGTGATACAACTCCATCCACCGATCCAGTCGTGGTGAATTCGGTGACCAAGAGAACTTGCCGTAATCGCCGTCACGCACGGCCACGAGGCCTCCGGGCACGAGGACTCGACGCATCTCGCGAAGCGCACGAATTGGATTACTCAGGTGTTGGAGTACTTGGTGGGCGTACACAACGTCGAACGACGAATCGGCGAATTGAAGGTCATAGACGTCGCCGACCCGAAACGAAAGGTTCATGCAGTGCGCGGCCTCGGTGCCGCGACGGGCCAGCTCAATCACTTCGTCGGAGAGGTCGATGCCAATCACGCTGCCGGGTTCGACGAGACGCGCAATGTCGGCGCTGATCGTACCCGGCCCGCAACCAACGTCGAGCACTGACTGCCCAGGTTGCAGGTGCGGCAAGAGAAACCCAGCTGAGTTTTCCGCCGTGCGCCACGTGTGGCTGCGCAAGACGGACTCATGATGCCCGTGGGTGTAGCGGTCCGAGGGCGTAGTCACGCATCCAATTTACTGAGTGTTCACCCGTTCGCCGTTACGATGCCTCCATGGGTGATGAGAAGCACGTGGTGTGCATATTCCGCTCGACTCGAAATGACCAGTCAACGGCAGAGTACGCCGAGTGGTCCGATCGTCTGGACCAACTCGTCACCACGACGCCCGGCTACCTCGGGCACGTGAGTTTCCGCGAGGCGTCAACCGGCGAAGGTGTCACCATTTCGTATTTCGAGAGCATCACGTCGCTGGCGAAGTGGCGCGAGAACCCCTTGCACCGAGAGGCCCAGGCACTCGGTCGCTCGAACTTCTACGACGAGTACGAAATCGAAGTGGCCGAGATCGTCCGCCACTACGAATGGCGAGCGTCGTCGTAGGGCCGACGGATGCTCGTTCCTCGCGACGCGTTGTAAACCTGTGTCAGTATGAGATTCATGCCTGATGCAACGACGGACCAAGTCCAAACGTGTCCCCTGTGCGGATTCGCGTGGGACCCGATGGTTCGAAGTGAGGTAACCGAGCGCATCGGGCGTGCCGTGTCGTCGTTCGTCCAGGTCATGAAGGAGGCCGGGGCCAAAGTGACAGTCCGCCCGGTTCCGGAGCGGTGGACCATCCTCGAGTACGGAGGGCATCTACGCGACGTCCTGCTGAGCATTCGAGAGCGTGTGATCCTCGCGTCGATCGTCGACGTGCCGACTGGAACGCCGATCTACCGCGACGAGCGGATCGATCTTGGTTTCTACGCCGAAGACACCGTCAAGGAGGTCGCGAACGAGCTCGAAGTCGCTGCGCTCCTTTTCTCCAAGACGGTAACGACGTTGCCCGCCCATTTCGACACGCGCGAACTCGTTTACAGTTCTCGCACGCCCGTGGCAGTCACCATCTCGTCAACCTTCTCCAACGCAGTACACGAGTGTGAACATCACCTCAGTGACGCCTCGGAGAATCTGGCAATGTTCAATGCCGACAACGACACCGTTTGAGACGTACGAGGTTCAGCGATTGGACCGCGCCCTTCGTCCGGGCGGTAAATTTCTCTCTACTGATTAAGAGGATGTCAACATGGATTCGGTCATGGTCGCAGCGGTGCAGCTCTCCTCAGGAGTGGACTCCGCGAACAATGTGAAGGACGCGATCGCGCTCGTCAACGAGGCCGCCGACCGTGGGGCGACCCACATTCAACTACCGGAATACTTCAACTATCTCGGACCGGCGAAGGGATTTGGCGACGTCGCTGAATCAATCCCGGGCCCTATCACGGCGCAGATGTCGGACGTCGCGTCGTCGAGAAAGGTGACCCTACATATCGGCAGTCTCCTGGAGATATCACCGACCCCGGGAAAGTTCTTCAACACCAGTGTCGTGATCAACTCCACGGGTCACATCGTTGCGACCTATCGGAAGATCCACCTCTTCGACGTTGATATTCCAGGTGCCGTCGCTCAACGCGAGTCGGACTTCATTACGCCGGGTCGCGACCTGGTCATGGTCAACGTCGACGGCGTTCGACTCGGACTCTCGGTCTGTTTCGACATTCGCTTTCCCGAGATGTATCGAGAACTCGCGCGAAGCGGCGCCGATGTCTTGGCCATTCCGGCGGCGTTCAATGCAGTCACGGGACGAGCTCACTGGGAGATACTCATTCGGTCGCGCGCGATTGAGAATCACGCGTTCGTGGTGGCCGCCGCGCAGGTGGGTACCACCGACGAGGGCATTGCCACGTTCGGACACTCATTGATCATCGATCCGTGGGGCGAGATCCTCGCCGAATCCACGAGTGGCGGGCCCGATGTGATCACGGCGGTGCTGGACCTTCATGAGGTGACGAAACGACGTCAGCAGATCGCGGTGATGGACTACCGGCGACCCGATCTCTACAACCAAGCCGTACACGTCGTCGAGGATTGAAACCATTGGTTTCCCCGAGATGCTTCGAACTGCGACGCGCTGGCAACGACCGTTCGTCCTAGATTCGTTCATGTGAACTGGCCGCCTCCGGAAGTCTCGATGGACGCCGCCCTCGTGTCGGAATTACTTCGACGTCAGCATCCGGACTTCGCTGACTATGAGATCAGCCAAGCGACGTCGGGATTTGACAACACGATTTGGCGACTCGGCGATGACTTCGTAGCACGACTTCCGCGCCGCGCGATCGGCGCAGTCTTGATGGAACACGAACTACGGTGGCTCCCCATACTCGCTCCGCGCCTGCCACTCCAGATTCCAACTCCCGTTCGAGAAGGACGACCGAGCTCGGAGTTTGCGTGGCCGTGGTCTATTACGAAATGGATCGAAGGATCTCCTGGCAACGAAGTACGAGAGGAAACTCTGCGTAACGCTGCCGAACCATTAGGACGATTCCTACGATCACTTCACGTTGACGCACCCGCAGGGGCTCCGTTCAACGAGTTCCGCGGTGTGCCCCTTCAGCGGCACGAATCATCCTTTCTTGCGCGCCTAGAAGAAGTTGGCAGCCAACTTGACCGCGAGGGAGTGCTCGAGGTGTGGCGCAACGCCGTCGACGCACCGCCGTGGTCGAAGAGCGACGTGTGGATACACGGCGACCTGCATCCCGCCAACACGATCTTCGACGACGAAGCCCTCGTAGGCGTCATTGACTTCGGAGACCTCTGCGCCGGGGATCCCGCCACCGATTTGGCCGGCGCATTGATGTCACTTCCCTTCGAGTCGATCGAGGAGTTCTTCGACGCGTACGGTGCGGTCGACCGCGCGACGCAGCGAAGAACTTTGGGGTGGGCAATTCATTTCGGATTGATGTTCATCCTCTTGGGCGCAAATGATGAACCGTCCTATGGTCGCGTTGGTCATCGCGCGATCGGCAATGCCCTCTCGTTCTCGCGCACCTTCACGACGTAGCGCGTCATCGTTCATAGCGTCAGCGAAGAAGGGCCGACTCCAGGAATTCGTCGACCTCTCGCGTCGTCCTTAGCACGACGATCTGGGCGTGATCGGCCTGCGCACGTGCTTCGCCGGGAACCTGCTCGTGGTACTTCGAGTGCGTCGTCCATGACCACACCACGATGTTCTTCGACGGATCGAGCGACAGTACGTTGCGCAAC
The DNA here is from genome assembly GCA_963800765.1 of uncultured Acidimicrobiaceae bacterium. Lineage (GTDB taxonomy): Bacteria > Actinomycetota > Acidimicrobiia > Acidimicrobiales > RAAP-2 > RAAP-2. The sequence continues at coordinate 117,364 of CAWDCF010000006.1, forward strand.
GATTCGCGGTTCCCGTTCCACATCTCCTCACGGCGAAGGAGTCGACGCAACGTCCTTTTCGTGACCCGGTACATGACTCGTGACTTGGGAAGATCGATGAAGGCAATGACGTCCGCTTTGCCCCACACGATGTCGCGTACGTGGCGGTAGTTACCGTCAATGACCCATTGAGGCTGCTCCGTGAACTCCTCGACCTTCGACCGGAACTTTTCGAGTTCAAGTGGCGTCCAGTTCGGCTGATGAAACAACCCGTCAAGCTCCAAGTGCGGAAAGTTCAGTCGCTCGGCGAGTGCGACAGCCATTGTCGTCTTACCACTTCCCGAGGCACCCTGGACCACGAATCGATTCGGACGCGCGGCCGCGCGAGATTGATCAGACACCGACGCAGCCTACAAATTGGAACGGTCTCGATGCGTCCGTCTTCGTGCGGGCCCGCGCGCGCCTAACCGTACGCCGAGTTCGCCAGCCAGAAGTCGGCCAAATCGCTGTCGCCAGTGACACTCAGTGATGCTTCATGGATTGATCGACGACGGACAATCACCAGCAAGAGTTCGAGTGACGGCCCCTCCACGAAAGCGTCATAGTCACCCATCGCGGGCATGAGGTCGAATCCACCGTCACGAAGGGTGATCGACCAGACGGCGTTCGAGTCTTGCGCTCGAAAGGCCAATCGCTCCCCACTACCGCAAAGCGGCGTCTCTGGCGAAGCGTTGGTCACCTTTTGGATGTTGCTCAGGAATTCGTCAATTGCGTCGCTCGCCAGTGCGAAGTCCGCGGTCGGCTCAGTTCGTCCGGCCAGTTCCACGTCGATTCGATGCACCAAAGTCTCGTGCACCTGCCGACGCGACCAGAACCGGACGTGCTGGTCGAGCCCCCACGCCCACATCTCGTCGTCGGGATCGGCCTCTCGAAGGGTTTTCACCAACTGGCGTCCTCCGTGGCGTATCCACTCAGGGGACACGGACACTTCGCCGAGGGTCGGCGTTGCCCGAGGAATCCGTACGGAGGAGCGAGTCCGTACCAACTCTTCGGCCCAACGATGAATCGTGCCGAGGTGCAAGGCGACGTCGTCGACCGTCCAACCGGGGCACGTCGCCACGATCGTGTCGCCCGACATGAGCGACATCGAAGCGGCGAAACGCTCGACCTCGAGTTCGAGCGCATCGCAGTGTTCAGCGTGATTCATGGATCTCCTTCACCCGCACAACGCGATCCTTCGATGCGTTCTATGGGCCGACATCGTAGCGGGGACATTCACACAACGAGTGCCGAAGTTTCAGTGTTTCAGCGAGCGCTCGATGACGCGGCGGATTTCGGCCTCTGCTGCCCCGGCGAGCCAACGTCCGGTGTACTCATTGTCATCGGAAACGTCAGCCACCGCGAACGAGGGTTTCGCCACGAGTGGTGCGTGCTCATCTAACTCCACCTCCGCTAAGAACAGGCCGGCGTGGCGACCCTTGAACTCGTCGATGGCATACGTCACGCCGCCGGCGTTCAGAGTCCAACGGCTCTTGGCGACAATCAACGCAGGTGTCACCGAGAGTTGATCGAATTCACTCGTGCTCAGATAGATATTGGTGATTTTCACCAAGCGTGGATCGCCTTCGTTTACGCGGACCTTTTGGCATAGCTTGTACACGGCCTGGTCGCCCTCTTCGATCATTCGCAGACGTAACGTCGTTCCACTCCAGTAGTGGTCGACGATCACTCGCTCATCGAAGGCCGAGCGTGGTACCGACGAAAGGAGCCAACGTTGTTCGCGTTCCAACTGCGCGTAGCGACCTTCTCCCGGTCGACGACTCGTCACGTGGAGAAGTTTAAGTTCGGATTGCGCCGTATATCGGGTTCGAAACGTAAAGATCTACGAAAGATGGCCACATTGAAATCTTGCCTTCGACGGTACACTCGAAGAGATGTTGCACGCCACAGAGAGCACCTTGGCGAAGTATTCAGCCCTCTTTGATTCGCTTCGGGCATTGAATGGTCTGATAGAAAAGCGTCCCGGTGTCTTCTACAGACAGTCAAAAGCCTTTTTACACTTTCATGAGGATCCGACGGGGCTCTACGCCGATCTTCGAGTGGACGCCAACGGAGATTTCGCTCGAATTCGCGCGGAATCATGGGTAGAACAGTCGACGCTGATTGAAACGATCTCCGCGGCGCTCACTGCACCGGAACACAGATGAGCACGACCGAGTCGGGTGAGTCCGGATCGAAGCGTTCGTCGTAGACCTCGAGGTGGTATCCGTCACGTACCGACCACGCCGAACTCGGCAGAAACTCGTCGTAGAACCAACCCGTGGTTGCGCCGAGGGAGTCGAGCGAACCGACGTGCTCGCACGCGGCGTACTTACCTCCAGGAAGTTCCACGACGTCCATGCCGTCGTGCTGTCCGTCGTTGTCGGACAAGCGCATGGCCGCCACGTAGTGCAGCCTGCCGTCGTCGGCGTCGCTCATGACGCCGACGGACCACTTGGCTCCGTAGAATTTGTCGCCCGCGATCACCTCAAGTTGGTGCCACAGTTGAGGGATCACTGTGTGCGCGTCAGTATCTGGTGCCATTGCACCGATGAAGACTCCGGACACGCCGACAACAGTTGTCGGCACTAGATCGTATTCAATGACGTCGGGGGTTGACATCGTCTCAGATTATCCAACACCCGTTTGAGGCGGCGAGCCTCTTCCCACGAGGTTCCAGTCAGTCACTCACGGACCGCGTCAGCTCCACGGTACGTTCCAAAGGTCCATTGATTGCCCTCGGGGTCCTTGACCGCGAACTCCCGTGAGCCGTAATCCGTGTCGTTGAGTCCACGCACTTGGGTGGCGCCGGCGGCGATGGCGCGTTCGTGCAACGCGTCGGGCTCGTCAGTCACGATATAGACGGAGAACGTGCCCGGCCGCCTCGACTGCTCGTTTTCCCCGTCCGAGTGATCATCGCCCAACATGATGCCGCCGCCCAGGGGCCAGAGCAGTTCGCAATGATCAATGTGGTCAACGGGATCACCGTCGCCGTACATCGCAGAGATTGTGAAGCCGAAGGCATCGACATAGAAGTCCACCAAGGCTCGTGCGTTGCGTGCCACGAACGACGGCCACACGTACGTCGTTGGGAGTGCCTCACTCATTCGCCATGCTCCGTCACCCCATCGACGTGATCGATTGGCTCACCGCGGGTACCTCGGCGCCGAGACCTCGTCACTGCGAGCCACCCTCCGCCGGTTGGCGCAAGACGATGCCGTTCCCGTCAGGATCATCAAATGACACGAATCGCCCCCAAGGCTGCGAGTCAATCTCAGCGTCAATCGTGAATCCCTTCGAAGCCATCTCCGAAATGGTCCCTTCTAAATCGTCGGTCTCGAGGACGAGTCCTTTCAAGGATCCGGGCGGCATCGATGGGAACCACGTGACGAGGGTGATCGACGCTTCCGAGCCCGGAGGTTGAAGTTGAATCCACCGCGAGTTCTCGTCCATTCGCATGTCTTGGAGGACCTCGAGACCAAGAACATTGGAATAGAACTCTTTCGCCTTGTCTTGATCGCTCACGGGAACGGACACGACCTGGATTTTCTTAATCGTCATGGCCGTAGCCAATCACACTCGCCCTACGGTGTCAACAGTCGAGCCTTCACCCTGAGACGAGGAGGCCGCTGCGCCCGATGGCGAACGTAACGCGACGAGCCTCCGCGGTCCGCTGTGAAGGACTCGTCGTTCGACACTGGTCCTCTTCTGATCAGTCGAGTGCTTGCGATCAATCAGTGCGCGGCTGCGCGCGCCGCGACGAACTCAAACCGTCGAAGGTCCGAGGAGGTCCCACTTGTTGCCGTAGAGGTCGCTGAACACTGCCACCTGACCGTAGGGTTCGGTCCGGGGCGCCGTGTGGAATTCCACCCCGTACCTGGACATACGCTCGTACGCCTCATCGAAGTCATCGACACGTAAGAACAGGCCAACCCTGCCCGCGAACTGGCGGCCGATCATGTCCACTTGTTCCTCACCTCGAGCCTGCGCCAAGAGAATTCCAGTCGACGCGCCGGGGGCTTTCACGACGACCCAACGCTTGGGCTGACCGTCACCGTCAAGTGACGCGGAATCCTCCGCGACGAAGAATCCCAAGGCGCGAACGAAGAACTCAATTGCCTCGTCGTAGTCGCGCACGATGACCGATACCAGTTCAATACCCATCGAGACAGACTATTTCGACAAGGATGGCTCACTGAACGACAACGTCGTGACGAGCAGTCACTATCTTGGAATCCATGACCTCAGACTGGGCTAGGCCGATCGTGCACTGGGCGATCGAAGCGATTGACCCGGAGCGTCAACGGGCCTTCTACGCGGACCTGTTCAATTGGGAGATAGGCGATGGGCCCTTCATGCAGGTCGCCGCTGGCATCGGAGGACCCGAACCCGGCCCGGCCGGCCACATCCAATCCGGATCGACCGCTCGTACGTCGCTCTATATCCAGGTCGCCGACCTGCGCACGACAATCGATTGCGCGATTGAACATGGAGGCACCGAACTAATGGCGCCCTTTGACATCGAAGGCGGACCAACTCTCGCAGCGATCAGCGATCCAGAGGGTAACCACCTCATGCTGGTCCAGCAGTAGCGATCAGCCGGGCAGTTCCTTGAAGTACTCCGTCGATTTTGTCGACTGCTCAATCAGCGCCTCGAACCTGTTCGCTACCGTCGAGTCTCGGGCCTCATCTCTCGCACGATTGGCGTCCCCTTTGGATGACCACAACGTGATCGATAGCCACTCCCCGTCAAGACCTGCAGCAACGGTGCGACGACGAAGGCCCGTCTGTTGGTAGGCGAAGTCAGCCTGGTATTTCGCGTTGCTCTCTACGAACTCTTCCACGCTCGTCTCGTCGCGCAGGCGAAATCTGATCATCTCGATCACGTCGCCCACAGTACAGGGGTCGTCATTACGAACTAACCAATGGCGAAGCCCGCGACATCACGCGCCGCGTCCGCGGAGATGTCGGGACACAACGTAGGAATAATTTCTGTCCCGTGCATCGTTCCCATCGATTGACGGCATCGCGCCGCCACACCATTCGCGAGTAAGAGCCGATAGAAGGCAATACCCTCGTCACGTAGCGGGTCGCACTCGTTGACGCTGATGACGACCCGAGGTAGTCCCTTCACGTCCTCAGCCGACGCGAATCGAGGCCAGGCCAAGGGGTCTCGATTCTCAAAGCCGTCGATTCCATACATCCACTTACCCCGATTGCTGTGCAGATTCAAGAAGATGCCGTTGTTCTCGGTCGACGAGGGGAGGTCGGCCTGGGGCCATTCGCCCGCGATGTAGGGACAGAACGCGTAGAGACCACTAACGAGATCGACGTCACCTTCGCGAAGAAGCTTCATCCCGAGGGCCAGCGTCAGGTTCCCGCCCCCGCTCTCGCCAGCGATGACCACGCGCGACGCATCGATACCGAGTTCGTCCGCCTGCGCCACCACCCATTTGAGCCCCGAGGCACAGTCGTTGAGTCCGGCCGGATACGGGGCAACCTCCGGTACCGACGACGCCGTGAGAGAGTTGCGGAAGTCAACCATTGCGACGGCGACGCCGTTGTTGGCGATCATTCGGCCCCAGGCCCGGTAGTTGCCGTAGTAGCACGACATCGTGGCCATTCCTCCGCCGTGGATGTAATAGACACACGGCACGACGTCGTCAGTGTCGGGACGGATGTACTGGATGTTGATGAGGTTCCCGTCGGGCGATGACGTAACTGCGTGGGTGACGATACGCAGTCCCTTCGAAGGTGCGATTCCCTCGTCATCCACCATTTCCAAGAAAGCTTTCACCAGTTCCTCGCCCGCGAGGGCGTCATCGCTCGACGCCTCTTCGAGCATCTCTTCTCGACTCGAGACATCACTGGGCTGGTCAGCCGGTGGAAACAAGCTCAGCAGCGCTTTCACGCGCGGGTCGATCCGCGGGTCGCCTTCTATGTCGTACGCCATACCTCTACCTCGTTATCCGTTCGATTTGGCTTGAACGTAACACACTCGCCCACTGTTCTGATCGGCGAAGGTGCCTTTGGGGACTGTCGAACCACTGACGAGGTCATCGCAGCCACGGGAATACACGAGAACGAATGTGGCTAGTCCAGCCTGCGACCGTAGACGGTGACGCCGGATCTTTCGTAGCCAGTGTGAAGATAAAAGTCTCTCGCGTTGACGTTGTCATCTCGAACCATCAGTTGGATTTTTGGAATCCCGTTTCGGCGGACCCACCCTTCAGCGGCGATCATCATCAGGTTGCCGAAGCCCGTGCGCCGCCTCGACTCGGCCACCGCCAAGTAGTACACCCAGCCTCGATGTCCGTCGTGACCGACCATCGCCGTTGCAACCAGCACTCCCTCGTCCAGAGCCCCGAGGACGGCGGACGAATCCCCCTGTAACGCGCGGTCGAAGTCGTCTTCCGGCGAATTCCACGGGCGAGTGAGCCCGGCCTGATCCCACAATGCGACGACAGAGTCTCGGAACTCGGCGCCCAACTCTTGAATGTCCATAGGAAAATACTTACAGACGGCCTGACGAGGGTTGTTTCGGGTCGGCGTAGCGGTCGGGAAACCTACAGCGACGTCAAGAATCCGAGAAGCGCATCGAAGTAAGCCCCCTGGTCGTCGTACATCGCCATGTGGCTACCGTTCTCACATATGTAGGACGAGCCATTGGGGATGCGGGTCGCCATCTTCTCGAGAAACGTAGCATCCATCATGTCGTGACGACCGCCGAGGACCAGCGTTGGGGCGGTGAAGAGCTGAAGCTCGATCGTGCGATCCTAGTGAAGAAGTGGCCCGTCAAGACCGAAGACGTTGCCAAAGGGGTCGACCAGTTGAGCAATCGACCGCGAGGCGTCGAGTGCCAGTGGTCCGCGATGCAATCGCGCACCTTTCGACTCGGCTCGAGCGACAGCAGTCGAATGATCGTCAACGCTCAGATAGACGACGGGACTACCGCCAACGGGATTCTTCTTCGCATCAGATGGATGAAACCCGAATTCGATGTCGCCGACATCGAACCTGGCGAATCCTTCGTCGAACGAAACACGATCAAGGGGACAATCCAACAGATCGGCCCACCAGGAAGCGACGACGACGGGCTCCTCGGCAAATATCATTACTGCTCGCACGATTGATGGCATGAAACGACGCTATCTCGATGCACACGGATCTTTTAAAGACTCAACTTTCAATCCTCGATTGAATACCGGTACACCTTTGTCTACCGAAAATGGGTAGACGTGAAGAAAACTACGAGGCAATCTGGATCACGCCAGCGCGGGAATGCGGGATTGGAATCTCTTCGCCCATCTCGCGCAGTATTTTAAGATGTTCAGCGATTGCCTCGCGGATAGTGACCGTCACTTCCTCGACCGTTGCGCCAGTGGCAATGCAACCCGGGACATCGGGCGCGTACGCTGCGAAATTTGTACCGGCATCCTCGATCACAATGGTGAATTCAGTCATCGTGGTTTCCTTTCAAGTCCGGCCTGTCGCACAATGTTACCGAGAGTCCCCTTCGGCACATCATCGCCAAGATTGCCCGCGACGCACACTGAGCCAGACTTGCTTTCGTGTCTGAAGTGTCGGTGGCTACCGGTCCGTCGAATCTGGATCCATCCCGCCCGCTCAAGTTCACGGATGATTTCACGCACTTTCACGACCTCACAACGGTCGAAAGAGTCTCAGTCCCCGATTAAGTACCTGCAGAAATTGGTCCCGTGATTCGCCTTTCGACTCAGTCGAGGTCCTTCCTCATCCCGATGGTCATGGTCTTGTAGCCCAGTGACTCATATAATCCGCGCGCGACCGCGTTCGGGCCAAAGACGTTCAGCTCGAGTTTCGTTCCGCCTTGACTCTTGACGTAGTCCTCCGCGGCACGCATCGCGCTCCGCCCAAAGCCTTTGCCTCGATATTCCTCGTCAATCATGATGTCGTACACGTACCACTCTCCGCCGTGGTGCTTCTCTCTCGTAGCGAGCCAGAGAGATCCCACCTTGGCCGCTCCGTCCATCACGTGAAAAATTCGTTGATCATCATTCGGGACACCGTTGTCGAAGAGTGCCTTTCCGTTCTGCTCGATGTTCAGCGATGCTTCTTCAGAGGAAAACCCGGCGCCCAGCAATTGGCTGCGGTAGTCCGCCCACATCAACGCGGTCCACTCTTCGAGGTCTTGGTCTGGAAGTTCAACAAGTCGAATCATCTCGTCACTCCACAATCTCGCGAAGATAGCGGCATCACAAACTCTGGGAATCAGTCATCTAGAGAGAAACGATAGACATTGGTTTCACGACGTTCGAAACCCAATCGTGAGTAGAGCCGATTGGCGGCATCGCGAGTCGGTCGAGTCGTCAAGTCGATTGAGCGAACGCCTCGCCGTCTCGCCTCTTCAATCGCTGCAAGCGTGAGCACTTCACCGACGCCGGTCCCGCGTGCCGCTTCATCGACCACGACGTCTTCGACCCAGCCTCGTAATCCTGTGGGAATACGAAATACAACGAGCGTCAGCGTGCCGACGAGTTTTCCTTCGTTTCGTGCGACGAACAGCGTCGTCGAATTGGACTCGACGAGATCGCGTAGCTCTGTGAGCGTCAACACAGTCGCGGTCAATGACAGTTGCGGGAGAAGCCGATTCAATGCGTCGACCACTTCGTGGCTCGCTGCCTCAACAATCTCCACGCTCAAGGTCACTATTCGCCCCTCCACACCGGACGACGAAGATCGTCGTAGAAAACGTCACGGTATTCACCATCGATTGCCGCGAAGATCGGACCGGCCCAACGCTCGGCACCGATCGTTGGAGTCGGAAGGTTGTCGCGCGTGAACCACCCCGCATCCGAGCACTCCAGCGGGTGGATATTCATCTCTCCGCCAACCTTGCGACAGAAGAAGAGCAACGAGTACAGCGGAATCCTCGAGGCGCCAAGTCGCATGCCGTCAAGCACACCGATGAGCCGCACCGGTTCAACCTCATAGCCCGTCTCTTCCAGGACTTCCTTCACTACGACCTCGGGCGCGGAGTAGCCCACGTCACACCAGCCGGTCGGATAGAGCCAGTACCCGGAGTCCGCTCGCCGGATGAGGAGCAGTTCGCCCTTTTCGTTCGTGACCGCTGCACCCACGGCGACCTTTGGCGTCTGATAGCCGGCCACGCCGGAGCCGACGTCCTTCATCCACTCTGCGACGTAACCATCGGCGTCGAGTACACCGTCAAGACCACTTTCCGCGGCGGCCTTCATATCGCCCGCGATCTTCAAGACCTCTTCGAAACGCTCGCGTTCGTACTGGCTCTCGGTGAATCCAAGACCGGTGCGCGCCACGCCCGACAGGGACTCTGCCCAGCGAAGGAGTGTCTTTTCAGGAACGGGATCCACGGACTCGACGCTAGCAACGACGTCTAGTGAAGCGTGGCGTCGAGTACCTCGTCGACCGATCCGACCAGTCCGGTGTAGAAGGGGCCGAATTCGGCGTACAGCGTGGAGGCCTCGTCGTAGCGCATGGTGTAGACGCACTCCTTGAGGTCGTCAACGTGGACGCCGAAGAGCGTCACGCCCCACTCCCAATCATCAAGGCCGGTCGAGCCGGTCACCACCTGCAGGATGCGACCCTTGAACTCACGGCCGAGCGCTCCGTGCTGGCGCATCAGTCGTTCGCGGTCGTCGTAGTCGAGCGCGTACCAGTTGTTGGTCTCGCCGCGTCGCTTGGACATTGGGTAGAAACAGAAGGCCCGCTTACCCTCGGGCGGCAGCACCGGAAAGAGTCGGTCGTGCAGCATCTTCTCGGGCATACCGGCCGCATATTCGCTCACTTCGGTGACGGAGACGTAACTCTCGGCGACGTGCAGACCCGCGCCTTGAATCTTCGACTGAAATCGTCGCAGCTCCCAAAGATCCTCGCCGAGGACCATAAAACACGTGTCGGCCTTAGATCCAAGAATGGCCGCGGTGACGACCTGCACGCCGACGGCGCGAGCTTCGTCAACGGCCTTTCGAACCGCGCCCGCGTCCACGTCACCGGCGGGGTGACAAAAGAGGTGCACGACGTTCAGTCCACGTGACGCTACGACGGGTTCGGGTTCTGCCATAGACCAATGCTACGGCGTCATCGCCGTGGTCGGACTGGGCGCAACGAGGCCGAACTGCCGCTCTGTGCCGCGTAGGAAACGAACGGTCGACGACCGTTCGAAAGCGTTGAAAACGAAGAATCGTGGGGCCATTTGGCCCCACGATCCTCCAAGTACCACGACTGCAGCGTTTAGTAGTCGTCCATCCCACCGCCGGGCATCGCCGCGACTTTCTCTTCGGGCTTGTCAACGATGACGCACTCCGTCGTGAGGAACAGCGCAGCGATCGACGCGGCGTTCTGCAGCGCCGAGCGCGTCACCTTGGCGGCGTCGATGACACCGGCCTTGATGAGGTCCTCGTAGTCACCGGTTGCGGCGTTCAGACCTTCGGTCGGCTTCTTGAGGTTGCGGACTTTGTCGACGATGACGCCACCCTCAAGACCCGCGTTGACCGCGATCTGGTTGAGTGGTGCTTCGACGGCCTTGGCGACCATGCGCGCGCCAGTGGCCTCGTCGCCGATGAGCTTGTCAGCCGCCTCGAGGATTCGAACCTGACTGCGCAGCAACGCGACACCCCCACCGGGCACGACGCCCTCTTCAATGGCGGCCTTCGTCGTTGACACCGCGTCTTCAATACGGTGCTTCTTCTCCTTGAGCTCAACCTCGGTCGCGGCGCCGACCTTGATGACGGCAACGCCACCCGACAACTTGGCGAGACGCTCCTGGAGCTTCTCACGGTCGTAGTCAGAGTCCGTGTTCTCGATCTCGGCCTTGATCTGGTTGATGCGGCCCTTGATGTCGTCCTCGGAGCCGGAGCCTTCGACGATGGTGGTCTCGTCCTTGGTCACGACGACCTTGCGAGCACTACCGAGCATCTCGACGTCCGCGGTCTCGAGTTTGAGACCGATCTCTTCAGAGATGACCGTGCCGCCCGTGAGGATGGCGATGTCCTGGAGCATGGCCTTGCGGCGTTCGCCAAATCCCGGGGCCTTTACGGCCACGGACTTAAAGGTGCCACGAATCTTGTTCACCACGAGTGTCGCGAGCGCTTCGCCCTCGACGTCCTCGGCGATGATCAACAGGGGACGGCCGGACTGCATGACCTTCTCCAGGACCGGCAGTACGTCGCGGACCGACGTGATCTTGTTCGAGACCAGGAGGATGTAGGCGTTCTCAAGGACCGCCTCCATTCGCTCGGTGTCGGTGGCGAAGTACGGGGCGATGAATCCTTTGTCGAATCGCATTCCCTCGACGAGGTCCATCTCCATGCCGAAGGACTGACTCTCTTCGACCGTGATGACGCCGTCCTTGCCGACCTTGTCGATGGCGTCAGCGATCATGGCGCCGATCTCGTCGTCGGCCGCGGAGATGGATGCCACCTGGGCAATCTGCTCCTTCGTGTCGGCCGGCTTGGCGAGGTCGTGCAAACTGGCAACCGCGGCTTCAACCGCTGTCTCGATGCCTTTCTTCAATGACATCGGATTGGCACCCGCGGCGACGTTCTTCAGACCTTCGCGAACCATCGCCCACGCGAGCACCGTGGCGGTGGTGGTGCCGTCACCGGCAACTTCGTCGGTCTTCTTGGCGACTTCCTTCACCAGTTCTGCGCCGATGCGCTCAAACGGGTCCTCGAGGTCGATGTCCTTGGCGATGGAGACACCGTCGTTGGTGATGGTGGGCGCGCCCCACTTCTTGTCCAAGACGACGTTGCGACCCTTCGGTCCGAGCGTCACACGGACGGCGTCGGCCAATTTGTTCATGCCGCGCTCTAACGCCCGGCGGGCCTCTTCATCGAATGCGATCAGTTTCGCCACTGTGGTTCCTCCTAGTGCGAGGCACCTTTTTGGTGCACTGCAATATTAGCAGTCTAGGGTGACGAGTGCTAACGGAGATCAGCCGCCCGCGACCGCGGGGACGAGGGACACGGTTTGGCCCGGCTCGAGCACGGTGTCGAGCCCGTCAAGGAATCGGACGTCCTCGTCGGCGACGAAGACGTTGACAAATCGGCGAAGTGCGCCGCGGTCATCGAGGACTCGAGTGGCGATCCCGGGGTACGCCACGTCGACCGCGACGATGGCCTCGCGCACCGTGGCCGCCTCAACCGGCACTTCCCCGGCGCCGCCCACCAGCGTCCTCAATTGGCTGGGCAGGCGCACGGTGACGCTCATGACGTCGCCACCAGTTGATGAAAGCGCAGCGCCTCTTCGGCCGCTTCCAGCGACGGGGTGATCGTCGAACTCACGGTCGCCGTCTCAACAACGGCGTCCAGGGTCTTGAGTCCGTGGCCCGAGATGATGGCGACGATGGACTTCTCGGGATCGATCGTGCCGCGCTCGAGCATCTGGCGAAGTGAGGCGATCGTCACGCCGCCGGCCGTCTCGGCGAAGATGCCCTCGGTCCGTGCCAGGAGCCCAATGCATTCGAGGATCTCGTCGTCGCTGACCGACCCACAGTCGCCGCCGTTCGCGCGCAACTCGTCGAGCACGTAGGGTCCGTCGGCCGGATTGCCAATCGCGAGCGATCGCGCAATCGTGTTGGGACGTTGGGGCGTGACCACCTCGGCGCCCTTGGCGAACGCCGTCGCGATCGGGGAACAGCCCGTCGCCTGCGCGCCGAAGAGCGTCGGCGCGTCGCCGTCGACCAGCCCCAGGTCGATGAACTGGTGGAAACCTTTGGCGACCTTGGTGAACTGGCTACCCGACGCGAGGGGCACCACCACCTGGTCGGGCGTTCGCCATCCGAGCTGTTCACAGATCTCGAACGCGAGTGTCTTCGATCCTTCGGCGTAGTACGGGCGCAGGTTCACGTTCATGAAGGCCCAGTCCTCGTGTTCGGCGACCAGCTCCACGCAGAGGCGATTGACGTCGTCGTAGTTCCCTTCGACACCCAGCACCGTGCCGCCGAATATCGCGGCCATGGCGATCTTGGACTTCTCTAGGTCCGAGGGAATAATCGTCACACTGGGCCATCCGGCGAACGCCGCGTGTGCGGCGACGGACGTCGCCAGATTGCCCGTCGACGCGCACGCCGCCGTCGTGAAACCGAGGCGTCGAGCGCTCGACATGGCGACGGACACGACCCGGTCCTTGAACGAACCGGTCGGGTTGCGCGTGTCGTCCTTGAGAAACAGCTCGCGCACGCCGAGAACCTCGGCGAGACGAGTGCTGCGCCGAAGCGGTGTCCAACCGGCACCAAGGTCAATTGGCTCCACGCCGGGGTCGGGTAGCAGCGCTCCGTAACGCCAGATGGACGCCGGGCCGCTCTCGATTGACGCTCGCGTCACGACGCCACGGGCTGCCCCGAGGTCGTAGTCGACCTCCAGTGGACCAAAACAGTTCTCGCAGGAGTAGCGCGCCTCGCTGGGGTAGGCGGAACCACACTCTCGACATATCAGACCGGTTGCAAAACTCATGACTCCCTTTTCATCGTTCGGCCTTTGGCACCTGGTGTGATGAGCGGGTTGCTCGGGTATCACACTGGTTGTCGCGACTTCAACGGGGCCGTCCCTCAGTCGCTCTTGATGACCCCTCAATTCTCGCCGTTGGCCCGGTGCCCTGTCAAGTGCGAGTTTCGTGGCCCTCCCCCTATCCTCTATCGGGTGAGCAGCGCCGACGTCCCGTGGACATTGACCCGAGACGATTTCGACCTTCACCAGGTCGCGAAGCTCAAGGGAGACACGACCATTGCGATCGTCGTGCCGGCGAAGAACGAATCATCGACCGTCGGCGCCGTCCTCGACGCGGTCCTCGTACACCCGGAGTTCGTGGACGAGCTCGTCGTGGTGAACGATTACTCCGTCGACGACACGTCCACCGTTGCGAACCATCACGGAGCTCGAGTGGTGAAACTCGACGGCCCGAGCGGCAAGGGCGAGTCGATGCGCGCCGGTCTCGCGGCCACGAACTCAGAACTCGTGGTCTTTTTGGACGCCGATGTGATGAACACAACCTCGGAGTTCGTGGCGCGTCTGGTGCAACCCCTCTTGCAGCGAGCGAATATTCAACTGGTCAAGGGCTACTACGAGCGGCCCCTGCACAACATGCCAACCGGCGGCGGGCGCGTCAACGAGTTGGCCGCACGGCCGATCCTTTCCCTGCTCTACCCCGGACTCGGCGAGATTCGCCAGCCCCTCGCGGGAGAGACGGCCGGGCGACGCAGCGCCTTCGAGGCGATCACGCTCGAAAAGGCGTACGGCGTGGAGATCGCCCTCCTGATCGACATCGCCCGCGAGTTTGGTGTGCACTCCCTCGCGCAGGTGGACCTCGGTGTTCGACGACATCGCAATCGACCGCTCGAAGAGTTGCGACCGATGTCGATGGACGTCCTACGGGCTGCGTTGAAGCGCTACTCCGTGCACCTACCGCCGCAAACGTAACTAGCCGATGTTGGGCGCGTCGGGTCCGAGGATGAGGACGACGTCATCACTCGACGCACCGGGCGCGGGGCGCTGACCGTTGAGTGGAACGACGTCACGAAGCTTCACGTGAATCATGTTTGCGATCTGCGTCGCGGCCCATTTGAAACCTGGGTTGAAGTAGACGGACGTCACCTTGACGTTAGGACCAATGACGTTTTCCTGCGGAAGGGTGTCCCATCCTCGAGTCTGCAGCTCCTGGGTGTACGCGCGGGCGAGACCGGATCGGGTGGTGCCGTTTGCGACCTGTACCCGAACAGTCGACTTCGAAACCGATGCGGGGTGCGTCGTGGTCGTCGTTTGAGACGGTGGCAACGTCGTCACTGAGGGCGTTCCCGCAGGGCTGACGTAGCGCAGCATCAGGAAAGCTGAGGCGACAAAGAGAACGACGATGATGAGCACGACACTGAGAGCGGGCTGGTAGTGAGAGCCGGGTGGGTTGGACCCGTGTTGTGGTTGGGATGAATCGCTCATTCGTCTCAGCCTACATATTGAGACCACTCTGCTTTCACTAACCTTGGTACTTCCAAGCCGGTGTGGCGCAGTCTGGTAGCGCAGGCGATTTGTAATCGTCAGGTCGTGGGTTCGAATCCCTCCACCGGCTCTCGGTCCGATTTTCGATGAATCAATTTCGAATACGCAAAATCAGCCGAGCCGTATTCCCATGGCAATCACGAAGTCAGCGAAGGCCGAAATGGCCATCCCCGTGCACACCGTTTTCAGTCGTTCCCATAAGACCACCAGAACGATTCAGTCAACGGGTGGATCACCTGCATCCCATTTCGGTGGCGAACTCGGTCTCGTTCGGATATCACGCGACTTCAGACGCCGAAAACTTCGACTCGTGAGTACGCCGAACCGGATTCACCGGCAATTGCTCCCTCGCCAGCGAAACTGATCGACACGCCCTTGACACGAAGAACATTCAATCTCGACCGTAGGTAATTCGCAACGTGTTGCGCACGCGTTCTGCTCAATGAAAAATTCAGCGACGCAAGTCCAGTTGTCGCGGTGTAGCCGTAAATTTTGACGCTCGAATACTTTTTCATTCGCACTGTCAGAGCCAATCGTTCAACTTGACTTTTCAGCGCGGGCGAAAGCAAAGTTGAGTTCTTCCCGAAGGAGCCCACTGCGCCAAATAGGGAAGCTGGCTGATGACCTTTCCATTGCGCATAGAGAGTGGTTGAGTTCGTGAGCGTCATAACCTCTCCAACTTCAAAAGAGTTACCTTTGCCGTTGGGTTGGGTGTTCCACGAAACCATTTCGAAGCCAGAACGAATCAGTCCCATTTGACCCGGCAAGGTAACTAATGCGCCAGATTCGCCAGTCAGTTTGGGGGTGGAACCGCTACCCCCATTGGCATTCAAAGTAATTGCCACTAGGACGGGCGAGATCGCTACCCATTGCGCGAAGAGTGTTATGTCGCTCACCAGCACAAATGATGTGCCGCCAGCAAACACGGTGCCGCTTCCGTTTGCGGAGGTATTCCAACCGTCAAATGAAAATCCGGGATTTAACGAAGTGCTCAGAATCGGCAAGGCAATTGTGGTGCCGACCAGTCCGCTCAAGGAAGGAGAACCATCGCTCCCTTCATTCAGCGTGATCTCAATTGTCGCGGGGACCGCCTGACTCCATTGCGCAAACATCGAAATGTCGGCCGCAAATCCAAAGCTTGAGCCATTTGCGTATGAAGTACCGCTCCCATTGGCGGCAGTGTTCCAACCTGTGAACATGTGACCAGCGTTAAGGAATGTTGGCTGCAAGTCTGAGAACAGTGTAAGTAGGGAAGCCGCACTCATGGATTGAGAAGCGGTCACGGCGTCTGAAGCGCTTGCATTCTCGTAAAATGTGACTTCGTGATTCTCGACTGGAGCCATCCATTGGGCATAGAGCCCAATATCGGCGCTGAACGAGTACAGCGATCCATCCGCAAATGATGTTCCACTCCCATTTGCTGCGGTGTTCCAGCCAATGAAAGAATTTCCGCCATCTTGGAAAGCTGGCTGAATGCTTGAATATGAAGTTAAGGCCGTCGGTTGGCTCGCCACCATGTACACGCTCACATTGTCAGATCCGTTGTCATTTTCATAAAAGGTGACATCGTGCGACATTGGAATCAAGAGCCATTGGGCGTACATGCCCGTGTCACTTGTGAAGGAATAGGTTTCGTCATCCGTGAACGAGGTTCCAGTTCCATCAGCAGAGGTATTCCAACCAGTGAACGTATATCCAGGATTGATAAATGCCGGACTCATATTCGAAAATTGAGTGAGCTGGGTTGGCACACTGCTCGATTCAAGTTGGCTGACTTGGTCGCCGACATTGTCATTTTCCATGAAGGTCACTGTGTGATCTATCGGAAATGCTGACGCGGGTAACGCGACCACGACTGAGGTAGCAGCAAACACTAAGACGCTAAGGCCACAGAAAAGTGCATTGCGAACACGGTTTGATCCACAATTCATGACTTTGACCCGAGGATGGTGATACCAGAATTGACAGGACGATGCATGTGGAACCCTTTGAAAGTAGGAAGGTGCGCCTGGACATGCAAACGTACGTACGGCAGCTACGACTCCGATGGAGAAAGCCTGCCTCGAAGAAGATGACGTCGTCACCTTGCAGCGAGTGGCGAATACAGCGCGTAGCCAAATCTCCCTTGCCCCCCGAAGGATACGGAACGTTTGTTCATAGTCCCTAGGGCACAAAGTCCCGAGTTGACTCGACCTACGTACGCCGACTTCGTTGACGTGCGACTTCGAACGCCGCCACCGAAACCGCGACACCGGCGTTCAACGAACTGATCTTGCCCAACTGGGGTATGGACACAACGGCCGCACATCGCTTGCGCGTGAGTACAGAAAGTCCTTTTTCTTCGCCGCCCACGACGAGGGCGACGGGCGTTGTCCCGAGGTCAAGGTCGTAGAGCGAGTCCGTTGACTCCCCGGCCAGTCCGACCGTCAAGACGCCCGCCTTGTTGAGGACGTCGAGCGCAGCGGGCACCCCACCGACGTCACAGAACGTCAGGTACTCAATGGCGCCGGCGGCGGTCTTCGTGACCGACGGTGAGATTCGCGCCGATCGGTGACGGGGCACGACGACGCCGGTGACGCCCGCGCCCTCGGCACTTCGCAACATCGCGCCGAGGTTGCGCGGATCGGTGACGCCGTCACAGACGAGGAGAAATGGATGGCGATTCGCCAAGAGATCATCGAGATGCACCGTCTCGAGACGTGCGGCGATGGCCATCACGCCCTGGTGGCCCTCGGTACGGGCTTCACGGTCCAGGCGGGTCATGGACACGACCTGCACCGGCACGCGCTGGCGCTGCGCCTCGAACTCGATGGCGTCGAGGATCTCCGAGGCGTCCTGCGCGTCGGCGACGTAGATCTTCTGGACCTGGCGCCGGCGAGCCTTCAACAGCTCGAGCACGGCGTGTCGGCCCTCGACCTGTTCTCCCCCGAGTCCTTCCTTGTCGCGAGCGCTCGGCGCACGGCGCGGACCACCGACTTGACCGCCGGTCATGGGACGGCCCCCTTGACGTGATGACCGGCCGGGCGGTCCCTTGCGGGGAGCGGGGCGCGGCGTCACGTGGCCTCGTTCAACAAGACGACGGCACTGGCGGCGATGCCTTCGACGCGGCCCAGCGCGCCCAGCCCTTCGGCCGTGGTCGCCTTCACCGTGACGAGCGCACCCACCACGGCCGAGAGTTCATCGGACATCGAGGGCATGAACGATGCCAGTTTCGGACGTTCGGCGACGATCGTCACGTCGGCCGACTCGACGCGCAGACCGGCGTGACGCACCATGGCGACGGTGTCCACGAGCAGATGACGCGAGGATGCGCCGGCGAACGCGGGATCGGTGTCGGGGAAATGGCGCCCCAGGTCCCCGAGGTTGGCCGCACCAAGGAGTGCGTCGCATAGGGCGTGCGTCGCGACGTCGGCGTCGGAGTGTCCGACGAGGCCCGGCGCATCAGGGATGGCGACGAGGCCGAGCCAGAGCGTCCGCGACGGGTCGTCACTCACTCGATGCACGTCGACACCGTGACCGATCCTCACGATCGCACCGTCGTCGAGAGGTTCGAGAGATCGCCCGGCTCGGTGATCTTCACGTTCTGGCGCTCACCGGGCACGACCACCACTCGTCCGCCATGTGCTTCGACGAGCGCGGCGTCGTCCGTCGCGTCGTCGGCACTGGCGTGGGCGCGCACCAGCACGTCGCGGCGAAAGGCTTGGGGAGTCTGGACGGTGACGAGTTCGGCGCGCGGCACGGTCTCGGTGACCACGGTGGTGGCGCCCTGGGTTCTCACGCGCTTGACGGTGTCAGAGATGGCGAGTCCGGGGACCGCGCCGTCAGCGCCGTTGGTGACCGCGTCGACGACCGCGCCGAAGAGCGCGGCCGAGGCCATGGGCCGAGCGGCGTCGTGCACGACGACCACGTCCACGTCCCCGCACTTCGCGAGTCCCGCACGGACGGACTGCGCACGCGTCGCGCCACCGACGACCACGACGTCGGCGCCTTCGCCGTTGCCGTCATAGTCCACGGGGACGACGAGCACGACGTGTTGCGCGACGGACCTCGCGGCGTGCACACTGTGCGCGGCGACGGTGTCATCGTTGAGAACGGCGAACTGCTTGGGACCTCCGAAGCGCACGCCCTGGCCGGCGGCGACGACTACGGCCGCGACCGACATGACTACGGCAGGACCGAGGCGAGCTTTTCTTCAGCCGCTTCCGTGTCCACGTTCAGGGCGAACGTCAGCTCGGAGACGAGGATCTGACGCGCGCGCGTGAGCATGCGCTTCTCGCCGGCCGAAAGGCCCTTGTCCTTGTCACGGATCGAGAGGTTTCGCACGACTTCGGCGACCTGGTAGATGTCGCCGGAACGGAGCTTCTCGGAGTGGTTCTTGAATCGACGCGACCAGTTGGTCGGCATGCGAGCTTCCTTCTTGCGAAGCACCGCGAAGACCTCTTCGACCTCTTCGTCGTTGATGACGTCGCGCAGGCCCACCGATTCGGCGTTGGCGACCGGAACCATCAGGACCAGGTCGGTGTAGGCGACCTTGAGCTTCAGGTAGTCCTGTTTTACGTCAAAAGCCGTCATTTTCTCGATCTTTTCGACCGTGCACGCCCCGTGGTGGGGGTAGACGAGTCGATCGCCTTTTTTGTACTTGCGAGCAGTCATAAACGAGGTTCTCCTCAAGGAAATTCTGCCTAAGTGGCGGAAGGGGGATTAGTTAGTTTACCAGACTTTGCTCAAATCGTGCCTGATTGGGCGACAACGATGGCCTCAACGAGCGTGCGTCGGCGATGGATCTTCACGCCCGCCACGTCCTCCAGCTCCCCTTCCCAGGGCACCAGCACGTCGGTCGCGCCGAGGCGCTGGGCTTCGCGAACTCTGCGCGTGAGCCCCGACACCGCCCGCAGCTCGCCGGCCAGTCCCACCTCGCCCATGACGGCGAGCGTCCTGGGGACCGCGAAGTTGAGTGAGGCGGACGCGACGCAGAGCGCCAGGGCCACGTCGACGCCAGGCTCGTTGGCCGGCAGTCCACCCGCGGTGGCGGCGAAGACGTCAAGACTCGCGGTATTGACACCGCAACGTGACTCGAGCACCGCGAGGAGCAGGGCGAGCCGCTGCGAGGAGACCTGGTGGGCGACGCGACGCGGCGACCCCAGACTGGTCGCCACCAACGCCTGCATTTCGATCAGGAACGAACGTGATCCGTCGTTGGTCACCGTGAAGACGACACCCGGTACGTCGAGCTCGGGTCCGCGCAGTACGGTGGCGTCGGCCATCTCGCGCAGTCCGTCACTCACCATCTCGAGCAGACCGACCTCGTCGGTCGGGCCGAATCGGTGTTTGAGCGCCCGCAACAACCGGAGCGATCCGTTGCGATCGCCCTCAATCCGCACGACAGTGTCGACGAGGTGTTCGAGCGCGCGCGGCCCGGCCAGCTCTCCGTCCTTGGTCACGTGACCGACGAGGAGCAACGCGGCGCCGGTCTCCTTGGCCACCGAGCACAGTCGTTCGGCGACGTGTCGGACCTGGGGCACGGAACCCGCGACGCCTCCCAGCGCCGTGTCACTCATCGCAGAGATCGAGTCGACGACGCAGAGCGTTGGTCGCCGAGACCGCAAGAGTTCCTCAGCGACATCGACGTCGGTGGTCGCCGCGACGTCGAGACCCGCGGGCACCGCGCCCAGTCGTCGGGCCCGTCGAGCCACTTGGCCGACCGACTCTTCGGCGGCGATCAAGAGAACCGACGCGTCAGTCGCGGCGAGGGCCCGAAGTGACATGAGCGCGAGGGTCGATTTACCAACGCCCGGTTCTCCGAAGAGCAACGTCGTCGAACCGGCGATGAACCCACCACCGAGGACGCGGTCGAGTTCGCCCACCCCGGTCGAGTTGACCTGCGCGCCACCGTCGTCGACGTCAAGGAGCGACGTCGTCACGGCCAGCGGCGTGCGGGGCTTGGTCTTCGTCTTCTCTTCGTCGAGGGTGTTCCACTCGCCACAACCCGAACACCGTCCGGTCCAACGCGGTGCCGTCGTGCCGCATTCGCGACAGACATGGACTGAGTGGACCTTCACATGCGCGAGGCTAGGACCCCGCTGTGACGTCTATGCGTTGTCGGAGAGATCCTCGAAGTCGACCGAAGGCGGTAGGCCCTCGACTCCTTCGAAGGTCAAGTATGGACCGTCGGGACCTTCAGCGACGTCGCCGACGATCGTCTGACCGGCGTGGAACTCCTTGAAGAGAATCTTCTCGCTCAACGCGTCTTCGACGTACTGCTGCACCGCACGACGAAGGGGTCGCGCCCCGAGTTCGGGGTCGTACCCCTTGTCGGCGAGGAAGCCCTGTGCCGCGGCGGAAAGCTCGAGTCCGAGGCCCTGGACGCCGAGTTGATCGCGCAGTCGCGTGATGAACATGTCGGCGATCAGGATCACTTCTTCCTTGGTCAACTCGTGGAAGACGATCGTGTCATCGATTCGGTTGAGGAATTCGGGACGGAAGTGGGCCTTCAGCGCGCTGTTGACCTTCTCCTTCATGCGCTCGTGGTCAGCGACGTCGGACATCTTGCCAAAGCCAATGGCGGCCTTACGCAGGTCGGCGGTGCCGAGGTTCGAGGTCATGATCAGAATCGTGTTCTTGAAGTCGACGGCCCGGCCCTGGGCGTCGGTGAGACGACCATCCTCGAGAATCTGCAACAGCGTATTGAAGACGTCGGGGTGCGCCTTTTCCACTTCGTCGAAGAGCACGACGGAGAAGGGCTTGCGGCGAACGGCTTCGGTCAACTGGCCACCCTCGTCGTACCCGACGTAGCCGGGGGCGAACCCACGAGTCGACTCACCGAGTGCTTCTCCATGTACTCCGACATGTCGAGCTGGATCAGTGCGTCTTCGTCGTCGAAGAGGAACTCCGCGAGCGTCTTGGCGAGTTCCGTCTTCCCCACGCCCGTCGGTCCGAGGAAGATGAACGAGCCACCGGGACGCTTCGGGTCCTTCAGACCGGCGCGGGTGCGACGGATCGCGCGGCTGATCGAGATAACGGCTTCGTCTTGACCGATGATGCGCTTGTGGAGTTCGTCCTCCATGCGCAGCAGCTTGCTGGTCTCTTCTTCGGTCAAGCGGTAGACCGGAATGCCGGTCCAGACCGCGAGGACCTCGGCGATCGTGTCCTCGTCGACGAGGTCGAACACGACACCGCCGGAGGCCTGGATCGTGAGGTCGAGTGCTTCGCGCTTGGAGACGAGGTCTCGCTCTTGCTCCTCGAGGGCCTTCGCCTGCTCGAGGGCGCCGCTCGCCATCGCGCTCTCCTTGTCGGCGCGAACCCTCATGATGTCTTCGTCGAACTTGCGCTGGGCCGGTGGGGTGTCCATGCGACGGATGCGCAGACGACTCCCGGCCTCGTCGATGAGGTCGATGGCCTTGTCGGGCAAGAACCGGTCCGAGATGTAGCGGTCAGCGAGGTTCGCCGCCGCAATGAGAGCCTGGTCGGTGATCTTGACGGCGTGGAACTCCTCGTAGACCTCACGAAGGCCCTTCAAGATGTCGATGGTCATCGCGACCGACGGCTGCTCCACCTTGACCGGCTGGAAACGGCGCTCGAGCGCGGCGTCCTTTTCGATGTGCTTGCGGTATTCGTCGATGGTGGTGGCACCGATCGTCTGGAGTTCGCCGCGCGCCAACATGGGCTTCAGGATCGACGCAGCGTCGATGGCACCTTCCGCGGCTCCCGCACCCACCAGGGTGTGGATCTCGTCGATGAAGAGGATGATGTCGCCACGGGTGCGGATCTCCTTCAGAACCTTCTTCAGACGCTCTTCGAAGTCACCGCGGTAGCGACTGCCCGCCACGAGGGCGCCGAGGTCGAGGGTGTAGAGCTGCTTGTCGGCCAATGTGACGGGCACCTGGTTCGCGACGATCTTCTGGGCGAGGCCTTCGACGATGGCCGTCTTGCCGACGCCTGGTTCGCCAATGAGCACGGGATTGTTCTTGGTGCGTCGTGACAGGACCTGCATCACGCGCTCGACTTCCTTCTCGCGTCCCACGAGCGGGTCGAGCTTGCCTTCGCGCGCGAACTGGGTGAGGTTGCGACCGAACTGGTCCAGTACGGCGGAACCGCCGGCGCCCTCGGGGTCGCTCTTGGTTCCACCACTCGCACCTTGGCTACCGGCGTCCTTGCCGGCCTGGCCGGACATCATCTGGATGACCTGGGTGCGGACCCGAGCCATGTCGGCGCCGAGGTCCGAGAGGACCTGTGCCGCGACGCCGTCGCCCTCGCGCACCAGCCCGAGCAGCATGTGCTCGGTCCCGATGTAGGAGTGGCCGAGCTGCAGGGCCTCGCGCAGCGAAAGCTCCAGGACCTTCTTCGCGCGGGGCGTGAAGGGGGGTGAACCCGGCGACGGGTTGGTGTTCGCCCCGATGGCCTCCTCCACCTTCTCGCGAACCACGTCAAAGGTGACGCCCAGGGCGTCGAGGGCCTTGGCCGCGACGCCTTCGCCCTCTCGAATCAGACCGAGCAGAATGTGCTCGGTGCCGATGAAGGCGTGGTTGAGGTCACGTGCTTCTTCCTGCGCGAGCACGAGCACTCGGCGGGCACGGTCAGTAAATCGTTCGAACAAGAGTCATCCTTTGTGCGTCAATAAGTAAAAGTGTACCGGTGGACTGTTCAACTTGAGCCCCACCCCCGCGACCACCGAGAATGGCCATTCGGCCCTCAATTAAGGTAGACGCGTGAACCCGATCGAGCGATTACAGCTGGCGTCGGTGGAGAACGACCTCGTTCGCCTCGATACCTTGCTCGCCGAGTCCGTAATCTTCGGCGACGCGTACCTCGACTCGGTCACGACGCACCTTATTTACGCTGGCGGCAAGCGTCTACGCCCCCTCCTGGCCATCGCGTCCGCCACCGGCGGTGCCCACCCAGCGACACAGGACGACCTGCTCGGCGGCGTCGCCCTGGAACTCATGCACCTGGCCTCGCTCTACCACGACGACGTCATGGACGAGGCCGACGTGCGCCGAAATGTCGACAGTGTCAATGCCCGCTACGGCAATCTGATCGCCATCGTCGCTGGCGACTACCTGATGGCCCGTTCCGCCGGGATCGCCGCCAGCCTCGGGGTGGAGGTCGCGGGGCTGCTCGCGCACACGCTCGCGGAGCTGACCCGGGGCCAGGTCAGTGAAGTGCAGACGGCCTTCTCCGTCGAACGTAGCGAAGCGGACTACTTCGCAGCCATCGGCGGCAAGACCGGGACGTTGATGGCGTCGAGCTGTCGCGTCGGCGCCCTGACGGCCCGTCTCCCCGAAGAAGAGAAAGAGGCATTGACCGAGTTCGGACTCTGCTTCGGCATGATCTACCAACTGCGCGACGACATCCTCGACATCACGGCGACCAACAACCAATTGGGCAAGCCGGCCGGTCAGGACCTCGCCGAAGGTATCTACAACCTGCCGACCATCTACGCCCTTCGAGACCCCAACGTCGGTGACCAACTCCGTGGGGTGCTTGGAGCACTCCTCGACGACGAGGACCGCGAACGGGCTCGAAAACTGGTCGTCACGACCGACGGCATTGAACGAACGATCGGGGCGGCCCAGACGTACCTGGAACGAGCGCACGCCGTCCTCGAGGTCGTGCCGAACGAAGAGTTGCGTCGAGGCTTCTCCTCACTCATCGAGTCGCTGCTCGAGGACCTACCGAGTTTCTAGTCGCCGATCGGCTTGAGCGTCGGGAAGGCGATCACTTCGCGGATGTTCGACTCGTCAGCGATCAACATCGCGAGTCGGTCGATGCCGAGTCCGAGCCCGGCGGTCGGCGGTAGTCCCCACTCGAGTGCCTTGATGTAGTCCTCATCGATGTGCATCGTCTCGGGTTCGCCCTCGGCGGCCAGACGGGCTTGGTCCTCGAAGCGAAGTCGCTGATCGACCGGGTCGATGAGTTCCGAGAAGCCATTGGAGAGTTCGCGACCGACGGCGTAGGACTCGAAACGCTCGACGAGGTCCGGGTCGACCTGGTGTCGTCGAGCGAGTGGCGAGATCTCCACCGGAAAGTCGGTGACGAAGATCGGATTCCACAACGCCGCCTCGGCCGTGGCTTCAAAGAGTTCAGCGAGGCAGCGCCCGGGACCCCAGGCACGATGCACCTCAACACCGCGCTCTTGGAGCATCGAGGCCAACTTCTCTCTCGGCGTGTGCACCGACACCTCTTCGTCGACCGCTTCGCTCGCGAGTTCGGCCATGGTGCGACGAGGCCAGGGGGCCGCGAAGGAGAACGCTCGACCTTGATACTCGACCTCGGTCGTGCCGAGCACGTCCATCGCGACACCGGCGGTCAACTCTTCGGTGAAGCTCATCATGTCCTCGTAGTTCCAGTACGCGCAGTAGATCTCGAGCATCGTGAACTCCGGATTGTGACGTGGGCTGACGCCTTCGTTTCGAAAGACGCGACCGATCTCGAAGACCCGTTCGAACCCACCGACGACGAGACGCTTCAGCCACAGTTCGGGTGCGATACGCAAGAAGAAATCACTGTCGAGGGCGTTGTGGTGCGTCTGGAAGGGCCGGGCATCCGAGCCCGACGCAATCGCGTTGAGGATTGGCGTCTCGACCTCGACGAAGCCCTGCGCCCAACAGCGCTCGCGAACCGCGCGAGCCACCTCGCTGCGACGTTGCAGCGACGTGCGCGTCGCGGGATTGGCCCAGAGGTCCGCTTCGCGGTGGCGGTAGCGAAGGTCGTAGTCGGTGATACCGGCCCATTTGTCACCGAAGTTGTGCTGGGCCGTCGCGAGCGTCACCCACGTCTCGACCTTGACCGAGAGTTCGCCGCGCTTCGTGCGAACGACCTCACCGCTGACACCGACCCAGTCGCCGAGGTGAAGTTTCGCGAACTCCTCGAACTCGTTGGTCACGCTCGACAAGGCAAAAAGCTGGATCTCGCCGCTCGAGTCGCGCATCGTCGCGAAGGCGAGCTTGCCCTGACGCCGTAGGAGCATGAGACGTCCAGCGACATTCACGTTGTCCCCGGACTCTTCGCCGTCGGCGAGATGGTCGTAGGTCGTCTGCAGCGCGGCGGCGTAGGCGTTGTGCGCGAACGAATATGGCAATGTCACTAAGCGTCTCCCGAATGATTCCTTTCATGAACGATACGCAATCCGTGGAGGGTCAGCCATGGTTCGACGTGTTGGACGTGCTTGGTGTGGGGTGCGATGAGTCCGGCCAGTCCACCCGTCGCGATGACGGTCGCCTCGCCGAGCTCTTCGAGGATCCGTTCGACGACCCCGTCGACCTGAGCGGCGAAGCCGTACAGGACCCCCGACTGGATCGACTCGACCATCGACTTGCCAATGACCGAGCGGGGTCGAACCAGTTCGACCGAGCGCAGCGCCGCGGCGTGCGCGTAGAGGGCGTCCAGCGAGATCGCGACGCCCGGCGCGATGGCGCCGCCCAGATACTCGCCCTTGGCGCTGATGACGTCAAAGACCGTGGCGGTGCCCAGATCGACCACGATCGAGGCTCCCGGATAGAGGTCGTAGGCACCGACGGCGTCGGCGATCCGGTCGGGACCGACCTCACGGGGGTTGTCGTAGAGGATGGGCATGCCCGACTTCGTGCCGGGTCCAATCACCGTGAAGTCGAGCTCTGAGAACCAGCGGTTCGCCATGCGTCGAAGTTGGGTATTGGCCATTGGTGACGACGACGAGATGGCGATCGCGCTCACCGCGGTGCGGAGATCGAGTCCCTCGAGGTCGAGTAGTTGCGTCAACACCATTGCGTGTTCGTCGGGGGTCCGTTCAGCCACGGTTGAGATGCGCCAGTGGAACGCGAGCCCGCGTTCGTCCGTGGCGCGCGCGAATCCCATGGCGTCGGGCGCACCCGGCGTCTCGGGACCGAAGAGACCAATGACGGTCTCGGTATTGCCTACGTCCATTGCCAGCAGCATCAGTGTTCCTCTCGTTCCACGTTGACCGGTCCGTTGTCGATGAGTCGCACGCCGTCGACGGTCGCGGCGATCAATGCTCGGGCCTCACCACTCTCGTCGTCACGCGACGGCTCAAACGTGACGGGGTTGACGATGTCGGCGTAGACGACGTCGAGCTGGGCCTCATCCAACAGCGCACCGAGGCGACGGCGCAGTGTGCTGGCCCTCGCCGGGGACGACCCGACGTCGTCTAAGCGCGCGCGACAACGCGAGGGCTCGTCGTCGACCGTCGGGTCCGAGGCGCGTGTTGCGACTCGAAAGGGCCAATCCGTCCCCGTCGCGGACGATGGCGACAGCCCACGACGTCAACGTCGAAGGCGAGGTCGCGCACCATCTGGCGCACCATCGCCAACTGTTGGAAGTCCTTTTCACCGAAGTAGGCCCGGCACGGTCCGGTGATGGTGAAGAGCTTGGCGACGACACTGGTCACCCCGTCAAAGTGACCGGGTCGCGAGGCGCCCTCATAGTGCTCTCCGATACCTCGAACGGAGACCGTGGTAGCCGTCGCGTTGGGATAGTCGGGCCACATCTCTTCCAGCGAAGGCTCTATGAGACAGTCGACGCCGTGGGCGCTCGCGAGCGCTCGGTCTTCGTCGAGCGACCGGGGATACCGCGTCAGATCGTTCGCGTCGTTGAATTGGCGAGGGTTGACGAAGAGTGTCGCGACGACCAGGTCGCCACGTGCCTTCGCGGCGTCAAAGAGTGCGGCGTGCCCCGCGTGGAGTGCCCCCATGGTCGGCACCAGCCCCACGCGGGCCCCGCTCGCGCGTTGGCCTGCGCAGTACGCGCGCCACTGCGCGACGTCATGCAGGAGTTGCATCAGGCGCGCGTTTGGGCGCGTCGCCGTTCGGCGAGCTCGAACGCCGCGTTCGCGAGCGCTACGTACGTCGCGCGTTCGTGTTCAGGAATCGCCGCGAGATGCGCGTCGATGGTCGCCATGTCACCCCTCGAGGCTGGGCCGGTCAGCGCTTCGTCGGGTCCGAGTGTCTCGACGTCGCGCAACGTCTGGCGCGCGAGCGGCAAGAAGTCGTCCAGCGTGAGACCAATCGATTCCGCCAACGTTCGAACTTGGCTCATCAATGCGACCAGGTGATTCGACGCCACGACGGCGGCGGCGTGGTACACGGTGCGCTGGGAGTCGTCGAGGGTGATGATCCGACCCTCGAGCGACGCGACGACGGCACACACGAGGTCGTCGCCCGCGACGCAGTAGGTCGCCCCGATGAGGCGCTGTGCACCGTCGTCGGCATCGGGGAGCGCCATGAGGGGGTGCAACGACGCGACGCGACGATGGGGCGCGAGTACGTCGAGCGTGCGTGAACCGGCCACGTGGGCGACCACGTACTGGTCGCTGATCGCAATCTGCGCCGCCACGTTCTCAATCGCGTCGTCGGGGACACAGAGCACGATGAGATCGGGCGAGCCCAACGACGAGAGTTCATCGTGGTGCAGCAGTCGCACGTCGTGTCCGACTCGACCTAGGGCGAGAGAGAACGAGGAACCGGCCCGACCGGCTCCGATGAGTGCAATGTTCATGACTGCTCCTGTCCGTTCCAGCCCCTCGCGGGTGCCGTTCGGTTATCGCAACGACTCGAGTGTACCGAGTGGCGTGACCTTCCCCACACCGGCGTCCAATTGGGCCTGGCTCACGAGGGCCGGGGCCAGTTCGTGCAACGGCACGAGGACGAAGGAGCGTTCGTAGAGCCGTGGATGGGGCACGAGGATTTCGGGGTCCGTGCTCGTTTCGCTGCCGACCAACACGACGTCGACGTCGAGCGTGCGCGGTCCCCAGTGGACCTCGCGCGTACGTCCACGTTCTGCCTCGGCACGCTGTGCGCGTTCGAGGAGTTCGCGGGGCGTCGCGTTCGTGGCCAACTCGAGGACCAGGTTCCAGAAATCGTCCTGGGCGACGCCACCGACCGGTTCGGTTTCGTAGACGAGCGATAGTCGGTACTGGTCCGCGCCCGCGACCGAAGCGACGCCGAGGGCGAGGTGTTCGCCGCGATTCCCGATGTTCGAGCCGAACGAAAGGTACGCGAGTCGCACTACGTGCGCGCGACGGTGCAGCGAACCCCGACCGACGACACGTCCTCGACGACCGGCGGACGAACCTTTCGAACCGCCACCGTCACCGACGCGATCTCCTCGTCGAAGGCGAGGATCTCGTACGCCACGCGATAGGCCAAGGTCTCGAGCAGGAGGTAGCGGCCCTCGGTGGCGGTGCGACTGGTGAGTGTCAGGACGTCGGC
The DNA here is from genome assembly GCA_963800765.1 of uncultured Acidimicrobiaceae bacterium. Lineage (GTDB taxonomy): Bacteria > Actinomycetota > Acidimicrobiia > Acidimicrobiales > RAAP-2 > RAAP-2. The sequence goes on from CAWDCF010000006.1 coordinate 146,591, forward strand.
GTAGTTGGTCGTCTCGGTGATGTCGTCGTTGATCGCCGCCTCTTCGAATGGTCGCACCAGCTCGAGATCGAAGACCAACGGCTGGGCCCGAGTTCGTTCTTCGGCCAAGACCCCCACGACGGCGCTCACGCGAAGTTCGCGCAGCTCAATGACGTCGTTCACGCGCTGACCTCGGGCAAGTCGAAGAGTACGGTCCTCCCGTCGGGGCCGATGGAGCGCTTGAAGAGTCGCTCCACGTACGCAATGGCGAGGGGAACGGTGGGGACACGCTGGCTCCACACGAGGTAGCCGGCGATGACACCGAGGAGACGGTCCGAGACCTCGTCGCTGTGCAACAACACCATTGTCTTGTTCGACATCGAATTGGCCAAGTCGACGTAACAGGCTTCGAGGACTTCGCGCTGCTGGGGTCCACCGCGCAGCGCGTAGTGACTCGCGGTGAGTCCGTGTTCGAAGTACGCACTCAAGTTCTGCATCACGGGCAGGATTGAGATCACGCGTCCGAAGCCCTGGTGCTTCAACCAGAGGAGTTCCTCGTCGCGGCGAACGCGACGGTGCACCGTGGTCGAGCCACCGGGTCGCTCGGAGACCGCGAGAATCCCCTTGTAGACCCAGGTGAAGCTGCGCGGTTCAATGCCCGCTGCCCACTTGCCCCTCACGCAACTACCTCCTCGACAGGGCGGGTCAGCAGCTCACGGAGCTGAACGGCGGCCGCAGCGTCGTGTACTCGTACCATACTGACACCTTGGAGGAGGGCCCACGCCTCCGTCGCGATTGAACCCTCCAAACGCTGGTCTACGTCGAGCCCGCCCGCGAGTTCGCCCAAGAATCGTTTACGACTGGTGCCAACGAGGACGCCCGCTGCGAACTCGTTCGCTAACGCAACGAACTGGTCCACGTGCGCGAGCAGCGCAATGTTGTGCTGCGTGGTCTTACCGAAGCCAATGCCGGGATCGAGCCACAGTGGCGACACCTGGGCGTCGCTCGCGCGACCCGCCACGTCACGCAGATACGCCGCGACCTCGGCCACGACGTCGTCGTAGCGCGGATCGTTCTGCATATCGGCCGCGGAACCTCGTCGGTGCATTCCCACGTAGCCGACGCCCAACTCGCCCGCGACCTCGACGAGGGTGCTGGAGACGTCATTGAGCACGGTCGCGCCCGCGGCGATGGCGGCGCGGGCGACGGACTCTTTCTGTGTGTCGATGGAGACCGGTCCGTAGCGGGCCAACGCCGCGACGACGTCGAGGACGCGAGCACGTTCTTCGTCGTCGGACACGGATGCCGCACCGGGGCGCGTTGACTCCCCACCGACGTCGACGATGTCGCACCCCGCGTCAAAAAGTTCGCGGCCTCGCGCGACCGCCTCGTCGCGCGCCAGCGTTCGAGAGTCGGGGTAGAAGGAGTCCGGCGTGACGTTCACGATGCCCATGACCGACGGGCTCAGCGCCACGATGAACGCCGCTGATGTATGTACTGCAACGCTTCGGCCCGACTGGCGGCATCGGAACGAAAGGTGCCGCGCACCGCCGAGGTGACGGTCGTCGCTCCGGCTTTCTTCACGCCGCGCATTGACATGCAGAAGTGCTCGGCCTCGATGACGACGATGGAACCGCGAGGCTTGAGTTCGCGCTCCATCGCCTCGACGATCTCGGTCGTCATTCGCTCTTGGACCTGGAGTCGACGGGCGTAGCCCTCGACCAGACGCGCCAGCTTGGACAGGCCCGTGATGCGGCCTTCGGGACCGGGGAGGTAGGCGACGTGCGCCAGTCCCACGAACGGAACGAGATGATGTTCACAGAGCGACGTGAAGGGAATGTCGCGAACCATCACCATCTCGTCGTGACCGGCTTCAAAGGTCACGCGAAGGTGTTCGCCCGGGTCCGCCTCGACGCCTTCGAAGAGCTCGACGTACATGTCGGCGACGCGGCGAGGGGTCTCGAGGAGCCCCTCGCGGTTGGGGTCTTCACCAATGGCGTCGAGCAGTTCGCGCACGAGTGTCTTCACCCGCTCGTGATCGACCACCGCTAGGCCTCGCCGGTGAAGGTGTAGATCGCGTCGAGGTTGCGGTAGCGCTCGTTCACGTCGAGCCCGTAGCCCACGACGAAGTCCGACGGGATGGTGAAGCCCACGTACTTGATCGACTGTTCGACGCGCTGCTCGCCCTCCTTGAGCAACAACGTGCAGACCTCGAGGCTCTTCGGGTTCCGAGCACCCAAGTAGTGACGGAGGTAGTTGAGCGTCAGCCCAGAGTCGACGACGTCCTCCACGATCAAGACCTCGCGGTTCAGGAGGTCGACGTCGAGGTCCTTGACGATGCGAACGACGCCGCTCGTCTTGGTCGCCGCCCCGTAGGACGACACCGCCATGAAGTCGACCTCGACGGGTAGTTCAATCGTGCGCATGAGGTCGGACATGAAGTTGATGGCGCCCTTCAAGACGCAGACGAGCAGAGGTGGGCTCTGCGCGTAATCCTTGGTGATTTGACGGCCCAACTCGTGGACGCGGTCGTGGACCTCCTTGGCCGACACCACGACCTCGCCCAGGTCGTGCTGCGCCCAAAGTGCGGTGAATTCCTCAGAAGAATGGCTACCCATGCTTGGCCAGCGTAGTTGTTGGCGCTACTCGAAAGTCAGGTGTTGGTCGCGCCGTGACAGTCGCCGACCCCGACTCACCTCGGCCGCGACGACGGTTCCCGCGATGACGGCGAGCGCGCGATCGACCTCGTCGGCACTGGGTGGATGTGCGCCGTCGCCCTCGTCAGCGCTTCGCAGCTGTTCGCGAAGCCATCGCCGTTGGCGCGCGACGGGCCACGCTCGAACGACGCGACAGTCGGCCTCTTCGAGCGTCATGGCGTCATCACCTCGAGCCAGTAGGTCGAGCCACACTCGTTCGTCGTGCATGAGCCTCGCCTGTCGAGCGAGCACGGGCACGACGTCGCGTTCGGCGACGTCGTTCATGACCGCGATCAGTTCGTGTCGGACCCGGTTGCGGCGATAGTCCGAACTGTCGTTCGTCTCGTCGTGCAGCGCCACGTACGGCGACGCGTCGACGAAGTCGTGCAGCGCGCTGCGCCGGACATCACGCAGGGGTTTGGTGGGGTCATCCACCATTGGCGACAGCCCGTCAACGCCGGCGCCGCGCAACATGTTGAGCAGCACGGTCTCCGCCAAATCATCCATGGTGTGCCCCGTCAAGACGCCTTCGGGCATGGCGGACCTTCGCGCGGAGCGGGCCCGGGCCTCAAAGTTGCCGCCAGGGGCGATCACGACGTCGTGACGGGTGAAGGACACGCCCAGCTCTTCACACACGGCCGCGACGTGGAGCGCATCGGCGTCGCTCGCGGGCCGGGCGTGGTGGTTGACGTGGTGGACCGCGACGTCGAGACCGGCGTCAAGCGCCAGCAACAAGAGCCCGAGCGAGTCCGGACCACCCGAGACGGCGAGGTCGACGGTGGTCGTCGTGGTGGAGAAGTGGCACAGCGCCAGGAGTTCGTGCGCGTCGGGCATCGCTCGTAGGTTACGCAACGCTGCGCACGGCCCGTCGGGCGTGGCGTACCCGCGCGCACAGGTAGAGCACCGCACCAATGGTGCCCACGAAGAAGCCGATCGGCAGGTTGAACTCGTAGGAGCAGGCAATGGACGCCCACACGGTCGCGAGCGCCAACGTAATCGACAGGGTCAGCGCGCGGGTCGGATGCTTCGAGAGCAGGCGTGCCGCGGCCGGTGGACCGATCATCAGTGAGAAGGTGAGCAGGGCGCCGACGATGGGCACGGTGAGCGCGGTCGCCAACGCGAGTACGAGGAGAAATGAGATCTCCACCAACGTGGCGTTCACGCCCTTGGCCGCGGCGAGGTCCGGCGCGACTGACGTGAAGACGAGTGGTCGATAGAGCACAAGAATGGCGACGACGCAGAGGACCGCCAGCAAAAGCACCGGGAGCAGTTGACTACTCGACACACCGAGGATCTCACCGAAGAGCAGCGCGTTGATGGCGGGTTCGTACTCGGTACTGAGTGTCAGGAACGCCGCGCCCAGGGCGAGCATCAGCACGAGCGACAGAGCTGTCGCGACGTCACTGCGCGACCGGCGACTGGTGGCACCGATCGACAGGGCCGCCACGATGGCGAACGAGATCAACCCGAAGAGTGGATTGAGGCCGACGAGGTTGGCGCCCGCCGCTCCGGCGAAGGCCCCGTTGGGTATCGCGTGGGCCGCGAAGGAGGCCGCGCGCAGCACAACGAAGAAACCGACGACGCCAGCCAACGTGGCCACGATGGTCCCGCTCAACCAGGCGTTCGTCATGAAGCTCGAGAACATCGTCAGTGCCACTGCGTCTCTACGTGGTGCGACGAATCCTCGATCGCCGACGCGGGGCGACCCCGACGGCGTCGATGCACCACGCTGAAGAAGGCGAACTCGACGACGACAAATGCCACGACGAAGAAACTCACGGGCAACCCGCGATGTGAAGGAATCCAGTAGTAACTGTCGTACGCGAAGACGATGCCCGCCCAGGTGGCGCCGATACCGAGTACCACGGCGATGGCCGCGCCGAACCAAAATCGATTGACGACCTTCAGAGCGCTCGCGGGAGGTCCGATCAAGAGCGCCGTGGAGAGAATTGAACCAATGACGATGGCGGAAAGTCCGACGGACACGGCGAGGGTGACCATGAACAACAGTCCGACGACGCGCACCCGCACTCCCCTCGCCGCGGCCAATTCGACACTGAGCGAACTCAGCAAGAGCGGTCGGGCGATGAAGGCAATGGTGGCCAGCACGAAACAACTGAGTATCGCCACCTCGGGCAACGTCGAGGGTTCCACCGTGAAGATTGATCCGAAGAGGATCAACTGCGTCGCGCCGGTCGCGGCGCTGCTCGTCGCCGAAAGATAGAGGAACAACGCCGACAGTCCGGTGGCCGCGCCGAGCACGACACCCGTAGCGATGTCGCGACCCTTCACTCGTTGCACGCCAATCGCGTCCATGGCTCCCGCGCCGAGAACGCCCCCACCAACGAAGCCAATGATCGGTGCGACGCCGGCCAGGAACGCTCCGGCACCGCCCGCGGTCGCCACGTCCGTGAGCGCGTGACCGGCGAAGGACTGCCCGCGCAGCACCGTGAACACGCCGACGACCGCTGAGACGATCGCCGCGATCAGCCCTACGAGGAGCGCGGTGCGCACCGTGTGATTGGAGAACAGCCCCGGTTCGAAGAGCCAGTGCACGGGTTACTCGACCACGAGTTCTGGGTGCTCGCTCACCAAGTGTTCGTGCTCATCACTCGAACTGGCCACCACCAAGACCCGACCGTGGACTCGCAAGACGTCGACGTGATGGCCGTACAGGGCACTCAACACATCGGAGCGAACGACCTCGTCGGTCGTGCCACTGGCCACTCGACCGTTGGCCACGTACACCACTCGATCCATCACGGGCAGCAGGGGGTTCATCTCGTGCGCCGACAGCAGTACGGCCACCCGGTTGTCGGTCGCCACACGATGCAGCAGACCGATGATCTCCTGCGCACTCCCCGGATCGAGGTTCGCGAGGGGTTCGTCGAGCAGCAACAACTCGGGACGACTGATCAGGGCGTGTGCGATCAATACTCGTTGCTGTTCGCCGCCCGACAACTCACCGACACGACGATCAGCGAATCCGTCGGCGTCAACGGCGCTCAGCATCTCGTCGACGTCCGCGAGTACGGCGCGCGATCGACGACGAAGCCCGAAGCGGTGACCGTCGACGCCAAGGGCGACCAGGTCGCGAGCGCGCAATGGCATCTCGGGATCGAAGAGCACCTTTTGGGGTACGTAACCAATGGAGCGGTTACGTCGCGCCAGCGCCTCACCGTGAAATGACACGGTGCCGGCCACGGTCGAGCGCAGTCCGAGAATGACCTGGAAGAGGGTGGTCTTCCCCGAACCGTTCGCGCCGATGAGTCCCGTGAACTCCCCCGCTTCGATACGGAAGTCGACGTCACGGAGGATCACGCGCCCGTCGATCACCACTTCGACGCCGTTGACGTTCAAGATGTCGGTGGGGGCGTCGAGCGATGTACGGGTGGTCATGGCAACTCCTTGGTTGAGACGTGCGTCGTGAGCGCCTTCGTCAGCGCCGCGATCTCGGCGAGCATCCAGGTTTGATAGTCAAAGCCGGGCGTCGGCATCGTTTCGTAGACCGCGACGACCGGCACGTGCGACGACTCCGCGAGTGAACGCATCGCGACCGTGACGGTGCTACTCACCTGGGCGTTGAAACAGAACACCTTGGCGCGATGGCTCGTGAGCAGGCCTTGTTGGTAGGCAATGTCCTCCGGTGAGGGGTCGACACCGTTCATGATGTCGGCTTGGAAGCGAAACGGCGTCACGTTGTCGAGACCGAGTGCCGCCAAGAGATAGTCAGCCACCGGCTCCGTCGTCGCGACGGCTTCACCGGCGAAGCGAGCCTTGAAGCGCGCGATCGCCGACTCGACGGGTTGCAATGACGCGAGGAAATCTTTGAGACGTCCGGCGAAGTACACCGCGTGCTTCGGGGCCAGGGAGGAAAGGTCCTTTGCGACCTGCGTCGCGACCGCCGGCATGGTCTTCGGGTCGTACCAGAGGTGGGGGTTCCTCGTCGTCGATGAAAGACCTAAGAGCTTCTGCACGACGATGACGCGCCGTGACGAACTGGGCGCCGACGACTCGAGTTGCTGCATGAACGTGTCGTATCCCACCCCGTTCTGCACGATCAGTTGAGCGGAGGCGATCTCTTGCGCATCCGACGTGCTCGTTTCGAAGGAGTGAGGATCGGTGTTCGGATTGCTCACGACTGCCTCGACGCTGACGAAGCGGCCGCCAATTTGGGCGATCACGTTTGCGTACTGGTTCTCGGCACCGACAGCCCGGAGTTTGGAGCTGGAAGTCGCCGCGGGAGCGTTGCAAGCGCTCAGCACGAGGGCCGCCGCGAGCAGTCCGATGGCGGGTGCGCCTGCGCGATGGCGACGTTGACACCGTGCTCCGGAACCGCGAACGTACGACATTGCCAGTTCCTTTCTAGAATGATTCCAACTACGTTAATAAGAATCGTTCTAGAAAGCAAACCGGCAACCACTACGATGAAATCGTGACGACGACCCGAAATACGGTGCAGCGACGAGAGGTCGTGGGCGTCTTGAGTCAGCTCCAGGGCTTCGTGAGCGCCCAGGAGCTGCACACGCTCATCGAACGCGACGGCGGGCGAATCGCGCTGGCGACCGTCTATACGCAACTGAAGAAGCTGGTCCAAAACGGCGAGGTCGATGTCGTGATGACCGATCGCGGCGAAAGTCTCTATCGACGTTGCGTCGTCGAGTCTCATCACCATCACCTCTCGTGTCGAGGGTGCGGCGCCACCGTTGAAGTCGACGCCCCCGAACTCGAGAAGTGGGCGCACGACATTGGCGAACGTTTTCGTTATCGCGACCTACGTCACGTGGTTGAGTTCACGGGGATTTGTGGATCATGCCAACCGAAATAACCCTCACCCCCAAGGTCCACGGTTCGCTCAGCGTCTACCCGGTCGAGTTCGCTCGTCATTTCGGTGTCAGCGCGTTCGTCACGGACCGCTTCGGCGGCGTGAGCGCCTCCCCGTACGAGTCTCTGAACCTGGGCGACCACGTCGATGATGACCCCGCCCACGTGCTGGAGAATCGTCGTCGCGTGGCCCAAGCCATCAATGTCGATCCGTCACGACTGGTCATCGTGCACCAGACACACGGAACGGACGTCGTGGCCGCCAACGAAGCGACGCCGGAGAGCGCCGGCGACGTCATCGTCGATTTTGGCGATGAATTCGCTATTGCGGTCCTCGTGGCCGACTGCGTTCCCCTCCTGCTGGTCGATGAGGATTCGCCGGCCTTGGCTGTCGTGCACGCTGGCTGGCGGGGACTGCAGAGCGGCGTCATCGTCAACGCTCTTCGCAACTTCGACCATCCCTCATCGGTCCACGTCTTCATCGGACCGTGCATATCCGGTGAGGCCTACCAAGTGGGTCCCGAGGTTGCGAACTACTTCACCACCGTGCCCGGGGCCCTCGTCCCCGACGGCACCGATCGGTCACGACTCGACCTGCGTCAGGTCGCGATCGCCCAACTGCTCGATCACGGTGTGACCGACGACCACGTCGTCGTCAGTCGTCAGACCACTGACGGGGGCGAAACGTTCTTCAGCGACCGCGCGCAGCGACCGTGCGGGCGTTTCGGCCTCGTCGCGAAACGCGTCATCGCGTGAAGTCCCGGGCCGAACTCTTCCGCTACGTCGGGCTGGACGTCAGCGACGACACGCTCACGGGACACTACGAACTCGACGGGCGCGCTTTCGTGGAGAGCGTGACCTTTGACGGTGTGCGAGCGCTCGACGCACCGGCGATCAGGTCGCTCGCCGAACTCTGGTATCTCATCGCGGGACTTTCGTACTACAAGGCCGGTGCGGCGCGACGTATCGACGTGGGCACGACGCCACTGGGGAAGAAGGGCCGCCGACTCTTCGAAGCGGCGTTGCACGACGGACTCGGTGAGTTCGCCTTCAACAACGAACTCACGTTGAGTGACGTCACGATTGAGGGTGGAACGACGGTCGAGCCGTTTGATCCCTTCCTCGACCCGCGACGAGTTCTGACGCCCTTTGGCGGAGGTATCGACTCGGTCGTGACCGTCGAGCAACTCCGCGGGCTCGTCGATCAATCGCTCTTCATCGTGAGTCCCGCGAACGGGCGATTCGCACCCCTCGAGGCAACGGCAGCGGTCACCGGACTCGACGTCATCCGCGCGACGAGGACCCTCGACCCCCAGATCATCGTTCCCGAGGAGTCGTTCTTCAACGGGCACGTCCCGGTCACCGCGATGGTCATACTCCTGGGAGCAATCGCGGCGGTCGCGTCGGGTCGCGGCGGCGTCGCACTGGCGAACGAGCATTCGGCCTCGGTGCCCAATCTGCGCTGGTACAACGTTGAGATCAACCACCAGTGGAGCAAGTCATGGGCCGCGGAACTGCTGATGGCTGAGGCCATCGCCGAGCGGGTGGGCGACGAACTGGTCGTCGCCAGCTACCTGCGTGATCGCAGCGAGTTGTGGGTCGCGCAAGACTTCGCGCTGCACAAGGAGTACCACCACGTCTTTCGAAGTTGCAATCGCGCCTTCGCGCAGCGCGCCGAAGCTCGGGCCGCGACGTGGTGCGGCGAGTGCGACAAGTGCGTCTTCATCAACCTCATTCTCGCCCCTTTCATTTCGCGATCATCGCTGCGAGAGATCTTCAGCAGCGAACCCCTGAGTGATCCGAACCGGGCGCGCCAGATCATGACGCTGGTGGGATTGGGAGTCGAACACAAACCGTTCGAGTGCGTCGGCGACCCCGATGAGTGCGCCGTCGCGCTATGCGAGTTGGACCGCGATCAAGAGTGGTCCGACGTGCAACTACTTCACGATTTGGCGACACGTCTGGACTGTGAACGATCAGTCGCCGACCTTCTCACTCGACAAGGACCGAGCCGTGTTCCGGCCCACTGGCTTCACTGACCTCGCTGGCAAACGCGTTGGCATCTTTGGCTACGGCGTCGAAGGTCGCGCGACGCGGCGTCGTCTCGCGGACGTGGCCGGAACCCTCGTCCTCGTTGACGACGATCCCGGTCTCAGCTCGGAGGTACTCGTCACGTCTGATGGTGGCCTCGAGGCGCTGCGGCGTTGCGACGTCGTCTTGAAGAGTCCGGGCATCGCGCGGCGACGCCGTGACGTTCTGGACCTCGAGCAGAGCGGCGTCGTCGTCACGTCGGCGTTGAATCTGTGGCTCCATGACGTCGACCGTGCCCGCGTCGTTGCCGTCACGGGCACCAAGGGCAAGTCGACCACGACAGCCCTCGTGACGTTCTTCCTGCACTGTGTTGGTGAACCCGCACTTCGACTTGGCAACATCGGTCAACCGCCCTACGACCCCGACATTGACACGACCCAGGGGTGGCTCATCCTCGAGGTCTCGAGCTTCCAGTGCGTGGACATCGATGTGGCACCGGGACTCATTCTCGTCACCTCGCTGGGTGAGGATCACGTTGATTGGCACGGCGGCGTCGATGAATATCGAAACGACAAGCTCTCGCTCACTCGAACCGAAGGTGTCCACCAGACACTCGTTCCCGAGACCGTCTTGTTCCACGAACTCGCCCATCAACTCGGCGGCGATCTGTCGTACGTCACGGCGGACACGACGTCGCTCGCCGAGTCCCTCGGACTCCAAGGTGCGCACAGCCACTCGAACGTCGCTTTGGCGTTACGGTGCGTCACGCTGCTCACGGGTCTCGGTCCGTCCGACCTGCACGAGCGAATCGCCGCGCAGGCGCCCACCTTTGAACCGCTGCCGGGGCGCCTCACGCTCGTCGCGACCGAGGAGATCAACGGCCGATCGTTGCGCTTCATCGATGACGGACTCGCGACGTCGGCGCTGCCAACGATCGCCGCGTTGGAGGTCTTCGTCGATGCCCCACTGGTACTCATCGCCGGTGGATTCGATCGCGGTGTCGACTACGAACCTCTCGCCTCGGCCCTTGATGCACGCTCCCACGAGACGGTGCTCATCAGCATCGGTGCCGCGGGCCAACGCATTGGCGAGGCCCTGGCGCAACGTCGACCAGACATAGCGCACGAACATGTGACGACGATGCGCCAGGCGGTCGAACGGGCCCGTGCGGCGTTGCCAAACGGAGGCGTCGTCCTCCTCTCACCGGGGGCGCCGAGTTTTGATCTCTACCGAAACTGGGAAGAGCGTTCCGCTGACTTCACGTCGATGGTCGCCGAGACGAAGCCATAAATTAGGGCACCAACTTTGGTGGGCCTGCCTTACGGCTCACGGTTCTCGGCGTCGGCAATCGCAACTCCTTGAGAATGCTGGAGTTGGTGTTCTCGATGTCACCCAAGAGGGTTGCTTGCAGGGCGAGGATGACTGACCGCTTTGCGCTCGGTGCAGTGTCGAAGGACTGTAGGAGGAGATATTCGGCTCTCGTATATGCGGCCAAGTGAGCGATATTGACCTCGGCCACTCTCGGCCATTGCTGCGCGTGCAACTCGTTGAACTCTTTACCCAATGCGAGTTCCAGCCGGCGCGTGCTCGTCGTCGAATGGTCCGGCGCCGTCGACGCACCTCCATTGAAGATGACGTCCGCCTCCTCGACGGGTGTGACGTCCGACAGATAGTGGCGTTGTGGCATCACGAGCCACTTCGGAACGCTTGTCTGCGCGAGGGTCGAGACCGTGATGACGATCACGACCAGCGCCACGGCCATCAGCGTGTACGTGCGGCTGCTGGGTCGTTGCGATGTCGACAGGCGAACGCGTGCGCCGGGAGTCGCCGGGGTCACGCCCGTTCGCGTCTCGTCATTGACCGCCATCAATGCTCCCTAATCGAATGGGTTTCATTCACTCGATCATTTCCGAGCGTACCGTTGAAGAAATGGAGCCTGGGAGGAGATTCGAACTCCTGACCTACGCATTACGAATGCGTTGCTCTACCGACTGAGCTACCCAGGCGCAACCAGCAACTCTACTTGATTGCCCGAAGCGCCCTTCGATGAGATTGGCCTAGAACTCCATCAACGAAAGCATCAGATCGTTCAAAAGCAACGTCTCGTCAACGTTGGACGAGAGCCGTCGTGATGCCTCCGAGACGACGCCGATGGCCTTCATCGAGGCACCGACCCGGTACTCCGCCCTTGCGTCGCGGACCCCGCCGCCCTCGAGTCCCTCGGTCATCCGTGCGCGATATTCATTGGTGAGCGCGGTCAGTCCAAAACGGAGTTCGTCGATTCGAAACCTTCGCTGCTCGCGTTTGAACTGTGCTTCGATGTCCTTACGGTTCGACACCGAACGCTGTCCCATCTCGCGCGACTCACGAATCCGACTCTCCATCTCTTCTTCTTGCATGGTTTGGAGCGGGGCGATCGCCTCATCGAGCGATCGAGCGATCTCCGTCGCCAGGGCCGCCGAGGTCGCCGGGGTCCCGTTGAGGCGCTCGGGAACCGACCGCCATTGCGCGATGCGTTGCGCCAATTCCGCGTCGCGTACGAGAATCCGCGCTCGTCGGAGATTGCCGTTGGCCGCGCTCGCCGCCGAACGGGCGGCCACCACATCGGCGCCCTCGCGCACCAGCAACTCGGCGATGTCGTCGGGTCCCAAGCCCTTCAACTTCAACTCGACACAGCGCGACGCAATCGTGTCGAGCGCCGGCGGCACATCCTCGGCCGTCAGGAGGAAGATGGTGCGCGTGGGCGTCTCCTCGAGTGACTTCAACAGGGCCGCGGCACTCGGCGAGGCCCCCGTCGTCGTGAGTTCGACCTCCTCCAAGATGACGATCTGATAGCCCGAGCCGAGTGGACGACGACGGCTTATTCGATCGGCCTCGCGCAGTTCGTCAATCCGCCACGACACGCCGGCGCGTTGCGCCACGTAGATGTCGGCATCGTTCTCACTCAATACGAGGCGACAGATGTCGCATTCGCCACACCCGTTGTCAGGACACTGCAAGGCCGCGGCGAAGGCCATCACTGCGTCGTGCAGGCTCGATCCGACCGGTCCACTGAAGAGGTAGGCGTGCACCGGACTCTTGGCGTACTGGCGCATCGCGGCGACCGCGCCGTCTTGACCTACGAGTGAAGTGAAGACGTCAGGCATCTCACCATCGTAAAGAGGTCAGTCGGTCGTCGACGGCGTCAGCGACCTCCTCTTCGCTCTTCGAGCCGTCGATGACGCACCATCGACCTTCCCATTTGTGAGCGATCTCGAGATAACCTTCGCGCACCCGCTGGTGAAAGGCCAGGTCCGCGGACTCGAATCGGTCGCGCGCGTCCGGCGCGCGTCGGTCGTTGGCCAGTTCTGGCGGCGTGTCGATCAGGATCGTCAGGTCCGGCAGACACGATCCAATCGCCAGCTCCGTCGCCGCCTCCAGACGGGCGAGGTCCACACCTCGTCCGTAGCCCTGGTAGGCGAGGGTGGAGGCGAAGTATCGGTCGCTCACGATCGAGCCGCCGTGTTCGAGCGTCGGTTCAATGACCGTTCGCACGTGGTGCGAGCGGTCCGCGAGCATGAGGAGGGCCTCGGTGATCGGCGTCATCGGCGTCGAGGCGTCGAGCACCCATCGGCGCAGATCGACGCCGAGTGGCGTGTCACCGGGTTCGAAGGTGAAGTGCGCGTCGCGCAGTTCCGCCACCCGCCGAGCCTGCGTACTCTTCCCACTGGCGTCAATGCCCTCGAAGACCACGAACAGACCCCGGGTCACGACTCCTCCGTCCGCGTCGCGGCGAGCAACACCGCGTTGGTCTTGGCGCCCTTGGCGACGGCGTCGCGCTTGGCGGCCCCGGTCGCCTTCTTCGCGGGCGCCTTCTTGGCCGCCTTCTTGGTGGTCTTCTTCGCCGCCTTCTTCAGCGCCTTGCGGGGACGCGTCGAGGGCTCCGCGTTGCGTCGTTCGGCGAGCAGTTCGCACGCTCGGTCCAACGACATCGTCTCGGGCGTGTCACCGAGACGCAGTGTCGCGTTCGTTTCGCCGTCGGTGACGTAGAGACCGAAACGGCCCGTGCGCACGACGACCTGTCGCTTGGTGACGGGGTCCTCGCCCAGTTCCTTCAGCGGTCCGGCCGCCGCGCGCCGTCCGCGTTGCTTGGGCTGGGCCAACAACGAGAGCGCGCCCGCGAGGTCGACGGCGAAGATCTGGTCCTCGTCCTCCAAGGACCGAGTCTCCTTGCCCCACGTGATGTACGGGCCGTAGCGACCATTCTGGGCCACCACCTCACCACCTTCGGGGTGTTCGCCGACGACGCGCGGTAGCGACAGCAGTTTCAGTGCATCCTCGAACGTGACGGTCTCGGGCGACATCGTCGTGAACAGCGACGCGGTCTTGGGCTTCTCCTTCGGGTCGGTCATCTCGCCGACCTGCACGTAGGGGCCGTAGCGCCCCGCCTTCAAGAAGATCGTCTGACCGGTCGCCTCGTCGATCCCGAGCTCGCGGTCGTTGCTCGGCGCGGCGAGCAGTTCCAGGGCCTTCTCGACGCTGAGCGAATCGGGCTCGGTCGCCTCGGGTATGGACGCCCGGTCCTCGCCGTGGACGAGATACGGGCCGTAGCGACCGGAGCGAACGCTCACCGGCACACCGTCGGGAGCCACACCGAGGGCGATGGAGTTGATGGCGGCGAAATCGAATTCGTGCTGTTCGTGGGTCATCTTCTCGAGACCGGCCTTGGCCAGTTCCGTCGAGGCGTTGGGGTCACCGAAGTAGAAGCGCTGCAGCCACGGCTCAAGGTCCTGGGTGCCTCGGGCGATCTCGTCGAGTTGGTCTTCCATGGCGGCGGTGAACTGATAGTCGACGAGGTCGGCGAAGTAGATCTGGAGGAGGTTCACGACCGCGAAGGCACGGAAGGCCGGGACGAGCGACTTTCCCTTCTTCCAGACGTAGCCACGGCGATCGATGGTCTTCATCACTGACGCGTACGTGGAGGGTCGGCCGATGCCGAGGTCCTCGAGTTTCTTGATGAGCGTGGCTTCGGAGTAGCGGTCCGGGGGCTGGGTGTCGTGGCCCTTGGCTTCGGCGCCCTGCACCGGCACGACTTCGCCCTCGCTGAGCGCCGGCAAGATTCGCTCCTGGTCGGCCAGTTCGGCTTCGGGATCGTCGGTCCCTTCGACGTAGGCGCGACGAAAGCCGGGGAATTCGATGCGCAGTCCGGTGGCGGAGAGGCCCGCGAGGACCTCGCCACTGAACCCGACGACGTCGCGCAACGTCGCCTCGAGGCGGACGCGGTCCTGGGTGAGTCGGGCGTCCACCATCTGGGACGCGATGGTGCGCTTCCAGATGAGGTCGTAGACCGCCAGTTCGTCACCACCCAACTGGGACTGCGCTTCATCGAGGGTCCGGAAGGCCTCGCCGGCCGGTCGAATCGCCTCGTGCGCCTCTTGGGCGTTCTTCACCTTGCGGTCGTAGCGGCGCGGCGCGTCCGCCACGTAGTCGTCGCCGAACATCGACGCGGCGGTGGTACGCGCGGCCCGGATCGCTTCGTCCGAGAGGGTCGTGGAGTCGGTGCGCATGTAGGTGATCCAACCCTGTTCGTAGAGTCGCTGGGCGGCGCGCATCGTTCGCTCGGGGTCGAAGCGCAGTTTGCGGCTCGCTTCGATCTGGAGTGATGAGGTCATGAAGGGCGGTTGGGGTCGCTGCGTACGTGGCGTTGACGCAATGGAGCGCACGGTGACCTCGGCGCCCTCTAACCCGTGGGCCACGGACTGGGCCGAGGGTTCACTCAGGACCTGCACCTTGGCTTTCGTGTCGAGCACGCCCGAGGCGTCGAAGTTCTTGCCGGTCGCGAGGGCGGCGCCGTTGAGCGACTCGACCGTCGCCTCGAACGTCGCGCTCTTGGCGTGCAGGGTCGCGGTGACGTCGAACCACGTCGCGGACGTGAAGTCCATGCGTTCGCGCTCGCGTTCACACACCAGTCGAATGGCGACCGACTGCACGCGTCCGGCCGACCGGGCCTTGTCCACGGCGCGCCAGAGCACCGGCGACACTTCGTAGCCCACGAGTCGGTCGAGGAAGCGGCGACCCTCTTGCGCGTCGACGAGACGGAGGTCCAAATCGCGCGTGTCGTGCACGGCCTTCGCAATGGCGGCCGGGGTGATCTCGTGGAAGACCATCCGCTTGACGGGGACCTTGGGACTGAGGACCTCCTGCAAGTGCCACGCAATCGCCTCGCCCTCTCGGTCTTCGTCGGTGGCGAGGTACAACTCGTCAACCTGCTTGAGGGCCGCTTTGAGTTCCGCCACGATCTTCTTACGGTCACTCGAGACGACGTAGACGGGCTTGAAGTGATCGTTCACGTTGATGCCGAGTCGCGCCCACTTCTCCCCCTTCACTGACGCGGGGATGTCGGCGGCACTCTGGGGGAGGTCGCGAATGTGGCCGATGGAAGGCTTCACGATGTAGTCGGGGCCGAGCATGCCCTGAATGCGGGTTGCTTTTGCGATCGACTCAACAATGACGAGTGCCCGGGCCATATTCACCACCTCTCAAGAAATAATTCGGTGGCTCGTGCCACCTCACTCTGCGCTCTACAAGATAGGCAGGTCTGGAACCCCATATTTGTCATCCCTGCGTCACGCGACCCATCGGTCGGGCGAAAGGCACTGTGGCGACTGACGATTCGTGATGAAGCGACGTTACGCGTCACTCGCGGGTGCGGCGACAATCTCGTACTGCGGGTTGAGGATAACGGCTTCGCGGCGAAGCGACGTCACCGTGCCTCGCACCAGAAGTCGCGTGCCGCGTTCGATGCCGGGGATGTTCGATCGGCCCTGGAAGACGAGCGTGACCGAGCCGCTGTTGTCGGCGATCACGCAGCGCAGTTCGTGGCCGCCGCTCTCGTGGTTGATCGCCATCGAGCGCACGCGGCCGGCGATCTCGGCGAACTGACGCTCGACCAATCCGCCGATGGGCGCGGAGTCACTCGAGCGTTGCGCCAGCTTCTCGTCGGCCACCAAGTGGGCACTGTCGCGCACGCCACCGCGCACGACCTCGTCGCTGCGCGGCGCCTCCTGCATCGCGCCCTCGGTGAGTTTGCGCACCGCTCGATAGGGAACGATCGTGGCCGCGGTCCTCGGCACGTGCATCACCGCGCCGGCAATGGCGTCGGCGCTGCGGTCGTGCAAGAAGCGCTGCAGTCGCGAGACGTACCCGCGTCGCGGGAGTATCACCATGCAGAAGACTTCGGGGTCACGCACGACGTCGGCCACGAGCTCGATCGCCGCGCGGTCGATGCGTCGGTCATCGCATTCGACGATCTCGAGCGTGATGCCCGCCGACGCGGTGCCCGGCGAGCCCCACTTCTCCTCGAGACGCTTGGTCACGATCGGGTCGATGTCGAAGTGCACCGCGCGCACCGAAAATGCGTTGAGCGACGTGCAGTAGAGGAGCGAGCGTTCGGTCGCGAGGTCGTAGGTGTCGACGAAGACGACCACGCGGTTCATGCGGATGTTCATGGTCGCGGCCCGGCCGCTGACGGCTTCGAAGGCCCGCTCTTCGCGGACGTACTGCTTGTTCAGCCGAATCAGGGCCACGTACATGAGCGGCCCGATGACCGCGATGATCCAGGCCCCCTCCTTGAACTTCACGGTCAAGAAGATGATGACCACGATGGCGGTGACCGTGGCCGAGAGGGCGTTGACGAAGACGCCGAATCGCCACTTGCCGGTGCGCTCGCGCAGGTGGCGCGCGACCATACCGGCGCCGGCCAGCGTGAAGCCGGTGAAGACGCCGATCGCGTAGAGCGCGACGAGCGAGTTGACGCTCGCGTTGAAGACGATGATGAGCGTCAGCGCCACGACGCCCAACACGATGATGCCGTTGGAGAACGCCAGGCGATGCCCGCGTTTGGTCAGTTGACGTGGCAGGTACTTGTCCGTCGCCACGTAGTTGGCGAGGAACGGGAAACCGTTGAACGACGTGTTCCCACCGGTGTAGAGGATGAGGATCGTCGCCAGCAAGACCAGGTAGTAGATCAGGTGACCGATGCCGTGGCCGCCGAAGACGTCGAGGACCTCTTGGCTGACCACGGTCGGCGAGCCTTTCGCGTAGGGAATGGCGTGGGTCCACATGGCGAGGAAGGTGATGCCGAGCAAGAGGAACGCGAGGATGCTCGACATCGTGACGAGGGTCTTGCGCGCGTTCGGCGATTCGGGTCGTCGAAAACTCGCGACGCCGTTGCTGATCGCTTCGAGTCCCGTCAGCGACGAACCGCCGTTGGCGTAGGCCCGTAGCAGCGCGATGAAGGCGAGGCCCATCAATACGCCGGTCCCCTTGGAACCGAGGTGGTGGTCGATGAGATCACGCTGCAAGGGCAACGGGATGCGGTGGAGCGAGCCGGCGATCTTCTTCGAGACGCCGAAGATGATGGTCGCTGACATCATCAAGATGTAGAAGTACGTCGGGAACGCGAAGTAACTACCGGCCTCTTTGAGTCCTCGCAGGTTCCCGTAGATGAGGATGAGCACGACGCCCACGGTGATGAGCAGTGGATCGGGCGCGTGGCTCAGGCTCGGGATGGCGCTCGCCAAGACCGCGGTGCCGGCTGAGCACTGGACCGCCACGGTCACCGTGTAGTCGATGAGCAGTGCGACCGCGGCGATCTGAGCGATCTTCGGCCCGAAGTTGTCGCGCGCCACGACGTAGGATCCGCCGGCCGTCGTGTAGTACTTGATGACGTCCATGTAGGAGGTCGTGACGAAGAACAAGACGCCGAGGATGACGAACATGATCGGCACCACGAGGGCGAATGCCGCGATGCCGATTAACGGCGTCATCTGGGTGAGGATCTCTTCGGTGCCGTACGCGGACGAGGAGATGCAGTCCGGAGCGAGGACGCCGAGCGCGATGGCCCGGTTGAGTCGTTCGCCGCTCAACTGTTCGGTGACGAAGGGCTTTCCGAGGAAGATCCGCTTGATCCGGTACCCAAGGGTCTCGGGATAGACGTCGGCGACGTTGGCGTGCGAGGTCAGAACCCGCGAATTGCTGGAAATCTGCTTATCGGCCTCTGACACGAACACGATACTAAGCCTTTGGCTTTCGAGGCTCAGGTGACGATACGGCCAGTCGGCGATGTTGCACCCCCTTCGCCCCATGTGTTCTGATGACGGGGTGCATATCGTCGTCGTTGGTTGTGGCCGGGTGGGTTCAGAACTAGCGATGCAACTCTCAGAAGAGGGTCACTCGGTCGTCGTCGTCGACAAGAACCGCGACGCCTTTCGCCGACTGAACGGATTCCACGGGAAAACCCTCGTGGGCTCTGGTTTTGACCGCGACGTCCTCTTCCAAGCGGATGCTCGACGGGCCAACGCCCTCGCGGCGGTGACCAGTGGCGACAACACCAACATCCTTTGTGCGCGCATCGCGCGCGACAACTACGAGATCAAGAACGTCGTCGCGCGCATCTACGACCCCGCGCGCGCCGACATCTATATGAAATTGGGCATCCCGACCGTGGCGACCTCGACGTGGACGACCCAACAGGTGAAGCGCTGGCTCCTACCGGCCGATGACTCCATTGAGTGGAGTGCCGGGACCGGGACCCTGCATCTCGTCGAGCGCATCGTTCCCGATGTCCTCGCTGGCAAGCCCGTGAGTCAGTTCGATCAGGGTGAGAACGTTCGCGTGGTCGGCGTCATCCGCGGTGGGCAGGGCCGTGTCAACGTCGAAGGCCTCTTCGCGCAAGAAGACGACATCCTCGAATACCTCGTGACGAGCGACGGCCTCGAGGAACTCCAGGCACTCATCAAGAACGGCCTCCGATGAGGGTCATGGTCGCGGGCGGCGGTTCGGTCGGTACGGCGATCGCCCTTGACCTCGTCGACCGTCACCACGACGTCACCCTGCTCGAGCAGACTCCGTCGACGGCCGACAAGTTGAAGGCGATGCTGCCCGGCGTCAACGTCATGGCGGCGGACGCCTGTGAGTACGCGAGCCTCGCCGCCGCCGACCTGCGCAGCACCGACGTCGTCATCGCGGCCACTGGCGACGACGAGGACAACCTCGTCATCAGTTGGCTTTCCAAGCAGGAGTTCGGCGTACCGCGCGTCATCAGCCGCATCAACAACGCGCGTAACGAATGGCTCTTCAATGAGAGTTGGGGCGTCGACGTCTCGGTGTCCACACCGGCGCTGATCACGTCGCTCGTCGACGAGGCCGTGGAAGTGGGCGCGATCATCAACTTGATGGACTTGGCGCAGGGCCGCATGCGACTCATCGAGGTGACCCTCGCGGGGAACGCACCGGCCGTCGCCAACCACCTGACACTGGACGAACTTCGTCTCCCGGACTCGGTGCGCGTCGTCGCCGTCGTGCGCTCCAGCCAACCGCTCGTCCCGTCGGCCACCATGCACTTCTTGGAACACGACCACGTCATCTTGATCACTCGCTCCGATGCCTCACAGGACTGCGCGTCGGCCTTCGTGGGCTGAATCGGACCTTCGATTTTCCAACAGACCTAGCATGGACGGGTGCGAGCGGCCTTCTTCGACCTTGATAAGACGGTGATCGCCAAGTCCTCGCTGGTGGCCTTCGGACCGGAATTCCACGCCCGCGGACTCCTGCATCGCCGCACCCTCGTGTGGGCCGTCCTCAGCCAGATGATGTTCATGCGCTTTGGGGCCGACGACGACAAACTCGACAAGATTCGCGAGTCGGTGTTGCAGATCACCAAGGGTTGGGATCACCTGGAGGTGAAGCAACTGGTCGCCGAAACGATCAACGAGGTGATCGAACCGCTCATCTACGAAGAGGCCCTCGACCTCATCGACTACCACCTCGCCCAGGGGGACGAGGTGTGGCTCGTCAGCATGTCGCCGGCCGAGATCGTCGAACCGTTCGCTGAACTGCTCGGCATCACCGGGGCCATCTCGTCACTGGCGAAGCTCGACGAACAGGGGAAGTTCACGGGCGAGATGGAGTTCTTCGCGCAGGGCGAGAACAAGGCGGTCGCCATTCGAGCGTTGGCGCTACAACGTGACATCGACCTCAATGAATCGTTCGCGTACTCCGACTCCGAGACCGACATTCCAATGCTCGAGAGCGTCGGCCACGCCTACGCGGTGAACCCCGATCGCCAACTGGCGAAGGTCGCCCACGAGAATCAGTGGCCGTTACTGAGCTTCACGCACGCGGTGCGCGCCCACGACCGATCGAAGTCGCATACGCCATTCCTCTTGAGCGCCATCGTCATCGGTGTGGCGGCCGTCCTCGGCCGCACGACGTACCAGCGGCGTTAGAGCGTCAGAAGGTCGCGCGCGCCCGTGTCGGACGACGGGTGACGCAGCTTGCTCATGGCCCGCGCCTCGATCTGGCGGATCCGCTCACGAGTGAGGTTCATCTCGGCCCCCACGTCCTCGAGGGTGCGGATCTCCCCGGCACCATCGAGACCGAAACGCATCCGAAGGATCTTCTGCTCACGCTCATCGAGGGGCTGGAGCAGCTTCTCAATCGCGGCCGGCATCATCTTGACCGCGGCCACGTCGAAGGGTGACTCGGCGGAGCGGTCCTCCACGACGTCACCGAGTTCGGCGTCGCCGTCCTCGCGAAGGGGCTCGGACAGTGAGATCGGCTCGGAGCGAAAACGAAGCGCCTCGATCAACTTGTCCTCGGGCATCTCGCACTCGTCGCAGAGTTCCTTGATGGTCGGGGGACGACCGAACTTCAGTTCCAGTCGTGACTGCGCCTTTTGGACGCGCGCCAACGTGTCACCGGCGTGTACCGGGAGGCGGATGGTGCGACCAGTGTTGGCAATGCCACGGGTGATCGCTTGACGGATCCACCACGTGGCGTAGGTCGAGAACTTGAAGCCCTTGCGCCAGTCGAACTTCTCGACCGCGTGCATGAGGCCGAGGTTGCCCTCTTGGATCAGGTCCAACAACGGGAGCCCCGAGGCCTGGTACTTCTTCGCAATGGAGACCACGAGTCGAAGGTTCGACTGCACGAAGTCACGCTCGGCCTGGTCGCCGCGGTGCACCGAACGCTTGAGCGCCAACTTCTTCGAGGGCGTCAGCTTGATCTTCTTGTCGGTCTCGGCGCCCTCAAGTTCGGCCTTGGCTTCGCGACCCTCTTCGATGGTCTGCGCCAGGCGAACCTCATCGTCCTTGGTGAGAAGGGTGTACTGACCAATGTCGGACAGATAGAGACGGACGAGGTCCTCATCATCCCTGTCTACGCGATCTTTTGCCATGGCACTCCCTCGATTCCGGACACCGGAAAGTCCGGTACTACTAGTTATACGGAGGTAGGCAACCTACCGGGAAAGTCCGAGACTTTCAGCGTTTCCGGCCATATCCAGGGTGGTCGCCAAGTCCAAGGCCGCCGCCTGCCAGCTCGGATCGTCAATGGGCGCCTGGTTCTTCGCCACTTCTCCCGTCGCGAGCACCTCGGCGACGACCACCTCGGATCCGTGATTGAAGAGCGCCAGGAGCCTCTCGTCATCGGTCATGTTCGCTCGAGCGTCGAGCAGCGTGACCAGCAGCCGTGGACCGACCACCATGGCCATCGCGTAGAGCACCATGGCGCCACTGTCGTCGCTCGCGACAGCGTGGCGCAGCACCGCGTCGAGCACGGCGATCGGGACGACGTGCGTTGCTTGAGTGAAGTCGCGCATCTCGAGGGCCAGTGCACCGAAGGAGCGGCCCATCTCGTAGGTGCGAACGACGTAGGCGTCGGCGCTGAGTGTCGGCGCGCTCTCGCCGAGCACCATATATATCGTGTCGTAGCACGCAAGCAGATGACGAGCCATCTCCTCATTAGAGGGCATCAAAGGGTCTCTTGGCGAAAGGCGTTGGTGATGGGCATCCGTCGATCTCTCCCGAAGGCCTTCTTCGAGATCCGTACGCCCGGCGGCATCTGTCGACGCTTGTACTCACTGCGATCTACGAGACGGGTGATCCGGAGCACGAGCGCCGGGTCGTGGCCGAACGCGATCATCTCCTCGGCCGTGGCGTCGTCCTCGACGTAGAGCTCCAGGAGCGGGTCGAGCACGTCGTAGGGCGGGAGTGACTGGTCGTCACGCTGGTCGGGTCGCAGTTCGGCCGACGGTGCCTTCTCCAGTACCGCCTGGGGGATGGGCTCGGCGTCGCCGTCCTTGGTGGCGACGTCATTGCGGTAACGACAGAGTTCGTAGACGAGTGTCTTGGGCACGTCCTTGATCACCGCGAAACCGCCAACGGAGTCACCGTAGAGCGTGGAGTACCCGGTCGCCATCTCGGATTTGTTGCCGGTCGTGAGGACGATCGCCCCCGTGTCATTCGAGATGGCCATCAACAGCACGCCACGGATTCGCGACTGCAGGTTCTCGTCGGTGACACCCTGTGGTTCGCCGTCGAGCACCGCGCCCAGGGCCATGCCAAAGGCCTGGTGCGCACCCTCGATCGGAATCGTCGTGATCTCGATGTCGAGACGTCGCGCCAACTCCTGCGCATCACTGAGCGAATGATCCGACGAATATCGACTGGGCATCGCGAAACCACGCACCGCCCGCGCGCCGACCGCGTCGACGGCGATCGCGGCCACCAGCGACGAGTCGATACCGCCCGACAGGGCGATCACGGCCGTGCGGAAACCATTTTTCCGCAGGTAGTCGCGCGTCCCCATCACCAGCGCTTGGTAGACCTCCTCGACCTCATCGAGCGGTTCGGCGATCCGGTTCACGTGCAGCGCGGTCAAACGCGACTCGTCGCGGGCGTAGCCAATCTTGAGCGGCACGCCCACCGAGCTCTCGCGCGCCCCGATCTCGCACACCAACAACTCTTCGCTGAACGCGGTGGCGCGGGCGATGACGTCGCCCTGGGCGTTCACCACGACGCTCTGCCCGTCGTAGACGAGTTCGTCCTGGCCGCCGACGAGGTTCACGTAGGCAATGGGGCAGTTGGTCTCGATCGCACGCTCGCGCAGCATCGCCTCACGCTCCTCGCGACGACCCCGCGCGTAGGGCGACGCGTTGGCGACCACGAGCATGGTGGCCCCTTGGCGCGCGAGTTCCGCGGCCGGACCGTTGCTGGTCCACACGTCCTCGCAGATCATGAGACCGATCGCGACGCCCTGGACGTTGATGATCGTGTGCGGTCCCACCCCGGGATGGAAGTAGCGCTGTTCGTCGAAAACGTCGTAGTTCGGCAACAACCGCTTGGCCGCAATGGCGACCACACCGTCGTCGCTCAGGGCCACCAACGCGTTGGCAATGTGGGGCCGAAGTGTCGCACCGAAGGCCGGTCGCGCAACGTCGCGTCCGTCGCTCGAGGGCGCGAGGGCCATGTCACCCAATCCCTCGCTCACGACCGTGCCCACGAGGACCGGCGGCACGTTGTCGAGCAGCGCCATCTCGATGAGCGCGACGCGTGACGCCTCGATGAAGCCCTCCTTCAAGAGGAGGTCCTCGGGCGGGTAGCCCATCAGGGATAACTCGGGCGTCAGGACGAGGTCGGCACTGGCCGACGCGGCCTGCGTACGAAATCGCCCGAGCGTCTCGACGTTTTGCGCGAAGCCACCGACCACTGCGTTCATCTGGGCCATGGCGAGTCGAATCACGGGCACGATCCGAGCCTATCGGCGCAGTCAATGTCCTCATCTGGCGAACATTCACACGTGGTTAACAAAAGTGGGGGTAGGTCCCAGCGCCGCTCCACCAGACTGGTGCGGAACGCGTCGAGTGCGCATTGACATCTATTAAGGAGCAGCCGTGTCGTACCAAGCTGAATACATCTGGATTGACGGCAGCGAGCCCACGCGCAAGCTGCGCAGCAAGACCAAGATCGTCGCCACGGGTGCGAAGCCGCCCGTCTGGGGCTTCGACGGCTCGAGCACCAACCAGGCGACTGGTCACTTCTCTGACTGCGTGCTGGTGCCCGTGTTCACGTGCCCGGACCCCCTTCGAGGCGCGAGTGACATCCTGGTCATGTGCGAGGTGTTGAACGCCGACATGACGCCCCACGTCACGAACGAGCGAGCCGCGACCTCCGTGGTGGCGAAGAAGTTCGCGAGCTTCGAGCCGAAGTTCGGTATCGAGCAGGAGTACACCTTCTTCCAGGGCGGTCGACCCTACGGCTGGCCCGAAGAGGGTTTCCCCGCTCCCCAGGGCCCGTACTACTGCGGCGTCGGTGGCTCGAAGATGCCCGGACGTGACATCGTCGAAGCCCACACCCTGGCGTGCATGCGCGCCGGCCTCGGCATCGAAGGCACCAACGCCGAAGTGATGATGGGCCAGTGGGAGTTCCAGGTCGGCGTGCTCGGACCGGTCGAGATCGGTGACCAACTCTGGGTGGCGCGATGGTTGCTCGAGCGCATCGCCGAAGAGTTCGAGGTCGACGTGAGTTTCGACGCGAAGCCGGTCCCGGGCGACTGGAACGGTGCCGGTGCCCACACGAACTTCTCGACCAAGCAGATGCGGGCGGTGAACGGCTACGCCGCGGTCATCGCGGGCGCCGAAGCACTTGGCACTCGCGTGAAGGAGCACATCTCGAACTACGGCCTCGGCATCGAGGACCGACTCACCGGCGCCCACGAAACCGCGCACTGGTCGAAGTTCTCCTACGGCGTGTCAGACCGCGGTGCGTCGGTTCGCATCCCCGGCGGCGTCGCGCGTGAGAAGCGCGGCTACCTCGAGGACCGTCGTCCCAACGCCAACGTGGACCCCTACGTCGTGGCGCGCTTGATCACCGAGACCGTCTGTGGTGCGGCGAGCGCGACCAAGGCGCCCGCGCGAGCGGCAGCCAAGAAGGCGCCGGCGAAGAAAGTCGCGAAGAAGGCACCAGCGAAGAAGGCGGCCGCTCGTCGTTAGAGATCCGGTACAAAACCCGCCGCTTTCGGGCGGCGGGTTTTGACATTTGACGGCGAAACGCCAGCGTTGCGGGAAGGTGAGAGAATGGCCCCCATGCAAAGTTCTGCCGAGTACGTGCTCCGTACCGTCGAAGAGCGTGGCGTGCGATTCGTCCAGCTCTGGTTCACCGACGTCCTCGGGCGTCACAAAGCCTTCCACGTCACGCCAGCTGAATTGGAGGACGCCCTCGACCAGGGCATGACCTTCGACGGCAGTTCGATCGACGGGTTCTCACGAACCCAGGAGTCCGACGTCCTCGCCCGTCCGGACCTCTCGACGTTCCAGTTACTGCCCTGGTACGAGGAGGGCGCCGGCGTAGCCCGGGTCTTCTGCGACATTGTCAACATCGACGGCACTCCCTTCGAGGGATGTCCCCGCCAGCAACTTCGCCGGGTCCTCGGTGACGCGCGAAGCCAGGGCTACACCTTCTTCGTGGCGCCCGAGATCGAGTACTTCTACTTCGAGGACCTCGACACCTCCAGCGCGCCTCGACCGATCGACCGCGGCAGCTACTTCGACCTCCTGCCCGACGACACCGCGAGTCAACTGCGCCGTCGAACCGTGCTCACGCTCGAAGAGATGGGCATCGGCGTCGAGCACGCCCAGCACGAGGACGCGCCCGGCCAGCAAGAGATCGACCTGCGTTACACCGACGCGCTCACCATGGCCGACTCGGTCATGTCACTACGTCACGTGGTGAAGGAACTCGCGCGCCAGTCCGGCGTCGCTGCGAGCTTCATGCCCAAGCCGCTCGTGCACGTCCAGGGTTCGGGCATGCACACGCACCTCTCGCTGTGGGAGGACGACCACAACGCGTTCATCGGCAACGGCCCCTACGGCCTCAGCGACGTCGCCACGAAGTTCATCGCCGGCCTCGTCGCCCACGCCCCCGAGATCACCGCAGTCACCAATCAGTGGGTCAACTCCTACAAGCGACTCGTGCCGGGCGCCGAAGCGCCCGTCGGGGCCAGTTGGGCCCGCTACGACGCCGCGGCCCTGGTGCGGATTCCTTCGGTCAAGCCCGGACGCGTTGACTCGACGCGCATTGAGTACCGCTCGCCGGACCCCGCCGCCAATCCCTACCTCGCCTTCGCCGTCGTGCTCGCGGCCGGGCTTCGTGGCGTGGCCGGGGACTACGAACTGCCGCCCGAGGGCGAACGCACGGCACCGCTGCCCCAGTCGCTCGCCGAGGCCCTGGACCTCATGGAGGACTCGAAGCTGCTGCACGAGACGCTCGGACCTCACCAGGTGGAGTGGTTCCTGCGCAACAAGCGCGCCGAATGGGACGCCTACCGCGGCCAAGTCACGCCCTTCGAACTCGATCGCTACCTTCCGCTGCTGTGATCATCGACGTCGTCCTCTGCGTGCCTTCGTGTGAAGGTCCGGTTCGCAAAGCATTCGAGGTCACGGGGGTCACACCGGCCGTGGCTTCGACCGGTCGCCTCAACGAGGTCACGGCGCTCGAGCCCACGGACGGTTTCGCTGGTGCCGTCATCAATGCCTCCGCGTTCCCCTTCACCGAAGCCATGAACCTCTGTCGTCAACTGCGCGCCCGCAGTCGCGGGGTCGGACCGATCATCCTGCTCCTCGATCACTACCAACTCGACGAGTTGACCTTCCGCGAGAATCTCTTCGACGACTTCGTCGTCGGCCCCTACGACGTGAGCGAACTCGCGACGCGACTTCGTCACCGCCTACGTCGCGCGGGCAACGAGAACGTCGCACCACGCGTGGAGCACGGCGGACTCTCCATGAACCTCGAGACCTACCAAGCTTCGATCGCCGGACGAGTCATGGACCTGACCTACATGGAGTACGAGTTGCTCCGATTCTTGGCGACGAACCCGAACCGAGTCTTCACTCGAGAGACGCTGCTCAGTCGCGTGTGGGGCTACGAGTACTACGGCGGCGCGCGCACGGTCGACGTGCACGTGCGACGCCTTCGCGCCAAGTTAGGTGAGGAGCACGCGCACCTCATCCAAACGGTGCGCTCCGTCGGTTACAAGTTCGGCACGACGCCGAGCGAGTACGCCGTCTAGTCGAGGGGCGAGTAGGCCCAGAGTTCGACCTCGGCGAGCGCGCCGAGTGGTAGTTGGTGCACCGCGACGGCCGAGCGCGTAGGTCGCGGCGGCTCGAAGTTCGCCATCCACACTTCATTGCACGCGGCGAAGTCCGACATGTCGGTGAGGAAGAGCGTGGCCTTCACGACCTGATCGAACGTGGCGCCGGCTTCGGCGAGAACCGAGCGAGCGTTCACGAGAGCCTGACCCAACTGTTCGGGCGCACCGCCGTCGATCATGGTGGGGTTGTCACTTGGCACGACACCGAGCTGTCCCGAGATCACGACCAGGTCACCGGCGCGGCGCCACGTCGAGTACGGACCGAAGGTTACGGCCATGGGTGACGCTCCGCCCTAACTGAAGGAGTTACCGCAACCGCACGTGCGGGTGGCGTTCGGGTTCGTGATGTGGAAACCGGCGCCCTGCAGTCCGTCGGCGAAGTCCAGCGTCGAACCATTCAACAGCTCTGCGCTCGAGGGGTCAACGACGACCTTGACGCCCTCGAAGTCACGAAGAATGTCATCATCGGCGAACTCAGAGTCGAAGAACATGTCGTAGTTGAAGCCAGAGCAGCCGCCCGGCTTCACCGAGACGCGCAGCGCGAGGACCTCGTCCGCACCCTCGGCGGCAATGAGCTCGGCGACCTTCGACACGGCGCCATCGGTCAGGCTGATCGGGTTCGGGTCCTTTTTGGTCAGGTTCACGCTGGTAATGGTCGTGTTCGACATGTCGCTCCTTCGAGAGAGTGCTTTGCACCATGCTAGTGAGGGATTCCGCCCTTGAACACCCCACTTCAATCGCCGGTAGCGTCGTTTCGTGCAACCCTCTGAACGACTCCGAGAACGCCTGGGACAGGTGCTCGACCCCGAACTTGGCGCCTCGATCGTCGAACTCGGCATGGTCGGTGGCATCACGGTCGACGGTGACGGCCACGCCATCGTGAACGTCTCCTTGACGACCATTGGCTGTCCCCTCCGTGGTCAGATCGAGCGCGACGTGAGGGAAGCCGCCCTCTCGCTCGATGAGGTCGTGGAGATCGAGTTGGTCATGGGCGTCCTCGACGCGACGGCGAAGGCGGAGTTGATGAAGCGGGCCCGCACGATCGCCCAACGTCGCGCACCGTTGACCTCGATCCCGCTCCAGACGCCCGTGCTGATGATCGCGTCGGGAAAGGGCGGCGTCGGCAAGTCCTCCATCACCGCAAACCTTGCAGTCGCCCTGGCCGCCACAGGTCGCACGATCGGCGTGCTCGACGCCGACATCTGGGGATTCTCACTCAGTCGACTGCTCGGCATTCAGGGCGACGTCCAGGCGAGCGCCGGCAAGATGCATCCACTCGAACGCGTCATCGGCGGCGGCTCGATCAAGTTGCTGTCCATGGGACTCCTGGCCGACGAAGACCAAGCCCTCATGTGGCGCGGTCTGATGGTCCAAAAGGCCGTCGCACAGTTCATCGAGGACGCCGACTGGTCGGGCATTGACTACCTGGTGATCGACACGCCGCCGGGAACGGGTGACATTGCGATGACCCTTGCTCGCCTGCTTCCCCAGATGGGCCAACTCGTCGTCACGACTCCGACCATCGCGGCGCAGCGCGTTGCCGCGCGCGCGGCCGACTTCGCGCGCAAGTCCAACATTCGTGTGCTGGGCGTGATCGAGAACATGAGTGGCTTCACGTGTTCGTGCGGGGAGCGGCACACCTTCTTCGGCGAAGGTGGCGGACGGTCGTTGAGCGACGAACTCAATGTCCCCCTGCTCGCTGAGATCGAACTCAATGCCGCCATCGCCGAGGGCGGCGACCACGGAGAGCCCGCCGTCCTGCACGAACCATCCGACGGGGTGTTCCACCAATTGGCGCGACGCATCTTGAGCGACATCGCCCCACCGGTCGGAGCCGTTGGCTGCTCCGCACGAATGCTCGACGCCATCGAAAAGGCCGTTGCGGGTTAGTCCTCGTAACCGTCGTCGCCAGACATCAAGATCGTCATCTCGCCGTCCTTCATGACGATGCGAGGCTCGATGCGAGGGATGTTCGTGAGTGACCTCGCGTAGTCGAGCACGTCGCGTGATGATGAGTACCCCGCAATTGCTTCGAGGTTTCGAATCGTTGGGAAGATCATGTCGAGCTCGCCCCGGGCGTGGGCGTCCAGTGCATCCTTCGGACGGACCCATTGATCGGCGACCGTCTCGCCCGCATCGTGCGTCGCCGTCTGTCCTTCGGGGGCCAACGCGACGAAGAACCGAGTATCAAATCGTCGCGGTGGGCCCACGGGCGTCACCCAGTGCGCCACGTACTCGAGTCCGCGAAGGTCCAGGAGAAGACCCTCTTGGCGCATCATCGAAATGAAGCCCAGTGAGCCGTCGTTGACGTCACGTCGATGGGCCGCCATTCGAGCAATCAACGCCTCGTCATGGAAGTGAACTGACTCGCCCGCCGCGGTGCACGCGACGAGCAGACCGGCCTCTTCGAAGAGTTCGCGTAGGCAGGCCACGTAGTAGGCGAGCCCGCCACTTTCGAGCGCGAGTCGAGTGGACGCCTCGACGTCACTCAATCCCAGTGCCAGTTGTTGCGCGGCGGGATCCGCGTCCGCCGGGTCCACGCCGCCTCCCGGGAACACGTACGCACCGCCGACGAAATCACTCTGCAGGTTTCGACGGAGCATAAGAATTTCGTAACCTTCATCGCGGTCACGCAGCGTCATCACCGTTGCGGCCGGTCGTGGACTCAAAATTTCAGCCATAGTGAAAACTACGCCGAGCGCGAGGTTGAAATCCCTCGTGAGCGCGCAACCACTAAGTTTGGTGTCCAGACATCACAAGGAGCATCGTGGCCAAGACCCCCGCTAAGAAGAACGCCGCCGCGGCGAACCGGGCCCAGGGACGGGCGCCGGGTAGGCCAGCGCCGGGCAAAGCTCCGAACCGTCGTCCCGCCAAGCCGTCGGCCGGTCGGCCAGCCGGACTCTTCACGTGGCTCGCCATTGGTCTCGTGGTGGTCGTAGTCGCCACTCTGGTGATCATCAAAGTGAGTGGTGGTGGTGCCACTTCAACCGGCTCGTCGGGCTATTCCGCGACCAACCCAGCAATGGTGGCCCAGCTCACGACGATTCCCGAAAGTGTCTTCGACACGGTCGGCGTCAACTCCTCGGTGGTCCAAGTCTCCGCCCCGATCACCCTGAAGAACCAGCCGGCGCTGACCGGCACCACCGCCGGCGGAGCGGTCGTTCCCGAGATCTTGTACATCGGCGCCGAGTACTGCCCGTTCTGCGCGGCGCAGCGTTGGTCGACCATCATCGCGCTCAGTCGATTCGGCACGTGGTCGGGACTGGGCAACATGACGAGTGCGGCGAAGGACTCGTACCCGAATACGCCCACGTTCACCTTTGTCAGGGCTGTCTACAAGTCAAAGTACCTGACCTTCAAGAGCGTCGAGGAGTACACCAATCAAATCGATGCCGCGGGGAACAACTACGTGTCGCTGCAGAACCCGACGGCCGCCGAGCAGAAGTTGATCCTCAAGTACGACACGGCGAAGTACATTCCCGGTCTCACTTCTGCATCAGGCAACCCCATTCCCTTTATGACCTTCGACAACAAGTTCCTCGTATCTGGTGCGAGCTACTCACCCGACACATTGACCGGGCTCACGCGAAGCGCCATCGCGACGGGGTTGAGTGATCCGACCAGTCCGGTGACCGACGCGATCATTGCGTCGGCGAACTATCAGACCGCCGCGATATGTTCGCTCACGAAGGACCAGCCGAGCAACGTCTGCGCGAGCTCAGGGGTTAAGGCTGCCGCCAAGGTGATGAAGCTCAAGTGAATCGGACGGTTCAGCCCGTTCCACGATGGGCCATCATCACCACCTTCGTACTCAGCCTCATTGGGCTCGGTCTCTCCATCTTCCTGACGATTTCGCACTTCGACCACGCGGTCATCATCAACTCCTGTTCGACGGGAGGAGGCACCATCAACTGTCTCGCCGTGACCACGTCGTCGCAGTCGTACTTCCTCGGTATTCCCGTCGCGATCCTGGGGCTCGCTACCTACGTCGTGATGACGGCACTCAACTCACCCTGGGGGTGGCGTGCGACGAACTATTGGCTCCACGTCGCGCGATTCGTCATCGTCATCGTCTCGATGTTCTTCGTCTTCTGGCTTCTCTACGCAGAGTTGATCATCATCAATCACATCTGTGAGTACTGCACTGGGGTGCACATCGTCACGTTCGCGTTGCTCATCGTGCTGACCATGGTGAGTCCGACGCAACTGGGTTGGACGCGGTCACGTGCGCAGTAAACCTCGACGTTCGAACTCATTCAATCCGCCCCAGATCCCGTAGGACTCGTGGCGAGCCAGCGCCGCTTCGAGACAGTCGTCGCGCACTCCGCAACTGGCACAAATTCGCTTCGCGACCAACTCACGCTCGAGCCGCTCTTCTTTTCGTTCGGCACTGTCAGCCGGATAAAAGAGTGCACCTTCGCTATCGCGACATGCTGCGTGGTCAGTCCAACTCAGCGGCGTAATCGCCATAAGTCGCTCCCCCCCGGTTTGACCTAGAAACTGCAGGCTACCCACACTTGGGCGAACAGGCAAGGAGAAATTCTCGACCTCGCGACGACCCCGCAAAAGGCCAAATCCCTGCTCCGCTACGCTGAATGCCATGGCAACTGTTCTTTTGGCGAGCGACCTCTCTTCCCTGCGCCACGAGTTGCGCACGACACTCGAGGGGCCCGACCTCATTGTCGAAGAGGTCGCCAACGGCAAGGACGTCATCGCCCGCGTCGAACGCGGAGGCGTCGACCTCGTGATCCTCGACCTGCAAATAGGCTCGATGGGCGGCATGGCGATCTGCATGGAGCTGCGCAATGAGGAGTCCTACGGGGCGGCCGAGCCGGTCGCGGTCCTCATGCTGCTCGACCGTCGACCGGACGTCTTTCTCGCTCGACGAAGCGGCGCCGAAGGTTTCCTGGTCAAGCCGCTCGATCCCCAACGAGTGCGCGCGGCCGTGCGAGCCCTGTTGCGCGGCGAAGAGTACGAGGATGAATCACTTCGGCCGGCGACCGTTCGCGTCGGGGGTTCCGACGCTCGATGAGCGACGAAAAGGCCCACCCGTCGGGACTGACTCGACTCCGTAAACGCATCGTCGGTCGCGAAGAGACCCGCCCGGTCTCGCCCGAGGCGGTCGCCATTCATCTACGCGTCGATCAACTCAGCGAACTCGAGCTGCGTGACGTCATGACGCCGCGACCCGACGTCGCGTTCCTCACGACCCCGGTGACGCCCGAGATGATGGCCGAAGCGATTCGCGATACCGGACACTCCTGCTTCCCCGTGGTCAACGGCGACCTCGATGAGGTGGAAGGCGTTCTCTTCGTCAACGACCTCTTCCGCAGCACGACCGCGAAACGGGCCATTGGTGTGTCCCTCCCGACGGCGGAGGAGATCGCCCGCAAGATTCGCCGACCATTCATGCTGCCCGAGACGATGGACCTGCTCGAGAGCCTTAGTGAGATGCGAGAAAAGCGCAGAACCTTCGCTCTGGTGCTGGACGAACATGGAGGCGTCGCAGGCGTCGTCTCCAGTCGAGACATCCTGGAGCAGTTGGTCGGTGACCTCAACGATGAGTTCGACGAGGACGAGGAGCCGACCATCGTCCCGATTCGCCAGGACCGTTGGCTGGTCGACGGTCAGACTCACGTCGACGAAGTCGAAGCCGCGCTCAGCATCGCAATCCCCGAGGGCGAGTACGTCACCATCGCTGGCTTCGTCTTGGACCTGGCGGGAGAGATCCCCGCCGCCGGCACGACCTACACCTACAAGGATTGGACCTTTCGCGTGCAGTCGGTTGAGAAGCGACGCATCAGTGAGATTGTCATCGAGTACCACAAGCCTCCCGAAGTGGAAATACCCTCGGTCATTTAGGCTTTGTCTGACTGTCGGGTCGCCGAGTAGTATTGGCGGGCTGCGAGGCAACTCGCTGCGGGCTGTAGCGCAGCTTGGTAGCGCGCTGCGTTCGGGACGCAGAGGTCCCGGGTTCAAATCCCGGCAGCCCGACCACTACCGCTGTACCAGGTGTTATGTAGTGCAGGCCCCCATCGTCTAGCGGCCTAGGACACCACCCTTTCAAGGTGGCGGCACGGGTTCGAATCCCGTTGGGGGT
>CAWDCF010000007.1:0-6478 GCA_963800765.1 uncultured Acidimicrobiaceae bacterium
CGCGCCGGCCCCGATTGAGACGCCCGAAAGTGGCCATTCGCGCCTCGTTCAACGGTCCAACGTTCGCCTCGCTGGCATCCCAAGGCATGGCTCGGAGAGGTTTTCCCCGACAAACGCGTCAGAACATCCCATGAATGGGCGTGCTCAATGAATCAGTGCGACAACGCTCGGCGTTTTGAGCTTGCGCGTCAGAGCCTTCCCCAGGGTCGCTCCATTGAAGCTGAACTGCGCCAAGGCGGTGATGGTCACGTTTTTCGCGTGAATCGCCCGCAACTGAGTTCGCAAGAACTGGGCCACGGCATCTGCCCTTCCCAAGCTCACCGCAAGTCGCTTCTTCGTCGAGGTCACACGACCGGCCATGCCCACGAGCAGAACCGTGTGGCTGTGATCGGTCTTGATCGTTTGGGCCAATCCCGCCACTTGGCTCTTCAATGACGTCGACAACGCCGCCGAGTTCACCGCGAAGGGACTGACAGCGACTGATTGCGAAACGTTCGTCGTCGGTGGCGTCGGGATCGTCTGCGTGGTGACCGGATGGGTGGTGGTCGTCACGGGCGTCGTCGTGGTCGTCGTTGTGGGCGCCTTCGTCGTCGTCGTAGTGGGCGCCTTCGTCGTGGTCGTCGTCGTGGGCGCCTTCGTCGTGGTCGTCGTCGTGGGCGCCTTCGTCGTCGTCGTAGTGGGCGTCGTGGTCGTCGTGACCGGCGGTGACGTGGTCGTCGTCACCGGGCTCGAAGCGCCCGCCGTGTACTCCGCAACCCAGTCAACTTGCAGCGAATTCGTCTCAGACGCCGTAGGGCACCCCCAGCCGTTGGCACACCAGGTCTGTTGTTGAATATTGAGGGTCATCGGCTCGCTAGAGATCACCGTGGGATCGGTCACCGACGCCCACTCTTGGCCATCGACGGTGTAAATGATTGAGGTGGCGCTCCAGATGACGCCCCACGTGTGCCATTGCGTCAAGTCATCTTGAATGTTGTTGATTATCTGCTCCGGGCTGCCATCGGCATTCAATGCCCACATCGTCGTTGACCATAGGCCGGTCGTCTCGCCGCCGGTCTCGGCGAAGTCGATCTCGGGCGGCCACGTGGTCGTTGGCCACAGCAACTCAACTTGCGTTGGGCCCGGCCCGGTGACGCGAGAGCGAACGAAGTACGCGCCATACGTCTGGGAGTGGGAGCATTGACAGAGCCCGCCGGTGATCCATTGCCCCCCGACCTGGGCGGCATTCAACGACAAGATACCGTTGGCGACTTGCACTTGCGACGCGGCCCATTGCCCGGCGCCCTGTGGCTGACCCGTGAACACGTCCCAATCGGAAGGCACGGACGTCCCCGTGAAGTCTTGAGTGTACGTTTCGGCGTAACCACTGAGGGCTGAGGCACTAGGTGGTCCCATGCCTGAAGGCTCAGACGCGTTGGTCGTCCCATCGGGATAAGGAGTCGTCGTGGCGGCGCTCGCCGTCGTACTGCGTCCGCCTTGCAACACGGTCGCGGCAACGGTGACGCCCGCGCACGGCACGACGAATGACGCCACGACCGCGATCGCCGCAAATGGCGACGTCACTTTCGTTCGTCGTCGGGTGTTGGAATCGCCTATGCGATGAAGAGACCACTTCACTGTCGGAACCTCAGTTTCACGTTGTGTTCTGCCCTTAACAAAATGTCAAACGAGTACAGCAATACGCATAGTTGAATGATTTGAATTGGAATTCAGATGTGTTCACCGCACGTAATAAAAAACGAACTTCAGAGACCGACTGCTTCCGACTTAAGACGGCTCTCGCAAGACACTAGTTGGTTTGAAAAACCTACAATTCGACGGTTTTGTGACGAAATAAATACGGTTTTCCATCAGGGAAAGCCTGACTGAGCACCAGGTGGAGAGGGTGACCAAGACCCGGCGAGCGCAAGAACCTGCACGGAACCACGCCGAGAAGGGATCCGACCGAGGCGCCGCGGACGAATATGACGCTCGTCGCACCTACGAGGCGCGGCCACTCGACGCTCCGTTCGAAGTGAAGTGGGCGGCGCTTTGCAGTCATTTAGTGAAAAAAGTGACTGCTGACCCTAGTCGCAGTCAAGGGAATGGCTCCATGCTGGATTCATGACAGCAATGGGGCATTCCCTCTCCAGTGAACCCCTCACACGCGAGGACTGCCTACGACTCTTGGGCCGCGCCGATTTGGCTCGTGTCGTACTTTCCGTGCGGTGTCTTCCCGCCGCTCTGCCGGCTCGAATTGCCCTCGTTAAAGATGATCATCTCGTCCTCACGAGTCGAGAAAGTGCAGTAATCCTCGCCGCACAACGCGGCGACGTCATCTCGGTGCAGATCGACGGGCTCGAGTCCGACGACACGACATGGTCAGTGATGGTCTCGGGGATCGCGTCAACTGTCTCACCCGACGAAGTCCAGACCCGGAGAATCCAGGACTCGGTGGACCGAGGGGCGACCCTGCTGGCCCTGCCTCTTTCTGTCGTGATTGGCCAGCGAGGGCACTAGGGCTTTCATCCGATGCGCTCGGTGTGGGAGGCTTTCGATAGTGGCCTTTCACAAGATCAAAGATCCAGAGCGGCTACATGCCCTCATTGACGCAATCCTTCTAATTGAGACTGATGCGGACATCGACGGCCTCCTCGCACGGATCATCGAAACCGCGAGTCTCCTGGTCGGAGCGAAGTACGGCGCTCTCGGCGTCATCGCAGGTGACGGCGTCACCCTTTCTCGTTTCATCACCTACGGACTCGACGACGAGGAACGTGCCGCTATTGGCGACGAGCCAGTAGGCAAGGGCATCCTCGGCGAGATCATTCTCAACCCCTCTCCCTTGCGAATCGATGACCTGGCAGCGGACCCAAGGTCGCTGGGCTTCCCGCCGAACCACCCAGCGATGCATCGATTTCTTGGCGTGCCGGTCACCACCGGTGATGGTCACATCTACGGCAACCTCTACCTCACTGAACCGCTCGACGGCGAACCGTTCGGCGAGGAGTCCGAGTACCTCGTTGAGGCCTTCGGTCGCGCGGCTGGCCTCGTCATCGACCAGGAGATACTGCGCGCCAGCGTGCGCGAACTGACGCTCAGTGAAGAGCGCGAACGTCTCGCGCGCGACCTCCACGACACGGTCATCCAGCGCCTCTTCGGCGTCGGCCTCGCCCTACAGATCTCTCTCTCGTCAGTACTCGATGACGACGTGCGCGGCCGTATCAACAACGTGCTCGACGAACTCGACGCCACGATTCACGAGATCCGTACCACGATCTTCGAGATCGATCAGGAACAGCCGATCGACCAGACGCTCGAACAGAGCGTGGGGCAACTCGCGGGCGAAGTCGAATCACGCCTTGGCATACTCGTGGAACTCAAGGTCGCGTCGGGCATCGATCAAGAGATCGGACCGCGCTGCGCGCGCCACGTGGTCCAGGCGCTGCGCGAGATCCTTTCGAACATCGTTCGACACAGCCAGGCCTCCGCGGTGCAGGTTCAGGTCGATACGTCGCAGAATCTCATCGAGGTCATCGTGCGCGATAACGGCATTGGCTTCACGCCCAACGTTGGTTCGGGCCGAGGACTGCGCAATCTCTCGTCGCGGGCGAGGGAGTTGGGCGGGGACTGCACGATAAAATCAGAGATCGGCAGTGGAACCATGGTTCGCTGGACCGCCAACCGGATGGACTGAGATGATTCGAATACTCCTCGTTGACGACCACGAGATCGTGCGTCGAGGCCTCCGCGAACTCCTCGAGGCCGAGGGCGACCTCGAAGTCGTCGCCCAGGCCGGCTCCCTGGACGAGGCACTGGTCCTCGACATCGCCCACGTCGACGTGGCAGTCCTGGACGTCCGCCTCCCCGACGGCAGCGGCGTCGACCTCTGTCGCCAGCTGCGCGCCGAGCGTCCAGAGCTGGGATGCCTGATGCTGACGTCGTTCGCCGACAACGAAGCGCTCAATGCCTCGGTCCTCGCCGGCGCGCGGGGCTACGTCTTGAAGAACGTTCGCGGCGACGAACTCATCACCTCGATCCGACGCGTCGCCAACGGCGAGATGCTGCTCACGACCGACCAGGTCGAAAGGGCCCGCGAGCGTCTGCGTCGCCAAATCACCGAGGACATCCGCATCGAGAGCCTGAGCCCGCAAGAGCACCGGATACTCGACCTCCTCAGCGAAGGACTGAGCAATCGTGAGATCGCCGACGTCATGTTCCTCGCGGAGAAGACGGTCAAGAACTACGTCTCGAACCTGCTCGCGAAACTGGGGTTCCAGCGCCGCACCGAGGCCGCCCTCTTCGCGCAGCGTCAACAGGACCGCACACACCCCAAAGCCGACTAACCGCGTGTGTCCTCTTTGGACCCACCGGTTCGCCTTGACCAACTGAGCGAATTGGCTCAGCGGTGCATGCTCGCCGTCGGACTTCCCAGACAATCATTCGTCTGAGTACTCGGATCCGAGGCCAAGTATTGAGACCAGGTGTGACTCACAACGACCCACGGCCACCAAGGTGACTGCCCCGTCCAGTGATCAAGATGAGGATGGTCTAGTGCGAAAACTCGCCGGTTGAGTGACTCTGCGGATCGGGCGTCACGACACGTTGGGGGCACAATGAAGGGTATGGAACTTCGGACCGAACGGCTCGTCATTCGAGAGTTTCGTCTCGATGACGAACCAGCAGTTCACCACTACGGATCAGACGAAGAGGTCACCCGCTACCTCAGGTGGGGACCCAACTCGTCGACCGACACCACGGCGTATCTCAAGCGGGTCGCGCTCGAGGCGGGTCGCGAACCTCGGACTTCGTTCACCCTCGCCGTCGCGACTCTCGAGGGTGAACTGATAGGCGTAGCCAACCTCGCCATCACCGGGGAGCCGTCGACAGGTGAACTGGGCTACGTCCTGTCGAGGGAATCTTGGGGGCACGGCTACGCCACCGAAGTAGCTCGACGACTCATCAACTTCGGTTTCGATGATCTGGGGCTTCGCCGGATCACGGCGACCTGTCATCCCGACAATCTCGCATCGGCCCGAGTCCTTGAAAAGTCGGGAATGCACCCAGACGGCATCATTCGAGACCACCGCCAAGTTTTAGGTGAGTGGCGAGACTCCCGACTCTTCGCCATTTCAACTGACGACAAACACGACCACCTGAAGGACTGAAGGGCGCCATTTGGATCGAGAGTGGCCCTCTGATGCGACGCCACGGTCCGTCAGGCTCAGCACAGCGCTCGAAGGACCTCAGTGATTGAGGCGACGTGCAGCCATACTGTGGCCGAGGTCACGGTCTTCTCGAAGCATCGCGTCAACAACGTGTCGCAGGTCGACCCCGTCTTTCGGTCCTCGTTTGGAGGGAAGCACGAGCAGGGTTCGAAGCGGTTCCACTGGGCATCGGTCAGATCGCTTGAATAGGCCACGACTTGACGGTGACGGTCGTGTTTCTAAGTGCACTCGACAAATAGAACACACGCTTTAAGCGGCCGTAAAGACCTCGGGTCCGTGGTCGGTGACGGCGATGGTGTGCTCGAAGTGAGCCGAGAGCTTGCCGTCCTCGGTCATGACACTCCAGCCGTCGTCGAGCATGTAGGTCTCGTAGCCGCCGACGTTGACCATCGGTTCGATCGCGAAGACCATTCCTTCTTTCAACGTCGGTCCCGGCGTACCGGGCCAGTAGTTGGGCACCTGGGGATCTTCGTGCATCGCGGTGCCAATGGCGTGGCCGACGTATTCGCGCACCACGGAGAAGCCGGCCGCCTCGGCGACGCCCTGTACCGCGCGACCGACTTCGTTGAGGCGGTTGCCCTTGACGAGTTGATCGATGCCGGCCCACAGAGAACGCTCCGTCACTTCAATGAGCTTCTTGGCCTGATCGCTGATCTGCCCGACGCCGGCCGTGTACGCGGCGTCACCGTGGTAACCCTCGACGATCGCGCCCGCGTCGATGGAGATGATGTCGCCCTCTTTGAGCGTGTAGTCGCCGGGGATGCCGTGCACGATCATGTCGTTGGGGCTCGTGCAGATGACGGCCGGGAAGCCGTGGTAGTTGAGGAAGTTCGAGCGGGCCCCGCGCTTCGCGAGGACCTCGGCGGCGATCTCGTTCAGTTGCATGGTCGTCACGCCCGGTCGAATCGCCGCGCGGGTCGCTTCGTGCATCTCGGCCACGACCTTGCCGGCCTTGCGCATCTTGTTCAGCTCGTCGGACGAGCGCCTCACGCCAGGCCTCGCTCGTGAACCACCCTCATGATCTCGGTGGTGACGTCGTCGGGAGGCTGGTCGCCGTCGACCGTGACGAGGAGTCCACGAGCCCCGTAGAACTCGAGGAGTGGCTCGGTGTCGCGTTCGTAGGTCTCGAGGCGTTTGCGGATCGCGTCGGGGTAGTCGTCGGTTCGCTGGATGACGTCGCCCCCACAGGCCGAGCACGTGCCCGAGATCGCCTCAATGTCAGTGTCTCGATAGGTCGTACCGCACTCTTGGCAGACGCGACGTGACGAGAG
>CAWDCF010000008.1:0-274439 GCA_963800765.1 uncultured Acidimicrobiaceae bacterium
CGATTCCCGCGCCCTACATCGCCCGAGTAGGTCCGGAGGAAACGATCGTCACCCACCTGGCCGTCGGAGACGTGACCCCGGTCCCTCTCCGAGCGCCACCACCCGAGAGCTAATGGAGGCAGACGGCTGAGCGAAACTGCTATGCCACGAACCGCGCCAGTCGCTGCTCGCAGTCTATGTGCGCGTATCGACTGGGCCGAGCGTGGAGGTCAATGCTCTGCGTCCGGGCCCGGTTCCTTGACGGGCATTGGTACCCGCGGTTTTCCGTAGCGCGTCTTGAGATCCAGGCGAGTTTGCCTGCGATCTCGAGGAGGCATACCTTTCAATTCGTCGAGCCGTGCGAGCAATTTCTGCAATTGGTTCCGGGGATCCGCGAACCAATCCGTCGACCAGATCCGGTAAATCTCCCATCCAAATCCTTCGAGGACCGCTTGTCGCAGACGGTCTCGATCGCGGGCTGAGGGCGTCCTATGATACGTGG
This sequence comes from uncultured Acidimicrobiaceae bacterium, assembly GCA_963800765.1. GTDB lineage: Bacteria > Actinomycetota > Acidimicrobiia > Acidimicrobiales > RAAP-2 > RAAP-2. The sequence goes on from CAWDCF010000008.1 coordinate 482, forward strand.
CGCCATCGCACTCGATACCAAGCATGAAATGATCCGCGAACGCCGGATGGTGCACGGCCAAGTCGATAAAGAAACCCGCGACACCGACCTGACATTCGCACCGGAATCCATTGGCCTCTACGGCGTCCCGGACCGCAACCTCAAATGGACTGTCCGCCGGCAGCCCGGTTCGCTGGCCCGTCTCCAGGCTCCCAGTCTCGGCGAAGCGCAGATAGTCCTTTAGGGCCTTGACTCCCCGATTGCTCTTTTCGTTAAGGATGATTTTTTCCGTCGGCAACGAGGTGAAGAGCACCACCTGATGCTTGGCGCGAGTAAAGAGCACGTTTAGGCGTCTGTGGCCGACGGCAGAGTTGATTGGCCCAAAACGTTGGAAGAAACGGCCATTCTCGTCATCGCCGAAGACGGTCGAAATGAATATGACATCGCGCTCGTCACCCTGGACGTTTTCCAGATTCTTGACGAAGAAAGGCTCAAGTGTGCCTTCCCATCGGGCAAGATAGGAACTTGCGGCAGCATCGTTGTGCGACAGCTTGCGGAACTCGAGATCGATTAGGTCGGCCTGGGGGCGATTTAGCGCCACGAGACCCAGCGACTGGTCCGAGGTCGAGCGCATGAAATCCAACGCGGCTTGGGCACATACCCTCGCTTCCTCGATGTTGCTCCGGGCAGAGTACCGGCCTCCGACCCAGATATACTGGACACCTGTAGTACTACTCTTCCTCCGCGGCGTCGGGAAAAGTAATAATTGATCCTGATAGAACTCGTGATTGGAGAACGCGATCAGCCTCGGATCGCGGGAGCGATAGTGCCAAAGCAAAGTTCGCCCGTCGCCATAGGAACTGGAGGCCAATTCAAGGATCGACTCAACCGAGGCCGGCTCCTCAACGGCCTCGTCAGACTCGTCGTCATAATCCTCCACTACGGTTTTGTCGCCAAAGCTTGTCGGCGGTAGCTGCATCTTGTCCCCTACCACGACGAATCGCCTAGCGCGGGCCATGGCGCACATCGCGTCTTCGGGCTTCACCTGGGAAGCTTCGTCGAAAATGACCACGTCGAAAGTAAGCGTCTCCCGCTCGATTAATTGCGCCACGGAGAGCGGCGACATCATGAAGCAGGGCTTGAGCGCTTGCAGCGCCCGTCCCGCTCGGCTGATCAGGTTGTGTACCGAGGTTCGGGGCTGTTCGAGGCCGGCGATATGGTTAAGCAACCCTAGTTCCGTGCGGTCTTTGATGAGCCCTGAGCCGATGCCGGGGGCTACCGGCCGGGCGAGCAGCCGGTCCACAAGTTCTTCCTGGTGCAGGCCCTGGAGTTGTTCGTCCAAGGCCTTGAATTTCTTGCGTGCGACCTCGGGACTCAATGACCGGAATTCCTGTAAGGCCGGCTGTTGGGTGACTGCCTGTGATGCAAGCAGCTTCCAGTAGATGCACTCAAACAGTTCGCCGATGCCATTGAACCTGCCCATGGCCGGGCCCGATGCGCCGACAAAGATGCCATGGAGATCCAAGCCGCGGACTCGCACCTCGCTGGCCTTGAATTGCGCCCGGGTCGTGAGCGCGCCCTGAGAGGATACCGCGAAATCCAGGGCATCGATAACCTCCGCTATTGGTTTACGAGCCCATCGGTCCTGAACAGATTGAGGCGTAACCGCAAGCTCATGCACCCGCGTGCTTGCGGCGGCGTTTTCGGCGAGTTGAGCCTCCAGAGCATCGACAAGTTGGTGAAAGAGCGCCCAATCTTGCTCCGAAGTCGCTAAGCCAAGGCGCTCTCTCCATGCAGGTTCGATCGGCAATACGCGCAAGCGGCGGTGCATTGCGCCCACGCGCTGGACCCGCGCCACCGCATCCGTCGGATCTGGCAAGAGCAGTTCGAGAGTCTGGGCATTCGCCCTCAAATGGCCTAGCGTATCCCGCCTCGCGGCCGCGGCGGCGCGCAACGCTTTCAATCGAGGGTGTGTGATATTGCCGACCCAGCCGAGCTCTTCCAAAATGCTGCTGGCCCCGACGATCGTTGCACGCTCGGCCTCGAATAATGCAGGTATCTTCGCGAAAGTAGTCCCATAACTGGAGCAGCGATGCGCAATGAACCGCAATGTCTCGGGAAGCCCAGAGTCCGTGAGCTGCCGTGCCAGCTCCAAGTCCTCCGTGGTCAGAACCATAAGGCTTTTGCGCAACGCTAACCCGCGGCTGTCCAGGCCATGAATCGCCTTCCCTACCCCATCCACCCAGCCACAAATGGCACGGAGATCACTTCTCTTGGTGGACCATCCGGTAAACAATTCACCGGCGTAGTGCTGCAGGTCGGCATCTGTGGCCAGCTGATTTCTCTGGGCGAGATGGGTTTCCAGCGTGCGGACTTGGTCAAGCCGGTCGGCCTTGGGGCACTTCTTAAAGGAATTCTTGCAGAAACGAACGGCCGCGCGATATCCCGACCTAAACAGAGCAAATAATCCACCGCGCTCAAGTTCGCCCAAGTGTCCCTTGATTTGGGAGATATCCAGACCTTCCACCGTTATCCGCATGCGGGCATTGAGCTCCACAGTCTGAACCGAAAAGCGGTCGAACTCGGCCAATTTCGCTTGCACCGTATCGGTCGCGCCAGGCTCTCCAAGGGAATGCTTCTTATGCACTACCCCGGCCGGAGCCTGGGCCGCGAGCTCCAAGTAGATCGCGACGAGGCACAAGTCGGCTGCGTCAGGCTCCGGCGCACAAAATACCCGATCCCGAAGGGCCGCGAGCAAGTTCGCGATTCCCAGCAGACGCGCTTGAGCCCCCTCGAGCTTTGTCCGCGTGCCGGCCATATCGCCGGCGAGTTCGGCGGGGGTGGTGCTGCCGTCTGCCTCTGGCAGGAACTTCCGCACCATACCGATTAGAGTGTCGAGACGATCGATCCCATCGCCAGTGGACGCCAGAAGACTTGGGGCGATCGCCGCGATTTGGTCCTCAGCCTCGACCTTTGCTCGGTAAGCCGCAGCAACCGACTCAGCTAAGGTGACAGCGCCGTCGCCAGCGGCGAAGTTCCATAGCCCGGCATTTGGCTCCTCCGGCGGTGGCCCGAGCGACTTCACCGCGTCGACCAGAGCGGCCAACCCTTGCGCCGAAGTCGGTTGCTGAACAAACGAGGTCGCGTTCAGCCAAGCATCCAACTTTCGGACCAGGGCAAGATAAGTTGCGGCCAGGCTGTTCAATCTCTGGTAATCGTCGACGTATAAGCCCGGTGCCTCAACCCAACCCCACGGATGCCGGCCGTCCTTCTCCTCCTGCCGATGCCGATCGCTTAACTCGGCATGCGTGACGAGCGCCGTCCGGCGCGCATCGACGTCGTCCGGAGACCACGAATCGACCCCCGAAAGTTTGATGCCCGCTAAATCGAGAGGAACCGGCTTGTTTCTATAGCCAAAGTCACGCCAAATGATCTCGTGAATCGTTTGGCCGCTCGCGCCAAATGGAGTATTGATTGCAGCGGCATAGGTATTCAGGCGATCCCGAGCCGCCTTTCGCCGGAATGCAACGTCGCTTCCAGTGGAAGCCTTGCCTCGACTCCGTAGATGTAGGCGTTTCCGCAAGCTGTCCAAGAACGGCTTCTTCCCGGTCTTGGCGGAATGCAGCTCTAGGATGAAATCGCTCAAGCCAATCTTGCTGAGACGGGACTGCACCACTTCCAATGCCGCCATTTTTTCGGCAACAAAAAGCACGGTTTCTCCCTTGTGCAGGAGCGCGGCAATCAGGTTCGCGATCGTTTGCGATTTTCCGGTGCCTGGAGGACCTTGGACCGTGATGCAGTCACCGCTCAACGCATCTTGAATGACTGCAAATTGCGAAGAATCGCAGTCCATAGGAAGACAAGGTACGGCATCCTCTGGGTCCTCCGGAGGCATTTCCGCTCCCGGATTCGAGTCGCCGTCCCGACCGCCTAGGAGCTCGCGCAGTACTTCATGGTAATGGGGCGGACGTACACCGGGCTTCTCCGGATCGAGGTCGAGCCACATGGGCAGCCGGTTGAAGGCAAAATGGGACAAGGTCGCCCAAGAACGAAGTTTCCAACCGGGGTTTTCCGCGATCGCAGCGGACACACGGGCGAGGAATCCCTCGATGCCCAGGTCCTCGTCCCACTCCGGCAACGTGAAGTCGAAGTCTTGTCTCAACCGCTCCCGCAAACAGAGATTGACCGTGATCTCGTCCGATGCTGGCTCAATGCCAAAGAAGCTCTTATTCGGCTTGTCGGCGAAGAGATCTCCATCACCCAAGAGCAACGTGCCGTTGACTGCCCGACTCTTCTGCCGCTGGAACTCGCTTATCTTCACGGGCAAGAGCAGTAGGGGGGACAATGTTGGCGTGTCTGCAACGCCGTCCGGAGTCTTTTCAAACCACTCGAGAAACCCGAAAGCCAGGTGCAAGGTGTCGATTCCGTACTCTTCCCGGGCCTCCCTTGCCTGCTGCGCGATGGAACGAAGCCGGCGATCCAATTCATCCTCCAGGAGCAGCGTCTGCCATTGGTGTGGCCGCCGGCGTTGCCGGTTCGGCTTCTGATCCGTCAGTTCGTAACTGGGACTGATTCGGTACTGCTTGGCGTGATCCGCCATGGAAACTTCCGCCAATTCCGCCCGGGATGCCATGCCAAGCTTCTTTCTCACCCGGTCCTTCAACGCACGCTCCGCCTTGGCCATGGCGGCCTCGACTAGGTCCTCGGGCCCGGTTTGGGCTTTGGCCGCAGCCTTCAGATACGCCTTGTCGGTCAGCAGTGCTTCTTCCACCGCAGCCGAAAAATCCTCGTTCCGCTCATCTGCCGGTTCTGAGGGTAACGGAGGCAGCGGTAACAACTCGACAGCTTTGTCGCCATCCAGCACTTCTGGTAGTTGAACAATCCACTCATCGACGATCCGAATCTGGCGTCCGCCACGGTTTGAGTGCTTGAAGTTGATAAGCCGATTCCGGTTGGAAAGGTCAAGAAGCCGCTGGCGAAGCTCCGCCATCTTCGCTCTTGCGGCCTCCGTTTGCGCCGTTGGGTGGTCGGCTGCCGGCGCGGCTTGGGCCTCAGGGGCAGCCTCGCTTCGGTTTGCCCCCAAGCTTTGGTCAATCTCAGCGAGCAGCCCTTTAGCCCGCTGCGAATCCCGAAAGGTCAATTCGGTCCGCACGTAGCCGACTATCTCGGGATTTGGCCACGACCCAACCAGGATATTCTCCAGTTCCTCAACCGACTTGCGCAAATACGGGCGCTGTACCATGTGGCTGCCAGTTTTGTGGGGCTGAGCTTCTGATCCGATTCAATTTTTCGAGCCACCCTCAATGGCGGTCTGGATGGTTATATGATGTTGATACAAATGACGCTGCTTGTCCATCCGTGCCGGAGGGAAGACCCGGCTCGGCATTCCTGACCAAGCCAGGAATGGAGACAAATTCGCGCATAGGCTGCGGTTCTCCGGTAGCCGAGCTTGCTGTGTGGTCGGGGCTGCTTGTAATGGACCCGGAAGTCCTCGATAACGACTTTGGCCTCGGTTAGACTCCAGAGCTGTTCGCGGTTGAACGCCTGACGCATTGTCCACGGCACATAGGTGGACTTGAATGTATTTCAGGGCGCATGTTATGACTTTGTGCCTATTTTGTTATGACTCGATCTGGATTTAACTCGTAATACTAATCGTAACTTACTATACCAGAATGAATTGGTCGGGCCGGGGAGATTCGAACTCCCGACCTCTTGCACCCCATGCAAGCGCGCTACCAGACTACGCTACGGCCCGAGCAAGAGAACGGTCACTAAAGCTCCCGGCTAGAGGCTACGCAAGCGCGTTCTAACCGGGGGCTCCTGATGTAATGGTCGATTGCTGCGCGGCTGCGCTCCCGAGGTTCTCGGCAATGTTCGCGACTACGGGCGCGAACCAGAGCAGGATGGCGGCGACTGTGGCGAGGATCGCCTTGCCGACGCCGTGGTGCGTCACGAAGTAATACGCGACACCGAGGCCTATCAGGCTCAGGCACTTCAGGATCGAGAAGACATAGCCCGTGATGTTGTTGAGCCCGTTCTGGAGGCCCTGATCCATGTTCTGCGGGCCGGCGAAGACGGCGGAGGCGCTTTGGGCGCGGGCGGCGACGGCAAGGACGAGAAGGCCGGCGGCGATCGCAAGCCAAGGACGGACGCCCGCCCGCCTCTTCCGGGGGCGAAAAGAAAAATCGGATTTGGCCATGCCGGGATAATAGCAAGCATGAGAACCTAGGCCGGCCCCTCCTCACACGGATGGCTATTCGCCGATGAGCGCCATCAGCTTCCCGCACACTTCGCCGACAGTGTCTTCATCTGCGCTGCCCGCCCGTTCCGCGCGCCGGGCACGCCAGTCAATGCTGCGAACGTGATCGGAAAGAACGACACCGGTGATCGGCATTCCGGCTTTCAGCGAGACCTCAAATGGATAGCCCTTGGCCTGGCTTGTGACCGGGCACGCCACAGCCAGCCCGGTCTTGTTGTTGTAGTTCCCCGGGGAGAGAATCAACGCCGGGCGTCGCCCACCCTGCTCATGCCCGATTTGCGGAATGAAATCGACCCAGACCAGGTCGCCGCGCTGGGGAGGCTGGAGCGGACTCACCAGACCTCCCTGCCGACGGGAGCTCCCCAGATGTCTCCTGCCGGGCTGTTTGCATCCGTGATCTTCGGGAGCAGGGTTTTCAACTTGCAGCGTCTGGCGCGGCGCACCGGTGTCAGGACGATCCGGCCGGATTCGATCTGAAGGTCCACCTCCGCGCCGTTCGTCAGGTTCATGTCGCGGGCGACTGGCGCGGGAATTCTCACGCCAAGGCTATTTCCCCAGAATTGGGCGGTGATCTTCATCGCTTATGGATAAACATTGTATAAACATTGGAGTCAAGCCGGGAGGTGGCAAAACGGGCCGTGCAGGAGCAATGGATCAACTGAAGCCGAAGGGACTTTGTCATCCCTTAAGAATAGCAAACTTTCCCCAAGCGCTGCTACAGCGCGCGAAGGACAGCCTACGCCTTAAGGTATGGCTTGAGATAATGATCGAGTCCGTCGCGCACGCCCTGGTCGCCGAGCGGCCGGCCGCGGGGCGCACCAGGGCCGGTGACCGCGGGCGCGGGCCTGAACCGGACGTTCGGCTTGAAGACGCCGCGGGCGATCAGCAGCCGGTTCTGGTCGGGAACGCCCAGGCTGCCGAAGGCCAGGATGCGGCCGAACATGTCGAAGCCCTCCTGGCGGCGGCCGCTGTGCCACAGGTCATAGGCCGCCGAATAGATGTCGGCCAGGCCCGTGTAGGGGCAATGCCCGACGAAGCCCATCTCCATCTCAGTAATCATGGTCTGCACGCCGTGGCCGGAGAACACTCGAAGCTGGTCGCCAGTCCGGCTGCGCAACTCGGCGACCCGGTCCAGGGCGACGCCGGCTTCGTCCTTGACCTGCCGCATCGTGGGGACGGTCTTGAAGATCTCGACGACGAGATCGACGCTCATGCTGCCCTGGCTCTGGACGAACAGGGGCAGATCGGTGATCCGGCCGACCTGCTGGTAATAGTCGAGGATCACCTTCTCGTCGGTCACCTTCGCCGGCGGCATCGAGATGATGGCATCTGCACCCAGCCGCGCGGCCTGATGTGCATAACGGGTCACCGCTCCCATGTCCGCTCCCTGCACGCCGATGGCCAGTGTTGTGGTTCCCCCCTTTCCGGTCGCCAGGATGGCTTCCGTGCCGGCCATGCGCTCGGCTTCCGCGAGGGCGGACCAGTTGCTCGCCCCCTGCGGCCAGGCGAATCCATGCACGCCGGAGCGGTTGCAGAACGATACCTGCGCGACCAATGATTCCAGGTCGAGCTTGTCGTCAGGAGTGAACGGCGTCGACCCGATGGGGAAAACGCCGCGCATCTTCTTCGGGCCCGGGCTCAGGTCGAAGGTCGGAAGGCCGGTCGTGCCGGAGGCGGCCTCGGCGCGGGCGCCGCGCATCGACAGCGCCAGGCCCAGTGCGCCGGCGCCCAGAAATTGGAGGAATTCACGGCGGGGCAGCTCCCCGGTTTGACTCGTAGTCGGTGACGATGGCATGGCGGTGGGGATTTTCGGGTTGGGCCTTTGCGCGCGGGCCGGTGGTCGAAGGGCGGTTACAAGGTGCCTGTCCCCGCCATTTTTGAAAGTGGATTCTAGCCCGAAGATTTCACGAAATTCGTCCAAATCTCATCCAAACCGCTCTCGAAAAAGGGCCTCAGACTCCCTGCGATGTGCTTGCAAGCACACCTCGGTCGTCTTTGACCCTTTTTCCTCGGCGGTTTGGCGATCTTTGGCCGTTTTCATGAAATCTTCGGGCTAGCGTATCGACAGCGGGCGCACCCCGGCGCCACTTGGCGTCGTCCCCACGGGCGGCAGCATGGGTCATCTCCGGGAAGATTCGTTCAAATGTCACAAAAGCCAGGGACCTTTGAGCCGATTCAGGAACGATGACCATGGCTTTTCGACGACTTACGGTCGGGCAGACCCTGTGGTTCGGCTTCGGCCTGTTGCTGGCCATGCTGGCGATCCTCGCCTCCGTATCCTATTCGTATCTAGGAATATCAAGGGCCAGTTCGACCCGCCTGGCGGACGAGTCGGTTGTCCGCGCGCAGATCGCCTCGGACATGGAGCGGGCCCTGGCGGGCGCGCAGGACAGCCTTAGAGTCTACCACCTCACCAACCGCCCGGGATCGTACGAACAGGGGTTTGCGCGGCTAAAGGACTTTCAGGGCGATCTCGCACGAGCTGAGGATCTCGTCGGAAAAGGGCTCGTCCCGCCCGGTTTTGCGGAGTCGGTGGCGGAACTCGCCCGCCGTGCCCAAGTTTTCCGGTCCGAAGCGGAAGCGCTTCATGCCTTGCGCGGCCAGATCGCGTACAGTCGCGAGAATACGGACGCCGGCTTCGAAAAACTGACTTCGGTCCTGGCCCAGTACGCCGCGGGCAGCGACAACGACTCCCTGCTGGACCTCGTTCTCATGCAACAGGTGTCGACAATCCGCGTTAGCACACTGGAGGCATTCATCGACCGCGACGCCGTACGTGCCAATGACGCTTTGGCGCGTTTTGGCCGCTTCAAGAGGCAAGTCGCCGACAACAGGGAGATCGCCCAGACCTTCGACGCCCTGATGGCGAAACTCAGCGACGCTGTCGGCCTATTCGGCAGATTTGAGGCAACCTATGCCGCCTGGGCTGCAGATGGCGACAAGATGACGACACTGGCGGCGGATATCGGGCGGCCCGCGATGACCGAGGTCCGAGAAGTATCGCTTTTCAGCGCGGCGGAGATGGACCGCGCGGCCCGGATCGTGACTTGGGGAATGATTGGGGCCCTGGGCCTGGGCCTCGCGGTTGCGGCGTACGTGGGAAAAAATGTCCGCGCGGCCCTTGGCGCCACCGCGAAAACAATGGCTGAGACAGCCGATCAACTGGCCGACGCCGTTCAACAGGTGGCGGGTGCGAGCCGAAAGCTGGCCGCCGAAACCTCGGGCCAGGCAGCGGCGCTTGAGCAGACGAGTTCCGCGGTCACCGAATTGGCCGGACTGACGCGAAGCAGCGAGGCCATCGCCCATGCGATGGCCGATTCCGCCCGAAAGACGGCCGCCGGCGCCGAAACGGGCATGCGGGACATGGAGGCCATGGGAAACGCCATTGGGAAGATAAGCCAGTCATCCGGAGAAGTGGCGCAGATCGTGAGCACGATCGATGAGATCGCGTTCCAGACGAAGCTGCTCGCGCTCAACGCCGCAGTCGAAGCCGCCCACGCCGGCGCGGCAGGCGCGGGATTCGCAGTCGTCGCCGAGGAGGTGCGAACGCTTGCGCACCGCAGCGCTGAGGCTGCCCAGATCACCCGGGACAAGGTGCAGGCGGCGGTTGCGAACATTCATTGCGGGGTCGAGCTGGCGACCCGCGCCGCCGGCACCTTTGAAAACGTTGCCCGCCAGTCGCAATCCCTCGCTGATCAGGCTGCAGGGGTCGCCGCAGCCTCGAAAGAGCAGCGCCTGGGGCTCGACCAGATAAGCGATGCCACGCGCTCCCTCGATAATGCGACCCATGCCAATGCCGCGAACGCCGACGAAACCGCGCAGGCGGCGGCGTTTCTTGAGAAAAGCATCGAAACCGTCGTCACCACCGCGAGGCACTTGGTCGGTCGGAATTCACCGGCGCGCGCCGCGCCGCAAGCCGAAACGCGCGATCTTGGCACACGCAATGGCCCGGCGCAACGAATGGCAGGCAAGGTCGTGCTGGCGGGCGATCGAGCCTGAGCGAAAACTGCGCCGGCGATCGGTCCGGTGAGGTGTCATTCGGCGGGTTGCTATTATCCTGCCGGTGCACCTTGGACGATACTTGGCCGGCATCGCGATCTGCGCGCCGGCGCTCGAACCCGCCTCCGCCTCTCCTCCGGAAAGGCCTGCGGGCCTTCAGGCGTCGACCCTGGCGTCCTCGGCGGACGTTTCAGACCCGGTGATGCCTCTTCGCATTCCCGGATACGAACTTCGGGTTCTCGACCGCCGGAAGCCCATTCGCTTCAATGTTTCGGGGGTTTGGGTGGAGTCTGCCCTGCCGATTTTCGTCTATGTCCCCGCGGGCGATCCGGGACGCGCGGCCGGACTTCTCCGGCAAGCATACGACGGACTGCTGAAACTCGGGCTCAAGCCGGAGTGGACCCCGGCCGAGCTCAAGGCCGTCCTGACGAATCTCGATGCGGCCATCCGGGCGCTCGAGCCGGACAAAGCCGAGAGCGCGCCCAATACGGGGGAAAAGGCCGCGCCGCCGCAGGCCCAGCGATGACCCCGCCATGCCCCCGATCCGGTTTCACCGCCAGCTCGCCCGCTCGATCTACATCTGGGGTGTGTTCACGCCAAATGACTTCGGGGCGCTGATCGTCGCCCTCGCCTTGAACATGCTGATCCTGAACAGCAATGCAGGAATGCTCGCAATCCTCGGGGGGTACCCGGCCTATCTCGCCGTGTTCCGCCTGGGGCGCCCCCCGGGCTACGACTCCCATTTCTTCCGCTCGTTTTTCCTGGCGAGGACGCTTCGGCCCGGCAGGGCGGACGCGCTCTCCCCGTTCCTTCGGTGATCCTCAACCTGGCAAGGAAGTTTCAGCGAACCAACGCGCTCGACGGCCGCACGCTGGACCGCGAACTGTCGCCGCTCGCCCTTGCCGACGGAATCGTCGTCAACCAGGATCGCTCGCTCGGGCTCGGGCTGCGCGTGGACGCGCCCTTCACCCCCACCCTGGGCGATGAGGCCGTGCAGTGCATCTACCAGACCCTCGGAGGATTCCTCAATGCACTGCCCGAGCATTTCGACCTGCAGGTCATCTGGACCCAGCATTCGCGTTGCGCGGAATTGACCGCGCGCCTTGCCGCACTGGAGTTTTCGCCCGGCCTGGTCGGCGAGGTCCAGCGGGAGCAGCAGGAGAATCTTCTCGGCCTCCTCCGCGAGGGCCACCTGCGCTGGATCGAAGTCTACCTGATTCTCGTGCGGAAGCTGCCCTTTGACGAGCGAACGCTGCGCCGAATGGCGGCCGGTCGGCGCGAGGGAAAGACGGGCCTTCTTGAAGCGCTGTCCGGGTATTTCGCGGGAGCCCGGGAGAGGTTTCGCTACGACCGCGAACAGTTCGCCCTAGCCTCGGCGGAACTGCTGACCCAGGCGCGCACGCTGGCTGCAGCCCTGAGCCCCCTCGGCTGGATGCCCGAGGCCCTGGACAACGACGCTGTCTGCCGCCTGTTCTTCCGGCGTTGGAATCCCCGGCAGTTCGAGGCGGGAGCCCTTCCTCGCCCATGGCGGCCGAATGCGGGGATCCCGCTGACCGAGAGCTTTGCGCAGAGCACGTTTCGCTGGGATCCCGACGGTGCGAGCCCGCCGGCGGGGATCGCCGAACTCGACGGCTGGTTCCACGCGGTGCTGACCCTCTACGAGCCGCCCGAGGAGCTGGCCCGACCCGCATTCGACGAACTGCTGCTGCTCGGAGGCCTGACACATGCCGAACTCGTCGTGAACGCGGAGCGGGGCGACCGCCTGAAGCGCATCAAGCGTTTGAAGACCCTCCTTCAGCAGCGCCAGTCCGATCCGCAGACGGCAGCCGATCCGGCCGAACGGGCTGCAACGGCGCAGCTCACCCTGGAACTCGAGGAGATGGGCGCCAATTCGGAGGCGAGCTGGCGCGCGGCCTGTTACCTGCACCTTTGGGCTCCGGGACTCGCCGAACTTGGCGAACGCGTCGCCGCGGCCCAGGCGCTTGGCAGGGCGCGCGACGCCGTATTCATCCCGGAAAAGCGCGCCCTGTGGCCCTACTGGCGTGCGATGCAGCCCTTCTGGACTCAGGACAAGGACCGTTACCGCCTGCTCGACTACTCGACCCGCCAGCTTGTGAGGCTGCTCCCTCTTTTCGGGCAGCCCGCCAACCTGGGGGCCGGGAAAAGGATCGGCGTCCTCTACCAGACGGCCTCCCGCAGCATCTTCAATTGGATCGTCCCCGACGAAAGCCTGTTTGCCAATCCCCACCATCTCGTCGTCGGGGGGACGGGCTCGGGAAAATCGGCCCTTGCCGTGGAGAACCTGATCGCCCTGCGCCGCCACCGCGCCCGGATGGTCGTGATCGACCTCGGTGGATCGTTTGCGAGTTTCTGCGCCTCGAGCGGCGGGGTCTACATCGACTACAACATCCAAAGCCGGTCCAACCGGCTCAACCCGCTCTGGCTTCCGCCGGGAACGGTCCCCGACCCCGAGGTTCTGCGCTCGCGAACCCTCTGGCTCGAAAGCCTCGTGAGGGATCGCGACCGGCGGCTTTCGTCCGATGAATTGGTCGTCGTGGAGGATGCCCTCCGGCGTGCCTATTTCAGGGATTTGAACGAGCCCGTCTTCGTCCGGCACGTGCGCGCCGCCCTCCTTCGCGACGGGCGGGGCGAGGCGCTGGCCCGCCGCCTCGCCCCCTGGTGCGAGGACGGCTCGCTCGCCAACCTCTTCGACGGCCCGGCCCAGATCGACCTCTCGGCGCCGGTTGTCGTGTTCGACCTCAAGCGGGTCGTCCACGACCAGCGGGACGCCGACCTTGCGCGCGTCATCTTCAATTCGATCGTCAGCACGGTCGTCAGCCTCGCCCTGGCCCCGGGCGGCGACCCCAAATTCCTGACCTTCGACGAGGCCGGGGTTCTCCTCAAGGACGAGGCGACCGCGGAATTCATGGAATACTGTTTCCGCACGCTTCGGAAGACGGGGGTCGCCGTGGCGGCCCTCTCGCAGGGCCTCGAGGACTTCCTCTCCTTCCGCCAGGCGCGCAACGCCTTCGTCGGCGCGGCCGACAATCTCTTCATCCTGCGCCAGGACAATGCCGACAAGGCCCGGCGGGTGGCCGATGAGAAGAACCTCTCCCCGGTCGAACTCGCGCACATCCAGTCCGTGACGACCGTGCCCGGGCGCCACGCCGAGTTCCTTCTCATTCAGCAAACGCCCCACGGCCAGCGGACCCTGCGGCTGCTCAGCGCCTCAACGCCGCTCAAATACGCCTTCACGGCGAATTCCCCCGAGGACCGGCGGGCGATCCAGGCCTACCAGCAGGAGGGCCTCTCGCGGCCCGACGCCGTCCGGCGGTTCGCAAGGGAGCACCCCCAGGGGATCGTCTCCTCGCGCCAACCCTCAGCCACCCGATGAAAAGCGCCCGGCCAAGCGCCCTCGCCTGCGCGGCCCTTCTCGCCCTGTGCGCCGAAGGCTGCGCGTCCCGCACGGCGGATCCTCCGCCCCAGGCGGAGGAACTCGAGCAGGCCCGGCGGGAGGAGCGACAGAAGGTCCTGCAGCAGTATTGGAGCGAGCGGACGGGAAGCCTCCCCGGACCGGCGCCGGCCGCCCGCTCCTCATGGCCTGACCTTTCGTATCCTGCCGGCCAATATGGCGGAATGTGGTTCGGCCCGCGCCAGGCCCAGGACCCGTCCCTGACCGAGCCTTTCCGATGAAACCGAATCATACCGCCCGGCTCGCCGCGGCGGCCCTTGCCCTCGCATGGCCGCTCAAAAGCCGCGCCCTTTTCGGCGCAGGCGACATCGTCTTCGACCCGGCCAGCGTGGCCCAGACGATCAACGTCCTCCACACTGCGCAGCAGGAGTTCGACAGGCTCGGGTCGATCCTCGGCATCTCGACACGCCAGCTCGACCAGCTCGTGGGGCTGGCAGCCGCGATGGGCAATCCCGCCGAATCGGGTTCGTTCGGCCGGGTCCTGTCGCCGGATGAGTTGCGCGTCCTGGTCCAGGCCAATCCGGGCCTCCAAAATGCGCAGATCGGGTCGCTTTTCGACACGACCGGACAGCTCGACGCATTCCTCGGCGTCCCCCTCGACCAGTGGGCTCTTGCCATAGAAAGCCCGACCGCCTTCTACCGGCAGATCCTCACCGACCCGGCCATTGCCCGGGTCGGCGGCTCCGCCGGCATGACACCCGCGTCGGTCGCGTACGCCCAGTGGTATTCCAGCCGCGCGCCCGAGGACCAGGCCAATCTCGGGGGACGGGCAGCCGTCGATGTCGCCCACCTTCTCGAGGCCGATTGGCTGAATGACTCAAAACAGCGGCGGATCAGCCTCCAGGCTCTCTCGGCGAAGGCCCAGGCAGCTGAAAGCAGTTCCGGCAGCGCCCAGACGCTCGCCGACGTGGCGCACACCCAAGCGCAGATAGCCGCCACGACGAACCACGTCCTGCTCGAGTCGGCGGCCCAGGCCGCGGGCGCGCAGGAAACGGCCCTTCGCGCCGCCGGCGCGCAAAGCGAGCTCATGCTGGAGCAGAACGACGCCCGGCGCGACGCCGCCCAGATGCAGCTCAACATGCCGCCCTGAAGCCATGGATGGCACGACTGCGGCAGCGCTCGGCGGCACCACCCTTTCGGCCGGACTTGCCGACTCCCAGGCCCAGATAGCGCAGGCCCTCGGCTCCGGCGGCGACCTCGGCTCGGACAGCATCGCTCACTTCAAGGCCGCATACCAGGCGAGCGGCGGCGGGCCCACGCTCGCGTTTCTGGGGTTCAATCCGTTCCAGATCGTGGCAACCGGTGCCTTTCACCAGCTGTTCTGGGGGGCGATTGTGATCTTTCTTGGGATCGCCGCCATCACCGCCATGCAGCGGGCCCTTGTCGTTCGGTACAGCATGGGGGTGCGCGCACCCCTGGCATCGGTGGCCCAGGTTTATTTCCGCCTGCTGGCCGGGGTCCTGATCATAAGCAACACACCGTTCCTGTACGCGATTCTCATGACCGTGAACTGCGCCCTCGCCCAGGGAGTCCAGGCCATGGCCAGCCAGTCGATGAGCGCAATTCTCCAGGCAGGCAGCATGGGCACCCTGAGTTTCGCCCAGGCGCGGATCGAATCGATTCGAAATGCGGCAGCCCGCAGGACCATGGCCTTCTATCCCTCCGGCGCGTCGCGGGATGAAATGACGCAGATAGGCCTCTGGTACAACGCGACGGCGGGCGCCCTCAATGCAAGCCTGTCGGCCCGCCAGCTCCCAGGGCAGCTCCCGATCCTGACCCCGTCATGGGAAAACGCGGCCACGCCCGACGACCAGGTCGCCTCCTATGTCGGGCGCAATGTCGTTCAGAATTTCGGCCAGATCGTGGCCGACCTCGGGGCGCTGCCGGCGGGAAGCGGTCCCCTGTCGATAGCCTTCCCCTCCGGCAGTTCCACTTCGCTCCCTCTCCTCTCCGACTCCCTTTCATCCGACGACCAGGCGGCTGCGCAGGCGATCGCGATGCCCGACACCCCTTCGAACAACGGGGCCTTTGAGTCGGCCCGCCAGCTGTATGGGAAGAACGTCCTCGCCCATGCTCTGGGCTACCTCGACTCGCAGTTGCTCCCTGTCGTCGGCGCCTCGCCCACGCTCGCCGGCCGGGTGAGGGCGTGGTTTTCCGAAAAGGTCGAGCAGGCCGCGGCCGCGGCTGGCGGGTTCATGACGCAGTGGCGCGCCGCCGTGGACTGGCTGGGCCGGGGAATCGGTGTCGTCCTCACGCGGATGGTTGCGTTCTTTTTTGCGGCCGGAGTCGGCGTGCTGATCGAGGTGGAACTGTTCGCCCTGGTGGTCGCCGTGCCATTCTGGCTTTTGCCGGCGACCGAGGATGCCTTCCTCGGCGTATTGCGCTCGCTTGTGTCCCTGACCCTGGTCGTGCCCGCCTACCAGTTCATCATGCTTTTTGTGGACGCCCTGATGGGCCTTGTTCTCAGATACATTCTTTTCGGGCCTCTCGCATCGGGCGATTCGGGAACGCCCGGCACGGTGGGCGGCGCGGCCTACATGGTGGCCGCGGCGTTATCCGTTGTCGGCAGCGCCGGGGAGATCGTCCCCCTGGCCATGTTTTGCTACCTGGTCGCCTACCTGTTCCTTGCGATCTATATCGCGATCAGAACGCCGAAACTTCTCGCCGTGTTCCTGAAAGGGGCGGGTGCGGCGGGACTATTCCTTTGCAACTTTGCAACAGGGCTTGTCGCGGGAGCCTCTGCCGCTCTGGCTACGGCCGCAGTTGCGGCGGGCGGCGGAGGGATGGCCGGCCGCCTTCTCGGAGCAGGACAGGCTGGGGGCGCGCTCGGCCATACCCGCTACCCTGCGCGGTCAAACCTCGGACCCGTCATTGCATCATCGCTTCGGAGGCCCGCAGGACAAGCCCCGCTCCCGGGTCCGCCTCCGCCTGACGCGCCGTCGGTCCCAGCCCCCCACCGGGCGGCTGGGTCCCTTCGGACCACGGCCGCATTCGGCGTGCGCACCTTTGTCGACTGCCTCCAGGCGGACTCGCCCGTCGAAGGAATCAGCCTCGCCGTCCGCGCACTCGAATCGCACCGAAAGCAGAATGAAAAGGAGGCAGAGGCCCGGCACAAGGCCCGGGCGCAGGCTGAAAAAGCGGCGTCGCCCGGGCGCAATGCCCGCCGCGCCCCCGCGCCATCCTGAACACGGAGCTTGCTAATATAGGGCGCAATCAAACCTCGCCTCTACAGTCTTCTCCTGCCCCTGGGCGCTGCGGCGCCCGGCGCCATCCTCTCCACGCCCCTGCCTGATCCGCGCCCCATATCTTCTGCGGAGCTTGCGCCCGGCGGTGAGGACGCAGCGGTACAAATCCGGGCGGCCGTCCCGGATCTGCCGCCCGCACCGACCCCGGCTGGCAAGCCTCCCGGCGCGGACCACCCCATCGTTCCGAATTCCGACGGCATCATCGATCTTGTCGCCCTCGACACCGCCGATTCCACGGGGGAGCTTCCAAATCCATTCATTGTCCGCTTCCGCCCGCCGGCGTCCATACGCGAGGTTTCGCTCGCGATCGACGCCGTTCTCATCGCGGGAAAGGCCGCGGATGACTGCGCCATCGTCAACGGTGAGATCTACAGCCCGGGCGACGCGCTGGACGGCCTCACGGTCTCCTCGATTGCCCCGGACGCGATCGAACTGCAGGCGGAGGGTGTGCGGTTGCGCATACCCGTCGGGGACAGGCCCGTCCGGCTGCGCCTTCCTCGATGACACCCATTTATGACAGCCCTCTTCACCGCAATCTCGTCGGCCGCCGTCCGTCTCCGCAAGCTTCTCCCCGGTGCCGGGCTGTCGTACACGCACCGCGTCGTGTTCTTCCAGCAGATGGAGATGCTTCTTTCCTCCGGGGTCCTGATCGAGGATGCCCTGGGGCATCTGGCGGTCCGATTCCCGGACAGGCGCGTCCGGCGGATCGTGGGCGCCGTGCAGACGGAGGTCGCCGAATCACGCTGCAGGCTGTCGCAAGCCTTCGCCGCATTTCCGCGCAGCTTTTCTCCGACGGTCGTCGCAGTCATCGAGGCCGGCGAACAGAGCGGCTCGGCCCAGCTCGCCCAGCGGTTCGGGGAATTGGCCGAGCGAACGGCATATGAGGAGGCCCATCGCCGGCAAGTCCGGAGGGCCTGCGCCTATCCCGCATTCACCGCCTTCCTGGCCGGCTGCCTGTGCTGCCTCCTCCTGGGGGTCGTCTTCCCCCGCCTTGCCGATCTTCTCTCCTCGCTCGGAAGCGAACTGCCTCCCCTCACGCGGGGCGTGATACTTGTCGCGACTCATGTCCGAAAGGGATGGCCCATAGCCGCGGCCGCGATGGTCGCCGCACCCATCCTCATACTGGCCTGCCGCCAAATCCCCGCCATCGGGCGAAGGATCGACCATTGGTTCCTCAGGGCGCCCATCGCGGGCCCGATCTACCGGGACGCCACCGTCGCCCTGATCTGCAAGATCTATCGTTCCCTGTATCTCGCCAACCAGCCCGCGCCGGCGAGCATCGATCTTTGCAGCCGGCTCGTCGGCAATCGCGCTTTCCGCGAGGGTCTGACGGCAGCCCGCCTTCGGATCATCCAGGAGGGAGTCACGCTGTCGGCGGCCTTTTCGCGCAGCGGCCTGTTTCCGCCGCTCGCCTGTCTCGCAATCGAGGTGGGCGAACAGTCCGGCCGAATGGCCCCGGCCCTGGAGCGGGTCAGCGCCTACTTCAGCGCCCAGTCGCGGGAGCGGCTGGAGGCGGTGATCGCCATTCTCAATCCGGCGCTCACCCTCGCTGTCGTCGGCGGCATGGGCGTCATTCTGGTCTCATTCTTCCAGGCGGCCTACCAGGTCGTGTATGCGACGCACTGACCCCATTGCGGCTTCGGCCGCGCTGCGGAACAACCGCGGCTTTACGCTCATCGAACTCGTCGCTGTCTGCGCAGTGATCGGGATTCTCCTTGCGATTGCGGCCCCCTTCATCGGCCGGCAAGTGATCGATGCGCGCGTGGCCGCCGAAACCTCGACCCTTCAAGCGATGGGCGCCGCGGTGCAGGCATCGTTCGAGTCGGTCGATCTCGAGGGGACCAATATTGCAGCCCTTCCGGGCGCTGTGCCCGCGGGCGTCGATTACACCGAATTTTCCCTGTCGACCGATCCAACCCTTGTCCCGGCGACGACCGAGACCTATGATTGGTTTGCCAAGCTCGCCCGCCAGATGGGCTATGCACCTCAGCCCGGCCTCGCCCCGACTCCGGGCCTGCAGCCGCAGGTTGCGCATATCCTGATCAACGCGAACCGCTACTCCCGCCTGATGCTGGTCGGACCCGAGAATGAACCCAACCAGCAGCGGTTTCTGATCGCCTCGCTCATGGCCCCATCCGGACAGCTGGCGATCCCGCCCCTGCCCAACCCTGCGAACACCCAGGATCCAGGCAACCTGGCGCTTTTCAATGACATCTGGAATACGGACTGGACCTATCCCGGAGCCGCCCTTCCGCCCTCATGGACCGCCGCCCTGACCCAGGCGCAGGTCCAGGCGTGGCAGGGGTCCGGAGGCACTCCTGGGCGCCTCTGGCTCTTCTGCGTCCAGCGCATCGTCTGCCCCAAATACACGGTGACGATCAATAACACCCACCCGTCCGACAACTGCTACGTGTATTTCAACCTGAATGGCACGACCGCGGGAAACTCCGCTTCGGTTTCCGCCAACTCGGGTGTTTCCGTTGTTTCGGGGGTCTGTTTTGGGCGCTTGATTCAGGCTTACCGGGGATCGGCTCCGCCGCCGACGGCCCAGCTGTTCTCCCAATTCGCGCTACGCGACAATTGCGAGATCACGCTGCAGGACTAGCCTGCATCCATCACAAAACTGACCAAGATTGACCAATATCCTCGAGTAAGAAGGGCCGAAGCCGACTGAGCTGTGCTATAAGCACAGCGCAAGGAGGATGAGGGCCTTTTTACCGGGGAGACTGGGCAAGATTGGCCAGAATTTGTGATGGATGCAGGCTAACCTGCATTGTTCAAGCCAGCCGAGGGCCGTGCCGGCAGGCCGTCTCTTGACGGTCAAATTTCAAGCGACTTTCGCGCGATCATGATCGATGTTATCTCGAAAGCGTTGGTGCCTGTCCCCTGCGGGTGCCTGTCCCCCGAAAACAATGAATCCATCATCACCGCGCATATTCCGACTTGCGGCCCGTCTGTCATCGCGCCTTGTTCCGGCCCTGGCTCTCGTGTGGGCTGCCGCCCTCCGGGCGGATGACGCCGCCTGCCAGCTGACCGTCCACGCCGACCAGCCCGGCGCGGTCATAAACCGCAACATTTACGGCCAATTCGCCGAGCACCTCGGCCACGGAGTTTACGGCGGAATCTGGGTCGGCGAGGATTCCCCCATTCCCAATACGCGCGGAATGCGAAACGACGTCATCGACGCCCTGCGCCACCTCCGCGTCCCCGTCATCCGCTGGCCGGGCGGCTGCTTCGCGGACGAGTACCATTGGAAGGACGGAATAGGCCCCCGCAACCTGCGCCCCTCCATGATCAACACCCATTGGGGCGGGGTTGTCGAAAACAACGCCTTCGGCACCCATGAGTTCCTCGATTTTTGCGACTTGGTCGGAGCAGAGCCCTACATCACGGGCAACCTCGGAAGCGGGACGGTCCAGGAAATGCAGGACTGGGTCGAGTACATGACATCCGACGCCAGTTCCCCGATGGCCGACCTGCGCCGCAAGAATGGCCGGAACGAACCCTGGAAGATAAAGTACTTCGCTATCGGAAACGAAAACTGGGGCTGCGGCGGCGACATGCGGCCCGAGTACTACGCCGACGAATTCCGGCGATATAACACATTCATCAAGAATTTCTCGGGCAACCAGATCCTCCGGATCGCATGCGGGCCGAGCAGCGACGACTACGCCTGGACCGACACCGTCATGAAGATCGCCGGCAAGCGGGCCAACGGCCTCAGCCTTCACTACTACACGGTCAAGGACGACAATTGGAAACAGAAGGGTTCCGCGACGCAGTTTGGGGAGGCCGAGTGGTTCGCCATGCTGAGCCAGACCCTCAAGATGGAGGAACTGGTCACGCGCCACTCCGCGATCATGGACCGCTACGATCCCACGAAGAAGGTGGGGCTCATGGTCGACGAGTGGGGCGCCTGGTACGACGTCGAGCCCGGCACGAATCCGGGCTTTCTGTACCAGCAAAACAGCCTCCGCGACGCGCTCCTCGCCGGAATCAACCTGAACATCTTCCACGAGCACGCGGACCGCGTGCAGATGTCGAACATCGCCCAGATGATCAACGTTCTCCAGGCGATGATCCTGACCGACGGGCCGAGGATGGTTCTCACGCCGACCTACCACGTGTTCGCAATGTACAACGTGCACCAGGGCGCCCGGCTGCTGCCGACGGATCTGGCCGGCCCGGACTACCACTTCGGGGCCAAGGCGATGCCCGCAATCAGCGCCTCGGCTTCACGCGACGTCGAGGGCAGAATCCACATCTCCCTGTGCAACGCCGACCCGCACAGCCAGGTTGCGGTCGCCTGCCGGCTTGCCGGGGCGAGCCCCTCGAAGGTTTCCGCCACGGTCCTCACCGCCGGTTCGATCAACGCCCACAATACGTTCGACCGGCCCGGCGAAGTGTCCCCCGTCCCCTTCACCGATTTTTCGGCCGAGGGCGGGACGCTCACGCTGCGTCTTCCTGCAAAATCCGTGACCGTCGTCGAAATCGACTGACCCCATGCGCCTCCGCCACCTCGGCCTCGCCATCGCAATCGCCGCCTTGGTTAATCCGCCCGTTTCGGCCCAGGCGCCAAACCTGGTCGCCGAGGGCGGGAACGCCAAGGATTTCGACATGGCGCCTGAAACCCGGATCGAGGTCGTCGAGGCGGCGGTGGCCTCGCTGCCGGGGTCGCTGCCGCCAGGTCCGTTCCAGCCCACCTGGGAATCCCTGAAGCAGAACTATCGCGTCCCCTCCTGGTTCTACGAGGCGAAGTTCGGGCTGTTCATGCACTGGGGTCTGTACACGGTGCCTGCGCATCACAACGAGTGGTACGAAAAGCACATGTACGGCGCCGATCGAAAGTGGCACGAGGAGCACTTCGGCCCGCAGGACAAGTTCGGCTACAAGGATTTCATCCCGCTATTCACGTGCAAGGATTTCGACCCGGATGCCTGGGCAGACCTTTTCAAGAAATCCGGCGCCCGCTTTATCGTGCCTACCGCAGAGCATCACGAGAACTTTGCGATGTGGGACAGCCAGGTCACGCCGTTCAACGCAAAGGCCATGGGGCCGCACCGCGATCTCATCGGTGAACTCGCTAAGGCCGTGCGCGCCCGCGGGTTGAAGTTCGGCGTCTCGAACCACGGCATCGAGAATTTCCAATTCATCAACCCGCCGCCCGACCTCGCCGCCGAGATGAAGGCAAAGCACGCCGACCTCTACGATCCCAAGTGGGCCGATTTCTACAACGTCGCCGACCGAAGCGACGCGGCCTGCGAGAGATTCCTGGTCAACTGGTTCGAGCGCAACGTGGAACTCATCGACAAGTACCAGCCCGACATGCTCTGGTTCGACAACGGAGTCGACCAGCGTTACCTCGACCCGCTAAAGCTGCGCATTGCCGCCTATTACTACAACCGCGCCGCGCAGTGGGGCAAGGAGGTGTCGATCAGCACGAAGAAGGCCGCTTTCGCGCCGTCCGACCGGAACACCGAAACGATCGGTTCGATAATCGATTTTGAGAAGATAGGCCCGCGCTCGCCGGCCGGGATCCGCACGGGAGCCTGGCAGGTCGATCACCCGATCGGCACGACCTGGGGCTACACAAGCGACATGAAGGTCTCCGGCCCGGCGTCGATCGTCGCCGCCCTGGCGGACACGGCCAGCAAGAACGGCACCCTGCTTCTGAACCTTTCGCCCAAATCCGACGGCACGTTTCCCGCCGAACAGCAAAAGACGCTTCTCGGCGTCGGCGGATGGCTCGCCGTCAACGGCGAGGCGATCTACGGCACCCACAACTGGATAATGTTTGGCCAGGGCGGTGGCCGCGGCCAGACCGGCCTTCATGTGCGCTTCACGGTCAAGGGAGACGCCCTTTACGCGATCGTGTTCGAGGAAGGGGCCGCTGGCCGCGAGGTTTTCCTCACGCCCCTGGCTGCGCGGCCGCCGATCGAAGGCCGGATCTCCCAGGTAACGCTGCTCGGAGCCCCTGGAGAACTCACCTTCACCCAGGAGGAGACCGGCCTCAGGGTTGCCCTGCCTGAATCGCGGCCGAGCAAGTACGCAAGCGTCCTGAAGATTGTCGGCCTGAAGATGAACCCGCCCGCCGACACCTCCGACGGAAATCCACTTTAAGACCCCAGCCAGTTCGGCATTGCCCTCCCCCGCGGGTTGGGCACATGTAGGAAGCATGTCCATTGTACCCAGTTTGCGCAGTCCCTATGCCAAGGTGGGCCGGCTGGTTTATTTCGGCCGGATGATCGACAAGATCCGGCTGCATGCCTCCGGCAGGCTGCCGTTGGACGAGTACGGTCCCAACATGGGCAAGGGCTTCGACGGCCGTTGCTGCACCTTTTTGCGGGTTGATTACAAGGAGCTGGATGCCCGCGTGCGGGCAGGGACAGAATCCGACCTGCAGTTGCTTGCATGGGCGGAAGAACGCGGCGGACGTCGCTCGGATGAGGAATGCGAGATCTGGAATGGTTTCATGATGAAACGCGGCTTCCGCGATGAGGCTGCTCCCATCCTTGCCAAGCGGATCCACGAAAGCGGTCTGGAGGGCAAGCCGATCCTGACGATGTTCGACTACCTCGATTTTGACGAAGGGCGCGATTCGGTCAGCACGCGGGCCTGGGAACAAGGTTCCTGAGGCTTGGCCGATGGCCATGCCCGGATGCCGGCTGTCTCTTCTCCTCGCCCTGGCCGCCTGTGCAGGATCCGCGGCGGCGGCCGAATTGACGATCGATGCCGGAGCCCCGCCGGCCGGGCCGCAGCCGCTTCCCTTCGCCCTCGGCGGAGTCTCACCGGAGGGGCATTCGCTTTCGGCCAACTCCCGGTTTCTGACCCTGGACGGCCGCCCGTGGTTTCCGGTCATGGGCGAATTCCACTACTCGCGGTATCCTGCCGAAGAATGGGAGGCGGAGCTTCTGAAGATGAAGGCTGGCGGAATCACGGTCGTTTCGACCTATGTCTTCTGGATTCACCACGAGGAGAACAAGGGGAAGTTTGACTGGACTGGCCGGCGCGACTTGCGGCTTTTCGTGGAGCTTTGCGCGAAGCACGGCCTGTACGCCTGGATCCGGGTGGGCCCATGGGCCCACGGCGAGGCGCGCAATGGGGGGTTTCCGGACTGGCTCGTCCAAAGCGGCGTTCCTCTGCGGCGGGATGATCCGCGCTACCTCGACTGGGTGGGGAGATTCTACAATGAGATCGGCCGGCAGCTGCGCGGACTCTTTTGGAAAGACGGCGGCCCGATTGTCGGCGTGCAGGTCGAAAACGAATACCACCCGGGATCGGGCGGGATCGAGCACATGCTGACGCTTCTCCGGCTGGCCCATGCGGCCGGTATCGATGCGCCATTCTACACGGCAACAGGTTGGGACAAAGCCACCGTGCCGCACCAGGGTTTCCTGCCGGTGTTTGGCGGATACACCGAGCAGTTTTGGAGCGGGAGCCTCGAAGAGCTTCCACCTAACCCGAATTTCTTTTTCAATCCCATCCGGGCCGAGGACAATGTGATGGGAGACCTGAGTTCGAAGAACCCCGCTTACAATGCATGGTCGGACGCCTTTCCCTTTCTGACGGCAGAGATGGGCGGCGGGATGGCAATTGCCTACCACCGCCGTCCGGTCATGCGCGCGGACGATTCCGCAGCCGCGGCCCTGGTGAAGCTCGGCTCCGGAATCGCCGGGCTCGGCTTTTACATGTATCACGGAGGCACCAACCCGGACGGGCTCACTCCACTCGAGGAGACCCAGTTGGGTTGGAACGGCTACAACGACCTGGAGGCGAAGTCCTACGACTTCCAGGCCCCATTGGGCGAGTTCGGCCTAAGTCTCTGCACTGCCACAATTTCGCACGGCAGCGCCAAGTGCTCGACGTCCAAGCGGTTCGCGAAAGGCTCGCTCACGGTCACGGCGAAGTACGCCGGGAATATGTTCGACCAGGCGGCCTCGGCGACGTCACGAGTGAGCGTCAAGTAGTTCGTGCAGCGTCCTGCTCGGACCCTCGAATATTTAGCGAAATTTGATACTGGCGAACCGGCCTCCTCGCCATGCCCTTACCTTTGTCCTGCTCCAGGGTTCCAAGCGAGTCGGACCTCGATGAGATGTTTACTTTCCCCGCGAGGTCGGCTACACTGGAGGAGTCGTCCGCGTCCGGCCTTTCCCCGGAGTGAGGAACTCTTCCCAGACGGCATTTCCCGATTTTCTTCTTTGCTCATGGATTCTTTGCGAGCAATGAGAAAGGACCACAATGGCTGTAAGGCCCTCCCCAGACAGGTCAGATCTCGAGTCCAAGACTCGTGAAGACCTGCAAACCATCGCCAAGGTAAAGGGCGTCGACGTGTCGGCGCGAGCTTCCAAGGCCTCACTCATCGAAGCGATCATGGGCGACCCCGCACCCGCTTCGACCAACGCACCAGAACCGGCGACGCGAGCGGTGCGTTCACGTCGCACGGTCGCCACCCCCGACGATGACTTCGACGACCTCCTCGGCGAGTTCGTCGCGGACGCCGCTGTCGCTTCCAGCGAGACGGCCTCCGCCACCGAGTCAACGACCGAGGACGCGCCGGCGCCGGCGCCCTCTGCCAACGGCACCGATCGCCCTCAGCAGAATCCCCGTCAGAACGCACAGCCCCGCCAGGACCGCCAACCGCGTGACTTCACGAACGACACCGCCGGTCGCAACCGTCGCAACCGTCGCAACCGAAACGGTCGCGAGCGCTTCGGCGGTGAATCAATGCCCAACGCCGACCAGCCCTACGCGGGCGAACTCATCGAGATTGAAGGTCTCCTTGACCTGCGCGACGACGGCTACGGCTTCTTGCGCACCAAGAGTTATCACCCGTCGCCCAACGACGTGTACGTCTCCATCAACCAGGTCCGTCGTTACCACCTGCGTAAGGGGGACACGATCATCGGCGGTTACCGCCCCGCGGCGTCCAACGAGAAGTACCCCGCGCTGTTGCGCGTGGACAGCGTGGCGGGCGTCGACCCCGAAGTCGCACGCCTGCGTCCTCGTTTCGAGGACCTCACCCCACTCTTCCCCGACGAGAAGCTCAATCTCGAACTGAACGAGGGCAAGACCGACCTGACCCCACGCATTGTCGACCTGCTCTCGCCGATCGGCAAGGGCCAGCGTGGACTCATCGTCTCGCCGCCCAAGGCCGGCAAGACGACGATCATGAAGCAGATCGCCCAGTCGATCGAGTCGAACAACCCCGAAGTGCACCTGATGGTGCTGCTGGTGGATGAACGACCCGAGGAGGTCACCGACATCCGTCGCACCGTCAAGGGCGAAGTCATCGCCTCGACCTTCGACCGCCCGGCCGAGGAGCACACCCACGTCGCCGAACTCTGCATCGAACGGGCCAAGCGCCTCGTCGAGCAGGGACGTGACGTCGTCATCATCCTCGACGGCATCACCCGACTGGCCCGCGCGTACAACCTGGCCGCTCCCGCCACGGGACGAATCATGTCCGGTGGTGTTGACTCGGGCGCTCTCTACCCACCGAAGAAGTTCTTCGGTGCCGCGAGGAACATCGAAGAGGGCGGCTCCCTCACCATCATCGCCTCGGCGCTCGTCGAGACCGGTTCGAAGATGGACGAAGTCATCTTCGAGGAGTTCAAGGGAACGGGCAACATGGAGCTTCGTCTGGACCGCCGTTTGGCCGAGCGTCGCATCTACCCCGCCATCGACGTCAATGCGTCATCCACCCGTCACGAGGAGTTGCTCTTCAGCCGCGAGGCGCTGCCCCAGGTCTGGAAGCTGCGCCGGGTCCTCAACGGACTCGCCTCCGAAGGCCGTGAGGCGGCCGGTCTGGAACTGTTGATCGACAAGTTGAAGTCAACCAAGTCGAATGACGAGTTCCTGGCCGAGATCGCGCGCGGCCCTGCTTCAACCAGTTAATTTTCCGCTAAAGTTGTTATCCGCACCAAGGAGCACTCATGAAGCCTGATATTCACCCCAACTACGGCGAAGCGACCGTCAAATGCTCGTGCGGCAACACCTTCACGACAGAGTCGACCAAGTCGGCCATCACGGTCGAGCTTTGCAACGAGTGCCACCCGTTCTTCACCGGCAAGCAGAAGTTGGTTGACACCGGTGGCCGCGTCGAGCGCTTCCAGCGCCGCTACGCCCAGAAGACCAAGGCGCGCGCTCCCAAGGCGTAGGGCCGAGAGCGCCCTCGACCTGCCGTGCGTTCCGTAGACGAAACGCTGAACGCCCTCCAGGACGAACTGCGTTCGACCGAAGCGGCGCTGTCTGAACCCGACGTCGCGAGCGACCTCACGCGCCTGCGCGACCTGTCACGTCGTCACAAGGAACTCGCTGAGATCAACAACGCCTGGAATGAGTTGAAGGCCGCCCAGTCCGACGCCGCTACGGCGAAGGAGATGTTCAACGAGACGAGCGGCGACGATCGCGAGTTGTGGCGCGAAGAGATGAACAACGCCGAAGCCAAGGTGCCCGAACTCGAATCGACGCTCGAGACACTCCTGTTGCCACGCGACCCCAATGAGGGCCGCAACGTGATCTTGGAGATCCGCGGCGCCGAAGGTGGCGAAGAGGCCAACCTCTTCGCGTCCGATCTGGCCCAGATGTACCGGCGCTACGCCGCGCTACGTGGATGGAAGCTCGAGGTCATTGAAGAACGCGAGTCCGAACAGGGTGGCCTTGACGAGGCCATCTATCTCATCAAGGGCGATGACGCCTGGTTCCGACTCGAGCACGAGGCGGGCGTCCACCGCGTCCAGCGAGTTCCGGTCACCGAAGCGAAAGGTCGCGTGCACACGAGCTCGGCGACGGTGTCGGTACTGCCCGAGGCCGAAGAGGTCGACGTCGAGATCAATCAAGGCGACCTCAAGATCGACGTCTACCGCTCCTCGGGTCCCGGTGGCCAGAGCGTCAACACCACGGACTCCGCAGTTCGCATCACCCACCTTCCCACCGGCATCGTGGTGTCGATGCAGGACGAGAAGAGCCAGATCCAGAACCGAGCCAAGGCGCTCATCGTGCTGCGCTCGCGTCTCTTGAAGTCCGCGCAAGACGCGCAAGCGAGCGAGCAGGGTGACCTCAAACGCTCGCAGCTGGGGAGTGGCGGACGAAGCGAGAAGATTCGCACCTACAACTTCAAAGAGAACCGCGTCACCGATCACCGCATCAACCTCACCACCTATACGCTCGACTCCGTGCTCGCTGGCTACCTCGACCCCTACGTCGACGCGCTGTTGGCCGAAAAGCGAGCTCGTCAATTGGCTGAGAGTGATGGGCGCTAACGGCTATCTGGTGACCGAGCTCATTGACGCCGGTCTCAACCGACGTGAAGCACGTTGGTTGGTCGAGGAGTTCATGCCCGACGACCATGAGTCCATCGCGGCACTTCGCCACGCCGCCCAACGCCGAATGAACGGTGAACCACTGCAGTACATCATCGGGCACTGGCCCTTTCGACAGCTCGATTTGGACGTCGACGAGCGGGTCCTCATTCCACGACCCGAGACCGAAGAGCTCGTCGGGCTGGCCCTCGCTGAACTCGACAGGGACGCCCATCGCGAGCCGGTGATCCTTGACATGGGCTGTGGGTCGGGGGCCATTGGACTCTCGCTCTTGATGGAGTTGGCGCAGCTCAATGTCACCGCCACGCTCATCTGCGTTGACGAGTCAGAGGAGGCCCTGGCCGTTGCGAGGTCCAACGCACGCAAGCACGGTCTGGACAACGTTTCGTTCGTGGTCTCATCGTGGTTCGACGCATTGGACCCAGCACTACGCGGAACGATCGACCTCATCGTCGCCAATCCGCCGTACGTCGGCGCCACCGAATTCGAAACGCTCGATCCGGTGCTGCGTCACGAACCGCTCGGCGCACTCGTTGCCGACGACTCAGTCCTCTGCGCGGGATTCTCCGACGTGGAGACGATTATTCGCCACTCGGCCGAGTGGCTCTCGCGTGACGGTCTCCTTATATGTGAACATGGAAATATGCAAAGAGAGGCGACCCTCCAGACGGCGCACGAGACGAAGTTCGCGCACGTCGTGGACCTCGACGACCTCTTTGGTAATCCACGATTCCTGGTGGCCCGACGCTGATGGCGCGTTTACTCAAGGTTGATGCCGCGATTGCCGCCTTTGACGCCGGTGATGTCGTCGCCATTCCGACCGACACCGTCTACGGTTTTGCGGCGGAGGTCAGTCACCCGGCCGCCGTCGCGAAGCTCTTCGCGCTCAAGGATCGTCCCGCGACGGTGCCGGTGCCCGTCCTCGTTGACTCGGTCGATCAGATCGCGTACCTGGGTGTCGAATGGAACGAGTACGCGAGTCGTCTGGGTCGCGCGTTCTGGCCCGGTGCGCTCACCATCGTCGTCCCGGTGCCACATGACCTCGCGGTGCTCGTCGGCAGTTCTACGGATACGGTCGGATTTCGCATTCCCGACGACGACCTGATCCGCCGAGTGATCGCCGTGCTCGGCCCACTGGCGGTCTCGAGCGCGAACCTGCACGGACAGCCGGCCTGTCGCAGTGCGTACGAAGTGTTGGACCAGTTCCGCAGCCGTCCGGAGTTGGCTGGCGTCATCGATGGGGGCGAGCGGTCGGGCGACGTGTCCGCGGTCGTTGACCTCACGACGAACCAGTGGCGCGTGGTGCGTGAAGGTGCGATCACCACGGCCGACATCGCGCGCGTACTCGCCTAGGTCGTTCCGACCTTTCAACGTCCGTTCACGGGGTAGGAGTCCGCGGCCTTCGTCGCGTTACTCACTGGACCGAGTCAGAACGAGATGACGTCGCTCGCGACCGTGGCGGATCGACCGATCAGATCATTCGATTCGGCGTCGACCATGGTGCCCTCGTCGGTGCTGTGGCACCACGTGCGGACGTCGTCGATCGTTCGGGCCGCCACGATGAGTCGTTCCGGTGATCCGTCGCGAGCATGGGTCACCGTGTAGCTCTCGACGGTGACGACACCATCACGTTGTTCGCTCACGCATCGTGGACGTCGGTCCACCGTCTCTTGTGGCTGGTCGTGTCGGAATCCCTTCTCTGGCGGGGACGTCGCGTAAGTTCCCCACGAGTGCTTGGTGCAGAACCATCCGAGGCCGGTGACGAGTCCCTGACCCTCCGGATTGGCTCGAAGCGTATCGACCATCGAGCAGATCGAGTGCGTGACGTAGTTGTTGCCCGGACCGCCCCCAAAGGTGAGTCCGCCGGTCAGTGACGGGATGAAGCCCGCGTCGAAGGCGTCAATACCCAACACATCACACGCGGTCTGCACGACCGTGGGAAAGCAGCTGTAGAGGTCGATGGATGACAGAACGTCGAGACGAACGCCCAACTGCTGCAGAGAGTCCCAGATGACCGACATGGCGGGTGACGCGTCGAGCCCCGGACGGTCCGAGATGAGCCAGTGGTCATTGGCGTCTACGCCGCAGGCGGGAAAGACCATGGCGTCACGGGCCACGCCGAGCGATGTGGCGTGCTCGAACGTAGTGAGGATGTAGGCCGCGCCCATGTCGACGGGCACGTTCGCCATCAACATCTTCGTATAGGGAAACGAAACCATGCGATTGTGCTCGCTCACTTGGGCGATCTCGTCGGCGCTCGGCGCGTCAGTGATCCACGCGTACGGATTGGTGGCCGCGACCTTCGCGAAGTTCGACCACAGTTGTCCCAGGCGCTCACGATGTTCGCCCAAGGACCAACCGAGACGCGCGCGCCGGGCGTTCTCGAAGAGTGGATAGATATTCGTTGGCAGGTTGAGTCCCTGCTCGTACTCGGCCGCGGTGAGCGGTGCTGCATCATTGGACGCCATGACGGGACTGACGACTCGGTCGTCCTGAATCATCCAGTCGACCTCGCGACCCTCTCGGCGCGCGAGGAGGCGCGAGTACATGGCTTCAGAGCCCACGACCGCGACGCAGGTCAGTTCGCCCGCCAGCATCCTGCGTGCCGACTCGTGGATGAGCTTTTGTGGCGTGTTCCCTCCGACCGACGTGAGCCGCGTCGTGACGCCGCGCAGTCCGAGGCGTCGCGCGACGAGCAGCGCCGGATCGGCCGTGTGCCAGGTGAAGGAACTGACCGCGACGACTTCGTCAATCGTCTCAAGGGTGCGCCGCCCGGCCCCCGAATCGTCGGCGGCGAGTTCGAGGGCTTCGACCATGAGGTCGAGGGGTGCCTTTCGAGAGGCGTACGTCGCGCCGCGCACGGGGCGTTGGGTGACCTGACCGACGCCGATCAACACAGGGGTTCGCGGTGGGTATCTCACTTCATGAAGTATTGCCGCACCATCGATGCAATCAGTCGCGACAGTAGGGTTGAGGCGATGCGTATCGCCCTCGGCTCCGACCACGCCGGTTACGACTTGAAGGGCCACCTGGCCTCCACGTTGCGAGAGTGGGGCTATGAGGTCGTCGATCTCGGCACCGACAGCGGCACTGACTCAGTCGACTACCCAGACTTTGGCGCCGCGGTCGGACGGTGCGTGGTCACCGGTGGCGCCGACCTTGGTGTGGGCATCTGTGGTTCGGGCATTGGCATCGCCATCGCCGCCAACAAAGTGCCGGGTGTTCGCGCTGCGACGGTCCACGACGTGACGTCAGCGCACCTCGCGCGAGAGCACAATCACGCCAACGTTCTGTGCCTCGGCTCGCGATTGACCGGTCCCGTAGTCGCGGTCGACGCACTACGGGCCTGGTTGGAGGCCACCCCCGGCACCGGTCGTCACGTCGAACGGGTCGAAAAGATCACTGAACTCGACAGTCTCCTCGTCGACCAAGAAAGGTAAGCAATGACTTCCTCACCCTTTGACGTTTGGATTGAGAACGACGACGAAGTGACGTCGCTCCTCGCCCAAGAGTGGAAGCGCCAGACCACGACCCTGCAATTGATCGCGAGCGAGAACTTCGCGTCACCGGCCGTGCTCGCCGCCACCGGTTCGATCCTCACCAACAAGTACGCCGAGGGATACCCCGGACGTCGCTACTACGGCGGCAACCAGATCGTTGACGAGGTCGAGGACCTCGCACGACGTCGCCTCACCGCGCTGTTCGGCGCCGATCACGCCAACGTCCAGCCGCACAGTGGCGCGAACGCCAACGTCGCTGTCTACCAGGCGTTGCTGGAACCGGGCGACACGATTCTCGCGATGCGACTCGATCAGGGTGGTCACCTCACCCACGGCTCCCCGGCCTCGATCACGTCGAAGTGGTGGAACTTCGTCTCCTACGGCGTGACGCCAAGGTCCGACGACCCCGAGCACCCGGGGGAGCTCATCGACTTCGACAACGTGCGCGAACTGGCACTGGCGCATCGACCCAAGATGATTCTCGCTGGCGCGACGGCGTACACGCGAGTGATCGATCCCGTGCCGTTTCGTGAGATAGCCGACGAGGTCGGCGCTCTGCTCATGTTCGACTCGGCCCATGTCGCCGGACTCATCGCCGGTGGTTCGCATCCCAATCCCGTGCCCTACTCCGACGTCGTGGCGTTCACGACGCACAAGACCTTGCGCGGTCCACGCGGGGGAGCGATCGTCTGTCGTGAGGAGCACGCGAAGAAGATCGACTCGGCGGTCTTCCCGGGTCAACAGGGCGGTCCCTTGGAGCACGCCATCGCGGCCAAGGCCGTGGCTTTCAAGGAGGCGTCGCTACCCGGTTTCTCGACCTATACCGATCAAATTGTGCGAAACGCGCAGGCCTTCGCCGCGGCGCTCGCGAAAGAGGGATTCCGCAACGTCTCGGGCGGCACCGAGAACCACATGGTCCTCGTTGACCTGCGCGAGTTCGACAAGGAACTCACGGGCAAGGTGGCTCAGGAGGTCCTGGACCGCGCCGGCATCACGACGAACCGCAACACGATTCCTGACGACCCGCGCAGTCCGTTCATTACTTCGGGACTTCGCGTCGGCACCGCGGCGCAGACCACGGCGGGCATGAAAGAGGGGGAGTTCGAGACGATCGCGACGTTGATGTCGCGAGCGCTGCGCCACCGAGACGACGACAAGGTCATCGCCGAAGTGCGTGGCGACGTCGCCGCGCTCTGTGGCCAGTTCAACCCCTACGTCAACTTCACGAAGTAGTCAATGCATAACATCGTCGCCTATCTCGTCGTGATCGCAGTGGGGACGATCGTGACACTGGTGGCGAATGTTCCGGCCCGCAAGATCTCGATACGTATTGGCTACACCGCCCAACCCGACGCGCGAAAGGTTCATCAAGTCGTGACGCCCTACGGCGGGGGAGCGGCGATGTTCGTGGGGTTCTGCGTCGCGCTGATGGTGGCGGTCGCCATCCCGACCCTGCGCAGTGTCATCTTCTCGTCGCACGAGATGATGGGCGTGCTGTTGGCCGCGGGCGTCATCTTCGTCGTCGGCGTGTTGGATGATTTTCGAGAGATGAGCGCCCCGGCCAAGGTTGCCGGACAGTTCCTCGCGGCGTCGATCCTGTACTTCAGCGGAGCGACGATGTACCAACTCAAACTGCCCTTCGCCGGATTCGTCGTGCTCGGACCCTCGATCCTGCCCATCATCACTGCCGTGTGGGTCTTCGCGCTCTCGAACGCCGTCAACCTCATCGACGGGCTCGACGGTCTGGCGGGCGGCATCGTCGCCATCGCGTCGGGGACGCTTTGCCTGTACGGACTGCGACTCGAGGACCTCGGACTACTGCCGAGCAATAACGTCGGTCCACTTATCGCCGCCCTGACGTGCGGGATATGTCTCGGCTTCCTCCGCGACAATTTCCATCCGGCGAAGCTTCTTCATGGGCGACGCGGGTGCGTTGCTCCTGGGCCTCTTGATGAGTGCCTCCACCATGGTGATCGGTGGTCGTACCCCTCCGGCCAGCGGCGTCACCTTCTTCTTCTTCGCACCGCTGCTCATCCCGGTCTTCATCCTGGGTGTTCCGTTAATGGACGCCGTGTGGGCGTTCATTCGTCGAACGGCATCAGGTCAGGGGTTTCACACACCCGACAAGAACCACATCCATCACCGCTTGATGCGTCTCGGTCACGGGCACCGCCGCACCGTCGTCATTCTTTGGCTCTGGACGGCGCTACTGTGCGGGTTCGTCTTGTTGCCACTTTTCGATACACAGGCGAACGTGTTCATTCCCCTCGGCGTCGGCCTCTTGTTGATCGGACTGCTCACGTGGTTTAGTCCCTTGGTGAACCGCCTCTACTACCGACGCGAAGAGGCGAACAGAATCCGTGAAGGCACGCACCGGTGAGTCACGAGTCCGGTGACGCCTCGCCTGATATACCCTCTGAACAGGAGAAAGCATTCACCAAGGATCTTCCCGGCGTGGCGGCCTTCGCCACAATGGGGATGTCGGCGGCCATTGTCATTGCGCTGGGCGTCGTCCTTGGGTTGTGGGCCGACAGCGCGTGGGGCAGCGAACCTTGGGGTCTGTTAATCGGGATAGCATTAGGAACGGTCGCCGCCGTGGTGAGCGTTGTCAAGCAAGTCCGGCGTTTCCTTTAGAAACCCATTGCCCGTGCTAGAAAACCTACCTACCGACACCCTGCCGCGCCTCCTTCGTCGCACCACGGTTTCGGCCATTCTCGCTGGCCTCGTTGGTTTCGTCGTCGCCCTCTTCATCGCACCGCCGCTCGCGGCACTCGGTGTCGTGCTGGGCGTGGGACTCGCGGTACTGAATCTACGATTCCTTGACCGCCAGGCCGCCAAAGTCGAACTGCGCGGCGAGCAGAACTCCAAGGCCATCCGTCGTCAGTTAGGTAGTAAGACGACGCTTCGCCTGGCCGCGATGACCGTCGTGGTGTTGATCGTCGTATTCCTCAACGCACCCTTGGGAATCGGTATTGTTTCAGGGCTTGTGATTTACCAGCTCGTGTTCGTGGCCAACGTCATGCGCGTGGTGGCTAGTTCGGGAGGAGTGGGGTGAGGACGCTTGACGCAGTCAAGACGATTGAGATCGGGATACACCCCCACCTGCACGTCCTCGGTCTCACTATCGACTACGACATCTTGTTCTCGACGTTGCTCGCCATCGCGATCTTTTGCTTCCTCGGGTTTCGCATGCGTGCGAAGATCACCGACGGTGTACCGGGCAAGTTGCAACTCTTCTGGGAGATCCTGGTCGAGCAGGTGCAAGATCTCGCCGATTCGGCCATTGGACCGCAAGGTCGACGCTTCGTCCCCATCGGCGTCACGTTGTTCCTCTTCATCCTCATCTGCAACTGGATTGGATTCCTGCCCTCGGCGATGCACCCGGGCGTGTCAGGCGAAATACTTCCCGCACCCACGAGTGACGTCAACCTGCCTCTCGCGATGGCCCTCATCGTCATCTTCTGGGCACACTTCGAGGCTTTCCGCGCTCGCGGATTCGTCGGCTACTTCAAGCACTACACCCAGCCCTACGCCGCGCTGACACCGATCAACTTCGTCGAAGAGATCACCAAGCCGATCACCCTGACCTTCCGTCTCTTCGGCAACCTCTTCTCGGGCGGACTGATGATCGTCGTCGTTGCGGCGCTGGCGCCCCTCGCGCTGGGACCGTTCGAAATCATTTGGAAGCCATTCGACCTCTTCATCGGACTGATTCAAGCGTTCATCTTCATGTTGCTCACCATCATGTACTTCGGAATGGCGATGAGCCACGACGACGAGCACGATATCGAACACGAGCCGCACGACAACCCAGTATTAGAGACCTCGCAGTAACACCAACCAGGAGGAATAAGGAAAAATGGCAACTCAAACTCTAGAAGGCGCAATCAGCATCGCTGGTGCTCTCGTCGGTGGCGGGCTCGCCCTTGGCGGCGGTGCAATCGGCGCCGCGATTGGTGACGGTCTGGCCGGTAGTCAGACGATTGCCGCAATTGCGCGTCAGCCAGAGATCGAGAACAAGGCGCGTCAGTATTTCTTCTTGACGGTCGGCCTGGTGGAGGCGATGTACTTCATCAACCTCTTGTTCATGGTCGTCTTCGTCTACGTCTTCCAGAAGCAATAGTCCCTACGACGTTCGGCTCGCGAGAGTCGGCGGCGTTTCGCGCTCCATCGAAAAAGAAGGTCCATTGAGATGATTGGTACGTCAGTCTTCCTCCTCCCCAACGGCACATTCGTCGTAGAGGTCGTCGCGGTGTTGTTGATTCTGTTCCTGGCGGCGAAGTACATCCTGCCGCCCCTCAACAAGGCCATGGAGAGTCGCCAGGAGAAGATCCGCGAGTCGCTCGAGGCCGCCGACGTCGCCAAGGCCGAGGCCGCGGCCGCGGGCGACGAACGTCAGCAACTCCTCGTCGCCGCGAGGGAACAGGCCCACCTCATCGTGGCCGCCGCGCAGGCGACGTCGGACCAGGTGAAGGCCGAAGCGGCCGGACGCGGACAAGTCGAGTACGACCGCATCATCGCGGCCGCCAACGCCGAGGTCGACACCGCGCGCCAACGCGCCATTGACGAGGCGTCGGGCCGAATTGGTGAGATCGTCTTCGAACTGGTCAACACGATCGTCGGGCGCGTCGTGGACGAAAGTACGCACCAGGACCTCATTCACGAAGCGGTCGCCGCGCTCAACGCCGAAGCGACCAGGGGACAGTAACTAATCATGCTGCCCAAGCTCGAAGGATTCGCCTGCGCCCAACTGGGCGCTTTGGACTCGAACGTGGTTGCCACGGTTCGTGACGAACTGGCGTCCCTCGAGAAGACCGTCCTCGCACGTCCAGACCTTCGAGCGGTGCTCACTGATACGTCGATCACGGGACCGGCGCGCGGGCTCATCCTGCACGACCTCCTCAACGACAAGGTCGATGCCACGACGTTGCGCATCGCCGCCTACGCAGCGACGTACGTCCCCGCCCAGGATGTCCCACACGCGCTCGCCGATCTCGCCGTCTTGGTGCGCGAATTCGTCTTAGACGGCCACTTCACCCTGCCGAGCCTCGGCCTCATCGCGGCGCGACAGCGCGTCGGCGGATTCGCGGACGCGATGCTCGACGAGGTCGAGACGTCGAACTTCGACGAGATCGAGGACGAACTTTTTCGCTGGGCGCGAACCATCGACGCCAACCTGGAACTGCGCCGCTTGCTCTTGGACCGCGACGCGCCACTGGCGTCGCGTACCGGAACGGTCGAAGCGCTGCTGGCGGGAAAGGTCAACGACGTCACGTTGCACCTCGCGCTCTTCACCATTGGGGGCGGACGTCCCCGTGACGTCGTCGGCACGCTCGACTTTTTGGTCGACTACGTGGCCAAGGCTCGCGACTGGCGCGTCGCGCGCGTGCACTCGGCTCGACCACTCGACGACGAGAACCGTACTGACCTCATACGTTCCCTGACGACCTTGACGGGCAAGAACGTGGAACTCCAGGTCGCCGAGGATCCGTCGCTCCTCGGGGGTGTGCTCGTCGAGATCGGCGACCTGCGACTGGACGCCACGACCCGCGGACGCCTCGGCGCGCTGCGCGACGCCGTCGCGTCGGGTCACCTCTATGAATCCGCAATGAATCGAAATGACTAAGAGAAGGAATCTGTGATGACAGAGCTCACCATCAGTGCCAACGAGATCACCGAGGCGCTACGTAAGCACGTAACCGAGTTCAACCCCGCGGTCGGGGCGGAACAGGTCGGGCGAGTCGTAGAGGTCGGTGACGGCATCGCGCGCGTCTCGGGACTGCCGTCGGCGAAGGTCAACGAGCTCCTCGAGTTCGAGGACGGAACGTTGGGCCTCGCGATGAACCTCGACGAGGAGACGATCGGTGCGGTCGTGCTCGGCTCGGTCGACACCATCGAAGAGGAGCAGGTCGTTCGCGCGACGGGGCGAATCCTTAATATGCCCGTCGGTGACGCCTTGCTCGGTCGCGTCGTGAACGCCATCGGCGAACCGATCGACGGCAAGGGACCGCTCGTCAACCCCAAGCAGCGCCGAATGGAGATCCAGGCCCCGGGGATCACCGGTCGCCAGCCGGTGTCCGAACCGCTGCAGACGGGCATCAAGGCGATCGACGCCATGACGCCGATCGGCCGCGGCCAGCGAGAGCTGATCATTGGGGACCGCAAGACGGGCAAGACGACCGTCGCGATCGACACGATCTTGAACCAGAAGGGCAAGGACGTGAAGTGCATCTACGTCGCCATCGGTCAGAAGAACTCGTCGGTGGCCCAGACCGTCAAGGTCCTCGAGGACTTCGGTGCGCTCGAGTACACGGTCGTCGTCGTGGCGTCGGCCGGCGACCCCGCGCCGTTCAAGTTCCTCGCCCCCTACGCGGGTTGCGCGATCGGCCAGGAGTGGATGGACAACGGGGAGCACGCGCTCGTCGTCTACGACGACCTCTCCAAGCAGGCCGAGGCGTACCGTCAGATCTCGTTGTTGTTGCGTCGGCCACCGGGCCGCGAAGCCTACCCCGGCGATGTCTTCTACCTGCACAGCCGTTTGCTCGAGCGCGCCGCCAAGTTGAGCGACGAGCGCGGCGGCGGTTCCCTGACCGCGCTGCCCATCATCGAGACCAAGGCCGGTGACATCTCGGCGTACATCCCGACGAACGTGATCTCCATCACCGACGGCCAGATCTTCCTCCAGTCGGACCTGTTCTATTCCGGCGTGCGCCCGGCGATCGACGTGGGCAACTCGGTGTCGCGCGTCGGTGGCGCGGCCCAGATCAAGGCCATGCGCGCGGTCGCGGGAACGCTCAAGATCGACCTCGCCCAGTTCCGTGACCTCGAGTCGTTCGCGACCTTCGGTTCCGAGCTCGACAAGTCGTCCCAGCGTCAGCTCGACCGCGGCTACCGACTGACCGAACTGTTGAAGCAGGGTCTCA
The DNA here is from genome assembly GCA_963800765.1 of uncultured Acidimicrobiaceae bacterium. GTDB lineage: Bacteria > Actinomycetota > Acidimicrobiia > Acidimicrobiales > RAAP-2 > RAAP-2. Next base: position 39,183 of record CAWDCF010000008.1, read on the forward strand.
ACGCGCCCATGCCCGTCGAGGAGCAGGTCATCGCTATCTACGCCGGTACCAAGGGCTGGTTGGACGAGATCCCGGTCGAGGACGTGCGCCGATTCGAGTCCGAGCTGTTGACGAACTTCCGTGCGCAACACTCCGACCTCCTCTACAACATTCGCGTGGCCGGTGTCCTTCCCGACCCGACCGCGCTGGACCACGCGTTGCAGATGTTCGTCAACGGCTTCGCGGTCACCAGTAAGTAATTCGAGCTAGAGCGAACGAAGGAAAGGAGGAGCAATGGCCGGTGGACAGGAGCGCATTCTGCGTCGACGCATCAAGTCGGTGCAGTCGACGCGCAAGATCACGAAGGCGATGGAACTCATTGCCGCCTCCCAGATCTCTCGGAGTCAGGCACGCATCATCGCCAATCGCCCGTATCGAAACGGCATGCGACGCATCATCGTCGAGGCGGCGAAGGCCGATCCCACTGGTGCCGCCAAACTCCTCGCGGCCCCCGAACACGTCGCCTCAGCGATCGTGCTCGTGGTCACGGGCGACCGCGGCCTCTCGGGCGCCTACAACTCTTCGGCACTTCGCGCCGGTGAGCGACTGGTGCGAAAGCTCGAGGGGGAGGGCACGTCGGTCCGTCTCTTCACGGTGGGCAAGAAGGCCGGCGCCTTCTACCGTTTCCGCGGCATCGAACTCGAAGACGGCTTCACGGGCATGTCGGACCGTCCGACGTTCGACGACGCGCGTCGGATCGCGAGCCACCTCGCCGCGCCGTTCATCTCTGGCGACGTCCAGCAGGTGCTGTTGGTCTCGACGAGGTTCCTCTCGGCCGCAACCCAGGCCGTTGAGGTGGAGCAACTGTTGCCACTCGTGATGCCGGCCCTCCCGGACGACGAAGCACCAAAAGCCTTGAAGGGCTATACCGAGTTCGAGCCCGAAGTCGAGCGGTTGCTCAAGACACTCGCCCCCAAGGCCCTCGAAAGTGAGATCTTCTCCGCACTGCTCGAAGGCGCCGCGTCCTTTCACGTGAGCCAACAGCGCGCCATGGCGGCCGCCACGGAGAACGCCGATGAACTGGCCCAGAACCTCAGTCGCATCATGAACCGAGCCCGACAGGACTCGATCACCACCGAAATCATGGAAATCGTGGGCGGCGCTGAAGCGCTCCGCTCGGGAAAGTGAGAAACAAATGACCATCGCTCCAGAAAAGACCACACTCGAAACGGGGCGCGTCGTCGCGATCGCCGGACCGGTCGTGGACGTGGAGTTCCCGCCGCACTCGTTGCCCGAGATCAACCACGCCGTCGAAGTTGACATCGTCATTGACGGTGAGACGATCACGGTCACGGCCGAAGTCGCTCAGCAGATCGGCGAAGGCCGCGTCCGCTGCGTCTGCATGAAGCCGACGGACGGCCTCGTTCGAGGCGCCGTCGTGCGTCAAACCGGTCGCGGCATCACCGTGCCCGTGGGTGACGCGGTCCTCGGCCACGTCTTCAACGTGATTGGCGAGTCCCTCGACACCGACGACATCGGTCCGGTCGAGGACTACTGGGAGATCCACCGCAGCGCGCCGGCCTTCGACCAACTGGAGCCGCACGCGACGATGTTCGAGACCGGCATCAAGGTCGTCGACCTCCTCGCCCCCTACGTGCAGGGTGGCAAGATCGGTCTCTTCGGGGGAGCGGGCGTCGGTAAGACCGTCTTGATCATGGAGATGATCCGCCGAGTGGCCGAGTTGCACGAAGGCGTGTCAGTCTTCGCCGGCGTCGGCGAGCGCACCCGTGAAGGTACGGACCTCCTCTTGGAGATGCGCGAGTCGGGGGTTATTGAGAAGACCGCGCTGGTCTACGGCCAGATGGACGAGCCGCCGGGCGTGCGCCTTCGCGTGGCGCTCGCGGCCCTCACGATGGCCGAGTACTTCCGTGACGTGAAGAACCAGGACGTCCTGCTCTTCGTCGACAACATCTTCCGATTCGTCCAGGCCGGATCAGAGGTCTCGACGCTCCTCGGACGTATGCCTAGCGCGGTCGGCTACCAACCGACGCTGGCCGACGAGATGGGCGAACTCCAAGAGCGCATCACCTCGACGAGAGGCCGTTCGATCACGTCGCTCCAGGCCGTGTACGTGCCGGCGGATGACTACACCGACCCCGCGCCGTTCACGACGTTCACGCACCTCGACGCGACGACGGAGCTCAGTCGCCAGATCGCCGCGCTCGGTATCTACCCTGCGGTGGACCCACTGACCTCGACCTCGAACATCCTGGCGCCCGAGATCGTCGGTGATCGTCACTACGCCGTCGCGCGACAGACCCAGCAGATCCTTCAGCGCAACAAAGAACTCCAGGACATCATCGCGATCCTCGGTCTCGACGAACTGTCCGAAGAGGACCGCATCACCGTGACGAGGGCCCGCAAGATCCAGCGCTTCCTCTCCCAGCCGATGTTCGTGTCGAAGGTCTTCACGGGGATCGACGGCATCAACGTCCCGGTCGCGGAGACCGTCGAGTCGTTCGAGCACCTGGTGAACGGCGACCTAGACGCCTTCCCGGAGCAGGCCTTCTTGAACGTGGGTGGGGCCTCTGATGTCGAGCGCAAGGCCGCCGAGATCGCGAAGGAGTAGCTGTGGCGACGCTGAAGGTTGAGATCGTGACGCCCGAAGCACCCTTGTGGGTGGGGGAGGCGAGCGCACTGATCGCGCGTTCCTCCGAGGGCTGGTTCACGGTCCTGCCCCAGCACACGGCCACCGTCGGCGACGTGGTGCCAAGCGTGGTGCGCGTCGACACGGCCGAAGGCGAGATCGCCATCGCGGTGCACGGCGGATTCTTCCAAGTCGGCCCTGGCGAGGCCGAAGGCGAGACGCTCGCCACCGTCCTCGCCGGCATCGCCGAGAAGGTCAGCGATATCGATCCGGTGCGCGCGCAGGCCGCCAAGGAACGCGCCGAAGCCGAGATCGCACTGGAGAGCCGTGGCGATGACGCGGAGAGTGCATCAAGTCTCTTGGCGCACTCGGCTCTCGATCGGGCCGAACTGCGCCTCTCTGCCGCCAGTAAATAACTACCGGGCGCTCACGTAGTCCAGTAGGTCCCTCTTCTCGTGTTCGAGTTCGTCGAAGCGGGCCTTGACGACGTCGCCGATTGAGATCATGCCGACCAGTTGCTGCTCGTGGACCACGGGAAGGTGGCGGATCCGACGCTCCGTCATGAGGCCCATGAGTTCGGTCACCGTCGTCGTGAGGTCACAGGTCTTGACGTCAGTCGACATCAGTTCCGCCACCGTCATGTTGAGTGCGTCCGCACCGCTGGTCGCGAGCGCTCGCACGGCGTCGCGCTCCGAAAAGATACCCACGAGTGGAGGCTGGGGTCCGGTCACCACGAGTGCCCCGATGCCACGCTCCTTCAAGAGCAGTAGTGCGTCGTTGACGGTGCGCTCCTGAGAGATCGTGGCGACGTCTTGTTGTTTTTTCTCTAGAAGACTTGCAACCTGCACGGTGACCTCCTCGATCGGTACGCACGTACCAGAGTCCGGTGGGCTCTAGGACGCAACCTAGGGGGGCGTTCATATGTTTGCAATATGAATGCGTTCAGAATTTGAACATCGATGTCGAATGCGAGCAACGAGCGGTGTTCTCGCCATGTGAACTTTCTGACAAGGATTAGAACCCGGCGGAGGTGAACTCTTCGAGCTTGTTGTGACGATGGAAGGTCTCGACCGTTCGCACGGTGCCCGAGCGAGAACGAACGACCATTGACTGCGTCGTCGCGCCGAAGTCGTGGAAGCGAACGCCACGAAGAAAGTCGCCGTCGGTGATGGCCGTCGCGGAGAAGAAGCAGTTATCGCTCGCGACCAAGTCGTCGGTCGTCAAGACCCTCGTGAAGTCGTAACCGAGGCGCTCGGCCAACGCGCGTTCTTCGTCGTCGCGCGCGATAGCATCCCTTGGATCTCGCCGCCAAGGCCCTTCAGCGCCGCGGCGGCGATGACGCCTTCGGGCGTGCCGCCGATGCCAAAGAGGACGTCCGCGCCCGAGTTCGGCCAACCGGTCGCGATGGCGCCGGCGACGTCGCCGTCGGAGATGGAGAGCACTCGCGCTCCGGCCTCTCGTACTTCGGCCAGGAGTGCGTCATGGCGGGGTCGGTCGAGGATCACGACGCCGAGTTCGGGCACCGGCTTCTTCAACCGTTTGGATAGTTCGATGAGATTGTCGGTCGCCGACGCGTTGATGTCGACGGAGCCGCGACCGCGTGGTCCAACGGCCACCTTCTTCATGTAGACGCAGGGACCGGGATTGAACATTGAGCCGCGTTCTGAGAGTGCGATGACCGACAGCGCGCCGTTGCGGCCCATCGCGGTCAACGTCGTGCCGTCAACGGGATCGACGGCGATGTCGACCATCGGCGGACGACCGTCGCCGATGCGCTCCCCGTTGTACAGCATGGGGGCGGAGTCCTTCTCGCCTTCGCCAATGACGACGATGCCGTCCATCTCGATTGCTCCCAGCACGAATCGCATCGCGTCGACCGCGGCGCCGTCGGCCGCGTTCTTGTCGCCACGCCCCGACCAGCGCGCCGCCGCGATGGCGGCCGCTTCGGTGACGCGAATCATCTCCAGGGCAATATTTCGGTCCGGTGTGGACGGTTGCAGCACGAGGCCAGCGTACACACACGGAACAATGTGCCCTGATTCCGGCCCATTTCGTGCGAACTGCGATACTTGATGCGTGACATCACTGGTCGTCAAACCCGTCGGCGCCCTCGAAGGCGAAGTCCAGGCCTTCGGCGCCAAGAACGCGGTGTTAAAGGAGATGGCGGCCTGCCTACTCGCCACCGGCGAGCATCGCCTCACCAACGTCCCCGACATCACCGATGTCGCGGTGATGGGTGAACTGCTCACGGCTCTCGGCTGCGCCGTCGAGCGACCGGCCCCGCACGAACTCTCGATTGTGGTGCCCGACTGCTCCCGGATTCACCCCGTCGCCCCACCGCATCTCTTCGAAGCGATGCGCGCATCCATCGTCATCCTCGGGCCGCTGCTCGCGCGCTGTGGACGCGCCGACATGGCGTTGCCGGGCGGTGACGACTTCGGCCAGCGCCCCATCAACTTCCACACCGATGGACTCTCCGCGATGGGTGCCACGTTTCACAACGACCGCACTTCGATTCGTGCGGAGACGAATCGCGACCGACTGCGCGCCACGCGAATCACGCTCGAGTACCCGAGTCACACCGCCACGGACAACCTCCTCATGGCCTGTTCCCTCGCGGAAGGTCGCTCGGTCATTGACAACGCGGCACGCGAGCCAGAGGTCGAGGACCTCGGTCGCCAACTCATCGCCATGGGTGCGCGCATTGAAGGCCTCGGTACCTCTCGTCTCACCATCGACGGCGTCGCCGAACTGACGCCCGCGAACCACGAGGTCGTGACGGACCGTGTCGTGACGGCGACGTACCTGGCCTCGGGCCTCATTACGGGCGGCGAAGTGCGCGTGATCGACGCTCACCCCGAACATATGGAGATGCTGCTGAGGAAGATCGAAGCGATGGGCGGCACCGTCGATGTGACCGGGGAGGGAGTCAGTGCCCGTGGACCGAAACGCCTGAGTGCGTGTGACGTCGCCACGTTGCCCTACCCCGGCGTCGCCACCGACTACAAGCCGCTCATCACCACCATGCTGAGTGTTGCCGCCGGCGTCTCGGTGGTGACGGAGAACCTCTTCGTTGGACGGTTCCGCTACGTGGACGAGTTGGTCCGCCTCGGGGCGAGCATCACGACCGAAGGTCATCACGCCATGATCCGCGGCGTCGACCATTTGGTGGGCACGACGGTGCGCGCCAGTGACATCCGAGCGGCCGCGGCACTCATTCTGGCCGGACTCGTCGCGGACGGAGAGACCACCGTCACGGGACTCGAGCACATGGACCGCGGCTACGACGACTTCGTTGGTCGCCTACGCCACCTCGGCGCGGCCATCGAACGCAACCCATGATCTCTCGAGATCCAGCGGAGCTCATGACCCAGGCTCGTGAGGGTTCGCGAACCGCACTGGCGCGACTCCTCACCTTCGTCGAGTCGGGGGGCCCGCCCCAGTTGGCGACCGCGGCCTTGGCGTACCGGTCGTCGGCGCCGTACGTGGTTGGGATCACTGGACCGCCGGGAGCCGGGAAGTCGACGCTCACCGACCAGTTGATCAACGTCGTCCTCGATCGCGGATCCTTTGACGGCGTCGACCCCTTTGGGGAGGTGAGTGTTCTCTGCGTCGACCCCAGTTCACCCTTCACCGGTGGCGCCATCCTCGGCGACCGGATTCGCATGCAGGGTCACGCCACGAACGATCACGTCTTTATTCGCTCCATGGCGACACGCGGCCACCTGGGTGGCCTCTCACTGGCCGTGCCCGACGCCGTACGTGTGTTGGGCGCCGCGAATTTCCGACTGGTGCTGGTCGAAACCGTCGGCGTGGGACAGATGGAAGTGGACATTGCCTCCGCGGCCGATACGACGATCGTCGTGGTGAATCCCGGATGGGGTGACGCGATGCAGGCCAACAAAGCGGGGCTGCTCGAGGTGGCCGACATCTTTGTCATCAACAAGGCCGACCGCGCCGGCGTGCGCGAGACCCGTCGCGACCTCGACCAGATGCTCGACCTCGGCGGAGAGCACGAATGGCGACCGCCGATTCTTGAGACGGTCGCGACGACCAGCGGCGGCGTCGATGAACTGTTGGCACGAGGTCGTCGCGCACCGCACGTTCCTCGACGACGGGCGCCTCGAGGAGCATCGACGCGCGCGGATGCGCGTCGAACTCGACAAGGTGATCACCGCCACGGTCCGCGCCCGCGTGGGCGCTCTCGCCCGCGGCGAGGCGTACGAGGCGCAGGTGAGTGCCTTGCTCGCGGGTACGACCGATCCATACCAGGCGGCGCAGGCGCTGTTGGAGGACGCGTGATCGCGACGTCCGTCGGTTTCGACCTGGTCTTCTTGGTACACGTCGTCGCGGCCGTCGATGTGGTGATCGTCTTCGTCGCGATGCGATTCGCCGGTCAGGCGGTGGCCCGCGGCGCCGACGCGTCGGTGCAGCTGACCAGATTTCCGCGCCGCCAGAATTGGGCGGCCCGGGTGCTGCACCTCCTGCCGGTGAGCGGCGTCATCATGTCATTGGCGGGCAACAGTTCGCTCTCCCTCACGAAACCGTGGATCGGCGTGGGCATCCTCTGCTACCTCGCCGCCGCTGGCCACCTCGAAGCTCGAACGCTGCCCAAGGAGAAGATGCTGAGCGAGGTGATCGCCCACGACGGCGTCGCGTCGCCGGAGCAGGGTCGGTCCTTCGTGCAATCAGTTGACGTGTTGCTGGCGCTGATGGGCGTCGCACTTATCGCGATGCTGGTGCAGTTTTAGCAGAGAAAACTGGCGTGCCCGACCATGCCGGCCGCCACGGTGGCGTTGGTCGCTTCGTCAATGAGGACGAAGCTCCCGGTCACGCGATTCACGCGGTAGTCGTCGACGACGAGCAGTTCGGCGGTCTGCAAGGTGGCGAGGCCAATGTCATTCGTGTTGAGCATCGTTGAATCGTCGATGTCGAGTTTCGCGATGTCGATGACACCGTTGATGATCTTGACTCGGACCGGGGTGACCTTCGAGGTGTGCTTGAGGCGGAGTCGTTGTCCGACCACGAGAGGCTTCTCTCCGAACCAGCAGATGGTCGTCTTGAGTTCATTGGAGACCGTCGGCAGGGGAGCGGTGGCGATGAGGTCACCGCGTCCGGCGTTCGTCTCCGCGGCCAGTCCCACGTCGGCGGCGAGGCCGACCGTGGCGTCGCTGATCTCGTCGCCACCGAAATGTAGTGACGTGATGGTCGTCTCCACGTTGGCGGGCAGGAGTGTGACGCGGTCACCGACGTGCATCGTGTCACCGTTCACCATTCCGGCGTAGGTGCGACCGCCGCCCGGTTGGCGCAGGACCCACTGAATCGGGAGTCGAGCACCTTGGGTTGACGTGTGCTCCCAGGCGCCGGCCTCAGAACTCTCCAGCGCGTCGAGGACCGTCGGCCCGTCGTACCAAGGGAGGTTGCGCGATAGTTCGACGACGTTGTCACCGAGCAGCGCCGATACGGGAATGACGGAGACCGACGTGAAGTCCAGTTCGCGTGACAGGGTGACGATCTCGTCGACCACGCGGTCAAAGGCCAATTGGGACCAGTCCACGGCGTCCATCTTGTTGACCGCGACGATGATGGAACGCACGCCGAGCAACGCCGCGATGCAAAGGTGGCGCCTCGTCTGCTCCTTCAGTCCCGACGCGACGTCAAGCACGACGAGCGCGAGATCGGCGGTCGACGCGCCGGTCGCCATGTTGCTCGTGTACTGGACGTGTCCCGGGCAGTCCGCGATGATGAACTTTCGAGTTGGCGTGGTGGCGTAACGGTACGCGACGTCGATGGTGATGCCCTGTTCGCGTTCGGCGCGCAGTCCGTCGGTGACGAAACTGAGGTCGAGGTCTCCCACACCGCGCTTCTCGGAGGCTTCGGCAATGGCGTCGAGTTGGTCGTCGAAGAGCTGACGAGTGTCGACGAGGAGCCGACCGATCAAGGTCGACTTCCCGTCGTCGACTGACCCGATCGTGGCCAAACGCAGTAGATCCTTCGTGGCTAACTTCATCCTTAGAAGTACCCCTCGCGTTTTCGGTCTTCCATTGCGGTCTCGGAGAACTTGTCGTCGGCCCGAGTCGCACCGCGCTCTGAGACGTTGGCGAGCGCGACCTCCTCGATAATCGCGCTCAACGTGCTCGCGCGCGACAACACCGCGCCCGTGCAGTTCGCGTCTCCCACCGTGCGAAAGCGGACGGTGAGTCGCTCGACGGTCTCGCTCTCTCGAGGTTCAACGAAGGGACCAATGGCGAGGTACATGCCGTCGCGCAGTACGACGTCACGGTCGTGGGCGAAGTAGATGGCGGGCGGCGCCATGCTCTCTCGCTCGATGTACTGCCACACGTCGAGTTCGGTCCAGTCCGAGAGGGGGAAGGCGCGCACGTGTTCACCGGTGTTCACCTTGCCCTGGTAGAGCTGCCAGAGCTCAGGACGTTGCTTGCGCGGGTCCCATTGGCCAAAGGTGTCACGGAATGAGAGGATCCGCTCCTTGGCACGGGCCTTGTCCTCATCACGGCGGGCGCCGCCGAAGGCCGCGTCGAAGTTGTTGTCGTTGATGGCGTCGAGGAGTGTCACCGTTTGGAGTCGGTTGCGTGATCCCATCAACCCGGGGTCAACGACCTTGCCTTGGTCGATCGAATCCTGCACTTTGGCGACGACGAGTCGTGCACCGACGCGCTCCACCGTGGCGTCACGAAAGTCGAGGACTTCGGGAAAGTTTTGCCCGGTGTCGATATGCATGACCGGAAAGGGCAGTTGCTGGGGAGCGAACGCCTTCACGGCGAGGTGTAACAAGACTGCTGAGTCTTTGCCGCCCGAGAACAACAGGACGGGGCGCTCGCACTCCGCCACGACCTCTCGGAGGATGAAAATGGCGTGAGACTCCAGTAGGTCGAGGTGGTCAGTGGTGTGGGAGGTGCGCAAGGGTGTCGTCGTCATAGTCCGTTGGGTCTACGTATATCCTAGTAAAACACTCGAGAATGTAAGGCCGTTGAGCATATGCCCCTGATTGCACCGACCGGTGACCTCCTCGATGAACTCGAGGCCGTGAATGAGAGTTTCGAACGTTCGACGCCGATCCAAATACTGCAGTGGACCTTCGAGCGATTCAACGACGATGTGGCGATGGCGTGTTCGTTCGAGGACGTCGCGTTGCTCCATATGGTTCATCAACTTCGTCCCAACTCTGAAATCATCTTCTTGGACACCGAGGGACACTTCCCCGAGACGCTCGAATTCGCGGCGCGGATTGAGCGCGAATGGTCGCTCAATATGACACGAACGAAGCCCGGACCGGACGCGAAAGAGTGGCCGTGCGGCACCGATCGGTGCTGCGAACTTCGCAAAGTGGGGCCGTTGGGGCGCGCGGTGGCGGGTAAGTCGGCGTGGATCACGTCAGTCAAACGCGTTGACGCACCGTCGCGTGCAACGATGAAAACCCTGATGTGGGATGAGAAATTCAAGTTGGTGAAGGTGAACCCCCTGGCCACGTGGACCGACGATGACGTGGCGTACTACTTGACGTCGAACGACCTACCCGAGAACCCACTGTGGGCTCAGGGCTACGCCTCGATCGGGTGTGCCGCGATGACCGAGAAGCCGCTCATCCCCGGTGACCGCAGATCGGGCCGTTGGGTCGGCGCCGACAAGGAAGAGTGCGGCCTCCACGAGGCCTGACATCCACCAAAAATCCTTAAAACGACCGTAACCTTTACTGCAATGTCAAGGTCGTCAGTTGTGAGGCTGGTCAGGTGCTGTTAATAATCCTGGCCCTATTTTGGGTGGCCCTTCTGGCACCCGTGGCCATTCGACGGCTCCGAGACGGCGGTCCCGAACGCTCGATAGAGTCTTTCCACGCCGAGCACGAGGTCCTGAGTCGCCAGGAGTACTCCGTGCCGCCGGCCCACCGATTGGACCGGCCCGACGAAGGCGAAACCCAGGTCGCCGAGGAGATCCGCCGTCCTCGACTGACCGTCGTTCACGCCGATGACACCTATCGTTCATTGGAGACGCGTAGTTCGTGGGACGAGTGGAGCGACGACTACGACTTCGACGACGAGGCCCCGAGTCGTGCCACGAACATGAACCGCTACGCGCAGGCCTATTCCTCGGTGCCCAATGAAACGACGGTGACGCGAAGCTATGAAGCGCCGATCCGTCGTCGCTCGATGAAGTCCCGTCGCAAGATTATGTTTGTGCGTCTCGTCGTATGCGCGACGGTACTGACAGTGATCGCGTTCGTGTCGGGCTACGCGCTGGTCACCGATGTCGCGGTCGCGTCGTGGGTGAGCGTCGTGAGTTTCATCGCGCTCGCCCTGTACGCAGTGAGTCAGGGTTACCTCGAAGAATCGTCGCTGGGCGTGCGTATTCCCCAGGCCCGCCGACTGGCTACGATTCAGCCCATTTATGGCGACGGGACGTCCCAGAGCATCAATGAATTCGACGCTGAGTACGACGAAGAGTACGACGACGCCTGGCAGCACGAGCCCCTGCAACGACGGGCGTTGGGCTAAACTTCAAGCCTCTTCGGGGGTGTAGCTCAATTGGTAGAGCGCTACGTTCGCAATGTAGAGGCAGTGGGTTCGAATCCCATCACCTCCACCGATTGAGCATTACCGGCTCATCGGAATCTAGCGGGGTGAGCTTCATCGAACGACAATCGATCCGAGGACCCGCCAGTTCGGTTTCCCGGCGTAAAGCAGAGCGCGTATTCGATAGTTCTGGAAGTTCCGAAAGCCAAATCCGACGCGTTTGATGCGTTTGATCAAGTTGTTGATGGCCTCGGTTGGACCGTTGCTGATTCGAGCGAGGTGGAAGTTGCAGATCTTGTCGAACCAGTTGCGAATCGTGCGGCCCAGCTTTTGGATCTCGGGCGGCATTGACGTTCGCCGACAGTGCTCCTGGAGCTCGTCGAGCATCGCTCTCGCCTCGGTCGCATCGAAGGTTCGATAGAAGTCGCGCAGCCGTTCCTTCACGCGGTAGGCAATCGCCACTTCGGCGTCGGGGTCACCGAGGGCCAAGAGCGACGTCAAACGAGCGGCGGCATGTTGGTCGAGTTTCTCCTCACCCGTTAAGAGCGCCCGTCGCACTCGGTAGAGCGGGTCGTCACGTCGGCCGCGGTGACCGGTCTGTTCGGTCTGGACTCTGCGTCGCACCGCGTCGAGGGAGCGATTGGCCAGTGAGATCACGTGGAAGGGATCGACGACCTGGGCCGCCTTGGGCAAGATCACCGAGTAGACCGCGGCGTAGACGTTGGACATGTCGAGGGCCCCGTAGTCGATGCGCGACTTCCAGGCCTCGCTCTGTTGGTCCAAGAAGCCCGCCACGTCAACGAAATTGCGCGTGGGCAGGATGTCGATGATGCGGTGGTGCTCGACGTCGGTGACGGTCGTGGCGTAACTCGTGTGATGGCCGCCCAGTTTCACGAAACTGGTTTCGTCGAGCCCGATGGCGCTGGTCTGATTCAGGCGCCGGCGATCGGCCTCGAGCAGCGCCTCGCCGTAGGTGATGACGGCGTCGTTGACGGTATGCCAGTCACAGTTGAGCTCCTTCGCGACCTCCAAGACGGTTCGCCCCGTGCCGACCTGGACCGTCGCCCACTTGGCCGCCCGAGTCGTCAGCAGGCAGCTCTTGGCCGCGATCCGGTGGTCACGAAGGACCCAGCTGCGCTGCACACAGTCCTCGTTGACACAACGCATCCGGTGTTTCTTCCAGGCCAGTCGCATCGGGGCTTACCCCAGACGTATTAACTCGGCTGTTCTGTCTCACTTTGGCCTCGGGACATGTGTCTCACTTTCCGGCCCGGACTCGGTAGTCCTGCCACGGTGGCCTCGGGACATCTGTCCCACCCGTTCCACCTCTCCCATTGACCCGACTTCAATTCTTGCGTTGTCTGGATGTCAGTCCAGAGCGTTGTCGAACTTGAATCGATAGCCGTCAGCAAATAGTTGAAGGCACGCCTCCACGACGTCGACGTCGTACAGCGTTCCTGCCCCGTTCTGGATTTCCGCCAATGCCATGTCGATACCCAGAGCCTCTCTGTACGGTCGACGATGCGTCATCGCTTCAACCACGTCAGCGACGGCGACTATCTTCGCCGCAAGACATATCTTGTCGCCACGTAATCCCTGCGGGTAACCGGATCCGTCGATGCGTTCGTGATGTTCCAGCGCCACGTGGGGAATTGGCCAAGGTAAGTTCGCGGACGCGAGGATGTCGTAGCCGAGCTGCGCATGGGTTTTGATCAACTCAAACTCTGTCTCGGTCAATCGCCCCGGGCGAGTGAGAATCTCCGCCGGAACCCCAACCTTGCCAATGTCGTGCACGTCGCCGCTCTGGCCGATCAATGCAATCAAATTCGGTTCCAAATTCAGTGAGGTGGCGATCGCCATACTGAGATCCGCCACCTCACCTTGATGCCCCGCCGTGTAGGGATCGCGAATCTCCGTCATGTTTCTGAGGGCCGCCAATGTCCCGGCCAACGATTCATGGAGCTGCCGGACGGCGTCTAGGTGAGCAATGCCGTACTGAATTTCATTCGCCAAGGTTTGCAGCTGCTCCACGGTTTCATCATCAAACGCGAAGACCTGGGAATCGAGAATGCAAAGGACGCCGCGACGGTCGAACGCCTTCATGGGAATCGCTAACCCTGAGTTGAATCCGGCCTTGGCGTTGACGTCTCGCCACGGAGCATCCTTCAAACTCAACATGAGTTGATTTTCCCTCTGGGTAGTTCCGCTTCGCAGCGCCGTACCCACGAATCCGTTTCCTTCTTCAACCTCGGAAGATGTAGAAATCGCTGAGGCATTGACCGTGTCGACTCGGCCGGACGCGCAAATGACCTCAATTCCATCGTTTGACCGGGAACTTATGCCAATCCATGCGGAATCGAAGTCCAATTGCTTCACAATGGAGTCGCAGAACGTTTGAAGAGCGACCGTCTCGTCTCTCGTCTCAACGACGGATTGCATGACATCTTTGTGGAGCGCGAGAAGATGCGCTGAACGTCGAGCCAAGGTGAAATTCTCGAGGGAGACAACCACCCCCGCCAGCAAGTTGTCACGGGTGAAGGGCCAAGAATTCACTTTGAGCCACTGACGAACGCCGTTTGGCAGACGGAGCGCGCAGACGACGTCCAAACAGGGTGCTCCGGTGCGCAAGGTCTTGGATGCCGGTGTTTCCGACGGTGCCAGATCCGAGCCATCTTCGGACAATTGATTTCGGAAGTCGCCCAAGCGCCACTCTTTTATGCGATCTATATTGAGGCCGCAGAGGTCAGCGGCCGCTTGATTACAGTCGATGAGTCTGCCGTCGACGGCGAAGAGCATGAGCCCGGTATTGAGGGAGTCGAGAAATTCGAGGCTCGAGGCGACGGATTGGAAATCCTCGCGTCCCGTGGTCGCGGGAAGGGTCGTAACCATGGCCCCACGTCCTTTCCGTTTGCAACATCGGGCTCTTCGATGTTGCGTGTCGTGGTGCACGCACCGCGCCAAAACAAACTCCCCACATGAAAAAATATCACTGGAAATTGCACATTAAGTCGAGATTTTCCGCGCCATTGTCCGATGTCGTGAGTCGTACCTGATGGCACCCCTTGTCACACGGAGGCGATGTTCGATTTTTGTCCAAATGTAGTCAATGGCCATCGGCAAATGCCGGTCGTTGTTGCGCTCATCGAGCATGTCCCAATCGTCGAGTAGTCGCTCGATGGACCTCGTCCAATGGCTGATCAGCGGGGAGTAATGTCACCTCCTGCCCGGAGTCATAATGTGACCCGGGTGGCGTGGCGTCACACGGTGATGTGCAGCCAGGGGGTAATCAGATGACACAGGTACTTCGCGTGCACAACTTCATGGTGTCGAGCGATGGCTACGGCTCCGGAGTCGGGCAAAGTCTCGAGCATCCGTTCGGTCACGCGAACCCTGCCGATCTCTTTTCCTGGGCGGGAGCGACTGCTCACTGGGTCAACCGAACCGATCCCGGGGGAACCTACGGTTTCGACGACTACTGCACTCGTGACTTCACTCGGAACATCGGAGCCGAAATCATGGGGCGCAACAAATTCGGCCCCCAACGCGGACCGTGGGAGAACTATGAATGGGAAGGGTGGTGGGGCGACGACACGCCCTTCCATACGCCAGTGTTCGTGCTTACGCACCATGTGCGCCCCTCCATCACCTTGGGGGACACCACGTTCCACTTCGTCAATGCCTCGCCGCAGGACGCACTCGCGCAGGCGTTCGAGGCGGCCGAGGGTAAGGACGTGCGCCTCGGTGGTGGCGTCGCGACGGTGCGCGAGTTTCTCGACGCCGATCTCATCGACCAGATGCATTTCGCGGTGGCGCCGATCGAGCTTGAGCGCGGTGAAAGGCTGTGGGACAGTCCGGACGAATTGGCCGATCGCTTCTTCTTGGAAAAGATACCGAGCCCGAGCGGCGTGACGCATCACTTTTTCTGGCGGCGCTAATGGTCAATTCAGAGAAACGAGTGTGCTGCCTCGGCCCAGCCTCGGCAAGGTTGCCAATGAGCGGTGTATCGATTGGGCGCCTTTTGGAAGTGTTCGCTTCATCAAACTTCAAGTCTGAGAGGGCTATCCACAGATATTGGCGATAACCAGAATTTACGAGTCGTGGCCTCGCAGCGTCGTGCTGAGCCACTCCGGCTTGCCCGAATACTCATCGAGTAATTGGTCTAAGTCTTTGACCGAGAGAGGTCGCGCAAAGAGGAAACCTTGTCCGGTGTCGACTCTCTCGGTCTCGAGTTGCGTGCGCTGATGGCTCGTCTCCACTCCTTCGGCGAGGGTCTCGATGCCCAAGACCTTTCCCAATTGGACGAGCGTGTGGACGAGCGCGGCAGACTCTCGCGAATCGGCGATGCCCGAAACGAAGGATCGGTCGATCTTCAAGATGTCGATGGGGAACTGTCGCAGGTACGCGAGCGATGAGTAGCCCGTCCCAAAGTCGTCGATCGCGATGCGAACGCCGAGCGCCTTGAGCAACATCATGCGTTCGAGCGTGGAACCCGAGTCATGCATCAGCGCCGTTTCAGTCAGCTCGAGAATGAGGCGATGCGGATTGAAGCCGGTGATTGCTATGGCCTCTTGCACGTCGGTCACGAGACTGTCGCGCTCGAGCTGCTTCGCCGCGATGTTCACCGACACTGTGAAGTCATGTCCACGACTCTGCCACAGGGCGCCTTGTCGGCAGGCCTCGTGGATGACCCACGCACCCACGGGGACGATCTGGCCACTCGACTCGAGCGCGGGGATGAAGTCATTTGGTTGCACTACGCCACGTTGAGGTTGTGCCCAGCGCAGCAACGCCTCGACGCCAGTGAAGGCACCCGTTGAGAGCTCGACGGTCGGTTGATACATCAAGAAGAACTGGTTGCCCTCGAGCGCGCTGCGAAGATCGACTTCGAGTGCGCGGTGATTGTCGACCGACTCCTGCATTGACTTGACGAACTTCACGGCCTGCTGCTTGCCACGGGCCTTGGCCTGATAGAGCGCAATGTCGGCGTCTTGGAGCAACTCTTCGGGGGTCGCGCGATCACCCTCGGCGATACCAATGCTGGCATTGACGTTGAGCGGCACGGTGCTCGCGGCGATGATAAAGGGCGTCGCGAGCACGTCGAGGAGTCGTTCGGCTACGACGTCGACGCCCGCCTCGAGCGAGACGCCTTCGGCCAGGACGACGAATTCGTCCCCACCGAGTCGCCCCACCGTGTCCGTCTCTCGGACGGCGCTCTGAAGTCGTACGCCAACACTCACCAGGAGTTGGTCGCCGGCGCGGTGGCCGAGTGTGTCGTTGATGTCCTTGAAGTTGTCGAGGTCCAGGAAGAATGCGGCAACTTCGTGATGTTCACGTCGCGCTCTCGCCAGCATGCGGTCGATGCGGTCCAGGATCAGCGCTCTATTGGGAAGTCCCGTGAGTGAATCGTGCAACGCCAGGTGTTGGAGTTGATCAGTGCGCTCCTTCACGAGGTGCATTGCCCGAGAGCGACTCGTGCCGAGGACGAAGACGAGAAGACCAATGAGTGCGCTGAGCAGGACACCGCCGAGAAAGAGGAGGGTTGCCTGTCCTACACCGAACACGCCGGTCGCCACGCTGGGGAAATACACCTGCACGTGCCATCCGTTGTGTTGATTGATCGTTCTCGAAATCGGCGTCCTTGGGTCGAACGCCAGCTTTGAAGATGACGTTGGAACCGCTGCCGCGGTAGTGGAACGCCACCGCGGTATTCGGGTGGCCCTAGAGAGCGACGGCGAGGATCTTGCTCGGGGTGATCGACGTACCGGTCCAGCCGATCAGGTCCTTACGACGGGCCTGCACGGTCGCAGGATGTTGACCGCCTCGATAGACCGCGGCGCCGACGGCGAAGGCGTTCTGTCCGCCAAGTTGGTCGGGGGCGTAAATCGAATCACCCGAGTCACGAGCTTGGAGCAACTGCGGGCCGAGCGTGGTCTTGCAAAGGTCAAGTCCGATGGGAATTTCGGTGAGCCCCTTGCGGGCCTGTTCGACGTTGACGAGGCAGTAGTAGGGACGTTTGCCAGCGGGCGTCACAGCGAACGTTTGAACCGCCGCGTGCGATTCCGCATTGTTGATGTTGGCGCGTTCGGCGAACGCCGGCAACTGTGCCAGCGAGACCTTGGAGACGAGTGCGATGGATTCGATCTCGGGATAACGCTTGAACGCCTGCACGTCGTTGACCCAATTGATGAATTGCGTCTCGGATGCATTGGGATTCCCCACGATGAATCCCACTTCACTCGTGCGTGAGGTCCTGTTCGTGCTGGATCGCGAGGTTCAAGGCGGAAGAGATCTCAACGGCGGAGGTCTGCTGCGATTGATGTGTTCGCTGGACCTGGGCACGCGCTGACGCTGCGGCGCCGAAGAAGGCTCCGAGCGAACCAAGACCAGGACGATGACGGCCCACGCAATCCACGCCGTCGCTTGGAGTCTCGTGCTCGTGCGCGTGGTGGTCGGGATGTTGCTCACTTCGCCAACTCGGACTTCGTTTGCCACGTTGGAAGCACTTGCGTCGTGTCAGGAGTACAACGACACGCAAGAGGCAAGGAGGTCGACAATGGCCCTACGTAAGGCACATCGCCAATTTAGTAGCCGCCATCGGCAATCTTCGATGTCAATCGACATGAATTGAGACAGAGTAGTGATGGGCGATGCCACACACTGGGTTGGTGTTGTTTATCGCTGCTCAACCTCGACGATTTTAGAAATGGCGATGCTTGGCATCGCCAAAGAAAGTACTTAGGTCCCTTGTGCTCGAGATTCCGAAGTCACTTCGGAGGCGTCGTCGATCTCGACGTCGCCAATTTGGACCTGTTGTGACGACATCACCAACCGATACGCTCGGCGCATGGACGAGTCCGCGCTCACCAGCCAGCGTGACGCTCTCGAGAATCTTCTCGACGAGGAGTTGGCCTTTGACGCGACGACGTCAAATGGCCTTACCAATCATTTGCCGATGGCACTGGTCGCGAAGAACGCACTGGGTGCATCGAGTGAAGAGCTTCGCAGATTCGCCACTCGTTATGAAGTACGGCTCACTCCGCGAAACGACGCCGACACGAAGCTGAGCGCCGAAACGTGGCAAAGCGTCGTCGGGCGCGCAGGAAGTTTCGAGGTCCTCTGCGATTACTTCACGAGGTCTGTCAATGATGTAGGTCCCGAAGCAACCTTGCAGCGTCACATCGATGCGTTGTCGCCGGGACTCTGCGGCGCCGCATTTCATGGCGCCATCCGACTCGCGTACGCCTTGGAACTGTCGAGCCCCTCTCGCATCGCCGCCGGACTGGCGTATCTTGCCGAGAGTGCCGTCCCGCTCGGCGAATCACTCGCGATGAACACGTCGGGCAACAGCGTCGCCGAGGTACTCGCACAACTGTCGTCGTCGCACGAATTCGAAGGGCTCCCGAGCAGGGGATTGATCGCAGAGGAGATGCTCGACGTCGCGACGATGGGCCCTTTCCGAAACGCCGTCGCAACCTGTCGGCTCGATGGCGACACCATGGAGGATCTACGTCGCGCGGCATTGATCTTGTACGCCACGACGGGGGACTTCACGTCATTGCACGCCGTCACCGGCGTCGAAGCGCTTACGTCCCTTCGGCCCTACGCACAGGACGTCACCGGTTTTGACGCAGCGTGCGTCAAGGGCGTCGCCGCTGCGTACGCGACGGTCGGTGCGCCGCCGTTCGCCTCGACCGAGCAACTCAGCGCGTTCACCTCATCGAACGGTGCGACGGTCGACGAGGTTGCCGCGGTCGGTGCGATGAGTGATGACGAGCACGTCTCGAAACTGGTGTACACCTCGCTGCCGATTACGTGCGAAGACGAACGACGATCTCTACTTCGCCGTGGCGGCGAGAAAAGCAGGACTGCTCTCGGCTGGTTGACGCGGCGGCTTCAGTTACGAGTGGCCGAGGTCAACCCCCGTCCGTTCAGTGAGCCAACGAACGAGATCGGCCAGATTGGTATAGAGGTGTGACGCCACGCCGAGTCCGTTCGCCGCCTCCACGTTCCCGGCGATGTCGTCGATGAACAGCCACTCTTCGGGCGCCACGTCGAGCGCTCGACCAACGAACTTGAAGACCTCGACGTCGGGTTTGCCAATGCCGATCTCCGAAGAGCTGAAGATGTAGTCAAAGTCATCCGCGATGTCGTGGGCGGTGAGGTCGCTCCGTAACCGAGACGTGGCGTTGCTCAGCAGGGCGACGACGAAGTGAGATCGCAGTTCGCGAATGAGGTCAATCACGTCCGTGTCGAGGTCACCAATGCGCCGACTCCACTCGTGGACCGCCTGGCGGGCTTCTTCGCCGTATCGCTCCACTAGTTGCTCTGCGACGTTGTCGCGCCACTCCTCGTCCGAGATGACCCCGGTCGTCACCTGCTCGATGAGCGTGGGATCCGACAGTCTCTCGAAAATGCACCCTCGTGGCAGGCCGTGGCGCCCTTCGATAACAAAGGTCTCCTCGCTGTTCCACTTTCGAATGACGTCATCGAAATCGAACACGACTGCTTTGATCATGAGCAACTCCTTCGTACCAATCCTCGCAGGCACCGGGGCAGCGGTGCGTCAGCCAGTTTCTCTCGAACGTCGCCAGTTCACTTTGGCGAGGGGCAGACTACGCGTGAACGCCCGGTTGACTAGTGTCAGCCAATGGCGATCGAAGACCGCGAAAAAATTAGGGCGATGTACGACATCGCCGGCGAGAGTGAGTGGGAACGCCTCGAGCGCGATGTCCGCGGTCGCGTTGCCTTCGAGGTGCACCGACGGTTTCTCTCGCGCTACCTTCACTCGGGTCAACACGTCCTGGAAATTGGGGCCGGACCGGGACGCTTCACTTTCGTGCTCGCTGAACTTGGTGTAACGATGGATGTCACCGACTTCTCGGAGGTCCAGTTGGACCTCAACCGTGCCCATCTCGACGGCAGTGACGCCGAGCGGGCAGTCATCTCGCGATCGATCCTCGACATCTGTGACACGTCGCGCATTGCCGATGCGAGTTTCGACGCCGTCGTCGCCTACGGCGGACCGCTGTCCTACGCCTTTGAGAACACGCCCGAGGCGATGAAGGGGCTGTTGCGAATCCTCAAGCCCGACGGAGTACTCGTGGCGTCCGTGATGTCGTTGCCCGGGTCGTGGCGATACTTCCTTGGCGGCGTTGTCGCGGAGGCGCAACTCTATGGTGACGACGCCAATGACTTGGTCTTCGATACGGGCGACATGCGCCACATTGGTGTCGGTCACGTCTGTCAGATGTTCAGGTCAGAAGAGATTGTCGATTTGGTCGACGCGTGCGGGGGAGAAGTGATCGCAATGAGCGCGAGCAATTGGGCGTCACTCGGTGATCCGGAACTCCTTTCGACCCTGGAAGCCGATCCCCATAAGTGGATTCGGTTTCTCGACAAAGAAGCGCGCGTGTGCGCCGAACCCGGCGCGGTGGATGGTGGCACGCACCTTCTGTTCGCGGTGAGGCGCCGGACGACGCAGTGACTTCGTAGGTCGAGCGGACAGTTGCGGTAGTGGGCCAGCCTCGGGTTGAACGATTCGAACAGTTGGTCGACGTCCATGGCGACGACATTGCCAACTACTTTCGACGACGCTGTTTCCCGCTGCCCCAGGCCGACGTCGGGGACCTCGTCGAAGAGACACTCGTCATCGTATGGCGACGCCTCGACGAACTTTCCGAAGAGGCCCTCTTCCCCTGGACTATGGGAGTCGCGCGCAACGTGTTGCGCAATGCCAAGCGGTCGTCGCGCCGCCGAATTCACTATGAATCGTCGGTGCGAGTTCAGGGTGCAGTGGCGCCCGCTGAGGAGTTCGTTGTCGCCAACGAATCGATTCGAACGGCAATGAAGGCCCTTGGTCGGCGAGAACGCGAAGTGTTGACCCTCCATTTTTGGGACGGGCTCTCCACCGGGGAGATTGGTCTGTCGCTCTCAATTTCGTCGCGAGCTGCGGCTGTCGCACTTTCGCGCGCTCAGCAACACCTGCGCGCACTGATGGGCGAAGAGTCGTGAGATGACGGGCCGTGTGCGGACAGTACCTATGAGTGAGGAGGTCGACGAATGAATGGCATTGAATCGCAATTGCGCGCAGCCGATCCACTGCACTCCTTGGCACCGTCGACCATCGACTTCGACGCCATGAAATCTCGGGTCATGTCCGACACGCCGGGAGCGGCCACCGCGTCGCGGCGGCGCCAATTGAAACTGCTCTCGTTCGCCACGGCGGCGGTCCTCGTGACGACGGTGACCTTGGTCAGCGTTACCAGCGACGACGCCGCGCTCCACGGTTCAGCGCTGGGCGCGCGCTCGAATCTGAAGGGTGCTGGCACGTCCGTCGTCTATGGGTCTAGCGCCACCGCCACCGCCTTAGGCGAGACCACGAAGACGGACCAAGGAGACACCTACGCGACGATGACGCCCGCGACGCCGGTGTACGTCGCCGGCGAAGGACTTAGCCAACCGGAGTCCTCGGGGTCGGCCTACAAGCTCAACGCCTTTAGCGACGCAACATCTGAAGCCCAGCACCTCGCCACACTTTTGGGCGTCACGGGCACCATGGCTGCCGTGCCCACCAAGGCATTCGCAGCGGAGTACCAGGCCGGTGACATGAACTCTTCAACCGGTTCGATGCAATATTTCGTCGGGGGTCAAGACGTTGCGTACTCCGGATTTGGCTTGTTCCAGTACATCGCTGATGGGGAGGAGAACTGGTCATTTAATGGGCCAATCACCTCGACGGTGGACCCAGCGACGGCCGCCAGGGACCTCGTCGCGGTGCGCACACTGTGGAGCGCTCTTAACACGGGATTCACGCTCGTGACCCCAACGTGGATGGTGATGCGACTCACGCCACAGTCCAATGCGACGTCAACGACTGAGACGCAGGTGAGTTTCATGCTGTCCATCGATGGGCACCAGACACTGCAAGGTGTTCAGTTCTCCTTTGACGACAGCGGCAAGTTGGTATACGCCGAAGGGCTCGATCTGTCAATCATCGGCTCGGTCACGTTCCCTTTTGCGACAATGACCTCGACGATTGACCGTCTGAACGCCCAGCAGTTCGGCGACTGTTCACCGACCTTCGTCGCCGCGGGCGGCGAGACCCTTATGTCGACGCCGACATTCACACCCACCACGACTGCGCCTCCAATCACTCTCGCCGGCGCGTCGATTCTCTACCAACCTGAAATGATGTCGAACGGAGAGCCGTGGTTGGTACCGTTCTATCAATTCACCGATAGTGACGGCACCCAATCAGGCGCACCATTGATCTCCGCGATCGGCCCCGAGTATTACAGCGTCGACAAGGGTGCCGGCACGTCGTGCACCATGACGCTCACCCCGCCGTAGAGGGACGGCGACTCGACGTCGTCCTACACTTCCACTGTGAAACTCAGCGTCGTGATCCTGCCTTCGGAGCGTTGGAGTGAGAGTCGCGCGAAATGGATGCACGCGGAGGAGTTGGGCCTTCACGCCGCCTACACCTATGACCATCTGTCGTGGCGTTCGTTTCGAGATCGAACCTGGATGTCGATGGTGCCGCTGCTCGCGGCAGCGAGCACGGTGACCTCGAAGATCGCGCTCGGACCGTTGGTGACGTCACCGAATTTTCGCCACCCGCTGCTCCTCGCGAAGGACTTGATAACGCTCGACGACCTTTCCGGGGGGCGCCTGATCATTGGCGTCGGGGCCGGTGGCCGAGGTTTCGACGCCACCGTCTTCGGTGGTCCCCAGTGGTCGAACGCGGAGCGTCACGAACGCTTCAAGGAGTTCACCGGAACGCTCGATCAACTGCTTCGCGAATCTGAATCGACCATCGCGGGGACCTACTATCCGATTGTCGAGTCGCGCCAGATCCCCGGGCCCCTGCAACGACCGAGACCGCCGCTCCTGGTGAGCGCCTTGGGTTCGAAGGGCATCACGTTCGCGGCCCAGATCGGTGACGGTTGGATCAGCGTGGGTGGGCTGCCTGAGTGGTCGGGAAGTACGGAGTCGGCCGTTCGCGAGCAGTCCGACCGTCTCGACGAAGCGTTGGAGTTGATTGGACGGACGACGCGCTTCGAGCGACTCTTCCTCGATGGCCAAAACGACGAATCGCCGACGACGTCCTACGAGCGTTTCATCGACTGGGCCGAGCGTTATCGCGCCCTTCGCTTCAGCGAACTCGTCATCCACTATCCGGTGGCCGACTCGATCTTTGACTACGACTTGGCGTTGTTCGAACGGATTGCGAGCGAAGGGCGCGAGACGCTCGAAGCCTGGAGGTAGGGGACCCTCGGCGCACTACTACGAATTACGTAGTAGTCTCGAAATCGTCGAGAGGAAGCCGATGGAATCGAAGCGCCTAGGACGTACGCAAGACCCCACGATCCTCGTGCTCACCAGTCTGACGGGTGGGCCCAAGCACGGGTACGCCATCATCAAGGACATCGAGGAGATGACGGGCACGGTGTTCGGTCCCGGAACGCTGTATGGCGTGTTGGTGCGTTTAGAAGAGGAAGGACTGGTCGAGGCACTCCCGACGAACGATCGCCGTCGCCCGTACCGGATCACGGGTGTCGGTTCCGCAATGCTCACCGAGCGACTGCAGACGTCCATGAAGGTCGCGACCATCGGTCTTCGTCGCCTCGGAACGATCAACTGATCGTGGCGCGCACGTCAGTCATCGACGTTGCCCTTCGTTGCTATCCAACGTGGTGGAGGGAGCGCTACGGCGACGAGATGCGAGCCACAATTGAGTCGTTGCGGCTCGAAGGACGATCAGCGATCTCGATTGCCGTCGGGCTCTTCCGCGACGCCTTTCGCTCGCACCTGCAGGCCCGTGGCATGCCGCGCACGTACGGACTACTCGCGACGAGGGCCAAGACGTCTATCGCGACGGCGACGATCCCTTGGATGGCCGTCATCCCTTTCGTCCTGGCCGTCACCGGCCCCACGCACCTCTCGGCTCTGGGCGGAGGGGTCGTCACCGGCTACCCGTATCAACTCACGTTTTTTCGGACGAAGATTTTTTCGAGTCCACACCACGTGCGCGCCGTGTTCTCCACCGCAGACTGGATCATCGGACTATCGAACATGGCAATCCAGGCCGCCTTCCTCGCGACGCTCATCGCACTCGCCATAGGCCTTGCCGCATTGCGCGACGGCATCAGACGCGAGAAGGGTCTCAACTCCCGACGCATGTACATGCTTACGTGGCTGCCGGTGGCGACCTTCGTGGTCTTTGTTGCTCTTGGATTTGCCCAGAATTATGTGAGAAACCAAGCCAGATTTGTGGGGACGGCGCACGGTGATATCTATGTGGGCGGTGGACATCTCGCCGTGGCGGCGTTCATAGGGAACCTAGAGTGGATCGTGGCCATTGGCGGATGGTTGCTCTCCATGGTCGCGTTGGTCGTTGTTTCGAAGAACGTCACGCTGCCTCTGTCGACATTGCGCTTTGGTCGAACGATTTCGATATTTTCGTCGTTCTCACTGGGCGTGACCTTTGTTGCGGTCGTCATATGGGGCGTCGCCATCGATGATCGCGGCCCTACAGTTGTGCATTCTGGCACCATCATCTCTTCGTACCCCGAACACGGACTGTGGGCGTTGCTCGTACTCGTGTTGGGAGTGGCAACACTTCTCTCGATTGCCGGTGCGTCGAGCGCGCGCCAGTCATGGCGGACCATCCGCGTGAACGAACTCACTCTCGGTTGAGGTCTGGAAGATGAAATAACCGTCGACGTAGCCGAAGAGGTAGAAGTTGCTCCCGACGTCGCAAGGCGCCGTCTTCCGTGGCGAAGCGCCCTGGTCACCGTCGCAATCGCCGTCGCACTGGCTTTCAATTGGGCCTACGACTACAACCCACTGGCCCAGCGTTGGAATCAGGCGAAAGGTGAGTGGGGCTCGTACGTTGCCAACTCGAGCGGGGTCGAAGCGCACCATACGACGACGCAATCGCAGGCCACGCCACTGCTCACCACGCTCTGGGACGAGCCGACCGGGAAGTTTGTCGTCCAGTTCGAAACCGAGATCACCAACACCGGTTCACGCGCGGTGCGTATCGACGCCGTAGGTGAGCCGCCCTTTGTTATCTTCGGCTACCGCACCAGCGACTACCGCGTGTCGTTTTTCCGGAACGCACCGTTCCCTCACGAGGCGGGCGCTTCGTTCCATCCCTTCACGCTTTCTGGACACTCCGAGAGGATGGTCACGGTGAGTTATTCCCAGTTCTGCACGACAAGAGCACCGGTCGCGGTAGATGGCCGCGCTATGCCGTCGGGTCCGACGGTCCTTCCGGTGACCTTCTCGTACTTCGGTTTCGCGCACACCGACGAGGTGCCGATCGCACCGTTCTCATTTGTGGCGCCGCTTCATTGCTAACCGCGACGCGGTCTCCGCAGGCAACGTCGCGGAGACAACAAACTCAACCCGGTCGTCGATAACGGGTGCTGCGCAGGACGAGGATGGCGACGTCATTGGGCGGGGGCGGAGAGAAGGCGGACCTGGGAAGTCGTGGACCGATCGTGCACGAGAACTCTTTCCTCCATCGATTCGCGCCCGGCGGATCGCCGTAGACCCAGCGCTCGGCCGTGTGGCGCGGGACGATCACGTGTGCTTGGACGAGCCGGCTGCCCGGTGAGGTCAAACGTCGAAGGATTGCGACTGACGCCGCGAACGGTGGATTCGACACCACGTGGAACGGACGCCTCGGCAGGCGCAGGTTGGTGACGTCGGCGCGAATGACCTTGACCGCGCTGCCTGCGAAGCGAGCACGTAGTTCATCGACCCGTTGGGGATGCAGCTCGAACGCGAGCACGGTCGCACCGGTGCGAACGAGCGGACTAGTGAGTGCGCCCGTTCCAGCCCCAAGATCAAGCACGAGGTCGCCTCGGCGAATCCCCGCGTCATCAACCAAGCGTTGCGCCCAATGGCTATGAAGTTGGTGCCATCCCCATCGCGTGAGTTCCCCGGGCACGGCGGACCATCGTGAACATTGTCATGGACGCACCATAATCCACGGAGCTCCGCGTCAGACGCGCGGGTAATCGGCTGCCATCGATGCGGGGGCCGTGCGGGTCAGTACGACGACACCCGCGCACATCACGGCGAAGGCGAGAACACCGATGCTCAAATGCACGGCGCCGGCACGAAGACGTTCGTGATAGATCCAAATCCCGAGCACAACGCTTACCACCGGGTCGACGATGACAATGAACGGCTGGGACACACTGAGGGGACCCACGTGCAACGCCGCCTGTTCGCACAAGAGCCCGAGGATTCCGCCAACGATCAACGCATAGATGGGCCAGCGCCCGAATGCGCCCCAGAAACCGAGGGCGGTGATGGAGTCCGTGGTGGCCTTGATGAACGTGGCTTCGAGCGCCCACATCACAGCGGTCGCGCTGGCGAAAAGTGCAGCCTTGCGTGAGGGCGCACCGCGTTGGGCGAGCACGATGAGCAACGCCACAACGGCGACGCAAACAAGTGAAGGAGCCGTCCACGCGGACGATCTCGGTGCGAGACCATGCGCGTGCGGTGAGGTCGACACGAGAAAGATCACGAGTCCGCCGCCCGTGACGACCGCGGCCATCCACGTCACCATCCGTATCGATTGGCGCAGCCACAGTTGGCGCAGCACGAGTGCGACGATGAGCTCGGTCACGAGCACCGGTTGCACGACCGAGAGTGGGCCAAAGTGCAACGCCAGGGCCTGAAAGACGAGTGAGCCACAGAGCGCGAGCCAACCGAGTAGCCACAGTGGGTGCGTGAACAGATACACGACGAACTTCCAACCCGATGATTTCTTCGTGTCACTCGTGCTCGCGATGTGCTGGAGCGCCACCGCGAGCGCGTTCGTGAGCGACGTGAGGAGTGCGAAGAGAATCGTCATGGCATGTAGATCAAAAGTGCGCGTTGCGACGTGCACACCGACGTGTGCGAGAGCGCGGCGTCGATACGACATTGGACTTCATGCATACGACGGACGTTACGACACGTACTTTTGAGCACCGTTTTCATTGGTGGCAGTCTCGGCGCCGTCGACATGTCCGAATTGGTTGACTTGGCGGTGACGAATGGGCGTCGCAGGGAGTGCGAAGGCGCCTCTGACCTGTTGAAAACCTGCGACTAATTCGTTGATTTTTGTGCTCTTCGCTAAGAAACCGGTGGATAAGGTCACGACTTTTGGGCAAAAGTTCCTGATATCACGTTTCGACCCGTCACCAGCCAAAAGGGTCTGGCA
Organism: uncultured Acidimicrobiaceae bacterium; assembly: GCA_963800765.1. Lineage (GTDB taxonomy): Bacteria > Actinomycetota > Acidimicrobiia > Acidimicrobiales > RAAP-2 > RAAP-2. Next base: position 66,562 of record CAWDCF010000008.1, read on the forward strand.
GAGTGTCTCTCGTAGTTCACGTAGCACCTGTCGATGGGAAGAGGAACCGCAAGGGGAATCAGACCAGGAGGGGAGAGGGGCCTCGCAAGAGGAACAGAACCCCCCCGACGGACAGCGGAGTTCGGTCCGCAGTTCGTAACGGCAAATGACGTGAAGTGCCAGCCGTCAAGCGGTGGCCTGTCCGACACGGGTCAACGAGTGATGTGCCTTCGGGAACCCCGAGGGGCGGGTGAGTTTCGACTCACTGGTCACTCGGGGTTTTCGGCTTTTTAAACATTAAAACAGGGACCCGGACTCCAACGGCTCGATGAGCTGTGGCCCGTCATTCTTCACCGATCCGACTGCCTTGTCGACGCCATAGTGCGAGAGCGTGCCCTGGGGCGATGGCCGAAGGAGTAGCACCCGTTCGTCGGGCTCGTGTTCGCGCACGTTGAGCCAGGTCTCGACGTCGTGCGCGTCCAAGACGACCGGCATGCGGTCGTGGATCTCATCCATGTCCTCGCTGGGCGTCGTGGTGATGATCGTGCACGTCTTGTGCGACGCAGCGTCTTCGGGCTCTTCGGGGTTGCGCCAGTACTCGTAGAGCCCGGCCATGAGGAGCGGTTCACCGTCGACGCGCGTGAAGAAATTCGGTTGCTTCGCGCGACCGGGACGGTGGTCCCATTCGTAGAAACCGTCGACGGGGATGACGCACGGTCGCTTGGCGAAGGCGCTGCGAAAGGAGGGCTTCTCGGTGACGGTCTCGGCGCGCGCGTTGAAGAGACGGCTGCCGATCTTGGGGTCCTTGGACCAACTGGGCACCAGTCCCCAGCGATAGCGGTCGAGAATCCGCTCGTCGTTGTGCTCCGCGACGGCGAAGAGGCGCCGCTGGGGTCCAATGTTCCAACTCGGTGTGGCGTCGGGATCGAAGCCGGCCGCGAGGGCGGCGTCGAGGAGGCGCGCCAGGCGAATTGGCGGGGTGAAGAGGGCGACACGTCCACACATTGCACCAGTCTGCCGTGGAATTTCAGCCATTGGCGCATGTCGCCAGCAGTGACTATGGCGAAACGCAAACTCAGTCAGGTAACGCTGCAAGTGAATCGGTGAAATGCAGTGGTGCGTTCCATCAATCGAACGCTTCAACTGGTGAGAAGAAATTCTCAGCCTTGTTGGTGCCGTTCGATATCTCCGTCACGTACTGACCAGCGTGGTGGTTCACAACGTGGTGCGCCTTCAGCTCTTTCGCAACGGTGCGGTAGAGCGGTGCTGAGTCTGAGTGGAGGGTCGTGTCGCCCATGTTCACGTTGTCGCGCACCATCGTCTGAATGACCGTGCCAGTCACATTCGTAACGACCTTCGTGCGTATCTCACCGGTCTCCTCTGAGATCAACGCAACCGCCGCCATCTTGCGCCCACCGTTGTTGCCGAACTTCGACTTACGAGGGTCGTTCTTGTGCCAGTTCTCAGGCTTTCCACCTATGTAGGTTTCGTCCATCACGATGTTGCCCGACAACTTTCCTGAGTCGTCGTTCGCCATCGCCTCACGAATTCGCTGCGTCATGAACCAAGCCGTTTTAGGGGCTACGCCGTACTTGCGTGCGATCTCACGGGCCGCGATTCCGTTCTTGTTGGCGCACATTTCAAAGAACACGAACAGCCAGATTCGGAGGCTGACTTTGGAGCCGTGAAAGACCGTTCCGGTGGTCACGGAGAACTGCTTACGACAGTCCTTGCACTTCCAGACTCGACGCTGGGAGAGGCTCCCACGGGTCGTTACACGGCTCGAGTCCATCGGCAGGGGTCAGGTAGTAGTGGGCGGTGCTGAGGACGCCACAGTGGGGGCAAACGACCTCCCCATCAGGCCAGCGCAGGGATTCCATGTACTCGTAGGCGTCGTAATCCGTAGGGATTGCTCGGGACATATTGGCGATGGTGACTTTTTCCATGCCGTAATTATCCCACAGGAATCTGGGTTTGTCAAGTTACACGTCACCGACTACTCTTACGAACGTATGTTCGCTTTTTCACCTAATCGTCCCACGTTGCCTGAGGATCTGATCGCACGACTACGTCCCGTCGCCCTCGCCAAGAGCCGGATACTGCCCCTTGGCGAGCCCTGGGGTCCCCTCGTTCCCAACGCCGGACTGCGACGTGGTTCGACCGTCGTCGTGCAGGCGCAACCGGGACTGGGTGGACTCAGTCTGGCGCTCAGTCTCCTCACCGAGTCGAGCGCGCGCGGTCACTGGGCCGGCGTCGTCGGCGTGGACGACCCCGGCGTCGTCGCCATTGCCGACCTCGGCGTCGACCTTCGTCGCGTGTTGTTCGTGCCACGTCCGCGCGGCGCGTGGGCCGAGTGCGCGGCCGACCTGCTCGATGGAGTGGACCTGCTCATCGTGCGCCCACCGTCGCGCGCCTCGCATGGCGCGGCGCGTCGACTGGTCGATCGAGTGCGCGAACGAGGCACGGTGCTGATCATCCTCGCCGAGCCAGCATCGCTCTGGCCGCTGCCGGCCGACCTCTCCTTTGACATCACCCAGGCGCAGTGGTCGACGTCGTCGCGACTCGACGCGCGCTACCTGACGGTGCGTATCGGCGGACGCGGTGAGGCCATACGCGCCGGTGAGCACGTGGTCGTGCTTCCGAGTCGAAGGGGACGCTGCGAAGCGAACTGATGGAGCGCCTCCTCGCTATTTGGATCGAGGCCTTCGAGGACGAGGCGCCCGACGGCTCGACGCTGCGCGACCACCTCGCGCTGCTCGAGGCGTTGACGATCCTCTGTCCCTTCACCGAGTCGATCCGTCTCGGTCTCTTCGTGCTTCCAATACGCGGACCGAGTCGCTTCTTCGGCGGTGAGGCAAAGGTGCTCGAGATCGTTCGCGGCACCGTTCTTGACGTGGCGCACCAGCAGCCGCGACTCGGCATCGCGGACGGACTGTTCTGTGCGGAGGTCGCCGCGCGCCAGGGTCGTGTGATCGCGCCCGGCGCGAGCGACTCGTTTCGTCGCTCGCTGGCGCTCTCGACCCTTGGTCGAAAGGACGTCGCGACGACCTGTCAGCGACTCGGACTGCACACGGTTGGTTCCTTCGCCAACCTCGACGTGGCGCGCGTCGCGGAGCGCTTCAACCAACAGGCCTTGGCGCTGCACCGCGTCGCGCGCGGCGAACTCTTCGAACTCGATGGCCAACGTGACCTCAAACTCGCGCGACGCCTTCGTCAGTTGCGTGGTGAGGAGGAGGTGGGCGACGAGCAACTCGGCTTCTTTGGTCAGCGTGGTGCCGGCGACGACCGCGCCGACGCGGCCGCGCACCGCGTGCGTCGCCGCCTCGGGGCCGAGGCGGTCGTGGTGGCGTCGCTTCGCGGCGGTCGGGTCCCCGAGGACCGCGCGACGCTCGTGCCGTGGGGGTCACCGCTCTCCACGAGTCGTGACAGTGCGCCCTGGCCCGGACAGATGCGCGCGCCGTCGCCGGCCACGACACTGGCGCGTCCCGTCGCGGTGCAGTTGCGCGACGCCAGTGACCACCTCGTCGTCATGGAGGGGAGGGGCTTTCTCAGTGAGACGCCCGCCACCTTGTTGTTCTCACACCAACTGCGTCGCGAGGTGATCTGGCACGCGGGACCCTGGCCGTTGGTGGAGCGGTGGTGGGTGCTCAATCGGCGCCGTGCCCACCTCCAGATCCTGCTCGTCTCGGGTGAGGCGCTGTTGTTGACCGCCGAGTCGAATCGTTGGTGGCTCGCGGGGATCTACGACTGATGGCGCTCTACGGCGAACTCCACGCCCACTCGGGTTTCAGTTTCCTCGATGGCGCGAGCGACCCCGAGGAGCTCGCTGCCGAAGGGGCGCGACTCGGCCTCTCGGGTCTGGCGCTCACCGACCACCACGGGTTCTACGGCGTCGTGCGCTTCGCCGAGGCCGCTCGGGCCTTTGGACTGCCCACGGTCTTTGGCACCGAGATCGCCATCGACGCGAACGACGACCGCGTCGGCGTCCACGATCCCTCCGGAGAGCACCTCGTGCTGCTCGCGCGCTCGCCCGAGGGCTATCGCCACCTCTCGACCATGCTCGGCGAAGCGCACTTGCGCCGCGGCGAGAAGGGGGCACCGCGCTTCACGCTCGAGGAGGTGTCGAACTGCGCGCACGAGTGGCTGGTGCTGAGTGGATGTCGCAAAGGACCCCTCTCCAGAGCGCTGATGGACAAGGGACCGCGCGCCGCGCAGCGCGAGCTCGAGCGCCTCGTGAGTGCCTTCGGTCGTGACAACGTCGCGGTCGAGCTCTGGGACCACGGCGCGCCCGACGACGTCGCGCGCAACGACGTCCTCGCCGAGCTGGCGGTTCGTCGTGACGTTGCGCTGGTGGCGACGAACAACGTGCACTACGCCACGCCCGACGCCTTCGCGCGCGCCAACGTGCTCTCGGCGCTGCGCGCACGCCAGAGCCTCGAGGAGATGGAGGGCTGGCTGAACGCCTCACCGCTCGCGCACCTTCGAAGCGACGCCGAGCAGCGCCGCCGCTTCGCACGCTGGCCCGGCGTCGTGGACCAGGCCGGCGAATTCGCCGTGGCCCTCGCCTTCGACCTTCGCCTCGTCGCGCCCAACCTGCCGCCGTTCGCGACGCCCTCGGGGATGGACGAGCAGTCGTACTTAGAGGTGATCGTCGCCGAGGGAGCGACGAAACGTTACGGCACCCGCGAGGAGGAGCGAGTAGCTGGCGCGTGGCGACAGATCGACCACGAGTTGGCCGTCATCGGCACTCTCGGCTTCGCGGGGTACTTCCTCACCGTCTGGGACATCACCGAGTTCTGTCGTCGCAACGACATCTACTGCCAGGGCCGCGGTTCGGCGGCGAACTCGGCCGTCTGTTTCTCCCTCGGGATCACCAACGCCGACGCGGTGAAGCTGAACCTGTTCTTCGAGCGCTTCCTCTCACCGGCGCGCGACGGTCCACCGGACATCGACGTCGACATCGAGTCCGGTCGGCGCGAGGAGGTGATCCAGTACGTCTACGAGCGCTATGACCGTCGCCACGCCGCGCAGGTCGCCGCCGTGATTACGTATCGACCGCGCTCGGCCCTGCGTGACGTGGCGCGCGCGTTCGGCTTCAACGAGGAGGAGGCCAACCAACTGCGTGACAGCGTGGACCGTCACACCATGACCGCGAGTTCCGACGTACCCGAACTGGTCACGACCATGGCGACCCAGATGCTCAATCGGCCGCGGCACCTCGGCATCCACTCGGCCGGCATGGTGCTCTGCGACCGGCCGGTCATCGAGGTCTGTCCCGTTGAGTGGGGCCGCATGCCCGGGCGCACGGTCCTGCAGTGGGATAAGGACGACTGCGCCGCGATTGGACTCGTCAAGTTCGACCTGCTGGGACTCGGGATGCTCGACGCGCTGCATCGCTGCGTGAATCAGGTGCAGGACTTCTACGACCTCACGATCGACCTCGGCGCCCTACCCCAGGAGGATGGCGTCTACGACCTGTTGTGCGAGGCCGACACGGTGGGCGTCTTCCAGGTGGAGTCGCGCGCCCAGATGGCGACGCTGCCGCGCATCCAGCCGCGCTGCTTCTACGACCTCGTCATCGAGGTGGCGATCATCCGGCCCGGCCCCATCCAGGGCAACGCCGTGAACCCGTTCATCCGCCGGCGCCGGGGCGACGAGCCGGTCACGTACCTGCACCCGCGACTCGAGCCGATCCTTCGCCGCACGCTCGGCGTGCCGCTCTTCCAGGAACAGCTGATGGAGATGGCGGTCGCGGTCGCAGGCTTCTCACCGGCCGAGGCCGACGAACTACGCCAGGCCATGGCCGCCAAGCGCTCGGAGTTGCGCATGATGAAACTCAAGAGCCGCTTCTACGCCGGCATGGCCGAGAACGGTATTGAGGGTGCCGCGGCCGATCAACTCTTCGACGCCCTGGCCGCGTTCTCCAACTTCGGATTCCCCGAGTCGCACGCGGTCTCCTTCGCGCACCTCGTCTACTGCTCGGCGTGGCTGAAGCATCACTACCCGGCGGCCTTCCTCGTGTCGATGCTGAACGCCCAGCCGCTCGGCTTCTGGTCGACGCAGAGTTTGGTCGCCGACGCGCAGCGTCACGGCGTACGCGTGCGACGACCGGACGTGAATGGTTCGGGCGTCGGCGCTTCGCTCGAGGGCGACCCTGATGATCCCCACGTGCGACTCGGCTTGGGAGTCTGCGCACCATCGGCGACGAGCTCGCGACGCGCATCGTAGAGGGTGTGCCGTGGCGCGACTCTTCGGACCTGGTGCGCCGCGCCGGCCTCCAACAACACCACCTCGAAGTGTTGGCCGCCGCCGGTGCGCTGGACTCCTTTGGCGCGACTCGCCGTGCGCTCGCGTGGTCGGCCGGCGCGGCCGCCCAGGGCACGCTCGATCGACTGCCCGGCGTGGTGACCGGTCTCGAGGCGCCCGTCTTGCCGGCGACGAGCGAGATGGAACGGGTGGCCGATGACATGTGGTCGATGGGCCTGACGCCCGAGGCGACCGCCATCGCGCTGGTGCGTGACTATCTCAACGAACGCGGCGTCACGCGCGCCGACGCCCTCATTGGCGCCGAGGGTTCAAGGGTCCTTGTCGCCGGAGTGGTGACGCACCGTCAGCATCCCGAGACCGCGAACGGTGCGGTCTTCATCAACCTGGAGGACGAGACGGGCCACGTCAACGTGATCTTCTCCAAGGGTGCCTGGGCCCGTTGGTCCCTCGTGGCGCGAAAGTCACCGGCGTTGATGATTCGCGGCACGCTGCAACGCGGCCAGGGGACCTTGGCCCTCACGGCTGAGTCCGTCGAGCCGCTGCTGCTCGGAGCAACCACGCCATCACGTGACTGGCATTGATAACAACACTGAAGATGAAGCGAGACAACTTTCCTACTGCTGGGGCTAAAGGCAAGAAGTTCCTTACTGTCAAACCGAACACCGATTCAGAACCACGAATGGACGCTGCATGACTCCTCGCCAGCCACTTCTAGGATTTCGCCATCAACATAGTTGCAATCGAAACTCAATCTGAAAGAGAGAAAGTGATGACAACGAACATCCCAGATTCGCACGCAGACCTCTTACAAAGTTCCGTAGCGTCGTTGGCGACCATTGGTCCTGACGGCCGGCCACAACTCACCGAAGTGTGGTTCCTCTACGAGGACGGATCGATTGCGCTCTCGCTCAATTCGAATCGGCAGAAGACCAAGAATCTCATGGCGCGCCCTCAATGTTCACTTCTCATTCTTGATCTCGCCGTTCCTCAGCGATACGTGGAGATTCGCGGTGACGCGGAGGTGTCCCCCGATGACGGTTCATTCGCCGAGAAAGTTGGGAAGAAGTATTCAGTTGACTTGCGTGCGTATGACCACCCGGGTGACGAGCGCGTCGTGGTTCGCATCGTCCCACAACGAATCAACGCCGTGGATATGCGGGGCTAACCTGCACGACTTGATTCGCGACGCGCCAGGAGAGAGGAGGATTGCGCGAAAGGTAATTCATTGCTAAGGCCACTCTAAGAATGCGCTCGCGGAGATAATAAACGATGATGAAATCGAAAACAGATGACTACAGTTCGCGAAGCGACCAAAAAGTTTGATCGCCTTCATCCTTGGTAGGTCACCTTGTTTTCTCTAAGTTACGCGTGGAATGAACTGCGACGGCGACTCGGTCGAACGATAGTCACCGCCATCGGACTCGCTGCCGGCGTCGGTCTCGTCATGGGGATCATCGGCGTTTCGCAGGGCCTGAGTGACGCCCAGACCAAAGCCCTGTCGCCGCTCAACTCCGTGGGCACCGACATCATCGTGACTCGAACCGTCGCGCCGACGCTCTCCACAGCAACGACGACCACGACGACGCCGTCTAGTGGATTTGGCGGTGGCGGCGGCGGTGGCTTCGGTGGCGGCGGAGGCGGAGGAGGCGGATTCTTCGCGGGGCGCGGAGGTACCTCTCTCAATAACTCTGACGCCGCAGCGCTGGCCTCGGCCAACTCTTCGGTGATCACCGACCTGGCCAAGCTCGGTCCGGCCGGCACCAAGTTCACACACGACTTCTTCGTGCCCGGAACGTTGATCACCTTTCCTTCCAAGGCGGTGAGCACCGTCGCGAACGTGAAGGGTGTGAAAAGCGCCGTTGGAGCCTTATCGCTCGACGCTCTTCACGAAACAGGCACGGTGCCAAAGATCACCGCGTCGATCAAGACCGGCGGGCAGACGATCTCGACCAACGTCAAGGCCCCGGTGCTCACGGCCGCCGAGCAGGCCGCTGAACGCACGTGCATCCAGGGAATCATCACCAAACAGTTGGGCACGACCCCCACGACGATTCCCGGCTCCGGCAGTGGGGGATCCACCGGCGGCGGCTTCGGCGGAGGCGGTGGCGGCGCGTTCCGATTCCGAACCGGCTTCAACAACGCATTTGCCAAGTGCCTCACACCGGCCCAGAAGACGTACCAGCAAGACGTCGTGGTTCCCGAACAGACCGTCAACCAAGTACTCAATCCACCGACCACCAATACGAGCACTTCGACGTACACGGTCGCCGGCGTGAACCCGGCGAACACCACCTCGGGACTGGTCACCAAGGCTCAATTGGTGAAGGGCGCGTGGCTTTCGACGACGCCGTCGATCGCCAAGTCCCAGGTCCTGGTCACGACGGCCTACGCGTCGCAGAAGGGACTCAAGGTCGGTGAGACGCTCACGATCAACAAGGTCAACTACACGATCGTCGGTTTGGTCAACCCCACGTTGACGGGCGACGTCTCCGACGTGTATTTCAGTATCTCCAATCTTCAGACGTTGTCCACCAACACGAATCGAATCAATGAGGTGCTCGTATCGGTCGACAACGCCAGCGACGTCAAGGCCGTCGCGACTGCGATAAAGAAGGCTCTCCCCGGAGCGACCGTTCTCACGTCTGCGTCGCTCGCCGATCAGGTGACGGGGAGTCTTTCAAACGCCCGCAAACTCGCCAATGACCTGGGTGGGGCCTTGGCGTTGATCATCTTGTTGGCCGCGTTCCTCATCGCCGGACTGTTGACGCTTTCGAGTGTCTCCAAGCGAGTGCGTGAAATTGGATCATTGCGGGCCATTGGCTGGTCGCGTGGACGGGTAGTCCGCCAGATCATGGCCGAGACGCTCGGTATCGGCGTCGTGGGCGGCGTCATCGGTATCGCGGTTGGGTCCGTGATCTGTCTCGTCATCGGAGCGATCGGTCCGGGACTCAGTGTCACGAGTACCGGTCTCGCCGTGGGTGCCTCCAAGGTGAGTGGTCTCCTAGGCCAGACCACGTCAGCGACCGTGGCCCGGACCGTTCATCTCACCGCACCGATTCATCCCCTGACCATCGTGATCGCCTTTGGCGGCGCTCTACTGGGCGGACTCGTCGCCGGTGCAGTCGGTGGTTGGCGAGCGGCACGACTCTCTCCGGCGACGGCTCTGCGAGACCTCGGATGATTTCCACTTCCATTGAAAGGATTGCGACATGACCCAAGTTCTGGTTGACGACAACGCCAAGCCCTCTGCTGGGGAGCCTCTCTACTCATTGAAGGGAGTCACTCGCAGCTTCTCAAAAGGTGGGGTGACGGTCAGCGCCTTGCGCGGGATCGACCTGGACATCGCGCGTGGAGAGACGGTCTCGCTCGAAGGCCCGAGTGGCTCGGGTAAGACGACCCTCCTGCAGCTGCTGGGTGCACTCGACTCGCCGACCTCGGGTCAGATCCGCTTCGCCGGTCGATCACTCGAAGATGAACCGGACAGTGTGCTCACCGATATCCGATCTCGAGAGATCGGCTTCGTGTTCCAGCAGTTCAACCTGATACCGACATTGAGTGCCGAAGAGAACGTGGCGATCGCGATGGTGCCGCGCGAGTCCTCTCACGTGAAGCGCATTGCGCGCGCCAATGAATTGCTGAGCCAGGTCGGCCTCGCCCATCGGCTCGGTCACCTTCCTTCGCGACTGTCCGGCGGTGAACAACAGCGTGTGGCCATCGCTCGAGCACTGGCCAATTCGCCCGAGGTCATCATCGCGGACGAACCGACCGGCAACCTCGACTCTACGAACGCGGGCGAGTTCCTGGCCCTACTCGACGACCTTCAGCGCCAGTTCGGCGTGACGATCATCATTGCGACGCACGACGAGGAGGTCGCCGCGCACACCGGGCGCCGCGTACGTATTCGCGACGGTTCTATCGCCTCCGATACGACCAAGGAAGCGTGACGAGCGGTTACGTCGCAGCGACAATCGGCTGTTTCCAGAAGACCAACTCCGGATCTCCTTCATCGATCCCGGTCAAGGCTCCGCTCAACGTCCAACCGCCGCGCGCCAGCAGTGACCTCATCGCGATATTCGATTCATTCGTCGAAGTGAACACCGAGTTCGTGGAACACCGCGCGAGTGCGCTCGCCAGCAGGGCGGTGGCGACGCCGAGCCGTCGATGACCGTCGGCGACCCCGAGGAGGCGCACGAAGTCGCGCCCAAAGAACGCCTTTCGCGTGAGGACGATATAGCCAATGACGCTCTCGGCGCCATCAGTGCTCACGAGGCAGTCATGGCTGCTCACGGCCGCTCCGAGGATCTCGCGTTCTCGGCTGTGTGAGAGACCAGTTATCTGCGTCTCCAGGCGGACTATTTCATCGACGTCGGCGGCGGTGGCGTCACGGATGTTGAACGGGTCGGTCACCGCTCGACGCCGTCAGTCGACAGCGGGTGGCGTGGTCGTCGAGCCTTCGGCAAAGGCGTACTCGGGGCGTTGACCGACCTCGATTTCGAGGCGAACCAGGAGTTGCGCGACGGCGAGGTCCTGCGCGTGGGTCACCCCGATGCAGCGTGAACGAGTCTGGAGTACCTCGAAGCGAGGTTTCTCGGTCTTCAACAGTTGCCCCACGAATGTCGAGAGCTGGATCTCGGACTCGTCGGCGAAGTTGTGGGCCTCGATCGCTTTGTGCATGAAGGGAATGATCGTCGGCTGAAACCCCCAGAGGTTCATCGAGACGGTGGTGAGCGGGGAGAGGCTCTCGGGCTGCAGTCCGTCGTCGGCATCGTAGCCCTCGTTGGTGGCGTGCACGTTACGTCGCTCGATGATGTCCGTGAGGATGCCGTCTTCGACCATGCAGGTACCACGAGAGACCTGGAGGTTGCCGACGAGGGCTCGGTCGAGTTCGAAGCCGACCAGGCAGTGCTCGGGACTCTCGGCGAGGTGCGCACCGAGTCGCATAAACGCTTCGCGGCCGTAGAGGTCGTCGGCGTTGGAGACGCCGAAGGGCTTGGAGAGGTCCAGACTGCTCTCGGCGGCCAGGACCGCCTCGACGGTCCCGCGGAGTTTGGACTGCACGGCGAAGGTCACCTTGCGACCCTTGGGCCAATGCCACGAGACGTGCTGTTCGATCATTGGACCGGTGTCGGCGTTGACGACGATGACGATGTCGTCAAAGCCGGCCGCGTACGCGTCGGAGGCCAGGAGGTCGATGACGCCCTCACCGTGCTTGCCAATGGGTGCGAGCTGTTTCACGCCGCCGTAACGACGAGCGCGACCGGCGGCGAGGATGACGAGTGACGGACCGCTCAACGTGACCACCGCACGACCGCCGAGGCCCAGGTCATCCCGGCGCCAAAGCCCGTCATCAGTGCGTACTCGCCCGATTTGATTCGACCGTTCTCACGGGCGTCGAAGAAGGCGAGGGGGATCGACGAGCTCGACGTGTTGCCGTATCGGTCGAGCGTGACGACGGTGCGTTCCATTGGAATCCCGAGGCGTTGGGTCGCCGCCTTGATGATGCGGACGTTGGCCTGGTGGGGGATGACGAGGTTGATGTCATCGGGACTGACCTCGGCGATCTTCATCGCCTGCTCGGCCGAGTCAACGACGACGCGTACGGCCCGTCGAAAGACCTCCTTGCCGTCCATCTGGAAGTAGCCACCGTGCTCGCAGGTGAGCAGGTCGGCGGCCGAACCGTCGGAGCCGAGGACGAAGGACAACACGTCAGTTCCCGACTCGTCGTACTCCAGGACCGCGGCGCCGGCGCCGTCGCCCAGCAGCACCGCCATGTTGCGGTCACTCCAGTCGACCCAGCGCGAGAGGTTCTCTGAACCGATCACGAGGATCCGGCGATTGCCCGTCTCGAGGAGTCCCTGCGCGGTGCGTACGGCGTACATGAAGCCGCTACAGGCGGCGTTCACGTCCATGGATGGACAGTTGAGACCCAATTCGTTGGCGATCATCGGTGCCGACGCCGGGCAGAGTCGGTCGGGCGTGGTCGTCGCGAGGACCAGGAAGTCGATGTCACCGACCAGGAGTCCGGCGTCTTGGATGGCGTTGCGCCCGGCGATGACGCCAAGGGACACCGCGGAACCGCCCACGCGGCGCTCACGAATGCCCGTTCGCTCGGCGATCCACTCGTCGGAGGTGTCCAACGTCTGGGACAGTTCATCATTCGTAACGATTCGATCGGGCAGGGCAATGCCCCAGCCCTTAAAGCGAACGCCCATAGTCAGCTCCTTCGCGAATACCTTCGATTCAGTCTACGACTCAGCCTTCGCTGCACGCGGTGCCTTCAACACCTGCAGTGTGCAGCGTGAAATGCAGATCATCCGGTCGCTCTCGTCGGTCAGTTCGATCGCCCACACGTGCACCGTGCGGCCCTTGCGAACTGGCGTCGCCGTCGCGGTGAGGACGCCGCTACTCATGGAGCGAAGATGTGAACAGTTGAGTTCCGTACCCACGACGATCTCGTCGGGGCCGACGCTGATGGCGCCACCGATCGACGCCGCGCCCTCGGCCATCAACGCCGACACGCCGCCGTGCAGGATGCCGTAGGGCTGGTGAACCTTCGGTCCTACTTCAACTTGCATTACGACCTTCTCGGGGGAGAGTTCGACGACGCGGATACCGAGCTCCTTGTTCACGTTCCCTGTTTCACTGAATCCGGTGTCGATCTCGTCTCGCATCGGACCAGTGTAGAAGTCGGCCGATAACCTCGGTCCATGACTCGACGAGTGGACCTGCGAAGTGACACGCTGACCCAGCCGACCCAGGAGATGCGTGACGCCATTTCGACGGCGGTGGTCGGGGACGACGGCTACGGCGAGGATCCCACGGTCCGTGCGCTGGAGGAACATTTCGCTGCACTGGTTGGCAAGGAGGCGGCGATCTTCGTCCCTTCGGGCGTCATGGGCAATCAGATCGCTGTTCGCATCCTGGCTCGTCCGGGCGACCTCATCGTTGCTGGACGCGGTCAGCACGTGGTGAGTTTCGAGATGGGTGCCGCGGCGAGGAACTCCGGTGTGCAGTTCGCCGCCGTCGATGACACGAGCGGCACGCTCGCTCTTCGCGATGTGCTTGACATCATTGACGCGGAAGAGGACCACCAGCCCCACGTGGCGATGGTCGCCCTGGAGAACACCCACATGCCGTCTGGCGGTACGCCACTCGACGTGGCTGACATCAACGCGCTCGCGCTCGCGATCGGCGAGCGACCACTGCACCTCGACGGTGCGCGACTCTTCAATGCCGTCGTCGCCACTGGTACGACCGCGGCGAAGTACGCCGCATCGGCGACGACGGTGATGACCTGTCTCTCCAAGGGACTGTGCGCACCGGCCGGTTCGCTGCTGGCCGGACCGGCCACGTTGATGGAGCAGGGACGAATCGAACGTAAACGCCTCGGTGGGGCGATGCGCCAAGCGGGCTTCCTCGCGGCGGCGGGACTGGTGGCCCTCGACTCGATGGTGGATCGGTTGGCCGACGACCACGTCCGCGCCCGAGCCTTGGCCGAACTCTTTGCGACGGCGTTCCCTGAAGCGCACTACGACCCCGGGACCTGTCGAACGAACATCGTGGCGTTCAATCATCCCCAGGCCCGTCAACTGGTCGAGGAACTCGCGAACCTCGGCGTCGACGGCGGAACGATCGGACCGCGACGTGCCCGATTTGTCACGCACGCCGGAGTGAGCGACGACGACGTTGCCTTCGTGGCTGACGTACTGGCCCACTTCAGACCAACGAAGTCGTAGGACCCAACTCGTTCGCGTCGCGTTCGCCGAGATTTCACTTGGCTCTGAAGAGGAGATCGGTCCGAAGGGGTAACCTGAAAGGACCTTTAAAGGCAACAGATGACTGAATTTCTCCACCTCTCCACGTTCCTGCACCGTCCGATCTTCGATTCGGACGGCGACCGGATCGGTCGCGTCCAAGACTTCGTGGCGCGCCTCGGGGACAACGCCCATCCACCTGTTGTCGGCGCCGTTATCCGCATCGAAGGTCGCGACCTCTTCGTGCCGATCCGAAAGATTGGTGGGCTCAGTGAAGGTCGCATGACCTTCGAGGGCAAGCGGGTCGATCTTCGTCGATTCGAGCGTCGCCCCGGTGAACTGCTCCTTGCGGAAGACCTCTTGGCTCGACACCTCATCAACTTGGTCCGCGGTCGTCTCATCACGGCGAACGACATCGAGATTGCCCAGATTGACGGCAAGTGGGAGGTGGTCGGTGTCGACCCCGGTCGTCGACCACTCCTTCGCCGGATCCTGGGACAGAGCATCGGTCAACGCGTGAAGTCCGAGGCAATTGTTGACTTTGCCTCCATCGAGCCGTTCGTCTCGCACGTGCCCACTGCGCGACTACGAATTCCCTACCGCAAACTGGCCAAACTTCACCCCGCCCAGATCGCCGACCTCGTCGAGCAGGCGAGCCACGAGGAGGGCGAGGAGATCATCGAAGCCGTTGGTCTGGACCGCGAACTCGAAGCCGACGTCTTCGAGGAACTCGATGTCGAGCACCAGCTGGAGTTCCTCGAAGGACGATCTGATGTCGACGCCGCACGGCTGCTGTCGCGGATGGAGCCCGACAACGCTGCTGACCTCATCAGTGAGATCGATCAAGATCGCCGTTTGCCGATCCTCGAAGGTCTCGGCGCGGACCAACAGACCAAAGTCCGCCGGCTGCTCTCGTACAACGCCGATACCGGCGGCGGTCTCATGAACACCGACTTTGTCTCAGTTCCCGCGACGGCGACCGCGGCGGACGCCCTCGAGGCCATTCGAACCTCGACCGTGCCCGCCGAGTCGTTGCACGCCGTCTTCATTCTTGATGACAGTGGACAGCCAATCGGGGCGGCGTCCATCGCGCCGCTCGTGCGAGCTCGGGGCACCGACCTGGCATTGACCGTCGCGCGCACGCAACTCGCACACGTCCATCCTCATTGGGATCTCCACCGAATCTCGCGCAAGATGAGCGACTTCAATCTGACGGTGTTGCCAGTACTCGACGACGACCACGCGAAGATGGTCGGCGTTATCACGGTCGACGACTTACTCGAAGAGCTCCTGCCTCAGGGCTGGCGCCGCGAGTTCGGTATGCACGCGGTGGAGGAATGATGCCGCGTCGCCTTGGGTCACGTTCTAAGGGGGCTTTCTGAAACCCCCTAGTACCAGCCTCGCGGTGACTACCGCACTGTCACAACCTCGAACGACTGCCTCGATGGGCGCCTAGCCACCCTTCTGGTCTCGCCGTGGTTGTTTCGCTGAACGACCACGCAGAGACGAAAGGAGATGGATCGTGCAGAGCGAGCAGGCTAAAGAACAGCAGATCAGCGGTGCTTTTGGCACTATTCGGGCCCACGACACCACGACCCGTCACGGTGCTCGAGCACGTTTCCTCACTCTCATCGCGATCATCGGACCGGGACTCATCGTGATGGTCGGTGACAACGACGCCGGTGGCGTCTCCACCTACGCCCAGGCCGGTCAGAACTTCGGCTACACGCTGCTGTGGACGCTGCCGCTCTTGATCCCCGTGCTCATCATTAACCAGGAGATGGTGGCCCGTCTCGGAGCGGTGACCGGTGTTGGTCACGGTCGTCTGATCCGCGAGCGATTCGGAAAATATTGGGGCAACGTCTCGATCAGTTCAATCCTGTTACTCAACTTCCTGATCATCATCACCGAGTTCATTGGTGTCTCGCTCTCTATGGAGTACTTCGGCGTCAGTCCTTATCTCTCGGTGCCCGTCGCCGCGGTTCTGCTCTTTGCCGTCACGGCCTCTGGCTCGTTCCAGCGCTGGGAGCGATTCATGATGCTCTTCGTCGCGATCAACTTCGTCATCGTGCCGCTCGTCATCATCGCCAAGCCCCATCTCACGTCACTGGCGAGCCACTCCGTGGTTCCGGGGATCCGAGGCGGCGCATCGTCTGCCGCGGTTCTGCTCATCATCTCGATCATCGGCACCACCGTGGCGCCGTGGCAGTTGTACTTTCAGCAGTCCAACATCGTCGACAAGAAGATCACGCCGCGTTGGCTCAACTACGAGCGCGTCGACACCATTCTCGGATCGCTGATCGTCGTCGTCAGCGCTGGACTGTTGATGGGCGTGACCGCAGCCGGACTCTCGCATCACGGCAACACCAACTCGTACACCAACGCCCTGGGTGTCGCGAGAGGACTGGGCCGTTACGTGGGCGCAGGCTCGGGAACGTTGTTCGCCATCCTCCTGCTCAACGCTTCGGTGATCGGGGCGGCCGCGGTGACCCTGGCCAGCACGTACGCGTTGGGTGACCTCGGGGGCTCTCGCCACTCACTCAACGCACGTCTTCGCGATGCCAAAGGATTCTTCGGCTCCTTCGCGGGACTCTTGGTGGTCGCGGGTGTCGTCACCTTGTTGCCGGGCGCTCCGCTCGGACTGATCACCCTGGCGGTCCAGGCGATGTGCGGACTCATGCTGCCGAGCACCACTATCTTCGTACTCCTGCTGTGCAATGACCGCGAGGTTCTCGGTCCGTGGGTGAACGGTAAGTGGCTCAACGTCGCGGCATCCATCATTGTGACGGTCTTGGTGGTGCTCTCCATCACCATGATGGTCTCCACATTGTTCACCTCCATCAATGTCGTTGTGCTGCTGGTGGCGCTCGCCGCCGTGGCCGTAATCGGACTCGTCATTGGACTCCCCATCGGGTTGCGACGGGCCAGCGCGAAGGTCGACTACGACATCGATAAGCGAGACTGGCGCACCCCGCGCTTGACGCTGCTCGCCCCGTCCCCAACGTCGTTGGCGCGCCGAGTCCTACTGCGCTGTGTGGGCTCCTATCTCTTGATTGCCGGGACGTTGCTGATTGTGCGCATCGTCCAACTGGCGACCTCATAGTCTCTCAGGATGACGTTTCCCCCCACTTTGGTCTGCGTTCACGCGCACCCCGACGACGAGGCGATCTTCACCGCGGGGGTCACGTCGCACTACTCAGACCTCGGTTACCAGGTCGTCCTCGTCACCTGCACCAACGGACAGCTGGGTCTCGATCACGACGCCCGTCCGGGTTCGGACCCGCTGCACGATGTTGAATGGACCCGCGCGACTCGAGCGGGAGAGCTCCAGCGAGCGGCGATTGTCGCCGGATTCTCTCGAGTCATCTCCCTCGGCTTCGACGATTCGGGAATGGCCGGATGGCCCCAAAACTCGCGGCCGTCGGCCTTCGTGAACGCTGAGGTTGACGCGGTCGCCGCGACGCTGGCGGCGATCTTCGACGAGGTGCATGCCAGCGTGGTCGTGACCTACGACGAGAACGGCTTTTACGGGCACCCGGACCACATCATGGCCAACGTGGTAACTCGGCGAGCACTCGACATCGCGACGAGTCCGCAGCGTCTTTACTATCCCGTGGTGCCGACGAGCATCCTCCAGGAGTTCATCGAAGGGGCGAGGGCGAAGGACGTCTTCTTGCCGGCCTGGGTCCTTAGTGCCGGACTCAATGTCCCCGACGAACTCGTGGCCTCGACAATGGACGTTCGCGCGTTCGCCAAGCGTAAGCAGTTGGCCATCGCGACCCACGCTTCCCAAGTTGACAACGCGGAACTGGTCACCATGAGCGACGAGTTGTTCACGATGCTCTTTGGCATCGAGTACTACCAGCGCGCCTGGAGCCGTGATGTGACAGCGAATGACAAGACTGACCTTTTTGGAGGACTGTGATGGAACAACTGACTTTTCTGGCGGTGCACGCCCATCCCGACGACGAGGCGAGCTCGTCCGGTGGACTCTACCGACTGCTGGCCGACCAAGGTGTGCGCACCGTCCTCGTGACGTGCACCAACGGTGAATGTGGCGATGGTCCCGACGGATCCAAGCCCGACGCCAGTCACCACGACGGCGACGAGGTCGCCAAGACGCGCGCCGTCGAACTCGACAACGCCGTCAAGATTCTGGGCATCAGCCGGCTCGTACGGATGGGCTATCGCGACTCGGGAATGAAGGGTTGGCCCCAGAACGATGATCCCGACTCCTTCTGGGCCACGCCCGTGGACGTCGCGGCGGCGAAACTGGCCGAAGTCTTGATGCAAGAGCGTCCTCAAGTGATCATGACCTACAACGAGTACGGCTTCTACGGACACCCCGATCACATTCAGGCCCACCGCATCACCCTCGCGGCTCTCGAGTTGATCGACTACGAGCCGACCCTCTATTTCAATGCGATTCCCGCCTCCGTCATGGTGACCTGGCGCGCGCGCTGGGAACAGGAAGACCGCGAGCGCAGAGAGGCTGACGCCGCGAAAGGCATCGTGCGTGAACCTGAACCCGAGGACGCCGACGAAGAGGCCTTCGAGATGGGCACGCCTGACGATCAGGTGTCGGCGGCGATCGACATCAGCGAGGTCAACGGCGCCAAATTTGACGCGCTCGAAGCGCACATCTCACAGATCGGCGATTCATTCTGGATGAAGATGGGTCGCCAGAAGTTCATCGAAACGATGACCATGGAATGGTTCGTCCGCGTCACCAATCCCCGGCATGTTGAGGGACAAGTGAACGACATTTTCGCCGGCTATCGCTGAGGGAATTCAACGTGGTTGTTGTCCGAGATTTGCTTCGCCAGGTACTCGGCCCTAGAGCGACCCAACTCTTCCCTACGAGCGTCAGAGCGCCTCGAGCATCAACACGTCGAGGACATCTGGATGTCAAAGGGATCGATGTCGACGAACGTCGAGTGGTGAAAGAACATGTAGGAGTACGTGACTGGAACCGAACCGTAACCCGCTACTTCACCAGTATGGAGTTGGCATCGCTGGCGGTACGTGATGAGGAGTGTTTGATCTTGATGGGAGTGCAAGGTGAAGATGTGAAACCTCGGGCCGCCTCGCCATCCATCAGAACCCTCAGCACGATCAGTGCCGTCAAAGCGCACGCGCGTGTCAAAGATCGTGAATGAAGAGGGTGATCCCACCGAATCGATGACGATCGAATATGGCCCCTCGTTATACAGCGACGCAATCACTTTGACGGTAAAGAATTTCGCAATTGGTTCCTTATAAACAGTTGGCGCACCGTTGTCCAGCTGAGCGCTGTCGGGCACGGTTTGAGCTGGCGAACCGTTGGGCGCGAGCACCTCGACGCCACCCTCGGCGCCTTGGGAGAGAGGTCGATACAGATTCGAATAGATCAGTGCGATGACCACGAGAACGGCGAGTAGGCCCACGGTCGTGAGCGAAATGACCCGCGCCAGGCCAGTGGCGGCCACGCGTCGTTGCCACCAGTTGCCGCCTTGTTGACGTTGCGTGGCGAGCAACTCATAGGCGAGCACATCGGGGTCGCCGATGTTGTTGAGTAGCTCGCGAACCCCTTGTTCATCGTCGGCCGCGAGTAGCAGTCGGGATTCGCTGATGTGCTCCTTGATTTCGTTGAGGTACTCCCGACGCACTCTCGCACCGACGATGCGCAGTGCGAGGTTGAGGTCGCCGACGTAGTTACTGACAAGTTGGTCACTGGTGGATGTGGTGGACATCGCTAGCCCCTCCTCGCCAGGATTGCGTCGACGGCGTCTCGAAATGGCTTCCACTGCGAGATGAACGACTCCAAGGCTTGGCGCCCGACCTTGGTGATTCGGTAGTACCGACGTTGGGGGCCTTCGGTGGAGTCCTTCCAGTAGGTGTCGACCAAGCCATCGTTGCGCAGTCGAGTGAGTAGGGGATAGACCGTTCCTTCACTCGTGACGAGACCGCCGGCACTCGCTAACTCACGCGTTATGTCAAAGCCGTAACGGTCTTCGGTTTCGAGCAAGGCGAGGACGCAGTACTCAATCGATCCACGGCGCATCTGGACCAACAGTTTGTCCGAATTGACTACCATGCGTCACATAGTAGTAAGAGATTGGTGGCGAATGTCGACGGGTTCGACGCCGGGCCACCGCGGTCACGTCACTCGGTCAGTGCGCGCAAGACGCAGAACTCATTTCCGTCGGGATCGGCGAGCACTACCCACGTGCATTCAGACGTCTGACCAATGTCGACGCGCGTCGCACCGAGGTCCGTCAGTCGCTCGATTTCCGCGTCTTGATCGAGTGGTCGAAGGTCGAAGTGGAGGCGGTTCTTCGTTGACTTGCTCTCTGGCACGAGGAGGAACAAGATGTCGGGCACGATGCCTTCTTCGGGTGACCCGACGGGTGGTTCAAGAACCACCTCCCCAGGTTCGACCGATGTGATTGTCCAACCGAGTGCGTCGCGCCAGAAACCGGCGATGAGTTCGGGGTCGAGCGAGTCGATACTGATGTTCTGAAGTCGCAGCGTCATCTCGTCATATTACGAACGCGGTGCGATGCTCGGGTACTCGTCCATCGATCACACCCTGCGAAGTGCGTCAGCCAGCGTCTCCTCAACGCGGCCGTGCATTCCGGTGAAGTCGACGTTCAGTCGACGACCGGCCTGTAGTTGCAGGGAATCGCCCCAACCAGGGAGATAGACGAGCAGTTCGTGCACGTCCCACCAAGGAACCACCTTCCTCTCCGACGCCGACTCATAGAGCTCGAGGAACCGTCTGGCGTAGTCGGACGAGTACAGCACGGCGAGATTGAGACGGCAGTGTCCGACGTCGATGCTCGGAGTTCCGTACGACCCAAAGACCCAATCGACGACACCACAGAGGCGCCCTCTCTTCCAGAGCGTGTTGAACTGTTGGTAATCGTGATGAATGAATGTGTGCTCACCTTTCGGTGGCGCTTCGTTTACCAATTCGATCGCGTCACGCCAGATCGCTCGGCGCTTCGTCCACTCCGGAACAATGAGTTTGTCACGGTTGAGCCAAGATTCGGCCACCGGTGCGGCTACGTCGGCTCGATGGATTCGCGCCAGCATGGCCGCCAGTTCTTCGAGCCACAGTTCTGGGTTTCGCGGAGCGAGTTCGATTCGACCGGGCAGGCGAGTCATCAAAAGTGCCGGATGGCCGCACCGTGCTCCCGTCGGATCGATGGCCAGCACGTTGGGTGTGGGGAGATCAGAGTCAGCCAATTGCTCGAGGATGTGCGACTCTCGCATCACGCGGTCCGCGCCCTCAATGCGGTCGTCGTCGACCCAACGACGAAGAACGACGTGTCGCAGGTGGCCCGTCGCAGTTTCGATTGAAAGGGAGTGCATCGCCGACGTGATGCCGCCGGTCAAGCGGCGAACCGTTCGCACTCGAGCACCGGCCCCGAACTGCTCCGCGACCCACTGTCGAGCCTCGTTCGGCGGTGGTGTGGGCGCCGAAATGAACATCAGCGTCGCGCCACGATCACCCAGATGACCACGATGAGAGCTGGCACGGACAAACACAGCAATCCGATGCGCTTGCGGTAGTTCGAGAGTGAACCGAAGTACTTACCCTTGTTCTGTGGATTACCGGACAGTCGGTCCTTCAGGAGATTGGTCATCGTCGGATATTCGACTGATTCTCTTTCGGCCTGTCGCTTCCACTTTTCGATTTGGACCCGATGTTCTTTCGACTCGTTGTTCGCGAGCAGTATCTGTCCGCAGCGCGCACACGCGGTCGTGCCCGGTTTGTTGACCTCGTGACAGAGGGGACAGTCGATGGTCGGCTCGGCGCTCATGACGGTTCACGCTGCGACGGCTCCATGGCAACTCAACGTAGCCCGGCGAGCGAGCGAGGTTAGTAGCGGTACGTGTCGGGCTTGAAGGGTCCTTCAACCGGCACGCCGATGTAGTCGGCCTGTTGCTTTGACAACGTCGTCAGTTTCACGCCGAGCGCATCGAGATGGAGCCGTGCGACCTTTTCGTCGAGGTGCTTGGGCAACACGTAGACCTTCTTCTCGTAGTTCGAATTGTTCATGAACAACTCGATCTGCGCCATGGTCTGGTTCGTGAACGAGTTACTCATCACGAAGCTGGGGTGGCCGGTCGCGTTGCCCAAGTTGAGCAGGCGACCTTCGGAGAGGAGGATGATGGCTCGACCGTTGGGGAGGATCCACTTGTCGACCTGGGGCTTGATGTTCTCGCGGCGAACGCCAGCGAGTCCGGCCAGTCCAGCGATATCGATCTCGTTGTCGAAGTGACCGATGTTGCCCAGGATGGCTTGGTGCTTCATCATCAACATGTGCTCGACCGACACGATGTCACGGTTGCCGGTCGCCGTGACGATGATGTCGGCGAAGGGGAGGGCCTCTTCGAGGGTGGTGACCTGGAATCCGTCCATCGCGGCCTGCAACGCACAGATTGGATCGATCTCGGTGATGATGACGCGCGCACCCTGACCGCGCAGCGATTCGGCCGAACCCTTGCCGACATCGCCGTACCCGCAGATGACCGCGACCTTGCCACCAATCAGGGTGTCGGTGGCGCGGTTGATGCCGTCGATGAGCGAGTGGCGACAGCCGTACTTGTTGTCGAACTTGGACTTGGTGACCGCGTCGTTCACGTTGATCGCCGGGAAGAGCAACGTGCCATCGCGCTCCATCTCGTAGAGGCGGTGCACGCCGGTCGTTGTCTCCTCCGACACGCCGATCAGGTCCTTGGCCATCGGCTCGAAGTAGGGCTCGCCGCTCGAGACGATCTTGTCGAGCAGGGCCAAGATGACGCGGTACTCCTCGGAGTCGGCGCTCTCGGGCGCGGGGACGAACCCGGCGCGCTCGAACTCGAGCCCCTTGTGCACGAACAACGTGGCGTCACCGCCGTCGTCGAGGATCATCGTCGGACCGTTCTGTCCGGGCCAGCGAAGCATCTGCTCGGTGCACCACCAGTACTCCTCGAGTGTCTCGCCCTTCCAGGCGAACACCGGAACGCCCTGAGGACTCTCGATGGTGCCGGTCGGTCCAACCACGACCGCCGCGGCGGCGTGGTCTTGGGTCGAGAAGATGTTGCAACTGACCCAACGAACGTCCGCACCGAGTGCGACGAGGGTCTCAATGAGTACCGCCGTTTGAATCGTCATGTGCAACGAGCCGGCGATTCGAGCGCCCGCGAGTGGCTTACTCGCGCCGAATTCGGCACGCATTGCCATGAGGCCGGGCATCTCGTGCTCGGCGAGGGTCATCTCGGCGCGACCGAAATCGGCCAGCGAGAGGTCGGCAACTTTGAAGTTGAAGGTGTCAGAGGTCATGGTTCTCCTAGAACTGAGGTTTCCAGGCGCCGACCTCTGTCGCATACGCCTGCGTCAATTGTACCGCGTCAAACGCCGACGCGGAACTCCACGACGTCCCCGTCACGCATGACGTACTCCTTGCCTTCGATGCGAGCCTTGCCGGCGGCTTTCACGTTCGCCATCGTGCCCAGCTCCACGAGGTCGTCAAAGGAGACGACCTCGGCTTTGATGAAGTGCTTCTGGAAGTCGGTGTGAATTTCGCCGGCCGCTTCGGGGGCGGTCGCTCCCTGATGGATCGTCCACGCCCTGGTCTCCTTGGGACCGGCCGTCAGAAAGGTCTGGAGACCGAGTGCCGCGAAACCTACTCGCGAGAGCAGCGCGAGTCCTGACTCGTCCTGTCCGAAGGACTGTAGGAGCTCGAGGGCTTCACTCTCGTCCAGTCCGGCCAGTTCCGCTTCAACCTTGGCGCAGAGTATGACCGCCTGGGATGGGGCGACCGACGCGATCAACTCAGCGCAGCGCTCCTGGTTCCCGAGCGTCTCCTCATCGACGTTGAAGACGTAGACGAACGGCTTATCGGTGAGCAAGTGCAGATCGGCGAGTACGTCGCGGTCGAGTTCCTTGCCGACCTTGGAGATGACCAGGCCATCGTTGAGTGCGGCCTGCGCCTTCTTCAGTTGCGCGAGGCGCGCCGGCGCATCACTGCCACCGCGCTTGGCTTCGCGTTCGAGCCGGGCGAGCGGCTTCTCGAGTGTCTGCAGGTCGGCGAGGATCAGTTCGGTCTCGATCGTGGCGACGTCGCTCGCGGGGTCGATTCGACCATCGACGTGGATGACGTCATCGTCGACGAAGACGCGGACGACTTCACAGATCGCGTCGCACTCTCTGATCGCGGCGAGGAACTGGTTGCCGAGGCCCTCGCCCTCGCTCGCTCCCTTCACGATGCCCGCGATGTCGACGAAGGTGACCGCGGCTGGGAGGATTCGCTCCGATCCAAAGATCGTCGCCAGAACGGCAAGACGAGGATCCGGCACTGAAACCACACCGACGTTGGGCTCGATAGTGGCGAAGGGGTAGTTCGCAGCGAGCACGTTGTTGTTGGTGAGAGCGTTGAAGACCGTTGATTTGCCCACATTGGGCAGTCCGACGATTCCAATTGAGAGGGCCATAGGTCAATCCACGCTAGACGAGACCTGACGACGCGACGTCAGCTTTCGGCGAACAGTTCAAAGCGTCCCTGCAACATTGCGTCTTTGACGAACGCGCGCTCGAGGTGTTCATCTACAGTTCAGCCATGGCGACAGCGATGGTGGTTGAAGGCTTCGCGCCCTTCGGCGAGTGGCAGACGTGGTATCGAATCACGGGCGACCTGCACTCGGGCAAGACGCCACTCGTCGTCGCTCACGGGGGACCGGGCTGCACCCACGACTACCTGTTGGCCCTGGCCAAACTGGCCGACACGGGTCGTCCCGTCGTGCACTACGACCAGATCGGCGGCGGCCGATCGACGCACATGCCCGAGCGCGGCGGCGACTTCTGGACCGTCGACCTCTTCTTGGACGAGATAACGAACCTCCTCACCTTCCTCGGTATCAACGACCGCTACTTCTTGCTCGGACAGTCATGGGGCGGGATGCTCGGCGCCGAGCACGCCATCCGCCAGCCGGCCGGATTGAGGGCGCTCGTGCTCTCGAACTCGCCAGCGTCGATGGCGCTCTGGGCGAGCGAGGCGAAGATTCTCCGCGGTGAACTCGAACCCGACGTGGAAGAGACGCTCGATCGCCACGAAGCGCTCGGTACGACCGACGACCCCGAGTATCTCGAGGTGCAGAACGTGTATTACGACTTGCACGTCTGTCGCGTCGTGCCCAATCCGCCCGAAGTCGTGGCGACCACCAAGATGCTCGAGGAGGACCCCACCGTCTACAACGTCATGAATGGTCCCAACGAGTTCTATTGCATCGGGACGTTGAAGAACTGGAGTGTCGTTGACAAGGTCCACGCGATACGCGTCCCCACCCTGCTCTGCTCGGGCCGGTACGACGAGGCAACGCCAGCGACCGTGCAGCCGTTCTTCGACTCCATCCCTGACGTGCGCTGGGAGATCTTCGAAGATTCGAGCCACATGCCTTTCATCGAGGAGCCAGAGCACTATCTGGAGGTCGTCGAAGGATTCTTGGCAGCCCTCGACGCGTGAATCGGCGTAAACGCGACGAGTGACGGCCTTTCGAGGCTGAGTCTCGTGACATACAAAAAGTGGAATACTGGCCCGAGTGCATCCCACCCACCCCTTGTCGGCGTCGCGGTTGCTCGCGCGCCCAGAACCACGATGACGAACTCCGACATAGGCCCAGTGCGTTTCGAGCAGTTCTTCATGAACTCGACCGATCTGATGGCGGTTTCTGACGTTGACGGGAACTTTCTCCTTGTGAACGGCGCCTTCAAACAGATCCTCGGATGGGAGCCCGAGGATCTGATCGGACGGTCCTACTCGAGCCTCATTCACCCCGAGGACCTGGTCCACGTGGCGTCGGCCTTCCAACCCGAGGACGGTGTCGTCCCCGCCGCCGCCGAACTCGAACTGCGAGAGCTGTGCGCTGACGGCGAGTACCGCTGGATGAAGTGGACGATTCGCCGCGATGGCGACTTGCACTACGCGGTCGGCCACGACATCTCGCTACGCAAAGAGACCATGAGCGCCCTGGCTGACAGCATCGAAAAGTCGCGCGCCATCTTTGACGCCGCGGTGGACTCGATCATCGTGCTGGACGAGAACCTCAAGGTCATCGAAGCGAGCCCATCGAACGACTCGTTCTTCTCATTTTCGAAGGAGGACACCGAGGGTCGTCAAGGTATGGACTTCGTCCACCCTGACGACCGTGCCCAAGTGCTCGAGGCGATTACGCACGGCTTCGCGAAGAACGAAGTCGTCCGGGTCCGCTTTCGAGGACTCCGAACTGATGGCGACTGGATCAACATCGAGTCTCGGGGACGCGCCTTACGCGACGCCGAAGGTAATCCAACCGGCGCGGTCATGATCTCGCGTGATGTCACTGAGGCAGTCGAAGCGGCGGCGGCTCTCGAGGTCGCCAAGGAAGAGGCGGAGCGTGCCAACCTCGCCAAGAGCGAGTTCATGTCGAGAATGAGCCATGAGTTGCGCACGCCGCTCAACTCGGTGCTCGGCTTCGCCCAGATCCTCCAGATGGAGATGTCCTCATCTGAGGAACTCGAGTTGATTGGCTACATCGTCAAGTCCGGCGGCTATCTCCTGGAACTGATCAACGAAGTCCTCGACATCTCGCGCGTTGAGTCCGGAAGTATTGCCGTCGAACTCGAGGTCGTGAGTTCGGCGGAGTTGATTCGCCAATGCGTCGAGATGGTGAGTGCGCAGGCGTCGGAATCTGGCGTTTCGATCATCGACAACTGTGACAGCGACTACTACGTACGCGCCGACTTTCAGCGATTGAAGCAGGTAGTGGTGAATCTGTTGTCCAATGCCATCAAGTACAACAGCGCTGAAGGATCGGTCACGTTGGACTGTGACGACATCGAAGGTCGGATGCGTTTATCGGTGACGGACACCGGCCCCGGCGTGGAGGCCCAGTTTCACGACCGGCTGTTCGCACCCTTCGATCGACTCGACGCAGAGTCGAGAGGAATAGAAGGAACGGGGCTCGGTCTCGCGCTCTCCAAAGGACTCATGGAGGCCATCGGGGGCTCCCTCGGCGTGGACAGTTCGCCGGGCATCGGGTCGACGTTCTGGCTCGAGTTGCCGATTGCGTCGGCCGCACCCTCGGCTCCTAAGAACGAGAGCAACGAGGGGCAGCCGGAGCCTGCCGTGGGTGATGCTCTGTCGTCGACCCTCCTCTACATCGAGGACAACATCGGCAACGTTCGTCTGATCGAGCGACTCTTGTTGCATCGACCAAATGTGCGTCTGCTCAGTTCGCTGCAGGGGAGTCTGGGTGTTGAGCTCGCGCAACAGCACCGTCCCGACTTGATCCTCCTCGACGTCCACCTGCCCGATCTGCAAGGCATCGACGTCCTCGAACGACTCCAACGTGATGAGCGGACTTCATCCATCCCGGTCATCATGCTGTCAGCCGACGCGTCCCAGGAGCAGATCAAACGTTTCAACGAGGCCGGTGCCAAGGATTACCTGACCAAGCCCCTCGACCTCGAGCACTTCTTGACCTTGCTCGACGGTTACCTGCAGGAGCTCGCCCTCTCGCGCGAAGCCGTCAGCAACTGACACAGCACTCCCGAGGTTACGAAGCGGTGACGAAGTGTCTCCACGAAATGTGATGCTCAGCCGGCGCCACCTCGGACCAGCAACAATGCCCTTGGATTGCGCAGTCGCACCCGCGACATACGAGATGGCCACCGCGCCGATGCGACGTGAGGATTTCGCGCCCCGGCTGCAGTGATGAGGTTCGCACAGTTCATCTAGGCTTTCTGCTTCGGTCGCAGGCATCGCAACCAATCGAATCGTCCACGACGTTCGGGGGCGCGATTTTGCAATCGAAGAAGTCAACGTGTAGACCAATCAGCACGTATCGAGTGAGCACATGGGGGCACATGCGCGAAAGTGATGTTGCCGTGAGGCGTTGGCGCCGGGCACCGGTGCGACGATTCTTGACCGCCATCGCATTGGTGGCTGGTGTGATTGTCGTCATGCCGGGCATTGCCGCTGGCGGCAACGCAGTTGGTGACCCAGCCGGCTCCGCCAATCTAGTCAAGCAACGGTCACATCAATTAGTCGTCACCTTCACGCCGGACCCCAATGCGTCAGTCGAGCACCATCACCCTCTACGACTCGACGGCGAACATGACAGACGCCAATTACCGGCATTGCGACGGAACGTTCACGTTCACCGGCTTGACGACGGGAGACTCGTACACCGCGACGGTGACGTCCATTGGCGACGAGAGCGCGTACACCATTCCGCTGGAAGGGGCAATGTCGTCGCCGCTGACACTCATTCCGCCGCAGTTGCCCACGCCGGCTGCGCCAACGCTGAGTCAGATCGACCTGACCTCAATAACGGTTTCCTATACGCCGAACCCGAACGCGGTCTCGAGCACCATCACGCTCGACAACACAACGGCGAACACGACGACGCAGATCACTGGTAACACCACAGGAACGTTGTCTTCACCGGCTTGACGACAGGCGACACGTTCACCGCGACGATCACTTCGGTCGGTAACGGCACGACGTTCTCGAGTTCACCAATCGGCGCGGCGTCCGCCCCACTCACGCTCGCGCACCGCAGTTGCCCACGCCAGCTGCGCCAACGCTGAGTCAGACGTCCGTGACCTCACTCACGGTTACCTATACGCCAAACCCGAACGCGGTCTCGAGCACGATCACGCTCCACGACACAACGGCGAACACGACGACGCCGATCACTGGTAACACCTCAGGAACGTTGACGTTCACCGGCTTGACGACGGGCGACACGTTCACCGCGACGATCACCTCCATCGGTAACGGCACCACGTTCTCGAACTCACCAGTCGGCGCGGCGTCGCCTCCCTGACGCTCTCGCCGCCGCAGTTGGCAAAGCCAGCTGCGCCAACGTTGAGTCAAACGACGACGACGTCAATCACGGTGACGTACACGCCCGACCCCAACGCCGTGTCGAGCACCATCAAGCTCAACAACACCACGACGCCTTCGACGACGCAGATCACCGGTGATACGTCGAACACGGCCCTCTTCTCCGGTCTGACGCCAGGTGACACCTACGACGCGACGGTCACTTCCGTCGGCAACGGCACGACCTTTTCGAGCTCGCCGGTCGGCACGACATCGGCTTCGCTCACCCTCACCACCCCGCAGTTGGCCCCGCCGGCCGCCCCCACGCTCTCTCCAGTTTCACCGTCGTCCATCAAGGTGACGTTCACGCCGAACCCCAACGCTGTTTCGAGCACGATCACGTTCCACGACACGACGGCGAATTCGACCACGACGATCACTGGCAACACTTCGGGAACATTCACCTTTACTGGCTTGACGACCAGTGACACCTTTACGGCCACCATCACGTCGATTGGCGACGGCATCCATTTTCTTACGTCGAACGTTGGAGCGGCGTCGGCGCCGCTCTCGTTGGCCCTGCTGCCCCTCGGAACACCACAAGTCTCGGTGACGACGCAGACAAATACCACCGTCACCCTCGCGTTCGCGTCGGTGCAAAACGCTTCGTCCTACACCGCCGTGGTGTACAGCGGCGCAACCGTCGCCGGGACCAATTCGACGACGTGCGTGCCCGCGGCGTGTGTCGTGAGTGGACTCACGGCGAATACCCCATACACGGTGATCGTGACGGCCAATGGCGATCACGTGACGTACAACAACTCGCTTCCCAGCACCGCGGTACCGTTCGTGACCACGTCAACGGGTCCCACGAATGCGCCGCCTCCGAGCGGCGTCGCCGCGTCGTCCTTAGGCACGCCCGTGTCGGGAACTGCCTCAGCGACGGCACCGACCACCCTCACGCTCTCGACATCAAGTACCACGAGTTCGATCACCGTTCCGAGCGGGGCGCTGCCGACCGGTACGACCATCAGCGCGTATCCCATCGCGAGCATCACGGCGCTCGCGTCGCAGGTGCCGGCGAATCACTCCTACGTGGTCGCGGTGGCGGTCTCTTGGCAGACGGGGACTGGATCGTCGCCCGACGCGACGCTGCCGATTACATTGACGATCACCGACGTCAGCATCGTTGCCGGTGACGTCATCTACGTGTTGACGTCCAGTGGCATGGTCGTCGCCGGTACGGCGACGGTGAGTGGCACCGCTACCGTCACGTTCACGGCGGATCCGGTGTTTGTCGTGACTGCTGTCGCGAAGAGCGCGCAAACTCCACTCCAGGTCAACTCCGCTACTTCGCCGGTGTCGCACTCGGTCAAACTGTCCACCGTCGGTGGATCGGGTAGTGGCGCGGTCACCTACAGCGTGAGCGATGGAACCGCAAAGGGTTGCACGCTCACGTCGTCGAGTCCCGTCACACTCAGCGCGACGACGTTTGGAACGTGCACCGTCACGGCGATCAAGGCCGCAGACAGTGACTATGGCGCCGTCTCTTCACCGGCGACGACCATCAGGTTCACGGCATTGGCGCAGGCCAGTCTCAAGGTCTCCCCAGCAAAGGGGACGGTGGGCAAACCGGTCGTACTTGCTGCGACGGGGGGATCGGGCAAGGGCGCTGTGGTCTTCGACGTTGCGGACGGGACGGCGAAGGGCTGCGCCCTTGGTGGAACTGCATCCACGATCACGTCAACCAGCGCCGGGACGTGCTTGGTCGTCGCTCGAAAGAGTGGCGATGACACGCATTCCGCGACGTCGTCGTCACGCGTTGCCGTTCAGTTCATCCAGCCAAAGGTCGCAGCCAAGCCGAAAGTGGCCGCCATCAAATCGCAGGTGAGGGGAGGAGCGACCTCCGCGATTGTGCTCACTGGAACCGGCTTGAAGGGTGGATCCGTCTCGACGACGACGAAGGGTGTCGCGCTGAGGATCGTGAAGTCCACACCGACGTCGATCACGGTGTCGCTGAAGGTCGCCAAGTCCGTGCGATCGGGTGTCTATCACTTGACAGTAGCGAACAAGAACGGGACGACGACGACGACGTTCCGAGTCGTCACGGCACCGACGCCAAATGTCGATCCATTGATCAACTCGCTCTTCGCGGGTTATCGAGAGGCGTGGGCTGTGAGTGCGACCGCAGGCATCATTTATGCCTATCAGCACGACTATCCCGGCTCGGCAACCTCGGAGAGCGCGTTCCTCGCGTGCTATCAGAAGGCGAACGTCGCGCAAACGGGAGAGACCGACACGCAGGTACTCAGTACGTTGCATCCCACGCCATCGTGGGTCGGTCCGGGTCCCAATACGCAGGCGTGGAATTTCGCCGGCAAGAAGCCGAGTGGCACGACCTACAGCCTCACGGATTACGTGAAAAGGGTGTACAG
This sequence comes from uncultured Acidimicrobiaceae bacterium, assembly GCA_963800765.1. Taxonomy (GTDB): domain Bacteria; phylum Actinomycetota; class Acidimicrobiia; order Acidimicrobiales; family RAAP-2; genus RAAP-2. The sequence continues at coordinate 97,834 of CAWDCF010000008.1, forward strand.
CAGCGGTCCCGCGGCGTTCGCGACGGCGACCGTGCACGTGACGATTCTCAACGGAGTTGCTTACTTCTATTTCGCTCCGGCCTGTTGATCGCTTGCTTACGGAGTGAGCCGCTCGAGGCGTTTCCGTTGGAAGATGCGGGCGACGAACCGATACCCTTGGTAGGTCTCGCTGCCATTGCACCCCTTTCAATGGAACGAAATGGTGAAGTGTCAGCGGGACACTCATCGCAAACTGCCCGATGGAAATGCCGATAGGGTCCTTCGCAATGAATCGGCGTTGGTTAGTTATTGACATCTTCGTCGTTTTGCTCTTCGTGGCCATCGGTCGTGCCAACCACCACCACGGGGACAGTCTCTCCGGCATGGTATCGACGACGTGGCCCTTTGCGGTTGGACTCGCGGTGGGCTGGCTCATCGTGCTCGTTCGTCGTCAAGACGGTGCCTCTCTCGGCGCAGGTGTGGAAGCGTGGCTGGCGACGGTCGCGCTGGGGATGATTTTGCGAGTGATCGCGGGTCAAGGCACCGCCTTCGCTTTCATCGTCGTCGCACTGGTGTTCTTGGGTGCACTAATGCTCGGACCACGATTCGTGCGCTCGAGGCTCCTTCATCCGTCCACGTAGTTCCGTGCCTACGGTCTGAAGGGTTCGCGCCTGGGCTGAGCGGTACGGCTACTGCGCGATTGCTTCGTCGATGAGGGCCGCCGCAATGGCTGCGGCGGTGGCGACGGTCTCGGTGTTGAGCATTGCGTCTACCGTTTCATTCATGGAATCTCGTGAAGTAATGACCTATGAGGATTTTGGACGAGCGACGAGGGTGCTTGCTCAACGAATATGTGACTCTGAATTCGCGCCAGACATTGTCTTGTCAATCGCACGCGGTGGCTTTTTCTTGGGTGCGGGACTCGGTTATGCGCTGGGAGTGAAGAACGCGTTCATGATGAGTGTCGAGTACTACACCGGTATCGACGAACGGCTCGCTATGCCTATCGTTTTGCCACCGGTGCCGAACAAAGTGGACCTCTCAGGAGCGGTGGTTCTCGTTGCGGACGATGTTGCTGACTCCGGGCACACCTTAAAAATGGTGATGGACTTCTGCGCGGGCTCAGTCCGTGAGGTTCGATCGGCGGTGCTGTACGCAAAGCCGCAATCAGTCATAGTGCCTGACTACTCTTGGAAAAAAACTGATAAATGGATCAATTTCCCTTGGTCGGTCGACGGCCCAGTAGTCTCCTCCGACGCTTTGGCACACTGACCGAGTCGATGTGACGAACCACCAGCTTGCCAGTAAACGCCGCCTAGGCTTGGGGACGATTTACACGCGGAGCTTCGCGCGGAAGTCGCGCTCCCGTAGCTCAGGGGATAGAGCATCGGTTTCCTAAACCGTGTGCGCAGGTTCGAATCCTGCCGGGGGCACTCACATGACGTTCGAACAGACAGTGTGAGAAAGTGATCCATGGCGTTTCTCGTTGCGGTCATTATTGGTGCTGCCTTCGGATCAGTTGACCAATATCTGGGAAGCATTTCTCACATCCCTTGGTTAGGGGAGGTAAGCCTTCTCTCCGCCCCTTGGCTCGTACTGCCCTTTGTATTTGGATGCACTCAGATTCTGCCCAGGCGCGCAGTTCTGATTGGTTGCGTTGCCACGGCCGCGGCACTCGTCGGATACTTCATCATGACGCTGACTCCTTTGGAAGGGGTCCATCTCGACGGAAGTGTTGGACCCATTCTCGCTTTGTTGCGATCGGAGACGAAGGTGATCGTGGGTGGCGCCATAACCGGACCGATATTTGGTTATCTCGGCTTTCGTTGGCGAACGGCTCGAGCGTGGTTGAGCGCCACTCTGGTCGCCGGTGCACTATGTCTTGAGCCTCTTGCGGCAGCGGCCGTCGGACAGCTTCCGCAATGGGGCGCCGTTTGGATCGCGGAGCTCGCCTTTGGTGTTGTCGCCGCAACATATTTTGGTCTGACGGGCTGGCGGTATCGAATCCGCAAAAGCTCCGGCGTGACTTGACTCCGGATTCGTGCAGTTGTGGTGCAGCGTCATTCTCAACTATGAACAGATGGAAGGCCCTTGTGGAATCGGGTCAATCGACCAAACCGAGCCAACGCTCTTCCGCAGCGTTCAGTTCATTCAGCAGGCCGGCTAACTCGGAACCCAGTTTCGTCTGTTCCGCGTGATCGGGCGAGTCCACGATCTTCTTTGAGATCACTGCTCTTCGTCGTTCAAGACGAGCAATATCTTTTTCGGCGTCGCGAAGTTGTCGTCCGAGTGTGACATTTGGAGCGACGGTCGTATTTCCCCCATTGGGCATCGCGACACCGACAGGGTTGTTGGTTGTCCGCGCAATCCAGGCGTCGATGCCGCCGGGAACCTCAGTAATCGTTCCCGTCGCCTGCACCTCGAGCAAGCGGTCCGTCGTACGACTGAGGAAGGTGCGATCGTGCGAGACAACCACCAGTGTTCCGGGCCACTGACTTAAGAACTCCTCAACCAGTCGAATTGTCTCGAGGTCGAGATCGTTGGTTGGTTCGTCGAGGAAGAGGACGTTCGGACGCAATGAGAGGGCTAGGAGCAACTGCAGTCGCCTCCGCTCGCCGCCCGAAAGGTCCTTGGCCTTGGTCATCGGTAAGGCCCCCGTGAACCAGAACCGCTTCATGAGCGCGACGTCGTCAGGTGAACCGGGAATACCCCGCGGCCCGGCGACGAGTTCTTGCACCGTCGCTTCCAGGTCGAAGCCACCACCACTCTGCTCGAGGTACGACGCCACGACCGTGGGTCCGCGTTTCACTGTTCCTTTGGAAGGTGAAAGTAATTGGGCGAGGATGTTGATGAACGTTGACTTGCCAGCACCGTTCGGTCCGACGACGCCGACTCGCTCCCCGGGTCCGAGATCGACGGTGACGTCGTGAAGGATCGGCTCCTCACCGTCGTAGGCGAAGGAGACCTGATGGGCCTTGATCACCGTGTTGCCAAGTCGCGGAACGTTGGTGACGAGGTCGAGTGTCCCGACGCGCGCGGCGGCTTGCGGTCGAGCTGCCAAAAGCCGCTTGGCCGCGTCAAGTCGGGCTTGGGGCTTGGTGGCGCGAGCTTTGACGCCTCGGCGAAGCCACGCCAACTCAGTCTTCGCGAGATTGCGACGAATCTGTTCGGCGGTCGCCGCGTGGATTTCGCGATCTGCTTGGGCTTCGAGGAGTTGGGAATAGCCACCCGCGTGAACGTACGTTTTACCCCGATCGATTTCGACCATCCGCGTCGTGACCTGATCGAGGAGGAATCGATCGTGACTCACTAAGACAACGGCCCCTTGGAAATTCTTGATCTGCTGTTCGAGCCATTGGATGGCGTTGAGATCCAAGTGATTCGTCGGCTCATCGAGAATGAGCACGTCGAGGTCTTCGCTGAAGACGCGAGCGAGCGCGACGCGTTTGAGTTGGCCGCCGGAGAGGCTCTCCGTTTCGACGTCTGCTTCGCTGAGCATCCCGAGGCGGTCCAGCGCGGCGTCGACTTTCCATCCGCTGCCCAAGATCTTTCGAACCGTGCCGGAGGGCAACGTTGGTATCTGCTCCAAGAAGCCAACGCGCACGTCGCGACCTCGACGAAGCTTGCCTGAGTCTGGGCTGAGCGTCCCGGCGATAATCCTGAGGAGTGTCGTCTTGCCAACTCCGTTGATGCCCACCACGCCGATTCGATCTCCCGAAGAGATGGTCAACGACAGGTTCTCCAACAGAGTCCGGTCGGCGCCTTCGAGGGTGACCTCTTGGAGGTCGACGAGAATAGTCACGGGATACCAAGGTTAATGACCAGTGAGCAGCGTTCGAGACGGCCAATCTCTTGTGGTTCCGTTTCGGATTCAGGCGGAGTCCCACTGTCGTTCAGTCGTCAGAGTGGCTGTATCTCACTGCTCAAGATGCGCGAACGCATAGATACAGTTGCTCAATGGGTATGTCACCGTATTTCACGGAGCTCCGATCCAAGGTCGGTACCGACCTCTTATTGGTACCGGGCGTCAGTGTCTTGATCTGGAACAGCGACGGTCGGCTCCTGCTGGTTCGCGACACCACCCCGGGTCCATGGGGGCTCGTCGGTGGTGCAATCGAACCTGACGAAGTACCCGAAGACGCCGCCCGACGTGAGGCGTTCGAAGAGGTGGGAGTAGTGGTGGAGATCACTGGCCTGCGAGGTGCGCTGGGTGGTCCCTCGTTTCGAGTTCGCTACGACAATGGAGACGACGTTTCGTATGTCTCCATGGTGTACGACGCTCGCGTTGACTCCGGGGTTCCGTCACCCGATTATGACGAGGTGCAGGAAGTCGGCTGGTTTGGTCCAGACGATTTTGCGACGCTCAACCTTGACGGTATTGCTGCGGCGACACTCGATGGTCTGGGCATTTTCCATCACGGTCGATAGGTTCACACGGGACTTTCTCGGCACTCTTGGCCACTGTCAGGATGATCACCTTCGGGTTTCGTACTCGTCCTCGGGTATCGATGTACTTGCCCCGCTACGGTGACGAATGGCCGCAATCGTTGGCTCGCTCGAATGTCTCGCTCAGGCGAAGATGACTTCGAACGACCTTTGGAAGTGTGCCAGTACGTTTGCCGACATCGCCTCGGAACATTCGCAATCGTCATTAGCTAATTCGTAGCAATTGATTGCTCGATTTTTGCGCGCGAGGTCGTCTGCTTCCAGTGACACGCGATGCGCGTCTCGCCACGGAAGTGTCGGATCGTCGATTGATCCCCAACTCCACAAATCGATTGGGAACTGGAAGTGGCGCGCGCCGGTGTCGAGGCTCGCGCGCCGGGCCGCCCGGCCGGCCGCTTCGCGGTCGGGATGGCCATCCAGTTCCCACGTCGAGAAACAGATGTCATTCGGACCAAGAAATCGACTGACGTGTTCCTCAAGTTCCGTTTCGACGCCCGCCAGATTGTCAAAGGGCAGATGCAGCTGAACGTTGAGCACGTTGCCGCGTTGCTTTTCGCCAAGGGCGTTGATGGCGGCACGAGTCCCTTTGCGACGACGGGCACTCGTACCGTTCCTAGCGAACGACAGGTCGCCGTGTCGCGAATTTGGTCCGTTCGTCGCAGTGACGACAATGACCGTCGCGCCCTTCGACAAAAGCGCCGACATCGTGCCCCCGAGACCCAATGACTCGTCGGCCGGGTGGGGAGCGAGGACCACGGCAAGATTCGGTGTGCCGATGTTCAATTCGGTGAGCGCCAACAAGTGGAAGCTTTGACGCCACGCAAATTCGGACGTACTCGTTTCGCTGAATGTTGACGTGTCCGTCGGACTGATCTCGATGCTCATCACGACATTCCTTTCATGATCACAGGGCCTCGCGACCGCTTTGATTGTCGAGGAATGGTCGTGCAGTCATTCATGCGCTGGTGGGGGCCAAACAGTTGTCGATACGTACAGCGCATCGGAGACGACTGGGGGTTTCGAAGACGGAAACGTCATGAAACAATCGTCTACCAATGTCAAGAGTTCATCCTCCTCGTAAATGAGCTCAAGTCCTTGACGAAGGGTACGCACGAAACGGTTACGCAATCAAGGGCAATTGTGGTGCGACGTGGTGTTCTAAGGGAACTCAAAGACTCTTCACTTGAATGACGGCGGTGAAGAAAAATGTCGAACAGATTGTCAAAATTTTTTGTCTAAAGAACCATCGATGAATTGATCGAAAGAATCTTTCCGTTGATAGAAATGTTCGTCAAGAAGTTGTCAAGAGTGTTCGACCTGACGCTCAACGCGAATGATGACCGCATTCGTCGATTTCAATGCACCGCACAAGATATGGTCTGTCGATGCACTCGACCGCGAACGGACTCGGTTCCGGCGTTGCATTGATTGTCCTCCTGGTCATTGTGGTTCTCGTACGACGGGGACGGACCACCTCGTCACGGAGTCCATTGGCAAAAGGGGAGCGCGTTCGCCCGTTGGCCATTACCCTGCTCGACCCGCTGGTGAGTTTGGTGATCGTTGGGCCTATTTTCTGGCATTTGGCATCGACAAATCTCGAACATGTGGAGTGCGCGATTCTTGGCGCTGTCGCGGGTATTGGCATTGGATGGGCGAGGGCTCGCGTCATGTTCGTTCGAGCGATGCGAGCGAGCAAGAACGTGGTTCTTCGCCGTAGCGGGGTCGAATACGGACTTCTCTCGTTGCTGCTCATCCTGCGAATCGTCGAGAATTCCGTGAAGAACGATCGAATTGGCTTCCAATCTTTCGCGCTGACCGTATTGATATCCCTCGCCGTGGTCGAGTCAATCGCTCGTTCTGTGTTCATCGTCGTTCGTTACATGAATGACGATGGGGACACGAAGTACATTCCTCCGGCGCCGCCCGACACTCCTGTGGCGGGATGATGCTGATGTTGCAAACGGCGAGTGTGAACGTCGATTGAATCCTCTGATTTCTTGCGGTACATTTGCGCAATGTCGACTACGGAGGAGCAGACCAGGGCGTACGAAGCGTCGCACCGGCGCATCGATGCACTCGCGCGTCAACTCAACGTTGAGCAACTCGCCACCGTCGTGCCGTGCTGTCCGCTGTGGACTGTGAGCGACGTGATTGGGCACTTAACGGGACTGCTCGAAGACCGACGCGATGCGAACATGGCGGGCGATTCCTTCAGCGCGTGGACGGCGGCGCAGGTTGCTCGTCAACGCGACCTGTCGATATCGCAGCTACTTGACAAATGGAGTGAACTCGCCGCGATTGACATCGACGGCCCACCGTCGTTTGCGGCCCTTTCCTTCGACATTGTGACCCATGAACACGATATTTACCAAGCGCTCGGAGTCGCGGGCGATCGCTCGACTGACTCGGTCGCCGTGGGAGCCGAGCGGGCCCGAGCAAGGATGAGCTCAATGCTGACGGAGGGTTCCGCGCCCGGCGTGCTCGCAACGACCGAAGATGGAACGCATCTTTCTGAGGGAGCCGAAGCGCCGATTGGACTGGAGGCCTCTCGCTACGTACTCCTACGACTCGCGACGGGGCGGATGAGTCGAGCTCAGGCCCAACTGCTCGAATGGGACTCGGATCCATCACCGGTGCTCGACGCGCTGTTCGCCGACGGCTTCTTCGCTCTGCAGCCGTACGATATCGCCGAGGTCGACGGTTTCTAGTTGGACGTTGGACGACCGCCCCAACGGGGTTGGCGCTTTTCAATGAACGCATTCATTGATTCCTGCGCGTCCGGGTGCAGACTCGCCGAGGCCATCGTGTCCGTCGCGAAGGCGTAAGCGTCGTCTTGGTCCATGGCGATCTGCTCGTAGAACGCCCTCTTGCCAATTCCCTTCGAGACGGCGCTGCCGCGGGTGACCCGACGGACCATCGTGGACGTCGCTGCATCGAGTTGCGACATTGGCACGACGAGATTGACGAGTCCCCACTCGAAGGCGGTCTGAGCATCGATCGCGTCGCCGCTCATCGCCATCTCGAGTGCGCGCTTCCGACCAATGCATCGCCCGACGGCGACAAGGGGAGTGGTGCAGAAGAGACCTCCCTTTCCACCCGGCGTACAGAAGGTCGCCTCCTCTCCCGCGACGGCTAGGTCGGCGGTGGCCACCAACTGGCAACCAGCGCCCGTTGCGAGAGCGTGGACTCGGGCTACGACGGGCTGGGGGATGGATTGGATGGTCTGCATCATCAACGTGCACACGCCAAAGAGGTGCTGCACCGCCGCAAGGTCTTGACCCGCCATCTCGGTGAAGTCGTGGCCGGCGGAGAAGAGTCGGCCTTTGGCGGCCAAAATGACGCCGGTCGCGTCACTGTCGCCGGCGTCACGGAAGGCCTGGGTGAGTTCGGTCATGAGTTCGAGCGAGAGGACGTTCAAGCGCTCCGGTCGATTCAGCCAAATCGTCACGGTATCGCGATCGCGCTCACTCACGACGTAGTGGAACTCATTCATTGCCAGCTCCTTTGACGAATCGCAAACGAGCCTAATTTGCTCGAAGGAACTGCATCACAAGCGAAGATCGGTCCGCGATGGTTTCGCGGCACATCGCTACAGCGATTGAATCGGAAGCTACGCCTCGGGTTCAGGGTCCGTCGTCTCGCTGGCGTCCCCGAGATAATTGTCAATCAGGGCCAGGAGCAACTTCAGGTCGAGCGGTTTGGTGAGGTACTCGTTCGCGCCGGCGTCACGGAACCGACGGACTTGCCCGGGCGTCGCGTCGGCTGAGAGAACGACGATGGGGATGTTGGCTGTCGCCGCATCAGCTCGGAGACGCTCGAGGACATCGAAGCCATTGATGTCGGGGAGGTGCACGTCGAGAAGGATGAGATCAGGGTGTCGGGTCTGCGCGATGTTGATACCGGGACTGCCCTGGACCGAAGTGAGGAGTTGAATGTCGGGCCGCTGAAGAAGGAGTCGTTCGACCAGTTGGACGTTGTAAAGGTTGTCTTCGATGTACAGGATGGTGGTCATTGTGACTCGATGGGACTCGTCTCTGTCGTTGGCGTCATACTAGCGACGGCTCTTGCGAGCGATCGGAAATCGGTAACTCGAACCAAAAGGTCGAACCCGCGTCCACTTCGGTCTCGAAGCCAAGTTGGCCACCCATCGCCTCTATAAGGGTCTTCGAGAGTGTCAATCCGAGGCCGGTGCCCTCGATGCCGCGAGATTCGGCGTCGAGACGATCGAAGGCGGTGAACAGTCGCTCACGTAAGTCGGGTGCGATGCCAAAGCCCGTGTCCGACACTGAGAACCTCACCGTGTCGCCCCGCACTTTGCACTGGATGGTGACGTTGCCGTGGCTGCGGTTGTACTTGATCGCGTTGGAGAGCAGGTTCAATATGACCTGCTTCAACCGTAAGTGGTCTGCGAGCACGGCGTAATCGAAGGAATCGTCGAGGCCAATGTCGACACCGCGCTCCCTTGCTTGGGGATCGATGATGTCGAGGCACTCGGTCACGACCTCGTGCAGGTTGACTGACTCGGGCGTCAGACCGATATGGCCGCTCTCGACGCGCGAAATGTCGAGGACTTCATTGATCAAGGTGAGGAGGTGCTGCCCGGACTTGTAGACGTGGTCGACAAGTTCGAGGTCTTCGGAGGATTGGAGTTCCATTTGCAGAATCTGAGCGAATCCGAGAACTGAGTTGAGCGGCGTTCTCAGCTCGTGGCTCATCCGTGACATGAATTCACTCTTCGCGGCGTTCGCCCTTTCGGCCTCCTCCTTCGCGGCTGCCAATGCCTCTTCGGCGCCGACGGTGTCAGTGACATCGCGTGAGACGAGTACCGCCCGGTGAGACTCGCCGTCTTCGTAGCGCAGTAGTCGTCCCCGCGTCTCAATCATGAGCCATCGACCGTCTGCGTGGCGGGCCCGGAATCGGTAACTCATCAATTCTTCATTCCCCTGGGCGAAGAGACGTTCCAACTCGGCGATCACGCGTGCCTGGTCGTCGGGGTGCATGATCGCCATCGCGCTTTGACCCATGCGCTCCTCTTTGGGATAGCCGTAGATCCTCTCAGTGCCGGGGCTGGCCTCAAGAATCACGAGGTTTCGGTCAATGACGATGATGGAGTCCGGCGCGGCGTCGAGAATCGCCTTCGTCTTGGAGTAACTCCGGGCCAGCGCGACCTCCCACGCCACTGATTCGGTGATGTCGCGAGAGATGAAGACCAACCTTGTCGGTGGGCCGTCACCGTCACGAAGGGTTCGACCCCGCATCTCCAACGTCACGATGTGACCGTCTTGGTGTCGTATTTGACAACGTAGGGAGACGGCCTCGTCACGTTCGAAGGCGGTTCGAAATGACCGTTCCACGAATTCGCGGTCGTCGTCCACCACGAACTCCGTGACGTGTCGTCCCACGCGGGCCGCGGCCGGAACGCCGTGGAGGTTCTCGGTCCCGGGACTGGCTTCAACAATCGTGAGGTTGCGATCGATCACGATGATGGAGTCGGTCGCGGCGTCAAGAATCGCCCGAGTCGTCTCTCGGCTCTTCGCGAGGTCCGCTTCCGCTGTGATGTTGCTCGTTATGTCTCGTGCGATGAACACCGCTTGACGGAACTCACCATCGGCGCTTTGGAGTGCTCGCCCGCGCGCCTCCACGACCATCCAGTGTCCATCCGCGTGCTGGGCCCGGAAACGAAACCCCACAATGTTGTCGTTGTGTTCGTCGAAGGTCTTCTGCAACATCTCTTCCACGACGTCGCGATCGTCGGGATGGATGAGGGTGAAGACGCTGGCACCGTTGGCGACGTCGTCGGGGAAACCAAAGAAATTCTGCCCTTGCGGACTATTGCGCGCGACCACCATGTCGCGGTCGATGATCACGATGAGGTCCGCCGCAGTGGCGAAAATGGCCTTGGTCATCTCGATGACTTCGGCGAGTTCGTTGACGTCTTGGTTGCGAGCCGTGACGTCGCGGCCCGTCGCGTAGATCAGATTGTCTCGACGCCGAGACGTCCACTCGATCCATCGATACGATCCGTCACTCGCTCGGATTCGGTTCTCAAATCCGGTGCGGAGGCCATCGGGGCTCTGCCATTCGGCCTCGGCCTCGGCGATCGTCTTCACGACGTCGTCGGGATGCACGAAATCGATGAACTGCTGGCCGCTCAGTGAGTCAACGTCCCACCCGAGGACCTGTTGCCACGCCGGATTGGTGAACCCGATTCGTCCGCCAGGCTCGAACACCGATAGGAGGTCGGCGGAGATCCAGAAGTATTGGTCCAGGTGAGGTGCCGAGGGGCTACTCTTCGACTCCGAATTCGCCTGGGTGCGCGCGAGTGCGCGCCTACGCGCCCGGCGTTCACTCAAGTTTGGCCACATATTCCAATGTACAGTTCGCGTCTGTTCATTTGGAGAACATCCGTTCGGAATCGATTCTGCACGTTCCGCTCGAAACAAGAATCCGGCCCACCAAAGAGGTGGACCGGATTCTTGCGCGATGCAAAAACTCTAGGTCGTAACTACTGACTCTTCGTGCTCAGGACGACCGTCGAGTTCGTCGCGGACGTGTTGAAGTGCAACTGGACCCTCACGTGGAGTCGCTGAGTCAGGTACTTGTCAGCGGCAGCGGCACGGCTGCGCGCCAGGCGAATGTTGCCCTTGGCGTAGGCGGTGATTGACACGACGGAGTGCGTGGTCAGCTTGCGAATCAACACGATGATCTGCGTGCGACCGGCACCCGAGAGGGCGCTGGCGTTGCCAGCGAACTTAATTCGCACGGCCCCAGGAATCGGGAGCTTTGCGAAGGTCACGGTCGTGGCGGACGAGGAGATCGTCGCGTGCGTCGCGTCGCTGGCCTTGGTCGCGGTCACGAGGCACGTCCCCGCGGTGGCCGACTTGAGCGTGGCACCCGAAAGCGAGCAGCCAGTCGCAGAACCGTTGGTGACTACGTAACTCAGTGCGCCCGTGCCGGTACCACCACTGGTGTGCAAGGCGAACGTGCGGCCGTAGGTCGCACGGACCGAGGTGACCGCGAGCGCTGCCTGCGCGAGGCCGACGGTGACGGTCTTGGTGTCCAGGACACTCAATGCGTCGCCCGAGTAGGTCAGTGTGTAGGCCGTGCCCGGCGTACCGGTCAAGGTCAGACCACTAAAGGTGGCGACACCGGCCGCGAAGTTGGCGGTCGCACCGGCGGTGATTACGCCACCGACGCCTGCGGTAATTGACGCACTCGCTGCACCGGTCGTGACGGTGGTGACGACATTACCGCCCGAGTCCTCAACTTTGATGACCGGCTGAGAGGCGAGCGCAACACCCGTCGCAACCGACGCACTTGGTTCGGTCGCAATGACGAGTTGCGAAGGCGCGCCCACGGTGACCGCGAAACTCGTCGAGGCCGCAGAAGTGAGTGCACCATCGGAGAACGTCACCGTGTAGGTACCGACGGGTGCGTTCACGGTGAACGCCGTGTAGGTGGCGACGCCCGCGACAACAACTTTTGTCGCCGGTGTCACTGAGACCCCACCGGTCGAAAGGGTCGCGGTAACGGTGGACGCGTCACTCGTAACGACGTTCCCCGCTGCATCTTCAACCTTTACGACTGGCTGTTGTGCGAGGACGGCGCCACTGGCCGTCGTAACCGACGGCTCGGTCGTAACGACGAGTTTGGACGCGGCGCCCGCGCTTATGGTGATCGGTGTCGAGATCGCCGACGTCAAACCGGGACCGCTGAAGGTCAGCGTGTACGGTCCGACGAGTTCATTCAGCGTCAAACCCACGAACGTTGCGAGTCCCGTGGTGGCCGACACGACGGCAGTGCCGTTCGTCACGGTGCCCGCGGCAGTCGTCACGGTCGCCGTGACCGTCGACGTGTTGCCCAAGATGGCGTTGCCGCCAGCGTCTTCAACCTTTACGACTGGCTGAATCGCCAACGCGGTGCCGCTCACTTCGGCGACGGAAGGCTCAACCGTAATGACCAGCGTCTTCGCGGCGCCTGCGCTCACGGTGATGGTTGTCGAGACTGCCGACGTCAATGCTCCATCGGTGAACGTCAGTGTGTAAGGACCGGCTGACGCGTTGAGCGTGAGGTTGCTGAAGGTCGCGATGCCCGCGACTGCGATGGCGGTGCCGTTCACCACGGATCCGGTGGCGGGCGTCAGCGTTGCGGTGACCGTGGAGGTGTTACTGGTGATGGTGTTGCCACCCGAGTCTTGAATGTCGACGACCGGTTGCTGTGCGAGTACGGTACCCGCCGAGGCCGTTGCGGAAGGCTGTGTGGCGATGCCCAACTTGGCAGCTGCGCCAGCGCCGACCACGGTCTGAGCGACCGTCGTGGCTGAAGCGAGTGTGCCATCGCTGAAGATGATGCTGTACGAACCGGCGGGAGCATTGATCGCAAATCCCGAGAAGTTCGCTGCGCCCTGCACTGCGACTTTGCTATTACCGGAGATTGAAGAGCCGACCGGACCTGAGACGAGCGCCGCGGTGACGGTCGACGTATCGCCCTTCAAAATCGCGCCACTGGCATCAGTGACGTCGACCACCGGCTGTTGCGCCAGGGCAGCGCCACTTGTGGCGGTGAGCGATGGAGCGGTCGAAATTACCAATTTCGTACCGGGACCGGTAACGCCGATGTTGCCAGTCGTAAGTGGGGTAAGTGCACCGTCAGTGAATGTCAGTCCCCCGATGACGGTGTCGATTGGTGCCGTGATCGCGAGACCGCTGAACGCTGCAACACCTGCGGCAACGGACTTCGTGGCGCCGGCCAACGACGTCCCCGTTGTCGTGAATGTTGCGGTCACGGTTGTGGAGTTGTCCGACGTCACGATATTGCCGCCGGAGTCAACGACGTCAACGACGGGTTGAGGGGAGAGAGCGATCGTGTTGACCGCACCTGCAGGCACCGGCGTCGCGAACGCGAGTTTTGCGGCGGCTCCAACGGACACGGTCACCGTATTCGACGCAGCCGACGTTGCCGGGTCGACAGTGTCAGTAAAGGTCAACGTGTAGGGGCCGGCCAGGGCATTGAGCGCAACGCCACTGAACGTGGCGACGCCGCTCACGATGGTCGCGCTGCCCACCACCGACACGCCACCGGACGTGATCGTTACGTTGACGGGGCCAGTCGCACCGGGGTCGGGTACGTTACCCGAGTTATCGATGTCGACGACCGGTTGCTGGGCGAGAACTGCACCGCTCGCGTCCGTTGCGGACGGCTGGGTTACGACCACCAAGTGGTACGGCGCCGCGGCCGAAGCGGTGGTCGCGAGACCAACGAGGAACGTCGCGCCGAGCAGCGCGCTGGCGACGAGCGTGCGTGTGAACACGTGACGCTTCGATCCGAATGTTTGTTGTGTGTGCATGACCAACTCCGTGATTCGCTCAGTACTACCTATAACAACCGTAACGGGCTGAGTTCGCGTTGAATCCGTTAGACGAGTTTTCCGCGTGCAGTTGTGACAACTTTGTCCGCAAAATTTCTGGATTGTTGATTCGTCGTTACATTGCGTATTCACTGTGAGTTGTTAGACAAATAATTTGAGTCGTCGTGCACGAAGTTACGTTGACCTTGATATTTCCCATCGCGCTGGTGATTGCGCACGCGCGATCACTTTGCAACATTGGTTCACAAGCGATGGGCAACCGGCAAAAAGCGTCGAGCAACTTGAATCTTGGTAACAATGTGAATTTTTCATTGCGAACGACGCAAGTGGATTGATTTTTGGCAATCGATCGTGACAGCGTGCGTGTGCCGTTCCACGAATCCACGTGCAGCAGTTCGGCGGCACCGCTCCCGTTCGTTTGCGCGCGTGCTGCGAATAACGAGTCATTTGTCGCACTGCCGCTGTGCGATTACGACTCAACTACGGCGAGTTAGCGGTAACCGTTAAAGTGGAGTCGGAGATCGGCGGCAAAGGAACTCGAACTGAAATACGTGCTTGAACTCTTCGCGCTTCGCTGGATTCACGGCCGAGACGACTGATGGATCAACGAACGGTCGCGTCGGGTCGTCCACTTCCGTGGCTCATCCAGGGCGGAATGGGCATCGCGATTTCCCATTGGCCCTTAGCGCGGCGAGTTTCGATGAGCGGGCAACTCGGTGTCGTATCGGGTACGGGCATCGAAACGGTCTTCGTTCGACGTTTGCAGGATCATGGGGTCGACGAGGACCTAAAAGTTGCGCTGGAGGCCTTCCCTCTCCAGTCCGTCGTTGATGACGTCCTCGCCAAATACGCCAAAACAAAGCGTGCCCCCGGGACGCCGTATCGCGCCGTCCCAATGCTCACTCATCGCAACGTGCAGAGCGCCCACGACCTCCTCGTCCTCGCTTCGTTCGTGGAAGTGACGTTGGCGAAGTCCGGACACGATGGCCTCGTCGGTATCAATCTCTTGACGAAAGTCCAGATCCCAACGGTGCCAACGCTCTTCGGGGCCATGCTGGCCGACGTCGACTACGTCTTAATGGGGGCGGGTATTCCAGCGCACATCCCGAGCATTCTGGACCGCCTGGCATTGGGTGAGTTGATCGAGACGCCACTGGTCATGGACGGGAATCCCGAAAAGGATGAGGTGCCGATACTTCGCTTTGATCCGCAGCGATTCCTTTCGGCCCGTGCTCTCACCCGTCCGAA
The DNA here is from genome assembly GCA_963800765.1 of uncultured Acidimicrobiaceae bacterium. Classification (GTDB taxonomy): domain Bacteria; phylum Actinomycetota; class Acidimicrobiia; order Acidimicrobiales; family RAAP-2; genus RAAP-2. The sequence continues at coordinate 112,874 of CAWDCF010000008.1, forward strand.
TTTCCTGGCCATCGTCTCCTCACACGTGCTGGCGACCGCATTGACCAAGCGCAGCACTGGGACGGTTCAGGGGTTCGTGGTCGAGAGTCCCGTTGCGGGCGGACACAATGCGCCCCCACGGGGTGCACTGTCGCTCGACGGCGAGGGGAACCCCATATATGGAGAACGCGACCAGGTTGACTTCGCCGTAATGCGCGGTCTTGGCGCACCATTCTGGTTGGCCGGTGGAGTTACTACCCCAACGCACGTACGTGAAGCGCTGGACGTTGGCGCGACCGGCGTACAGGTCGGCACGCTCTTCGCCTACTGCCGCGAGTCGGGGATGTCGAATGAACTCAAACAGTCGGTGATTGCGGGAGCTCGTGACGGGACAGTGAGTGTGAAGACGTCGATCAGAGCGTCGTCGACGGGCTATCCCTTCAAGGTCGCCGAAATTGACGGGACGCTCTCCGACGAGCAGGTGTACGCCGATCGGCACCGAATTTGCGATCTCGGGTACCTGCGAGAGGCGTACGTGAAGGACGACGGATCGGTCGGTTATCGGTGCCCGAGCGAGCCGGTGGATATCTACGTCTCCAAGGGCGGCGATCGCGACGACACCATCGAGCGGACCTGTCTCTGCAACGCATTGATGGCGTCGGCCGGTTTCGCACAGATTCGAAAGAAGGGCGAGGTCGAGCCCTCCATCGTCACCAGCGGAGACTGCATCAATGAAATCGCGCCACTCGTCGCGCAACGCGAGAGTTACGGCGCGCAGGACGTGATCGAATTCCTCGAACCGGGCCTGCACGACGTCGCCCGCTCGAGCGTCGATTGACCCTGTCAGACGGTCACGAAGGTGGCTACAGTCTGTGGTCGTAGAAGCAGACGACGGAGGACACCATGACTGATTCCACTCGACCACCACTTACGTTCGCCTTCTTTCCGGACGTCGCGTCCTTCGACGTGACGAGCGACGACATCGCGGATGGGGAGACTCTCTCCCAAGCGCAGGTGGCCAACTTCATGGGCTACAGCGGTGAGAACAAGTCGCCGCAGTTGTCGTGGAGGGGTTTCCCTACGGAGACGAAAGGTTTCGCCATCACCGTGCATGACCCTGACGCCCCGACGGGCAGTGGGTTCTGGCACTGGCTCGCGGTGAACATCCCCGCGGACGTCACCGATCTGGCGACCGGAGCTGGCTCGACCAATCCCGACGAACTGCCCGACGGCGTGCTGCAGTCCCGAAATGATGCGGGAACGGTTGGCTACGTCGGTGCGGCCCCACCGTCGGGGGACCTCGCGCACCGCTACGTGCACACGGTCCACGCGCTCGACGTCGAGCGACTCGACGTCGACGCCAGCTCCAGCGCCGCCGTCGTCGGCTTCAAACTTCGCTTTCACACCATCGCTCGAGCTCAGATCGTCCCCGTCTTCGGCTCGTGACCTCGGTCAGGACGAGGCCGCTGGACGCTGCGCCGGTGGATATACGCGCGAGCACCGACGACCACCATTAGCGTGATTCGAACACGGCGATTGGCTCCTTCGGGTAAGCGCCCTTTCGCTTTCGCTTTCGCTTTCGCTTTCGCTTTCGGTTGATGTTGATGACGTTCAGGGGAATCAATGAGTTCTGATCAGAGCCCGGGCCCACTGGCCCTTGTCGGGTCGGGGGAGTACCTGCCCCAAATGGCGAAGATCGAAGGATCACTCATTGCCGGGCGCCCGCCTCGTTACGTGCAGATCGCGACCGCTGCGGTACCCGACGGGGAACCGACCGTCGAGCGCTGGCACAATCTCGGCATCGCCCAGGCCGAGCGACTCGGCGTCGAGCCGGTGATCTTGCACGTCAAGGATCGCGATGATGCCGACAGCGCGGACATTGCGAAATTGGTTGAGGGGGCTGGACTCATCTACCTCTCCGGCGGACATCCCGGCTTTCTCGCCGAGACTTTGCGCGACACCGTCGTGTGGGCTGCCATCGTCGAGGCGTGGCGAAACGGTGCAGCGCTGGCGGGATGCAGCGCCGGCGCCATGGCCTTCTCGTCGTGGGTACCTTCGCTGCGCCATCCGCGTGAAGGAGGGACGCCGGGGCTCGGACTCCTGCCCCACGTGCGAGTGATTCCCCACTTCGACGCCTTCGTCTCGCGAATACCGGACATGATGACCCGATTCCTTCTTCCCCACGATCCCGCGATCTGCGTGCTTGGCGTCGATGAAGAGACCGCTCTCGTTGGCGGGCCCAGCGAATGGGTCGTCAAGGGAAAATCGTCGGCGTGGCATCTCACTGACTCGGGGCGCGAACAACTGGTGAATGGATCGACGGTCACGACGCCGATGTAGTTCCTCGGTCGCCGACCGCTAAGTGGGCGACACGTCCTCGAGCTCACGTCCCTTGGTTTCGGGAAGCGCCCAGAACAGCGCGGCGACGAACATCGCGGGGATGAACGTCAGCGTCGCCGCTAACGCGAAGCGATTACCGATGTCCGCAATCGCCCCAAAGGTCACCAGTCCGATCACGGCGCCCAGCACCCCCGCGGCGAGGAACCAGCCCGAAGCTGACGCGCGCATCGACGTGGGAAAGAGTTCGTTGACGAGTGCCCCGACCGCCGGGGCGAAGATCGAACCGAACATGACGCCCATCACGTAACCAACGACGAGGGCGTACTTGGGACCCGTGTAGGAGAGGACCCCGAAGAGCGCGAGTCCGGTCATGCCGAGTGCGCACGTCACACGTCGACCAAAGTGATCGGCCATGGCGCGTCCGAGCAGCAGGCCAACGAGCCCGGTCGCACCCGCACCGACGACCATGACGGCCGTGGTCACGCCCGAAAGATGGTCGATGTTCTGGGCGTAGAGGAAAATGAAACTGTTGGCCGGACCCGTGATGAACGAAAGCGCGAACGCCACGATCGACAGGAGCAACAAACGCCGCCGAAACGCCACGCCAACCGTTCCGAGAGCCGGGACCACGTGGGTTGACGTTCGCTCGGCCAAGGCGAATCGATCCGGTTCGGTGGCCCAACGATTGATGAGGGGCAACAGCGCGAGCGGCACGATGGCGAGAAGAAACAGCCCGCGAAAACCGAGTGACTTGGACGCGAGACTGTGGATTATGGCCGTGAGCCCCGCACCGACGCCGTAGCCGGCGGCGACCAGGGCGAGTGCTTTGGCGCGTCCCGACGAATCGGTCTGTTCAGCGGCGATGACCTCGGACAGGGCGTTCGTTGCGCTGAGTAAAGGGCGTCCCAGAGCGAAGATGACGACGAACCACCAATAGCCCGGACTGGCCGCCGCCAGGATCGTTGCGCAGAGTCCGAGTCCGACACTGAGCACCAGCATTCGGTGTCGACCGAAGCGATCGGCCAGAGCGGTGAGTGGCAGCCCACCGAGCGATGCCAAGCGGATGATGGCCAGCCCGACGCCAAGTTTCGTACCGGAAAGTCCAGCCTGATCGGCGAGAGTGGCGCCGTGGACCAGGTGGCCGAACGTTCGCGCCACGTTGCCGAGCGCGGTCACGACGCCGAACTGTCCGAATCCCGAGGCGAATGACGCCAACACCGCACCGATCACCACTCGGTCGTTCCAACGGTGCAGCCTCGGCGTATTGGCCGCCGGATCGACTGTCGCGGAATCCATCAGACGCGCATCGCACTCGATGACGACGGCGAAGTTCCGGTCGAACGTCGAGCGAACCAGAAGGGGCTGTACAGGATCAAGAACGAGAGGGGAACGATGATGACGCCGGTCACGAGATACCAAGGATACGGTCCCATAAGGCGAAGGAGCGTCCACTGTCGAGGTGCGTGACGAAAGAACATGTAGTTCGCGTTCAGCACGATATCGGCCAGGACGACGACGAGGGCGTAGAGATACGTGAGGATCGACGAGCGAATCACCGAACCCGGTCGAGGACCGCGTCGCAGACCGATGACCAGGAAGATCGCGGCCAAGATGATCACGGTGTGGCCAACGACGTATTCGAAGAACTCGACGTGCGGAAAGGGGACGTTGAGATCAGGCGTTACGAGCCCCTGCAGTGCGCCCGCCAATCCCCAGTAGTAGGTCAGTTCGATGAGTTGGGGAGTCAACCACCAGCACGCCGCGGCGCCCACCAACAGAGTGAAGTTGCACAAGGCGAGAGGCAGCGACGTTTGGAGCGACCACGTGCTGTCGTGGACTTGGCGCACCGTGTCGACGACGCAGACGCCGAGGAGCACGAGCGCGATGCACTTTGCCGCCAACTCGGTCCACGAACCTGGCCAACGACGAGCGCCCACGATCAGGACGGCGAAGGTGACGACGAGCACGCTGACGCTGAGCCAATAGGGCATCAGAGCAATCGCGGCGGTGAACACTCCCATTCCACACGGGTTTAGCAGGCTCAGTCCAGAGGAAGTCTGGGGGACACTACGTTCAGTGAGATGTTCGAATCGATCGGATGGGATGAAGCTCGTGGGTGCCAATGGCGACACGTCGCGACGCACGGAGCGAAGGATTTCGCGCGGTGAACAACTCGGCCGGATCATCGTCCGCGGACGGCATGGAGGATGATGAGCGCAGAGTCCTCGGCGACGTCAGGTCGCTCCTCGATCAACTGCAACTGGACGCCGCCCATGAACTGACTCTGGACAGCGATCTTTCGAATGATCTCGGCGTCGACAGCCTCGCGCTCGTTGAACTCTGCGACCTACTCGAGCGCTCGTTCGACGTCATCCTGCCCGATGAAGTGTTTTTCCTCGCCACGACGCCTCGCCAGTGGTTGGCGTCGATCCGAAAGGCCAAGGGGACTGACGTCCAGTCTGTCTCGGGTCCCTTTGAGTTGCGAGATGGCATTGAAGGCGTCCGTATCGGAGCACCGGCTCCGGCGCTTTTCAAGCGGTTGACCCAGGAGGCACAGCGCCACCGCCAGCCCCGGCGAATCGGTCCCGACGGTGCGAAGAAGTACGGACCCGGCCGGAGCGGGTCTCATGTTGTTGAGTGGCTGCACCTCATCTATTCGTGGCTGCTCCTGGCCCCATTCGCGCTGACGCTCTGGATGTTGGCGGTCCTCCCCATCACTCTGAAGAGCCGCCGGCGCGTGGCACGACTCTTGGGACGCGGACTCTGTCGAGCCTTAGGCATCTCACTGTTCCTCGACGGTTCACTTCCATCAACACCTGGCCCCTTCATCGTGGCGGCCAATCACGCGAGTTTCATTGATGGCCTGGTGCTCTACGTGATGGTGCCCGAGCCACTCGTCTTCGTGTCGAGTGTCGAGATCGAACGCCAGCCATTCCTTGGACGCATCGCCAAGGGTTTCGGGTGCCTGTTCGTGGAGCGAGGACGCGCCGAACGAAGTGCCGCATCCGTCGAGAAACTCGTGGGCGCGGTGAAGGAAGGCCAACGACTCGCCATCTTTCCTGAGGGTTCGATCAGCACCGGTAGCGGCATTCGGGTCTTTCACCTCGGAGCGTTCGAGACCGCGACGTCGGCCAACTGTCCCATCGTTCCGATCGGTATTCGAGGGACTCGCGGCATCCTTCACGCCGGCACGTTTCGACCGTACCCCGGCACCGTGCGGGTCGTCATCGGGTCGCCCATCGCGCCCGCCGGCGTCGACTTCCGCGCACGGGTTGCGCTGCGTGATGAGGTTCGCACCGCCATTGCCGTGCTATGCGGTGAGTCGACGATCGGCAGCGCGTAGCGCAGTTACTTCGCTTCGTGCAGTGACTCGAGCGTGATGCCGATAGCGGTGAGCATCTTTCGAAGATCGACGACCTGCTGCACGTCGAGGTCCTTCCCGCGTGGTCGATCAAAAATCTGCGTTTCATCGCCGATCGTGACGGTGAAGCGGCCGTTGGCTTCCTCGGTGATCGAACCAATCTCAACGATGAGTGCCGCCGCGTCGTGCCACTCGATGTTGTGACTCGCGGGATGGTTCAGAATCTTCTCGGCGGTCACGAGGTGATGGCTCTTGAGCTTCGGGTGTTCCATGGCGTACGCCTTCCTGATAAGTCGCTCCCATCAACCTATGGCGACGAGACTGTCGCTCAGTTCACATGGCCTGCAGCGTTGTTGCTGAGACCGTCACGCGAGGAGGGCCCGGGACTATAGTTGCTTGTAGTCAAGCAACTAAATCACGCGGAAGTGGACGTATGGCAGCCAAAACGATGGACGGAATCCATAAGGATCGCTACAAATGGATCGCGTTGACCAACACGACGTTGGGCGTGTTCATGGCGACCATCAACTCTTCGATCATCTTGATCTCGCTCCCGGCGATCTTTCGTGGCGTCGGAATCAACCCGCTGTCGCCGGGGAACGTTGGCTACCTCCTTTGGCTCCTGCAGGGCTATCTCCTCGTCACCGCGGTCTTGGTGATCAGCCTCGGTCGACTCGGGGACATCATGGGACGTGTCCGCATCTACAACCTCGGATTCGCCGTCTTCTCCTTCGCGTCGGTCATCCTCGCGCTCGATCCCTACCACGGTGGAGCCGGTGCCCTGTGGCTGGTGCTGTGGCGCCTCGTCCAGGGCGTGGGCGGCGCGATGTTGTTCGCCAACTCGAGCGCCATCCTCGTTGACGCGTTCCCGTCGGACCAGCGCGGCATGGCGATGGGAATCAATCAAGTGGCGGCGATCGGTGGCTCCTTCATCGGTCTGATCGCCGGTGGACTCCTTTCGGTCGTCGACTGGCGTCTCGTGTTCTGGGTCTCCGTGCCCTTTGGCATCCTCGGCACGATCTGGGGCTATCACAGCCTTCGCGATAACGGAAAGCGCGCGAAGGCCAAGATCGACTGGTGGGGCAACATCACCTTCGGGGTGGGTCTCACGTCGGTTCTCGTCGGCATCGTCTATGGCATCCAGCCCTACGGGCACCACTCCATGGGTTGGACCTCTCCAAAGGTGCTGGTCTGTTTCATCGTCGGTGTGGTCTTTCTGACCGCGTTCTTCATCATCGAGAACTGGACCGAGTCGCCCATGTTCAACCTTCGCCTCTTCAAGATCCGGGCCTTCTCCACCGGGAGTGCGGCCGGTTTTCTCGCGGCGATCTCGCGCGGCGGACTGCAGTTCATGTTGATCATCTGGCTCCAGGGAATCTGGTTGCCGCTGCACGGCTACGCCTACTCCGCGACGCCACTGTGGGCCGGCATCTACCTCTTGCCGTTGACGGCCGGCTTCTTGTTCGCCGGACCAATCTCGGGCTTTCTCTCCGACCGTCACGGTGCGCGAATACTGTCGACGTCAGGTCTGTTGGTCTTTGGCGCGAGCTTCGTCGGGTTGTTGCTCGTGCCGACGAACTTCCCGTATCTCATCTTCGCGGTCCTGGTGTTCTTGAACGGCTTGGGCGGTGGCATGTTCTCGGCGCCGAACTCCGCCGCGATCATGAACAGCGTTCCGCCGGACGAGCGAGGAGGAGCGGCGGGCATCCAGGCCGCCTTCATGAACACCGGCTTCGTGCTTTCGATCGGCATCTTCTTCTCGCTCATGATCGTCGGGTTGACCAACACATTGCCCAAAGCAATGTTCAAGGGACTGAGTGCCAACGGAGTGGGCGTGGCGCAGGCTCATTCGATCGCGAATCTTCCCGCCGTCGGTAGTCTCTTCTCCACGTTCCTCGGCTTCAACCCGCTCAAGAGCCTGCTCGGTTCCCGGGCCTCGTCACACCTGAGCAATGCGCAGTGGTCAAAGTTGACCGGCAAGCACTTCTTCCCGAATCTCATCGAGTCGTCGTTCCACCACGGGCTAGTCATCGTCTTCGGCGCCGCCATCATCATGTCGATTGTCGGCGCGCTGTTCTCGGCACTTCGTGGCAAGCGTTACGTCCACGGCGATCAGTCACTGGTGGAGCACCTGGGCGACGTCGCCGCGGTCTCGGGTGCGGTACCGGGCGAAGCTGCGCTGGAAAGTGAAGTCGTCACATGAAATCAACGGTGGTGGAATCCGAACAGTCCCTCGAAGCGGCGGCGCGACTTCGACTCGTACTGGTTCGACTGGCGCGAGCCCTGCGCTACCAAGGATCGACGGCGTTGACGCCGTCGCAACTCTCGGCCCTCGCGACACTCGAAGAACTGGGACCGCTTCGCATCAGCGCGCTCGCGGCGCTCGAGTCAGTCGGAGCACCCGTCGCCACCCGTGTTGTCGCGAGCCTCGAAGAGTTGCATCTCCTGGAGCGAACTGACGATCCCGAGGACAAGCGTGCCTGTCTGGTCAAACTCTCGGACCTCGGGCGTCAGACGTTGATGTCGGTGTGGGGTGAACGCACGGTTGGCCTGAGCTCACGAATCGACGGCCTTTCGCCGAGTGAGCGGAGTCGACTCGAAGCGGCCCTGCCGGCGTTGGAGAAGATCGCTCGCGACAACTAGCTGGCCCACCGCACGTTGTCGGTGATTACTCCGCGGGAACGTCGCCCCCGCAGAACTTGCACCCGGTCGCGGCCAGTGGCAGGCCGGCCGAGAGGCAGCGCGGACACGTCTTGCTCGCCGCGGGAGCGCCGAATACCGTCGTGCCGCGACGCAGCATGTAGGTGCGATAGGGAACCACGATGATGAAGTACACGACCGCCATGAACGTCACGAAGTAGACGATGGACGAGATGAACGCCCCGAGGTTGATTCGTTGACCACTCAACGTCCAGCCGAGTCCCTTGCCGGAGGAGCCGCCGCCGGCGAACGAGTTGATCAGCGGCGTGATGATGTTGTCGGAGAATGCCTTGATCAACGTGCTGAAGGCGAGTGCGACGACCAGCCCCACCGCAATCACGATTAATTCGCCTTGCATCAAGAAGTTCTTGAAGCCCTTCATGTTTCTCTCCTTCGTCGTGGTCCGCTGCATACGTCCACGAGAGTTCTAGCAAATGTCACGCGGTCGCGTGATCAACGGCTGAACACGATGCGACATTTCGTCGCCATCAATGCGGGGCGCCGCGTGAATGCTAGAAATAGCGGGTCGCGGAGGCTCGGGTGTCGAACGTCATTGAGGTGCAGGGACTGACGAAGCGTTTCGGCTCGCTCGTCGCGGTTGACGACATCTCCTTCGCCGTGCAACGCGGTGAGATTTTCGGATTGCTCGGAAAGAACGGCGCTGGCAAGACCACGACGGTCGAGATCCTTGAGGGTTACCAGTCGGCTGACGCCGGGACCGTCCACGTTCTTGGGGTGGACCCTAAGAATGGCGGAGCGTCGTGGAAGGACCGAATTGGGCTCGTGTTGCAGGATTCGGACTTCGACCCCGGTCACACGGTCAGCGAAACGGTCAACCTCTTCGCCGGGTTCTTCTCGCGTCCCAAGAGCGTGAGCGAGACGCTTGCATTGGTCGGTCTGACCGACAAAGCCGACGTCCGGATAGGACGGCTCTCGGGTGGACAGCGTCGACGCGTCGACGTGGCGCTCGGCATCATCGGTTCTCCGGAGCTACTCTTCCTCGACGAACCCACGACCGGTTTCGATCCATCGGCGCGACGCGAATTCTGGACCATGCTCGAAGGACTTCGCTCGACCGGGACGTCAATTCTGCTGACGACGCACTACATGGAAGAGGCGCAGCACCTCTGCGACCGGATCGCCATCTTGGCGACGGGAAGGATAGTCGCCGAAGGCACGTCGTCGACGTTGATTGCGCTCGCGGGAACGACGAGTGTCCGATTCACCAATGACGATGCACTCGACATCGACGCGATGTCGAGTGCGACACACATCTCGCTGCACGTCGTCGGTGACAGCGTCAGCGCGGAACTCGCGAACGCACAAGAGGACCTACTTCGCCTGCTGCACTACTGCGAAGCGTCGCGAATCGTCCTCGGCGGTCTGGAGGTCGTGCGTCCGACGCTCGACGATGTCTTCCTCGACGTTACGGGGGAGCACTCGTGAGATTTGTGCGCCTCACCTTTCGTCAAGCCCACTACAACCTTCTCGGCTACCTGCGTAGCGCGCGCACGGTCATCTTCGGCATCTTGATGCCGGTCGGGTTCCTCGTCCTCTTCAACTCCGTCTTCGGAGGAAAGTTCAAGACCGTCCCGGTCAATGGGCACAACATCTCGACCATTGCCTTCTATACGGGCGGTCTCACCACGTACGGCGTGATGCTCGGCACGTTCACGGGCATCCTGGTCGCCATCGTCGGGGCTCGCGAAGCCGGTTGGCTGAAGCGGTTCCGCGGGACGCCCATGCCCTCGGGCGTGTTCCTCGCCGGAGAGATCATCTACCTCTTCGTCACGTCGCTCGGGCTGATCATCGTCATGCTCGCGGTCTCGCACTTCGGCTACAACCTCTCCATTCGCGCCGACGCACTCTTCGCCATCTTCTGTTACACGGTGCTCGGCGTATTCGCCTTCTCCGCGATGGGTCTGGCGCTCTGTCGGGTCATCACCACCTCAGAGATGGCCGGATCGGTCGGACCGTTCTCCGTGGTCATCTTGAGCTTCGTGAGTGGCGTCTTCCTCGCACCGAATCTGCTGCCACAGTGGCTCCTCACGTTCTCGTCCTACCTTCCGCTCGAACCGATCGTGACGGGAATCCAGCACGCCATTGCGCTGCCGACCGGTTCAGGTTTCGTCCTGCGACCCTTCATCGTGTTGGGCATATGGGGCGTCGTCTGTTTCGTGATCGCGCAACTCACCTTCACGTGGGAGCCACAGCGCCGCTGACGCTAGTTCGTGAGATCCTTGGGCAGACCGAGGACGCGCTCACCGATGATGTTGCGCTGCACCTCGGACGTCCCTCCGCCTATGGTGAGGGCCCGCGCGTAGAGAAAGCCGTAGGCCCACGAAGCGCCGTCGCCGCCGGCCTCGCCGCCCGGTCCCCGTCCGGCGATCATCCCCGCCGTTCCCGCCAGTCGATTGGCGAGGGTCATGACCTCTTGACCGTGATCGTCGGCGAGCGCCTTACGAACGCTCGCCTCGGCGCCCGGTTCGCGTCCCGCCTGCGCGGCCGCGACGAGTCGAAGGCGCAGCAGTCGCAGGATCTCGCCGTGCGACCAGGCCTTGACGAGATCGTCACGGTCCACCGGCGAGTGCGCAACGTTCCCATCGCGTACGAGCTCTACGAGGTCGTTCGCGGTGGGGCCGCGGCCCCACAGCACACCCTCACCCGAGAGGGAGACGCGCTCGTTGCCCAATGTCACCTTCGCGAGGCGCCACCCGTCGTTGACGTCGCCAATGAGATAGTCGGCCGGTAATCGCACTTCGTCCAGGTGGACCTCGTTGAAGGCGTGGTCGCCGGTGATGTCAACGATGGCCTTGACGTGCACACCCTTTGCCTTCATGGGGCAGATGAAGTAGCTGATGCCTTTTTGCGCAGCCCCTTCTTTCGACGTTCGCGCGAGCAGGATGCCCCACGTGGCGAGGTGGGCATAACTGGTCCAGACCTTGGTGCCCGAGATCACCCATTCATCACCGTCGCGCACGGCGGAGGTCGTGAGCGAGGCGAGGTCACTGCCGGATTCGGGCTCGCTGAACAGCTGGCACCAGAACTCTTCGCCACTCAACAGTTTCGGCAGCCAGCGCTCCTGCTGTTCGGTCGTGCCGGCGTAGAGAATTGTCGGACCGGCCCAGCCGATACCGATCGGGTTGATGGGCAGACGAACGTTCGCTCGGCGAAGTTCGTCGTCGATGACGAGTTGGTAGTCGACGTCCGCGTCCAGTCCCCACGGTCGGGGCAGATGGGGAGCCACCAGTCCGGCTCGGGCGAGATCTGGACCCGTTGGACTCGGGTGGAGATCGAGCCATTCGCGAAGTGCCACCCGGCGCGGGTCGTTTTCATCAGCGACGCTGTCGTCAAGCACGACGGTCATCGGTGCCAAGAGACCTCGGCCCTCAATGTCGACTTCGAGTACCGCCTCAGGGGATTTCTTCATTCGCACCTCCCGTTCAACGGTACTAGCGCTCGGTGACCCAACCATCCTGGGGAGGAGGCGGCGTCATTCTCCGCGGTGGGCGACGAGGTGAAGGATGTCCGTGACGGCGTCGGGAATCCGTGACGCGCGCGCGTAGGGCGCCAGCTCCGCGCCGGCGCGACCGTGCAGGTGTGCCGCTAGAGCGGCGGCGTTGAGAGGGTCGTGGCCCCGAGCAATGGTGGCTCCGATCATGCCCGATAAGACGTCACCACTTCCCGCAGTCGCGAGTGCTGGCGTGCCGGAGCGAACGACGCGGAGTCGACCGTTGGGGTCGGCAATGATCGTGGTGGGGCCCTTCAACAGGACGACGCACCCGGTCGCACGGGCGAGCGAGCGCACCGCCTCGAATCGGTTGGTCCCGACGGGCGCGCCCGTCAGTCGTTCGAACTCGCCGTCGTGAGGCGTGAGGACCCATGGTGGTCCATCGCCGCGACGTTGCGCGATGAGCGAGCGCTCGAGACCGTCGGCGTCGAGCACCACCGGCACGTCGACATCGCCGAGGGGTCCGCCAAGCCACTGCGGCGCACCATCGCCGAGTCCCGGTCCGGCCACCACGCAACGACACCGACGCTCGATGGTCCCGTCGGCGGCGTGAACGACTTCGGGCGGGAGGTCCACGAGCGGAGCGATATCGCCGCGACTGGACAGTCGAATCATGGACGCACCCGCGCTGAGCGCACCGCGCACCACGAGGTCGGCCGCTCCGGGCATCAAGGTCGATCCCGCGAACACTTGGAGCGCGTGCGTCCATTTGTGGTCACTCGTACCTTGTTCGATGAGCCCGAGGAGGTCGCGGTCCTCCAGGAGTGCATCGTCGAACTCCTTCACGATGCCGAGTCCCGCGAAGTGCAGTTCGCCGACGAATTCTGTGCCGGGTCCACTGAGCAGCCCCGGCTTGACCGCGCCGAGCGTGAGCGTGACGTCCGCGGGCGGCGGTGAGCCGAGCACCTCACCGGTGTCGGCCTCGACGCCGGAAGGTAGGTCGACCGCCAGTACCAGGGTTCCCGCCTGAATCCCCGGTGCCACGTAGGGTCGGGAGGCGCCGAGTCCGAAGGCGGCGTCGATGACCAATGCGTAACCAGCGAGCCGCTCGGGTTGGTGCGCCACCTCGATTACGTCGACCTTTGCGCCGCGCGACGTCAACCACGCGGCGGCAACTCGACCGTCGCCGCCGTTGAGGCCCGGTCCGACGAGGACTCCCACGCGCGCGCCGTAACACGATCCGAGCATCGCTTGGGCCTCTAGGGCGACCGCCATGCCGGCCGCGGCGACGAGAGCGTCCGTTCCGCGAATCTTGGTCTCGGCCGCGTCCGCGGCGCGCATATCGGCCGACGAAAGGATGGGAATCACGAGTCAGGTCCGATGGCAAGTGCGCGGCGGCGTCGGGTGGAATCCATGCGTAGCAACCTTAAACGATTGAATTTCCCCGCGATCGGGCCGTACATTGGTCCGATTACCGAGCCACTCCTTCGTAGGCTGAGGAGGTGGAGAACGCTCACGACGATGTCCCTTCCAACACCTTTCCGATCGATGGTGCATCGAAAAGTGCCGCGGACGAACTGAGTCGTGCGCGTGGTGCGCTGTACGGACTGGCCATCGGCGACGCCCTCGGCATGCCGACGCAGATGATGTCGCGCGACGAAGTCATCAGTGTCTTTGGGCCGCTGCTCGTTGACTTCGAGCCGGCACCGAGCGATCATCCGATCGCTGAGGGCATGTCGGCTGGGCGTATCACCGACGACACCGAACAGGCGATTCTCTTGGCCGCACAGTTGATCGAGGGCGACGGCGAGGTCGACATTCACAGTTGGGCCAACGCGTTGATCGCGTGGGAAGAGGCGATGAAGGCGAAGGGTTCGCTCGACCTCCTCGGCCCCTCGACGAAGCGCGCGATCTCCGCACTCGTCGCCGGAGGCGACCCCGAAGAGGTCGGCAGTCGCGGCGACACGAACGGTGCGGCGATGCGCATCACGCCCGTCGGGATAGCGGTCAAGTCCGCCGACCTGAACGAACTCGTCGCCAATGTGGCCCAGGCGAGTCGCCTGACCCACAACACGAACGTGGCGCTGGCCGGTGCGGCTGCGGTCGCCGCGGCCGTCAGCGAGGGCGTTGCCGGTTCGTCGATGGACGTGATGATCAACCGCGCGTGCGACGCCGCCGTACTTGGGTCGCGACGCGGCCACTGGATCGCCGGCGCGGACGTGGCCCTGCGAATCCGATGGGCCATCGACCTCGTGCAGGGACTCAACGCCGAGAGCGTGGTCAATCTCCTGCCGATTCTGGTGGGCACGAGCCTCGCCACGTGGGAGTCGGTGCCGGCGGCGTTTGCCGTCGCCAGCGCATTCCGCGACGAACCGTGGCTGGCCTGTCGCGTCGCCGCTTCGCTCGGGGGTGACAGTGACACGATCGCCGCGATGACCGGAGCGATCGTTGGCTCGTTCGGCGGCGTCGACGTCTTTCCCGACATCGCGCGAGAGACGGTCTCTCGAGTGAACGACCTCGACCTCGACGAAATGGCGCAACAGCTTCTCTCTCTGCGCAATCGTCATCAACAGAGTGCGGCGTGAGCTGGAACCGCGGCTGATTCTCGTTGACAGTGTCGTCGTCGACGTTGTCTTGAACGTCGAGGGCTTGCCGCAACGCGGTTCCGATACGTACGTCGACACGAGCACTTCATTCGCGGGAGGCGGTTTCAACGTGATGGCCGCCGCGTCTCGGCTCGGCCTTCGCGCGGTCTACGCCGGGGTCGTGGGACTCGGTCCCTTCGCCACGATTGCCCAAGATGCCATGCGCGATGAAGAGATCGTGGTCGCGATTCCTCCCGTCGAGGGCGTGGACACCGGTTTCGTCGTCGCGATCGTTGAACCCGACGGCGAGCGCACGTTCCTCACGAGCAATGGCGCGGAGTCGACGTTGACCTCAACGCAACTCGATGGCGTCGACATCCGTGCCAACGACGTGGTCTACTTCTCCGGCTACGCCCTGCTCCACCCAAGCAATGCCCAGGCGCTCCTTGCGCTCGTGCGGCGCCTTGCGCCAGGGGTGATGCTCGTGTTCGATCCGTCACCTCTCGTCGCCTCCATCGATCACGGTGCGCTCGAGGTGATCTTTGAGCGTCTCGACTGGCTTTCGTGTAACGCCTCCGAAGCCAATGTGATGACTGGGGCGAGTGACCCCACGGTCGCGGCCGGGCTCCTGCTCGATCGGCTCGTTCGGGGAAGTGTGATCGTGCGCCGTGGACGAGACGGGTGCGTGGTCGCGATCTCGGGTGGTCCCATCGAGAGCGTCGAAGGATTCCGCGTCGATGCGGTTGATTCCAATGGCGCCGGTGACACGCACGTTGGCGCGTTCGCGGCTCTACTCACGCAAGGGCGAAGACCCCTTGACGCCGCGAAGTGGGCCAATGCTGCGGCGGCACTCTCCGTGACGAAACGAGGCCCGGCGACCGGTCCAATGCTGCACGAATTAGAGACGTTCATCGCCGCGAGCGATTCGCCGTAGGCGGTCAGTGCGACGTGCGGCGAACGTCCGACAGTGCGTTGCTCAGAAGAAGACGGAGCAGAGCTCGTAGATCTCGCGCGGCACCTGGCGCTGGCCGCCGATGACCATGTTGATCGGCACGAGGACGACGGTGTTGTCGCGAACGACGGGGATCGTCCCGAACTTTCCGGCAATGACGGCTTCGTAGGCGGCGGCGCCCACGCGCGTGGCCCAGATTCGATCGTGTGCCGTGGGACTGCCACCGCGTTGGAGGTGACCGAGGACCGTGGTGCGTACTTCAATGTCGGTGTGCTCTTCGATCTTGGAAGCCACGAACTGTCCGACTCCACGAGTTGCGAGTCGCACGCCACCTACTCCCTCAGTCGAGAGTTCGCCCTCTTCGTGGCCACCGAGCGTCGAGAGGTTCACGCCCTCGGCGACGACGACGATGGAGAACGCCAGTCCCGCCGCGACGCGTCGCTTGAGATGCGCCATGATCTCGTCCATGGTCACGGGGAACTCCGGGATCACGATCATGTCGGCGCCGCCGGCCAAGCCGCCCATCGCGGCGACCCAACCGGTCAGTCGGCCCATGGTCTCGACGACCATGACACGATGGTGCGAGGCGGCGGTCGTGTAGAGGCGGTCCAGTGACTCGGCCACGATGCTGATTGCCGTGTCGAAGCCAATGCAGTAGTCGGTGCCGAGAAGGTCGTTGTCGAGTGTCTTGGGCACACCGACAATCGGTGCGCCGTGCTGGGCCAGCCACGACGAGATGCGATGGGTACCATCGCCACCGATTGAAATCAAAGCGTCGAGGTGATCGTTGATCGCGGCGAGCACGCGCTCTCGGCCCCCGGGCGGACTGTCGAGGTTGTAGCGCGCCGTGCCGAGCAACGTCCCGCCCTGGGCGATGACTCCCTGGAGGTCGCTCGCCAGGAGCGGTTTCCCAGCGAACTCCGTCGCGAGTCCGGCCCAACCATTGGCGATACCAATGACTTCGTGACCGTCTCGAATTGCCATTTGACCAATAGCACGAATGGCCGCGTTCAGTCCGGGCGCGTCACCTCCCGCGGTAAGAACACCGATACGCAATGCAACTCCTCAGAACCCAACCTGGCGTTAAGTCTACGAGACCCGACCTCGGCATCCCTTGCGTTTCGCGGGCATCCTCGTGGTCGCTGCCGCACGCGAACGTGCCATCGAAAACCCTCCCTTCGCAGCGACGTCGCGGCGGAGGCGACCGTTGGTTATCTAAAGGTTAAATGTGTGACAAAAGTGAGTGTATTCCCGTACTTTTCGTTCACATACGCGAAATCTCTTGGTATGACTGGACCGTGCACAACGCGTTGCTCCTGCTCATCGTCATCGTCGTCGCCCTCGCATTCGACTTCACCAACGGATTTCACGACACCGCGAACGCCGTTGCGCCGACCATCGCGACGGGAGCACTCAAGCCTCGAACCGCCGTCGTGCTCTCCTCCGTCCTCAATCTCGTGGGCGCGTTCCTCTCTCTGAAGGTCGCGGCGACCATCGCGAGCGCGCTCGTCGCCCAGAACCTCGTGACGCTGCCGGTGATCTTCGCTGGGCTCATCGGTGCCATCTGCTGGAACGTGACGACGTGGTACTTCGCGATTCCTTCGAGCTCGAGTCACGCGTTGATCGGCGGCGTCATTGGCGCGATGCTGGTCCTCGCCGGTGGCCATTCCGTGCTCTGGTCGGGACTCGTCTCCAAGGTCATCATTCCCTCGGGTCTCGCGCCGCTCATTGCCTTGGTCGCCGCCGGAGTGGCCGTGATCGCCGCACGACGCTTGACGAAGAAGGTCGACGCAGAGACGTCGTCAATGGGATTCCGAGTTGGTCAGATCGGTTCATCGTCACTGCTTTCTTTGGCGCACGGAACGAACGACGCGCAAAAGACAATGGGCGTGGTCACCCTGGCGCTGATCGCCAACGGCACCTTGGGTGCGAACGCCTCGACGCCGTGGTGGGTCGTCGTCTCGTGCGCGATTGCGATTGGACTAGGCACCATGTTCGGTGGTTGGCGAATCATTCGAACGATGGGCAAGGGATTCACGACCCTCACACCGCAACAGGGTTTCGCCGCACAGATCGCCTCATCCGCGGTGATCTTGACGTCGTCGCACATGGGCATACCGCTTTCGACGACGCACGTCGCGACTGGATCCATCGTTGGTGTCGGTGCGGCGACGCCCCAGCAGCCGGTTCGATGGAAGCTCGTGGGCAACGTCGCGCTGGCCTGGGTCATCACGCTGCCCTGCGCAGGTTTGGCCGGGGCCATTGCGTATTTCCTGTCCCACGCCATCGGCGGAACCTTCGGTGTACTCGTGCTCGCGCTCGTTGCCGCCACGTACCTCGCGATCATCTTCAAGCTCTCGCGCCGGTCCGTCGTCAATGCGTCGAACGTGAACGACGCGCTCGGCGAATCCCTCGAGGATGCGTCGCGCGAACCAGTCCTGGCCGCGTAGGCAACACATGGCGGCTGGCGGAGCGTCGTCGACGCCGTTCATTGACTGGTCACTGCTCGCTCGGATCGCCATCATTTCAATCGTGGCGGGCGTGGGATTGGTCGCGGCGTTCTCGATCGGCCTCTCGGCGCTGTCGTTCTCGCGCAACAAGGAGCGCGGAGGGATCGCCCGGGCGGGCGCCTGGGCGCTGACGTTGTTGATGGGCGCCGTGATCGTTGGCGCGCTCATCTGGGGACTCGTGCTGATCGTGCGCAAGTCCTAACGGCGACTGCCCGCTAGACGGCGAGTTCCTCCTGGCGGCGAACGGCGACCTTCGTGAAGAGCACCGTGACGAGGAAGCTCAAGATCAACGCCGCAAAGACTCCGAGATTGGCGTACTCCCAATTTCCAGTTTTGCCGCCCAAGTGGAAGGGACCGAGAAGGTAACCCTGCCAAGTCAGCCACGACGCGTTCGAGTTTGTCACCAGTCCCCATCCGATGAAGCTGGCCAAAATCGTCGTCGCCACCGGAATAAGACGCACGTCGCCGTAGCGCCCGGAATTTTGGAAGAGGTCAACATCGACATAGTCCTTCCTGCGAAGTGCGAGGTCGCCTAAAAACACCCCGCACCACGCCGCGATCAAGACACCCACCGTGATCAGGAAGCCTTCAAACTGGCCGAGAAAATCCTGCTTGGCAAAGACGATGTAGATGGTTCCGAGCAACATGATGACGCCATCGACACCGGCAGCGGCGAAACGCGGAATCTTAAGTCCGGCGGACAAGAGCGCGAGCCCTGACGAATAGATGTCCAGCACCGCTCCACCGACGATTCCCAGTACGGCCACAATAATGAACGGCACCAGGAACCAGGTGGGCAGTTTGGTCGCGGTGGCGAGGGCGCCAATCGGATTTATTTCGTCCATGGCGCTTGTGAGTGAGGCAGACGATCCGGCAAGCAAGAGGCCGAAGGCGACGAGTATCAACGGTGCGATTGAACCTCCCAACGTGGTCCACCACACCACGCCTCGAGATGACGCGGTTCGGGGAAGGTATCTCGAGTAGTCGGCGGCGACGTTCACCCAGCCGAGCCCAAAACCCGTCATGACAAACACGAGGGCACCGATCAGCTCTTGAATGGAACCGCTATGAATATGACTCACCGTGTGCCAACTGACGTCCTTGAACGTGAGGGCGATGAAGGCGATCGTAAGTACGGCCGTCACCAAGGTGATCACGGTTTGCATGCGCATGATGAGATTGAATCCCATGACACCGCCGCCAATTATTAGCGCCGCGACGACGACCATCGCCACGACTTTGACGCCGTCACCACTACTCCAACCGAGTTTGGAGAAGACAGCCGAGGTTGCCAGAACGGCGAGGACGCAAAGAAAGGTCTCCCAGCCAACGCACAGCAACCACGAGATTGCCGCTGGCAGACGACTACCGCGAACGCCGTAGACCGAGCGACTAAGGATCATCGTTGGCGCCGAGGCTCGCTTACCCGCGAGCGAGATGACACCGCACAGCAAGAAACTGATGACGATTCCGACGAACCCAACGATCAACGCTTGCCAGAACGAGATGCCGAAACCCAGGATGAATGCACCGTAAGCGAGTCCGAGGACCGAGACATTGGCTCCGAACCACGGCCAAAAGAGCTCTCGCGGACTGCCCTTTCGTTCACTCTCCGTGATGACGTTGATGCCGTTCTCTTCGATGCGCAACACACTGGTAGCGCCCGCGCCCTGCACTTCTAAGACTTCGCTCACCACGCCCCCTTGATGCGACGCCGCGCGTCGCTTTCGTAGATATTAGGCAAGCCGGGCGCAGTATTTGCCATGTCGTCATTCTTTCCTCGGATACCTGGCATCACTCATTAATGTGATCGCGTGAGCCCCGCACCGCGTCTCTTCTGTCTTGACACCGTCATGATCGACGTCGTGTTAAGGATCGATGAGGTGCCCAAGAGCGGAGGGGACGTTCTGGCGTCGGAACACCTCACGACGACGGGAGGGGGCTACAACGCCATGAGCGCGTGGTCTCGGCAAGGGGTGCGCGCGGTCTACGCCGGCCGACTTGGCGAGGGGCCATTCTCCTCGATCGCGCTCGACGCCCTGGCCAGCGACGATATCTCGGCGCCGATCGACATCGACTCGTCGCGCGACGCCGGCTTCTGCGTCGCCATGATCGACGCGACGGGGGAGCGCACCTTCATCACGTCACCGGGCTCCGAAGAGTCACTTCGCGAGGCGGACCTCGCCTCGCTCGACGTGCGCGGCGATGACTACGTGTTGGTGTCGGGCTACAACGTCATGTACCCGGGTCAAGCCGAGAGGGTCTTGCACTGGCTGGCCACACTCTCAGAAGAAACCGTGGTCGCCTTCGATCCGAGCAACCGCGTCGCGGACATACCCGTCGGCAACCTGGACGAGATATTGGGCCGTGCCGATTGGGTCCTCTGCAACGAAATCGAAGCGGCGACGCTGACGGGCGCCACGACGATCGAAGCGTCGTTGACGGCGCTCGCGTCTCGTTCCGGTCGTCGCGGCGTCGTCATTCGCACGGGCGCTGACGGGTGCTGTCTGATCTCGCGTGGACGCGAGCAGACATTTATCCGACCGTTCGAAACCACGGTCCTCGACACCAACGGCGCTGGCGACACCCACAGTGGCGTGTTCCTCGCCGAACTGGCACGGGGCACCGACGAGCTCGAGGCCGCGCGTCGCGCGAACGCTGGCGCGGCCGTCGCAATCGCCACGCTCGGCCCGGCGTCATGCCCGCCCCGTGACGTCATCACCGCGTTACTCGAGGAGGACCGGTCCCACGACGCAGTGACGTAGCGTGGCAACGACGGAGGAGAGGTTGTGGAGCGCTACGAGCACTTTGAAGGGACGATTGGACGCACGGTCGACGAATCCGTTCCGTGGTGGCCAACGCCAACTCACCCGAAGAGTGACGCGCCCAATATCGTCGTCATCTTGATCGACGACCTCGGGTTCTCCCACTTTGGCTGTTTCGGTTCGGACCTCGTGACACCCAATATCGACGCCCTCGCGCAAGGTGGACTTCGCTTCACGAACTTCCACGTGACCCCACTGTGCTCACCGACCCGCGCCGCTCTGCTCACCGGCCGCAATCACCACTCAGTGGGAATGCGAGGGCTTTCGAACTGGAGCTCAGGATTCCCGAATATGCGCGGCCACGTATCGAATCACGCCGCCACGATGGGTGAGGTCCTGCGCGAGTCCGGTTACACGACCTTCGCCATAGGCAAGTGGCACTTGACGTCGATGGAGAACGCATCATCGGCTGGGCCGTTCGATCAATGGCCGCTGCAACGAGGTTTCGAACGGTTCTACGGTTTCCTGGACGGAGAAACCGACCAATTCTCTCCGGACCTCGTCTACGACAATCATCGCGTCGAACAGCCCAAGAGTGCGGCGGAGGGTTATCACCTGAGCGAGGACCTCGTCGATCACGCGATTGAGTTCATCCACGACACGAAGTCCGTTCGACCCGATCGTCCGTTCTTCACTTACTTCGCCTTTGGCGCGACTCACGCTCCGCACCAGGCGCCCGCCGAGTTGCTCGCCAAGCATCGTGGACGCTACGACGAAGGGTGGGACGTTGCCCGCGACAAATGGTTCGCGCGGCAGCGCGAGATGGGGATCGTCCCGCCCGACACCGAGCTCGCGCCGCGCAATGAGGGAGTGGAGAAGTGGGATGACCTCCCTACTAATCACAAACTGCTCGCGGCGCGTTTGCAAGAGGCGTACGCCGCGTTCCTTGAGCACACCGACGCGCAGATCGGACGGCTGGTTGACGACCTCGCGGCCCTCGGCGAACTCGACAACACACTGATCTTGTTGATGAGCGACAACGGCGCCAGTCAAGAGGGTGGCCCCTTTGGCGTCCTGCACGAAATGAAGTACTTCAACTTCGTGATGGAGAGTCCCGATGAGGCGGTGGCCCATCTCGATGACATTGGCGGTCCGAGCAGTCATTCGAACTATCCGTGGGGTTGGGCGCAGGCGGGCAATACTCCCTTCAAGTGGTACAAACAGAACACCCACGAGGGCGGTGTCCACGTGCCCCTCGTCGTTCATTGGCCCCGGGGCATCGTCGCGAACGGGGAGGTGCGAAGTCAGTTTCACTACGTGACCGACATCGCGCCGACGGTCTTCGAGAGCGCCGGCGTGACGATGCCCGAGAGTTATCGCGGCTTCACCCAGATGCCGGTCGCCGGTGCTTCGATCGCCTACGCCTTCGACGACGCCGACGCGCCCAGTCGAAAGACGTCGCAGTATTTCGAGATGGGTGGCCACCGTGCGATGTATCACGAGGGTTGGAAGGCAGTGACTCGTCACGTCTTTGGTGTCCCGTTCGACGACGACCGCTGGGAGCTCTATCACGTCGCTGTCGATCCATCGGAGTGCCGTGACCTCGCCACAACCAACAAAGAGAAGTTGGACGAACTGATAGCTCTGTGGTGGCGCGAGGCCGAGGAGTATGGCGTGCTGCCACTCGACGACCGCGGCCTCGCGCTCTTTGGTTCGCGCTCTCGCGATAATTCGCCGCACCCGCTCAGTCGTCACTACACCTATCGACCGCCCCTGAGTCCAATCCCACCTCAGGCCGCGGCTGGCATCGGCGGACGTAGTTGGGACCTGGAGGCGGTCGTCGAGCGTTCCCGCGACTGCGGTGGCGTCATTTTGGCCATGGGCACTGAGAACGCCGGCGTCAGTCTCTTCGTGCAGGACAACCGCCTCGTCTTTGACTACAACATCTTCATGGAGCATCACGTGCTCGAGTCAAATGAGGAGTTGCCCGACGGTGCGTCGGTGTTGGGGGTGCGCTTTCGCCGCGGCCAACGTGACGCGGACGTCACCTTGCTGATTGATGGCAACGAGGTGGGTTCTTTGCACCTTCCCTTCCTCATGAGAATGTTCTCTTCCATCGCCATGAGCATTGGTCGCGACCATGGGTCACCGGTGTCTCGCCGCTACGTTGATGACTACGCGTTCGAAGGGCACATCGAACGCGTCGATATTCAATTGGTGTCACAGAGCAATGCCGAGGAGAAAGAGACGGCGGCCCGCGAGGGCATGGCCCGTCAGTAAAGGAGAGCAGTGCAGAGAGCGCGAACCCCCGACGAACGTTTCGAGGACTTACCTGATTTCGCCTTTCCGGCAAACTACGTCGACGTCGTAGATCCGAGCGGCGGCGAAGCGTTGCGGATGGCCTACGTCGACGAGGGCCCTCGCGACGGGGACATCGTTCTGCTCCTGCACGGCGAGCCGTCGTGGTCGTATCTGTATCGGTTCATGATTCCCGGTCTCGTGGGCGTCGGACATCGCGTGGTGGCGCCGGACCTCATCGGGTTCGGTCGCTCCGACAAGCCCAGCGATCGTGAGGAGTACACCTTCGCCCGTCATGTCGAGTGGGTACGCGAACTGCTCTTCGATCACCTGGACCTGCGCGAGGTGACGCTCTTCGGCCAAGACTGGGGAAGCCTGATCGGACTACGGCTCGTCGCGGAGCATCCCGATCGATTCGCGCGAGTGGCCATTGGCAACGGTGGTCTGCCGACGGGCGAAGAGCGGATGAGCGAGGCCTTCAAGTCGTGGCAGGACTTCAGTCAAAGCACGCCGGAACTGCACGTCGGCAATATCGTCTCGGGCGGCTGCACGCAGCGCCTCAGCGCCGACGTCGTCGCGGCCTACGACGCGCCCTTTCCCGACGAGTCCTACAAGGAGGGTGCCCGTCAGTTCCCCAAGCTGGTGCCGACATCGCCGGAGGACCCCGCGCACGACGCCAACGTCGCGGCGTGGGCCGTACTCGCGACGTGGGACAAGCCCTTTCTCTGTTGCTTCTCCGACGGCGACGCGATCACGAAGGGTGGCGAGCGAAAGTTCCTCGCGACCGTTCCGGGAACGAAGGGCCAGGCGCACACGACGATCGAAGGTGGTGGCCACTTCTTGCAAGAGGAGAAGGGGCCCGAACTGGCCTCGGTCCTGAACGCCTTTATCGAGACGACCTAGAAGTACTTTTCGCCAAGTTCTTCGCTCCACGCCGGAACGCGTAACGCGCCATCAGGTCGACTCCAGCGAAAAACCGGCTTGATGTCCAAGACCGGCGTGCCGTCGATGCCATCGAGACCGCGCACGGTGAAGGATCGCTCGCCGACGTCGTCGAGGGCCACCGTGGAAAGGAGGATCCGATTGGGACGGTCCTTGTTGCGCTGAGCGAAGACGCCGATATCGGGCCACTTTTCGTTGCCCCGGGGCCGTCGATGCCACGCGGCGGGCGGCACGTCCTCCGCCCAATCGGCGAAGAACACGATCTCCACGTGTGAAAACTCATCGAGACCCGTGAGGGCCTCACTGGGCACTTCGCGCGCGAGTTCGACGGTGCTGACGATGTCACCCCAGTTGTCATCGATTGCCTCGCTTCGCTCGTTTCGGATGTAGGCAATCGGACGCACGGTGTACTCCATGCTCCGATGCTACCGACGGACGTCAACGTTTCGAGGAAGCCGTGTCGCAAAAGGCCAGTGAGTAAACTCAGACGTTCGCACGATCGATCTGAGAGGGCAATGGCAGAACTGACGTTTACCTACGGGACGATGGCCGCCGGCAAGTCGACGTTGGCGCTGCAGCTCTGCTGGCAACTTCGCCAGGGCCGAGGTGACGTGGCGCTGTGGACCTTCGGCGATCGCAGCGACGACGGTATGGTGACGAGTCGCATTGGTATCGAAGCACGTGCTGAGGCCATCGAACCGGGCAGCGAACTCGGTCCCCACATCGACCAATTACGAGAGCGCGACATACATATCCTCGTCATTGACGAAGCACAGTTCGCGAGCGTGGAACAGGTCGACGCGCTCGCTGAAGTAGTCGACGAACTCGGCATCGACGTGCACGCCTTTGGACTCTCGGCGGATTTCCTCCTCAACCTCTTTCCGGGATCGGCGCGACTTTTCGCAATTTCGGACTGGGCCCACGAATTGCCGCTCACGTCGACGTGTTGGTGCGGTCAAAAGGGCCGGTGCAACGCGCGGATCGTCGACGGCGTCGTCGCGCGCCAGGGCACTCAGTTCTTCACTGGCGACGTCAGCGAAGGCGTCGTCCACTATCAAGTGCTCTGTCGCACGCACTACCGATCGGGTCAGCTGCGCGCCGACGACTGATCGGCTCGCGTACCAATGACCCGGGGACCTGAACGACTCGCGGTGGTCGAGTCGGATCCCGAGTGGCCCCAGCAGTTCCGAGACATATCGTCCTACCTTCAGCCGTTCCTCGAGCCCGCCGTGCTGCGCATCGAGCACGTGGGTTCGACGTCGGTGCCGGGACTGGCGGCGAAGCCCATCATCGACATCGACGTCGTGGTCGAATCCGACCAGCTGATCGGACCAACCATCGCACTGATCGAATCGGCCGGTTACTCGTGGGTGGGGGACCTCGGTGTGGCGGGCCGCGAGGCCTTTGATACGCCGCCGGACTCTACGTTCGCTCGACACCACCTGTATCTCGTGGTGGAGAACAACCGGGCCCATAGCGACCACTGGCTCTTACGCGAGGCGCTGTTGAGTGACCCCGATGCGAGCGACGCCTACGCGCGGGTGAAGCGGGCCAACGTCGAGTTGTCCCACGGGGACATGGATCGATACGTCGCCCTGAAGGCCCGATTCGTCGCGGAGGTCCTCGCTCGCGCTCGTTTCGAACGGGGAATGGAGCCAGTCGCCTACTGGGATCCGGAACTCGATTGATCGTCAGCATCACGGCGCGTGCGCGGTCAAGAGTCCACAATGGATGAATGCCAGAGCCCGTTGCCGACGAACGAGACGAGACGATCGTGCGAGGGATTGACTGCCTGAACCGTTTCGCAACCTTTCACGAATGCCCTCACTGCGGTGGTTCGTTGAGTGCCGAGCACGCTCATTTTCGTTGCACCTCGTGCGGCTGGCGTGACAGCTGTTGCGATTGACGACGCCGTCACCAAAAGCGCCAGATTTCCCCATTTTTTCACTCTGAACGACCCAACTCCTCACACACTGTTTACCTTCGATTCGTAGGTTTCTTGCAGGCAACACGTTCGAACCTCGAATCGTCGCGTCGCACACGTATCACTTTCTTTAGGAGGAAAGTTCAGGATGAAGAAACTAACGAGGTCGATGGCGGCAGCTGCGCTGGCACTTGCCGGACTGTTGACCATCGCGTCAGCCCCGGCGCTCGCCGGGACCACCAAAGGGAAGACCGTCATTTGCTACCGCCTGCACAACAACAAGGTGCAGTCAAAGAGGATCACGGACGCGAAGGGCACGTGCCCCGCGGGCTGGTCCAAGCACAAGCCCAAGCCCAAGACCACGGCTCCCGGCAGCCTGCAAGGTTCGAACAAGTCTGGTGATATCGACTTGGTCGTTCCCGGTTCGTCCACCCTGGCAATCAACGGTTCCTCATTCGACGCGCCCATGGTTGGTGCGACGACGAGTGGTTCGACGGCGTACACCGCGGGCGGCAAGGTGAGCTTCAGTTCGTACCCCGCCGCTGGTTCTGGTACCGGCCGAACATCGATCGTGAACGGCAAGCGTCAACATTGGATTCTCCGACCAGCCCATGACGCCCGCCGCGGGCACGTTGCCCTGGTGGGGCGGTCGAGGCGAACTACGTCCAGGTCCCTTACATCCTCGGTGGTGCCGTCATTGGGTACAACCTTGGGCGGCAGTTTGAACAACATCAAGTTGACGTCCAATGAGTTGGCGAAGATCTTCGACGGTAAGATCACGACCTGGTCGAACCTCGCGATCATCAACACCAACGGCGGCTCGACTCACCGACCGGTAAGGCGCTCCAGGCGCTCGAGACGAGCAATGCGCCAAGTAACACCATCAAGGTGATCTACCGCAACGCCAGTTCCGGCACGACCTACGCCTTCACTGACTACTTGCACTCATCGGGTGGTTCGAGCGCACAACCCGAGTGGCAACGTCATGGAAGGCAGCGGTAACGCTTGGCACGCCCCGAACATCCTGGGTGCGGCCAACAACGCCGCCATGGCGACCGACATCAACGCGAACCCCGGTGCCATTGGCTACATGGAGTACAGCTACCTGCTGATCCCGGGCAACGCCGCCATCCAGACGGCCTCACTTCAGGACCGTGAAGGTCAGTGGCTCCAGCCGACCTTGACGAACATCGCCGCGGCCGGCGCCGCTGCCGGCACCAACATCACGCCCGACAACTTCTCGATCGTGAACGAAGGCCGGCAAGAACGTCTGGCCACTCGCGACCTACAGCTGGGCCATCGTGGCGAAGAACCAGACGAACGCCACGACCGGTGAAGCGGTGGTGAAGTACCTCGACTGGGAGACGCACTACGCCCAGGGTGCGTTGGCGAAGGCTGAAGGCTACGTGCCACTGCCCGAGCGCCGTCGCGGCCTACGCCCGTCAGCAACTCGAACTGGTTACCTCTGGAGGCACCGAGCTCTTGACGCAGAAGTCGTAATTCGCAACTAACCAAATGCAAGAGCCAGAGGAGAGGGGCAGTGCGAACAGATGTCTAATTTGCCGTTGCTTCTCGAGTCCGAACTCGAAGTTCGCGATCAGGGGGTGTCGGAGTTCAACTCCGGCACCCCTGCGCGATCGTGGTACCACTACTTACTGATTCTCGCGTGCATCATCTTCGCCGCCGTGAGCGTCGGATTCGTCGGTACGATCTTGTGGAACTCACTGCCCACGTGGGAGCATCACGCGGGCACGCTCCTCGGACGACACCGGCTGGCAGGCGCCGAACGGACCCTTCGGCGGGTTGGCCATGATCGTGGGCACGCTCGAGACGTCAATCATCGCGCTCGTCGTCGCCGTCGCGATCGGACTCGGGACCTCGATCTCAATCGTCTTTCTCATACCGCGTCGTTTCCGCACCGTCGTGGCGACGTTGGTCGAACTCCTCGCCGCCGTGCCGAGCATCGTGTACGGCCTCTGGGGGTTGCTCGTCCTCGCCCCTTGGATGTTGAACACCGTCAATCCATGGCTCAACAGTTGGCCCTTCGCCAAAGAGATCTTCGGCAATACCGGTCAAGAGTTCGGCACATCACTGTTGCTGGCATCAATAGTGCTGGCGGTGATGATCCTGCCGACCTTCGTGGCCATCAGCCGAGAGGTGATTTCCGTCGTCCCTCAGGACCTCATCGAAGCCAGTCTCTCGCTCGGGGCAACGCGGTGGCAGGTAATCCGCGAAGTGGTGTTGCCCACGGCCAAAGATCGGTCTTTTCGGCGCGACGTTCTTGGCGCTCGCTCGGGCCACGGGCGAGACCATCGCGGTGGCTTTGGTGGCCGGCGGCGTGGCCAACGTCGCAGTTCCACTTGCTCTACCCGGGTACGTCCATCGCCGCATGGATCGCGACCGAATTCGGCGAGGCCGGCGCAACGAAGTCGGCTGCCTTGATGGCGCTTGGAGAGTTGTTAATGTTGATGAACTTCTGGCTGGCGCTCGTCAGTCGGTGGCTGGTCAGTCGGTCAACGTAAGGTACTGGCGGTCGTATGAGCGGAATCATTGAAATTGCGGAACCGAAAGAGGCCGGGCATCGAAATGCGCGACGAGATTCGCCAGATCTCCGACAAGGTTCGCCGGCGACGTCAGTTGCGTTCGGCCATCATGGTCACCCTATGCGTGACAGCCCTTTCCATCACGGCCGTTCCCCTGTTTCTCTTGCTTACCAGCTGTTCAACCGAGGATTGCCCGTCGTTTTGCACACAGGTCTTCTATCGCGCAGCTACCCCAACCCCCAACTTAATTACCCCGAACGCGACCGGTGGCATATCGAACGCGATCATCGGCACTCTCGTGCTGCCGCGTACGCCCCGATCATGGCGATTCCCATTGGTGTGCTCGTTGGGATCTACTTAGCTGAATCGACTCGAAGTTGGCGACGTCGCTGAGGGTGATCTGCCAGACCATGGCTGGCGCCCCGTCAATCCTGATGGGTCTCTTCGCTTTCTCCTTCATTATCCGTGACTTGCACATCGGTTTCTCAGCGTTGGCCGGGTCATTCGCCCTGGCGGTGTTGATGTTGCCCGTTATCATCATCTCTTCGGAGATTGCGGTGCGCGGCGTGCCCAACACGCTTCGCGAGGCCGGTCTAGCCCTCGGAGCCAAACCTCACAAGGTCTCGCTCAAGATCGTTTTGCCAGCTGCCGTGACGGGCATCGTGACGGGGATCATTCTCGCGATTTCGAGGGCCATCGGTGAGACTGCGCCGGTGCTTTTGGTCATCGGCGGCGGCTACATTAACTCTTGGAAGCCGTTGGACCCCGTTGCCGCAATGCCGCTCTCGATCTACGAGAACGCCAAGTCGGAGTGGCCCAGTTTGCGTACCGAAGTATGGGGTATCGCGCTGGTCCTCGTGGTGTTTGTTTTTGTTTTGAGTTTAAGCGCCCGAATTTGGGCATCGAGAAAGCAACAGGCAAGGTAACCAATGGACCAGGAATTCATGTCAAAGATGGAGACGAAAGTGGACGCCTCCGCGACGATGGAAGCGACAGCGACGAAACCAGAGCGCGGCACCGCAGCGATGCAGCTAAAGGACGTGTCCGTTTCGTTCCACGGGCGAACGGCGGTGCGCGATTGCACTTTCGACATAACGAAGAACCGGGTCACGAGCTTGATCGGCCCGTCGGGGTCTGGCAAGACCACGTTGTTGCGCGCACTAAACCGTTTGCACGACCTCACGCCGGGCGCCAAGGTCGGAGGCACGATCATGCTCGAGGGCACTGACATTTACCGCGGCGACATCACCGTCACGGAACTGCGCACCCGCGTGGGCATGGTCTTCCAGCGCCCCAACCCCTTTCCCACCATGTCGATCTACGAGAACGCCATCTCGGGACTGAGATTCAACGGCATCAAGAAGAAGTCGATTCTGGACGAGGCCGCCGAAACATCGCTCAAGTCCGCCGCCCTCTGGGACAGCGTGCAGAGCCGTTTGAAGGTGGCCGCGTCGAACCTCTCGGGTGGCGAACAGCAACGTTTGTGCATCGCGCGCGCCTTGGCCATGGACCCCGAAGTCCTCTTGATGGACGAGCCCACGTCGGCGCTCGACCCCATTGCGACGTTGAAGATCGAAGAGTTGATGACCACGCTCAAGGAACGTGTCACGGTGATCATCGTCACGCACAACATGCAGCAGGCGGCACGTATCTCGGACGACTGCGCATTCTTGTTGATGGGCGAGGACCGAGCCGGTGAACTGATCGAGTTCGACACCACTGAGAAGATCTTCAACAACCCGATCGACTCACGGACCTTGGACTACACGCTCGGCCGATTCGGCTGATCCTGCCGCGCCGGGCGCATGACAAACTACCTGCAGGGTTTTGAACTGGGGGTTGAACGTGGCGAAAGAACTTTGGCAGGAGTCGGCGACGTCATTGGCGCAAATGATCCGAAGTGGCGCCACGTCGTCGCGAGAGGTGATCGACGCCCATTTGGACCGTATTGACTCGGTGAACGCAGCGATCAACGCGGTCGTCGAAGTTCGACCGGAAGAAGCGCGAGCCGAAGCGGATGCCGCTGATGCGAAACAGAGGTCGGGCGAACCCCTCGGGGCACTGCATGGAGTGCCCTTCACGATCAAGGTCAACCTGGACCTCGCTGGTTACACCACCAATCAGGGTTGCGCGACGCTGAAGGACTTCATGGCCTCCGAAGACTCTGCGCCGGTGGAGCGTCTGCGCCAAGCTGGCGCTGTCGCACTCGCGCGGACGAACATGCCCGACCTCGGCCTGCGCATCAACACCGAGTCGTCGCTGTATGGTTCGACGCACAACCCCTGGAAGCACGGCATCACGGCCGGCGGATCGTCGGGCGGTGAGGCGGCGGCCATCGCGTCGGGAATGAGCCCACTCGGTCTCGGCAATGACATTGGCGGATCGCTTCGCAACCCGGCCTACGCGTGCGGGATTGCCTCGATCAAGCCCACGAGGGGACGCGTGCCCCAAGCCAATCCTTCGTCACCGCTCGACATGTCGATCAACGAGCAGATTCTGTTGGTGAATGGCGTCCTGGCGAGAACCGTCTCGGACGTTCGTCTCGGCCTCGAGGCCGTCATGGGCGCGCACCGCCTCGATCCTCAGTCCGTCGACGTACCGCTCAACGGTCCACCGGCATCGCGGCGCGTGGCGCTCGTTCCGACACCGCCGGGCGGCGACACCGACGCCGAGGTGGCCGAGGGGGTGCGCATCGCTGGCCGCGCACTCGAGAAGGCCGGCTACGAGGTCGAGGAGATCGAACCACCAATGGTCTTCGAGAGTTATCTCGCGTGGTCCGAACTCATGATGACGAGCCTCAAGGTCGTCAATCCGTTGCTCACGATGATTCTCGGCGAAAGCGGTCGGCGCTTCCTCGAACTCACCACCATTGAGTTTCCGCCCGCCACGCCCGAGTCGATGGCACTGATGCACGAGAGCCGCTACAAGGTGGAGAAGGCGTGGCGCGAGTTCATGACGACCTACCCACTCATCGTCGGACCAGTATGGACCCAGCCTCCGTTCGCACACGGCTTCGACATCATCGACCGCGACTCGGCAATGAAGGTGGTGGAACTGTTCCGATTCATCATGCCGGCGAACCTGATGGGGCTTCCGGCGGCGTGCGTGCCCACTGGCGTCGCCAACGGACTCCCGACCGGCGTGCAGATAATGGGAACGCTCTTTCGCGACGATCTCTGTCTTGACGCGGCGCAGGCCGTCGAGCAGGAGATTGGCGTGCTCACGCCAATCGATCCCCGGGAGTAGTTCGTGGCGCTCGTCCGCCCGATCGACTACGAGGACGTCGCGACGGCCGTCGAGTTGCTCATGGGCGGTTCACTGACGCCGGAGTTCGAAGACATTACGAAGGTGAAGAACTACTGGGCGGCCGTTGAAGAGACTCGGCGTCAACGCGGTGACGTGGTGGTCGCCGACGTCGACGGTGACGTCGTAGCGGTCTGTCAGGTGATCGTCTTCCAGCACTTCCAGCACGCCGGAGGATGGTGCTGCGAGATCGAGAGTGTGCACGTTCGAAGCGACATGCGTAGTCGCGGCATCGGAGCGCAGTTGCTGGCTGCGGCCGAGGCATTGGCCCAAGAGCGCGGCTGTTATCGGATCCAGCTCACGAGTCGCAATGTCCGCGAGGATGCTCACCGTTTCTACTTGGCCAATGGCTACGAACAGACGAGCCAGGGATTCAAGAAGTTCTTTCGTTGACCTCGCGCAGGTCGCCGTCGTCGACGTTGAAGACGAAGCCCCGGATCTCGGTCGTGTCGACGAAGGGGCTCTCGCGAAGGATCGCCAGCGTCGAGCGCACGTCGTCGTCGACGTCGCGATAAGCGCCCAACCGGAACGGTGGTCGGACCCCGACGCTCGCTTCGACCTCCTCAGCCAGGGACTCCTCCTCGAAGCTCTCCAAGCCGCAACGCGTGTGGTGGATCACCATCACGGCGCGCGTGCCCAGCAATCGTTGGCTGAGGAGTAACGAGCGAATGGCGTCGTCAGTGGCGAGACCGCCGGCGTTTCGTAGCAGGTGCGCCTCGCCGAGGTTCAACCCGAGGGCGCCGAAGAGGTCGAGTCGCGAGTCCATGCAGGTCAGTACGGCCAAGTGGAGTTGCGGCGACGTCGCCATCTCGCGGTGTCCGTGTCGATCGACGTAGGCACGGTTGTGGGCGATGAGCTCGTCGATTACGGACATCGGATAATCCTACGAAACCGAGAGGAGTTCGAGTCGTCACAGTCGATACGCTCATTTCCGGAGGTGGTTATGAACAGCATGGATGAGATTCGTGAAGAGTTGCGACAGCCGGCTCAGGATTTGCGCGAGATGATCCCTGACGTGATGAAGAGTTTCGCTGCGCTGTCGCAGGCGTCAGCGGCCGAAGGTGAGCTCTCTCGGCTCACCAAGGAGCTCCTCGCTCTGGTGATTTCGGCCACGCGAGAGTGTGACGGTTGCATCGTCGCCCACGCCAGGGGAGCCCTTCGTGAAGGGGCCACTCGCCAACAGATCGCCGAGGCGATGGGTGTGTTGATCGCACTGAATGGTGGTCCCGGCACGGTCTGGGGTCCCCGGGCCCTGCACGCGTACGACGAGGCGGTCGCGGCGCGCAAGTCCTAATGGTGCATGTCGGTCCCGCTGAGAGCGAAGGACGGCGTCGGCGAGCTAGCCACCGAGCGTGACGTCCTGGTCTTGATACCAGGCCAACGCGTCGTGAAACTGGTCAAGAGAAAAGTTCGGCCACAGTTCGTCGACCACGTAGAAGTCGGCGTAGATCGACTGGATCGGCAGGAATCCGCTGAGTCGTCGTCCGCCGCCCCAGCGCACGATGAGATCGATCCTCGAGATCTCGGCGGAGGCGATACCGTCGGCGACGTTGCGACGCGTTTTCCCCTCATCGCCTTCGAGTGCGTGATTGAGGTCCCAATTCCAGCCGTAGTTCACGAGGAAGTTGACCTTGATGCGTCCTTCGCCAATTCGTGTCCGTTTTGTGTAGCGCAGGAGTTCCTCGGGGAAGAACACCGACTGGGTGTTACCCACCACCAGGAGATCGGCGTCCCTCTTCTCCAGCTCGGCCACCGCTTCCACGCAGGCAATTCGAAAGGCGTCGATCTGCGGACCTGGACGTTTCGTGTTGTCGACCGTGAAGCCGTAGAAGGTGATCTCTGGGATTCCCAGGGCGATGCACTCCTTGTACAGCTCCAGACCGGGCTGCAGGCCGAAGTGATAGCCGTCCTGTTTTTCGAAACCCTGGCCTTGCGCCCAGCGGCGATTGCCATCGGGAATGATGCCTACGTGTTGGGGGAGTCGCTTAAGGCTTGCCACGACGTGCTCTTTCGATGTTCGCTACCGACGCACCACGGTGCCGCGAGGTGCATCGACTCCGCAGGTCGCGCCAATGCGGTTCGATGCCGACTGGGAACTCGATGGAAATTGGCTCGTTCACCGGCTCCTCAGATGCGAGATTGGACCTTGGCGTCGTTACGGGGATACAGGGCTCTCGCACTGCTCAGCGTCGACGCCAGCAATCCTAGAGGCTGTACTCCAGGCGCTTGATGCCGTTGATGAAGCGCGACGCCAGCTGGGACGGCGACCCCGTGGAGCGGATGTCAGGGTGTCGGCGCAATAACTCGCGCATCATTACCGTGATCTCTCGTCGGGCGAGGTGGGCGCCAAGACAGAAGTGTGGGCCCGGCGCGCCAAAGCCGTAGTGGTCGTTGGGCGTACGACCCACGTCAAAGACATCCGGGTTTTCAAAGATGTCTTCGTCGCGATTGGCCGAACTGTAGAACAACAGAACCTTGTCGCCCTTGGCGAGCTCGAAGTCCGAAAGGGTGTAGTCCGCGGCCAGCGTTCGGCGCATCCAAATGACCGGCGACGCCCATCGAACGATCTCATCGACACCGGTCTTGGCGAGGCCGTCGTAGTCGGCGAGCAGTCGGGCCTTTTGATCGGGGTGTTCGGTGAGCGCGTGCAGTCCGTGGGCGATCGCCGTGCGCGTCGTCTCGCTGCCGGCCGTGACCAGGAGCACGAAGAATGACGCCAACTCTTGTTTCGTGAGCTTCTCGGTTTCAATCTCGGCGTTCACGAGGGCGCTCGTAATGTCGTCAATGGGATTGTTGATCCGGTACGCCCCCAACTCCTCCATGATCGCCGTGAGCGCGGCGCCCGATTCGAGCAACGCCAATACGGGGTCTTGACCTTCGGGAATGAGGTCCGGGTCGCCATTGGAGAGGATGATGTTCGAGTGATACATCACCGACGCGTACTCGCTGGGCGGGACGCCCATCATGTCGCAAATGATCTCGAGGGGGAATGGCGCCGCGATGTCCGTGATGAAGTTGCCCGTGCCGCTCGTCTGCGCACGCTCGATGATCTCATCGGCCTTGCGTTCGATTGAATCCTCCACCGCGCGGACGTTGCGAGGATTGAAGGCGTTCGACACGATTCGCCGTAGTCGTGCGTGTTTGGGGTCGTCCGTTGAGATCATGCCCGAGAAGTACTCGACCATCTCGGTCGGGAGATCCATCTCCGAGACCGCACCAGGTCCCGAGAGGAAGACTTCCGGGTGGCGCGACGCCGTTTGCACGTCACGATATTTCGTGAGGGCGTAGAAACCGTTGCCGACGGGGAACTCAATCGACGTGCCTTCGATGACCGGTTCGTCGAAGTGGGTGATCGGGCTCTCTCGTCGAAGCGTCGCGAAGGCGACCTCTCGTTCGGCCCAGGGTCGGCGCCAGAACTCCATGTCCGACAGGTCGATGTTGTCCACATCCCAGTGCATGCCAGATTCCATGAAGTGCATCGTATCGAGAACGTGCGCGGCGTCACGGGCGCCACATTTCACGGCAGACTGGACGGATGGGAGAACTGACGGACCAGGAACGAGCCAGCCGCCTGAAGGCGCTCAACGCGCTGCTTGACCTCATGCGCCCATCGGTCCAGGCCGACGGTGGCGACCTCGTCCTCATCCGTGCCGACGTCGAGACCGGCGTCGTGGAGGTCCAACTCCAAGGTGCCTGTTCGAGTTGTGCGATCTCCTCGGACACATTGGCCGGCGGCGTGACGCGGATCTTGACCGATCGCTTGTCGTGGGTGACCGAAGTCGTGGGTGGCGTGGACGACTCGATTGACCCCGAGGACTCTATGTCGCTCGGCGTCGGCGGCTACGTACCGCGTTACCGACAGCTCTAACGCGGTGCTCGTGTCACGTGGCACCGGACCGTGATGAGTAGATTCGCACTATCGATGCTGTAGCGGGGATAACGGTGTTGGGGGAGGGAATGTCATGAGTCGAGGGGGTTTCGGTTTCGGAGGGCTCGGTCGCGGCGGAAGGAAGGCGCTCAGCGAAGCGCAGATTCACAATCGCGAAGCACTCCAAGAAGAGAAGGTCGACGAGGTTCTCTCGAAACAGGACGCACGTTACGACGCGATGACCGAAGAAGAACGCGAGAAGTATTACATGAAGCCGAGCCTGAAGACGAAGATCCTAAAGGCGCTACGCGGTCAATAATGCAGAACGATCGTTCGTCCGTGTGATCACGATGAAAGAATCCTCGATACTTCCCCAAGACGTTCAGGTACGATTCGCCACCACATCCACCTGCCACGCTTTTCGCCGACGATGAGTCCCGCCTCGGCGAGGATCCTCGTGTGATGCGAGATGGTGGGCTGGCTCTTGCCCAGGGGCTCTTCGAGGGCGCAACTGCAAACTTCGTCTTCAGCGGCGACGAGTGACAACATGCGCAACCGCACGGGATCGCTGAGGGCTCCAAAGATCTGAGCGATGTCACCGGCCTCGGCTTCGGACATTGCGATGGCCGTCAGCGGACTACAGCAACTCACGACGTTCTCGTCGATGGTGATGGTCTTGGGATGTGACATTGCCGTCATTCTACTATTGACAAGCATCGATGTGACAACTACTCTTCTCATTGACAGATGTCAATTTAAGGAGATCAAGGTGTCCAGACTGCAACTCGCTCTTAATGTGTCAAACCTCGATGAAGCGGTGGACTTCTACACCAAGTTCTTCAAGACCGAGCCGGCGAAGTTACGTCCGGGCTACGCCAACTTCGCCATCACGGAACCCCCACTGAAATTGGTGTTGTTCTTGAACGCCGGTCAGCCGGGCACGATCAATCACTTAGGCGTCGAAGTCTCTACGACTGAAGAAGTGCAAGCCGCCACCCGTCACCTCGCCGAACAGGGGTTCGAAACTGACATCGAAGAGAAGACGACGTGTTGCTTCGCGGTGCAAGACAAGGTGTGGGTCGATGGTCCTGACTCCTCGCGGTGGGAGGTCTACACCGTGCTAGCCGACGCGAGCGACTCTGCAACGGTGGCTGGCGACGCGAGCTGCTGTGACAGCGGGTCACTCGTGTTGTCCGACGCCGCCCCGTGCTGCTGAGCCTGCGGCGGACCAGAGTGACGCCACGCTCATGAGCGATACGGTCTCAGAGTTGACCGAGGGCGGCGTGGCCGAACCCGTCATCAAGCGACTTTCGTTCCTCGACCGGTTCCTGCCGGTGTGGATCATCGTGGCGATGGCCATTGGCATTGGTCTGGGGCGAGCGATACCCAGCCTCAACACGCACCTCAATGCCGTGCAGGTCACGTCAGGGACATCGCTGCCCATCTTCATTGGACTCCTCGTCATGATGTATCCCGTGTTGGCGAAGGTCCGCTACGACCGACTCGGCACCGTCACCAGCGACCGCAAACTCTTGGTGGCGTCGCTCATCCTTAACTGGCTCATTGGCCCGGCGGTCATGTTTTCCCTCGCCTGGATCTTGCTGCCCGATCTTCCCACGTATCGCACCGGGCTCATCATCGTGGGCTTGGCGCGCTGCATCGCGATGGTGCTCATCTGGAACGACCTATCGGGGGGCCATCGCGAAGCGGCGGCGGTACTCGTGGCGCTCAACTCCCTGTTCCAGATCGTTGCCTTCGCGTTGCTCGGATATTTCTACTTGGAGCTTCTTCCCGAATGGCTCGGGCTGAGCACCCAGGGACTGCACCTCTCCGTTTGGAAGATCGCGGAGACCGTCGCCATCTTTCTCGGGATACCGCTCCTCGCTGGCTACCTCACGCGCACGATCGGCGAACGCCTCCGCAGTCGAGAGTGGTACGAGACCAGGCTCTTACCTCGGCTCGGCCCCTTCGCTCTCTACGGACTGCTCTACACGATCGTCATCCTCTTTGCCCTCCAAGGGCACACGATCACCTCTCGGCCGGGCGACGTGGCTCGCATCGCCCTTCCGTTGCTCTGTTACTTCGCCATCATGTGGTTCGGGTCGTTCGCGCTCGGACGTTCACTCGGGCTTCCGTACGATCGCACCGCGACGCTCGCCTTCACCGCCGCGGGGAACAACTTCGAGTTGGCGATCGCCGTGTGCATCGGAGTTTTTGGCGTGACGAGTGGCGAGGCCCTCGCGGGCGTCGTCGGTCCCCTCATCGAGGTGCCGGTGCTCGTGGCCTTGGTGTACGTCTCGTTGTGGGCGAAGCGTCGCTACTTCGAACCGATCGCCACCGCTGAAGGAGCCCCATGACCGAACGACCCGAAATCCTCTTCCTGTGCGTGCACAACGCCGGCAGGTCACAGATGGCGGCCGGATTCGCCCGAACGTTGGGCGGTGATCAGGTCGTCGTCCACTCCGCCGGCTCGGCACCGGGAGAAGTACTCAATCCGGCGGTCGTCGAGGTGATGAGGGAAAAGGGCATCGATATCTCCGATGAGGCGCCACGAAAACTGACCATCGAGATGGGACTCGACGCCGACGTCATCGTCACCATGGGCTGCGGCGATGCCTGTCCGGTGTACCCGGGCAAGCGGTACCTGGACTGGGAGTTGACGGACCCGGCCGGCAAGGACGTCGACGTCGTTCGCCGAATACGTGACGACATCGAAGAGCGAGTTCGGGGCCTCGTCGACGACCTCCTCAAGTCCACTTCGTAACAAATGAGAGTGATGGCTGACCCACGACTGCGGGCCGCTCACACCTTTTGCGGCTTCGGCTCCTTCGGCAGTCCGAGCGCTCGCTCGCCAATGATGTTGCGTTGAATCTCGGCCGTGCCGCCCCAAATGGTCTCGGACCTCGAGAAGAAGAACGAGCCCTGCAACTCCGAGACCGGGTAGTCGGCTCGTCCGCGACGGCTTCCCGCGACCGAGCCTTCGACACCACCCTTGCCGGTGAGGATCTGGCCCTCCATGCCGAGCACGTCGATGCCGAGGTCCATCATCGCGCGGTGCGTCTCAGACCAGAACATCTTGTTGCAGGCGCCGAGCAGCGCAGTGTTGTGCGTCCCGTTCAACGAGTCAGTGAGGGAACGGTAACCGTTGATCTGCATGATCTTGACCTTCTGCCACGCCCGCACGAGGTTGTCGCGCACAAGTTCATCGTCGTTCTTGCCATGACGCCTCGCCTCACTGACGATGTCGTCCCACTCCTTGAGGAACCGACGGTACCCGGTCGTCGAGGATGAACCTCGTTCGAACCCGAGTGTCGTCATCGCCACCTTCCACCCGTTGTTGACGCCACCCACGGCGTTGTTCTTCGAACAGCGCGCGTTCGTGAAGAAGACCTCATTGAAGTCGGCCGAACCGTCCACCTGGATGATCGGTCGGACCTCCACCCCCTCTTGGTGCATGGGCACGAGCAAGTAGCTGATGCCCGCGTGCTGGGGAGCGTCGGGGTCGGTGCGGACCATCAAGAACACGTAGTCGGCGTGCTGCGCCTGACTCGTCCAGACCTTCTGTCCGTTGATGACCCACTCGTCGCCGTCGAGCACTGCGGTGGTCTTCAGACTGGCCAAATCCGATCCGGCGTCGGGCTCGGAGAAGCCCTGGCACCACGCGATCTTGCCCTGGAGGATGCCGGGGATGAACTCGCGCTTCTGCTCGTCGGTGCCCCACTGGAGAATGGTCGGACCGACCAGCGTGTCGCCAAAGAAGTCAGCTCGCATTGGGGCGTTGGCTTTCGCGAACTCCTCGTTGAGGACGACCTGCTGGAGCAGCGTCAGTCCCTTGCCGCCATACTCGACGGGCCATCCGGCGCAGATCCAGCCACCGGAGAAGAGCTTCTCGGTCCACGAGTCGTTGAAGGCTCGACGTTCGTCGGGGGTCATGGCGAAGTCCGGTTCGAACCAGCCGTCGGGCAGGTTCTCTTCGAGCCACGCGCGTACTTCCTTGCGGAACGGTTCGGTTTCAGTGGGGTAGTTCAGGTCCATTCGAACAATGTACACATCGTGTGTACGGCCCGTTTTCGGACATTTGTGCGATATGTCGAATTCGGCGAGAATGGAGGACTCGCGAATCCGAAAGTTGCCCCTTGTCACGTACCCTGCGCCAAACCATTGAGAAGACCAAGGCGTCCTGGGCTCGTTCGAAGACGATCACGATACCGGCGCACGTTCCGGCGCGACCGGCCGAGCCCGGCAAGTACCGCGTGGCGTTTCTCATCTACCGTGGCAACCCACGTTGCGGTGGCCAGGGCGTCTACACCCGCCACCTGACGAGGGAGTTGGTCAACCTCGGGCACAGCGTGGAAGTCTTCGCCGGTCCGCCCTGGCCAGAGCTCGACGAGGGAGTGGGTTTCACGGCGGTGCGCGGCCTCGACCTCTACCGCGACCCCGACCCCTTTCGCATCCCCGCGCGCTCGGAGTTCACGTCGTGGGCCGACGTGGTGGAGTTCGCCGTGATGCTGAGCGGCGGGTTCGGTGAACCGCTCGCGTACTCCCTGCGCATCAAGAAGATCCTGGCGAAGCGTCGAAGCGACTTCGATATCATCCACGACAACCAGTGCATGGGTCCGGGCATCCTCGAACTGCACAAAGAGGGCTGGCCGCTGCTCGAGACACTCCACCATCCGATCACCGTCGACCGCTCGATCGCGCTCGATCACGCCGATACCTTCTGGAAGCGCTACGGAACGCGACGCTGGTTCGGTTTCTTGCGCATGCAGGTGCGAACGGTCAAGCAACTGCCCGCGGTCCTCACGGTCTCGCATAACTCGAAGATCGACATCAACGCGCAGATGCAGGTGCCACTCGAGCGCCTCACCGTCGTACCGGTGGGCGTCGACCACACGGTGTTCCGTCCCTACGACGACGTGGTCAAGAAGAAGGGCCGCCTGATGGTCACCACGTCGAGCGACGTCCCCATGAAGGGTCTGGTACCACTGCTCGAAGCGATCGCGAAACTTCGCGTCGAACGAGAGATCGACTTGATCGTCATTGGCAAGCCCCAACCCAAGGGTCGCGTCGCCAAGGCCCTCGATCGGCTCGGGCTGACCGACATCGTGACGACGATCACCGGCGTCAGCGACGAAGAACTGGCCCGCCTGTATGGCGAGGCCGAACTCGCAATCGTGCCCAGCCTCTACGAAGGCTTCTCGCTACCGGCAATCGAGGCCATGAGTTGCGGGGTCGCGGTCGTCGCGACGACCGGCGGTGCGCTCCCCGAGGTCGTCGGCGTGAGTGGCGAAACCGGACTACTGGTCGAGCCCAACAATCCCGACGCGCTCGTCACCGCGATCAGCACGTTGCTCGATGACCCGGAACTTCGAGCGCGACTCGGGGCGGCCGGACGAGAGCGGGTGATCGAGCGCTTCACGTGGCAGGTCACCGCACGCGGTACCGCCGCCTGTTACGACGCGATCCTGCGCGGCCTTCCGCTCCCGGAATCGATGACGTTCGACTGATGCTCACCGCGAAATACGACCAGTTGGGACTCGAGAGCGGCGACAAGATCCTCGACCTCGGTTGCGGCTTCGGGCGCCACGCCTTCGAAGCGGCACGACGCGGCGCCGAGGTCATCGCACTCGACGCCGGTCGTGACGAGGTCGAAGGGGTGAAGAACATGTTCGCGGCGATGGTCGCGGCCGGCGAACTCGACGCCGACGTGCTGCACGCGGTCGCCGTGCAGGGTGACGCCCTGCACCTACCTTTCCCCGACGCCACCTTCGATCGAGTCATCTGTTCGGAGGTCTTGGAGCACATCCCCGACGACCTCGCAGCGATGCGAGAGTTGACGCGCGTCCTTCGAGCCGGTGGCACGATGGCGATCACGGTGCCGCGATTCGGACCGGAACTGATCAACTGGGCGCTTTCCGACGAATACCACAATGTGCCCGGTGGCCACATCCGCATCTATCGTCGACGCGTCCTCACCGAGCGCCTGCGCTCGGTCGGCATGTTGGACACGGGTCATCACTACGCGCACGGACTGCACAGTCCCTACTGGTGGCTGAAGTGCCTCGTGGGCACGACCAACAATGACCACAAGCTCGTCAAGCTCTATCACCGGCTGCTCGTCTGGGACATCATGAAGGCGCCGTGGCCCACTCGTTTCGCCGAACGGCTCCTCGGACCCATGATCGGAAAGTCGATTGTGGTCTACCTCGTGAAGCCCAGCGCATCGTGACCACGACCATCGGCGCCATTTCGGGCGTCCCGGGACTGTTGAGCGGCGAAGAAGTGGCGCGCACCGCCAGCCACCTCGCGTCGCTGCAGGTGCGCGACGGTCAGATTCCGTGGTTCACCGGCGGACACTGCGATCCGTGGA
This sequence comes from uncultured Acidimicrobiaceae bacterium, assembly GCA_963800765.1. Classification (GTDB taxonomy): domain Bacteria; phylum Actinomycetota; class Acidimicrobiia; order Acidimicrobiales; family RAAP-2; genus RAAP-2. Next base: position 154,765 of record CAWDCF010000008.1, read on the forward strand.
ACCACGTCGAAGCGGCCATGGCCCTCACGGTCACGGGCTACGTCGACGAAGCCAAAGCGGCGTACCGGTGGCTCTGCGAACACCAGCTCGGCGACGGCAGTTGGTTCAACTACTACGTGGGCAACGCCGTGAAGGACGCCCGGCTCGACACCAACGTCTGCGCGTACATCGCCGCGGGGCTCTATCACTACGTCGTGGCGACCGGTGACGTCGACTTCGCCGCGCAGTGCTGGCCCAGCGTCGAGCGATCGATTGAGTTCGTGTTGCGTTGGCAGCACGACGACGGCACCATCGCGTGGTCGTTGGACGCACTGGGGCGCTGTGAGTCCTACGCGTTACTCACCGGCTCGTCGTCGATCTTCCACTCGTTGCGCTGTGGCGTCGCGCTCGCCGAACGACTCGGCTACTCCAAACCCCAGTGGGAGTTGAGCGCGGGCCGTCTGGGCCACGCGGTCGCGCATCACCCTGGTGCGTTCGCACCGAAGAACGAGTTCGCGATGGACTGGTACTACCCGATCTTCTGTGGCGCCCTGTCGGGCGAGCGTGGGGTGCAGCGCATCAGCGACGGCTGGGAGCGCCACGTCATGGACGGTTACGGCGTTCGTTGCGTGTCAACGAGCGACTGGGTGACGGCGGCCGAGACCGCCGAGTGCGTGCTCGCGCTCGACGCACTCGGTCAAACGAGTCAGGCGCTCGAGCTCTTTAGTTTCACGAGACGTCACCGCCGAGAGGACGGTGCGTACTGGACGGGCATCGCGTACCCGAGCGAGGTGACGTTCCCCGATCGCGAGACGACGTCGTACACGTCGGCGGCGATTATCCTCGCCGCCGACGCCCTGACGTCGTCGTCGCGCGCGTCAGGTCTCTTTCGACACGATTCGTTGCCGATGCCGCTCGACCTCGCGGAACCGGGCTGTCCGCTCACGCGCTAGCGAACGCGCGTCAGGGCACGCAGTGATCCCTGCTCCGCTCGTTCAATGAAGTCGCCACTGTCGAGGGCCGCTCGGAAGATCTCGTAGGGAGGTCGCCCCCCGTCGGCGGGATCGGGGAAGACGTCGTGGATCAGGAGGAGTCCGCCGACGACGACCTTGGGCACCCAGGCCTCGTAGTCGGCCCACGCGACGTCGTGGCCGTGACCGCCGTCGATGAAGAGGATGTCGAGCGGCTGGGCGAAGTGCGCCGCGACCAGCGTCGACGGTCCCACGAGTGCGAATACTGTCGCCTCGAGTTGCGCGTCGGCGATCGTTCGCTGCCACGTGGGCAGCGTGTTGAGTCGTCCGTCGACGGGATCGACGAGCGTCGGGTCGAAGTGCTCCCAGCCGGCTTGATTCTCCTCGCTCCCGTGATGGTGATCGAGTGAGTACAGCACCGACGACGAAGCCTCGGCCGCGGCGCCGAGGTAGACCGCCGACTTCCCGCACCACGCGCCGACTTCGAGCCACGTGCCGCGGTGCGCCCGTTCGCCGTGGGCGTTCGACCATTCGTAGAGGGCCAGGCCCTCGTCACGCGGCATGAAGCCCTTGACGCCCTCGGCGTAGGCGAGGAGTTCGTCACGGCGACTCACGACACGTTCACCGCCAATGAAATAAGGGTCCACAGACCGAGCACCGCGAAGATGAGTCCACCGCCCAGGCGAATTCGACTCAGCGGGATGACCCGTTGGAGCGCCTTGCCGCCGTACGCACCGAGGAACGACACCCCAATGAGCGCCAGCGACGAAGCGAGGAAGACCTCCAGGGGCTGGTGCAGCTTCGCTTCGAAGTTGGCGGCCTGGATCTGGGTCAAATCGCCGAACTCGCCGATGAAGATGACCACGAAGGCGGTCGTGACGGCCTTCCACCTACTCCCGGCGTCCTCCAGGGATGCCTCTCGCTCACCCTTCTCCTCCTCCTTCGACTCGGGAACGAAGAGGAGGTACGCGGAGCCACCGACGAAGAGCAGGCCGACGACGAGGTCCTTCCAATGCACGGGAAAGAGGGTGAGCAGCGAACCGGCCCCCACCGCGATGCCCATTTGGAGGACGAGGGCGGTCGCGCCCCCCATGACGATCAGTGCCGGCCGGGCCTTCGTCGCCATGATGACGGTCGCGACGAAGGTCTTGTCGGGCAATTCGAGGACGAACATGAGGGCGAAGATGCCCAGGAACGCCCCGACGGTCACGTCGAACTACTAGAGCTGTGCGCGCATTGCCGCCGAGAACGTGAGTCCAACGCGCATCCGTTCAATGTTCTGTTGGACCGCCTTCTGCTCTCCACCCAGCGAGTGCTCGTTGTGGAACTTCTCGACTTCGTCGGCGAAGGCGGGGTCGTTGATGTAGGTCCGCACGCCAAAGGTCAGGTACGACAGCGTGTTCGTCGGGAACTTGGCGAGTGCCTCGTCCCATCGTTTCGTCGCGAACTTCCAGACGGCCGGTCCCGACGCCGCGTTCATTGACAACATACCGATCAGGATCGACGCATCTTGACTGCGGAAGAAGTGGAAGCACCGGTCCGCCGCGTCGAGCGCGACACGCTCCTCGTTGAACCCCATGAGCGCACGTTGATAGCGCTGCTCGTCCTGGGGACTCGGTGCGTTGCTGTAACGCTCGATGAAGGTCTCGTAGTCACCCGGTCGGTCCTGGTTGGCGACGACGCGCAAAATCGCGTTGGCGAGGTCCCCGGGCATCTCGTTCGCTTCGAATCGCCGCACGGCCTCGGCCTTGATCGCGACGTTGTCACCGGTCGTGCCGAGCGTGCCGAGCACGATGGCGCGCATCTGGGGCGTGAGTTCGCTCTCGCCCGGTATCGGGTCCCAACCGAGTCGCTCGAACTGCGGCTCGAAGATGGAGCGCACGGTCTCGGCGAGCCCCGGTAGCTTCTCGCTCGGCAACGCGCGATCGATGAAGTTGATGGCGCTCGCCAGGGTGCCCCACGGGGTGGGTTCGTCCTGACTGCCCAATCCCCGTGCCACGGTGAAGAACTGGTCGGCGCTGATCTGACTGGAGAACAGCAGCGCCCAGCTGTCCGATACGACGGTGGCCCGTTCGAGGGCGTCGAGTTCGTCCATGTGGTCGGCGAGAGCGGCGGTCTCTGCGACGCCGTAACGCGAGCGGAAGTAGCCCGGACCGCGCGCGTTGAGCACGACCGGCGGGTCGTCCGTTACGGCGACGGGACTGTCGCCGAGCAGGTGCACCGTGGACGCGCCGCCCTTGAGTGAGCGCGTCATCACGGGGACCTTCCACGACGTGCCGATCGAGCTGTCACCCGAGGTCGGTCCGTAGGCGAAGGGGAGTTGGCTGATCTCGCCGTTCTCCAATGTGACGAGTGGATAGCCGCCCTGGAGGATCCAGGTGTTCATCACTTCACGGACCGGTTCGCCGGAGACCTCTTCGAGCGCGTCCCAAAGATCGGTGGTGATCGTGTTGGCGTAACTGTGCTTGCGCAGGTAGTGGCGGATGCCGTCGCGGTAGACGTCGGCTCCGAGGTACTGCTCCATCATGCGCAGTACCGCGGCTCCCTTCTCGTAGGTGAGTCGGTCGAACATGCCACGGGTGTCCTCGGGTGAGACGACGGTGTACTCAACGGGGCGAGTGGCGTGCAGCCCGTCGATCTCGAGGGCCAGGTCGCGCTCCGCGCTGAAGGTGACCCACACCTCCCACTGCGGGCGAAACGCGTCCTGACAGAGGACCTCCATGAACGTGGCGAAGGCCTCGTTGAGCCAGATGCCCTGCCACCACTCCATGGTGACGAGGTCGCCGAACCACATGTGCGCGATCTCGTGCATGACGACCTTGGCGACGCGCTTCATCTCGCCTAGTGACGCCTTCGAAGGGTCGATGAGGAGGTCGGGCATGCGGTACGTGATGCAGCCGAGGTTCTCCATCGCACCCTGGGCGAAGTCGGGGATCGCCACCATGTCGAGCTTGTCCCGGGGTAGGGGATGTCGAAGTAGTTGGAGAAGAATCGCAGCGCGAAGGCGCCGGCCTCCATCGCGAGTTCCGTGAGGTGCCCGTTGCCGACCGGGTACACGATGCGCAACGGTACACCGTCGACGTCGAGCGCGGCCGTCTCTTCGAAGGGACCGACGATGAAGGCCACGAGGTAGGTGGACATCTTCATGGTGGGGGCGAAGCTGACCGTCCGCTGACCGTTCCCGAGGTCGGTGTCGGACGTGATCGCGGCGTTGGAATAGGCGGCGAGGTGGCTCGGCACGGTGAGGTTGACTTGATAGGTGGCCTTGAAGGCCGGCTCGTCCCAGCAGGGGAAAGCGCGACGGGCGTCGGTGTTTTCGAACTGCGTCGTCGCGATGGTCTGCTTCTCGCCCGACGGGTCGGTGAACGTCGAACGGTAGAAGCCGTGGAGCTGGTCGTTCAAGATCCCGTTGAAGGCAATCTCCACCACGGCGTTACCCGCGGGCAGGGCCGTGTCGAACTGAAACGTGGCTGTCTCGTAGGTCACGTCGAAGACGATGTCGCTCGACCGGTGTGCGGTGCCGCCGACGGTAACGGTGGCGGCACCCAACTCGAGCTCAATGGCGTTCAGTTTCAACTCTTTGAGCGATTCAGTGATCTCCACGTCGATCTCGACGCGTCCCGCGAAGGTGGCGGCGTCGAGATTGGGCGTCATGAATATGCGATAGGCCGAGGGGACGACGCGACGGTCGAGGCGGTAGGGGTTGCTTTCAGTGGTCATATCTCTTAACCCTACGGGAATTTTCACTACGCTCGCTAGGTGACAGATACCCCCACACCCGTGTCACTACGCGTGAAACCCGGTCCCCATCGCCTCGCCGTGACCGGCATCGGCAACGCCATGCTCGACATCATCTCGCAGGATTCCGACGAGGTGTACGCGCAACTCGGACTCGTGAAAGCGGCCATGTCGCTGATCCAAGAGGACCAGTTGGACACCTTCTTCAACGCCATGGGCGAGACGATCCAGATGTCCGGTGGTTCCGTGGCCAACTCCATCGCCGGTGTGGCCGCGCTCGGCGGGACGTGTGGCTACATCGGCAAGGTGGCCGACGACGAGTTCGGGCGAATCTTCACCCACGACCTCAAGTCCATGGGCGTCGAACTCGACCTCGCGATCGCCGCGGCCCACGAGGGCGCGACCGGGCGCTGTCACGTCTTCATCACCGACGACGCCCAACGCACGATGGCGACGTACCTCGGTGCATCGAACCAGTTGCACGTCTCGGACATCAACGAGACATTGATCGCCCGCTCGGAGATCACCTACGTGGAGGGCTACCTCTTCGACCTGCCGCCGGCGAAGGAGGCGATCCGCAAGGTCGTCAACTTCGCCCACGATTACGACTCGATGGTCGCGTTGTCGCTCTCGGACATGTTCTGCGTCGATCGGCACCGCCGCGACTTCCTCGACCTCGTCACGAACGACGTCGACGTGTTGCTCGCTAACGAGACCGAGATCTGTTCGCTGTTCCAGGTGACCTCCCTCGACGCGGCCTTCGCGAACTTAGAGGAGCTCGGCATCTTGGCCGTCGTCACCAGAGGTCCGATCGGTGCCGACGTCTTGACCGTCACGGGCGTCGTCACCGTGGCGGCCCACGAGGTTGAGCACGTCATCGACCAGAACGGCGCCGGCGACATGTTCGCGTCCGGTTTCCTCTACGGACTGGCCCTCGGAGCCGACCCGGTTGAGTCGGCGCAGCTCGGCTCACTGTGCGCGGGCGAGATCATTTCGCACTTGGGTGCACGACCCGAGAACGATCTCGAAGAGCTGGCGATCGAAGCGGGACTGCTGTAGCTAGATGCCCTGCGCGTCGAGGATCGCGTCGAGTTCGCGCGTGTGCACCGTCTCCCACTTCACCCACGAAATCGCCACGGGTACGCAGGCCAACAGCATCAACGCGTCGCCCCCGATCCACATGATCGCGCCGCCGAGGTGGATGTTGCTGAGGATGGACGACGACGTCGACCCGACCGGGGCCATCGCTCGATAGGCCGGGAAGGGCGTGTGCGATGACATGACGAGGGCGAGCCCCGTGAAGGTATCGACGGGCACGGCAGCCATGACGAAGACGAGACGCAGTCCGCGATGAATCTTCGTGCCGCGTTCGAGCCCGAAGACGACACGAAAGAAGAGGTAGCCCACCACGAGGAAGCCGATCTGCTCGAGGTGGTGCACCCACTCGTGCTCCATCATGAGATTGAACAGTCCGGTCAGGTGCGTGATGGGAATGAAGATGAAGTAGGCCGCGAAACCAAAGAGTGGTTGCGTGATCGTCGTCATCACCTTCCCGTCGAGGATCTGGCGAAGTCGCGACGACCCGGCCTCGTAGGCGAGGTCCAGGGGGGCGCTCAGAGCGAAGAGTGGCGCCGCGACCATGATCAGCATGAGGTGCTGGATCATGTGGTCACTGAAGTACTCCATGTCAAAGAGACCGATGACCGATTGGGTCGCGAGGAAGGTGACGATCAGTCCCGCGATGAAGGCCGTCGTTCGACGTGGCGACCATCCCACGGCGCGTTGCGCGGCGAACATGTAGGCCATGAGCGCGGCGAACAACAAGAGCAGCGGCAAAACGCCGAGGTGCCACTGATTCCAGTCATGCCACGAGAACTGCGGGTGCGACGTGGACGTCATGGATGGCACGTTGCAAGTGTAAGACCGCATTTGGGGTCACAAATACGCTGGGTAGGATGTCCCCGTGAAGTCGAAGTATTTCTCTCGTCGGGCGCTGGTGCTCCATCTAGCGCTCGTCGCATGGGTCGCCATGTGCCTGGCGGCGGCGTGGTGGCAGGTCGACGAGGCGATCCTCGGCAACTCGCTCAGCTATCTCTACGCCATTGAGTGGCCCTCCTTCGCCGTACTCGGCTTCTTTGGTTGGTATTCGTTGCTGAATATGGAGAAGATCACCGAACACCAGGAGAAGGCCCGTAAGGAGTACGAGGAGAAGATGCGAGCGGAGGCGCAGATCGCCCGCCAGGTCGATGACGACCCCGAGGACCCCGCCATGAAGGCTTACAACGACCATCTGGCGGAGATCGCGACTCGTCCGAAGAAGCGCCTCTGGGGTCATTAGTGGAGACGGCATTCCGGCGTTACCGGATCATGTCCTTCGTGACCGGTACGACGCTGCTGATCTTGTTCGTGACGTTGTTCCTCCACTGGGTCGATTTGACGTTCTGGACCCACATCAAGATCTTCGTGGACGTCGTGGGGATCGGCCACGGCATCGTGCTCTACCCGCTGTACATGATCATGTGCTTCAACATGGTGCTGAAATTCCACCTCAACCTGGCGCTGCTCTTGCTCATGCTCTTCGCCGGCTTCGTGCCGGGGCTCGCGTTCTATCTCGAGTACCGCATGCGCCTTCGCCTCTACCCGAACGGACTGCCCGCGAAATGACCAATCTCTGGCTGGAACGTCGAGTCGTTGCCTTTGCCCACCAGGGCGGATCCTTCGAAGGACCGTCCTCGACGCTCGTCGCCATTGAACGCGCCCTCGGCGCCGGTGCGACCGCCATCGAACTCGACGTCCACGCGACGTCCGATCGCCACATTGTTGTCTGTCACGACGAGACCGTGGATCGAACGACGAACCATCACGGTGCAATCTGCGAACTGACACTCGCCCAAGTGCGCGGAATGGACAACGCCTACTGGTGGATCGAGGGCGCGACGGTGACCCCGGGCCAACGTGACGAGGCGTACGTGGAGCGCGGTCGCGCGCCGCAGGATCGAGCGTTCGGCATCGTCACGCTCGAAGAGGTGGCCGAGCGGTTCCCCGGTGTGTTACTCAATCTCGACATCAAACGGTCCGATCCCGACGTCGAGCCCTACGAGGAGTTGCTGGCGAATGAACTTCGTCGACTCGACCGGCTCAGTTCGGTGATCGTCGGATCGTTCCACGACCTCGCGATCCAGAGGTTCCGCACGTTCGCGCCGAGCGTGGCGACGAGCGCCGCCACCGGCGAAGCGGCGACGTTCTATTTCTCCATGCTCGAGGGCGTGTCGAGCGTCCCGCCCGTCGCGGTCTTCCAGGTACCGGCGACCTTCGACGGCGTGACCGTGGTCGACGAGCGGTTCGTCCAGGCGGCGCACGCCGCGGACATCGCCGTGCACGTGTGGACGATCAACGATGTCGACGAAATGCGCCAACTGCTCGATGTCGGCGTCGACGGACTGATCAGCGACCGACCGACGCCGTTGGCCCAGGCTCTAAAGGAACGGGACTGCGCGTGGGACGGTGTGCTGTAACGGAAACGGGGTTAGCCGCGCCCGCAGTTCGGCTTTTTGCCGTGGTTGGCCTTCTTCTTGGCGCGTAACTTGCGCTTCACGGTCCGCTTTGACATAGGTGACAATGTTAGTAGATAGCGGGCTCGAAGAGCCAAACGAGGGGACGACCGTGCAGCACCCAGATGCCACCAAAGGTCAACTGGTCGTCGTCGCGACGCCACTCGGCAATCTCGGCGATATCTCGCGTCGGGCCCTCGAACTGCTGGCGAGCGCTGACGTTGTCTACTGCGAAGACACTCGGCGATCGAGCACATTGTTCAGTGCCCATGACATTCCCGTGCACGGACGTCTTCGCGCGCTGCACGAGCACAACGAAGCCTCGCTGTGCGAACAGATCGTCGGCGAGGTCGTGGATGGCAAAGTGGTGGTACTCGTGAGCGACGCCGGGACGCCCGGTATCAGCGATCCCGGTAGCCGCGTGGTGACCGCCGTCGCGGCGGCGGGACTCCTCGTCACCACCGCACCTGGTCCGTCCGCGGTCGTCGCGGCTCTGTCGATCAGTGGATTGTCCACGGAACGCTTCATCATGGAGGGTTTTGTCCCTCGAAAGGCGGGGGAGCGCAAAACGCTTTTCGATGCGTGGCGTCACGAACAGCGGACCGTCGTCTTCTACGAGTCACCCCAGCGATTGGCGACGACCCTGCACGAAATGACCGAGTTGTTCGGTGATCGGCGATGTTGCGTCGCGCGCGAGATCACCAAACTCCACGAGGAGGTCGTGCGCGGGACCGTCAGTGAACTGAGCGAAGCATTCGCGACGCGCGACGTGATGGGAGAGATCGTCGTCGTGCTCGAGGGCACCCGCGACACGACGGTCATCAGTGACAGTGACCTGCGCGCCGCGCTTCGTGAACAGGTGGCGGCCGGGGCCTCGACGCGTGACGCGGTCACCTACGTCGAGGAGACACTGGGTGTTTCGCACCGACTGGTCTATCAGATGGCGCTGGAGCTTCGAGCGGACGACAAGGCGTAACTCATTATCCTTGAACGATGGGCCGCTTCTACATAACGACGCCGATTTACTACGCGAACGACGCCCCCCACGTGGGGAGCGCGTACACGACGGTGAACGCCGACGCGATGGCCCGCTGGCACCGACTGGCGGGCGACGAGACGAAGTTCCTGACCGGGACGGACGAGCACGGTCAAAAGGTCGCCGACGCCGCCGCCAAGAACCACATGACGCCCCAGGACTGGACGGCCCTCAAGTCCGAGCAGTTCAAAGAGGCTTGGAAGACGCTGAACATTAGCTTCGACGACTTCATCCGCACGAGCGAGCCGCGCCACTACCTCACCGTGCAGAAGTTCCTCAGCGCCATCTACGACAACGGCTACATCTTCAAGGACGTCTACAAGGGTCTGTACTGCGTGAGCTGCGAGGACTACTACACGATCGAAACCAGTCTCGAGGGGAAGTGCCCGATCCACGGACGAGACCTCATCGAGATGGAAGAGGAGAACTGGTTCTTTCGACTCAGTGCCTTCGAAGATCGTCTCGAGCAGTATTACGCGCAGCATCCCGGTTTCGTCACCCCCGAGACCAAGCGAAACGAGGCGCTCTCGTTCATCAAGGGCGGTCTGCGCGACATCTCCATCACTCGCACGTCAATCAGCTGGGGGGTGCCCGTTCCCTGGGACGAGGCCCACGTCTTCTACGTCTGGTACGACGCGCTGATCAACTACCTCACGGCCATTGGCTATGGGAGCGACCACGACGAGGTCGCCAAGTGGTGGCCCTCTTCGCACCACCTGATCGGCAAGGAGATCATCCGCTTCCACTGCGTGTGGTGGCCGGCCATGTGCATGGCCGCCGGCATCGAACCGGTCAGTCACGTCCAGGTCCACGGTTGGCTGCTGCTCGGCGGCCAGAAGCTGGGCAAGACCATGGTCGCCGACGGCGCCGTCAAACTGACCGACATCGCGCCGGTCGAACTGACCAACGAGTTCGGTGTCGATCCGCTTCGTTACTACCTCCTTCGCGAGACTTCATTGGGCAATGACGGGGAGTTCTCGCACGAGGGGATCACCCAGCGCTACAACACCGACCTGGCGAACAACCTGGGCAACCTCGTGGCTCGGGTCTGCACGGTCGTCGCCTCCAAGTGCGGCGGCGTCGGTCCGCGACCGAGGGCCGACTCGTCACTGCGCCAACACGCCGAGGTCGCGGTCAACGAGACGGCGGCGGCGTGGAACGACTTCTCGCCCCAGGGAGCGCTCGAAGCCACCTGGGGCCTCATCGGGGCGACCAACGCGTACCTCGAAGAACACGCGCCGTGGAAGATGACGTCGGGTGAGGACCTCGACGCCGTGATGGGTGACGCCCTCGAAGCGATTCGACTGGTGGCAATCCTGGCGACGCCCGCCATGCCGTGGACGTGCGAAGAGATATGGCAACGCATTGGACTCGCGGGCACGCCGAGTGACGAGGTCTTCGACGCGAGCACGACGTGGGGGCAGTACGCCGCGACGACGCCCATCGTGAAGGGCGAGCCACTGTTCCCGCGGATGAAGAGCGACGCGTGAGTCACTGGACCGACGCCCACTGTCATCTCCAAGAGCAGTTCCTCCGTGGTGACGACGCGTCACTCGCGGTCGTCACCGAGACGCTGTCGCGCGCCTACGAAGGGGGTGTCGATCGGGTGGTCGTCATTGGAACGGACCTCACGACCTCGCGTCAGGCCCTCGACATCACGGCCCTCGAGGGACCGGTCGAGATCTACGCCACGGTTGGGCTGCACCCCCACGACGCGCGCCAGGACATCGGCCCGGTACTGGACCTCGCCCGCGAAAAGCACCAAAAACTCGTGGGAATAGGCGAATGCGGCCTGGATTACTACTACGAGCACTCGCCGCGCGACGATCAGCGACGGGCCTTCGCCGCGCAGATCGCCCTCGCGCACGAACTCGACCTAGCCCTGGTTATCCACGCCCGCGACGCCTTCGACGACCTCACGCAGATCCTGACGAGCGAGGGCGTGCCCGAGCGCACGGTCGTCCACTGCTTCACCGGCACCCCCGACGACGCCGCGAACTGTCTGGCCCTGGGCTGCGACATCTCGATCTCGGGCGTCGTCACGTTCAAGAACGCCGAGTTGCTGCGCGAAGCCGTTCGCATGGTTCCCCTGGATCGCCTCCACGTCGAGACCGACAGTCCCTTCCTCGCGCCCGTGCCGTTTCGTGGGACGGCGAACGAACCGGCGTACGTGACGGTCGTAGGGGAGTTCGTCGCCGAACTGCGCGGCGAGAGCTTCGTCGACGTTCGTGAGGCGACGAGCACCAATACGGCGCGGCTGTTCCGTATGCCGGACCGTTCGGCCAACTAGCTCGAAGCCCCCAAGTACGTCACCGTAAAGGAACTTCCCGTTGGATCCAGCGCGCTCACTTGATCAACAGCGTGGCCAGAGTCTTCAATGGCCTCAGACTGCGTGGGCCACGAACTGATTGATCCATTCGCGCCCGCAAAGGTGGATTCCGCGTGAGAGAAGGTGACCGGAGTCGTGTCGGCCAACGTCGCCGTCACGCAGTTGTTGACGCAGATTTGACCCGACTCCACTACCCACTCGGCGCTCGACTGGGCCGGGGGTGGTATTGCCTGGGCAACTGGGGTGCTGGAACTCCAGCCAGCGGTGGTGTCATCCACCGTGAACACCCATTGGCCGTTGGCGAAGGTAACCGTGGCCGACACCGCGTCGCCCGGGGCTACGGGGTCGCTCGCGGTGGGCAGAAACACCCACTGTCCGTCGTTGAGTGCGGCGTTGCCCCACATCTCGTAGAAGGCGTCGTACGAGGGCAGGCCACCCAGGCAGGTCTCGGCGGTCCCGGCCTGCTCCACTGTCGAATTGGACGATCCGTCGAGTCCCACCCAGGTCGACTCTATGGTCGTAGTTCCCGTGCAAGTGGCGAAGGGTACCGTCCATGCTGCTGACACCGAACTGAACTGGCGCGCACTGCTCGATGCGTCGACGTACCCGGCCCAATAGGGCCCGTACTGCACCTCATAGACGGTCGCGGGTCGCGTGGTCACGCTGCCTTGGCTGTTGGTAAACGTCGCCACGTACTGAACGACCAGCCCGCTCAACGTGCTCGCGGACACCACCAGACTGCGTCGCGTGGCCCCCTTCACCGGTGTCCACGCGTTGGGAGCAGTTGAGTTGTACCACTGCACAGCGAGGGCGGGACTGCCGGAAGCCTGTGCGAGCAACGTCGCTGTCATGTTGGGCGAATTGGCGAGTGTTGAGACCGCCGCGTTCGTGGGCTGGTCAGTGATTCGCAGACCAACGCCGTGATTCGCCGGCATCACATACACCTCCGCAACAACATTTCCAGGTGCCAGCGTGAACCGGTAACGCACTGGCACGGACGATTCGTTGGAGGGCAGGCGCACGTTCACCCGGTGGACGCCAGGCCCACAGATCCATCTGTGCGCACCGCCCGCCACGGCCGGCGTGACCGTTACCAGACACGTGGCCCCGGGGTGCGCGTCACTCACCGAGAGCGTCACGACGCCACCCGCCCAAGCCATTCTTCCGACTGAGACCCGAAGAGTCGGTGGCATGCTTGCGCTCGAGGGACTGACTGAGAGCACCTGAACGAGCAGCATGCAAAGCACCGCAACGGAACGCCATCGGTTCTTTGTGCGGTCGATGTTCGAACGATAGTGCAGGGCCGGTGTTGCGTCGCATCACGTCGGCGTGCTCCCCAGAATGGAGTCACTCGGCGTACCGCGGACGCTTGCGCTCGATCAAAGCCCAACTCACCGCTTTGCGACAGGGGACTTTCCAATCATTTTATGGTCTTTGCGGGGGTGAGTTGCCTCCGCGGTCGCCCTCTCGTAGCGTTGCGGCGGGAGATTGCACAGACCTCGACGTTGAGGCGGAGGGTGGAGATCTGAGGGCATCAATGCTGCGGGCGCCACGGCGTCCGTTGTCGGCAGTGATCGTGATCGTCGCATTGGCGATGTCAACGGTGCTCGTCGCGCCCGGCGACGTCGGCGCCGCCACGGGTCACGCGAGACGACACATGCCATCACTCATCGGACTGAGCCGCGCGCAGGTGTTTTCGGTCATGCATCGCGACGCTCTGTTCTTCGTCACCAAGGGACCGGGAAGTTCCAACGGCACGTGGCGCGAGGTCGTGGCGCAGTCGCCTAGGGCGGGCACGGTCGTTTCGTGGCACTCCGAGGCGACGTTGACGGTCTCGGACGCGAATCCCCACGGTCCCCGGGCAGTCCCTCGACTCATCGGTCTCTCTCGGGCGCGCACATTCACTGCCATGGAGCGCGCCCAACTGTTCTTTACTACCTCAGGACCAGGGAGTACGGACGGAAAATGGGTCGTCGTCCTGCACCAGGCGCCCGCGCCCGGCACGAGAGTGGCTTGGCACTCCGAGGTCTCACTCAAAGTGAGCACGGTGAAGCCTCACCACAAAAAAGTGGTGCATAAACCGGTCAAGAAGCCGGTGACAACCACGTCAAAGCCCAAGCCCAAGCCCAAGAAATGCGTGTCGACGACGACCACGTCGGTGCCGACGACGACGACCACCGTTGCGCGCCCGACGACGACCACGACGTCGCCCATCACCTCGACGTCCGTTGCGGGATCGACGACCACATCGGTGCCAACGACGACGAGCACCGTCGCGCGCCCGACGACGACCACGACGATATGCAGGGCACCCACGACCACTACGACGCTGCGGCACAAGAAGTCCAAGCCGAAGCGCTACCGGATCGGCGACGCCACGTGGTATTCGTACATCCCGGGCCGTTGCGCGACGTGGTACCTGCCGCGCGGAACACGCATTGCGGTACGCGACCTGCGAACCGGCAAGGTCATCCACTGCATCGCGAGTGATCGCGAGGCGGCGCACGGCAACCGTGTCGTCGATCTCTCCGAAACGCAGTTCGCGCAGTTAGCACCCCTCTCGAAGGGAGTGGTGGTCGTTAGAGTCTCTTGGTGACCCATACGCGCACCGAACTCAACGCGCTGCTGGACCAGTACGGACTCAAACCCTCGCGCGCGCTCGGACAGAATTTCGTGGTCGACCCCAACACCGTTCGTCGAATCGCTCGCCTCGCCACCGTGGGGGCCGGCGACCTCGTTTTAGAGATCGGGGCCGGACTGGGCTCTCTGACGCTGGCGCTGCACGAGACGGGCGCCGAGGTCGTGGCCATGGAGGTCGACCGTTACCTGATCGAACCGCTTCGTGGCGTCGTCGAGCCGATTGGCGTGCCGGTCATTCACGCCGATGCGCTCCACGTCGACTACGCAGAGATTCTTGGTGGCCGTCGCGCTGTGGTGGTCGCCAACCTGCCCTACAACGTCGCCACACCGCTCGTCTTGCATCTGCTCGAGAGCGAGCCGTTGATCACCAGAATGCTCGTCATGGTCCAAAAGGAGGTCGGCGAGCGCTTCGCCGCCCAGGCCGGTGACGACGCCTACGGCGCGGCGTCGCTGCGGTTGCAGTACTTCGCCGACGCCAAGGTGGTGGGCAAGGTCAGCCCGTCGGTGTTCTTCCCGAAGCCCAACGTCGACTCGGCCCTGGTCGCCATCGTTCGTCGCCCGTCGGTACGAATCGACCCATCAGTGGTGAGTGAGTCGGCTCTCTTCGAGGTGATTCGCACGTCGTTCGGACAGCGGCGAAAGATGCTTCGACGTTCACTGGCCGCCTGGTCCAGCGATGGGGTCTTTGAGCGCGCTGACGTTGCCGAGACTCGCCGCCCCGAAGAGCTCACGATCGAAGAGTTCGCCCGACTGGCGGCGGCGCGATGATCGAACTGATGGCCCACGCCAAACTCACGTGGTTCCTCGAGATCACGGGCGTGCGCGAGAACGGCTACCACGAACTTCGAAGTGAGATGACCACCATCTCCCTGCACGACGTGTTGATCCTCGACGAGACGGGCGACCACCTGCAGATCCTCAACCCCTTCACGAGCGAGGTCGCGTCGGACGAGACGAATCTCGTGACGAGGGCGCTCCAACTCGTCCAGCGGCGCGCCGGTGTGCGCGTCGAGAAGTACATCCCGGTCGGCGGTGGGCTCGGTGGCGGCAGCGCCGACGCCGCGGCCATACTGCGCTGGGCGGGCGGCGTGAGCCCCGAGGTCGCGCTCACGCTCGGTGGTGACGTGCCCTTTTGTCAGTTGGGTGGCCACGCACTGGTCGAAGGGGTGGGCGAGCTCCTCACGCCCCAGGTGTACGAACGACGCGATATCACCCTCGATCGTGCCCGAGTTCTCCCTGTCGACGGCTGACTGCTACGCGGCCTACGACGAGATGTTCGCCGACGGCTGGCGCCCGAAAGGCTCCAACGCACTCGAAGAGCCGGCCGGGCGCGTCGAACCCCGAATGAAAGCAACGCTTGAATGGCTTCGCGCCGAGTTGGGCGTCGACGTCCACCTCGCGGGATCAGGCTCTTCGATGTTCGTCGAGGGTCATCTCCAGGCGTCGCCGGATCGCTGGGACATGACGGGTCCCGACGGCACTCTCCAGTTGTCCAATCTCACTACCACGCCCAGATAGGCGCTCGAGAAGTTATTTACCGGCGGCGCGACGCTGGAAGCGGGTTCGCTTCAGCATCTTCTTGTGCTTCTTCTTGCGCATGCGCTTGCGGCGCTTCTTAATTAGTGATCCCATGGCTCAGAGAACCTTACTAGATATCGCCGTGGGCACTTTTGGCGCTCGGGCACATCGAGCGTCAATCGTCAGATCGAGCCGGTCGTTCGTTCGATGCGTAATGCCTGACGGGGACAGCCGCGCACGGCGAAGCGGGCCGACTCGAGCGCGTTGGCGTCGCTGAGCGGTGTCGGCGTGGCCCGGATGATCGGATAGCCCCACTCGTCCATCTGCACGAGTTCCGGGGCCAGTTCGTGACAGTGTCCGAAGCCGTCGCAGAGGATTGGATCCACTCGCAGGACGAAACCGCCCGCCTTGGGCTTTATTGCCATACCAACTCATCTTCGTGCACGATGCTCGGAACCGTCACCCAGTGCTCGTTCGATTTCGAACCCTCGCACATCGCCCCTTGGGCGTGGCGCTCGATGTCCTCAGCGAAGACGCACAGCGCGGAACGGACCATTCGCACGACGCCGTCGGGATGGCGACAGGCGCCTCGACCCTCGATCACGCCACAGCGTTCAACGAGTCGTGCGAGGACCGTGGGCCCGTCGGGACGTCCGTGTAGGAGGTGGGTCAGATCCTCGGCGAGGGCCGGGAGACCAAAGGCGCAAGGCCCGCACTGACGTGCGCTCTCGTTGGCCATCCAATCGACGACTCGTTTGGTTTCGAGTAGTCCACAGCCGCTTCGAGGGAGCACGACGAGGACGCCGGTGCCGACCATCGCCCCCACCGGCCCGAGCGTCTCGTTGGCGTAGGGGACGTCGAGGTGTTGGCCCGAGAGCCACGTGCCGCCGTACCCACCGGTGAGGAGCGCTTGGGGTTGCGGGTCGGCCTTTCCGGCATCGAGGATCGCGGCCAGAGGAGTGCCCAGTGAAACCTCGAGGACCTTCGGGCGGTCGACCGCACCCGTCAGCGAGACGAGCGCGCTGCCCGGGCTCGAGTCGGTGCCGAGTTCGCGAAACCACGCCGCCCCGTAGCGCCCGATCAAGGCAACGTGCGCGCAGGTTTCGGCGTTGTCGATCAGCGCCGGACCGCGGCCCACGCGCAGCACGTGGGCCTTACTCGGTCGGTACTGGGGAAGTGATTCGTTGTCGTTCAGCCAGTGCACGAGCGCCGACTCCTCACCGGCCACGTAGCGCCACGGTGCGGCGTGCAACTCGAAGGTCGGCCCCTTGTGGGCGCGCAGCGTGCGTTCGTAGATGGCCCGTTTGAGGTAGTGCACCACGGTCTGGTTGTCGCGCGGCACGCAGACCGCGACGGTCTTGGCGCCGATCATCGTGGCCAGGCACTCGGCGCCGTCGAGCACCAGGTGCGGATTCGTCGACAGAAGCGTTCGGTCCTTGTGGGCCTCGGGCTCTCCCTCCATGGCGTTCACGACGACGACCTTGCCGTGACCTCGTTGGCTTCGAAGGAGCGAGACCTTTCTCGACGTCGGGAAGGCGCCGCCGCCTCGACCCGTGAGGCCCGACGCCTCGAGTTCCTCGAAGAGCCCGCTCGAACGCACCGGCGCGGCGAAGGTCGACTGGTGCTCGGCGAGCGAGAGGGGGCGACCGGTCGCTCCGAGCAAGACGCGCGGCAGTGTGGCGTTCATCTGCGCCGGTCCCGTCGCGCGGGCTGCTCGGGCGCGTCGCCGTCGAGCGGCGCCACCGAGAGTGGCGAGAGGGCGGTGCGTCCCGCCGCTCGCGCGGGTCGGGCGAAATAACGCCAGAGCGCGGAGGCGAGCGCCACCGCGCCGCACGTGACGACGAGCGCCAGACCCCAACTCGAACGACTGTCGGTGCCCGTCAGCACACTGTGCGCCAGCGCGCTGGCGAGGGCCAACCAGCTGAACCAGTGGATGAAACGCCATGATCGATTCGCGATCCTCGCCTTCAAGAGGCTCGAGACCCACACCGCCAGGATGAGGTCGAAGGCGACGGCGCCGAGCGCGACGTGCACCGGCTCGTACTTCGACGTGAGTGGAATGACCGCGGAGATCCAGCCGGTCGGCACGTAGCTGTCGAGGAGGGTGGTGAGTATGTGCACCATGAGAAAGACGATGGCGACCATCGAGATGGAACGGTGCAACTCATTGAGTTCGAATCGACCGACGTAGGTGCCACCGATCCGATTCGCGACGAACGTACCGAGCGCGACGACGAGTGTGAAGAGAATCAGCGCGACGAAGCCAGTCGCGCGAGTCGTGTACCAGAGGTAGGGAGAGGTCAACGCAATCATCGAGTCGCCTCCGTGTCCTCGGGCCAACCACCAACGAACTCAACCGTGCCGTTCGTTCGAACGAGGCGAGCCGACCATCCGGCTTGCGCAATATGATACGTGGCCTCCTCATCCCAGAGCAGCGCGGCGGTGGCGAACGCGTTCGCGAGCACGCAGTCGCTGGCCGTCACCGACGCCGTGGCGTAGGCGCCGTGGGCGAAGGAGCCCGTTCGCGGGTCGACGATGTGATTGACCACGTGATCGCCGGCGCGCCACGTACGTGACGTCGTCGACGACGTCGCAACGCCACCGTGTCGCAGCGAGATGCGAGGTTCGTGGCCCGTGATGGTCAGTGCGTCGCTCACGCCGATCGCCCACGGTCCTTGGGGTCCGTTGCCCCGCACGGCCACGTCGCCGCCGAGTTCGACCACCACTCCGCCCGAGGGCGCGACGTCGTCCGCGACGAGGTCGACGACCAACGCCTTCGCGCTGGCGCCGAGGTCGAGCTGGCACGGCGCGTCAATGAAGACCGTGTGGCGCTCGCGGTCGAGGTGGATCGCGCCCGGTCCGAGGGGTCGGACCGCCGTCGCGGCCGCAACGTTGACGCGAGAGGCCAATTCGTCGAAGTCCCGGTCGTAACCGAGCGCCAATAACGATGGAAGCACCGTCGGATCACAGAGGCCCTCAGTCGCTTCGGCAGCGCGCAGCGCCGCCTCCAGTGCCAGTTCGAGGGTCTCGCTCACGCGAATCGGTTCACCCGGCGAGGCATTGAGCCGTGAGAGTTCGGAATCGTCTCGGAAGCGATTGCACGCGACGTCGAAAGCATTGAGCCTCGTCCAGAGTCGTTCGATCGCGTCCGCCATCTGATCGTCACGTTCCGTCGAGAGCGAACCGCTCAGTCCCCAGATCTCGAAGTTCATGACGTTCCTAGTAGCAGATCACGTGCCCCGACGGCGTGGAGTTACAGACCGTCGTCGTGGTCACGGGCGCTGTCGTCGGTGTCGTGTAGACGGTCGTGGGCGTGCTCTTGTGCACCGTGGTGGGCGTCGTTCGCACCGTGGTGGGCGTGCTGCTGTGCACCGTGGTAGATGTCGTGGGCTTCGTCGTCGTGGTGTCGTGGGCGCGCGACGTCGTCGTGGTCGTCGCGCCCGGAACCGAGGTGGTGGTCGTCGGGACCGTGACCGTCGTCGTTGGCTTGACGGCGCTCGCTTCGGCGGCCACGAGGACGGCCGACAGCGCGCATGATCCGAAGAAGATCAATTGCGTAAAGCGTCGAACGCGCGCAAAGCGGCGATCGCGCTGTTGGGGAGTGCGCTCGGTGGGGACCATAAGGTTTCTCTGTACCTACAGTCTCGCAGCGGTTGCTAAATAAATGACCGGTTCACCATAAGAAACAACGCAGAATTGAGAGTCCGTTGTGCGGCGACTACGTCGTTTCGACGACGGGCAGCGAGATGGTGAATCGAGCGCCCCCGAGCGTCGGATCACGGTCCACGCTGACGGTGCCACCGAGTTCGGCGACGACCTGGGCGACGATCGAGAGACCGAGTCCGGAACCGGGCAGTGCCCGGGCCGACGCGGCACGCCAGAAGCGGTCGAAGATGAAGGGTTGATCATCTTCAGAGATGCCGGGGCCACTGTCACTCACCGTGATGGTGCCCGCAACTGCGGAGACCGCGATGTGGCCATTGGTCGGCGTGAACTTCACGGCGTTGGTGAGAAGATTCGAGACCGCGCGAATGAGTCGGTCGCGTCGACCGAGCACCGTCGAGGGGGTGATGGTCACGTCAATGGTGATGTCCTTGATGCGCGCGTACGTCCGTGCGGTATCGATGCACTCGTCGAGACACTCGTCGAGTCGCAGCGGTTCCACCGCACCCTCGCTCCGTTCTCCTCGCGCGAGTTCCCCGAGGTCGGTCACGAGTGCAGCCAGTTCGTCGACCTGGGTGACCATGTCGTTGGTCAACTGGAGCAGGTCGTCGGGGTTGAGTTCTTGGGCGCGTGAGAGGACCTGGGCATTGGTCCGCAGCGACGTGAGCGGAGTGCGCAACTCGTGGCTCGCATCGACCACGAGTTGTCGCTGCAACACCTGCGAGCTCTCCACGGTGTTGAGGAGTCGGTTGAAGACCCGTCGCAGGCGTCCCAGTTCGTCGGCCTCGCCCTCGACGAGGCGGTAGCCCAGGTCATTGGTCTCGGCGACCGTCTCGATCTCATTGGTCACGGCCTCGAGGGGACGAAGCGCCGCGCGGGCCAGCAGCAGACCGAGCCCGAGGGCGAGCAGCAGTCCACCAATGGCGACGAAGACCAGCGTGCGCACGAGGCTGCGCAACTGGCTGATCTGGCCGGTGATGTCGACCACGAACATCTCGGCGGTCGATGTCTTGGTCACGTAGGAACCCATCGTGAGGCTGACGATCGATCCCGATGGAATCGGTTCGACGTACTCTCGGACGCTGTGTCCGTCAACGATTGCGGTACGGAACAGGGCGGGACTTTTGCCGTTGGCGACGGACAAGATCGTCGAGTCGATGGGGATATTCGATGCAGGTACGGACTGCTTATTGGGCAGCACGAGTACGACGTAGGCGCCAAAGTGGGGGTTATCCGGGCCGTTCCCCGAGTTGGCCTCGGTGTACAGCGATTCGTCGACGGAGTGGATCAGTGAGTTTCGCGTTGTGAGGAAGGCCGCGAAGCAGGCGAGCACCACCGCAATGGCGGCCACACCGACGGTCGCCGCAATAACCCGAGAGCGAAACGTCACGTGGTGCGCAGTGCGTAACCGACACCACGCACCGTCTGGATTAGTCGTGGCTCACTGGCCTCTTCGAGTTTGCGACGCAGGTAACCGATGTAGACGGCCAGCGAGTTGGTGCCCGAATCGAAGTTGTAGCCCCATACGAGGTCCAGGATCTGGTCGCGCGTCAGGACCTGACGGGGGTGGTGGAGGAACAGTTCGAGCAAATCGAACTCGATCTTGGTCAGTTCGACGGGACGGCTGCCACGATGTACCTCTCGGGTCTGAGGGTTGAGACTGAGGTCCTCGAATCGGAGGACCGCGCCGTCGCCGTCGAGGACGTTGTGGCGTCGCAACAGCGCTCGCAGTCGCGCGAGTAGCTCGGCCAGATCGAAGGGCTTCACGAGATAGTCGTCGGCCCCGACGTCGAGACCGGCCACGCGGTCGTTGACCGCGTCACGCGCGGTCAACATCAAGATCGGCGTGGAGTCGCCGGAACGGCGAATCCGCCGGCAAATCTCGAGTCCGTCGATGTCGGGCAACTGCAGGTCGAGCACGATGGCGTCGGGCGCTCGGAGTTGGATTGCCTTCAGCGCGCTCGTCCCATCGTCGAAGAGTTCGACGTCGTAATTCTCCATCCGCAGGGCACGGCCGAGCGCAGTGCGAATCGCCGCGTCGTCGTCAACGATCGCGATATAGGAGTTCGTTGATGGTGGGGTCGTCACGATACGGCTTTCTCAGATTGGTGGTACAGGCTCTAGTGTTGCTGGTTGGTGTTAAGCGTCCTCAGTGATTCGCTAAGAATCTCCGAAGATTGCCACAGTACCGGTAGTGGCGGGTAGTTCAATTGGCAGAACGACGGACTTTGAATCCGTAGGTTGGAGGTTCGAGCCCTCCCCCGCCAGCCACTTTTCAGGAAACGAGCCGTTCCAACTGCGCCGCGAAGACCAGCGGCTGGTCGCCCTGGATCGAATGGCCCGAGTCAGCGACGTGCACCACCGTGGCGTTGGGCAGTCGTCGAAGGAGTTCCTCTTCGTCATTGTCGTCAACCACGGACCCCTGGCCCATGGCGCGTAGGAGCGTGACGGGCATCTCGAGTGCGGACAACTTCTCCCAAAGATCGCCGGCGTCGGGGGCGCTGAGTTCAGATCGCGCGTGGAGCTGGTGACGCCACACCCACGATCCGTCACTCTGCTGGACGGCATTGTGCAAGATGCCTCGGCGAAGTGACGAGACCGAGCGGGTGGGGTTGTGTTCGATCGTTCGTGCCAAGAGCGCGTCGAAGTCGTCGAACGACGTCGGGCCGTTCACGAAGTCCGTGATGTGACGCGCCTTGTCGGCATTGACGCCGGGCGTGATGTCGACGAGCATGAGCGACTCGACGAGGTCGGGCCGTTCGTGGGCGACGAGCAGGGCCGTGAGTCCGCCGAGGGACATCCCCACGAGCGGTCGCGGGGGAGTGATGAGTTGCTCGAGCGCGCGCGCCACGTCCGAGGCGTGACTCGCGATGGCCGACGCGGGGAACGGTGAGGGATCAGAGTGCCCGTGACCGGGTAGATCGAGGGCGATGAGTGGTCGTTGCAACGCGAGGGCCACCGTGTCGTAGGTGTGGGCGTTCTGGGCACCGCCGTGCAGCAGTGCGAGCTCGGGTTCTCCGTTACCCCATCGCAGTCCACTGAGTTGACGGAGTCCGTCGACGGCGACGAAGAATCGTCGAACGTCGGGAATCGCGACGTCCAGATTCCATTCAGCAACGTTCTCATTGAAAAACGAGAATTCGTCGTACTCGTTGTTGCCCACGACGTGCATCGTAGAAGAGAAATGCTAACAATGAGGGTGTGAGTCGCCCAACCTGTGTCGTCGTGCTCGCCGCGGGCGAGGGCACGCGAATGCGCTCCTCACGACCGAAGCCGCTGCACCATCTCTGTGGACGACCCATGGTGCTCTACGTCCTCGACGCCGCCACGCAGGAGGACGTTCGTGCGACCGTGGTTGTGGTGGGTCACGGCGCGACGTGGGTCGAGAAGTCGCTGACGGAGCGCGCCCGCGCTGACGTTCGCCTGACCTTTGTCGAACAAAGCGAACAGCTCGGCACTGGTCACGCCGTCTCCGTGGCGTTGCCGACGATCAGCGACGAACTCGGCGCCAGCGATGGTGACGTCTTGATCTTGCCGGGCGATACCCCCTTGCTCCGTCCGAGCACCGTGGCCCGACTCCTCGACGTGCATCGAGAGAGCCAGGCCGCGCTCACCGTGTTGACGGCCGAAGTCGACGACCCCTCGGGCTACGGCCGCATCGTGCACGACAAGAACGGCACGGTGGCGAGGATCGTGGAGGAGCGCGACGCGACGGCCGACGAGCGCCTCATCACCGAGATCAACACGTCGATCATGGTCGTGCGCGCCAGCCTGCTCGGTCCGGCGCTTCGACGCGTCGGTCGAGCGAACTCACAGAACGAGTACTACCTCACCGATCTCGTCGCGGTCCTGCACGAGGCCGGGCACGTGACCCAGGCGTTGTTGCTGGAGGACTCCGTCGAGGCATCGGGCGTGAACGACTTGGTCCAACTGGCCAACGCGGAAGCGGTGATGCGGGGACGGATCAACGAGAAGTGGCTGCACCGAGGCGTCGTCATGTGGAGTCCGCAGAACACGTATATCGATGCCGACGTTGAACTGGCCCACGAGGTCTCGCTGCTGCCGGGCACCGTGTTGAAGGGTCACTGCGTCATTGAGCGCGGCGCGAGGATTGGACCGAATGCGGTGCTGAGCGACGTCTTCGTCGGCGAGTTCGCGCACGTCGCATCCGTCGAGGCCACCAACGCGCGCATTGGCGCCGAGGCCCGCGTCGCGTCGTTCGTGGTCCTTTCGCCCGGCACCGTGATTGCATCGGGCGAGGTCGTGACGCCTTTCTCGTCGCGGCCCCAGTAATTGGTCGCCTCGAACCCTGTACGCTGGCGCCGTGGAGACACTCGCTAAACGACGGCTCGTCATGGTGAGCGGTCGCAGTCACCCCGCGTTGGCTATGGACATTGCCGAGAAGTTGGGCGTGTCGCTCACCGAAGCCAATCTGCGAGAGTTCGCTGACGGCGAGATCCACTGCCGTTTTGACGAGTCGATTCGCGGCGCCCACGTCTTCATCGTCCAGACGCACGCCACACCCGTGAATGACGCGGTCATGGAGCAACTGATCATGATCGACGCCGCCAAGCGCGCGTCAGCGAAGAGCATCACCGCCGTCATTCCGAACTACGGCTACGCCCGCCAGGACCGCAAGTCCCAGGGCCGCGAGCCGATCACCGCAAAACTTATCGCCGACATGCTCCAGACGGCCGGTGCCAGTCGGGTGCTGTCGGTCGACTTCCATTCCGGTCAGATCCAGGGCTTCTTCAACATCCCCGTTGACCACCTCGTCGCGGCACCGGTCTTCGAGGAGTACCTCAAGTCCAACGCCGCCAATCCCAATGAGTTGGTCGTCGTGGCACCTGACGCTGGTCGAGTAAAGGTGGCGGAACGCTACGCCCAACACCTCGGCTGTGACCTCGCCCTCGTGCACAAGACCCGTCCTCGTGGCACCGCCAACATCGCCGAGGCACGTCACATCGTCGGTGACGTCGACGGGCGCCACTGCGTACTGATCGACGACATGATCGATACCGCCGGGACGATTGTCGCGGCGTGCGATCTCCTCAAGGCGCGGGGCGCCGACGACATTTGGGTCATGGCGACCCACGCCGTCTTCTCGCCTCCGGCCGTGGACCGGCTGTTCAACGCTCCCATCAGCCGCGTCATCGTCACCGACACGCTGCCGCTCGGTCCCGATCGCCGATTCGAGAATCTGGAAATCTTGTCGATTGCCACCATCGTCGCCAACGCGATTTCGGCAATTTTCGAGGACGCGTCCGTGTCGGACATCTTTGGCGGCGAGAACCTCCTCTAGGAGGGCAATCGCCCAGTCGCGCTAGACTTGCAGTCCTGTGCGCGGCCCGCATTGGACCGCCAGCCACTCGAGGAGTTTCGATGACACACGCCACGTTGCACGCTACGGCAACCCGGGAGAAGGGTTCGCGCAACTCTCGTCGGCTTCGTGCCGCGGGGTCGATCCCGGCCGTCGTCTACGGCGAGGGTGTCGAGCCCTTGCCAATCGCCGTCGAGGCCAAGTCCTTTCGCACCGCGGTCTCGGGGGAGCAGGGCATCAACTCCCTCATCGAACTCGACGCCGACGGAAAGAAGTTCCTCGTCATGGCGCGTGACATCCAACGCCACCCCGTACGCGGAACGGTCGCCCACATTGACTTTCAAGTCGTCGACCCCAATCAGGCGGTGGTCGTTGAAGTCCCACTGCACATCATTGGCGACGCGGTCGAAGTGCGACACGCCGACTGGGAAGTCGACCAGCAGATGTTCAACATCGAGGTTCGTACCCGTCCCGACCAGATTCCTACCCACATCGACGTGGACATCTCCGACCTCAAGGTCGGCGGCACGATCCGCGTCGAGGAACTGACGCTGCCCAAAGGCGTGGAGCCCGCGGGCGACCCCACGGTGTCGGTCGTCACGTCTCGTCCCGGTCGCACCACCGCGGTTGTGAAGGCGGCGGTCGAGACCGAAGTCGCGGAATAGTTCGCCGTGGCGCTTCGGCGCTCCCGCGACTCTGAGCGAAGCGGCAGCGCGAGCACGCTCGTCATTCTCGGACTCGCCAATCCCGGCACTGAGTACGAAGGCTCTCGCCACAACGTCGGTGGCGACGCCGTTCGACTGGTCGTGGAGCGCCGCGGCGCTCGCCTCAAACTCGAGAGCCGACAACGGGCCCTGAGCGCCTCAATAGCAACACCGCGAGGTCTCGTCACGCTCGCCATCCCGACGACGTTTATGAACGAGTCGGGTGCCGCATTGAAGCCGTTGCTTCGTCGGACGTCGCTCGAGGACCTCACACGCCTCGTCGTCGCCCACGACGAACTCGACCTCGACCCGGGTCGACTTCAATTGAAGGTTGGCGGCGGGCTCGCCGGGCACAACGGCCTGCGCTCCATCGCCACCGCGCTGGGCACGAACGACTTCGCACGACTTCGAATCGGCATCGGCAAACCACCATCGAAGGAGCAGGGCGCCGACTGGGTGCTGCAGCGACCGACGGGTGCGCGCAAGACGGCGCTTGCCGCGTTGGTCGAGGCGGCCGCAAACGCACTGGAGTTAGTGCTCGACTTCGAGTTCGAGGATGCCCAACAACGCGTCAACCAATCGTGACCGCGTCGAAGGGGTTGCGCCACGTCCTTGAGCTGATCGCACCGTCGGTGCGCGCGTCGAATGCCAGCGGTGCGTTCACGCCCAGCAATTACGCCTCACCATTGTCGGTCGCCGCCTACGCCCTCGACAGCGAATTCCTCGTCGCGGTGACGGCCACCTCAACGGAGGCGGAATTGCTGCGTGACTCCGTCGCGGCGTTACTGGGACCCGATGACGAGGTAGCGCTGTGGCCCGGTTGGGACACACACCCCCTCGAACGCGTGAGCCCCGACACTCAAACGATGGCGACGCGGGCGCTCCTGCGCTGGCGAATTGCGCAAGGTCGTGCCCCGCACGTGATCGTGGCGTCCGCCCGCTCCATAGCGCAGGTACTCGCGCCCGAGATGACCCTCGAACCGATCGAGGTGCGACGGGGCATGGAGCTCGACCGTGACCTCTTCCTCGCGTCGCTCGTCGACATGGGATATCGCCGGGAGAGCCTGGTCGAGCACCGCGCAGAGTTCGCCGTGCGTGGCGGCATCGTCGACCTGTGGTCGGCGCAGGGCAACGAGCCGATCCGACTCGACTTCTTCGGCGACGACGTCGAACGCCTGACGTCCTTCGACATCGCGAACCAGCGGTCCCTCCACGACCTCCAATTGGCCCTCGTCGCCCCGGCGCGTGAGTGGTACCTGAGCGACACCACTCGCGCGAGGGCCGAGTCCATGGTGACGACAAGACCTTGGGGCCGATCGACGTTCGACCGATTGGCCGCGGGCCACCAGTTCGACGGCATGGAGGGCTGGATGCCGCTCTTCGTGGCGTCGCCCACGACGTTGCTCGATGAGGCGACCACTGCCCGCGTCCTCGTCGTCGAGCCAGACCTGGTGCAACGCAGACTCGTCGACCTCCTCGAAGAGGAACGTGAGTTGACCAACGCCGTCGCGACGACCTGGCAGGCGACCGAGGAGATAGCGCTCCTGCACGAGGGTTGGGACCACGTACTCGAAGGTCGCGTCGACGTCGCGCTCGACGCGTCGCTCGAGGGGCTATCGGGGACGCTCAACTTGACGTCGCCGCCAGTCGTGCAGGGCGACGCCGCTCGAATTGCGACCCACGTCCGTGGTTGGTCGTCGAATCGCCGAGGTGTCGTGCTCACGTCGAACGCCGCTGCCGTCGAACGAATGGCCGATCAACTGCGCGGCGAGGGCGTGGCGGTGACCACCGACCCGAGCAAGGTGCTCGACGTGCGCATCACCGTCCTCGAGAGTGCACTGTCGTCGGGCTTCAGTATCGATGACCCCGAGATCGTGGTGTGGAGCGAGAGCGACCTCACGGGTCGACGAAGCGTGCACCGCGCCGTACGCACTCGTGCGCGCAACGTCGATGGATTCTTCGACGACCTCGCGGTTGGCAGTTTCGTCGTGCACCGCCAACACGGCGTCGCGAAGTTCTCGGGCACGACGACGCGAGCCATCAACGGAACGACGCGCGACTATCTGATCCTCGAGTTCAAGGACGGTCGCAGCTACTGGCCGACCGAGATGATCGATGCGCTCACGCCATACTCGGGGGGTGATCACCCCGCGCTGTCGCGCATGGGCGGCGCCGAGTGGCAAAAGACGCGCGCCAAGGCCCGCGCGGCCGCCTTCCTCGTGGCGCAAGAACTGGTCGACCTGTACCGCCAGCGAAACGTCGCCGTCGGTCACGCCTTCGCTCGTGACAGTGAGTGGCAGCGCGAGATGGAGGACCTCTTCCCCTACACCCTGACCGCAGACCAGGCCCAGGCCATCGACGACGTCAAGGCCGATATGGAACTGCCACGCCCCATGGACCGGCTCGTCTGCGCCGACGTTGGCTTCGGCAAGACCGAGGTCGCGATTCGAGCGATCTTCAAGGCCGTCCAGGACGGGAAGCAGGCCGCGTTCTTGGTGCCGACGACGCTGCTCGCGAGCCAGCACTTCGCTCTCCTGACCGACCGGTTTGCCGGCTTCCCGGTGAAGGTGACGCTGCTCAGCCGCTTCGTTGACGACGCGGAGGCCAAGGAGACCCTCGCGGGACTGACCGACGGCACCGTCGACGTCGTGATCGGCACGCACCGGCTGCTCTCGAGCACGGTGGCGTTCAAGGACCTAGGTCTGCTCGTGGTCGACGAGGAGCAACGCTTTGGCGTCACGCACAAGGAGGCGATCAAGTCGCGATCGATCGGCGTGGACGTCCTCACGCTGAGCGCCAGTCCGATTCCTCGCACCCTCGAGATGGCCTTCGTCGGGATCCGTGATCTTTCGATGATTACGACGCCACCGGCCGATCGACGGCCGATCCTCACCCACGTGGGCGAGTACAACGAAGCGGCGGTCGTCGAGGCGATGCGACGAGAGCTCCTGCGTGAGGGTCAGGTCTTCTTCGTCCACAATCGCGTCTCGGACATCGATCAGGTGGCGCGGCGCCTCGGCCAACTCGTGCCCGACGCACGCATCGCCATCGCGCACGGACAGATGGACGAAGGCACGCTCGAGCGCGTCATGATCGACTTCTGGGAGGGGCGATTTGACGTGCTCGTCTGCACCACCATCGTGGAGTCGGGCATCGACCTTCCTTCGGTCAACACGTTGATCGTCGACCGCGCCGAGCGTCTCGGGCTCGGTCAACTCCACCAATTGCGAGGACGGGTCGGGCGAAGTGGACAACGGGCGTACGCCTACCTCTTTCACCCGGCCGACCAGGTGCTGTCCGAGACCGCCTACGAACGACTTCGCACGATTGGCGACAACACCGCGCTCGGTAGCGGTTTCAAGATCGCCATGCGCGACCTCGAGATCCGCGGTGCCGGGAACCTCCTCGGCCACGACCAGTCCGGTCCCGTCGCGGCCGTGGGTTACGACCTCTACGTGCAACTCGTCGCCGAAGCCGTCGCCGACGCCAAGGGCTTCGTCGTGCCCGATGTCGTCCAGGTGACGCTCGACGTTCCCGGCGAGGCCCATCTGCCTAAGGACTACGTGGAAGCGGACGACGCCCGTCTCGAGGCCTATCGGCGACTGGCCGGCGTCACCTCCATCGCCGAGTTGGGCGACCTGCGCGACGAATGGCTCGACCGTTACGGTGCCCTACCGGCACCGGCGACGGGCCTGCTGGAACTGAGTGAACTTCGTCTGGCGTGCCTCGAACTCGACGTCCGCTCCGTCGTCGTGCTACCGGCGCGCGTGGGCGTACGGACCCGTCCAGTCGTGAGGATGGGACCGCTCGACCTCACGCTCAGCCAGCAACTTCGCCTTCGCCGAACACTCGGTTCGCGGGCCTACGACGAAGACACGAAGGAGCTCCGCGTGGAGGTTTCGGACGCGGCGGCGACGCCCCGCGCGCTGCTCACCCTGCTGCGATCGCTGGTCGATGTCGCCGAAGAGGCCAATGTTTGACTCGGTAACATGGACGGGTGCGCCGTCTCGTTGCCCTCCTCGTCATCGCTCTCGTAGGAGCAACTCTCTTCGGACTGAGTAACACGTCCTCTGGAATCTCGGTGAACGGCACGTCGGTCTCGAATACGACCTTCCGAGCGGAGCTCTCGGCCATCTCCTCGAGCACGACACTCCAGTGCTACCTCGAGGCGTTGGCCCCCGCCAACTACGCGGCCGGGGCCGGGTCGAGTGTCGCCACGACGGGCGCGACCGCGTGGGCGGATCTTCGCGTCGAGGGTCTGGCGATTGAGAAGTACGCCCGAGTGAGCCTGAAGTTTCGCCCAACCAAGACCGTCCTCACGCAGGCGAAGGCGTCACTGTTGAGCGAACTGACCCAAGCCGTCGCGAGCAATACGACGCCGTGCCCCGGATCGTCGACCCAAGCGTTCGCCGCGATGCCGACCGAGATGCAGACTTTCGAGGTGGCCTCCCAGGCCGCGTCGCTCGACCTGGTGAACAAACTCAACGGGACCATCAAGCTCACGGAGACCAACATCCAGCAGTACTACGACGCGCACGCGTCGGACTACGACACGCTCTGCGTCAGTATCGCGCTCGTCAACCCGAGCCAGGTCGCCGCCTTCAACAAGGCGCAAGCTGCGGGCGGCACCGTCGCGGAGCTGGCCAAACAGTTCTCGGCCGACCCGTCAGGCCAGAAGGGTGGCGCGTACGGATGTTACGCACCCTCGACCAGTTCCTACAGCGGCGTGCGCGCCGACACGTCGAGTACACCGCTCAACACGTTCCCCACGACCCCGCAGTACGTCGACTACAACAACGCGACCTACGCCCTCTTCGTCGCGCCGACGAAGCGCACCGTGACGCCGTTCGCCCAGGCACAAGAAGTCGTCTTGAGCGACATCGAGAGCGCCAACGCCACGAGAGCGAACACTGAGAAAGAGTTAATCCTCTACCACGCAGCGATCGCGGTCGACCCGGCCTACGGACGATGGGGTCTCACCTCGACGGGACCGACGCTCTTCGCACCGGCCGTGCCCGCGAAGGCCAACGTCGGCAACGCCAGGACCGTCTCGGCGCTCTCGAGCGCGAGCAGTTCCACGTATAAGTGAGGCCGGTCGTCCGAGTCGTAGGACTTGGTCCCGGTGACGCCGACCTCCTGACGCAGCGTTCACTCGAACTCCTTCGCGAATCGCCGCTCGTGCGACTCCGAACGAGGATCCACCCCGCGGCCGACGAGTTCATCGACGTTTTGAGCTATGACGACTGGTACGAGCGGGCCGATTCGTTCGACGAACTCTACGAGGCGATCGCCAAGGATTTGATCGGCTTGGCGCGGGCGGCGCCGGGTGGTGAGGTCTTGTACTGCGTGCCGGGTTCGCCGATCGTCGCGGAGCGGACCGTCGAACTGCTTCGAGCGTCGAGCGAGATCACGCTGATCTGCGAGCCGGCCGTGTCCGTGATCGACGTGGCCTGCGCCGCGCTCGGGCGCGACCCGATGACGAGCGGGCTTCGCATCCTCGACGCGCTTGATTCGAGTGAGCCGCTTCGCGGACCGGGACCGCTGTTGATCCTGCAGACGTACTCGCGCGAAGTACTCGCCATCTTGGCCGACCGAATACCCGAGGACTTAGTGGTGACCGTGTTGCACCACCTCGGACTGGCCGATCAGGTCATCGTCGAGATGCCGGCCCGCGAATTGGTCAACTTCGATTCCGTTGACCACTTGACGTCGGTGTGGATCGAGGGACTGCGCACGGCGGGAGCGGCGATGGACGACCTCGTCGACTTCATGCGCCGACTGCGCCGCGAGTGCCCTTGGGACCAGGAGCAGACCCACGCCTCCTTGACGCGACACCTCCTCGAAGAGTCCTACGAGGTACTCGACGCACTCGAGAATTTCGTGCGACTCGAGGGTGAGGGGAACGAGGGTGACGAGGACATCGCCCACGTGCAAGAGGAACTGGGGGACCTTCTCTTTCAGATCGTCTTTCACGCGGAACTGGGTGACGAGGAAGATCGATTTAACTTGGCGACGATTGCCGACGCGGTGCGCGACAAGTTGACGGGACGCCACCCTCACGTTTTTGGCGACACGCAGGTGAGCGGGTCCGACGAGGTCGCCGCACGCTGGGAGGTGCTGAAGCGAGACGAGAAGGGTCGAGAGAGCATCACTGACGGCATCGCGTGGCAGCTACCCAGCCTTGACCCTCTACACCAAGCTCTTGCGCAAGGCGGCGCTCGTCGAACTTCGCGTTCGCGACGCGGAGTCGTCACGGACGCGGGCACTGCACGCCCTTCATACCCTGTCACTCGACGACCACGGGGCCGACGACTCGACCTCGTCGTCCGACGTGGCCGATGCTTGGGGCGACGCGTTGAGTTCACTCGTCGAAATGGCGCAGTGGGCCGGTGTCGATCTCGAAGGCGTTCTGCGCGAACGTGCTCTCACGATGCGCGACGAGATTAGAGCGTCGGAGATCGCGGGAAAAGAGTGATTCCGGGCGACAACTAAACTCAGGTCCACACACAGAGGAGCATTGCCATGAGCGCAATCGAAGTTGTCCTGGGCCGTCAGATTTTGGATTCGCGCGGCAATCCCACCGTAGAAGTCGATGTCCACCTCGAATCGGGCGCGTTCGGGCGCGCCGTGTCGCCCTCGGGCGCGTCCACGGGAACGAGAGAGGCCGTCGAACTGAGGGATGGTGGCGACGACTGGGGCGGCAAGGGCGTCACCAATGCCGTGGGCTACGTCAACGGCGAGATCGCGGACCTGCTCGAAGGCTTTGACGCCGAGGACCAGCGCGGTGTCGACTTCGCCATGATCGATCTGGACGGAACGCCGAACAAGGCCCGTTTGGGGGCGAACGCCATATTGGCCGTCTCGCTCGCCGTGGCGAAGGCGGCGGCGATCGAGAGCGGACTCCCTCTGTTCCAGTATCTCGGCGGTGTGAACGCGCACGTCCTGCCCGTACCGATGTTCAACGTGGTCAACGGCGGCGTGCACGCGAAGAACTCGATTGACTTTCAGGAGTACATGGTGATGCCCATCGGTGCGGCGACCTTCTCTGAGGCACTGCAGTGGGGGGCCGAGACGTACCACTCGCTGAAGAGCCTCTTGGCCAAGCGCGGTCTGGCAACGCTCGTCGGCGATGAGGGTGGCTTCGGTCCGGACCTGCCCCACAACGAGACGGCCGTCGAGATTCTCGTCGAGGCGATCGAGGCGACCGGGCGCACACCCGGTCGTGACATCGCCATCGCGCTCGATCCCGCGGCGTCCGAGCTCTATCGTGACGGCGAGTACCACCTCGACGGCGAAGGCCGCGTGCTCTCGAGCGCCGAGATGGTCGACTACTGGGCCGACCTCGTCAGTCGCTATCCGATCGTCTCACTCGAAGACGGTATG
The DNA here is from genome assembly GCA_963800765.1 of uncultured Acidimicrobiaceae bacterium. GTDB lineage: Bacteria > Actinomycetota > Acidimicrobiia > Acidimicrobiales > RAAP-2 > RAAP-2. The sequence goes on from CAWDCF010000008.1 coordinate 187,597, forward strand.
GCCGAACAAGATTGGGACGGATGGGTCGCGTTGACGAAGCGACTCGGCGACAAGTTGCAACTGGTAGGCGATGACAATTTTGTGACGAATAGTTCCATCCTGCAAAAAGGCATCGACTTGGGTGTCGCGAACTCCGTGCTCATCAAGTTGAATCAAATCGGAACATTGAGTGAAACGCTCGATACAGTGCGTCTCGCAATCGAGAATCGTTACAGTGTTGTGATTTCACACCGATCGGGCGAAACTGAGGACACGACGATTGCCGATTTCGCCGTGGCCACGAACGCGGGACAGATAAAAAGTGGTGCGCCGGCACGTACCGATCGAGTCGCGAAGTACAATCAGTTGCTGAGACTCGAAGAACAACTCGGGGATCAGGCTCGTTTTCTTGGTGCAACGTCTTTGTCGGGGGCGGCAGGTGTCAGCTACTCATAGCTTCGTAATTCGCGATCGTAACCACTGGATGATGCCCCTTGCCGTCGTGACGGCAGTCGTCATTTTGGTCGGGTGGTTCCCGGTCAACGCGATTTGGCACCAACAGAGTCAATTGGACGCGGCCGCCGCTCAGATTTCGGCCATCAAGAATCAGCAACGTGCACTCACGCTGCAGGCGAGGTCCATCGACTCTCGAGCGGCCGCGACATTGCTCGCCCGTGAGCAGTATCAGCTGGTGCGTCCGGGCCAGAGTCTCATCCAGGTGCTGCCGGGCAACGGATCGGTGTCCCAGAGCACGGGCGACCCTGGTCTACAGCCGCTGGTCGCTCCGTCGTCGGTGTCCACGCTCGTGGCCGCGACGCCCACCAAGACCGCCTCGCATCACTCGTCGGTGAAAGCCTTCGTGTCGCGCCTCGTGCGCACCCTTGAGTTCTGGCGTTGACCTTTCGCGACGCGTCCCCCGAGGACCTCGCCGTTGTCGAATCCTTACTCGGCCGTCCCTTAGCTGGTCGATGCGCGATTGTCGTGCGCCACCTCGATGGTCGACCGGTCGTCATCGAGAACGAACCCCACTTGCGTGACGGGACCCCAATGCCGACGCTCTACTGGCTGGTGGACCCCGATCTCCACACGGCGGTGAGCCGCATCGAGGGCGAGAGCGGCGTCCATCGCTTCGAAGAACTCGTCGATGAAGAGACGCTCCAACGAACGCACGACGATTACGCCGCACGCCGGTCTCGAGCCACGGTGCGACGCGAGGGCGCCCAGGCCAGTGGCGGCGTCGGGGGCACTCGGATCGGCGTGAAGTGTTTGCACGCACATCTCGCGAACTTTCTCGTGGGCGCCGACGACCCGGTGGGTGCTCTGGTGGCGAACGAGGTCGGCGTGCCCGATCTCGTCCGAGTGGACGTTCGTGACTGATTCGGTCGCCGCACTCGACTGTGGGAGTAACTCCACTCGACTGTTGATTGTGGACGCGAAGAACGAAACGTTGTTCCGCGACTCGCGAATCACGAGGTTGAGTCAGGGGGTGGACGCTTCGAAGACGTTGACGCAAGAGGCGATGGCCCGTTCATTCGATGTGTTGAGTGACTATCGCACGATGATGGATGAGGCCGGTGTCGCTCAGGGTCTGTTGGTCGCCACGTCGGCGGTACGTGACGCGAGCAACGGCGATGATTTCTTGGACGAAGCACGTCGTCGCACCGGCGTCGACGCGAGGATCCTCAGTGGTCACGAGGAGGCCGCGTACTCCTACGCCGGAGCCACCTCCGGGCTCGACGTCGACGCTCGAACGACCGTGATCGTCGACGTCGGCGGCGGGTCGACGGAGCTCGCGGCGATGGTTGACGGCGTCCTCGAGAGTTACTCCATGCAGTTGGGCTGTGTCCGCGTGACGGAACGAGCGCTCGGCAAAGGGGTGGTCAACAAGCGACGCAGTGACGCCGCGACGGCGATGATCGCAGAACAGCTTGACGCAGCGTGGCACGCCGTTCCCGCGTTCGCCACGCTGGGCGACGTGCGACTAATCGGTCTCGCCGGATCGGTGTCGACACTTGCCCAGCTCGACGCGCGAATGGCGACGTACGACCGCGACTCGCTGCACCACCGTCGGATCTCGCTCGCGACGGTGTGCGAGTGGCGAGATCGTCTCGCCAGCGAGCCGCCCGAGGCTCGACTGGCCCGTCCCGGGATGGTTCGCGGCCGAGAGGATGTCCTCGCGGCGGGTCTCTACGTACTGGCGGCCGTGATGGAGCGACTCGGTGCCGACGAACTGCTGTCGTCCGAGAGTGACATCCTTGACGGCATCACGTCATCACTCTTGCCGTAATCTGCTACTGCACCGTTACCTGTAACGATGTGGGAGTGAGGACACGATCATCGTGACGAGTCGCAGTGCCATCTACTCGCCCATCTCCCTTCACGGGCGGCGCATTGTCCTGCGGACGATGACGGAGCAGGACTACGACGCGTGGTACGAAGTGCGCACGAGGTGCAGCGAGTGGCTACTCAAGTGGGAACCGAGGTCGGCCCATTCCACCCATTTGGCCGATGACCAGAAGAGTTTCGTCAGTCGCTGCGCGATTCGCGAGCGCGAACGCCAGATGGGGACGGGCTTTGGCTTTGGAATCTTCTATGAAGGACGGTTCGTGGGCGAGATCACGCTCTCGTCGATTCAGCGCGGGCCCCTCCAATCGGCCTTCGTGGGCTACTGGATTGACGAGGCGGTGGCCGGCAAGGGCCTGATGCCTGAAGCCGTCGTCGTGCTGTTGCAGTACTCCTTCGAGTCGGTTCGACTGCATCGCATCGAGGTCAACATCATCCCGAGGAACGCCGCGTCGCGCCGCGTCGTCGAAAAGCTCGGCATCCGCTTCGAAGGAATCGCCGAGCGCTACCTCGAAATCGACGGCGCCTGGGAAGATCACGCTCGCTACGCCATGACCGCCGAAGAGTGGGGCGACCGAGCACCGGAACTGGTGGCGAACTGGTTGCTGCCGCACCGCGACTAGCGCCGCGGCGCCCGCGAAGTTTTCGCGGGGCTTTGCTAAGTTCGCGAACGTCACGACGAGTGACCTGCATTCGAGGAGTGAGCAGTGCGTGAACGGCGAGGGGGTTCCGTCACAACGAATGTGGCACGACACGTCGCTCGACGTGGTCGAGTTCTCCTCGTCCTCACGATCGCCGTCGTCGCGCTCGGCTGTAACGTCGCCTCCATCGCGGCCGCGAGTCCCGGCGGGTACTGGACGAACGCCATCACCGTGCCGGGACTCACGACGCTGGTCTCCAATGCGGTCTTGAAGGGTGCGATCTCGTGCACGTCGGACGGCAACTGTGTGTCCGGCGGGGCGTACCTCGACGCGTCAGGAGCCCAACAGGCCTTCGTCGACAGTGAGGTCAACGGCGTGTGGTCCAGCGCCGAAGAGGTCGCCGCATCGTTGAACGTCGGTGGACTGGCGTCGATCTACGCCGTGTCGTGCCCTTCGGTGGGAAGTTGCACGGCCGCCGGAGGGTTCACGGACGGGTCAGGTCGAGCGCACGCTTTCGCTGTTTCCCAGACAAACGGTGAGTGGGGAGACCCGGTCGCCATTGCGGATGCGACCGCGCTGTCCAAGGGTGACGTCATTACCATCCAGAAACTCTCGTGTTCCTCGGATACCGACTGCAACGCCGTCGGTGCGGTCGCGAGTGCCGCGAACCAGACCGAACAGCCCCTGGCCTTCAAAGAGGTCGGCGGCGTGTGGGACACGCCGTTCGTGTTGCCGGGTCTCGCGACGCTCAACCCGTCGGGCATCGGCATCGTCGGCGAGCTGTCGTGTCCGTCGGCGTCCTCGTGCTCGGTGGGTGGCGCAGTCATCGATCTCTCGAACTTTGAGATCACCGGCTTCCTCGACGACGAGGTCAACGGTGTCTGGGGCTCGGTCTTTCTGCCGTCCGGCATTGACGCGCCCGCGCAGGGAAACATCTCAACGGTCGACTCAGTGTCGTGCTACGCGTCGGGCGACTGCACCGCGGGAGGAACTGTCACCCAAGGCAGCGTCGTCGGCGAAGCGTACGTCGTCACTGAGCTCAACGGTGTCTGGGGGAGCGTCCAAGACCTCCCCGGCGTTGACGGACTCAATCAGGACCAGAACGCCGTTCTCTCGGGACTCTCGTGCACGGCGCCGGGCGACTGCAGCGCGACCGGATCGTACGACGACGGGTCCCAGCAGGTACAGACGTTCGTCGACAGCGAAGTCAACGGCCTCTGGCAGGACGCGATACCCGTGCCCGGCATGAATCCGCTCAACGGTGACATCGGAAGCCTGCCGGTGTCAATCTCGTGCAGCTCGCCCGGGAACTGCACGTCGGGGGGCGACTACGTCGACGATGGTCTCGCCGTGACGCCGACGCAGGCCTACTTGGTGAACGAAGTGAACGGCGCCTGGGCTGACGTCACGGAGGTTCCGGGCACCGAGACGCTCAACAGGGGCGACGTCGCGACGGTGACCGAGGTCTCGTGCAGCGCCGACAGCGCCTGCGGCGTCGTGGGGACGTTCCAAGATGCCACCCACACGACCCGTGAGTTCTTGACTAGTTCCTCGTCGACGTCGCCGTACTTGATCGCCAGCGCACCGCGAAGGGTGACAGCGACCTTCATGACCGGACGTGTGGTCGTGAAGTGGTTGGCGCCCACAAACGACGGCGGCACGCCAATTCTCTCGTACAGCGTCACCTCGGTCCCTAGGTCCACGACCTGCAGGGCGAAGGGTGCGACGTCGTGCACGTTTCGCAAACTGAAAAAGAATGTGCACTACACCTTCCAGGTGCGCGCGCTGAATGTGAGGGGTTCGAGTGCGCCATCCACGAAGTCCAACGTCGTGGTTACACACTGACGCAATCCTGTCATCGACACCACGCTGCCGAGAACGACACCTAGGGTCGCGCGGCGCCTTCGAGCCCATTGGTGAAGAGGGGGGCAAATTCGACGTCCGTGCCGGTGTAGGGCGCGGCAATGATCGTCGACGTGCCGTACGGCCCGCTGCCGACGTACATCACGACGTGGTCGACCGCACTGTCGCCGTCGAGGTTGTAGTAATAGAGCAGGTCACCGGGCTGAAGTTCGGTTAGGGGCACGTGGACCATGGCTGGCCACTGGGACTCGGTGGTTCGCGGGATGGAAATGCCCGCCTTTCCCCACGCCCACTGGACGAGACCGGAGCAGTCAAAACCAACCCCGGGTGTCTCGCCACCCCACACGTAGGGCACGCCCCTCTGACTCTCGGCGTAGTGGACCGCAGCTAAGCCCTGGGCCGTGCTGCCCACTTCGGCGATCGTCACGGTTTGGACGGCCTGTTGAATCGCTTCGGTGACTTGGTTCCCGGCCGTTTGACCGCCGATGGCCGATGCGGCGGTGATGGCCGTCTCTTCGTCGGCGAGGTTTGGAGGGTGCTGTTGCGCGGCGAGGACGCCCTGTTGGATTTCAAAGTTAATGATCTCCGTGCGACGAATTGTGGTCAGCTTGGACAAGGTGACGCGCGTCGTGTTCTCGTTGTACAGGTTCAACGAGAGGAGTTGGGACATCTCATACTCTTGGTGCGCGGCATTGCGCTTTTGCACGCCCACCAAACGGATCGTCGTGTCGAGCGACCTCTTTTGCGATTGGTAGTTCCGCTTGAGTTTGTCGAGGTTGCCGATGACTTGATCTTCGTACACCTTTCTTGAATCGCTCGACGTGGCGTTGAGATTGAAGAGCGTGAGGTACTGACCGTCGGCACCCTGCAGGACGTAGGAGCGGATGACGTCCTTCACGAGCTGTTTTGACGTGACCTTGATCGCGGCGCGCTTGCCCCTTTCGTCGCCTTGAAGGCGCTTGATGTTGGCCGTGATGGTGGCGAGTTGGACTTTGGCCGCGTCGTATTCGTTGGAGGTGATCTCGCTGGTCTTCTCGATTCGCGAGAGCCGATTGGTGAGAGCCTCGATTTGCGCCTGGACTTCACTAATGGAGCTGGCACGGGCGACGACGGGCGTGACCATCATCGAGGCGACGAAAATCGCAACAAGAACAACGAGGGGAAGTGATCGAGTCGTGCCCCGACGACGCACGCGAATCATGCTGCAAGCCTAGTTATCGATACTCAAAAAATAAGGAGTTTAGAAACTCTTTACAATGCATTACGGTTACAACGCAACGCTTTCGTGGGGGCGTAGCCCAATTGGCAGAGGCAAGGCGCTTAAACCGCCTCAAGTGAGGGTTCGAGTCCCTCCGCCCCTACGCCGCGAAAATGCTGACCTTCTCGTCTAGTAGCGTTGCTCCCGTGGCTAAGAGCGCAACAGGTAGATGGGTAAGCAGGGTCGGGGCGTCGGGAGGCGGCAAGGCCTACAAGAAGACCCGTCCCGCCAACTTTTACGGCGCGGTGGCCCTGATCGTGATCTTTGGGCTCCTGGCCGTGGTTCTGGCTCGTTACGACTACCAGCACCCGAGCAAGCACGTCGCCGGGGTATCGCCACGGATTGGTCAAACCTGGTACGCCGGCCTTTCAATCCAGGCCTGCGGTGCACGACTCCCGTACCTGACGAATGACTCCACGAACAAGACCGCGGGCCTCACCGTCCTCGATTACAACGTCATCCGCATCAGTCCGACCTCCGCCTCCGATGCGGGCAACAACGCCACCTTGTCGCAGTTCGCGGATGAGTTCAATGGCCTGATCGCGAGTACCACCCAGTTGTCGGTGCCCAAGCCCACCGGCGTCGCGAACCCCAAGACGTCCTACACGAACGGCCAGGCCTGTCCGGCGGGCTCGAAGTACGCGGGACAGGTCGGCAAGGTCACGTACGCCTACTGGAAGGGGTACGGGAAGAAGCCGACGGTGACGACGAACCCCACCACGATCAAATTCACGAATCAGATGCGCGTGACGATGGCCTTTGATCCGGTCAATGTCACGCCGCTCGCGCCCTTGAAGAAGACCGACGAGGCGATGCTCGCGTACAACACGGCGCCCACGACGACGACGACCGCGACACCGCTGGCGACGACGACCACGTTGAAGCCCGGCACCACCACGACCACGACACCTACGACGACGACCACGTCGAAGGGCTGAGCTTGAAGTCGATCATTCTGGTCGGCGGTAAAGGTACTCGCCTGCGGCCCCTCACCTACGAGACGCCCAAGCAGATGCTGCCCCTCGTGGGCGTGCCGATGATTGAATGCGTGTTCGAGTGGCTGGGGCGACACGGCGTCACCGACTCGGTGCTGTCGCTCGGCTACCTGCCGGACCGTTTCATCGAGGCCTATCCGAGCAATGAGATTGCTGGTGTGCGCGTCAGTTACGCCGTCGAGCCCGAGCCCCTGGACACGGCCGGCGCGATTCGATTCGCGGCCACGAAGTTCGGGTTCGATGAGACGTTCCTCGTGGTCAACGGCGACGTGCTGACCGACCTCAACCTCACGACGTTGCTGGCGTTCCACCGCGGACACGGCGGTGAGGCGACGATCGCGCTGCACCCCGTCGACGACCCTTCACGTTTCGGGGTCGTCCCCACCGACGACGACGGCAAGGTGATTGCCTTCGTCGAGAAACCCCCACGTGACGAAGCGCCCACCAACAACATCAACGCCGGTTCGTACATCTTCGAGCCCAGCGTGCTGGACCGGATCCCCGCCCAGGGCCGCGTCAGCATCGAGCGCGATACATTCCCGGCGCTGGCCCGAGACGGCGTGCTGTACGCCATGACCGACCAGGCGTACTGGTTGGACACCGGCACTCCGCAGGCCTACCTGCAAGCGAACGTGGACATCTTGAACGGTCGACAGGGGATGCACGAGTTCACTGAGATTATCGATTGCTCGTGGCGCCACCCGAGCGCTACCGTCGACGTGACCGCGACGCTGACGAACTCCGTCGTCGGCGAGGACTGCGTGGTCGGCGCGCACGTCATCCTTGAAGAGGCCGTGCTGCTCTCGGGTGCGATCGTGCAGAGCAACTGCGTGATTCGCTCGTCGATCATCGGTCCCGGCGCGGTCATCGGACGATTCTCTGAACTGGGCGCGACCTGCGTGGTGGGGGCGAATGAGCACGTGGCTCCGGCGTCGGAGCTGTCGGGCGAAGTCCGACTTGGTGGCGTCTAGTCAGCGAAAGAGGTCCTCATTCGCACTGCGAATGATTCCTTCCTTCACCGATCCCTCGCCGAAATACGATTCGTCGAGTCCGCGCACGATCGCGAACGGCGTGCCTTCGGCCTTACCCAGTACGAGGTTGGCCGCACCGGCGATCTCGTCGGCGACGCACACTTCGGTCACTTCGAGCACGCGTCCCATGGCGTCGGACGTTCCGCGGAGATCGAGAATTGGCTTGAGTCCGGCCAGGCCAATCGCGACGTCCGTGACGCCCTGACGCCAGACGCGCCCGAACGTGTCGGTCACGATGACCGCGACGTCGACGCCACTTCGTCGCTGCAACTCCGCACGGATGCGACGCGCCGATCGGTCAGGGTCTCTGGGGAGCAACACCGCAGTCCCGTCGTCGGTGTTGGAGAGATCGATGCCGGCGTTGGCGTTGACGAATCCGTGGAGGGTCTCGGTGATGCGCATGGGTCCGCGCCGGCGAAGTATTCGCCGCGACTCTTGTTCGATGAGGGTGGCCTTGTGTTCCTCCGTGCCATCGAAGGGGACGACCCGGCCCTCCGACTTGGAGACGACTTTGCTCGTGACGATCACGAGGTCGTGGAATTCGAGCGACGTGGCGTGCGCGGTCACGGCGTCGAGCAGCATGGACACGAGGTCGTCTCCCTCGTGCACCATCGCGACCGAGGGAAGTGGAATGATGCGTAGTTCGTTCACGAGATGACCGCGTGGGCGAGACGCTGGGCGTTGTGCGCGTCAGCCATGATGGTTGTCGTCACGATGACCTTGACACCACGCGATCGAATCACGTCGGCTCGCGACGCGTCCGCCTCGTCGATGATCCAGGTACCGACCAGCCCCTTGTAGAAGTCCACGACGCCCACGCACGAGACGTCATGACCCATGTCCGCCAGTAATCGATCGGCCGGCCCCTTCAACGCACGTCCGTCAATGATTGGCGAGACGGCGACGACATCGTCGCGCCGGCGCTCGAGCATTGCACGAACCCCGCCGACTCGAAGGATCGGGTCGATGGAGATGAGTGGGTTGGATGGCGCAATCACGATACGAGATGCGCTCGCCAAGGATTCGATGACCTCCTGGGTTGCGCGTGCCTCGAGAGCTCCCACGATGTCGATTGCCGTGACCTTCACGTCGTGGTGGTGGCGAACGAAATATTCCTGGAAATTGAGGCGCCCGACGTCCGTGTCGAACTGTGTGGCCACGACGTCATCGGTCACCGGCAGCACGCGAAGGGCCACTCCGTGGTGGTCGCAGAGTTCCGCCGTGACCTGCGTCTTGGTCGCACCCTCGCTGAGTCGTTGCGAACGGTAGAGGTGCGTGGCGAGGTCGCGGTCACCTAAACGAAACCATGACGCGCCGCCCAGTTGCTCCAACTCGTCCATGACGCGCCACGATTCGCCCGACAGTCCCCAGCCAAGTTCGTCGTTGTTGAGGCCGGCCAGCGTGTAGGTGATCGTGTCAAGGTCCGGACAGATGGTGAGTCCGTTCAAGACGAGGTCATCGCCGACGTTCACCACCGCGGTGATCTCTCGGGGATCGACGACGACGCTTAGCGCCCGCAGCAGTCGGGCCGCTCCTACGCCGCCACTGAGAACCGTTATCACCTTCGAGACTCTAGGGGGGCTTCGGTAACATCGGGTGCTGTGAGCACGAACTCCCTCGTCGACGGGTGGCCTGGCGCACCCGCCGCCGTCGTCCTGAAACTCGACGGTGGCGTCGTGCATCGTGTGGCGCAGGTCGGTGATCTCGACGACGTGCGACCATGGGCCTCGGTGTCGAAAATGGCGGTCTCGCTGGCCTTTGGCATCGAGAGCGACTGGGACCTCCATAAGTTTGACGAACCGGCCGGACCGCGTGGCGCGACGATCGCGAACCTCCTCAGTCACAGCAGCGGTCTCGGGTTGGAAGAGGGCGACGCCGTGGTGGACGTCGCGACCAAGCGCATCTATTCGAACTATGGCGTCGATCTCGCGACCCACGCGATCCTGGGCGAGCACAGCGCGCAGAGTTGGTTGGCGCAACGCCTGTTCACGCCGTTCGGGATGAACGCCACTCGCCTCGAAGGTCGTCCTTCGTCCGGCGTCGTCGGATCGACCAACGACCTCGTTCGAATGGCAGTGGCGTGGCTTCGACCTGACGCAATCTCCAAGGAGACTCGCAACTACCTCATCGCTCCCTACGCGCCACAACTCAGTGGCATCGTACCCGGTTTCGGACGATTCTCACCCTGTCCGTGGGGACTCGGACCCGAAGTCCAGGGGGAGAAACATCACTGGATGGGGGACTGGCCGGCCGCCAGTTTCGGGCACTTCGGGCAGAGCGGATCGCTGTTCTTACTCAATGCCGATGAACAGATCGCCGTGGTCGCGACGAGCACCGAGCCCTTTGGCAGGTGGGCCGTGACCTTGTGGCCCGAGTGGACGAGCGCGATGCGTCAGTTGGCCCTTGCTTGAGTCCCACGACGATTCGAGTCGGTCTCGACCTTGACGGGTCGTTGGAGTCACTTGGTAACTCCATGACGGACCTCGCCGACGCCCTCGTGCGCACCGGCGACGTCGACCTCGTGCGCTTCCGCTCGCGCACGTCATCGTCGTCACCAAGTGAAACGCACCTCTCAATGCGAGGACTGTGGTCGCCACTCTGGCGGCGCAGTCGCGGTCGCTCAATCGACGGGCTCCTGGCCGCCGTCGACGTCATTCACGTGGCCGGCCTCGCCACGCCGCCGACCGGTTCGATACCGCTCATCATCTCCGTCGATGATCTGCGACCGCTCCGCACGGAGGCGCGAACGCACTTGCGAATAACACAACTCAAGCGGGCCGTTGAGCGCGGGGCCATTTTGGTGGCGTCGAGTCGAAGTGCGAGTCACGAGGTCATCGCCGTCCTCGGCGTCCAACGAAACCGCGTCGTCGTGGTGCCGCCGGCGGTGCCTTTGGTGGAAGCGACGAAGGGCGGTGAAGACCTCGTGGTGAACATCACTGGCGCCGACGATCTCTTTCTGGCGATGGCGCCCGAGTTGATTCGATACTGCAACGACCACGACTCGAGGGTGGTGGCACTGGCGAGTAGCGAAGTGGGGCAACGGATCCATTCGAGTGACCACGCGGTGGTGGTGCGACCAAGGGGAGAGGCGCGCGATGCGCTTTCGAACGCGCGTGTCGTCATGCACCTGTCGGACGGCGCGCGTTTCCCCTCATTCGCGATCGCGGCGATGTCGGCCGGCGTCCCGACGATCGCGCGCGCGACGGAGATCAATCGCGAACTGTTGGAAGGGGCGGCCGCCCTCGCCACCAACGACCAGGATCTCGTGGGCGCGTTAGATGAGGCGTGGACGAACGAATCGCGTCGAGCAATCATGTCCGCGGCGGGACGTTCTCGAGCGGTCGACTTCTCACCGGACAACGCCGCACGCGCCTACCTCGCGCTCTATCACGAGGTCGTGCGAGGCTGGTCGTCGTGACGAGGACAATCGCGATCTCCGTGGAACAGCTCTGGCGGCCTCAGCCCGGGGGCATCGCGACCTACGTTCGCGGCTTGGCCTCCGGTCTCGCAGCACTCAATGAAGAGTCGCTCGACGTCATCGGCATCGCGCCGCGCGGCGAGCCCCGCGACGGGCTCGCGTTACGGACCGTGCACGCACCCGTCGGGGTGAACCTCCTCACGCGACTGTGGCCGGCGTGGCCGCTCGGTGTGCCGGGCAGCGCCGACGTCGTGCACGCGACTTCGATGGCCGGTCCGTACGCGGGCGGTAAGGGCAGCGCCGTGCACTCCGTCTCGATGCACGATCTGCTCTGGCGCGACGAGGCGACAACCTCCACCAAGGCGGGCATAGCGTTTCATGAGCGGCGACTGAAGTTGATCGCGTCCCACGATGAACTGCGCGTCATCGTGACGTCGCCGGGCCTCGTGGAACGCCTCGCCGACGTAGGCATCGAAGCGGGCCGAGTGCACGCCGTGCGACTCGGTGTCAACGAACCCGGCGAGGCGGCGAGCCGTGAGTCGGTCCGTACGCTGCTCGCGGGGCACGGTGTGCGAGGGCCGTTCACGCTCTACGTCGGCACGAGGGAGCCGCGCAAGAATATTGAACGCCTCCTCGAGGCCCACCGACAGGCCCGGTCGATCGACGGCCAACTGGGCAACTTGGTGCTCGTCGGTCCGAGTGGGTGGGGTGGAGTCGCCACGGGCGACGCCACCGTACTTGGCACCGTCGCGCGTGCAATCCTGAACGGCCTGTACCGCGACGCCACGGTGGTCGCGTACGTGCCGCGCGCGGAAGGGTGGGGACTCCCGCCCGTCGAAGCCCTGCACGCCGGCTCTCGGGTGGTGGCGAGCGTGACGACACCCAGCGTCCAGGACAACATTGAGGTAGTGCGCGTTGACCCCCTCGACGTGGACGCGATCGCGCAAGGTTTGATCACGGCCCTCACCTTGGGCAACGATGATGCGATCCGGTCACGGCGACGGGCGTCGGTCGCCGATCTCACGTGGCGCAATGTTGCCCTTGACCACTTGGCGGCCTGGCAATGAGGGTCGCACTCGACGTGTCGGCCGTTCCCCCGCAACTCGCGGGTGCCGGTCGATACATTGCCGAACTGGCCCGTCGGCTTCCGGCCAATGGCGTCGACACGACGCTCGTCACGAGACGTGACGACACGTTGCGCTGGCATGACTGGTCACCGGCGTCCTACGTTGCGTCGGTCGTGCCCAACGCCCGCGCATCTCGACTGCTCTACGAAGCGTGGGTGCTGGGCACGAGTGCGACGGCACGAACGGCGGACGTGTGGCACGCGCCGCACTACACCATGCCGCATCGTCGTTCGAGACCCACGGTGGTGACGATCCACGATCTCACCTTCTTCACGAACCCCGAGTGGCATGAACGCTCCAAGGTTCCCTTCTTTCGACGAGCCATCACGTACGCCGCATCGCACGCCGATGTCTTGATCAGCGTGAGCGACTTCACGTCGCGTCAGCTCGACGAGATCGTGCCGCGCCACGCGCCGCTCGTGACCGCCCCGCTCGGCGTCGACCTCGATCGTTTCTCGCTTGACGCGCGTCACGATGAGGACGTGCTGCGCGCCCATCACCTTCCGGTTGACCGGCCCTACATCTTCTTCTTGGGAACGTTCGAGCCGAGGAAGGGCCTCGATGTGTTGCTGACGGCCTTCGAGGAGATCGCGAGGCGCAACCCCGAGGTCGAACTCTGGTTGGCCGGTCAAGCCGGCTGGGGGCTCAAGGCCATCGAGTCGCAAATCGCCGAGCACCCGGCCAAGGATCGAATCCGCCGACTTGACTTCGTCGATGACACGACACTCCCGGCACTGCTACGTCACGCGAAGACCGTGGCGTACCCGTCGAGGGGCGAAGGGTTCGGACTGCCCGTCCTCGAGGCGCTGGCCTGTGGCGCGACCGTCGTCACGTCCAGCGACACGGTGATGGCCGAAGTCGCGGCGGGCACCGCTCTCCTCGCCGACGCCGGCAACTCTGAAGCCCTGGCATCGCAGCTGGACGTGGCCGTGTCGATGACGGACGCGCAGCGCGGGGAACGCGCGTCGCTCGGGCGGGCTCGAGCCGAGCAGTTCTCGTGGTCATCTTCGATCGCCCAGCACGTCGTCGCCTACGACATGGCGGCGGGTTCGTCGTGAAGGCACTGGTCACGGGTGCCGAAGGGTTCGTCGGGCGACACCTCGTCGTCCACCTCGGCGAGTGCGGTGACGATGTCGTGGGCATCGACCACGAGTGTGACGTCACCGATGAGGCGAGCATGCGCGAAGTGCTTCAACGCACGCGGCCCGACGCCATTTACCACCTCGCGGCGCTCTCGCACGTGGGCTCCTCGTGGTTGCAGCAGGTCGAGTTCACTCGTGTCAACGTGCTCGGCACGCGCAACGTGCTCGAGCGCGCGCGTGAGCACGTGCCCGACGCAGTCGTCGTCGTCGTCAGTTCAGCCAACGTCTATGGCGTCGTGCGGCCCGACGACCTCCCGCTCGTCGAATCCTTTCGCCTGGCGCCGTCCGATCCGTACGCGTCGAGCAAGGTCGGCGCCGAACTGGTCGCACTCGACGCCGTGAGTAACGGCGGTTCACGCGTCGTGATCGCGCGACCGTTCAATCACATTGGACCCGGACAGTCCGACATGTTCGTGGTCCCGGCCATCGTGAATCGACTTCTGGAGAGCCTCGAGGACGGTTCCGACGAGATTGTCGTGGGTGACCTCACGACGCGGCGCGACTTCTGTGATGTCCGTGACGTGGTGCGGGCGTATCGGCTCCTCGTCGAGCACGGCGTGAGCGGCGAGGCGTACAACATTGCGTCGGGTCGCGACGTATCGCTCCAGGACATCGCCGATCAGTTGGTGGCGACGATCGCGCCGCACGTGCGATTGGTGCGAGACGAGGAGTTATTGCGTCCGGCCGAGATCCCGGTCCTGCGCGGCAGCTACGAAAAGTTGCGTGCGCAGACGGGTTGGGCACCGAGGATTCCACTTCGTCAGTCGCTGAGCGATGTCGTGGCCGATATGCGACTTCGAAGGTCCGCGCGCTAGAAACCGCGACTGAGTCACTGTTTTCTCATGCGCAACGGGTCTAGCGCTCACGAGGTAGCCAACTAGCCTTGAAGTACTGATGGAATCTCGTGCACCGGCCGTTGTCGCCGTCGTCGTTACCACCGGTCCTGGGCCAGGTTTGGAAGTCGCTGTTGCTTCTTTGGCTGCTCAGAACTACGAGGAACTGAGCCTGCTCGTCGTGGCGAACGGGGAGACGGACCACGTCTCGGCCCGAGTCGCCGCGGTCGCGCCCAGCGCCTACGTCCGAGTCCTTGAGGAGAATCGCGGTTTCGCTGCGGCGTGCAATGAGGCGGCTCTGATGGTCGACGGCTCCGCCTTCTTCCTCTTTTGTCATGACGACGTCCGACTGGAACCTGACGCACTCCAACTCATGGTCGAGGCGGCCTTTCGTGCGAACGCCGGCATCGTCACCCCGAAGTTCGTCTACTACGACGACCCCATGGTGTTGCTGCACGTTGGCCAGACGTGCGACCGCTTCGGTGTCGTGCACGAACGCATCGAGTTAGGTGAGATCGACCACGGCCAACAGGACCTCGAGCGCGATGTCTTCGTGGCCCCGGGCGGCGCCACGCTCGTACGTTCCGACCTCTTCGCAACCCTCCGAGGCTTCGACCCCATCATTCCCGTGTTGGGGGAGGACCTCGACCTTTGCTGGCGCGCCCAAATCGCGGGCGCGCGCATCGTGGTCGCTCCATTGGCGAAGGTTGCCCACCGCGAGATGATCGCGGCCGGTGAACGACCGGTGAGCGCCATCGGCACCCGCGGCGCGAGTCGACAGGACTTGCAGCGTCGACACCAACTCCTCGTCGTCGCCACCGGGTGGAGTCGTCGGACCACCTTCTCGACGCTGCTCTGGCTCTTCGTGATGGACACCATGGAGTTCGGCCTCTCCATCGTCGGTCGCGACCGCGACCGTGCCGGCGCAATCCTTGGTTCGTGGCGATGGCTCTTTCGAAACCGTCGGCGCATCCGCGAACGCCGACGCCAGCGCCACGAGATCCAAGTCCTCTCCGACGATGACCTGCGCCGCCTGCAAGTCGGGGGAGCCAGCCGCCTCAAGCGATTCTTCTTGATCTTGCTCCGCGACGGTCTGGACCGTGCCCGGGGCATTCTGCCCGACGACGCGGTGCTCATTGACCACGACGAGGTCGTCGATGGCGTCGGTTTCGCGTCGGCGTTCTCCGAGGAAGAGGAGTTCGACGAGATCCCCGAGAGCCCGATGCTCGAACTTCGTAATCGCCCATCGCGGATGCTCACATCGTTTCGTTCCCAAGCGGCCCTCGTCGTCCTGGTGGCGGTGCTGTGGCTCATCGGCTCGCGCAACCTCGTCGCCACGCACCTGCCGTTGATTGGCCGCCTGACCCCTCTCGACTCGTGGTGGACGACATGGCGACACTTTTTTGCGTCGTGGTCGACCAATGGCGTCGGGACCGGGTCACCCGGCGCACCGGGTTATGCGGTACTCGCCTTCGCGGGAACCTTCGTTCTCGGTCGCATGGGCATCTTGCCGCGCCTCGCGCTCATCTTCATGATCCCCATCGGCGCGATCGGCATGAGTCGTCTGCTGCGCGGCCGGGTTTCAAACCGAGCTCGCGTGATCGGGTCCGTTGCGTACATGGCACTACCGCTGGGACTCGACATGGTCAGTCAGGGGCGAACCGACGTCCTGATGGTCGTCGCGGGACTTCCCTTCATCGTGCGCAGGGTCTTCGAACTCATGGACGTGCCAGGGTTTCGAACCGGTCCCTACGGCGAACCGGTGCAGTTCGGACACCGGGGGTGGCGCACGACCTACGCCGGTCAGCGAATGGTTCTCGTGATGACGACGGCCGTCCTCACGGCGTTGGCACCGGCGACGTTGATCGTGGTCGCGCTCGTCATCATCGGTGTGTTCGTTTCGCGACTCTTCGAACCTGACGATCGCGACGACCGCTCAGGTGCTTGGCGACTCCTGGGCTCTATTTGGTTGAACGTCGCCGTCCTCTTGCTTCCGCTCACCATCGACGTCGGTCTCGCGGGCGGTCGAGCACTCGGGGTCTTCGGACTCGCCCGGGGACAGTGGTCAACGCCCTCCTTCGCCCAACTCCTGCGCGGTACCGACGGCACCTTCGGGCTCGCCTGGGTCGGATGGCTCCTGCCCGCCGCGGCGGTGGTCGGGCTCATCTTGTGCAGGGGAGAGCGCCGCCGGATCGCGTCCAAGGCGGCCGCCATCGCGACGTTGACGCTCATGGTCGCCACCCTCGACGCCCGTCACTGGATGGGTTCGTTCGCGCCCGACCTCGATGTCCTGCTCGCGCTCTACGCCGTGATGTTGGCGTTGCTCATCGGGTTGGGCGTGAGCGCGATTGAGAACGACCTGCGTCAGGCCGGGTTCGGGTGGCGTCAACTCATCGCGGGTGTGGCCGTCTCGGTCTTGATCGTCGCGGCCGTCCCCTTCGTCGCGATCTTCGGTAGTGGACGATTCGACTTACCAACGACCAGCGTCGCGGAGTCGTTGAGCACTGTCGCTCCCTCCAAGGTCGGTGGCTACCGCGTGCTGTGGCTCGCCGACCCGTCCGTGCTCCCACTCGCTGGATGGTCGGTCGCGCCGGGACTCGCCGCAGCCACGTCGACTGACGGACTCCCGGGCGGGGACACACTGTTCACCACACCCGACGCCGGTACGAGCAACGTGGTCCTGAGCGCAGTCGAACTGGCGCTGCAAGGTCAAACGGTTCGACTCGGTCAACTCCTCGCCCCCGCGGGCATCTCGACGATCGTGGTCATGAACTCGTCGGCTCCCGAACTCTCTGGCGTGCAGGCCGTGCCCCTGCATAAGGTCCCCAAGGTGCTGGTGACCGCACTCGGACACCAAGATGACCTCTCACTCGTGCTGCAGACCAAATCGGTCGAAGTCTTCTCCAACTCACTCTTTCACGGGACCGTTTCCATGATCGTGCCGGGTGAAAAGGCGCCATTGCCAGTCTTTTCGAGCAGTGCCAACACCGGCCCGTTGGCGATTAACGCCACCGTCACGGCCGGCTACGCACCCGCGAGCGCATTCACCCTGGACGTCAACGGCGTTGCGGTGCCTCGCGCCGACGATCCGTCGTGGACGCCGAGTTTTCAATTGGGCACCTACTCCTCGGTGCCGACGGGGACGCTCGTGCTCCACCGACTGCCGTTGAACGGCGTTCTCGCGCTCTTCACGCTCGTGCTCTGGCTGTTGATGTGGTTGGGCTTTGGGTGGGTGCACCGACTTGAGTGGCTCTTCACCGGTCGGCGTCGCCCGACCCACGCTCGTCATGGAGCGGACCGTGAGTAGCCTTCGCCGCGTCCCGCTCTTCTTGGCGCTCGCCCTCGTTCTGGTCGTGACGGGCTTTTTCGCTTCGATGGCCAAGAGCACCAATCCCACCCGACTGCCCGGAGGCCTCGCTCTCACGAGTAATGCCGAGTCCACCGCGCTGTACTGCACGGGACTCACGAGTGCCAAGGACGGGGCGTCGGGTCATGTGACCTTCGTCAACACGACGCACATCGCGCACCTCGTCACCATCGACGCCGTGTCGGACACCGGTGGTCGTTACGCGCGACAGGCCATGCTCGGGGCGGATAAGTCCATCTCGATCGACCCGAGCGCGCGATTGCAGGGTGACTCGTTCGGCGTGGGGGCGCTGGTCAGCGGCGGTGGTGTCGTTGGCGTCGAGGTCACCAAGAACGATACGGGCGAGGCGCCGTGCACGTCAACGGGTGTCACGAACTGGTACGGCTCGGGGTTCAATACCACGGTCGGTTCGAGTGCGGAGTTGAGCATCTACAACCCGACGGCGACCCGGGCGGTGTTCAACGTCGTCGCCTACTCGGGCGCCGGACTCGCGACGCCGGCCAAGTTCCAAGGACTATCGCTCGGCGCACACGGCCAGGTGGAACTCAACCTGGGCACACAGATCGTGAATACGACCAACGTGGGCGTGCACGTGCACGTGCTGCGCGGATCGTTGGTCATTATTGGTGTGCAGCAGTCCGGATCGACGGTCTCGCTCAACTCGGGGAGCAGTTCGCCACTCTCGTCCGCACTCTTCCCCCAGGTCACCACTGAACAGGGCGCCACAGCGCAGATCCGATTGTCGAATCCCGGTCCCGTCGCGGCCCAGGTGACCCTCGGGGTGAGACTCACGACCTTCCACATTGCGAACCAGAGCGTCAGCGTGCCCGCGTACGGGACCGCACTCGTGACGCTCACGCCCAATCCCGCCATCCCCGCGGCCGGATACGCCACCGTTGCGTTGCATTCGAGTGAACCGGTGATCGCGGCGTTGGCGACGGGCAGTGGTGGTGCCATCGCACTCAGCGCGCCCGAACTCCCCGAGCCCGAGTTCCTCGTCGGGGACTTCACCGGACTCGGCTTTGATGCGGCGGCCCTGACCAACACCTCGTCGCGAACGATCACGGTTTCGTTCGTGACGTTCCCAGTGGGCTCAACGCAGGGCGCGAATGGCTCCCAGTCCGTCACCTATGGTGCGACCCGGCTGAGCGGCAACACGACCAGCGAATTGCGCACCGACTTTCCAAAGATGCTGACGCTTCGACACACGTTCATCGTGGTGAGCGCGTCACGACCGTCGTTGCTCGTCACACTGACGAGTCCCACCACGCCGGCGGGGACGACGCTCTTGGCGGCGTTAGACGGCCGGTAGGGTCGGCGGCTGCCAGCTCGGTGGCGGTACCACGGGCGTGACCGGCGGCGTCTTCTTCGCGGACGCGGCCCCGACGCCCGTCAACGAACTCACGGTCTTCGTGCCCTCGGGGTGAACCTGCTCCCCGTGCGCCTCGTCGATGAGACGCGCGGCGGTCTCGCCGTCGACGGTCTCTTGTTCGAGCAACGTGCGCGCGAGCGCTTCGAGCCCTCGACGGTGCAGTGTCAGCACCTCAATGGCGCGTGACTCCTGTTCGCGCAGGATGCGCTCGACCTCGTCGTCGATGACCTGGGACGTGTGATCGGAGTAATCGCGGGTGTGCATGAGGTCTTCGCCTAGGAACACCTGGTTATTCGATCCCCAGGCCATTGGCCCAATCTCCTTGGACATGCCCCACTCACGGACCATGCGGATCGCCAGTTCGGTGTTGCGCTGAAGGTCGTCAGCGGCCCCCGTCGAGAGGTCGCCGTAGACGAGGAGCTCGGCGACACGCCCGCCCATGCGCATGCACAGGGAGTCTTCGAGGTACTGGCGCGCCACGATGTGACGGTCCTCTTCGGGCAGCGTCATCGTCACACCGAGCGCCATACCGCGCGGGATGATCGTGATCTTGTGCAGGGGGTCGGTCTTCTCCAGGACGTAGGCCAGCAACGCGTGCCCGCTTTCGTGGAACGCGACGCGCTCGCGCTCGTCGTCCATGAGGACCATCGTGTCGCGAAGCTGTCCCATCATGACGCGGTCCCTCGCCGACTCGAAGTCCTCCATGCCGATCGTCGACGAGTGTCGGCGCACGGCGTGCAGGGCCGACTCGTTGACCAGGTTGGCCAAGTCGGCGCCACTCATGCCGGGAGTGCCCCGAGCGACCATCTCGAGACTGACCGAGGGGTCCAAGGGTTTATTCTTCGCGTGGACCTCGAGGATGGGGAGCCGTTCGTCGAGGTCGGGCAGCGGCACCACGATCTGTCGGTCGAAGCGGCCCGGACGCAAGAGCGCCGGGTCGAGGACGTCGGGACGGTTCGTCGCGGCGATGACCACGACGCCTTCGGATGGATCGAAGCCGTCCATCTCATTGAGCATCTGGTTGAGGGTCTGCTCGCGCTCGTCGTGTCCGCCGCCGACGCCGGCGCCGCGCTTGCGGCCGATCGAGTCGATCTCGTCGATGAAGACAATGGCGGGCGCCTGCTTGCGAGCGGTGGAGAAGAGGTCGCGGACGCGACTGGCACCGACGCCGACGAACATCTCCATGAAGTCCGATCCCGAGACGGAGAAGAAGGGCACGCCGGCTTCACCGGCCACCGCGCGCGCCAGCATCGTCTTGCCGGTGCCGGGAGGTCCGACGAGCAAGATGCCCTTGGGGATGAGGGCGCCGATCTCTTTGTAGCGTCCCGGCGTCTTGAGGAACTCGACGACCTCGCTGATCTCCTGCTTCACGCCGAAGTAACCGGCGACGTCAGCGAAGGTGGTCTTCGGGCGATCTTGATTGAACTGCTTCGCCTTCGAGCGACCAACGGACAACATGCCCTGCATCTGTCCCTTCGCCTGACGACTGATGAAGACCATCAGGCCAACGAAGAGTCCGATCCAGATGATGTAGGGGAGCAGCGCGGAGAGGAGGTTGCTCGGGTTCTCGAAGGTGACGTTGTTCTTACCCGTCTCGAGCGTGTCGATCTCCTTGGGCAGCACCGGGTTCGGACCGTTGGCGCTGTAGGTCGTCCCGTCCTTCAGCCGTCCGGTGATGACGCCGGTCGAACTATTGATGCTCGAGGAGAAGATAACGTGGCGGTTCGCGTCGTGGACCAACGCGGAGTACGAAAGCGTTTTTACGTTCTTGTGCGAGAACAGGGAGGGGATGATGAGGATGCCGATGAGGAAACAGAGCAGGCCGACCATCCACACGCGACGTCGAGCGTCCGGCTCCATTGGCTTATCGCCACCGGGCAGGTATTTCTTGTAGCCATTGGGCGGTTCAGGTGCGTCACTCACTTGACCAGACTAGAGGTGAACAGCGACACATCGACTTGCACCTGTGGAAAACTCGACGCCGGTTAGGGTAATTGTTTGTGGGTGCAATGATCGACGCCGATTCACTCGAGCGGCCACGAGCATTGGCGATTGTGCTCGCCGGCTTCCTTGGATTCCTCGCCGGACAACTCATTGGAGTGGTTCTAGAGACGCTCGGCGTGGCGATTACGAACTATCGCGGAGGAGTCACCGCCCTCTCGAATGCCTCGTCGCCACCGTGGTGGTCGAACGCGCTCGGACTCGTGGGACTGTGGATCGGCTTTGGCGCTGCGATCTACTACGCCTACTTTTACGGAAATCTTAAGTCGCTGCCCCAACAGTGGCGGCCGCGACCGAGCGACGTCGCCTACGTCGCAGTGGGGGTCATCTGCCAACTTCTCGTCGACGTCGCCTATATGCCCTTCGACGTCAAGCATCTGAATCGACCGGTCACGCACCTCTTTGGCGCGGCGCACGGGGCGACGTTCGTGCTGTTGATCGTTATGACGATGGTGCTGGCGCCAATAATGGAGGAGTGGCTATTTCGCGGCGTCCTCTTTCGTGCGATGAGCGAGGGCGCGACACGAGTGGGTTCGCGAAGGACGGTCACGCTCGCGGTACTCGCCAGCGCGGCTCTCTTCGCCGCCGCGCACGGTGAGCCGGTGCAGTTCCTCGGACTGTTCTTCCTCGGTGTCGTGCTCGCGGTGCTGTTGTGGCGGACCAAGCGGATCATTCCGAGCGTGATCACGCACGTGTCATTCAACGGCGTCGCGATCGCGGCGCTCGTGTACCAGAGGTCGGGCCACTGATTCGCGAGTGGCTGAAAAAGCACAACACCGCCGCGGGTCGTCTCGACCTCGCGGTGATTTTCGCCGTCATCTTCGTCACCGTGTGGCAACTGCATCCGACTCTGCTCTTCAGCCAAAGTCTCGTCACGGGCGGCGACACCGGTTCGCACATCGCGTTGCCCGCGTATCTGCGATCCACGGGCAACCTCTTCAACTTGACGCCGTGGTATCCCGGTTGGTTCGCCGGCATGCCGGCCTACACCTATTACTTCGTGCTGCCCGACTTACTCGCCACGCTCGGCAGTTACGTGATCACGTTCGCGGTGGCGATGAAGCTCGCCACCATCCTCGGCTCGGTGCTGATGCCGATCACGGCGTACATGATGGGACGACTGTTCAAGGCGCCGCGTCCGATTCCGGCCGCGCTCTCGATCGCGACGTTACCCTTCCTCTTCGATGCGTCCTTCACGATCGATGGCGGGAACCTCTTCTCGACGATGGCGGGGGAGTACGCCTTCTCGCTCTCACTCGCGCTGGCGCTCTTGACGATTGGGCTCTTCGCACGCGGTGTCCGTACCGGACGGGGCTACTGGCTCGCCGCGGTGAGTCTCAGTTTGACGTTGGCCTCGCACATCTTGCCGTGGTTCTTCACCATCGAGGCGGTGGTGGTGATCGTCATCTTCGAACTACTGCACCGTCGCGGTATCGGTGACCCGCGCGACGAGCCGGTGCGCGGCGACTACTCGCGACCGCTGCGTTTCGCCATCGGGGCCGGACTGCTGTCGGGCGGCCTCTCGGCGTGGTGGCTCTTCTCGTTCGTCACGACCCAGAAGTACACGAACTCCATGGGCTATACGAACGACCCGGTGGCCACGTTGCACGATATCTTCGCCCAACTCGGTTGGTTCAACGCGACCGGGGGAGCGGGCGGTGACCGTTGGGTGATCGTGCTGGCCGGCATCGCGATGATCGTCGCCTTCTCGGTGCGCGACCGCCTCGGCATGATCCTTACGACGTTGGTGGCGCTGTCGATCGTGGCTTACACCTACGACCCCCAGAACGTGATCTGGAACGAGCGATTGGTCCCGTTCTGGTACATCACGATTCACCTCGCGGCCGGGTGGCTCGTCGGCTACGTGTTGGCCCGCTGGGTGGCGCGGCGCCGTTCGCGTGACGGAGGCTGGGAGGTACAGCTGGGCGATCGCCGTTTCAGCTTCAAACAGGAGTCGGTCGGTACCGGTTGGCCCGCCGGTGTTGGGCACGCGGACGACGTACATGGGCACGGGCACGATCACGAACACGCCGAGGTCTTCGACGCGAGCGACCCGGTCGTCGCCCCCGCGCTGGTTGACGACGTGGCGACGCTCGAAGAGGACGCACCGACGCGCGCGGCGAAGCGAACGTCGCGTGCGACCGTCGCCGTACTCGTCCTCGGACTCTTGTCGGTGGTGCCGGGAGTCATACCGCACGTCGCGTCGGCCCTCAGCCTGAACACCACCGGGAACCAGGTGACGAGCTGGGCGCAGTTCAACTACTCCGGATATCAGGCGCAGCCCGGCTGGCCCGAGTACCAGGACATCATGTCGACGATGAACAGGGTCTCGAAGAAGTACGGATGCGGCCGCGCGATGTGGGAGTACAACTCCGACCAGGACCGCTTCGGCACACCCGAGGCCCTCATGCTCATGCCGTACTGGACGAACAACTGCGTCGATTCAATGGAGGGTCTCCTGTTCGAGAGTTCGGCCACCACGCCCTACCACTTCCTCGACCAGGCCGAACTGAGCCAGTCGCCGAGCAATCCAATGGTCGGTCTGCCCTACGGACCGCTCAACGTCACGCTCGGCGTGCAGCACCTCCAGATGCTCGGTGTGAAGTACTACCTGGCGTTCTCGCCCGCGGTGGTCGCCCAGGCGAACCTGGATCCCCAACTCACCTACATCGCCTCGACGAAGAAGTGGCCAGCCCCAGGGGACCAGTGGCGGATCTATCTCATCAAGAACAGTCCCATGGTGGTGGGTCTCAAGGCGTTGCCCAACATCGTCGCCAACACCACCAGTCGGGTCGGTTGGCTCGACGCCAACACGACCTGGTGGCTCAACACGAAACTCTGGGGATCGGTCGCCGCGACGACCGGCCCCTCGAACTGGCCGAGCGCGCTGTCGGTCAACACGATGGACGACAGCCACACGTTGCCGCCGGTCAAGATCACGAAGACGGTGGTCGGCCTCCAGTCGATCTCGTTTCACGTCAACAAGATCGGCGTACCGGTGCTCGTGAAGATCTCCTACTTCCCTCGCTGGCACGCGACCGGCGCCACTGGCCCGTATCGAGTCAGTCCGAACCTGATGGTCGTCGTGCCGACCTCGAACAACGTCTCCCTGGTCTACGGCAGTACGCCGATGCTCACGCTGGGCAATCTCATCAGCGACGCGACCACGGTCGCGGGTTTGATCGTGCTCGCGCTGTACCTGCGACGACGTCGTTTGGTCCAGCGTTAGTTGGACCCTCCACGACCGCGCGGAGTACGGTTCTTAGGGACCACACGCCACCAGAGTGCGACCGCCGCGTCCGGGCGTCGCCACGATCGAAGGGATGCAGTGCCATGGCGCTCGACAGTTTCCTCTTAGCGTTGCTCGAAGACCCCGTCGATCACGGCGAGTTGCTCTACGTACCAAGTGAGAACGTGCTCTATAACCCGCGGCTCCGCAAGGTCTACGAAGTTCGCGACTCCATTGCGGTGATGTTGCCCGACGAGAGCAAGTCGGTCACTGACGCCGAGCACGACGCGTGGACCAATGATCCGAGCGTGATACGAACGGGAAAGTAGCTGTCGTCAGCGCTTCTCGAAGCGCATATCGACGAGTTCGTCGATCAACCGGAAACCGATCGCCTGATAGATCGCGTTGCTCGTCAGATTGGACGCGTCAGTGAACAGCATCACGCGCGCGCCTTGGTCGACGAGGTGCTGGGCGACCATCGCGGTGATCGCACTCGCGTAGCCGTGTCGTCGAAAGTACGGTGGGGTGTAGACGGGACCGATTCGACCCACCTTCGTCGCACCGGCCTGCACCACCGGAGCGTGGCCCGCGAAGGAGACCATCTCGCCGCCGTGCTCCCAGCAGAAGAGCGAACCCTCGTTGACGGCCTTGACGACGCCTTCACGGGCGTCGGCGAGTGAAAGCGGGTTGAGTTCGACTTCCTGCGCAAACTGCGTGAACATGGTGGCGAGTGACTCCACCTCGTGATCGTGCGCCAGCCGGCCGTGCCCTTCGACGATGGGCATCGTCAGTGTGTCGAGCTCGTACATGAGATCGTCTCGCCCCACGCGCGTCGCCCGATGCGATCCCGGGCTGCCCGAAGCCCGGTAGCCCGCCACGACGTACTCCACGACTTCTCGTGACCCCGAGAGTCCCGGTACGTCATCGTCGAGTCGACCCAGCGCTTCGCCCAGCAACGTGGCCGGTTCACGCGACATTGGAGTGAGCACCATGTTGAAGGGACTCGTGCGCATGGCCATGGCGACGACGACGACATCGTCGGTGACCACCC
The DNA here is from genome assembly GCA_963800765.1 of uncultured Acidimicrobiaceae bacterium. Classification (GTDB taxonomy): domain Bacteria; phylum Actinomycetota; class Acidimicrobiia; order Acidimicrobiales; family RAAP-2; genus RAAP-2. Next base: position 213,247 of record CAWDCF010000008.1, read on the forward strand.
ACCATCGATACGCGTCGTAGTGACTCCGCCCAGAGTTGACCGACATTGCGACGCTCCCAATCACATTCGTCCGCATCGGATCGGCGGAGCGACGTGCCGCCGTCACGTCGAGGAACTCAGCGACAGAATCGATCAACTGCACCTTCATCGTTTGATTCTGTCATTCTCGCGGGGGAGCGACGAATCGCCGCCCGCTCAGTCTCTGGGCGGGATTCCCAGCCGAGCGTGTATATCCAAGACGAAGGTCTCATCTGACGTGTCGATGCCGCGCAGTTCGTTGTAGTACTGGGGCGTGAGTGTTGCCGGCGCGACTGGCCATTGTCGAACGAGTCTTCGAAGTCTCGTCAGATTGGTCACGATGCCCGCGATGTCCGAACGCGTCGCTTTGGGCCAGGGTTGGGTCTTCAACTCCGAAATGTTCGTGCGAAGTGCGCTCAAGAGTCCGTCGACGGTAGAGGAAGAGGGCGAGACGTTGTCCTGCGCATCGTTGTCGAACGGGAAGATCGCCGTCGACAGGAGCAAGGCGTCTTGGAGGTACTGCCGGGTGGCGCCCTTCGCGCGATGAAAGGTGAATTGGTTGTGCCGCACTTTTGAGGGGATGAGAAAGACACCATTGGAACTGGACATCACTTGCGCGTACTGGAAACTCAGTTGAGGGGCCTGCTGATCGAGTTGCAATCGACTGAAAGTGACCAGAGACATATGGGGGTAGGGATAGTGCACATTGACGTCTGGCGTTGTTGGGTCTTCCTGGATCCACTCACCTTCGTTGAAGGTCGTCGTGCGTCCATAGTGAATGGTCACTTGGTTGGACTTGGAGGTGGTTCGGTCATCGAAGTGCAACTTCCATCCGGTGCCGATCTTTACCATCGAAAAGGTGATGAGGTTGCCCGGGGCTACGACGCCGAGCGACTGCGGTTCGAAGTGGACGACCGGGTCGCTCCAAAAGACGTTGAACGATCTCGAGAAGCCAGTGACATTCTCGGTCGTGCCGAGTTGGATGAAGTGTTGGTCGTTACTCTGCGCCGCGATCCACGTTGACGCCGCGGCGAAATAGGGTTGGGATGCGATAAAGGGAACGCGCCATCGGGCGCTGATTTGATTGACGGTCGCTAGGTCCGAGTAGCCGGCAAATCCGTACGACGGCGCGCCATACGCCTTGGGGCGATGGCCCGAGCCGTTGGTGTGCAGTGAGATGACGACAGCGCAGAGACTGAGGACCGTAAGAAGCGCGAGCATCACGCGGGGCAACAGATGGCGGTCCATCGGCGCCAGTGTACCGATGGCGATTTTGACGAGGATGAACAGGTCATCCAACGGTGATTATGAGACTCCTTCGGCCCCGCGTCGTGCAAGACTGCGACAGTCCAGCGTCGCGACGGATCGAAGGCAACAATGAACATATGCCCACAGTGCGGAGCGACCGCAACGGGGTCGTTCTGCACGAACTGCGGCGCGAGGGTCCCTGTCGCAGGTCCGTTGCCGCCTGACACGTCAACGCCGTTCGACACCGAACGAGTACCGGCGCCCGCGTTCCACGTGCCGAACCTGCGCGCCGGTGGCGTCGAGGGGCCGCGCGATCGACTGGTAGTCGTGCAAACGCCGGCCCTTCCTGCCGGTCCGTTTCGAACGACCATTGTCTGGGAGACACGATTCGTCATGTTTGCCTTCTTGGCGCCCGGCGTCGCGAGCGCCGTCATTGTGCTCTCCCAACACGTGGCCGGCGTGCAAAACTTCACGACGTTCCCCACGCTCGTGCACCATCAACCGGCCCTGAACCTCGTCTTGCTCATCTTGGCGTACCTACCGGTGGCCTCGACGGTGCCCCTGGCTCTCTTGTTACTCTCGCGCACCGGCCAAGGTCCCAAGGTCCTCGGCATGGGCTTTCCGAGTCTCACGCGCGACGTCATCCCGGGCCTCGGCATCGGCGCCCTGGCCTTCGTCTGCGAAATCATCCTCATCATCCCCTTCGCCCACCTCCTCACCGAGCATCCCGGGTTGGTCACGAGGATCAGCGAAGTGACAGTGCCGAAGTACTACGTCATCTACGGTCTCATTCTCTCGGCGACCACGGCGATTGCCGAAGAGGTGCTGGTCAATGGCTATCTCTTGACGAGGCTCCATCAACTGGGATGGTCCGACAAGAAGTCTTTGGCGCTGAGCCTGACGCTTCGAACCAGTTACCACGTGTACTACGGCTTCGGGTTTCTGCTCACGGTGCCCTTTGGTTACTTCAATACCCGCTCATTTCAGAAGCACCACAAACTGAATCGACCGATCGTGGCCCATTTCCTCTTCGACGCAATACTTATAACGATCTCTATCCTGCGTCGTTGAGCCTCGGTCGAACCTTCTGGTGGCGAGGTGTGCTGGAATGACTGATTGACCTACCAAGGGAGCGATTATGAGCCAATGCCCGAAATGCGGCGCCGAAGTCGAGGCGGGTCAGAGGTTCTGCGGCACCTGTGGTGCGGCGACGTCGTCAACGGACGCGATGCCGGGCATGCTGCCGTACTTCCCGCCGGAGGACACTGCTCTGGGCGATTCGCAGTCGTTGGCCGGTTTCTGGCGCCGCGTCGCCGGCTTCCTTATCGACACCTTGATACTCATCGTCGTTATCCAGTTGCCGTTCAATGGCTTCCACAACTATCGAGTCGCGGGAGTCGCGGTGACGATCGCGAGCTTTTTCTACTGGTCGCTCATGCTGACCTACGCCAACGGACAGACGCTCGGCATGCGAGTGACCCAAGTCCGTACGGTGAACGCCACCGATCACGGCCCCGTGTTGATCGCGCAGGCCGGAGCTCGAACCGGACTGTTCTGCGTGCTGATGCTGTTGACCAACTTCGTGCACGTCGTCATCTACAAGAATCCGACGATCGCGCAGAAGGCGACGGAGAATCACCAAGCGGCGATCCTGTTACTCGTCAGTCTCCCGAGGATCATCGACCTGGCGTGGCCGATCTGGGACAAGAAGAATCAAACCCTTCACGACAAGTTCGGCCGCACCACCGTGATCAAACAGACGAAGATACTCATTTGACGATGACTCGGGACGAGGTCATCAGGCGCTGATGTCCATCACTTCGCTCGCTTCGTCGCAGCAGCATTCAGTTGGTCAGTCGAACTCCTTGTAACCGTGCTGAGTGCCGTCGTCGACCGGACGAGGGTTCTCCTCGGGGTCCACGCTGAAACGACTGAATCGAAAGCCCGACATCGATCCCCACTTCGCGGTGCGCTGGTAGGCGGCGTCATTTCGTCGGTTCACGAGTTTGCCAATGACGGGCACGAGGATCACGACGAGCAGTATGTACACGAATATCATCAAACCCCCACTTTCATGTCTCAGGCGAACCCTACAAGGCAATGGAGGCGCACGGTTGGCGATTCAGCACGCGTTACCTGGCGAGAGGCCTGTTCTGGAGGGTCGCGAAAGTCGTCTTTATGCTCGTGAGCATGGGTTGAGTGAATCGGGACCTAAGGCCCTGCCTTTGCAATCTGAAGTGGCTCTAGGTTCGCTAAAGGACCTGGATTGCTCGTAGTCGAGCCACATCTTGACCCATGAGCGACAGAGCGTCGCTCGAAGAACTAGGAAAGAGGATCTCCATGAAGGCTCTCGTATATAAAGGACCCGGACAAAAGAGCTGGGAAGAGGTTCCCGACCCAAAGATTCTCCAGTCAACTGACGTCATCGTGAAGATGGTCGCGACGACGATTTGCGGTACTGACCTGCACATCTTGAAGGGCGACGTACCCGAAGTCGAACTCGGACGAATTCTTGGTCACGAGGGCATTGGCATCATCACTGAGATCGGAACCGGTGTTACCCAACTGGCCGTCGGCGACAAGGTGATCCTCTCGTGCGTGAGCTCGTGCGGTCGCTGTTCAAACTGCCGTCAGGGCCTCTTCAGTCACTGTCTCGACCCCGAGGGCGTCGCGGGCATCGGTTGGATCTTCGGATACATGATCGACGGCACGCAGGCCGAACTGGTTCGCGTTCCCTTCGCTGAGAACTCGGTCTACAAGATCCCCGCTGAGATGACCGACGCTGAGGGCATCTTGTTGTCAGACATCCTGCCGACCGGCTTCGAGATCGGCGTGCAGTACGGCAACGTGCAGCCCGGTGACGTCGTCGCGGTGATCGGCTCGGGCCCCGTCGGCCTCTCGGCCGTCATGACCTCGCGTCTCTACGGACCCTCCAAGGTCATCGCCATCGACCTCGACAGCGCTCGTCTAAAGCGCGCCCACGAGTTCGGCGCCACCGACACGGTCAACTCCGGCGAATCTGACTGGAAAGAGCAGGTGCTCGCACTGACCGATGGCGCCGGCGTCGACGTCGCAATCGAGGCCGTGGGTATTCCGAGCACGTTCACGATGGCGACCGAGATCGTTCGCCCCGGAGGCCACGTGGCCAACATCGGCGTGCACGGCAAGCCGGTGGAGCTCAAGTTGAACGAACTGTGGATCAAGAACATCGACATCTCGATGGGACTGGTCAACACCAACACGCTGGCCATGTTGCTCAAGCTCGTCGCGGAGCACAAGCTGCCGGCCGACAAGTTCGTCACCCACGAGTTCAGCTTCGATCAGATGATCGAGGCGTACGAGACCTTCGGTGACGCCGCCAAGTACGACGCCCTCAAGGTATTGATTCACTAGGTGATCGTCACCTCGCGTGACGAGACGAACGTTAGAACGCCTGGACGATCAGTCCAGGCGTTCGACGATCATGGCCATCCCTTGGCCGCCGCCGACGCACATCGACTCCAGGCCGAAACGCGCACCGGAGTCCTCGAGTGAGTTGATCAGCGTGGTCATGATGCGAGCGCCGGTCATGCCGAAGGGGTGTCCGAGCGCGATCGCCCCGCCACGGATGTTGAGCTTGTCGAGCGTGATGCCCAGGTGCTTGGCGCTGGGCAGCACCTGCGCCGCGAACGCCTCGTTGATCTCGACGAGGTCGACGTCATCGATGGTCATGCCCGCGCGCTTCAGGGTCTGGCGACAGGCGTCAATCGGACCGAGTCCCATGATCTCGGGATTGAGACCGCTGACGCCGCTCGCGACGATACGCGCCAGCGGCTTGATGCCCAGTTCCTTCGCCTTCGTGTCGCTCATGACGACGACCGCGGCCGCACCGTCATTCAACGGGCACGCGTTGCCGGCCGTGATCGTGCCGCCCTCGCGAAAGACGGGTTGGAGCGTGGAGAGACGCTCCAGCGTCGTGCCCGCGCGCGGGCCGTCATCCTTGGAGATGACGGTGCCGTCGGGCAGCGTCACGGGAATGATCTCGCGCTCGAAGAAGCCGTTCTCTTGATGAGTGACGGCCAGCTCCTGGCTGCGCACGGCGAACTCGTCCATCTCGAGTCGCGACACGTTCTCGAACTCGGCGACGTTCTCCGCGGTTTGACCCATGGCGATGTAGATGTCGGGCAGGCCGGGCTGGGGCGTCCAGGGATCGCCGGCGCGCTCGGAACGTTGCGCCGTGCGCGCCATGGCGTCGGCGAAGAGCGGGTTTACGGCCTTGCCACTGTCCGAGGCGCCGCTCGCGAAGCGCGACACGGTCTCGACGCCGGCGGCGATGAAGACGTCGCCCTCGCCGGCGCGGATGGCGTGCGCGGCCATGCGAATCGTCTGGAGCGACGACGAGCAGTAGCGGTTGACGGTCACGCCGGGCACGTTGGGTAGCCCGGCGAGGAGGGCCGCCACGCGCGCGACGTTGAAGCCCGATTCACCGGCCGGTTGTCCGCACCCTACGATGAGGTCCTCGACGCTCTGCGGGTCAAGGTTGGGGAGTTTGTCGAGGACGGCTCGAACGACGAGCGCGGTGAGGTCGTCGGGACGCATGTCGACGAGAGTCCCTTTGAAGGCGCGCCCGATGGGAGTACGTCCGGTGGCGACGATGACGGCTTCGGGCATGAGGTCCTCCTACTGGTTACTGGAAGGTAACCCGATGAGCATACTGAACGGCTCGCCGCCCGAGGACCTCAGCTGGCAGGGAGCGGGCCGGCGTCACCGAAGCCCTGGCGAACGCCCTGGCCGGCACGGCGACTCAGTTGATCGGGGTCGAACAGCATCCAGTACGCGTTGCGCGCGTGCTTGCGCGATCGGTCGTCGAACACCTTGGCCAGTACGTCGGGATCGTCCGATTCGTCCTCGTGGACGAAGACCTCGAGGATGGGCGTGGCGGTCATGAGTTGTGCCTGCATGATGCCCATCGAGGCTTCGTGGGCGCACTGTTTGTCGATCGGGGCGGAACCGGGCATGCCGAGCGCCACGACGATCGAGCAGCCCTCTTCTTGGATGAGGTTCATCGCCGCGACGGCGAGGTCCTTGAATCCCGGGACCGTGCGCGAGACCACCGCGAAGGACTCCCCGTAACCGGAGCAGGCTTCGAGCTCGGCCCGGGCCGCCGATCCCATGTCGTAGCGCGCGAACATCGTGTCGACGACGCCGATTCGAATCTTCTTCGCCGCCTTGTTCTTCTTCGCCACGTCACTCCGATCGGCCCCGCAGCCATTGTAAAGCGACGTCCGCGGCGCGCGTCCGAGCCCCGATTTCGCCCGACGTAGAGTGGCGATGAAGGAAGGTGGCCTATGGCGTGGGACTTTGAGACGGAACCGGAGTTTGAAGAAAAGTTGGTGTGGATGCGCGAATTCGTGCGCGAAGAGATCATGCCCATCGAGACGCTCGATCTCAGCCACGATCAGGCGCTCGCGTTCATCAAGCCGTTGCAGGACGAAGTCCGTGCGCGCGGGCTCTGGGCGGCCCACTTGCCGGCCGACCTCGGCGGTATGGGCTTCGGGCAGGTCCGGCTCGGACTGATGCACGAGATCCTCGGTCAGACACCCTACGGTCCAGTCGTCTTCGGCAACAATGCCCCCGACAGTGGCAACGCCGAACTGTTGGCGGCCGGCATGGAGATGACCGGTCAGGAGTACATCCGCGAACGCTGGCTCACCCCGCTGCTGAACGGCACCATGCGCTCGGGTTTCTCGATGACCGAGCCCGAGACGGCGGGCTCGGACCCGCGACTCCTCAAGACGCGCGCCACGAAGGACGGCGATGAGTGGGTGATTAATGGACACAAGTGGTACACCACGAACGGATCGGTGGCCGACATTCTCGTCGTGATGGCGGTGACCAATCCCGACATCCACCCCTATCAGGGTTCGTCGATGTTCGTCGTCCCCGCGGACGTGCCCGGCGTCACCATCGTGCGCGACGTCGGATCGATGGACGACCCGGAAAACCACTACGGCCGCTTCGGCAACCACGCCGAGATCCGCTACCAGGACGTCCACGTCCCCGCGGAGAACCTCATTGGTCCCGAGGGATCGGGCTTCCTGCTCGCTCAGGCCCGTCTCGGCCCGGGCCGCATCCATCACTGCATGCGCTGGCTCGGTCAGTCCCAGCGCGCCTTTGACATGATGTGCGAGCGCGCCGTCAGCCGCTTCACGCACGGCTCACTGCTCTCAGAGAAGCAGACCGTCCAGAACTGGATCGCCGACTCACGAGCTGAGATGCACGCGGCACGTTTGATGACGTTGCACGCGGCGTGGAAGATGGATCAGGTCGGAGCGTCCGCGTCGCGTGACGAGATCGCGATGATCAAGTACTACGGCGCGACCGTGCTGCACAACGTGATTGACCGCGCGATTCAAACGCACGGCGCACTGGGCTACTCAACGGACATGCCGCTCGAAGCCATGTACCGCTGGGCTCGCGCCGCGCGCATCTACGACGGGCCCGATGAGGTGCACCGTCAGACCGTGGCCCGCCACGCGCTGAAGAACTACACGCCGAGTGAGGTGCCCAGCGAGTTCATCCCCGAGCGCACCAAGGCGGCACGCGAAAAGTTTGCCGCCATGCTCGAGTTTCTCGAAGCCGAGAAGGTCTAGCGCGGAGCGAGTCCCGCAACGGCCTCTTTGAGGTCGATGCCGTACGGCACGATGGCGAGCGTCGGGACCTGCACGCCCGCTTCGATGTAGCGCTGGACGTGCTCGCGGCAGGCCTCGTAGGAACCGTGGATGATCAGCTCGTCCACCACCGCGTCGGGTATCACGGCGTTCGCGAGCTTTCGGTCACCGCTCGCCCACGCGTCCCACATTGGTTGGAGCGCGTCACCGCGACCGAGCCAGCGGTGGAACTCGGCGTAGGCGTTGACGGTCAAGTACGACGAGATCATTCGCCGCCCGATCATCCGCGCGATGTCGGCGTCGGGCGTTGGAATGACGAAGAGTCGCGCCGCGATCATCTTGTCCGCGCCGACCTCACCGCGACACTTCGCGACGTCGTCCGCGCCGAGCCAGTTGAGGATCGCCCCGTCGGCCTCGCGACCGGCGAGGCGCAACATGCCCGGGCGCAGCGCGCCGAGCAGGATCGGCGGGCGAACGGCGACGGGACGCGAGATCTTGAAGCCGTGGACCTCGAAGGTCTCGTACGTGTGGTCGATCTTCTCGCCGTCGAGGGCCCGCTTGACGAAGTCGAGCACGTCGCGCGTTCGCGCGTACGGCTTCTCGTAGGTCACGCCGTTCCAGCGCTGGACGACCGGCTCGCTCGAGGCGCCCAGCCCCATGGTGAAGCGACCTTGGGCCACTTCGGCCATGGTCGCGATGCTCATGGCGAGGAGTCCCGCGCCACGGGTGAAGACGGGCGTCACGGCGACGCCCAGGTTGAGACGTGGCTCCCAGATCGCCGCCAACGTGAGTGGCGTGAACCCGTCGGTGCCATCGACCTCGGCTGACCAGAGGTCGGTATAACCGAGGTCGGCGATCCGATGGAACCACTCCTTGTGCTCGAGAAGCGAGACGCCGTCGAAGGGGATCGTGATGCCGTAGCGAGAGTCCATCAGCACAGTGTTCCAGATGGAGCGAAGTACCCGCGCTACTTCAGGTAGTCGCCCTCGCGGGGCGCGGGCACACTGAAGCCGCGACGCTCGAGGTCGTGCTCCCAACGGTGGATCAGCGTCTCGAGCACCGCGACCCTCGCGTAGCGCTTGTCCTCCGCCGCGATCAGGTCCCAACGGGCGTTGGGCTGATCGGTCATCTCGACCATGTCGGCGAGCGCCTTCAAGTACTGCGGCCGTTTCTCGCGGTTGCGCCAGTCGTCGGGGGTCAGCTTCCACTCCTTGAGCGGATTGCTGGCGCGATCGTTGAAGCGGGCGAGCTGTTCCTTGTCCGAGATGTGCAGCCAGAACTTCACGATCGTGGTGTCGTTGTCGGTCAGGAGTCGTTCGAACTGGACGATCTCGTCGCCCGAGCGCTTGGCGGTCTCCTTGTCGATGATTCCTTCGACCCGTTCCACGAGGAGCCGCCCGTACCACGAGCGGTCATAGACGGTCATGCCACCCTTGGCCGGAAGGGACGGTTGGAAGCGCCAGAGAAAGACGTGCGCCAACTCGTTGGACGTGGGCGCGCTGATGGGAACGACGCGCACGTGTCGTGGGTCGAGGCTCGACGTGAGGCGACGGATGGCGCCCCCCTTTCCGGCGGCGTCGAAACCCTCGAAGAGGACGAGCAGACCGGGTCCCACGCTGTCTGGAGCGAGCAGTCCGGCCGAAAAGAGGCGAAGTTGCGTGAGTCGATGCTGCGCGGCGAGCACGCGCTTCTCGGACTCTTCGCGCCCCATTTTCTTGGAGAGGTCGATGTCGTCGAGCCGGCTACTCACTGGTGATCCAACGAATACTGCGTCTTGACACGGCGCACCTTTCTTCCCATTGCAAAGTAGCAAAGTGCCACTTCGTCTGTGACCGGGTGCCAAGGGCTCTGGTCCCTAGGATTGGTGGAACGCGAAAACGAGAGAAGGTCATGCGAAAGTCGGGCGTCGCGCTACTCACCGTTGGTCTGGCGCTCAGCGCAGGTCTCGCGTTCACCGCACCGCGAAGCGACGCCTCCTCATCGAAGTCAAAGTCCCCGCCGACGACCACGACGACGTTACCGACGGCGGTGTGCATCCACGGAACACCCACGGCGATGATCTGCCACCCTTGGCGCCCACTCGACACGTGGTTTCAGGTCAAGCCCACGATCCTCGTGAACACGTTCGCGCCCAATGCTCAGGTGCCCACCGTCCTCGCCTACGCGGCGTGGATTCGCACGTCGACGACCGACCTGGCGCTCTATCCCGGCTACAAGGGACCCGGACCGTCGACGCTCAGCCGCGGCCCCGAAGAGGTGCCGCCCGTTGGTCGCGGACGACTGCTCGCGACATTCAATTCGGGCTTCTACGAGGCTGACTCGGCGGCTGGCTTCTACGCCAACAACACTCTTTACTACCCCATGGTGGACGGGCTCGCGACCGTCGTGCGCTACACCAACGGAACGGTCAACATCACCAAGTGGACCGGCGGTCCCCGGCCCGGGCCGACCGTTTTGATGGCGCGACAGAACCTTTCGTTGCTCGTGAACAACTACCGTGAGACCGGTCAGTCGCTCAACAACCAACTGTGGGGATCAACGTTGGGTGGCGTGCCCGCGGTATGGCGATCGGCGCTCGGGCTCGACAACCAGGGCAACCTCATCTACGTCGCGGCGCCCGATCAGACGTCGTCGTCACTCGCGCAGATCATGGTGCAGCTGCACGTGGTTCGAGCAATGCAGTTGGACATCAATCCCGAGTGGCCGATCTTCGTCACCTACGCCAATCGGGGCGCGGTCGGAGCGTCGCTCTACGTAGCCAATCCGAATCAGATCGCCGACCGATTCCTCTACCCGAGCACGAAGGACTTCTTCGCGGTCTACATCAGGCAGCGCGTTGGTGAGGCGCAACCTTGGTAGCGCGACACTCCAGGCGCGCGCAGCGCCGTGCCGGTTCGCCGGTGAGTCGATTCATGGCGTGGGGAGGCGCGGTCGTGCTCGTGGGTGGCGTCGCGGCAATTGGCGCGGCGAACGTGATCTCGCCGGGACCGCCAACGTCGACAACGACGACAACTCTCACGGGGACGACGTCGACGACTATCGCGGGGACGACGACCACGACGGCACCGCCGACGGTGACCATCTCCGCGGTGGGTGACTCCGAGCTTGGCAACACGCCCGACGTCCCGGCGAATCCCTTGACCTATTTCGAGCCGTTGAAGGCGGCGCTCGCCGCACCGATACAGTTCGTGAACCTCGAAGGCACCATGACGAGTCGTGGTTCGTCAAAGTGCGCCCCGGGGGACAGTGAGTGTTACGCCTTTCGCGTCCCGCCGTCGTTCGCTCGCGTGTACCGAGCGATGGGGTTCACGGTGGTCAACTCCGCGAACAATCACTCGCACGACTATGGGGACCAAGGCGTGATCGACACGTCCAACGCCTTGCGCGAAGCGGGCATCGCCCAGGCCGGTTTGCCCGGTCAGATCGCCGTCGTGCGCGACGGCAAGGTACGAGTTGCCTTCGTCGACTTCGCGCCGTACACCAACACGAACGACCTCTTGAACTTCGCGGCGGCGAGACAGTTGATCGAGAAGGCCCGTCGACTGGCGTCCGTCGTCGTGGTGTACATGCACGCCGGGGCCGAGGGATCCGACGCCGACCACGTGACGAGGACCAGCGAGTTCTACGTCGGTGAGAATCGCGGCAATCCCTATCTCTTCGCCCACACCGCGATCGACGAAGGGGCCAGCCTCGTCATCGCGAGCGGCCCGCACGTGCTGCGCGGCATCGAGTTCTATCGCGGACACTTGATCGATTACAGCCTCGGTGACTCCGTGAACTACGACGACTTCTCAGCGGGCGGGGACCTGACGATGAGTGCGATTCTCCACGTCACCTTGAGTGCAACGGGGGCGTTCGTATCGGGTACCTTCACGTCGGTCAAGTTGAGCCAGTCCGGTCAGGGCTTCGTCGATCCCACGCACGCCGCCGCCGTGTTCGTGAATCAACTCTCGCGCGAGGACTTCGCGACGAATGCCGTCATCATCGAACCCAACGGCTCACTCGCGCCACCGAAGTAAGGCTCAGCAACCGCCCGCTGGCCCGGGGGTGCCCGCGCCGTTCTCAAAATCATCGACGGTACCGACGTCCACCGGACGTGGATTCGGTCCGAGATGCACCACGTACCAGAGGCCGCGCCACGAGATCAGCGAGAAGACTGCGACCGACACGAGATGGGTGCCACGTCGAAGCACGAGGCGAACACCTGGCACGTGCCAGTAGCCGATCTTGTTCTCGCAGACGCCCGGCGCGATCCACTGGGCGAAGTGGGCGTTCGCATCGACGCGCACCAGGGTCGTCGTGGGGCCGCCAAAGAGTCTCGCGTGATACGCCGTGAGGTCCCGGTCGTAGAACCCGATGAGTCGTTCAACGTAGTCACCGGTGGGATCAGGAATCTCACCGGTCTTCATCGACACGTAGGCCGCTTCGGGAAAGAAGACCGTCGCGCCGATCGGTGCTGAATCGTTCTTGATGGCTCGGAAGAGCTGCTTCATCTGGGCGTGGAACGGCGCACCGAAGGTCGGCTCGGTGGGCGTCTGAGGAAGAGAACCTGGTCCACTTGCCCCGGCCGGCACGGCGAGGGCGATGACCACGACGACGCAGAGCACGCCCACGAGGCGGCGGGTGCCGTTCACGTGTTGGTTTGCCAGCGCCGGATGGCGACGAACGACCAGATTATTTCGACGACGCCAAAGGGCCACGCGCCACTGGCGAAGCCGTAGACACTCGAGAGGACGCAACCAAGGGAGAACAGGATGACGTAAAAACGCGCCCGGGACTCCAGTGCGTACATGAGCATCATGAACGTGACGACCACGACGCCGTAGATGGTGACGATGTCGTGCACGCGCTCTATTCGGCCAAGTGCCTGGGGGGCGCTCGGCGCGACGGACGACGACGTTCGAAGACCCACGTGGCGAGCAGGAAGAGGGCGGCGAGCAAGGCGAGCAGGACGGCGTACTTCTCGTGCGGGGGTACGAATGAGTAGGTCACGGTGGACGTGCCTTCGGGCACCTTCACACTTTGATACACGCCATCGACCGTCTTTATGGTCACCGACTTGCCGTTTACGTAGGCTTTCCAGCCCGCCATGGAAAGTTCCGTGCGAATCACGGTCGAGGCACCGTTCGGACAGCTCACGCTCGCCGCATCGACGTTCGTCGTGGTCACCGTGCACGAGGACGACCGGGCGGAGATGAAGGGACGGGGATGGGGCATCTCATAGATCGTCGCCAGGGAGTCCGTGAAGACCTGCGTCACGCCGAGCTTCGTGAGAGCGGGCAGGATCACCAGCGCTTTGGGCATCATGAGGTACTTGACCGACGCGTCCTCGTACGCCTTGAAGTGCGCGACGATGTCCTGCATCTGAATGTCCATGCCCGTCACGCCATTGTGGATGACGAATTGGTTGGACGGGGTGAGCCCGGGCGCGAGCTGGTTCTCAATCAGATTGGTGAATTTCTGGGGGAAGGGCAGGTCGATGGCGTTGAGTTCGTTCAGGCCGTACTGCGAGCCCCAATTTGGCGTGAGGACCGCGAAGTCGAAGAACCGGTAGTGCTGCTCGTGCGTCTGGAGGAAGTGGATCGGCTTCATGTCCACGTAGACGTACTTGGCCGACTCACCCGAAGGCACGCCGAAGATCAGCAGTGATTCGACCACCAGCACGGCCGAGACCAGCCAGGGTGTCCACCTCCACTTCGCGAAGCGGCCGAGGACGAGCAGTGCGATGATCGCCAGAAAGGGAACGGCGTCGAGGAACGCGTAGATGATGCGCTGGCGGTGCCCATAGATGACGCCGACGTTGAGCTTTCCCGAAGTGAGGACGATCCAGACGAGACCGAGCAACATGACCGACGTCGTCACCGTGAAGAGGCGTTTGGCCTTGGGACTGTGGGCGAAGTCCATCAATCCCAGTCCGGCGAGCATGATCATCGAGAGTTCGCAACTGGCCATGATGTAGCGGCCGAACGAGACGTTCTGAATGAGGGGGATGAGGTTCCAGACCTTGCGCAGATCCGCGAAGTTGAAGGCGCCACCGAGTCCCACCACGATCCAGAGTCCGAGGTAGATACGTAGTGGACGCAGCCGCTCACCGAAGAGTCCGAGCAGCGCCAGCGCCCCGACGCTCGCCGTGAAGTAACCGCCGATGCCACCCCACACGCTCGCGACCGCGGGGTTGGCGAAGAGCGCTCCGTGGACGTAGGGATCGAAGAACATCTGGATGGCGTGGATCGAGATGTGCGCCGTGCCGTCGACCGCGGCGGTGTGGTGACCGAGGTTGGCGACCTTGGAGAAATCGGCGAAGGGGATGAGGATCGGTAAGGACAACAAGAGGCCGACACCACCACCGATGCCGAGTCGCTCGAGCGCCTTGCGTCGGGTCTCGCGCGGTAGGGAGAACAGTCGCACGGCGGCCCACCCGAGAGCGAAGAGACCGTCAAAGTACGCGACCTCGGGGAAACCGGCGTAGAAGGCGAGCGCAACCGCGATGGCGCAGAGGTACCAACCCTTGTTGTCCTTGGTCATCGTCGAGTCGTAGATCATCTCGATGCCGAGCAGCAGCATCGGAAGGAACGCCACGGGGTTGAGCACGGCGTTGCCCAGCCAGGCGTAGGTGCCGTTGAGGGCGAACAGGGCACCCATGGTGGTGGCCACGAAGATGGGGAGTCCGACACGCCTGGCGAGGAAGTACGTGCAGATCCCCGCGATGATTTCGAGACTCATGTGAAAGAGGAGCAGTCCGGCGGGGAAGGCGAACAACAGCGTCAGTGGGAAGAGCGCCGCCGACTGCATCTCGCCGGCCAGTGGTTGGCCGAGCCCTTCGAAGTAGTTCCACCACGGTAGGTGGCCGTGCAGCAGGTCCATGGCTGAGAGGTGACCCAAGGGTTGGGTGATGAATCCCACGTTCGGGTCGATCATGGGTCGCCCGCACGTGACGTGACAGACGACCTGAGAGATACTTGCGGTCCACGAGATGGTGTTGGTATTCGACTCGCCGATGAGGTACAGGCCGTTACCGACGAGGACCGCGAGGAGGATGAGTAAGAGCGGAGTGGTGAATGGAGGCAGGCGTCGATAGAACGCCACAAACCTCTCCCACCGTGCTGTCACCTACTCAGGCTACAAGAGTCGATACGCGTCGTTGGGCGTCTCCGTCAACGTGGAAGGTAATACATCGTCTCGCCGAGCAGAAGGAGTGGCTCGGGGAAGAAGGGGTCCTTGAAGGTTCCAAAGATGTCCCAACGGCGGATGAACCGGTTGCGATCGGCCAAGGGGTCCAGCGTGCCGCGCGACGAACTCACGTAGTGGATGAACGAAACGTCGGGCATATAGACGACGAAACGGGCGTCCGACTGGCTCCGCAAGCAGAGGTCGATGTCGTTCATGGTCACGGCGAGTCGCTCGTCCATACCACCGAGTGAGTTCCAGAAGTCACGGCTCGCCATCTGGACGGCGCCGGTCACCGCGGCGACGTCGCGCAGCGCCAGCGCGAATTGATCGACATGGGGGTAGTTCGAATCGGTGCGTAGGTGCTGGGGGTACGGCGAGATGATGATGCTTTCGTGCTCCTTGTTCCCGAATTGATCCAAGAGACAGGCGCCGACGATGCCGACGTCGGGCATCGCGGCCATGGAAACCATGCGCTCGAGCCAGTCAGGCGTCATCAAGATGGTGTCGTTGTTGAGGGTCACGATGAAGTCAGCGCTCGAGTGCGCGACGCCCCGATTGACGATCTTTGCGTAGTTGAACGGTCCCGGGCACGGCACGACTCGGTACTTCGAGGTCGCAAAATACTCCAGCGACGTAGCTTCGACGGAGTCGTTGTCCAAGAGGATGATGTCGAAGTTCTCGTACGTCGTCTTCTCTTCGATCGCCTCGATGCAGCGCCGCACGAGGTCGATTCGATCGCGCGTGGGGATGATGATGTCGATGGAAGGACGTGGCGTGGGGGGTTCGACGGTCCAGTGCACGAGACCCGCGAGCGCTCCCGGTTCGACGGTGCCGGTCAGTCCGCGCCGCTCAATCGCCGTCTTCACGACGCGACAGGAGTCCTCGTCGATGTGCGCACGCTCGAAGGCGATCAGTGGGCGCCCCGCCGGCAGTACGAGCGCCACGTGATGGAACTGCGCGCCGCCCTCTTGGAGTCGCAGGTACGCATCGTGCTCGAAGGCCCAACCGGCGCCGCTGAGGAATCCTCCGGCTCGACGGAGGGTCGAGATGCGAAGTAGTGCCGGCCGTCCGACCATGTTGTAGCTCAACAGGGTGTGCGGTGACACGCAGGCCGAGCGAAAGATCGGCTGGAAGATGTTGGGCCCGTTCTCGTCGGAGAAGACCACGTCGTCGCCTTCACGCGCAGCGCTCTTCAGCGCCCGCAAGGTCGTCGTGCGATCGAGGTCGCTCGTCGTCTCGTCACAGATCATCAGCCAGGTCTTGGTCGTCGCGAGGTACGCCTCATTGAGTTGGGCGACGACCGCGGCGGCCGACGACGTCTCTTCGTCAATTACCACGACCTCGACGTCGTCCAACGAGACTTCGAGGAGCGACAGGTTGACGAAGCGCAGTGCGCTCTTGGGCGAGTAGTACTTCGGAAAGACTTCAGTCTCCTTGTGGACGAGCGGAACGTCCAGGAAGACGGCCTCGGAGCGGTGTGGTCGCGCGCGCATCTTTCGCAGCGCTCGAAGTGGTGGACGACCAACGGTGCGCGCAGCTCGGTAGCGCCACGTGTTCTCACCAAGGATGCGACCGAGAACCCGTTGCCATCGCTTGCCCGAGAGTTGGCGCATCTGGCCATGGAAGGCGGCCCAGCGCCGCTTCATTTCCTTGTCGCTGATGATGCGTTGCGTCGATTCGCCATCGAGGTCTAATCGTTGGAAGGCTGGCAAAGTCGTGCTTTCGCTTGGTGGATGAAACGCAGGAATCTGCGACGTTACGAATGTACTCTTCGCGAATCGATCGGCAGGTCGACTACTCCGTTGCGGGGCCGCGCCAGAGGTCGACGCCGCTCTCGACGGCGAATTTGTCAATCCGTGCCAACTCCTCAGCCGTGAAGTCCAAGTTGTTGAGCGCGTCGAGATTCTCGTCCAGCTGCGCAACACTGCTCGCGCCCAGCAACACCGTCGTGACCGCGGGATTACGAAGTGCCCACGAAATGGCGAGTTGTGACATTCGCTGGCCGCGCTCGTGCGCAATATCGCGAAGGGAGCGAACGGTGTTGAGATTCGCTTCGTTCAACATGTCGCGTGAGAGTGATGAGTCGTGCTCGGTCGCGCGTGAGCCCTCGGGCACGCCGTCGAGGTAGCGATCGGTGAGAAGTCCTTGGGCCAGCGGCGAGAAGGCAATGCAGCCCACGCCTTCGGCGTCCAGGACGTCGAGGAGACCGTTTTCGATCCATCGGTTCAACATTGAATACGACGGCTGGTGGATGAGGAGCGGCGTACCCAGTCGACGCAGAATTGCGATGGCTTCCTTGGTGCGCTCGTCGGAGTACGACGAGATGCCGACGTAGAGCGCCTTGCCCTGGCGCACGGCGGTGTCGAGCGCGCCTAGTGACTCTTCCATCGGCGTCGTCGAGTCGTAGTGGTGGTGGTAGAAGATGTCCACGTAGTCCAGACCGAGTCGCGTAAGGCTCTGGTCGAGACTGGCGAGGAGGTACTTGCGCGAACCGAGGTCGCCGTAGGGCCCCGGCCACATGTCCCAGCCCGCTTTCGTGGAAATGATGAGTTCGTCGCGCAAACCCTTGAAGTCCTCACGGAGGTGGCGACCGAAGTTCGCTTCGGCGCCGCCGTAGGGCGGACCGTAGTTGTTGGCGAGGTCGAAGTGCGTCACGCCGCGGTCAAAGGCACGTCGCAGAATCTTCTGCTGGGCGTCGAATGCCCGGTCGTCTCCGAAGTTCTGCCAGAGTCCGAGCGAGATTGCGGGCAACCTGATGCCGCTCTTGCCACATCGGCGGTAGAGCATGTCGTCGTAGCGAGTTGGTGAAGGTACGTAGGGCGTCATGGCGACATCGTAATGGAATCCGTTAATTCGTGGCAGCCCCACGCCATTCGAAATCTTCTCAAAAGGTGCGACCACGTCGTCGCCCTCGCGACGCCATCAATTCACCCTCCGGCAACGTCTGTTGCGGTTTCGATGGCTAGCGTGACGCTGGTGGGCATGGTGTTCGATGACGACTCTTCAGCAGCGTGGAACGAGATGTTCAGTGCGCCAGGGAAGCCTCGTCCCATCTACGAACGGCTCTTCGCCGAACTAGGGCGTTACCAACCGGCCGAGCTGCGCCAGCGATCCGAGCAACTCTCACATACCTTCTCCGAACGAGGCGTCACGTTCGCGCACAGTGGCGAGGAGCGACCATTTCCCCTGGACGTACTGCCGCGCCTGATCGGAGCGCTCGAATGGGACGGGCTTTCTCGGGGCATCGCCCAACGAGTGCACGCCCTCGAGGCGTTCCTCGCCGACATCTACGGGGAAGGGCGAATCTTCGCTGAGGGCCTGATGCCGAGGTCCGTGGTCACCTCGAGCCCGCATTTCTGTCGTGCGGCCTTCGCGGTAGACCCGCCGAACGGCGTTCGGATCTGCGTGGCGGGCATCGACCTCGTACGCGACGAAGTCGGGAACTTCCGAGTGCTCGAGGACAACGTCCGTATTCCCTCTGGCGTGAGTTACGTGATTGAGAATCGTCGCGCGATGACCCAGACGTTCGCGTCGTTCTTCGCCGATCACCGAGTGCACCCCGTCGACTCGTACCCGGCCCACCTCTTCGCGGCACTGCGCGCGGCGGCACCGCCCGCGGTGCTCGACCCGGTGGTGGTCGTGCTCAGTCCCGGCGTGCACAACGCGGCGTACTTCGAGCACGTGCTCCTGGCTCGAATGATGGGCATCGAACTCGTCGAGGGCCGCGACCTCCTCTGTCGTTCAAATCACGTCTACATGCGAACGACGAACGGCGAACGCTCCGTCCACGTGATCTACCGTCGAGTCGACGATGAATTCCTCGATCCCTTGCAGTTCCTCCCCGATTCGATCATCGGCGTGGCGGGACTCGTGAACTGCGCGCGCGCGGGCAACGTCGTGATCTCCAACGGTATTGGTAATGGCGTCGCCGACGACAAGCTCGTCTACACGTTCGTACCCGAGTTCATCCGCTTCTACCTGGGCGAGGAGCCGCTTCTCGACAACGTGGAGACCTATCGATTGGAAGATCGCGACGTTCGAGAAGAGGTGCTTCGCTCGATTGGGTCCTACGTCGTGAAGCCGGTCGACGGATCGGGTGGCAAGGGTATCGTGATCGGGCCGCAGGCCGACGAGGCAACGCTCGCGAAGACGCGTGACGCCATCATCTCCTCGCCGAGGAACTGGATCGCGCAGCGACCGGTCGCGCTCTCGACGCACCCGACCTTGGTCGAAGAACACGTCAGTCCACGTCACATCGACCTACGACCGTTCGCCATCAACGACGGCCACGAGGTCTGGGTGCTGCCCGGCGGTCTCACGAGGGTCGCGCTCGGTGAAGGCGAGCTCGTCGTCAACTCGTCCAAGGGTGGTGGGTCCAAGGACACCTGGGTCCTCAATGATGAGTCGGTGCCCTTTCGCGAATCGCGCGTCGTCGCGGCGCAGCGACATCGCAGCGTCGCGGCTCGTCAGAGTGACGGCAACGTCGGGCGGGGGGACCAGTGAGCGAGCGCGGAATGCTCTCACGCCTCGCCGAATCGCTCTACTGGATCGGTCGCTACATCGAGCGTGCCGACGACACCGCACGCATCGTTGATTCGTACGTGCACCGGATGGTCGAGGACCCGTTCAACGACGAGGACGCGACGTGCCGGTCGCTCTATTCGATCCTCGGCATCGAGTTCGAGGAGGAGGAGACGCTCACGACGCAGGACACCCTGCAACGCATCGTGTACGACGCGGAGAATCCGAACTCCATCGCCGGTTCGCTGAGCGGCGCCTTTGAGAACGCGCGGCGAAGCCGCGACTTCATCTCGTCCGAGATGTGGGTGGCGCTCAACTCGACGCGCAATCGTCTCCCGCAGATGGAGAACACGGCCCGTCGCCTCGGCCCGTCGCAGTACCTCCTCTACGTGCGCGAGCGTGCCGCGCTACTCGCCGGCCTCACTGACGCGACGCTCAGTCACGATGACGGTTGGCACTTCCTCGTGCTCGGACGAAGTGTTGAACGCATCGACATGACGGCGCGTTTGCTTCGCGGGCGGGTGCTCTCCGAAGACAACGCCCCCGACTGGCTCGCCTTTCTGCGCGCCTGTGGCGCCATGGAGGCGTTCATGCGAAGCACGAGCGAGATCCACGACGCCAACGGCGTGGCGGCGTTCCTTCTCCTCGACCGGCTCTTCCCGCGTTCGGTGCTGTTCTCACTCAACCTCGCCGATCGATGCCTCTACGAGATTCAACCGAGTAGCCAGCGCATCGCCACGGCCGATGTCGCGCGCCAGAGTCTCGCGGGGGCGAGAGGACGCCTGGAGTTCATCGACTCGACCGAACTGCTGTCACATCTGCCCGAACTGCTCGAGATGCTCGAGGAGACCTGCGTATCGATCAATAACGCAGTCACGGACCGTTTCTTTCGCCACGAGGACTTCGTGATGTGGTCGAGAGAGGGAGGGCTATGACCAACTCGCTGAGCCTCTCGATTCGTCACCACACCGGCTTCACCTACGACGGAATAGCGAAGTCCTCGTATAACGAGGCACGGATGACGCCCATCACGTCGGCCAGCCAAGAAGTCCGCCAGGCCCACGTCGCGGTCCAGCCTGTGGTGCCAATATCCACGCACACCGACTACTTCGGGACGATCGTGACGGTCTTCGACATTCAAGAGCCGCACCCGAAGTTGGAGGTCGAAGCTCGCTCGATGGTCGAGAGTCGTGCACAGTTGATCGATCCCTCGATCTCGTGGAGTGAGCTTCGAGCGCCGACCCTCGTCGACTTCTTCTCCGAATACCTCTTGGAGACGGAGCGCACGAAGTTGGCGGGCAGCGTGCTGGCCCCCATCGACGAATGGCGAGGGATCCTCGATCTGCACGGTTGCGTGGACGCGGTGGGCGAGTACGTCCGCGGTCACGTCACGTACCTACCCGGCGCGACGTCGGTCTCGTCGACGGCGCAGGAGGCGTGGGACATCGGTGAGGGTGTCTGTCAGGACATCACGCACATCACGATTGGACTGCTGCGCCAACTCGGCATCCCGTCGCGGTACGTGTCGGGCTACCTGTACCCCTCGGACCACGGTGAGATCGGGGTCGCCGCCGCGGGCCAGAGTCACGCGTGGGTCGAGTACTTCAGCGGCGCGTGGACGGGCATGGATCCCACCAACGGGATACCTGAGACGGAACGTCACATCTACGTCGGCAGTGGGCGCGACTACGACGACGTCGCCCCGCTCAAGGGTGTCTACCAGGGCGCGGCGTCGTCAAGTCTCGGCGTCATCGTCGAGATGACGCGAACCCACTGATCAGTTCGGCAACAGTTGGTGCGTCGAGATGTAGATCATCGGATGGCTCGACGGTCGAAGAAATCGTAGGACGCGCAGTAGGTCGACTCGGGGGATCGCCACACAGCCCGTCGTCGGAGCGCCAATGGAGACGTGAAGGAAGATCGCCGAGCCTCGTCCCGGCACGACCGGCTGACGGTTGTACTCGATCACCGCGAAGTAGTCGTACTGGGGTGTGACTTTCCAGAGTGGTTCCGAGTCGCCGCCAAAGGGCGGTGACGTGCCACATCGCACGTGAACGAAATGGTTGTAGAGCGCGGATGAGGACTGTTCGTCCCACCAGTCACCGCACGCCAACCGGTGGTAGTGGTACGTCACGCCGGGATTGGCGTCAACGCCGTACATCGTTGACTGAATTGCGAAGAGCCCAATCGGCGTGGAGTCATCACCCTCGCGATGGTTGGTCGAGAGACCATTACCTCCCACGTTCGCACCGTAGGGGCCGTCGACCAGGCGAAAGCACGTCCCAACTCGCTCAAAGACCTCCAGTGATGCGACGGACGAACGTAGGGACGGGGCGATGACCGTGATCAACTGTCGGCTCGTGGACGCGGCGGCGATGGAATCGGCGATGACGTTGCAGGGCGACGCGACTCGCGACGTCGTGGCGGCGTCGACACTCGACGTGAAGGGGAGTCCAACGAGGGAGACCAGCAGCGCGAGCGACGAGGTCGAACAGAGCCCTAGCCGCCGGTGGCGGAGAAGTGTTGATAGTCCGGTGAAGCGGTCCATCGTCCTCCCCAGAACCAGCCTACGGAAGCGAAAGCGTCGTTGAGCACGCCGTGCGGTTCCGCCATCCCGGGTCGAACGTCGATGCGATTGGTGTACGTCCCTGCGTCAACCGGTTGGGCGACGCCGTTGAAGACGTAGGGGTTCTGCACGGGATTGATGTCGATGGCTTCGCCGTACGCGTGCACGGACCACTGTTTGGGACCGGTGGCGACGGCGTAGCGACAGTTGAAACCCGACGTGTTGTCGGCGGCCATCGACGCAGGGTCCCAGCCCGCGAACGCCGACTCAGGAATCATCGAATGGAGTGGGAAACGGTGCGTATAGAGATTGGCGAAGACCCGGATGACGGCGGTGGCGACCGACGCGTTGATCACCAGTGTGCCGACTCGCGACTTACCGTCGAACCCTACGTAACGCAGGTGCAGGAGACGAAGTTGGGTAGGCCCGACGGGACAGCCCGGTCGCCACGTTCGACCGAGTTGGGCGGCACTCACCGGTGACACGGCGGAGGTGAAGGGGGGCAACGGACCGTCGGCCGCCTTCGCGCGAGTGCCGGCGATGAGCGGGGCCGAGCACAACGCGAGCGTGACGAGGAACGTCGAAAGGCGTCGGTATCGCGCGCTTCGACTGAAGTAATTGGCCATCACGGCCAAAGAGTACCGCGATGGATCCGCTGGCCTGTTAGTGCGTGTCGTCGAGATCCTGCACAGCAGTTGAAAATGAGTCCCCGTACACTTGCGACATACGTAACTTCTCACACTCCACGTCGCACAGGACGCCGGCGCGTCCACTCGTTCTCGTGAGCGGCTTGCTCCTGATCGCGTTACTGGTCGTGGGCACGACCGCTGTTGCGTCGGCCAAGAGCGCGACCACGGCCACGAGTTCATGGACGGTGTACCACGGCGACCCGTCAGGCTCTGGATACACGTCGGTGATCAAGTCGGTCAATACCAGCAAACCCGAATGGACGTCACCGAAACTCGACGGCACGCTCTATGGTGAACCGCTCGTCTACGGCAAGGACGTCTACGTTGCGACCGAGAACGACTCCGTCTACGCGCTCTCGGCACAGACCGGTCGCGTGGTGTGGAAGCGCGCTCTCGCGGCTGCCGTGCCTTCCTCCAAATTGCCGTGCGGCGACATTGCTCCCGAAGTGGGCATCACCGGTACGCCGGTGATCGATCCCGCGAGGAATGAGATCTACGTGGTCGCCGACGAAATGGTGCATGGTCATCCCGAGCACGTGTTGGTGGGTTTGGACGCCTCGACGGGTACTCCGCGGATGACCCACAACGTTGACCCGCCCGGCGCCCAGTCGGTGGCGCTGCTGCAGCGCACGGGATTGACCCTGGATAACGGGCGAATCATCTTTGGCATGGGCGGCAACTACGGGGACTGTGCGTCGTATCGCGGTCGTGTCGTGTCGGTGTCGGAGAAGACCGGCGCAGTGAGCTTCTTCACAGTCGACGCGGCACCGGGCGACAGTCAAGGAGCGGTTTGGATGGGTGGGGGAGCGCCGGCGATCGATGCGCAGGGCCACGTATGGGTGAGTGTGGGCAACGGCTCCGTCTTCTCATCGAGTGACCCGTACGACGACAGCGACTCCGTCCTCGAACTGACGCCCTTGATGCACCTGATGCAGTACTTCGCTCCCGACGCGTGGGCCTACGACAACTCCCAAGATCAGGACATGAGCATGGAGCCGGTGCTCCTGAAGGATGGCCAAGTCGTGATCGCGGGCAAGTCGCGGATCATCTACGTCTTGAATGGGAACGATCTCGGGGGTATCAGCGAAGGGGAGACCAACACGGGTTCCAACTGTGCCAACGACATCGATGGCGGTGGCGCGGTGCTCGGCTCGACGGTGTACCTGCCGTGCGTCACGGGCACGATCGCCATTCGAGTCGGTTCGACGACTCCATCAATTGACATCCTTTGGAGCGCGTCGACGGGGGGCGGCCCGCCCATCATCGCGGGCGGTCTGGTGTGGTCGATCGGACAGAACGGTGTTCTTTACGGTTACGACCCGACGACCGGTGCCATTCGTCGACAGGTGACGGTCGGTCAAGCGGCCAACCACTTTCCGACACCGAGCGTCGGTGACGGTCTCTTCCTCGTGCCTGTCGCCACGCAGGTGGTCGCGTTCCGCGCGGCCGCCTCGTAACACCGTCTCACCGGCGGTGGTTGTCGCGAACGTGATTCGTAGGATGAGTTCATGGACCTCGAACTCAAGGACAAGGCGTTTCTCATCACCGGTGGCACCGACGGGCTCGGATTGGCGCTGGCCCAACGCCTCGTCGCCGAAGGTGGCCACGTCGCGGTCTGTGGACGTGACGAGAGTCGTCTCGCGAGAGCGCAAGAACTCCTCGGCGCTGACGCGCTCTGTTCACAGACGGACGTCACCGTCGGTGCGCAACTGGACGGCTTCGTCGACGCAACGCTTTCGCGATTCCGTCGACTGGATGGATTGGTCAACAATGCCGGTCAGACCGCATCGTCCCCTATCGCCACGTCGAATGACGAGCAGTGGCGAAACGACTATGAACTAAAAGTCGTCTCCGCGTTGCACGTCACTCGCGCGGTCCTACCCGCGCTGGAAGCGACGCAGGGCGCCATCATCAATGTGCTCGCGGTGCTCGCTCGCGCACCGGGGGCGAGTACGACGCCGACGTCGGCATCACGACTGGCCGGATTAGCGCTCACGAAGTCTCTCGCCAGTGAAGTGGGACCGCGCGGAATCCGCGCGAACGCGATTTTGATCGGCATCATCGAGTCGGGGCAGTGGGTGCGCCGCGCCGAGGGTGCCGGTGTCAGCGTCGAGGAGTTCTACCAAACGACTGCCCGTAACATGCACATTCCTCTCGGCCGCGTTGGACGCGCCGACGAGTTCGCCGATTTAGCGAGTTATCTCTTGTCACCGAGGGCCAGTTACGTGACCGGCATCGGTATCGCCCTCGACGGCGGACTTTCGCCGGTCATTTAGAGAAGCGCTCACGAAGGTGATGGGTATTTTGGGCGGTAGATTGAACTTCGAAGGAGCGCGATGACCTTTGATTTGGCGCAACTCATGGAAGAGCGTCACGGGGAGAACTTCCAACTTCACGCCCAGTATTTGAATCCTCAGTTGGCGAAGGTCGTGTCGACGCTTGGATTCGACCGTTTTTATGAGCGCGGCGAAGGGTGCTACCTGTTTGACGACGACGGCAAGAAGTATCTGGACATGCTGAGTGGCTTTGGGGTCTTTGCGTTGGGTCGCGCACATCCCGTGGTCAAAGATGCACTTCGTCAGGCACTCGACGCCGACCTACCGAGCATGGTCCAAATGGACTGCGCGTTGTTGCCCGGACTGCTTGCTGAGCAGCTCGTGCGGCGCAGCCCCAAACAGATCGAACGGCTCTTCTTCTGCAACTCCGGCGCCGAAGCAGTTGAGGCCGCGCTGAAGTTCGCGCGCGCCAGCACTCGCCGCAACCGGATTCTTTACCACTCGCACGCGTATCACGGACTGACCATGGGCGCGTTGGCGGTCAACGGATCATCGGACTTTCGAAGCGGCTTCGGCCCCCTCCTCGCCGACACGACGGAGATTCCCTTCGGTGACATGGACGCGTTGCGTCGAGAACTCAAGCGTGGCGACGTCGCGGCGTTCATCGTGGAACCAATACAGGGAAAGGGTGTCTACGAACTCGACGCCGCGCTATGGCTCGAACTCGAGCGCGCGGTGCACGACGCTGACGCGCTGTTCATCTGCGATGAAGTGCAGACTGGCCTCGGACGCACCGGCGCCTTCTACGCCTTCGAGCACTACGGCTTGACGCCCGACATCGTCACGATCTCGAAGGCGCTGTCCGGTGGTTATGTGCCGGTCGCCGCCATGCTTACGAGCGACAAGATCCTTCGTGGCGTGTACAGCTCAATGGACCGTGCCATGGTCCACTCGACCACGTTCAAGGGAAACCAACTGGCAATGGTCGCCGGTCTCGCGACGCTGTCGGTCTTCGATGACGAGCACATCGTCGAACACGCTTCGAAGATGGGCGACGTGTGGCACGCCCAACTCGAAGAGCTCGCCGCGCGCCACGAGTTCTTGGATGTGGTTCGAGGCCGCGGCCAAATGATCGGCATCGAGTTTGGTCGTCCCACGTCGGCCGGCGCGCGCCGGCGTTGGCGACTCGTGGAGGCGGCGCGCAAGGCGATGTTCTCCCAGACCCTGGTCGTGCCACTCTTCCAGCGCTACCAGATCCTCACCCAAGTCGCGGCGGACAACATCAACGTCATCAAACTGCTCCCGCCCCTCATCGCCGCCGAAGCCGAGATCGACCTCTTCGTACAGGCGCTCGACGAGCTGTTGAGTGAGGCTGAACGCGGCAGCGGCTTACTCGTCGACTTCGGCGTTTCAATGGCGAAGGGAATGATGAAGAGGACGCCGAAGGCTCCCAAGCGAACGCCGGTGACGCCGTGAGCTTCGCCTTGCGCGGTGGCGACCGAGTCGTCGTCACCGGAGCGGCCGGGTTCATCGGATCGGCCGTCGTGCGCGCCCTCCTCGCGCGCGACGTCGAAGTGGTCGCGCTCCTGGAGCCGGGCGCACCGGCCTCGAACCTCGATGACCTCGATGTGCAGCGCCGAGAAGTCGACATCACGAAGGAGCGACAGCTCGACGGAGTCTTCGATGGGGCACGGTTCTGTTTTCACCTTGCGGCGAAGTTCGGCTTCTGGCCCAAGGATCCAACGACGTTCTACGACGTCAACGTCAATGGCAGTCGCAACGTCGTTCGTGCGGCGACGCTCGGCGGCGTGGAACGAACCGTCTTCACGTCGACCGTCGCGACGCTGGGCCTCTGGGAGACCAAGTCCGGCCGACCGTCCAACGAGGACGACGTGGCTGATCTCTCACACCTCTACGGAAATTACAAGCAAACCAAATACGTGGCCGAACACGAGGTGCTGCGTCTCGCGGCCCAGGGCGCACCGGTCGTCCTCGTTTTGCCCACGATGCCCCACGGCCCCTTCGATCAACGCCCAACGCCGTCGGGGAAAGTGGTGCTCGACTATTTGAATGGGCGAATGCCCGGTTACGTCGACACCGCAATGAACGTCGCGCATGTCGATGACCTCGCCAATGGTCACGTGCTCGCCCTGGAGAATGGACAACAAGGTCAGAGTTACATCTGCGGTGGAGAGAACATCACGATGGCGCAGCTGCTCGCGACGCTCTCGCGAGTGACGGGACTACCTGGCTCCGAACGTCGTTTCCCGTCGGTCTTTCCCTTGATCGTCGGACATCTATCGAGTTTCATCGAAGGTGACCTGCTCGGACGCGAACCCCGGGTGCCGCTCGAAGCGGCACAGATGGCGTCGACCACAATGACCTTCGACGACGCGAAAGCGCGACGAGAGATTGGCTACACCTCACGGCCCGCGGCACAAGCACTCTATGAGTCGGCGCGATGGTTCGTCGAACATGGCTACGTCGACGTCGATCGAACGAAACTCATTGCTTGGCGTCCGCCGTCCGGCGACTGAGAAGCGTGACTTAACGCACACAGTTTGCTGAGAAGAATTGATGTGATGCTCTTCGTTCGCGCCGAGTTGCGACAGTAGGGTAAGTGCCGTGGAGAACGAAGATCCCTTTGCCAGAAGAAAAATCATGCTCGTCGCCAGCGAACTCGTGAAGGAGCGGGGGAGCAAGGATGTGCAGTTCCGTGACGTCGCCGAGCGAGCCAACGTTGACGTCGACGTCATAGAGACGTTCTTCGATTCTCGGACTCAGCTGATCGCCGAAGTACAAATGGCCAATTACTTCGTGACGGTCGAACCGATACACCTCGGACTCTCGCGTATCGAAGGCGCCGTCGCGGACGGCGATGAGGCGTCGTTCTGGTCCGGTATCGAGGAGAACGTCGAGATGTCATGGTCGTCAGGACAAGCAGACAAGAAGTGGGGGATCATCAACCTTCTCCACGACGTCTGGTCCGACCCGTTCACGCAGAGTCACTTCTGTGATCTGCTCGATATCCAGTTCAGTCGTTGGATCGCCGTTATCGAAGGTGCGCAGGCAAACGGATGGATTGACCAGGACATTGACGCGACGGCGCTCACGTCGGTCTACTGGTCGGCCTCGGTCGGACAGGTGATCACGGCCGGCTCGACGTCGCTTCATCTGTCACCGGGGAACGTTCGCGACTTCTTCATGCTCTTCGTTCGCGGTAAGGATCCTCAAGGATCGTCGCGCGTCTAGCCGCCCGCGCCGTTAAGTCAGTTGGAACTTGGCGTCGGGGGCGCTGAGCAAGAAGTTCTCATTCCACTTTGAAAACGTGAAGGTCGCGGTCTGGCCCTTCAACGTTTGGACGACCTTCACCGGCAGCGGCTTCGCCGATGTACTGACGTCCATCGTCTCGCGGTACGCGGGACCAGAGACTGGCACCGAGGTGCCTGTAAGCACGGTGACCTTCGTGCCGTCAATCGTTTTCGTACCATGTGATGTCACGTTTTTTTGGAAGGCGACTTCCGACATTCCGGACGCGATGGTCATGCCCTGGGCGACCTCGCCGTACTCGGCGCTGGTGCCCTTGATGTAGAACCATTGATTCGAAAGCTGCGTTGCGATTGTCGTGGAGAGGTTCAAGAAGGTCTCGAGCGATGAGGCGTCACCCTTCACGTAGATGACGTTGTCGATGAGTTCGGCGGTCACCCTGTTGACGGCCCCCGACTGGCGGATGGTGACCTTCTGCACGCCGTACAGTCGCGCGGCGTCAGTGACGATGGAGATCTTCTTGGCACCGAGCGTCGCCGACGAGTCGACTCGGACCGACAGTTCACTCTTCGCGTTCAAGACTGCCGACGCCGCCAAAGCAGTGGGCGAAGGAGAGTTCGCGGCCTCGGCGGGCGTCTGCGTCGCTGCAGCGACGAGGACCGCACTCAGAAGAACGAGGGACGCGAGGGATCGTTTCACTTTCACGGCGTACCTCGGATGGGCGGTTGCGGACGAGATACCAGCATCGTAGGCGACTCGTTCATCGCGCCAGCGTCGACTACTGATGGCGCCCGTCGTGCGGTACACGCATACGTTCATCCAGTTCCTCGATGCGCGACAGCAGGTACGACCTCTCCACGTTGTTCTCGGTGAGCATCGCCGCTTCGGCGAAGGCGTCACGGGCTTCGCTCACGCGCGCAAGGCGAAGGAGACAGTTGGCCCGAGCGGCCGC
Source organism: uncultured Acidimicrobiaceae bacterium (assembly GCA_963800765.1). GTDB lineage: Bacteria > Actinomycetota > Acidimicrobiia > Acidimicrobiales > RAAP-2 > RAAP-2. The sequence continues at coordinate 242,604 of CAWDCF010000008.1, forward strand.
GAGGTAGGGGTACGCACTCAATTGAGGCTCGGCACTGAGTTCGTCGAGGGCACGCAGCCCGGCGTCGGGCCCCTCGGCGAAACTGAGCGCGACCGCGCGGTTGAGCGCGACGACGGGGGAGGGCCACGTGTCGATCAAGAGGTCATAGAGACCAACGATTTCGCTCCAATCGGTCTCGTCCCAGTGCGGGGCGCTCGAATGCACGGCGGCGATGGCCGCCATGAGCGAAAAGGGGCCGGGACGACCACGTCGTAGGGCGTCGCCAATGAGCACCAATCCCTCGTCGATCGAGTCTCGATGCCACGTGCTGCGGTCTTGGTCGGCCAGAGCGAGGAACTCGCCCTCGGTGCCGACGCGCGATCCGCGACGCGAGTCCGTGAGCAGGATCAACGCGAGAAGACCAGTGACCTCTCCGTCGTCGGGTAGGAGACTGTGCAGCATCCGTGCGAGGTCGAGTGATCGCTCCACGAGGTCAACCTGCGACAGTTCTTCGCCGACCGGCGACGTGTGACCGGTGGTGAAGAGGAGGTGGACGACGAGGAGCACCGCATCGATCCGTGTTCGCAGTTCCGCGCGCTCCGGGACTCGATAGGGGATTCGGGCAATCGCGATCTTCTTCTTGGCCCTCGTGAGTCGCGCCGCCATCGCCGACTCTTTCACGAGGAACGCCTTGGCCACCTCGGCGGTACTGAGACCGCACAACATGCGTAGCGCCAGCGCGACCTGCGTGTCGGTGGCCAGACTCGGGTGACAGCACGTGAAGATCAGACGGAGTCGGTCATCCTCGATCGCCGTCGTGGGTTCTCGGTCAAACATCTCTGCATCGGTGATCAGGAGTCGCTGCGAGCGAATCGCGACGTCACGTCGACGACCGAGGTCGATGGCTCGTCGACGGGCCACCGTGGTCAACCACGCGCCCGGGTTCGCCGGGATTCCCTGTTGGCTCCACGAGGCGAGTGCCTTCGCGAAGGCGTCCTGGACGCACTCCTCCGCGACGTCAAAGTCGCGGGTGATTCGCATCGTCGAGGCCAGGACGAACGCCCACTCGTGTCGGTGGGCGTTCGCCACGGCCGCAAAGACTGCGGAACGCTGATCGTCGCCAGAGTTGGTCAGTTCATCTCTCGAATCGGGCGAACTTCCACGCCACCAAAGTTGGCGGGCACTTGCTTAGCAATGGCGAGCGCGGCGTCGAGGTCATCGGCTTCGATCACGTAGTAACCGCCCAGAGCCTCTTTCGTCTCGGCGAAGGGTCCGTCGGTGGCCACGATGTCGCCCGATGCATTCTTGCGAAGCGACGTTGCCGTCATTGTTGACTCGAGGGCGTTGCCGCCCCGAAGTGACGCGCCGTTCTTCTTCCCGAAGTCGTCGTGTTCGGCGTGAATTCGCCCGTATGTCGCCTCGTCCGCGGTGGCCCACGACTCTTCGCTCTCGTAAATCAGTACCAGATACTGCGTCATGACTGCTCCTTTCGGAGGCTCCCGCTGAACCTCTCACCCACTTCGACGTTGACCATGACGATGAATCGACAACAACTTCATAGTCCATTTGGAATTTTTTCGCCTCGGGTCGTGCGGCCCGAGGAGTCATGGGACGTCAGGGAGTGACGCGGTACGCGGCCGTCACGTACGGCACGTCAATAACGTCGCGGTCCTTCGTGTCGGGGTGCGAGGCGAGCACGGCACGTACCTGCTCGAGCACGTCGTTAGCGTCGTCGCGGAGCCGCACGAAAGAGAACGTGCCGACCAGATTGACGATTCGCTGGTGCGACATCGGAATCGAATGGGGGAACTCTTGGCGTTCGAGGTTAGGAAAGAATTCCGCGAGCTCGCGGAGCGCCTCGTCGCCATTCTCCCGCGCCCAGTCCGGACCGTTAATGACTGGCCGGAGGACCGCCCACCACGGCGCTCGATCATCTCGAAGGTTCCAGAAGAGACCGACGACGCCGCCCGGTCGAAGGACGCGCGAGAACTCTCGGGCCGCCACGACCGGCTCGAACCAGTGGAAGGCCTGGGCGACCGTGACGGCGTCACAGGTGGCGTCACCTAGGCCGAGTTGCTCGGCCGGCGCCACGACCGCTTTCACGTCGGGCAGCGAACGTCGTAGTTGATCGAGCATCTGCACATCTGCGTCGAGCGCGGTGACCGTTAAGCCCAACGAAACCAGGAGCGACGTCAATGCTCCCGTCCCGGCTCCGACGTCCGCGACGTCGCGAACCGTTCTCTTGGCCGCCTCAAGGACCCACTCAACGGCCTCGCGGGGGTAGCGCGGCCGATTCGCATCGTACGCAGCCGCATCTTCGCCAAAGGAAAGAGCCCGATCCTCGTGCGACGGCTCCGCCATGGGTCAAACTTACCTTCAGGGATGCGCCGGACCCGAGAATGCACGAGGAGACAACAATGAGCGAAGCCGCGGACGAGACGACCGTCTCACGACGGGGGCTCCTGCGCTGGCTCGCCGGCGGACTCGGCGCTGTTGTCGTCGCGGGCGTCGTCGGCGTCGAACTCGTCGACCACGGTGTACTGCCCGGCAAACTGCTCCTCGACGAACTTGACGGCGCCTGCTCGGTTACCGCGCCGAAGATTGACTTCGGTGAAGTGGGTACGACGGCCTCGGGATGGTTCTATTCAAAAGCACGTCGTCAACCGGTGGGCTACTCCATTGGCTACCCGGCCGGACATCTCGCGAGTGACGGACTGTCACTCATTGTCATGCTGCACGGTTACGGCGAAGATCACCGCAACGCCCTCATCAACCTGACGCCCGCACAGGCGGTCGCAATTCGATTGGATGGCAAAGCACTGCCACCAACGGCGCTGGTGACGGTTGACGGTGGCAACGGCTACTGGAATCCGCACCCCGATGATGATCCCATGGCGATGGTGGTCGACGAACTCATCCCGCTCTGCCAACGACGTGGACTGGGACGCGCACCCGCGACGATCTCACTGATGGGGATCTCGATGGGCGGCTACGGGGCGCTCGCGATCGCCGAACGAAACCCCGGACTGGTGTCGGGCGTTGCGGCGATCAGTCCCGCCATTTGGACCTCCTACGACCAAGCCCGTGGCGCCAACCCCGGCGCGTTCGCCTCGGCAACGGCGTTCGAAGAAGGTGACGTCATCGCGCACGTAGACAAGTTGAAGGGCGTGGCGGTTCGCGTCGCCTCGGGGACTGACGACCCCTTCCATCCCGGCGTCGAGAAGTTGGCGAGGGTGCTGGCGCCCTCGAGCACGGTCGTCTTCTCGTCGGGCTGCCACACCGATCCGTTCTTCTACGCCCAAGAGCCACCTTCGGTGCACTTCCTCTCTACGCTGAAAGCAGCGTGAACCAATGACGCAGAAGTGGACACCAAAGGACCTTCCCGACCTGAGCGGCCGGACCATCATCGTGACCGGTGCCTCGAGTGGCATTGGACAGAGCAGCGCACGGGAGTTGGCCCAACATGGCGCCCGGGTCATCCTCGCCGTTCGCGACGTCGAGAAGGGCCAACGTGTCTCGTCGCAGTTTGGCGGCGACACCGAGGTCCTCCGACTCGACGTGGCCGATCTGGACTCGGTGCGCGCATTTGGCGCCCAGTGGAGTGGTCCGATCGACACGTTGATCAACAACGCGGGCATCATGCTCGTGCCCGCGTTTCGCACGATCGACGACTTCGAACTGCACATGGGGACCAACCACATGGGGCCCTTCGCGTTGACGAACCTCCTGTTACCTCACATCACGAATCGTGTCGTCACGGTCTCGTCGTTCCTCCACTTTCGTGGAAGGATCCACCTCGACGACCTCAACTTCGACCATCGTCCCTACAAGGCGATCAACGCCTACGAGGACTCGAAGTTGGCCAACATGTTGTTCGCGTTCGAATTACAGCGTCGCCTCGACGAGGTGCACAGCCCCGTGCGCTCCATCGCCGTGCATCCCGGGATCGCACGGACGAATCTCATCAGCCACGTGGGAGGGCTCAACGGCGCGGTGAGCAAACTCTCACAGCGACTCTTCAATGACGAGGACCAGGGGGCGTGGCCGACACTCTTCGCCACGACCGAGGACATCGCGGGTGGCAGCTACGTCGGGCCGAGGAGCCTCTTCCATCTCCGTGGTTCGCCGAGCATCCAGCGTCCGTCAAGGAGGTCGCGTGATGAGTCCGTGGCGCGCCAATTATGGGCCACGTCGGCGAGGCTCACGGGGACCGGGCTGTAGGCACCTGGAACTTCCTCGCAATGAGCCGCGATTCAACGGATATGCGGGTCAGACTTCATTTGTTGGATTTTTGTCTCTTGGTTCATTGTGCGTTGGGGAGTCCAACATAAAGTTTTTCTTGTTCGTAAAAACCCCGGTCGGAGGGCGTGCGAACGGCGTCGTACCCGTCTTGGCAGTGAGGCAGACCGACCAGTTTTTTGAAGTCGGCAATATCTGTCGATTTGAGGCCGTAGCAAGGGAAGGCCCGAATGACTACCAAACGAATCGTGATTGGTCTGGGCACCGTGCTGATGCTGTTTGGTCTCTGGGCACTCCTCCACGCGCACGCCCAGGTGGGCGTCTGCACCGTGAACGGCCCAGCCGGTGCCGGAGCGACCAGTGGCATCGACTCCACGTGCGTGAAGACGCTGATGGCCTACCTCGAAGGATTCGTCTTCGTCGCCTCTGGCCTCATCATCACGGTCATCGCCTTCACGATGATCGCCCGTCAGGAGAAGATCGACCTACACGCCGAGTTACGCGCCGTGCCGCGATCGTTCAAGAAGGGCAACTACGAGATCCACTCCGAGAACCTCGACGACGACGTTGAAGCCGTCGTGACTCGTCTGCTCATACCCGGGGCCAGCTGACTCGTCGCGGTTCTTCGTGGGCGATCATTCGTCACTCGGTGCCGGCTCTTGGGCGTCGCTGTATTCGACACTCGACGCCGAGTCGTGCGCCTCACTCTCGGGCTCAATGAATCGAACCTCCACCACCTGATCGGCTCGACGCTGCGTCGCGAGCGTTATGTCGCGAAGCACGCGCTCGTCGGCGCTCGTCAGTGGGGGAGCGAAGAGGCTCCGAGGATAGAGGTGCCGACTTCGAACGACGTCGATCTCGGCCGCTATCACGGTCAGCACTGCCGCGACGTAGAGGAAGAAGACCAGACCGAGCACGCTCGCGAAGTAGCCGTAGAGCTGGCTGGCGTGACGAAGTTCGTGTCCGACGAGCCACGTGCCGATGTACTGGAGGAAACTCCAACCAAGAGCCGCGCACCCCGCGCCGGTCGTGAGCATCCTCGTGGCGATCGATTTGGGCGTCAGAATCCGAAAACCGAGGATGAACAGCGACACGTTGAGGACCAGTCCGACAACGACCGCCGCGACCTTGAACCACAGGGCGTGACCGCCGAACGTGACCAAGCTCGCCAGAACGGTCGAGAGGATGACGTCGAGGATGAGGACACCAAGAAACTCGAGGCCCCGTCCGATACGACGAACGAAGTGGGGGCGCAACAGATGCGGGACGTTCCAGATGTCGGCCATGGCCCGCTGGCCCGCCTTGGTCACACCAAGTGAGCCCCAGAGGAGCCCGATGAGGCCGAGGGCGAGGCCGATACCGCTCTTCTTGTGCAGCGACGCGAATCCGTTGAGATTGCCTAGCTGCTTGCCAATGACGGGAAATTGGGCCAGCGCGGAGTGAATGACCCGATGTTGGAGATTCGAGTCGTGCCCGAAGAGCAGCGCGAGCAGGGTGAAGAGGACGAGAAGTAATGGGAAGATCGAAAGGAGCCCGTAGTAGGCGAGCAGCGCCGCGAGTGACGGGCACTTGTCCTCGACGAACTTCTTCATCACCGCGATCGGGAAGCCGATCGACTGGTGACGTTGCTGGTAGTCGTCGAGGCCACGCAGACGTATCTTCATTGCGGGTGAGTTCGCGTCAGGTTCGTCCGCCGTCATTGGCGAGGGCCGTTTCCTTCGCCCACCGGTAATCGGCCTTGCCGTTGGGAGCGCGTCGCACGCTGTCGACCAACGTGATGGTCTTGGGGATCTTGTAGTGCGAGAGCGAAGTCCGGAGCCACTCGCACACCTCGTCGCCCGTCGTCGCCTCGATCGATCTGACTGACGCGACCGCGACCACTCGCTGGCCGTACTTCTCGTCGGGCAGTCCAACGACGAGACAGTCGTCGATGCTGGGGTGGCGCTTGATCGCCTCCTCGACCTCCTCGGCGTACACCTTCTCTCCGGCCGTGTTGATGCACATCGACCCGCGACCGAGCAGCGTGATCGTGCCATCGGCCTCGACGCTCGCCCAATCTCCCGTGTACACGTACGACTTGCCATCGATCTCAATGAATGTCGCCTTGCTCTTGACCGGGTCCTTGTAGTACCCGAACGCGGCGTTCTGGCTCACGAGGACGCCCTGTTCGCCAGAACCGGGGACGACCTCGATGCCGTCCAAGTTGACGACCTTGGTCGTGGGCGCGAAGAGGAACTTGGCCGTCGCCGCACCGGAGTCTGACGTCGCGACACTCACACCGATGCTGCCGGCCTCGGTCGAACCGAGGGCGTCGATGAGTTGCACCGACGTGATGCGCGATCGAAGCCCGTCCTTGATCTCCGAACTCCAGATGGCGCCGGAGGAGACCATCCGGCGAACGCTCGACGTGTCGTAGGGGTCGCCGTTCGCCTCGCGATCTTCGAGGGCGCGCAGCAGCGGTCGCGCGAAGGCGTCGCCGACGATGACGACCTCATTGGCCCGTTCACGTTCGCAGAGCGCCCACACTTCGTGGGGATTGAAGGTCCGTTCGCCGAGCAGGAGCGCGGTGCCCCCCGAGAGCAGTGCGCGCATCGACGACAGCCACATCGCGGTGCCGTGCATCAAAGGACAGCACGCGATCGTGACGACCGGATCCCCGGCGTGCAGTTCGAGGACCAGCGCCTTGATGTCCTCGGTCGTCGTCGGCAATCGCGATTCGAGACCAAACGTCGCGAAGGCCGAGTAAAGACCCTGCACGAGGTCGGCCTGATGGAACATGACGCCCTTTGGCAGGCCCGTCGTTCCGCCCGTGTAGAGCATGTAGAGGTCGTCGCCGCGGCGCTCGCGGCGGTCCTGCGCCTCGTGGGACGACATCAACTCGTCGAACGTCACCGCACCTTCAACGTGCTGGCCGCCGTCATCCACTTCGACGAGGAGTTTCAATTTCGGAAGGCGCTCGCGCACGTTGGCGACGCGCTCGCCGAGCGACGTGTGAAAGACAACGACCTCGGCGTCGGCATTGTCGATCAGGTAGGCCAACTCGTCGTCCAGGTAGCGAAAGTTGACGTTGATGGGGACGGCACGGTGTTTGAACGATCCCGCCTGGGCAATCAGGTACTCGGGTGAGTTGTAGAGGTAGAGGCCGACCGCAGCGCTCTCGCTGACGCCGGCCGCACCCAGGGCGCTCGCGAAACGTGACGAGAGGTCGTCGAACTCCCGGTAGCTGTAGCGGCGATCGTCCTGGACGATCGCGGTGTGCTCGGGTACGACGTCGGCGACGGTCTCCCACGCATTTGCGAACTGCAGATCCATGCTTCCCCCGATCGACGCTGCCCGAACCGTCAGCGATTCGCCTACGATACCGGTCCCGCTGCCGCGGCCGTCGGCCGGCGATGGCCGCAAAAGGACGAGCGCCCTGGCCGGTGATCATTCTGTTCTTATGATGGGCCCATGGTGATCGACCTCGTACCGAGTTCGAGTGCGCTGCCCGATGTCCTGCCGACGGACCGCCTGCTCGTCAATGGCATGGCGATCCCGGAACTGCGCCGGGACTTTCGCCACATCGAGAATTGGCGAAACGTCCGCGCCGTGACGTTCGTCTGGCTCTGGACTGCGTTGTTGGCGTACCTGGGCACGCACTACGGCCTGTGGGCGGCGCTCGGGGTCTTCGTCGTGATGGGTCCCATGCACGCCCGATTCGCGATTTTGATGCACGAGTCGGCACACAAATTGCTCTTCACCAACAAACGGGCCAACGACGCCGTGGGGAAGTGGCTCATTGCCTACCCGGCGTTCGTGCCGATCGGAATCTACCGTCGCGCGCACTTCGCTCATCACCGCGAGGAGTTCGGGCCGGACGAACCGGACATGGCGTTCTACAGCGGCTACCCCTGCGAGCCCGGCGACTTGCGGCGACGGTTGATCCGCGACGTCGTGGGTATCTCGGGTTACAAGAACTTCACGTCGATTCTCAAGGCGACGACCAAGTCGTCGAGCCGAAGGGTCGCGTCATCGATTCTTCTCATGCAGGTACTGCTCTTCGGACTCTTCTGGGTGGGGACCGGCCGGTGGTGGGCCTACTTCGTGTTCTGGTGGCTCCCGTGGATGACGCAGTGGCGAGTCCTCAATCGCCTTCGGGCAATCGCGGAACACGGCGGGATGATCAAGAGCGACGATCGACGCCTCACGACCCACGACGTCCGTCAGCACTGGCTGGCGCGCTTTTGGTTCGTTCCGTACAACACCGGCTGGCACTTGGCCCACCACGTGGACATGGGCATTCCGTGGCATAACCTGCCCGCGTATCACCGAGAGCTGAAGAGCGCGGGCTACGTGACCGACCAGATCACGTTCGACAATTACTTCCAGCTCTGGCGAAGCGCCACCGCGTTGCGGCGCACGCGCGCGTAGTTGGTCGCTGCGCTACTGCGCCGGTCCGCTCGCGAGCGTCGCGGTCGCACTCGACGCCACGCCGCTCGTGTTCACGTAGCCAACCTTCACCGCGTTGCCGGGACGCAGCGTCAACAGCAACGCCTGTAACTGTGTCCCCGTGGTGACGCGGTGACCGTTGATCGACGTGATGACATCGCCGGCGACGAGCCCGGCGCTGGCGGCCGGCTGACCCGAGACCACTCCGGCGAGTGCGACGCCGGGGGTCGCGACCTGCCCGGGCTGAGCAATGAGGTTCGACGCAGAGTTGAATTCGACACCGAGGAATGCCGTTGCCCCAACGTGGACGTTCATTGAGGAGTTGCCCTTCTCGATCGACTTCACGATCTTGAGCGCGTCATTGATCGGAATGGCGTAGCCGCGACTCGTGGTAGCGACACCGAACTGCTCGAAGCCAAAGCCACCATTGGCGGCTGAGCCGGCCGTATCCATGCCGATCACTTTTCCTTTGGCGGTCACAAGCGGTCCGCCGGAGTCACCGGGCAAGATGTCAGCGTTGACTTCAACGAGGCCACTGAGTTTCTCTGAGCCGGCGGGGTTGGATTCGTCGCCGGCCGTGATCGTTTGATCGAGCGCCTTGACGGTTCCCGCGGCGAAGCTCGGTGTACCACCGGCGCCGCCCGCGTTGCCGATACCGACGATCTTGTCGCCCGTGGTCAGTTTGGACGAGTTACCGGTCTTCACGGTGGTGAGCCCGGACGCATTCGTCAGTTGGAGGAGCGCGACGTCCTTGGTGAGGTCGTAGCCGACCACGGTCGCCGTGTACGTCGTATTGGTGGCGACGTCACGAGCGCTGATAGACGTCGCGTCCTCGATGACGTGGTTGTTGGTCAAGACGAGACCACTCGAAGTGAGGATCATGCCCGTGCCCATTGCGGTGGAACCCTGCGTCGTGAACGTCGACGTGATGTCGACGAGGCCGGGGTCGACCTTGGTTGCGACCTTGGCCGCCGCCGCGTTCGCCCTCTTCTGCTTCGGCGTCAACGTGGGAGCGGAAAAGGAAGGCGGGTTGATCGTGTAGTTGGGGAAGCCCGAGTTGCCACCCGTCGGGAACGTGATTCGGGACTGGGGAGCGACCTGTCGGGGTGGTGTGACGACGTAGTGGCCCACGACGAAACCACCGCCCGCGAGCGCCACGATGAGCACAGCAACGGCGACGAATCGAGGGATGAAGAAACCCTTGGTTGAAGAGGGCGTCGCCGCGGTTGGCGCCGTGGGTGGCGTCGTGGGCGTGAAATCGGCCGGCGCCGCGGGTGGCGTCGTGGGCGTCAGATCGGCTGGCGCTTCGAAGACGTTCGTCTGCGGCTCGTTCGCGGCGGCATTTACATTTTCTTCATCGTCCCAGTTCATCGGGCTCTCCTTGTACTAAAGGGTGGTTCGAGATTCAGTATGGGCGCTCTTGGTGAGTAGTTGCTATCGAAACACTAAGAACTCGCTAAATCGTCGAGTCGCAAAGCCAGTCCATGGCGGGAAATCGGAGAAATTTCCGTCCTCCGCGAACCATAACGGGTCGATGAGCGTCTTTACCTATATGGCGACAGTTCCGGCACTCGAGCAATCGACGAGGATGGCTTGAATGAGTGACTTGGTCGACGTCGCCGAACTGCGTGCGTGGCTCGAAGAGGGCTACGCCAGCTCGGTGCGAACGGCGTATCTGATCCTGGGCAACCGCCTCGACGCCGAGGACGCGGTGCAGGAATCGTTTCTTCGGGCCTGGAAGTTCCGTGATTCGCTCTCGTCGGACTCGAATTTCAAACCGTGGCTCTACCGCGTCGTCGTCAACACCTGCAACTCGAAGCTCCGTAAGGAGATACCCCACCGCGATCATCGCTCGCGCGAGGACGAGTTGGCCGGTGTGGCCGCCATCGACGATCCAATGGGACGAGTCGCCCTCTCGAACGACGTCATGACCGCCCTCAAGGATCTCCCGACGCACCTGCGCATCGTGGTCGTCCTGCGCTACTACGCGGACTTGAGCGAGCGCGACATCGCCACGGCCATAGGACGTCAGCCCGGCACGGTGAAGTCGCGTCTCAGTGACGCCCGCGCCCGACTGGCCGCGCACCCCGCCCTGCAGTACGACACGACAGGCGAGATGGACGATCGCCAGGAAAGGCACTCATGACAATGTTCGATGAAGAGACGCTGAAGAAAGCACTCGCGCAGGCGGCCAACGAGTTCAGCGTCTCTGCGACGGCACCCGATCGAATCCTCGAGCAAGCGCGAAGCGCCGACATGACCGAGAAGCCGCGCCGGATCGAGGCGCTGTACCACCACTTCGGTCGTTCGAAGTCGATCGTGATGTCACTCGCGGCGAGCGTCGTCGTCGTCGCCGTGGCGGTACCGCTCTTCTTGAGCGAACAGCCTGGCGTGACCTTCTCGGCCGTAGGCGCAATTTCGACCCACTCGCAGAAGAAGATCGCGGTGAGCGGCACGGGCTTTATGTCGGGGCAGTCGCCAACCCCTGACGGCACTCAGGGTGTGGTTTCCAACACCGGTACGCCCTTCACCACGTTGACGGGCACGCCAACGTTGGGCCTCGTGACGACCAACTCGTCGAAGACCTCGTCGGCCAACGCGTCATCGAGTTCGTTGCGCGTTGAAGAGGTCGGCACCATCGACTTAACGATTGGCGGACGTCAATTCCAGACGACACTGACGCAACTCACGGCGTTCGCGAACGCCGACGGAGGCTTCGTCTCCAGTACCCACGCAACCATGGGTACCAAGAAGAAGGGCACGTTCTCCGTCGCGTCGATCGTGCTGCAAGTGCCTGAACACAAGTTCGCGATACTGGTCGATCAAGTGCGCCACGTTGGGCACGCGACATCAGTGTTCACGTCGGCCAATGACGTGACTGGCCAGTACGTGGACCTCCAGGCCCGCATCGCCGCACTGCAGGTAAGCCGGTCGCAGTACCTCAAGATCATGACGCGAACGAATTCGATCAATGGCATCCTCGCCGTTCAGTCGCAGCTCAACTCGATACAGAGCCAGATTGAGCAACTCCAGGGTCAACTGAACCTCCTGAATACCGAGACGACCTACGGCACCCTGAGTGTGGCACTCACCCAGTCGGGAGCGGTGCACGTCGCACCCGCGCACCCGCGCAGCGGTTTCAACAAGGCGTGGCACGATTCGATCACTGGCTTCGTCTCGGGATTCGAATGGCTCTTGCGCATCGCCGGTCCGCTGCTGTTCGCGCTCATCCTCTTGGCCGTGTTGGCGATGCTCGGACGACTTACCTGGCGCGCAACTCAACGTCGAAGGAGTTGAACGCACACGGTCCGGTCCGATCAGATGGGCTCGGCGATACGATGCCTGCGTGGCGGGCGTCCCTCCTGAACAACGACCAACTCCGCTCGGGGAGTCGGCGACCATTCGCGTTCGAGCCATCGCGATGGCGTTGCCCGTGGTCAGCGAACGACTCAGTCACGGAGAAGTCACGTGGTTCGTCGACGACAAGAAGACCTTTGCTGGAATGTCCGACCACCATCACGATGAACGCGTCGCGGTGACCTTCGCCGCGGCCGTCGGTGTGCAGGAGTCGCTCGTCGCCAACGAACCGGAGCGCTACTTTCGACCCCCGTACGTGGGGGGCAGGGGTTGGGTCGGTGCCTACCTCGACGGAGTGGACGACGTCAGTTCGCCCGATTGGGACACGCTGGCCGACCTCATCCGCGACGCGTGGCTGCTGGTCGCTCCAATGAAGTATCAATCACTCTTGGAGGAGTAATACACGTCACTTCACGCGACGTGGTCTCAGGACGCGCGACGGACGACTTCGGGAACGTAGTGACGTTCACCCTTTTGATCCAGCCACACACGCATGACGCGATTCGTTGAGGGGTCGTTGAAGACCTCCTCGGTGCTGCGCCATCCCGGCTGGGGCCTGTCGGCCTCGCCGTGGCGCCGGACGAACAGGCTGATGAAGAAGCAGACGATGACGACCGCGACGATGATGAGAACGACGAAGCCCATCGTTCTTAAGGCTTCTTGAAGGTGACGGCGGTGCCGTAGGCGACGATCTCGGTCAGTGACTGTCCCACCTCGGATGAGTCGAAGCGAAACGAGACGATGGCGTCCGCACCGACGAGCTGACCGTTTTCAATCATGCGGTCGAGCGCGTGTCGTCGACTGTCTTCGACGAGGCGCGTGTACTGCTTCACTTCGCCGCCCGCGAGTGATCGGATGCCGGCGGTGATGTTCTTGCCCAGTCCCATGGAACGAACGACGACGCCAAAGACCATACCGAGACTTTTGTCGATCTCTCGATCGGGAAAGACGAGCGCCGTCGTGATGGGGAACTGCGAGCCACCGGGCTCGCCGTAGCGGGGACCTTCATCTGACACGGCGTCCTCCGATTCCGAGCGTGCAAATACCATTGATTTCGACCCTACAACACGATGGCGCACACCGTCTCACCAAAACTTTGGTGCGTCGCGGCGTTCGGTGTTGCGTAACATGGCCCAGACACAGTGACGAAAGGCCTCTCGATGGACCTGCGAATTTTCACGGAGCCCCAGCAAGGTGCCACGTACGACGACCTCCTGCGAGTGGCCCGAGAGACCGACCGACTTGGCTTCAACGCCTTCTTCCGCTCCGACCACTATCTGCACATGGGCGCGGTCTCGGGACTTCCCGGACCGACGGACGCGTGGATCACGTTGGCGGGCCTTGCCCGCGAGACGACCAATGTGCGCCTCGGCACCCTGGTGACGGCGGCGACGTTTCGTTTGCCCGGTCCTTTAGCGATCGCCGTCGCACAGATCGACGAGATGAGCGGCGGTCGAATCGAACTCGGCATCGGCACCGGGTGGTTTGATGCGGAGCATTCGGCCTACGGCATTGAGTTCCCGCCGTTGGGGGAGCGATTCGATCGACTCACCGAACAGCTAGAGATCATCACCGGGTTGTGGGCGACGCCCGTGGGGGAGCGATACTCGCACGCCGGGCCGCACTATTCGATCGTCGATAGCCCGGCGTTGCCCAAGCCAATACAGCAACCCCATCCGCCGATCATCATCGGCGGGGGTGGCAAGACACGGACGCCCGAGCTCGCCGCTCGCTTCGCTGACGAGTTCAATCGGGCCTTCGACAGCCTTGACGCCACGAGGGATCAGTTCCTGCGCGTACGCGCTGCGTGCACGGCCGCCGGTCGAGATCCGAAATCGATCATCCTCTCCGCGGCGCAGGTGCTGTGCGTTGCCGAGAATGAAGCGGAGATCGAACGACGGGCCGCTCGCATCGGCCGCGACGTCGCGGAACTTCGGGCGAACGGACTCGCCGGCACGGTCGACGAAGTCATCGCGAAGCTCCGTGACTTTGGCGAGGCGGGCGCCACGCGGATGTACCTACAGGTCCTCGACCTCGCCGACCTCGACCACTTACGACTCGTGGCCGAGCGCATCATGCCCGAAGTTCGTTGACGGTCGAGAGGGACGGGAGAAGACGGTGTCCGTGAACATTCCGGGACTTGAGTTGCCATTCGAGTGGGTGGGCAAGCCGATCGAAGTGGAGTTTGTCGACGAATCGATCGTGATGAGTGCGACGCCGCAGTCGGATTGGTTCACCGACCCCGAGACGTCCCAAGTCACTGCGACCACGTCGGCGCTCGTCTGCAAACCGATGACCGAGTTCATGCTGAGTGCCCAAGTAGAAGTGGCGTTCTCCTCGACGTTTGACGCCGGCGCGCTGGTCCTCTGGAGCGATACGCAAAGTTGGGCGAAGCTCTGCTTCGAGTATTCGCCACAGGGACAGGCGATGGTGGTCTCCGTGGTGACGCGCGGCGAGTCAGACGACTGTAACTCGGTCGTGATCGACTCGCCGAGCGTGTGGCTGCGAATCTCGGGTCTTGGTGACGCCCACGCGTTCCACTACTCGACGGACGGCGACCTGTGGAACTTCGTTCGATACTTTCGCCTCGACACCTACGGCTCGGTCGGCGTCGGCTTCGAAGCGCAGTCGCCGCTCGGTACCGGATGCGTCGCTCGGTTTTCGAAGATCTCGTACGTGGCGGAGCGACTGGCAGGTCTTCGTTCGGGTGTTTGACGAAGGAGTCAGCACCATGGAGGGTGAGACGTGACCTACACGCACATCGAAGAGAAGAAGTCAACGGGCGGCGGGGGCCGCCTCGGACGACACATCGACCGTCGAGACAGTTTTGCGCGCCGCCACATCGACGCCTCCCAGGCACCGGCCCCGCCCACGTCGACCTTCAACTGGCAACGGCTCTGCCCACCCTTTGACCAGGGCGCGCTGGGCTCGTGCACTGGCAACGCGACGGCTGGCGCATTGATGACGGTTCCGCTGCATCAGCCCGGATGGAACTTCAACGAAACCGATGCCGTCAAGATTTACGAGCAGGCGACGCAGTTCAACCCGCCCGGCGAGCAGTACCCGCCCAACGATGACGGATCCTCGGGACCGTGCGTCGCCGACGCACTCGAGAAGGACGGCGTCGTCGCCAAGTCGGTCCACGCGACGGAGTTGACGCCGATGCTCGGGCTCCTCACGCTCGGGCCACTCATCCTCGGACTCGATTGGTACACCAGCTTCGATACGCCGCTGCCAAGTGGCGAATGTGTCTTGACGCCGGGAGCCACGGTTCGCGGGGGCCACGAGGTCGAAGCCTTCGGGGTCGATCCCGTCACCAAGATGGTCTGGTTCTACCAATCGTGGGGCGAGACGTGGGGCGGACTCGGGAACGGAACGTTCTGCTTGGCGTACGAGACACTCGACCATCTCTTTCTCGAAGGGGGCGACGCGACCTCCTTCACACTCGCCACACCCGTCCCCGCGCCTGACTTCTAGGACTTGCGTCGCGTCTACGACAGTTGGTCACCGGCCTTTTCAACCCAGTGCCAGTGCATCCGACCGTGATCGGCGTTGGCACCCAGAACACCGCCCACCGTTCCGTCAGCCCACGGTGCGCCGGTAAGGGTCTCCTCGAGTTGCGCATCGCTTAGTTCTGACATCAGTTGCAGTGTTTCCCCGCGCGCCGCGGCGGTGAGCGCCACGACCTCGTTGTAGGAGTCGTCGCGATGCTCACGTTGCCACTCTTCAGTCATTTCGTGCACGCTCGCCATGATCTGCTCGCGGGTGCGGGGCTGGCCGTGCTCGTCGTTCAACAGGCCCACGGGATTCGCGTGACCGGAGAAGTGGCGTCGAACCATTGCGTTGAAATTCCTCTCGATGAGGGCTAGATGCGCGAAATGATCCAGGGCGGACCAATGGTTCTGGGGATCGTGCTCACTGGTCGTGCGGGGGCGGCGAAGCTCCTCCTCGTTCAGCTCGCCATACGTCGTCAGCAGCCACTCACGGCCCTCGTTGAGTTTGTGTTCGAGTTCGACCCGGTTCATTGCACCCCCTTTGGTTACGACCACCGTAGAGCAGTCCGCCCGGCCCGGGCGACCTACCGTATCGAGATGACCACTACAGCCCGCCCCTGTTACACGTGTGAAGCGACGCAACGAATGGACGAGCTCGGACCTTCGAGCGCGATTTGGCTGAGCGACGGTTGGAGAGTTGCGCATTCGTTCAACTCGGCGCTGCTCGGTTGGCTCGTCGTGGTACCTCGACGTCACATTGAATCGATCCACGAATTGAGCGACGACGAGTCGGTCGAGCTCGGGCGCCTACTGCGACGGGCGTCCCAGGCGCTCGTTGAGGTGGTCGGGTGTCAAAAGACGTACGTGATGATGTTCGCCGAAGCGGCGGGATTCAACCACGTGCACTTCCACGTCGTTCCTCGGGCACACGACCTGGACGCGGAGCATCGCGGGTCGAGCATCTTCGAGTACTTGAAGCGTCCCGAAACGGAGTGGATTGGAGTGGCCGAACAAGACGAACTGGCCCTGGCGCTGAGGAGCGCGGACGTCGAGTAGCTGTCCTTCGCTCAGGCGCGAGGCGGCTCGTGGAGCGGCGCGACCAACCCGGCGACCACGACGTCGACGACGTCGCGAGCGAAACGGTCGGTGAGCGGGAGGTGGGTTTGGAGTAGCCGGTGATAGGCCGGCCCGAAGAGCAAGTCGAGGGCCACCTCGGCATTGGTCGACGCGGGGATCTCACCGCGAGCGATGGAGTGTTGGATCATCACGCGGTGATGATCGCGGACCGGTTCGATGAAGCGGTCTCGCCAGAGCGCCGCGAGGGCGTGGTCGCGTTGGACCTCGGCGATCAGTTCGACCAAGGTTTGACCGGTCGGCGTCCCCTTAACGGAGCGCATCCAGCCTCGCAGGGCGGCGAGGAAGTCGCCGCGCAGCGTCCCAGTGTCCGGGAAGGGCTGGCGGGCGAGAAACTGAGCGGAAAACGCGTCAAAGGCGAGCGTGCCTTTGGACTGCCACCACCGATAGATGGTGGCTTTGCCCACGCCCGCGCGCACCGCCACGTCTTCGATGGTGAGCGCCTTAAAACCCTTCTCAACGAGCAGGTCCGTCGTCGCCTCGAGAATCGCCTGCTCGGCCTGTTTTGAACGGGGTCGACCCCGTCCGGGACCGTCTGTCGCTCGAGGTTCCCGCATCGAAATAGGGTATCTCTGTTATAATACGATACGTACCGTTCTATAACAGGAGATGCACCAAATGTCGTACCGATCATCCCAGCCGCGCCAGTCGTCCATCCTCTGGGCGATGACCCCACTCGGCGGCTTCCTGAGCCGTGCCGACGTACCGACATCCGACGACGTGTATTTCAACGTTGCCGACCCTGAATCGATCGACGCGCACAACACTCGTCGCTAGTCGCAGTTTCGCCTAGACCGATTGGCGAGTCCTCGATTCGCCAATTTGCCGGCCACCGTTGGCCCGAGAGATCTTCCGCCTCCGTGGCGGGACTCGTCGCGCCCACACGTGAGTTGGCCCGGGAAGATGAGGTCCAGTTCCTGCTTTCGGGGAACCAGTCCCATTACATGCTTGCTGGCAAGCAATGACCTCTAGAATGGTCACATGCCCGACGCCACCATCACCCCAACCGAGCGCGAAACCCAGTTGGCCGAACAGTTGCGCGTTGCGTTTGGTCGATTGAACCGGAGTCTTCGACTCACGCACGTCGATAGCGACCTTCCTCCCAGTCAGCGTGAAGTGCTGATGGCCGTCGCGCGCGTGAAGTCACTTCGCCTCTCAGAACTTTCGCAAGAAGAGGGGATCAATCCGACCATGCTGTCGCGAATTGTCGCGAAGCTCGAGGCCTCCGGCCTCGTCACGCGAACGCCCGATAGTGCGGATGCGCGCATCATGCACGTGGCCGTCACTGCGGCCGGCGAAGCGTTGCGCGACACGATTCGTAGTGAACGAACCGATGCACTGCACTACGCGCTACGACACCTCACCAAGGAAGAGCGCAGCACGCTCGCTGAGGCCACGCCGGTGCTCGAGAAGATCGTGACGACCTTGCGAGAACGCCAATGAACGTGAAGGCATCGGCGCGTCGGACGTTCTCGTCACTCTCGAACCCCAACTATCGCAAGTACTTCTTCGGCCAGACCACGTCACTGGTCGGCACGTGGATGCAGATGACCGCCCAGTCGTGGTTGGTCTTCACCTTGACGCACTCGGCCACCGATATTGGTTTCGTCGTGGCGCTGCAAACGCTGCCCGTCCTCCTCCTCGGTCCCTACGGCGGTGTCGTCGCGGACCGGGTCGACAAGCGTCGACTCATGATCGTGCTGCAGGCGGCGATGGGACTCCAGGCGGCGGTCCTCTCGGTGTTGGCACTCACCCATGTCGTGTCGTACCTCGACGTGTGCATCCTCGCCATCATTCTCGGTCTCAACAACGCCTTCGAGAACCCTTCACGTCAGTCGTTCGTGTTGGAGATGGTGGGACCCAGGGACCTGCGAAACGCGGTCAGTCTGAACTCGACCATGAACAATGTCGCGCGCGCCGTTGGACCGGCGATTGCGGGCGTGATCATCGCATCTTTCGGCGAAGGCTGGTGCTTCGCACTCAATGCGCTCAGTTTCATCGCGGTCGTCGTGTCACTGATGGTCATGGACCGTTCCACGTTGAGTCCCAGCGTGCCGACGGTGCGGGCCAAGGGACAACTCTTGGACGGCTTTCGCTACGTCGCGGCGACACCGAAACTGCTCTATCCACTCATCATGATGGGCCTCGTTGGGATGCTCGCCTACGAATTCCAAGTGACGTTGCCGATCGTGGCGGGCCACATCTTTCATGGCAGTGCCGAGGTCTATGGGATCTTGACCGGGTCGATGGGCGCCGGTGCGATCATCGGCGGTCTCTGGACCGCGGCGAAGGGCAAAACAGGAACGCGTGCCATGGTCAGCGCGGCCATTCTCTTCGGCGTCTTCATTACGTTCGCGGCACTTTCACCCAAATTGTGGGTCGAGATAGTGGCGCTCGCGCTCGTGGGCTTCGGTAGCGTCCAGTTCCTCGCGATGACCAACTCCACGTTGCAGCTCGAGACCGATCCTCAGATGCGTGGTCGCGTGATGGCCTTGTGGGCGGTCGCCTTCATGGGTTCGACGCCCATTGGCGGACCGCTCATTGGATGGATCACCAGCGAGGCCGGAGCCCGCGTGGGACTGGGTGTCGGCGCGGCATCGTGCTTCATCGCGGCTGGCATCGGTTGGTTCACCGTTCGCCACTTTCGAACACGCGACCTTGTCGCGCGAGAGCCACTTGCCTCGGAACCCCTCGTCGAGACCTGATCAGTTTCATAGGGACTGACGTACCGGACAGACCCGGCACCGTTCAACGTCGCTGTGCGACGGGTAACCCCTCAGGAGATCACGAGTTTCAGGATCTGCTCGCACACCGCCTTTCAACTCATCGCTGAATCATGCGCGGGTGAGGGCCACTCCTAGGTTGCGTACGTGGCGTACACCACCACCGAGACGACCTTGGGGATCGTGCTGGTGTTGAAGTCGCCACTGCCGTAATTGACGGACCCGGGTGCATCCACGGACACCTGTCCCACCGTGATCGAAATCGGCTTGCCCAACGTGACCTGTTTGCCCAACGCGGCTTGGGCACGCTGTCGCGCATTTGCGGCCGCCTCTTTCGTGAGAACGGGTCGCAGTTTCTTCAATCCATTGAAGGTGTACTGCGGTTGTTGGGCGATGAACGGAACGTTGTCGGCGAGCAGGAGATTGCTGACGCCCACAACACGCTGCATAGCGGTCAGGCGAGAGGACTGCACGGTGAGGTTTGGCTCATGGTGAAACTGGTCACTTGACCGGTGGCCTGTGTATTGGGTTGCACATTGACCGTGCCAAATGAGATTTCGTCGTTGAGAGCTCCGGCGGCGATGAGCGCGTTGCGAATATGGGCGCTCCACCCGTTCAATTGCGCCAGCGCCGCCGAGGTTGTCGGCTGCGTGCTGGCGACACTTGCCATCCATTGGAATGTGTTGGAGTTGACAGCCTGTTCAGCAGAACCGGTAATCGTAATTTGGTTGGTCTGGGGTTGGTTTCGGTTTCGGATCCCCGATGCGACCGACAACGATCCGATGATGAACGCCGCCGACAGGATGATCATTCCAATCAACTGCTCGTGTGAGCGAAGTGAGCGCTTCTTCCGGGACGTTGGTTCACCCTTATTCTCGATGCCGATGTCGGCTCCCTCTTGGGTACTCACGGGTTGAGGCTATCCCAACTCTTACCCCTTTCTTCTGACCAATTCGCCGCGAACTGGCGAGTGCGTCAGGTACGTCAGTCCTTGACGTGGGACCGACCGGCCTACGGAGTCGTCGAGCCAGTGGGACCGGGGGAGAGTTGCTCGAGCAACGACTTCTTGATCGAGGGACGGCTGCCAAAGACCAGCAGCAGGGATGCCTCGCGAGTCGTGCGCTCGGCGACGTCGCCGGCCAGCGACGCCGAACTGCCGCGTTCGACGGCGAGCACGTGGGCGGCCCGTAGCGCGAGCGCGTTGGCCCGGGCCCGCGCCAAGGGCATCCCCTCATCGTCGGCACTATCGAGTGCCCGTCGAGCTGCTACCAGATCGTCGTCGAGCGACGATGGACCGAGCAATGCGCAGCAACGACGCGTCACGCCGAGCGCCAACGATCCGTTCGCGCGAAGTCCCTCGCGGCCTTCTCGTCCCGGCGCGTACGGCTGCTCGCTCACGAAGCGGTCAGGACTTACGAGGAGTCCGTCGAAGTCGAGGCGCACGGTGGCCGTCGCGTTGAGGGCCGACAGTCGATGGTGGGTGACCTTCAGACCTGGTTGATCGCGGGCGTCGAGGACGCAGCCGACCACGTTTTTATCGGGACCACGGGCCGTGACGAAGAGGACGTCGACGATGCCCCAGCCGCTCACCCAGGGAGCGTCACCCTCGAGGATCCATCCTTCATCACTCGGTTCTGCGCGAAGACGGGGAGGACCTGGAAGGAATCCGCCCAGCGCGACGCCGCCTTTGAGGTCGCCGCTCACCGCACGCGGCAGCAACGCTCGCAAATCATCGGGTGTCGAGGGGTCCATCAACGCCGCCAACAGTCGAAAGTGCTGCATCCAGACAAAGGTCGGTGACAGATTCGCCGAGGCCAACGCTTCGATGACCTCGCACATCTGGGCGAGATTGAGTTCCAAACCGCCAAGGGACTTAGGGGCGAACGTTCCGTAAAGTCCCGCTGAGGCGAGGCCGTCGAACAGTTCACTCGAGATGGTGCCGGTCTGGTCAACGCTCGACGCCGAGGCTTCGAACAGGACCGTCAGGTTGGCGACATCGCGGTCGAGGTCGGCGTTCGATCCGACACCGTTTCGATGAAGCGCGGCGTGGTCATCGTGCTCGGACACTTCATTCCTTCCTCGGTCGACGAACTCGACCTTGCGATAACGATGCCCAGCGTAAGGCCGAGAAGGAGTCGTGAACTCGTTGGCGAACCGATTCCCTTTCGCAACGGGTACATTCGCCAAATGGACTACGTCAATCTCGGAACGACCGGACTCAAGGTCTCACGAATCTGCCTGGGCTGTATGAGCTACGGCGAACCGGAGCGGGGAAACCATGAGTGGTCCCTCGGTGCCGATGACGCGAAGCCCTTCTTTCGCCAGGCCCTCGACGCCGGAATCAACTTCTTCGACACCGCCAACGTCTATTCCGCTGGATCAAGCGAGGAGATCACCGGATCGACGTTGTTGGCAATGGCGCCGCGCGAAGAACTCGTGATCGCGACGAAGGTGCACGGGCGGATGGGCCCTGGGCCGAACGGTCAGGGCCTGTCGCGCAAGGCCATCATGACCGAGATCGACAACAGTCTGAGGCGTCTCGGGACCGACTACGTCGACCTCTATCAAATACATCGCTGGGACTATGACACAGCGATCGAGGAGACCCTCGAGGCGCTGCACGACGTCGTGAAAGCCGGCAAGGCTCGCTACATCGGTGCCTCGTCGATGCACGCGTGGCAGTTTGCCCAGGCCCTGTACGTCGCCGACCTAAACGGTTGGACGCGCTTCGTGAGCATGCAGGACCACTACAACTTGCTCTACCGAGAAGAAGAGCGCGAAATGTTACCGCTCTGCCTCGATCAGGGCATCAGCGCGATTCCTTGGAGCCCCCTCGCACGAGGTCGACTCACTCGTCCCTGGGACGTGCAGACGAGTCGATCGGAGAACGACGACTTCGGCCGCTCACTCTATGGTGACGACGATAAGGGCATAGTCGACGTGGTCATCGACATCGCGACCGAGCGTGGGATCTCCGCGGCGCAGGTGGCGTTGGCGTGGGTGCTCGCCAACCCCGTCGTCGCGAGTCCGATCGTGGGAGCGACAAAGTTGCACCATCTGAGCGACGCGATTGGCGCCCTCGACGTCCAGTTAGAGCAGAGTGAGATCGACCGGTTGGAGAAGGACTACCGCGTCCACGGCGTTGCCGGTTTTCGTTAGAGAGTGTCGAATCCAACGCACGGCGTCTTGACGCGTGGCGTGTCCGCTTCGACGGGTTCGTTACGGCGCAGTCGTTGTCGTGGTTGGAACGGTCGTCGTCGTTGGTGTGGCGTTCGGTGACGGGTAGGTCGCCACGAGACTCCCATCAGTGATCTTCAACTCTGTGAGCGCACCGGTCTTCGCGCCGGGCGTCTGACTGTTGTCGCCAGTACGGCTCGCCACCCAAAGGTCGTCGCCCGAGACGGCGAACGCTGACAGATCGGAGAAGTAGTACGGCCCGTTGGTGTTGCACATGTACCAGTAGGGCGTTCCTTTGGTCGCATCGACCTTCGTGACCATCGGGCTCGTGCTGTAGGGGGTCATCACGTACACGTTGCCCTGAGCCGCGATGACGGCCGATGGTTGACCGAAGCCGTAAGCACCGTCGGCGTCGGAGTACGTCGCAATCACCGCGCCCGTTGTTGCGTTGATGTCGGTGGCCGCGTTACTGGCGGCGTCTGCGACCCACACATTGCCGCTCGAGACCGCGATGCCGTCGGGTGCGTCGAGTCCCTGGCCCGCGATCACTCGCACGAGTCCACCGTTGGCCACTTTGACCTCCGTGACGGAGGCGTTTCCTTCGTCGGCCACGAAGACGTTCGATCCCGACACGGTGAATGCCCGTGGGTTGTCGAAGGCGAACTTGGCGCCGGAGACCGTACGCAGGAACGCGCCAGTCCGCGCACTGAATTCGGTGATCGAACCAGACGGCGCTTTCGAACTGCCGGTGCTGAGCACGAGCATCGTATTCCCGCTCGACGTGACAGCAACTGGGTTGGCGAAGTGGAATCGAGCACCTGAGATGACGCGAACCAATTGGCCGCTACTCGCCGTGATCTCGGTGACCGAGTCGCCAGCATTCGCTATGAAGAGGTTGGCTCCGTTGCGAGTGATTGCGACGGGCTTATTGAATCGATAACCCTTGGCGCGCGCAATGGTGGCAATCCATGCGCCGTTCGACGGATTGATCTCGGTGACGGAGTCGCCGGCCTCGTTGGTCACCCAAAGATGGCCACCACCGATCGCGAGCCCCGTGGGCTCGTCGAACTGATTCGCCCCCGAGACGCGCGGGCTGGTCGCGTGCGCGACGGCGGGTACGACCACGGTGCCTAGGGCAAGCGCCAAGGTTGCGAAACCGATTGATCCGCTATGCCTGCGACCGAGACCCATGAACCGAATCGTACCGCCCTCTCGCAAATTCTCGACGGCGCCTGCGATTTGCGTGCTTCGGCAGGGTTGGCTTATTTCAGTTGCGATAGTGGTAGGCAGTCATACTGTGAATTCATGATGATTGAGGAACGTGGATGAGAGGCGGTGAGCATGGAAACTTCGACGATACGGAAAATCTGTGTGACCGGAGCAAGTGGGAAGGCGGGTCGTTCCGTTGTGCGGGACCTTCTCGAACACGGGTTCGACGTCATGGCGACTGATGTGGCATCGTCGATGAAAGAGGTTGGAGACGGCGCGGTCCGAGCCGATCTCACTGACTACGGTCAGGTCCTCGAAGTGTTGAAGGGTGTCGACGCAGTAATCCACTTAGCGAACATTCCGGCTCCGGGGATCTACACGCCGGCGACTACCTTCAACGCGAATATGTCAATGAACTTCAACGTCTTTCACGCCGCGGCACGTTGCGACTTGAAGCGAGTGGTGTGGGCATCCAGTGAGACGACTCTCGGTCTTTCATTCTCGAACAAAGAGGGATCACGGCCGCGATACGCGCCGGTCGACGAACTTCACTACCCAGTGCCAAAATCGACGTACGCTCTGTCGAAAGTCGCGAGCGAGACCGTCGCCGAACATATAGCGCAATGGTCGGGGATCCAATTCGTGGCACTTCGTCTTTCCAATATCATGGACCCCGACGACTATCGAGACTTTCCGTCGATGTGGGCGGATCCCCATGCGCGCGAGTGGAACCTATGGGGCTACGTGGACGGCCGCGACGTCGCCACAGCCTGTCGCCTCTCCCTCACGGCGCCGTCGGAAGCGATCGCCGACTGCCCGAGCTTGATCATTGCGGCCGCGGACACGGTCATGAACCGCCCGTCGGCTTCGCTCCTTCCTGAAGTATTCCCGGGAGTGCCCCTCACACGCGACATCGAAGAGTTCGAGACGTTGCTCGCAATCGACCGAGCGCGCGAGGTGATCGGTTACAAACCACGTCACTCCTGGCGAGACCACATCGTCGAGCCGTGACGGTCAGTTGGAAGATACCTGGAAAGTGCTTCTGAGGTCCATCCAGCGTTTCGATACCAGCTCGAGCGCAAGGAAGCCCCCTCCTTCGTATTCGAATACATCGCCATCGGTTGCCGACGGAATTTTGATATCAACAATTTCCGTGCGGACTTGACTTAACTAGCTCGAAAGCGCTTCGCTAGCTTTATCACCGGACTCTTTGAGTTTGTCCATCGCTTGATGGCCCTTTTCAGCGACTGCGTGACTACCCTCGCTCACCGCCATTGCGGCAACTACTTTGGCTTTGTCTTTTGCCGAACGAATGGCGTCATCGGTGTGTCTTTTGGCCTTCTTCTTAGCGTTGTCAACTGACTCATTGATGTTGCGCTTTGCCTTACGCTTCAGAGACTCAGAACTTTCTTTGACTTGATCCCCAGCCTCACCCGAGATTTTGGCGGCCCTTCGCTTGGCCTTGTCCACGATGGCCTTCGCCCTGTCGTTCGCCTCCTCGGCAATCTTTTCCGCTCGACGTTCAGCTTTTCTCATAATCTTCTTGGCTTTTCGTTTACTTGCCATTGCTATTCCTGCTCCTTCTCATTATTCGTAGCCGGTGCTTCTCAATATTTGTGACGAATTCAGATGAAATACTTTCTCCGAATGACCTCTCGCTAGGCCAGCATTTGTCGTGAGTGACCTAGACCCCAATAAGTGGTCAGCCTATGTGAGAGTTTGGTCGTGTCCTGCAGTTGTGGCCCTATCCACTGCTGACTCAAACAAATGGTTACTTCTAAAAGAAGGCCATCTGGAGAGGCAAACCCCGGAAGTTATCACCTCCTCTGATTATCAACTACTTGGCCCAATCAGTCAACGACAGAGACGGCTCACTGCGGCTCAGGTGGCCGAAATGACTGTCAGATACGAGTCAGGGGCCACTGTGTATCAGTTGGCTGCTGAATTTGGCTGTCATCGCGCAACCGTTGCCGAACGGCTCAAGAAGGCAGGAGTCGTACTGAGGGGCCAGCGTCCAACGCCCGAAGCTATTGACTCAATGGCAAATCTGATCGCGTCCGGACTTTCACCCCAAGCCGTGGGCAAGCAACTTGGGTTCTGTGCAAACACAGTTCGGAATTGTCTGCGTGAACGACTACCTATCGCCACCACCTGGCCCGACGAATCCTAGAGCTGCGAAGGCAATGAAGGGGTCGACCAACAACCGAAGGTCTTCGTGTTAACGAGTGATGACCAATCCTCGGTGCATTGCGAACGGCCTGCTAGTTGTCTTTGGGCTCATCTGCCAACGGCAAGGTCGAGGACGGTATTGACCGCAATTTCGAACGGGCGGATGCTCCGTTGCACCTGGGCAAGCAGAAGTCCTCCTTGGAGCGTGGCGAGCAGAGTAATCGCGAGGTCGTTCGAGTCAATGTCGGACGGAAGTTTCCCGTCGGCATGAAGGGATCCGAGTGCATCGCCAATAACGGCTGTCCACTGATCGAAACCTGCCGCGATGAGCGCTCGCGCCTCGGGGTCATTCTCGGCGAGTTGACCACCGAGCGAGCCAAGTGGGCAGCCCCCGATTGCTTTGGTGTGCTTCGCCGCCGTGATCACCATGTTCCGCCAGGCTTCGACTCCGTTCGCACTGCTAAGGACGCGCCCCTGGTGATGGACGATGGTTTCGGCTTGGTAGTCGATGACCGCCTGCACGAGTTCGTTCTTGTCGGGGAAGTAGTGGTACATCTGAGAGCCGCTGACTTCCGCCGCAACCTTGACATCGTCCAAGGTGGTCGCCGCCACTCCACGCTTATGGATCAAGGCAGCCGCTGCCTCAACTATTCGTGCCCGGGTACGAGCTCCTTTCGGGGTGAGCTTCGGCCGCTCGTTCGATTCACTATCCATGAATGAATTTTAACATGATTTTGAGTTTGACAACCCAATATCGAATTGATAAAGTGAGTTGCACAACCCATTTCAGAACACAGATCACAACTAACAAATAACTACGAAGGAGTAGCAACATGAGCGCATACCTAATCGTCGAATTCACGGTCAAGGACCCAGATGTTTATCGTGAGAAGTACGCGAGCAACGCTGGAAAGACTGCCAAAGAGTACGGAGCTGAGGCTCTCGCCAACAGTGACTGGGAACTCTTGTACGGCGAAGGCTCGCTTACTTCAGGAGCACTCATGCGATTTCCGGACCGTGAGACGGCCCTCAGGTGGTACAACTCGCCTGAATATCAGCAACTGATCGGAGTCCGAGGTGCCGCTATGGAAGTCCGTTTCAGCTTGCTCGACGGCCTTCCTACGTCCACAGAAGCTGAGAGCCAAACCAAGTGAGCACACAGCCAGGAAAGGCAGCCCTCATAACGGGCGCCAACGCCGGTATCGGCAAGGAGGTGGCCCGGCAACTGGCATTACGTCCCGAGTTTTCTCGGATCTACTTGGCGTGCCGGAAGCAAGATCGTGCGAAATCGGCAAAGGCCGAACTCGAAGCCGTGACTGGCCGACACATCTTTGACATCATTCTCATGGACGTCGCCGATCTGCGTTCGGTCCGGGCCGGCGTTGCGGCCATCGAAGGATCCGTCGACGCGGTGATCATGAACGCCGGTGTAATCGGCGACAAGAAGTTGATGAACTTGACGGCTGACGGTGTGACCACCCTGTTCGCAACGAACGTTCTTGGTCACGTAGTTCTCCTTGATGCGCTCCTGATGGAGAACCGGCTTGGCGAGGTTGCGGTCTTTGTCGGAAGTGAAGCAGCCAGAGGAATTCCGAAGTCTTCACTTTTCGGAGCAATGTTAAAGATGCCACAGCCTTCCTTCATCTCAACTTCTGCCGATGAACTCGCCACCGTCATGGACGGCAGTTACTTCAATGGCAGAAAATTTGAACCCAACATGGCCTTCGGACAGGTCAAGTACATCGGGGCACTCTGGATGGCCCACATGGCTCGCCAATACCCTGACCGACGATTTATCACGGTGAGCCCCGGAAACACCAGTGGAACCCAAGCCCCCGACGGCCTTGGGCTACCACTACGAATAGCGGCCAAATACGTCATGCCTCATATGGGTATCTCCCACGAGCTTGACGTGGGCGCGAAGCGACTGGTCGACGGAGTCACCGACCCGACCCTGTCGAGTGGCGTGTTCTACGCCAGCCCGGCTGGCAAGTTGAAGGGTCCCTTACTGGACCAGACGGACATCTTCCCCGACTTGGCCAACACGACCTTCCAGGACCACGCCAACGAGGCCATCCACCGCTTCATCACTTGATGCAGTCTCCGGAATAATGCGAGGCGCTGTCAGAGAGAAGTAACAGTTCGAGTAGTGATGCAAGAGAGTACCTTCGGGGAGCCAACTAAAACTTGGTGGACCTATCCACTGCTGACTCAAACAAATGGTTAACCCTTCTCAAAGCCTGTTTGGAGGGCCAAAAACCGGGTGATTCCACAGTTTCTGGTTGTCAGCTACTTGGCCCACTCCGTCAACGACATAGGAGGCTGACTAAGGCTCAGGTATTCGAAATGGCCGCGAAGTACGAGGCAGGAGCCACGGTTTACGAGTTAGCCGCTGAATTTGGCTGTCATCGTACAACTGTCGCTGAGCGGCTCAAGAAGGCAGGAGTCTCGATGCGGGGCCAGCCTCCGGCGCCTGAAGCCATTGATGCGATGGCAAACCTGATCGCGTCCGGACTTTCACCCCAAGCGGTGGGCGACCAACTTGGATTCTGTGCGAACACGGTTCGGAGTTGCCTTCGCCGAGATTGATATTGACCAAAATTCATAAAAATGATTCCATAAGATAACCATGAGTGATGCAAAATACGCCGTCGTCATAACGACAACTGCCAACCGAGAAGACGCTGAAGTAGTTACCAGGTCGCTTCTCGAACAGAAATGGCCGAGCTAGGCAAAAGTCTCTACGAGGACGAACTGGGCCGGTTGGCCCCACCAAGTTCGATTAGGACTCGTCGAACCTTTCTCACAATTCCGACGGCGCTGTAGATCACTTGACCACCCGATCGGACTCGAACTCGCGTGCTTCCACGCCACGGGCGCACAACCGTCACCTCGGCTCGCAACAGACCGCTCGCTCCCCCCGTTACTACGGAGACGTCAGGTCCTGCTGGCTGCGTGCTGTACCCGAACAACCGACCCTTGAACTTCGTGGCGGGCTGTACCTCGAAGCGACTGGGCAATCCGTCACGTAATGCCCGTGACACCTGCTCGCCACTCACCTCTCCCGGCAGGGTGACGCTTCGCGTCAGAGTGAGCAACGCGAGGATTTTTCTGCGTACGGTATGAGGTCGCTCGACGTCCCAACGGAACCAACGGACGGCGATCGCGATAAACACGACTCCGTAGGCGGCGAGGACACCAAACGTTGTCCAGCCGGGAAATAGCCCTCCTAGCGACGTTTGGAGAGCGTTGAATACAGCACCGGTGGGCGTCCACTTTGCGATCTCGCCGACCACCCTGGGGTACACGCTGAGCGGGCCGTACATCCCCGCGAAGAATGCCAACGGGTAGAAGAGAAGGCCGGCGATGACGAGGGCGACTCGTGCCGAGCTGGCGAACGCCGCGATGCACAGACCAATCCCGAACATCGCCGCGACTGCAAGAGCCAGGGAGAGGACGAGCCAACCGAACTGAACCGGGAGGACGAAACTGAAGACACCGGCCCCCACACCGAGGATCAGAGCGAACGAGACCAGGGCGAAGAGGACGTTGACCGCCACCTGCGCTCCGAGCAGCGCGGACGCGGGAACCGGCGTCGTCGACATCCGGTGGAGCACGCCCTGTTGACGATAGCTGGCCATTTGGGAGGGCAGGCTTAACAGGCCGAGGACGATGAGCACGAGCACCATGAGCGTCGGCGTGTAAATCGTGAAGAAGGAGACACCCCCGAAGTCCTTTTTCGGCTGCGTGAGCGACGGGATACTGCCGAAGATGATCACCAATAGCACGGGTATCCCGAGTGCGACGATGAGGTAGCTGGGGGTGCGCCGGGCGAGTCGCAATTCGGTGAGCACGAGCATGCGGTAGGCACGTCGTCGCGATGGCGACAAGGGAGTGATCGAAGTACTCATCTCTTAGGCCCGTCCGTGTTGGCGTCGGCGGCGTCGGTGAGTGCCAAGAACGCGTCTTCCAGTGTGGAGGTTTCGGTTCGGACGTCTTCAGCGACCAATCCTGCGTGGTCGAAGGCAAGGACTACGGCGCTCACCAGGTTGCCAGTTCCGATGACGACGAGGTCGGAACCGTGATGCTCAACGGAGCTCACCCAGGAAGCGCCTCGAGGACTTTGTCGGGCAGCTCATCCGATGCTCGGAGACGGACCCGTTTTGAGGTCGAAGCCTGTTCGCCGAGGTGCGAAGGCGGACCGAAAGCGATGACTTTGCCATGGTCGATGAGCGCCACTTGGTCGCACAGTCGCTCGGCCTCTTCCATGAAGTGAGTGACAAGCAGGATCGTGACTCCGCTGTCGCGCACACCCTCGATCAGTTCCCACGTCTCGCGCCGAGCCTGAGGATCAAGACCCGTCGTCAATTCATCCAAGATTGCTATCTCGGGCTGGCCGATGAGTGCGAGGACGATGGACAACCGCTGTTTCTGCCCGCCGGAGAGATCGCGGTAATACGAGTCCCTCTTCTCGTCGAGTCCAAGTACTTCGAGAAGATGGTCGCCCTTTGCGGGTTGCCGATAGAAGGATGCGTACAGTTCTACGGCTTCGCCGACTCGAATCTTCGGTTGCAGGGCGCTTTCTTGAAGCTGCACGCCAACCTTCTCGTGCAGCTCACGGCGCTCCACTTGTGGATCGAGGCCGAGGACTTCAACGTGTCCGCCATCTGGTGCTCGCAAGCCAGAGAGACACTCGACCGTCGTCGTTTTACCCGCGCCGTTTCGCCCAAGGATGCCAAAAATTTCGCCAGCTCGGACCGAGAAACTGACGTCATCCACCGCCGCAGTTGTTCCATAGGTCTTGTGAAGGTGCTCGACACCGATGACTACAGGGGCTTTCTTGGTCCCGGCCCCACCTGAAGTCAAGTCCGTCATCATGAGAATAAGATATCATTTTGATATCACTTAAGCAACTTGACTCGTAGGGAGGCTTCATGAGCCAATCTGTCCAACCGTACCAACGTATGGACGGCACCTCAGTCGGACCGGCGGGGACGCGGGTCCAGATCCACGAACACGAGGCGTGGACTATCAACGGCTGGTTCGGCGTCTTAGCCGTCGCCGTCTGCATCGCCGTCGCCATCCCGATCGCTACTAGCTCCGCTAAGGGCTTCATTGCAGTTCCGATCGTGGTGGCCGTCATCATCCTTGGCTCATTGGTCGTCGTGCAGCCGGGCCAGACCAGAGTGGTTCAGTTTGCCGGCAGTTACATCGGTACCGTGCACAAGACTGGTTTGTCCTGGATTCGCCCTCTGACCAAACACCGTGACGTGAGCATCCGGGTGAGGAACTTCGAAACGAACCACTTGAAGGTGAACGACGCGGACGGTAATCCCGTAGAGATCGCCGCCATTGTTGTCTGGCAAGTGACCGATACTGCCCGCGCCCTCTTCGCCGTTGACGATTATCACAACTTCGTTCGCGTCCAGGCTGAGTCGGCGTTGCGACACGTCGCGACCACCCATCCGTACGACAATCCCACCGAAAACGGCATCTCGCTGCGCGGCTCAACCGACACGGTTGCCGATGAACTGGCATCAGAGATGGCCCAGCGCGTCGCCATCGCCGGACTGGAGATTGTCGAGGTCCGAATAAGCCACCTGGCGTACGCTCCGGAGATTGCCCAAGCCATGCTGCGACGTCAACAAGCCAGTGCCGTTGTCGCCGCACGTTCGCTGATCGTCGATGGCGCGGTGGGAATGGTGGAGCTCGCGCTCGCTCGCCTGACGGAGCGCGGCATCGTCGATCTTGACGAGGAGCGCAAAGCGGCGATGGTGAGCAACCTAATGGTCGTTCTCTGTAGTGACCAACCGGCATCGCCGATCGTCAACACCGGGACGCTGTACAACTAATCCGTGAGTGACCGCAAACCAGTCCTTTTGCGTATCGATCCCGCAGTCCATGACGCCTTGGCCAAGTGGGCATCT